>NZ_JAIXNE010000010.1:0-76665 GCF_020328055.1 Fulvivirga sedimenti
GGTCTGCTGAACTATTCCATATCTTACGTATGCGACCCCTGTTGCACAGGGGTCATTCTGACTAACCATCATTTGCTCACATATGCGACCCCCGTTGCACAGGGGTTGGTCTGCTGAACTATTCCATATCTTGCGTATACGACCCCCGTTGCACAGGGGTCGTTCTGACTTACGATCATTTGCTCACATATGCGACCCCCGCTACGCCGGGGGCGGTCTGCTGAACTATTCCATATCTTGCGTATACGACCTCTGTTGCACAGGGGTCGTTTGTCATTAACGCACCTGTTTGGAAAAACATGCCGGGAAATAAGAAGCAGAAGAAGTCCCTGCATTTTTGAATTATCCCAGGATTTCTGCAATGACACATGCGTGAGCGTGGGTCAAATATGTGAGCTCGTGGGTAAAATAAAGAACGACCCCTGCAAAGCGGGGGTCGCATAAAGAATGTGATGGTTATCAGGAAAGGCGTGCCGCAGGTACGCCAAATGTGTAGATTTGATTACCCCTTATTATCAAAAATCTCCGCCAGCTTTTGCCTCAACGCTGCTCCACGAAGGTTTTTGCCGATAATTCGCCCCTCAGGATCAAGGAGAATCGAAAACGGAATGGCTGTAATACCATATGTACGAGCGGCCTCACTGTTCCAGAACTTGAGATCAGAAACCTGGGTCCAGTGCAGTCCGTCTTCTTCAATGGCCTGGAGCCACTTTTCACGGGTCCTATCAAGGCTAACCCCATATACTTCAAATCCCAGGTCATTGTACTGCTGATACACTGCAACAACATTGGGGTTCTCCATCCGGCAAGGACGGCACCACTGTGCCCAGAAATCAACCAATACATACTTTCCGCGTAATGACGACAAAGGAACAATATCACCATCCGGATTGGGAAGTGAAATTTCAGGTGCCACAGCTCCGATCGACAATACTTCCATCGCTTTCACATTGTCGACAAATTCCATCGCAATGGGAGAATCTCCCATGTCCTTTTCCACGCGTGCAGCATAGGACTTCATGTATTCAAAGTGCTGATCAGGATCGATGAACTGCTTATTTTTCAAAATCTCAACGACACCCAGCGAGGTTTCCATGGTATCTGCCGATTTCAATAATTGAGATTTAAACTCAAAATCCATTTCCATATACCGAAGACGCAGTGAATCCATCGCCTCAGAATCATTTTGCTGCTGTGCAGCCACGAACGCCTCGTTCAAACTTCTTACCTGTGCCGATTGCTGAAATTGCTGAACAGCCATTTGTGCCCCTTGAATAAAGTCATGATCAGAGCTGCCATTAACCTCGGCATATCCCTGGGGTTGCTGACCATCGACGTTTACTTCCACATCGTCATTATCCAGAATCAGGTTAACTACCTGCCTTCCGTAAAAATCAAGTTTATAATATCCCGCAGCAGGAACATTTACGCGTTCTTCAAACGTCTTATCACTATTCAACGACAAGGTATCCAGCACTTCGGTCCCACCCGACTGATTCAGATACCTCGATAATATTATATGCCCGTTTTGCTGGGGATTTACCACTCTCCCGGTCAATGTAATCGATCTCCCGTTTGATTCCTGTGAATTGGATTCGGAGGAACACGAATACAGAATCGCCACCGCCACAAGTAAAATGTTCATTTTTTTCATATCGGACTAACCTAGTTTTTTTATTAATAGTTCATTCGCCACTTTTGGATTCACTTTGCCCTTACCACGCCGCATAACTTCTCCCATAAACATGCCAAGTAATCCTTTCTGGCCGCTTTTATATGCCTTCACCTTATCAGGCAGATCCAAAAGCACCTCACTTACCAACGCATCGATCTCATCTTCTCCGGTACTCTGGATCAGATTCAATTCCCCTGCCAGTTTTTCGGCCGGCTGATCCGGTCGCTTAATCATTTCGGGAAAAAGATTCTGTGATGCGATTGAAAAGCTGATTTTGCCCGACTGCACGAGGTCAATTAACCCTGCCAGGGCTTTAGCTTTCAGGGGAAGTTCATTGATTTCAATCGACTTGTCATTCAAATATGACTTCACCGGGCCCATAATCCAGTTGGAGGCCGCTTTATAATGATGTGTCAGGGCAATCACATCTTCAAAATAAAGTGCAATTTCCCTGCTATCGGTAAGAACCTGCGCGTCGTAGGCAGGAAGTTGATATTCCCCAACGTATTTCTCATACAATTCACGGGGCAATACCGGCATATTTGCCGCGATCCTGTTGAGCCATTCCTGTGAAATATGAAGCGGACTCAGATCAGGATCAGGAAAATACCTGTAATCATTTAATTCTTCCTTCGTCCGCATTCCCGACGTTACTCCGGTTGCGGCATCAAAGGTCCGTGTCTCCGACATAATGGTTTCCCCGTTTTCAGCCATCCTTACCTGACGCTCTATCTCGTGATCAATCGCGCGCTGCACATTTCGGATGGAATTCATATTCTTCACCTCGACTTTTTTTCCGTAGGTTTCAGAGCCTTTGGGCATTATCGAAATATTGGCATCACATCGCATGGAGCCCTCTTCCATATTCCCGTCACAGATTCCCAGATACCTGACCAGCCGTCTGATTTCAGTGAGAAAAGCAGATGCCTCCTCCGATGACCTGAGATCAGGTTCTGTTACAATCTCGATGAGCGGCACACCTGCCCTGTTGAAATCAACCAGCGTATCCGTCTCACCGGAAAGGTGAATTGATTTTCCCGCATCCTCTTCAATATGAATACGGTTAAGGTGAACAAGACCCTCCTTACCGTCTTTAAGTGTTATCGGAACCTGTCCGCCTACACAAATCGGTGTTCTGTCCTGCGTGATCTGATAGCCTTTCGGTAAATCCGGATAAAAATAATTCTTGCGGTCAAAGATGTTCACTCGTGAAATTTCAGACTTACATGCTAATCCCATCCGAATGGCATATTCGACCACTTTCCTGTTCAATACCGGCAAGGTTCCCGGATGCCCGAGGGTTATCACACTCACATTGGTATTGGGAGCACTTCCAAATTCCGTGCTGTCGGAATTATATATCTTTGTTTCCGTCTGAAGTTGTGCGTGTACTTCCAGACCGATAACTGCCGTATATTTTTCCCCGGAAGATATCATCCCAGGATTTCCTTTATCATTTCGGTTGCCTTTGAAACCACATTCTTCAGACCACTCAAATCCTTTCCACCTGCGGTCGCATAAAATGGCTGTCCGCCACCACCTCCCTGTATTTCCCGGGCGAGCTCCCTTACCATCGTTCCAGCATGGATCTTACCTTCTGATATGAGAGAATCAGGCGCCATAACAGCAATTTGCGGCTTCCCGGCCACATCCGCTGCCAGTACCAGTACCAACTCGGGGACTTCATTCTTTAACTCAAACGCAAGCTTTTTCAGGGTATCCGCATTCGGAATTTCAACTTCTTCAATGATCACCTTAAATGATGCCAAATCAACCGCCTTATCCTTAAGACTTGATTTAAGGTTGCCGGCCTTATCCTGATGTAATTTCTGAATTTCCTTTTCAAGCTGGTTACGCTGCTCGACGAGTTGCTCCACGGCATGTCGAATATCCTGCGCGCCCTTTAGCAGGCTCTGAATGTCCTTGTTAAGTTGAACCTGATCCTCAACAAACTGCTCTGCCACTTCACCGGTAATGGCTTCAATTCTCCGGATGCCTGCAGAAATAGACGATTCGGAAACGATTTTGAAAAATCCGATGTTTCCGGTGGCATTCACATGCGTGCCCCCGCAAAGTTCAACTGAATAGTCCGGATCGAAGCTGATCACACGAACCAGATCCCCATATTTTTCACCAAAAAGAGCCATGGCACCCATGGCCTTGGCTTCCGCAATGGGAACCGCCCGGTTTTCAACGCGCTGTATGTCTTCACGGACTTTCTCATTCACCCGATGTTCCACTTTCAGAATCTCTTCATCGGTCATCTTCTGAAAATGCGAAAAATCAAACCGAAGTACATCTTCATTTACCAGGGATCCGCGCTGTTCCACATGGGCACCCAATACCTCGCGCAGGGCGGCATGCAAGAGGTGTGTGGCACTGTGGTTTGCCATGATCCTGCTTCGGCGCTTTACGTCAACCTGAGCGCTGAAAATCCCCTTCATATCTTCGGGAAGCTTATCTACCAAATGAACGATTAGATCATTTTCCTTCCTGGTGTCCAGAACACGAATTTCAGCCCTGTCATTTTTCAAGGTCCCGGTATCTCCTACCTGACCGCCGCTCTCTGCATAAAAAGGAGTTTTATCCAGCACAACCTGGTAGATATTTTTTCCTTTTTGCTTTAGAGTTCGGTAACGAAGTATGTGAGATTTGGTTTCAGTGGTATCATACCCAACAAATTCCACGTCCGTATCCGGTGAGAGTATTTCCCAGTCGCCCGTTTCCCGTGCCGCATCGGCTTTGGAACGGTTCTTCTGGATTTTCATAGCTTCCTGAAAGCCCTTTTCATCCACAGCCATGCCATTCTCACGGGCAATCAGTGAAGTAAGGTCGAATGGAAAACCGTATGTATCGTATAATTCAAAGGCAAGATCCCCCGGAATGATTTTATCCCCGGCATGATCAGCCCGGATAATCTCCAGTCTCTTCAACCCGTTCTCCAGGGTATGCAAAAAAGACTCTTCCTCCTTTTTCATGACCTGAATAATAAAGTCTTTCTGTTCCACGATCGAAGGGAATACACCGTCGAACTGATGCGTAAGAATCGGCACCAGTGTATACATAAAGGGCTCATTGAATCCCAGGAATGTATAACCGTACCTCACAGCCCTCCTTAAAATGCGTCTGATCACATATCCAGCCCCGTTGTTGGACGGTAATTGCCCGTCAGCAATCGCAAAAGCAATCGCGCGAACATGATCCGATATTACACGCATAGCAATATCCTTCTGATTATCAGACCCATATGAAACACCGGAGCGGGCGCTGATATGATCAATCAGCGGGGTGAATACGTCGGTATCGTAGTTGGACGTCTTGCCCTGAATCGCCATGCACAGTCGCTCAAAACCCATCCCGGTATCAACATGACGGGCAGGAAGTGAAACAAGTTTACCGGAAGCCTGCCGGTTAAATTCCATAAATACCAGGTTCCATATCTCTACAACCAGCGGATGATCCTGGTTCACAAGTTCCTTGCCTGGCAACTTCTTTAGTTCGCTTTCCGGGCGCAGGTCAATATGAATTTCTGAACACGGTCCGCATGGCCCGGTATCTCCCATTTCCCAGAAGTTGTCTTTCTTACTTCCATTCAGAATACGCCCTGAATCAATGAATTCTTTCCAGTAGGCACGAGCTTCATTGTCCTCCTCCAGGTTATCCCCTTCATCGCCGCCAAACACGGTTACGTACAGTCTGTCCTTTGGCAACTGGTATACTTCGGTAAGTAGTTCCCATGCCCATGCGATGGCTTCCTTCTTGAAATAATCCCCGAATGACCAGTTACCCAGCATTTCGAACATTGTGTGGTGATAGGTATCAAGCCCCACTTCCTCGAGGTCATTGTGTTTTCCGGAAACCCGCAAGCATTTCTGCGTATCTGCGGCACGTTCATAGGGAGCCGGACGGGTTCCAAGGAAATAATCCTTGAACTGATTCATTCCGGCATTGGTGAACATCAAAGTAGGATCATCTTTATTAACCATGGGGGCCGACGGAACGATGGCGTGTCGGCGCTCTTCAAAGAAGTCTAAAAATTTCTGACGTATTATTTTGGATTCCATTATTGGCAAAAATGCTTAAATATCTTACAGGGTACCTGATTTTTTGTAACTAACTCCTATATTCCCGATCTGGAGTCACGAATTACCTACGGGGTTCGAGCCATATTTTTTTACTAATTCGCAATAAAAGCACAAAAATAGCAGTTTTTAGCGAACCTGATTCATGGCAAGAATAAAATATACATACGATACGCAGACATGCCGTTATGAACGTGTGAAACGTACATGGATGGATGTTTTCCTGAATTTTGCGGGTTACCTCGCCACCGCTGCCGTCGTAGCGACCTTTGTCGTACTCATCCGGAATGCCTATTACGAAACGCCACAAACACGGTCATTGACCCGGGAGAATGAATCACTCCGCGAACATCATGAAAACCTCAGGGCAGAACTTTTCGAGGTTTCATCGGTAATCGATGCACTCAACCAGCGTAACAACAATATTTACAGGAAGATCTACGAAGCAGAGCCGCTGCAAAACGGGGCATCAACAACCCGAAGCAATTTCAGTAAGCACTATAAAACAATTCTTCAAAATGGCTGGGATAATGAGGATTATGTGGAAGATGCCGTAGATAAGATTGAAAAGATCCGCAAAGCATCATCCAAACGATCCATGGAAGAAGTAATTCGTCTGGCTCGTGACAATAGTGAAATTTTAACTTCACTTCCTGCCATTCAACCAGTTGAAAATAAGGATCTTAAAAAACTCGCATCGGGATTTGGTATGCGAATAAATCCGTTCCACAAAGCGCGGGTGATGCATTTCGGAATCGATTTTGCTACCCACCGCGGAGACAATGTCCTGGCAACGGGCGACGGCCGTGTGAAGCTGGTAAAATCCAACAGCAAGCTTGAAACGGGTTATGGCAACTATATAGAAATTGATCATGGAAACGGGTATGTTACCCGGTATGCTCACCTGGGAGAAATTGAAGTAGGTCAGGGTGACCGGGTAAAACGCGGCGACACCATTGCCAAAGCCGGTAACAGTGGCGGGTCGATTGCCCCGCATGTTCATTATGAAATTATTAAAGATGGTAATCAGATAGATCCTTTGAATTTTATGATTCAGGGACTTGATGATCATATGTTCAGAACGCTGCGACAGGTAGCGGGACGTGAAAACCAATCATTGGATTGATCATTATGGCGAAGGTTCATTTTTACTACAATACTGAAACCTGCAACTACGAGCGCTACAAGGCGTCCCGGAAAGAAATTATATTGAATATCCTGGGATTCCTGAGCGTTACCGCGATCATCGCAATCGGCATCATATACGTGTATCAGTCAAATTTCAAATCGTTGAAGGAATCCAGGCTGGAAGCTGAAAATCAGCAGCTCCTCCTCGACTGGAATATATTGAAAAAGGAAATTGAAACAGCGCATGCCACAGTTGGTGAGCTGGAATTTACCGATGACGAGATATTTCGTGTAATCCTGGATACCGAACCGATTCCGGCTTCGGTGCGTGATGGTGGTACTGGTGGACACGACAAATACAGTGATTTGGTAGACCGCTCTCTGGAAAAAGCTCCAATGATCCTGTCAACCTATCGTCAGCTGGACGTTTTGCGCAAGCGGCTGTACATTCAGAGTAAATCCTACGACCAGATTTCGGAAATACTTTCCGAAAAAGAGAAGATGTGGTCTTCACGTCCGGCCATTCAACCTATCAACAATAAAGAACTTGTTCGAATTGCCAGTGGATTTAAGCCTAAGCGATTCAATCCGGTACTGAAACGCTGGATGCCGCATAAAGGAATTGATTTCACCGCGTCCAAGGGCACCCCGGTCTATGCAACTGGTGACGGCCGCATTGAACAGATGTACCGATCGTCGAGCTATGGCAATGTTATTTTCGTGGATCACGGATACGGTTATGAGACACGCTATGCCCACCTGAATGAGTTTAATGTTAAACGGGGAGAAACTGTAAAGCGCGGCCAGATCATAGGTTATGTGGGAAATACAGGCAGGTCAGTGAGTGCCCATTTACATTATGAGGTAGTCTACAAGGGTCAGCATATTAACCCGATCAATTTCTTTCAGCGTGACCTGAGTAATGAGGCGTATGAGAAACTTATCGAAATTTCACAGCAATCCAATGAAGTACTGGATTAACCGTTCCATGGGATTATCTTTGCAGGCATGAGCAAATACCTCCGGAACCTTATCATTCTACTGATCCTGACTGTAACAGGTTGTAAAACTGCGCAGCAAACAACCAAAACACCTGACATTCAGCCTACAAAGGTTGACTCCACCTTTACACGCATTGATACCCTTGGTGTTAAAGCTGATACACTGATTATCCTGAAACAAGATTCCGTAGAAATTGGAATTCACAGGATCTTTAAAGATACGGTCCGGATCATTGGTGTCGGAGACATTATGATGGGAACCAATTTTCCGGATGAAAGTTATCTGCCTTCCAACAGGGGCAAAGACCTGCTCCGGGAGGTCACCCCTATTCTGCAGGATGCTGATATTACTTTCGGCAATCTGGAGGGAGTGATCCTGAACGAAGGGGGCGATGAAAAAAAATGCAAGGATCCCAAACTATGTTATATATTCAGGTCTCCTGAATACCTCGCCCAGAACCTGGTGGATGCCGGATTTGATGTGATGAGCACCGCGAATAACCATGCCGGTGATTTTGGGGATCCGGGCCGAAAGAACACACAACGTGTTTTGGATTCGTTAGGACTCTATCATGCCGGGCAGGTGAACACACCATATGTCACGTTTATGCGCGATGGGATGCGATATGGGTTTGCCGCCTTTTCCCCCAACAGCAATACCATGAGTATCAATGACCACGAAGCGGCGGCAGCGATTGTACAACACTTAGATTCGATCAGTGATATTGTTATCGTTTCATTTCATGGTGGAGCAGAAGGAAGCAAATATCAGACTGTTCCGAGGCAGGAAGAAATGTTCTATGGGGAAAACCGCGGCGACGTCTATGCCTTTTCCCATGCAATGATCGATGCCGGTGCAGATGTCATCTTTGGTCATGGTCCGCACGTGACCCGCGCAATAGATATATATAAAAACCGCTTCATCGCCTATTCACTTGGAAATTTCTGCACCTATGCCCGTTTCAACCTGCGGGATGAGAACGGTCTTGCCCCTATTGTGAAGGTTTATACCGGGCCGGATGGTGCTTTTTTATTCGGCGAGATTATCCCTACCATACAGACCGGTGCGGGCGGACCCAGTATCGATGAAAAAGGACGCGTAATTAACACAATTCGTTCACTTACAGAAAAAGACTTCCCCGAGGTTCAAGTATCTATTGATGATTCTGGAAGAATTAATTATCTTCATGGTGAATAACCACTATGCCCTACAAAGAAAAAACCATAGAGAAAAAGTACTTCGCCATCGGTGAGGTAGCAGAAATGTTCGATGTAGCCCCTTCCCTGATCCGTTTCTGGGAGAGCGAGTTTGAAATAATCGCTCCTAAGAAAAACAGAAAAGGAAACCGGCAATTTACCCGGGATGATATTGAGAATGTCCGTCTCATTTATCATCTAGTAAAGGAAAAGGGGTTTACACTGCAAGGAGCCAAGGAAATGCTTAAAAAGGACAGCGGAAAAGTGAAAAGTGATCTGGATATGATCGATTCGCTTAAGCAGGTCCGTTCCTTTCTGGTTGAACTCCGTCAGCAGTTAGGATAATCGAACAATTACCATATGGATCAGAACCGGCTGGACCAGCTGGCCCTGCACTGTATTCCCGGAATCGGAAGCGTAACCATCCGGCAACTGATTGCGCATTGCGGATCCGCCAGTGCTGTATGGGCAGCCCCCAAAAAGAAAATAACGGCAATCCCGGGAATCGGTCCTTACACGTATTCCCTTCTATCCCATCGAAATACCGCCTGTCACAAAGCTGAGAAAATTGCAGAAGCGCTGCCCGGGGAAGAGGTTCGTCTATTATTCCATACCGACGATACATTTCCGGTCAGGCTGCGACAAATTCCTGATGCGCCTTCCCTGCTGTATTTTAGGGGAACTGCAGATCTGAATCAGAAGAAGATCATTGCTATCGTGGGGACCCGGCGGGCCACCAGGTACGGGCTTGACTTCACTTCCGAGCTGATTCTAAATTTATCTCACCACAAACCTCTGATAATAAGTGGCTTAGCCTATGGCATTGATATCTGTGCTCACAAATGTGCGATACGTGAAGGATTAGCAACTATAGGAATTCTGGCAGGCGGGCTGAACAGGATTTACCCGGCGGGCCATAGTGCTACTGCATTTAAAATGATACATAACGGAGGGCTGCTATCTGAACATGCGTTGGATATTGCTCCGGAAGCACACTTGTTCCCCGCACGTAACCGCATTATTGCGGGTATTGCAGATGCCGTTATAATTGTGGAGGCAGCAGCAAAAGGAGGTGCACTGATCACCGCACGTCTTGCCAATGATTACAACCGGGATGTCTTCGCTTTACCAGGCCCGGTAAATGCTCCCTACTCTACAGGATGCAACAACCTGATCAAACGCAATCAGGCACATTTGCTAACCAGTGCGGCAGATATCGAGTATATCCTTGACTGGCAAACAAAAGAGGCTAGTTCAGCACATTTTCGAATTGTTATCGAAAATTTATCGGTTCCGGAAAATCGGATTCTCACTTTGCTTGAAACGGAAAAATATCCGGTGCAACTGGATCATTTAAGCTGGGCAACAAACCTGACGGTATACGAAACCGCCACTGCGCTTCTCCAACTTGAATTTAAGGGGTTGATACGTGCATTGCCTGGAAACCGTTATTGTCTTCCGCAGGAATCTTTATCCAAACACATCTACTGATTTTTTCATCGCAGATTCCAGGGCTGGCTGATCAATGGCCAGGGATACACCTGCATCCTGAAGACATTCAATGATCGTCTCGGTGGCAACATTACCAACAAGATCATCCTTGGCCATGGGACAACCACCAAACCCGCGCAGTGCACCATCAAATCTTCGGCAACCCGCCTTGAAGGCCGACTGAATACGGGAATATGCATCCTGCGGACGTGCATGGAGATGAACTCCAAGCTCCAGGTCGGGGAATTCCAACCGAACACGGGTGAAAGTTGATGAGATAAGTTGATCGGAAGCATTCCCGATCGTATCGCTGAGAGAAAGTATTTGCACTCCTCGCGTGGTAAGTGCACGTATGTGTTCCAGCACGATATCTTCAGAGTATGGATCACCATACGGATTTCCAAAGCCCATGGAAAGATAGGCCACCAGCTGCCTTTCTTTTTTTGCACAAATTTCAAGGATGGTATCCACGGTATCATATGCCTGATCGATTCGCTGATTGGTATTTCGTAACTGAAATGTTTCTGATATCGAAAATGGAAAACCCAGGAATTCTATTTCATTATGCATTGCCGCCTCTTCGGCACCTCGAACATTTGCAATAATCGCCAGAAGTTTGGTAGAGGTAGATGAAAGATCAAGCTGGGCCAGCACTTCTGCGGTATCCTTCATCTGGGGTATGGCCTTTGGTGATACAAAACTCCCGAAATCCAGCGTGTCAAATCCAACTCTCAGGAGGCTGTTCAGATAACTAACCTTCTGAAAAGTAGGAACAAATGACTCCAAACCTTGCATGGCATCACGGGGACACTCAATGAGCTTTACCATAGTATTTCCTTTAATGAACACACCAAATATAGACAAATTAGACCTTTGGTCGGTGAAATCCGCAACTCATCCTTCTTTGCTTTTTGTTAGGAATGTTCTGCCATTGGTTTAATGATGTAGTATTCTTTTTTAATGAAAATACGATGCCTTTATTACCTCTAAATGGAACACTAGGACAACACCGCGCAGCACACCTGTTAAGGCGTGCAGCTTTTGGCGGGACTAAAGCGGATATAGATGCTTTTGCCGGACTGAGTGCCGCACAAGCAACTGCTCAGCTTTTTGTAAACTCGGCTTTTCCGGCTCCCCCTGTAAATCCTGATACAGGGGCAACCTGGATTGGTACGCCCAGAACAGATGGTGAAGGCGATGACCGGCTGTCAATGCTTTTTATCCAGTGGTTTCTGGGAAGAATGATGGGTGTAGACAATCTGCCGATAAATGATATCGTACGGGAGAAACTGGTTTTCTTCCTTCATTCCTATTTTACCACCATGAATTCCAAGGTGAGCAACAGCAGGGCGCTCTACTATCAGAATGAGCTTTTCCGCCGTTTTGCATTTGATGAGAATGATGATGTTCTCGGACCAAGAGACTTCAGAACACTCGTTAAAAAGGTATCACTGGATAACGCCATGATGCTTTTCCTTGATGGACAGCAAAATGTTAAGGGAAGTCCGAATGAAAACTACGCCCGCGAAATGCTGGAATTGTATACGATTGGCCGCGGACTGGAAGGCAATGTGCCTTCAACAGGTATCCCCGGAGACTATTATAATTTTACTGAACAGGACGTTCGTGCGGCAGCCAATGTCCTTACAGGTTATGACTTTGACGAGACATTCACGAACCTGGATCCTGAGACGGGGTTACCCACTGCCATCATCAAAGGGGGCCTTTCCCCTTCCCAGCATGAATCAGATTCCGGTCTGAAGCAATTCAGCAACCGATTCAATAATGCCGTTATCGCTGCAGATCCTGCTTTGATGATTAACGGCGACCCTACCCCGGAGAGTATGGCCGATGAACTTGACCAGTTGATCAACATGATCTTTGGGCAGGAAGAAACGGCGCGTCACATCTGCCGTAAACTTTACCGTTTCTATGTTCATTACGAAATTACTCCTGAGCTGGACAATGATATCATTGCCGATATGGCGTCCAGGTTTATCGCAGGTGGATTCAAAATTCAACCGGTACTGGAAGCCCTTTTTACCAGCAGCCATTTTTATGAGGCAATTGGCGGGGTTGATGATGACAAGTTCGGAGCAATCATTAAATCACCGCTCGACCTGGTTGTCACTACTTTCACATTCTTTGAGATCAGTGTACCATCCTATCAAAGCGACACTGCCCGGTTCTATGAAGCTACAGGTGAACTGTTAAAAGCAATGGAATCGCAGGGGATGACGCTGTATGAACCCATCGAGGTTGCGGGATATCCTGCTTATCACCAATTCCCGAGATATAACAGGAACTGGATATCCACCAACTACCTGGTACGCCGTTACCAGTTTATCAGAGAATTACTTGATGGAAATGAGATGTTCTATTTTAATGTGCGCTCATTTCTGTCACAGCGGTTTGCCATCCAATGGACAGACGCCCGCCAACTGATACTGGCTTTATGTCCGTACATTTTTCCTATGGCTCAAAACCTCAGTTTTACTGCCGGAACCAGTCATTTGACGGCAGAAAGGCTTAATTATTTTCTGTATGCGTTCCTAACGGCAAATCAGTACACCGAGGCTGAATGGACAACGCTTACCGCAGATCCTAATACGAACTACCTGGAGATTGAATCACTGTTAACGAGCCTGCTTAATTCCACGCTCCAAACTCCGGAATACCAACTTTTTTAATCATGAAACGCAGAAGCTTTTTAAATAGAATTCCCCTTATGGCCGGTGCATCCTTCGCGTTGCAGCATGTGCCTATACGTGTAATGAGTCAGCACAGTCCGTTTATGAGATTGGCCGGTCAAAGCACGAATGACCGGGTTATCATCATCCTGCAGATGCACGGAGGTAATGATGGTCTGAATACGTTTATACCTGTGGAGCAATACGACCTGTATTACAGTCGCCGAGCGAACATTGCGATACCGGCTAAAAACAGTATCCGCAGCATGATTCCACTTGACAGTACTCTTCCTTACGCCGACCAGGTAGGCCTTCACCCCGATCTGATTGGAATGAAAGATATGTACGACCGCGGAAGAATGGCTATTGTTCAGGGTGTGTCCTATCCAAATAATAACGGTTCACATTTCAGGGGCCGGGATATATGGCATATGGGCGGAGGTCCTGACGATTACTTCAGCTCAGGATGGGTAGGACGTTACCTGCAGCAGGATATAGCGCCGATGCAATATCCGGATGAATTTCCGAATGCGGCTTGTCCGGATCCGCTTGCCATCGAAATGGGATCGGATGTATCACTCATTTTTCATCAGAATAATAACATTCCGTTATCCATATCCCTGGGAAGCAACCCGGAAGCACTGGCAAATCTCGTTGGTGAGCTGGAAGGATTCACCGATGAAGGATTCGACCCAAGAGGAAAACCGCCTTCATTCCTGGATGATTCACCCTACGGTAAAGAAATGAACTGGATCCTGGGACTCGAAGATAAATCGGAGGATTATGCGGCCAGGCTTTATGAGATCTACAGCCGATCATCTCCTACCCAGGTGTCCTATCCCGAGGTATATCCATTCAATGCCCCCGCCTCGAGCCTGCGCAACAGACTGACGCCACAGCTTCAGATGATCGCACGTCTTCTTGACGGCGGTGGAGCCGGACAAGGCGTAAAAACCAAAGTCTTCCTGGTGAAGATAGGAGGCTTTGATACACATGCCTCACAGGTGGAAAGCTATGATCCTACCATGGGTTCCCATGCGGCACTGCTTTATCATATATCCTCCGCGATGCGGGCATTCCAGGAGGACCTGCGTGTACGCGGACTTGAGAACAAGGTTCTTACCTTAACCACTTCAGAATTCGGACGACGAATCGGATCAAACGGAAGCTATGGTACTGATCATGGTACGGGTGCCCCAATGATGCTGTTCGGAGCGGGTGTGAACCCGGGCGTTTACGGAACAAATCCGGATGTCACCCAGAATAATGTTCAGATGCAATTTGACTATCGTCAGATCTATGCCAATATCCTTAAGGACTGGATGCAGGTGGATGAACAGGTTATCAACAATGACATTTTCTTTGGTGACTTTATCCAGGGCCCTAAACCGGATGGCGGCAATTATGAACCTATTCCGCTTGCCCGGCAGGAAATCACCAGCAATGAAGCATTTTTCTCTGAGAGATTCCGACTGGAAAAGGCGTATCCGAATCCGGCAAGGGATTATACAAATATCCGGTACAGAATCAACTCGCCTGCCGATGTCAAGCTCACACTGTATGATATCCAGGGACGACCTGTAAAAATACTCGTTGATGAACATCGTGAACCGGGAGACCATGAGGTGAAGGTTCATCTCGATGATGTGCCTGCAGGAATTTACATTTATGAAATTGCCGCGGGAATATTGAAGGATTCAAAACGATTGATTGTAAGGAAATAAGCCATGAAAAAACTACTATTTTTTATCCTTTGCGCCCTGCTATTTTTAGGTGCGGAAACGATGGCCCAAAAGAGCCCTTACCCTAAGAAGAAGGGTGAAGGGTATGGTAAAAGGCCGGACCGGAAAAGCCAGTTCCTCAAAACACAATGGTGGCTGGGATTCATTGCCGGTGGTAATTTCACCCAGGCCATATCGCAGGAAAGTTACAGCGGATATGTACCTGTAAATTACCATCCGTCAGACCTGGAGAAGTCGTACGACAGCTTTCTGGGTGGCGGTCAGGCAGGTATTTCTGTGACTTTCTATCACAGGGGCTTTTCATTTGTATTCGAACCGCAGTTCCGGATCCAGAAGTTTGGTTATGAAAATAATTATCTCTGGACATCTGAAACGGATGGATCCAACACACTTGAGTTGAACTATCATCACCTTCACCAACTCCAGTATGTTGATATGCCCGTTTTTGTCCGTTATGACCTTATGTCCGGTAAATTTCGGCCCTACGTGCAGTTTGGGGGGTATTACAGTCACCTGATTGATGCCAAAAAAACGGTATCCAACAATGGTACTGACATGGCTTCCGGAGGAACAGGGCCTTTTGAAAATCAGGAGGTTACGTTCGGTGTGGATGACCTCTTCATCAAGTCAAACCTTGGCTGGGCGGCCGGTGCCGGTGTGAATTACGATGTCTGGAATGTTCGTCTCACACTCAATATTGTATACAGGAGCGGAATCAACGTAATCACCAATGCGGGAAATCGCTACAGTGAAAATCCCGTTGCCGGAACAGGCGACGCCATGGATGATATCACGCTGCAAAGTGTAGATATAAGTATCGGTTGCGTATTCCCGCTTCGATTTATCAGTTCAAACTTAAAAGCAGTAGAATAATGAACAGGCTGTACAACATAAAACTAATTTGGGTTCTGCTGTTTGCTGTATTTACCTCATGCGACCTGGCAGACAATACCGCAGATCCTACCCTGTCATTTACCAGGGTATATGACGATAACAGGTTTGAAGCTTCCTATCAACCTATAGATATCATTCAAACCACAGATAATGGCTTTCTCATTCTTGCCAGCAGGCAGACGGAGAATTCTGATTTTCCTGCGGCATATGTGATGAAAATCGATGAAAAAGGGAATTTTGTCAAGGAAAATGATTTCCTGAACGCGCTATCCAATCCATTGGATAACTTCATCCTTGTTGGTGGTAATGTGTATTTCGTAGCAATGGATGGGATTAATCTCAATACACTGCTCGTTCCGGTTAATGAAGATGGAAGCTCGGGCGATCCGATAGCCCTGGGCGGACTAACTTATCCGCTTCATGCCGCAGCAGATGGGAACAACATCCTGGTTCAAAGCTATAATCACGAGGACAAACGAACCGTTTTGTCTGTCGTAAGCACTTCAGGTGCGATTTCACGACAGGCGACTTTTGATATCGGCCCGGGCAGTGAAACTGAGGCTCCTTTAATTGCCCATTTTACGCGTACAGGAAAAAAACTTCCTTTCCGGGTAGGTAAAACCAGTACAGGACTTTATTATTTCAATGGATTTTTCAATTACACCTTTTCATTGGTATTCACCGATCTTTCAGACGGGGCTCCATTGGGTGTAACACAGGGCCAGCATGAAGATGGTGGAATCAGTGCCGTTCTTCCGCTTGACCAGGGGTACTTCGCCCTTTCGAGTTTTAATTTCGGAACCAACTACCTGATGCCGAAAACACAGCTTCAGGTGAACGGTATTACTTCGACTGTTGACCTGGTGGGCAACCCGTTCCCGGAACTTGTGCCCGATGCGCCGGTTCAACTCAAAAGTCTTTCACTGGACGGAGCCAACGTAATCACGTTCGGAAGTCATACCCGAAACGGACAGATTGTACTCCACGCTTTTGAAAGTTCTACCGGAAGTCTCATCGGTTCCGAATACCTGGGATATGGTGATCAGAACGAGTTGGCGGGCTTTATTTCGACCTCAGATGGCGGAATGGCGGTTGTGGGAACGACCTATGTTGCCGGGCGTTTTGGCCGGGTTACCCTCTATAAACTATCGGCTGGTCAGGTAAGTGATTTTATAAATTAAAAAAAGAATTCGGTATTTTCGGAAAATGAAAATTGCCGTATTCAGCTCGAAAAAATATGATGTTGATAGTTTCAATAAACTGGAGCACAACCATACGATTCATTATTTCGAAACTACCCTATCTGAATCGACTGTGGCACTTGCTGCGAAGCACGACGCGATTTGCGCGTTTGTAAATGATCATCTGAATGATGATGTGCTGCAACGGCTGAATGAGTTGAACATAAAGGCTGTATTCCTCAGATGTGCCGGATTTAATAATGCAGATATTACAGCTGCTGAAAAATATGGGATCGCGATTTATCGCGTTCCCGCATATTCTCCGGAAGCGGTGGCAGAACATGCCATGGCGCTGGTGCTTTGCCTCAGCCGAAAAATCCATAAAGCATACAATCGTATCCGGGATAATAATTTTTCCCTTGAACGGTTAACAGGCTTCACTCTGAATGGAAAGATTATTGGCGTAGTCGGAACCGGCAACATTGGTAAATGCTTTTGCCGGATCGCTCTTGGTTTCGGGTGCCGGGTAATTGCCTATGACGTAAGAGAGGATGAGGAGCTTGTAAAGATGGGTGTGGAATATCACTCCCTTGATAAGGTCCTTGAGCATTCTCACATAATATCGCTGCATGTTCCGTTATTTCCGGAAACCCATCATATGATTCGTAAGGAGTCCATAAAAAAAATGAGAGATGGGGTAATGATCATCAATACCAGCCGGGGAGCGCTCATCAAGACCAGGGATGTCATTAAAGCTTTAAAATCAGGAAAGATCGGCTACCTGGGAATCGATGTTTATGAACAGGAGGAAAACCTCTTTTTTGAAGATTTGTCGGAAAAAATTATTCAGGATGATCTGGTTTCAAGACTCATGACATTCCCGAATGTACTGATCACATCGCACCAGGCATTCCTGACAAGCGAGGCCTTGCAGGAGATCGCTGAGGTTACCCTTCAAAATGTAGAAGACCACCTTAACGGTGTATCTACGAAGAATCGGATTATTTAAATAACTGTCGGTCAACCTGAATCTTATGGTTTATGGCAGTTATGCATTGAATGAACTTTTCATTTGTATCGGGTGAAACATAAATCAGGTCTGAGCTGCCATAGTATATTATGATCCCGCCGGTAGCGAGTGCCGGACGAACCCCAACCCACAGTGTGCGGCCTACCTCCAGTTTTCGAATTGAATTTATGGGGATCACTCCCCTCACCGGTCCGGAATAATAATACAATTTTTCTTCCCGTACGACGTAACGAGTTCCCAACCAGATCCATATGATAAGTCCGGCACTCAGCGACATCATGACTATGGCAAATACTTTGATCCATATATTTTCTTCCGATCCCTTCAAAAGGACCATCACAATGGCAAAAATCGAAACGCCGATTGTAAACCAATAAATAAGCAAAACCCAAAAGGTTTGCTTCGATTTAAACTTGTACTCCTGATGATTCATTAATAGGTTGAGGTCATATCCTCGTCTACGCAAATTATGTAATCTGCCTTCCCGTGAAATTCTTCCTCAAGACGGGAAAGGTCAGCTTGCTTCACCGTTGAAATAGTAACAATTTTCAAACCCGGCTTTGCCCGCTTCAGGTACCAAATGATACCTTCCTTGTCATCCGAATGATACGCCCCGTTATAATGAATGAAAAGTTTCCCTGTTTCATAATTCTCGGAAATAAACCAGGCCATGGTCGCGTCCTTTGAGGCTTGTGCCATGGGCATTGTGGGTGAAGCATGATCACCCATCATAGTCATCATCGCTTTATATGAAGGGAGTTCTGAATCGTAATCAAAGGGCAACGGAGCAATCCAGGATTTCTCCTCGTCACTCAGACTGTCCAGTGCAGAAAATCCTTTGCGGTAAACCAGGTTTGCATATCGCCGGGGAATGTTAGTAGCCACAAACGGAATCTTTTGTTCACGCGCATAATCAACCAGGGGCGCATAATCCGTCTTAAAATTCGGCCAGAGACGCGCTGTACTATCGAGCCCCTTTCTGTCTACCTTCCCCTGCAGGTACGCATTGAGTGCTTCCTGATTATCTGCCTCAAACATTTCCGCACCCAGGATAAGTGAACGGGATTTCCCAA
Source organism: Fulvivirga sedimenti (assembly GCF_020328055.1). NCBI lineage: Bacteria > Pseudomonadati > Bacteroidota > Cytophagia > Cytophagales > Fulvivirgaceae > Fulvivirga > Fulvivirga sedimenti. Next base: position 19,185 of record NZ_JAIXNE010000010.1, read on the forward strand.
GATCCTGTGTGAGCTCCAGCTGCAGCCAGTGCGTGATCGGGTTGTCGTGGAATTCACCGATAAAAAGAACATCGGCATCGGAGATGCTCTTCAGCATTTTATTATAGTTTGTCTTCTTGCCACTGGAAGAAAACAACTGATACGCCTGCAAATCCTGTGCGTTGGCTGAATTCAGGATACCGCTTGCAAGAAAGAGAATGAATAAGAATCGCATAAGATCAATGTTAGTCAGGCGAAATTAGGTAAAATCAGATAATTGCCGCTACAAAAAAACCAATATAGGTGCCCAATGCATTCCCCAGTGAACCAATAATTACGGCAGGAAGCACCAGTTCATGCCTGTTAAAACTCTGTGCGAGGGCCATCGCTGTGGTTGAACCGCCAATATTCGCCTGGGATGCAATAGCCGCCAGGTCCCAGTCTCTGACCATCCATTTTCCCGCAATAAACATAAAGAGGCCATGAACCAGCATGATGATGGCAACAAACCCCACCAGTCGCAGTGCCAGTTGTCCTGCATCGTAAAGTGCGCCAATATCACAAAAGGCTCCCACCACAGCAAGAAACAAATACACCAGCCAGGTGCCTGTCATGCGGGTACCGGGTAAACGCGAAATAGCAGGTATTTGCGCCAAAATAAGTGCAATGGTAGTTATGATCAATATGGATGGCACACGGATTCCCAAAGTGTCAAACCACTGAGCCGACCACTCTGAAATCAGAAGGGCGGAAGTGGTAAGGAAGATAAGTGCGGAGAAGTTTTTAAGACCAATAGGTTTTGCCAGTGATTGCTCCTTTTCCTTTACGGAAGAGATTGAAACCTTTGCTTTCTGCCGGCCGTGAAGTTTATTAAGAATGGCCGGCGCGGCGATTGTAACGAACATCCATACGGTGGTGATAATATTATCAACGGCAATGGTGCTTGCATACACCATTCCATTCTCCATTACTCCGTAATGCAGCGCGACTGCGTTAAAATTCAAGGCTCCCCCGGTATATGTTCCGGCAAACATGCCGGCAATTGGTGCATAGAACCCCGAATAGAGCGGGCCATCGCTAAAAACAGAAGTAGCAAAAATCACTCCTGCTGTCGTCCCCAGCATACCGACGATGAACAGGATCAGCATGGGTAATCCTACTTTTTTCAATTCGGCCAGATTCACATCCAGCAGTAAAATGAATATGGCCGCTGGAGCGATATAATCAAAAATGGCAGAATATGTTGGGTTATCACCAGATGGAATGGCTCCCAGATTAGCGAATACTGCCGTAATTACAATCACCAGTAAGGCAGCTCCTGCAAACCGAAATACCCTGAAGCGCATCAGCCATTCCGAAATCAGAATGATCCCTGTAAGAACAACCAGAATGTATATAGCGCTATCTGTCGATATTTGCATACATTGAAAGATACAAAAAAAGACTTGGCTGGTTATATCTGAATCTAAAAATGAAAAAGCCGGCATGTGCCGGCTTTGATTTATACATTAAAAATGTGATGATTAATCCTTTGTTATATTGATCTCCCTGCGATATCCGGATGTAAAATCCGAAAGGGGCAGTCTTACCTCCAACAACCCATCATTATAATCGGCTGTAATTCTGCTATGATCAATATCAAGTGACAGCGGGCATGCAGCAAGTACGTGCGGTACTACCACTTTCTTTCCATCCTGAAGTTCGAATTCCAGCTGATGTGAAACGATCAGGTGCTTCTCGACAATTTCCACTTTCAGATGCTCCTCGCTTATACCCGGGGCGGTGACCTTCACATGATACTCATGCAGGTTTCGAACCACACTGATCTGCGATTCTACCATACCACCGTTCATGGTATTCAGAACATTGGCACTTGTAAGAATGCGATGAACTTCATTTTTGCTGATCTCGTATTTCATATTACCTCCTGGTGTTTGCATCAATAGAACAATTCGGATGCCAGTATTTAGAAATTACGAAAAAATACTGACTTATTGTCTATTATCGACCAGAATTATGCCATAATGACCGGTAATTTTAAAATAGTTTGCTGGCTATCTGATAAATCGAAGTTGATTTTCCCATAGAATAGTAATGAAGCACGGGAACTCCAAAATCCATCAGTTCCTTGGATTGTTTGATGGCCCATTCCACACCTACTTCACGCACATCCTCGTTGGATTTACATTTTTCAACTTCATCAGCCAGTTCCTCAGGGATATCAATGTAAAACACACGCGGGAGCACGTTCAGCTGCCGTTTGGTGGTAATGGGCTTCAGCCCCGGGATGATTGGTACATTGATGCCATTTTTTCGACAGTCCTCCACAAACCGGAAGAATTGCCGGTTATCAAAAAACATCTGGGTCACGATATAATCGGCACCCATGTCAACCTTCATCTTGAGATATTTAAGATCTGTTTTCAGATTGGGTGCGGCAAAGTGTTTTTCAGGATACCCGGCTACGCCGATACAAAAGTTGGTCGGGGTGGCATTGAGCAGCTCATCATCAAGGTAAATTCCATTATTCATGTTTTTTACCTGTTCAAGTAATTCTGAGGCATACTGATGTCCCCCTTCTTCAGGAACAAACGTCCCTTCTGTTTTAATGGCATCACCCTGCAGGACGAGTACATTATCGATTCCCAGGAAGTTCAGATCGATCAGCGCGTTTTCGGTTTCTTCCTTATTAAAGCCTCCGCAAATAATATGGGGTACCGCATCCACATCGTACTTATTTTTGATTGCAGCACACATACCTACGGTTCCAGGGCGTTTTCTGATTGATTTCTTCTCGAGCAGACCATTCTCATGTTTTTTATACACAAACTCCTCCCGATGATAGGTAACATCGATAAACGGAGGGTTGAATTCCATGAGAGGGTCTATGTTATGATAGAGGTTTGCAATATTCTCCCCCTTTAGTGGCGGTAGAATTTCAAAGGAAAAAAGCGTTTTCCCCTTAGCGTTATTTAAATGTTCAGTAACCTTCATTTTAAAATATTATTTATACGAGAGTACCGGCGCCAGCCATTTCTCAATCTCCTCAACCGGCATCTTTTTTCTCGATGCATAGTTTTCTACCTGGTCCTTTTCGATTTTTCCAAGGCCAAAATAGCGTGAATCCGGATGTGCAAAATAAAAACCGCAAACAGATGCCGCCGGAAACATAGCCAGGGATTCTGTAAGAGTGACGTTTGTCTTATTAGTTGCATCCAGAAGCTCAAACAGAAAGCGTTTTTCTGTGTGATCCGGACAAGCCGGATACCCGGGTGCCGGTCGAATTCCCTGGTATTTTTCCCTGATGAGGGATTCATTATCGAGTACCTCATCAGCCGCGTATCCCCAGTACTCCTTACGAACCCTTTCATGCAGGTACTCCGCAAGGGCCTCTGCAAGACGATCAGCAAGTGCCTTGGCCATTATTTCGCTGTAATCATCATGTTGTTTTCGGAACCCTTCGATGATAGGCTGCAAACCATGACCTGTTGTAACTACAAAAGCACCCATATAGTCCTTTTTACCTTCGGCCACAAAGTCCACCAGCGACAGGTTGGGAATATCAGATCCCTTCTTTCCCTGCTGACGGAGAAAATGGAATTTGCCTTTCTTTTCACCATCCAGAATCACTTCGACATCTTCCCCTTTTCGTTCCACTTCAAAAATCGCATAAACCGCTTTTGGCTGCAGCTTTTCATTGGCAACGAAATCATCCAGCATGGCCTGTGCATCATTGAATAACTTCAGGGCCTCATCGCCTACATACTCGTCCTTGAAAATTGCCGGATATTTACCCTTCAACATCCAGGTTTGAAAGAACGGTGTCCAGTCGATGTAATTACGTAAAACTTCCAGCGAAATGTCTTCTTCGATGAAAACACCCAGTTCGCGCGGTTGTTTGATCTCGGCTTCGTTTAATTTCAGGCTGTTCTGTCTCGCCAGATCGTAGCTGATATATTTCTTGTCGGACTGTCGTTGGCTATGCTGCTCGCGCATCTCCCGGTATTCTTCCTTGATTTTCTTATGGAATGCCGGGCCTGTCTCCTTGTGTATCATTTCGCCTGCTACAGGCACACTTCTGGATGCATCCAGCACATGAACTACAGGTCCGGAATAAACCGGATCTATTTTAACAGCGGTATGAATTCTTGATGTGGTTGCTCCACCAATCAGCAGTGGTAGTTTGCTGCCAATACGTTCAAGTTCACTGGCCACATGAACCATTTCATCAAGTGAGGGCGTAATGAGTCCGCTCAGTCCAATAGCTGATACATTTTCCCTGATTGCGGTTTCAATGATTTTTTCTGCCGGCACCATTACCCCGAGATCGATGATCTCATAGCTGTTACATGCCAGTACCACACCTACAATATTTTTTCCGATATCGTGCACATCTCCTTTTACGGTAGCCAGAAGGACTTTTGCTACCGCTGTGGAAGTGGCATTCCTGCGTTTTTCCTCTTCCATGTAGGGCTCCAGGTAGGCCACACCCTTTTTCATAACCCGTGCGCTTTTAACCACCTGGGGCAGGAACATCTTACCAGCCCCGAAAAGGTCACCTACCACATTCATACCATCCATGAGCGGACCTTCAATTACCTGAAGAGGACTACCGTATTTCACCCTTGCCTCCTCAACATCCTCCTCGATAAAGTCGATAATGCCCTTCACCAGGGAATGGCTTAACCGCGACTCAACACTTTCAGAGCGCCACGCAATATCTTTTTCCTTTTTCCTCGCTCCTCCCTTTACTTTTTCTGCGAAGTCCAGAAGACGCTCCGTAGCATCATCACGACGATCCAGGAGTACATCCTCAACATGTTCAAGAAGATCCTTGGGGATTTCATCATAAACCTCCAGCATAGTGGGATTCACAATACCCATATTCATTCCATGCTGAATCGCATGATACAGAAATGCCGCATGCATTGCCTCACGTACGGCCTGATTACCCCTGAAGGAGAAAGATACATTACTTACCCCACCACTCACCTGAACGCCAGGAAGGTTTTTACGTATCCATTTGGTCGCCTTAAAAAAGTCCAGCGCATTACGACGATGCTCTTCCATCCCTGTTGCGACAGGGAAAATGTTGGGATCGAAGATAATATCCTGTGGGGGAAAATGGATTTTATTCACCAGTAATTGGTATGAACGCTTACAAATTTCAATGCGCCGTTCCAGGTTATCCGCCTGTCCCTGTTCATCAAATGCCATCACAACTACCGCTGCGCCGTACATTTTAATCTTTTTTGCCTGTTCCAGGAATGGCCCTTCACCTTCCTTCAGGCTAATGCTGTTTACGATACCCTTTCCCTGAATACACTTCAGGCCAGCCTCGATAATATGCCATTTTGAGGAATCGATCATTACCGGTACGCGTGCGATTTCGGGCTCGGCTGCCATCAGGTTCAGGAAACGTACCATCGCATCCTTCCCATCAATCATACCCTCATCCATATTCACATCAATGATCTGGGCACCACCCTCTACCTGATCTCTTGCGACCGCAAGGGCATCTTCAAATTTCTCCTCCTGAATGAGACGAAGAAACTGTCGGGATCCCGTTACGTTCGTTCGCTCACCAATGTTAACAAAATTGGATTCCGGTGTGATGATTAGTGGCTCCAAACCACTTAAATGCAAATAGGGTACTTTGGGTTCTGACATAATATAAATTCAATCGGTGAAATAACATGAGTATCAAATAAATAACAAGTTTAGAGAATGTTATTTCACCATTTTCCTTACAATGCTTATTTTGCGGTCAAACGTTCATCTTTAATACTATGTACAGCGAAGAAGTTACCGCACAATTATTAAATTTTTTAGCCGGCAAGGAGTATGATTCCTTTCTTTCAACGGTTTCATCCTATACAGAAAATGAGATCGTTGGAGCCCAAATGAGTAACATCCTCGATGAATGGCGTAAACTTCAGCTGGCCAGGAAAAACGGACTCATGGATGATGAACAGGTTCACCTTGCCATGACGGCCTATTTCAACAAGCGTAGCCGTGAAATACCCGAGCTACTGAAAGAGGCTGATCGTGAAGGATCAGGAAACCTTGATGCCTAACTTTTCGCCAAGACGAACAAACTCCTGCTTCCAGTCAGCCGTCGTACCTGACATCAGTTCCTTATTGATAGAAAGCTCAAAATAAAGGTTTTGGGATTTATAAATTCCTGGCTTTAGTTTGAATTTCTCAAGGTAATCGAAAAATGTATTCAGACGAATCAGTCGGTTTATATCGTCCGGAGATTTCTGGATGCGCAACAGGGCCTTCTCAATCATTTCCGAGGCATGTTGCTCAATGTATAACGAATCATCCAGGGTAAGATCCCATTTTTCAAATTCATCTGCAATTCGGCCGAGTTCCTCCAGATCGATCTGCTTGTCCAGCAGTGCGTTTCTCAGGTCGGCATTCAATACATATTGCAATGTGGTGCGATATGCACTTGGAATCGGGATATTATCGTTCTTGAGCGAATTGATCAGCTGATAATCGCGATTATAAATTCTCCTGAATGAGGTTTCGACCTGGGATAAGCTGCGATCCATGATCATATTAAGAACTTTCCTTTTCTCATCCTTGAACAGGTACCAGAGATTATACTTTTCAGCTCCAAAATACTTCATTGTCAGACTGATCATCAGTCCGAGATTGCTTTCCTCGAAAGCTGCCAGGAGTTTTTCTGACATTTCCTTGAATACCTCGGCCGACATATCGATGGAAATATTCCCAATGATGTTTTGCTGACCCAGGTACAGCACTGCAAAGCTAAATTGCCGCTCAGACAGTGTTACACGGCTTTTTACACGGGTGTTACCCAATGCAAGCCGCTGTGTTCCTGCTTCCCTGCGTTCAAGGTAATCGCTTTGTGCGATGTAGTTGAAAACAGGCAGGGATTCGGGATCTTCTTCAAAAATGCTGGCCACAGCATAGTGAATTCCAACCCGTTCCAGGGTAAGACGTGTAGGAATAACGATATCCTTATAAATCTCTGCCCCGTTCCTGTATTGTGGCAAATTGCTTTTCGCCTTCGATAGTCTTGATATAAACTGTTCCTCAAAGGATTTTTTACTTTCCTGCTCTGCCAGCTGAATTGCCCGACATGCATATTGCATAATCTGGGTTGTTTCAATTCCGGAGATCTCATCAAAGAACCAGCCACAGCTCGTGTACATCAGCAGCGCGTTCCGCTGCATTTCCATTAACCTCAAAGCAGAATTCTGATTTTTAGCGGATATCCCCTGCTCTTCCAAAAACTTTTGCTGTGATCCGTTTCTGTCCAGAATTACATCGATATATGCGTTACGTGCGTCCCACGGGTCCTTAAAGAGTTTTGAGGCCTTCTCCTCAAATACAGCAATAACCTCATCCCTGAGCCAGTCAAGCGACTCCCTCAGGGGTTTTCTCCAATCCTGGTTCCAGTCAGGCCTTCCACCCGTATGGCAACCACAATTCGCCCGCCATCTTTCAATGCCGTGAACACAGCTCCAGCTCGAATTATTGCGGATTTCCACCTCATGGGAGACCACAAATTTCTCCAGCACTTCGCCATAATTCGTCAGGGTAACATGTTTGTCTTTCTGAATGTATTCAAGACAGAATGCCAACGCCATATCGCCATGTTTGTGATGATGGCCATAACTTTCCCCATCCGTCGCAATGTGTACAAGCTGCTTCTCCCGGTCTGTTCCAAACCCGGTGTACAGTTTATTGGCAAATTCCATCCCGTTATTCAATAAACCATTAAATGCCACAGATTGCGACAGGTCACCATGATAAAAGAAAAGATGGATCTTTTTTCCTGAAGGAAGATTGCATACATACGGTACGCGTGTATCGATCCGTTCGCCGACTTCCTTCCATTCGGATTCGCCTCCAAGTTTGCGCACGCGCCAGGCCTGCCTTGGTGCCAGAACCGTAAATTTGATATCATTTTCGGCCAGTACCTCAAGGGTCTCCAGGTCAACGGCCGTTTCTGCCAGCCACATCCCTTCAGGCTTGCGATTGAACCTGCTTTCAAAATCACGGATTCCCCAGATAACCTGGGTTTCCTTGTCTCGACGGTTCGCAAGGGGCATTATTATGTGATTATAAACCTGGGCCAGGGCAGAGCCATGTCCGGAGAAATTCTCCATACTCAACCGGTCGGCCTCAATGATAGCCTCATAGGTGAGTGGATCATTCTCCTGCATCCAGGATAAAAGCGTCGCACCAAAGTTGAATGAAATCTTTGAATAATTATTGGTGATCTTTTTTATAACACCCTGATCATCAAGTATTCTAGATGCAGTATTTGGAGCATAACATTCAGATGATATCCGCTCATTCCAATCATGAAACGGGTATGCTGAATCCTGTAATTCAATCACTTCAAGCCATGCATTTTCACGCGGCGGCTGATAAAAATGTCCGTGAATACAAATATATTTTTCCATGGGAAATTACGCTCTGATAAAATCAAGCGACAATAATAAGATATTTAGAAGACTTAATTTGGATCTGTTGCTCAGGACTTCAGTTTTAACAAGATGATGGCCAGAGGCGGAAGCTTAAGGACTACCGATTGATCTTTGCCATGGGATTGGGTAGATGTAGTTTCCACACTTCCGTTTGTTAAACCGGTGCCGGAATATTTCTTATCATCACTATTAAATATCTCTATCCATTCACCTGTAGCAGACACACCCACCCGGTATTCATGATGCAACTGTGGCGTAAAATTACACACCGCCAGTACAGCGTCTTTATCCGGATTCATTCCATACCGGGCAAATACGATGACACTGTTCTCCGTATCAGAGTAATCAATCCATTCAAACCCTTCCTTTTCAAAAGGACGCTCATACAGCGCTTTTGTGGTTTGATACAGCTTATTGATATCCCGTACCAGGTTTTGCACCCCGCTGTGGAAGCCAAATTGAAGCAAGTGCCACTCAAGACCGTGATCATGGCGCCATTCTGAAGTCTGTGCGAATTCAGAGCCCATAAACAACAACTTTGTGCCAGGATGCGCATACATATACCCCAGCATCAGGCGCATGTTGGCAAACCGCTGCCACTCATCGCCTGGCATCCGGGCCATCAGAGGCCCCTTTCCGTGAACCACTTCATCGTGGGACAACGGCAGCATAAAGTTTTCGGTAAAAGCGTACATAATACTGAACGTGATCTCATTCATGTGCCATCTTCGATACATAGGATCATGTTTGAAGAACTCAAGGGTATCATGCATCCATCCCATCATCCATTTCTGACCGAAACCAAGTCCTCCCAGAAACGTGGGTTTGGATACGCCGGGCCATGCTGTGGATTCCTCAGCGATGGTAATAACATCCGGGAATTTACCATAAACGGTTTCATTCATTTCTTTCAAAAACCGGATCGCCTCGATATTCTCATTACCTCCAAATTCATTAGGTATCCACTCCCCGGCCTTCCTCGAGTAATCCAGGTAAAGCATCGAGGCTACCGCATCCACCCGGAGGCCGTCTACATGGAATTCCTCCAGCCAGAAAACGGCATTCGAGATCAGTATTGATTTTACTTCAAATCTGCCATAATTGAATATTGAGCTTTTCCAATCGGGATGAAACCCCTTTCTGGGATCTGAATGCTCATACAAATGTGTACCGTCGAATTTATACAGTCCATGGGCATCATTGGGGAAATGAGAAGGCACCCAGTCTAGGATTACACCAATTCCTGCCTGGTGCAGCGCATCAATCATAAACTTAAAATCCTGCGGATTTCCATAACGGCTCGTCGGAGCGAAATAACCCGTAATCTGATACCCCCAGGAACCATAAAAAGGATGTTCCATCACCGGCATAAATTCCACATGGGTGTAATTCATGTCCTTCACGTAGTCTACCAGCTCTTCAGCAAGCTCACGGTAGGAAAGTGACCTACCCCCTTCTTCCATTTTCCGCTTCCATGAACCCATATGTACTTCGTAAACCGCATAAGGCTTTGGTTCTTCGCGTTCCTTCATACGCTTCTTCATCCATTTGCTGTCCTTCCATTTATAAGAAGGATCCCAAATGATACTGGCTGTTTTTGGAGGCTCTTCCCAGTACCTGGCAAAAGGATCGCCCTTCTCCAGGCGAAAGCCTTCCTGGGTTTCAATGGAATATTTATACACTTCTCCATGGCCGATTCCGGGAATAAAGCCTTCCCAGATCCCCGAGCTGTCCCAGCGGGGCGTTAAATTATGGGCATGCACATCCCAATAATTAAAATTTCCGATCACAGAAACCTGTTTAGCTGAGGGCGCCCAGACAGCAAAATAACATCCGGCCTCGCCATTGTGCTCTACAGGGTGGGAACCCAATTTATCATGCAATTGATAATGCTTTCCCGAACGAAACAGATGAATATCAAAATCAGTCAACCGACTGTAAAAAGAAGGATTTTCTGAGGTATTCTGATTTGCTCCAGCCATAAAAAGAAGTTAAATGCTTAATTCATTGGTAAGTTAACAAAAAGTCCCTTACTCATTCATTCCTCAATAGAAATTTAACAAAACTCAGCTTTCTGAAAAGTCCCTAATCAGCTCATTCATTGCATGCTCAAGCCAGAACCTGGGTTTCAACATGGCAGCATGGGAGGATCCTGCCAGTGCCGAAAGGGAGTATATCGCGTCAAATTCCTGCGATTTGCCCGGAACAGCCTCATAGCTTCCAACAATGGCAGCGACCTTTTTACCCCTTTTACGGGCAAGCTGACAAATTCGCGCGGGCGCTTTTCCGTATTGGGTCTGATGATCCATCCGTCCCTCCCCTGTCACCACAAGATCCGCCCAGCTTACCATGGCATCCAGATTCACCAATTCAGATAATATATCAAACCCCGAAGTGAGTTGCGCATTCAAACAGGCACATAACGCAAACCCTGTACCGCCAGCCGCACCCGACCCCTTTACACCTGAATGATCAACCCCTATCGCATTTTGTGTAGCCCTCGCAAAGCACTCCATCCATTGTTCAAATGAATCCTGCAATGAGCTATTCACACCCTTTTGCCGGCCGAAAATACGTGTCGCTCCAAATTCACCCAGCAACGGATTATTAACGTCAGTTGCCCCAATAATCGACTTACCATCAATAAGATAAGTGATCTTATCTAAATTTATAGTTGTTATCCTGCAGGCTTGCTGAAATGATTCGATCAGGTTTCCGTTGTCATCCCTGAATTCAGCACCCATGGCCCTGAGCATTCCCATACCGCCATCATTCGTAGCACTTCCGCCGAGACTTACAATTACGGTTGAAACATCTTCCTGCAGGGCATTATGGATCAGCTGCCCCGTTCCATAAGTAGAACTTTGAAGTACATCTCTTTCGGCAGGCGGAACAAGTTCAAGCCCGGAGGCTCGGGCCATTTCGATGATGGCTGTATCGTTACAGATCACATAATCAGCTTCAATAAGCTTTCCAACAGGGTTAAAAACCCTGGCTTTGCGAAGTTCTCCCCCCACTGAAAGGAACACATCAAGAAACCCCTCACCTCCATCAGAAATGGCCTGCTCACGGCAAACCCACCCGTGACTCCGACCCGCCTGGGCCATTAAACGAGCGGCGTCCGTAGCGGCAATGGTTTCTTTGAATTGCGCCGGTACAAACAATACATTCAATTCCTGCCCTTTTTAAACAGAAACCAAATGGCCGCAATTACAATCCACATACCGAAAAATTCCCGGGTCTCTTCAATATAGGGTTTTTCGGCCTTCATCGTTTCCACAATTGCCGCAGGTTGGCCCATACCGATATAATCAATCACGCCACCAAGGTAGGTCAGACTGTAAAGCACTCCCAGCACCAGAAAAACCAGCAAAACTGTTTTGTTGTACCATCCCCAAATGTTTGCAATGAAAAGCCCGGCAGTGATACCATAAATCGCAATCCATAACCACGGATCCGGATCATTGTACTGCACCACGGCAAACAACAGGAACAATAATGCAAGAATAATCTTGATCGCCTTCATATACTGTATTTCAAGCAGTTACATTAATAACTTTACTTGAGTTAATTAAATAAACTGCTGAACATTCGAATAACTCGTCACAATACTCTCCTTTACATCACCGGAAATCTGATCCTGCTCCACAAAAAAATGATCCAGTCCGGCCACCTTGCTTGCCTTGAAAATAGATTTGAAATCAATGTTGCCGGTACCAACTTCTGTGAAATTTCCCGCATCATTAATATCCTTGACATGCCAGAGCGGAAATCTGCCTGGATTCTTTTCAAAGAGCTCAACCGGCTTATACCCGGCCTTCACAGTCCAGAAGAGGTCAAGCTCCATTTTAACCAGGTTCGCATCTGTTTCCGATAACAACAGGTCGTAAGGAACTACTCCTTCCACCGACATGAATTCAAAATCATGATTATGATACGCGAATTGCACCCCGTAATCTTTGCAGATCCGTGCGCAGTCGGCAATCAACTTTACCAGGCTGTTATATTGCTCCAGCGTTTTTCGTTCTCCTTCGTGCAAATATGCCAGCACCATATATTTCTGCCCAACCGCTGCAGCATCCTTCACTGCCTGCAGCCAGCCATTGGTAAGTGTCCCCTTCTGATCAGGCATGGTAATACCGGTTTGATAATGCCCACTGGGCATTGAAAGCTTGTTCTTTTTAAGCAGTTCCTTAAACGCAGACGGACTCATGCCGTAGAACTTCCCGTCACCATATCCGGCGCACTCAACTTCCCTGTATCCAATCTGGGCAAGCATCGACAATGTCATTCCAGGATCCTTTTCCATCATGGAACGGACAGTATACAGCTGGATACCGGTTCTTGATTTCATCATCATAACATCTTTGGGAAACATGAGCATCCCTGCACCCAGGGCAGCTGTTTGTTTCATGAAAGTTCTTCGTTGTGTGGTTTTCATATCGTTAAGGTATAAATTCAATCCATTCAATTTCGGGTATCACTGTGCTACCCTCACTCAAAATCTCCAGAGACCAGGTATGGAAGCCTGCAGAATCGGTGATTGGCAGTGAAATAACATTTCCAGTCCTCATTTTTCCTTCTGAGCTCACACTGTTGCCGTCAGGATCGTCTAAATGTAATTTATAATTTATTTCCGACGAAGGCGATGATGTGAGTTGAATTTTAACCGTTCGGATACCTGTAAAATCAATTTCCGAAAAAGAGAGGCGTGAACCATGGCTCAGATTTCCAACCACTTCCCTGTTATCACGATTCATTATCTCTGCCTTGACCAATTCCTTCGCTTCCGTTGCCCGTATCCGGGGTGATCTCAGCACAATCTGTTCTGTGCCAGTTAACCGGCCAAACTCACTTCCTGAATCCGTATATGAAGCCGTGAGTACATACATGGCATTGTAATTCCCTTCCTTGTGCCGGTTGGTTTGCAATATTCCGCTAAGTGGCAAACGGTCTGCTTTGTGGGTAGCCTCCGAATCCAAAGACATGATATAGCTGACAATTCTTCTTGCATCTTCCCTGGATAAGTCGGGGTGTGCCGACATAGCCTGCTCTCCCCATACTCCACCTCCGCCAGCAATAATTTTTTCAGATAAATAATCCATGGCGTCGTCTCTTCCCGAATACCGGACGGCAATACTCGAATAGGATGGTCCGATTGACTTTTCATTTACCTTATGACAACCCTTACAATCCTGAGCATCAATAAGCTGCTGCCCCAGTGCAGAGGGACTAGGAACCTGATGTCCCCGGGCAATCTCTGTCAGGTCAAAACCCTGCTCCAGGTAATCAAAATTGAAAAGCACAGTTCCGGCATCAATCGAGCCATCCTTGAGGTTACCATCTTCAGCATCAGTGACCAGCACATTATAGCTTATTTCTTTTCCAGGCCAATAAAAACTTCGGTTCCCCGCAATGGCAATATCCACTTCAGGTAATTCATTTCCTGATTTGACAATCACATAATCCCTGCTTTTGGCACCCTGGTTATCCTCAGCTTCCAGGTAGACAAAATAGTAACCCGGCTTATCAAATGAATGGTTGAAATACTTCCCGCTTCCAACCCGATCCCTGCCAATGAACCAGGTTAGCTCTATAGGGTCGCCATCGGGATCAATAGTACCCTCTGCACTTAGAGATACCTCCAGCGGTATTCTACCTACGGTACCGGTTGACTGTGTTAGATTGATCACAGGCGGCCTGTTGCCTGCATAATAGGTAATTCGCGAAAGTCGGGCATCCTCATTGCGGGTATACCAGCCGGCACCATATTCCAGTGTATACATGACTCCGTTCCGTGAAAAATCCACGTCAATCAGGTTGCTGAATTCAATATTATCCAGGAAAGGCTCAAGATGAATCAGATCACCATCGGCCGACATGGTTGCCAATAACACGATATCCCGAATCCAATCATAAATAATCAATTTCCCATTCAGGTATGGCGGAAATGTCTCGTTTGAAATATTAAACAGTTCACGATAAAAAACCGGGCCCGCCATCGCATTTCTTCCCCCTGATCCCAGCAATGGAAACTCCTCGGAACTGGCATACGGATACCAGACAAAGGCAGGTCTGGCCGGCGGTAAATTTTGAATTCCTGTATTGTTCGGCGAATTGTTTACCGGTTTGTCCGGATTGAAATAAGGCCCGCTTTGTCCCGTTTCAAAATCATATTCCCTGTAAGCCTTATTGTTACCCACAAACATCGGCCATCCGTGGAAACCAGGTGTTCTTGCCTGATTGATCTCATCGTGGCCGCGCGGACCCCGAAGACTGTCGTCATCCGCCGCATCCGGGCCAACATCACCCCAGTACAGGTAGCCTGTTTTCTGGTCGACAGATATCCGGTATGGATTCCGGCAACCCATCACATAAATTTCCGGTCGTGTACCGGCCATTCCCTCCGGAAACAGATTACCCTCAGGAATACTATAGGTACCATCTTCCAGTGGCTTGATTCTCAATATTTTACCTCGTAAATCATTCGTGTTGGCTGATGACTTTCTCGCATCCCAGGCACTTCGGCCGGTTCTTCCGTCCATCGGACCATACCCGTTTGAGGCGAAGGGATTTGTATCATCTCCGGTTGACAGGAAGAGATTACCTTCGGCATCAAAGGCGAGTGATCCGCCTGTATGGCAGCACTCCTCTCGCTGTACGTCTACCTCGAGAATGACCTTTTCCGTATCCGGGTAAAATTGATTTCCAATCAGCTGAAAGCGTGACAAATAATTAACAGGTCTTTCAATGTTTGGCGAATAGTACAAGTAGATCCTGTTATTCTCCTCAAATTCAGGATCAATCGCCAACCCCATCAGACCATATTCAAATTTGGTGAAAACGTTCATTTCTCCGATTTGAAATACACTGTCCTTTTCGGGAACATATAATTTAATTGCACCCCTTCTCTCAATGAACAAGACACGGTCGTCAGGTAAAACGGCCATTTCAGTAGGTTCATACAGGTTGCTTGCCAAAACGACTTTTCCAAACCTGTCATTATCGGGTACCGGCTCAGTTCGCACCTTCGTATAGTCAAGAAAATCCGCCTGAAGGTAGGCAATGGCATTCTTCAGAAGGTATTGAAAACCCACCTCATCAAATGAAGAGGATGTATGTCCCATTCCGGTATAGAATGCTTTTCCTCCGTCATAATCATGATACCAGGTGATCGGATGATCGTTATCCATGGTGCCTCCTTCATAGGAGTTTTCATCAAGGTACTGCAAGGGAATAATGGTTGAGTCCATACTCCTGTAATTGTACCATTCATCCTTACGAAGCCATTCTGAAGGAAGAGAATCCGTAGCGACATGTTCCTGCGCAGATTTTTTAACGAGTGCTTCCCGAACATTTGGATTATTGGGATGACTCTCAAAATAGCCACCCACTAAACCGTTATACCATGGCCAGTCATATTCGGTATCTGCGGCGGCATGGATTCCCATAAAGCTTCCTCCGGCCTGAATATAACGCTCAAAGGCATTCTGCTGACGAAAATCCAGGATATCACCGGTAGTACTCAGAAATATCACGAGGCTGAAGTGCCTGAGAGAATCTTCAGTAAATACATTCGGATCTTCGGAATGAATCACCTGTGACCCCGCAGCCTCACCAATCCGCCTCAGGACCTCCGAACCATGTTCGATGGATTCATGCCGATAGCCTTCTGTTTTACTGAACAGCAATATATTATTCCCCGGATTAATGCGCTTATCCGGCTTCACGGTACAGCCGGCCAGCATGGACAGCGCCAGAAGGCAGGGAAGGAAATTCCTGATAAAAAGAGACATCTACAATACTCTGATTTTTATATTTCGGAACCAAACCGGATTGCCATGATCCTGCAATGCGATATGGCCTTTGGTATATTTTCCAAAACCAGGCATTTGAGCAAACTTACTGCCCGCGACAAGTGCCGTCCATTCCGGCGAATTCATATCTGCTGAAACGATCTTTACACCATTCAGCCAGTGTTCAATTTTACCCTGGTTTGAAACGATTCGAACTGTATTCCATTCTCCCGGAGGATTAATGACTTTGTTCGTACCTTCAATCAGGTCATAAAGGTCTCCAACTCTGTGCTTGTCAATTTTGCCGTCCGGATGACGGTCATCATCCAGGATTTGCATTTCAGGTCCTGTTTGCCAAACATAATTGTACTCATCCCCTTCCTGTACGTGATAAATAATCCCGCTGTTTGCGCCGGTATCAATTTTCCATTGCAGGGACAGCTCATAATTCTCGTAAATTTCATCGGTTATAATATCGCCGCCATGTTTCACCTGCCATCCATCCTTTTCGGAAGTATCCAGGTAGAGTGTGCCGTCTTGTACCTGCCAGGCGGCCCCTATACTATCACTTTTGAAGTTTCTCCATCCATTGGTTGTGGCTCCATCGAAAAGCAACTTCCATCCGGCATTCTGCTCTTCCTCTGTAAGGGTATTTGGCGCTGTCATTACAACCTCCTCAGTTACGGGTTCTTCACTCATTTCTGATGATTCCGTTGAATCTGCAGACTTTCCACAGCTCCAGAACATGGTCATGGCTATCAGGCCAGACACTGCATTCGTTAAATTTTTCATTTATTTCAATCCGAGTATTTTCTTATTAAATTCTTCATCAGCACCAGTTCCGGCAAAATCATCAAAGGCTTTTTCTGTTACTTCAATGATATGGCTCGCGATGAACGGAGCCCCTTCCCGGGCACCTTGCTCAGCGCTTTTAATGGCGCATTCCCATTCCATAATAGCCCAGCCATCGAACCCATATTGGGAAAGCTTGGTGAAAATGGAGGAGAAATCAACCTGTCCGTCACCCAGGGATCTGAAGCGCCCGGGACGGTCCACCCAGCCCTGATACCCTCCGTAAACACCGCTTTTCCCGGAAGGATTGAATTCAGCATCCTTCACATGAAACATTTTGATGCGCTCATGATAGAAGTCGATGTACTGCAGGTAATCGAGTTGCTGCAGCACGAAATGACTCGGGTCATACAGCAGATTGCATCGTGAATGATTTCCGGTTGCCTCGAGGAAACGCTCAAAAGTAACCCCGTCATGCAGATCTTCACCCGGATGAATCTCATAGCAAACATCCACTCCCTGTTCGTCGAAGTAATCCAGGATGGGCTTCCAGCGTTTTGCCAACTCTTTAAATCCGGCTTCAACCAATCCTGCCGGACGTTGCGGCCATGGGTACATGGTATGCCACAACAGCGCCCCTGAAAACGTAGCGTGCACTTTAATACCAAAATTCCTGCTGGCTTTGGCGGCAAGTTTTAGTTGATTTACTGCCCATTCGGTTCTTGCAGCGGGGTTACCGCGCACTTCTGGCGGAGCAAACCCATCAAACATCTCATCATAGGCAGGATGGACAGCGACAAGCTGCCCCTGGAGGTGTGTTGAAAATTCTGCAATAACCACACCGGCGCTTTTGGCAATTTCCTGCATCTCCTGAACATAGTCAGCATCGTTTGCCGCACGCTCGAGGTTGATACACCGGGCATCCCATGTTGGGATCTGCACACCCTTATATCCAAGGCCTGCGGCCCATTCACATATGTTTTTAAAGTTGTCGAAGGGAGCGGCATCACCCATAAACTGGGCGAGAAATATCCCTGGTCCTTTAATTGTTTTCATATTGGTTTAATTGTTTTAATAGATAAAGGGAATCCATATGCCACCAGCATTGGAGGATTCCACTACTTTTTCAATAAATGCCATCCCCCGAACGCCATCTGAAACTGTTGGAACATCCAGCAAATCGGGATCTGGAGTTGTATTATTCAGACGTGCCCTGAGTTGATGCGCGAAATTTTTATAAAGATTGGCAAATGCTTCAATATATCCTTCCGGATGGCCCGCGGGAGTACGGATATTTTTCTGTGCAACCGGCGACAGTTCTCGATCGGCTCCGGCGCGCAGAAGTTCTGCGGGTCTGTCCAGCCATTTCAACCATAAAGAGTTGGGATCTGAATGGCTCCACTCCACACCTCCTTTTTCTCCATATGCGCGAATCTTAAGGTCATTTTCTTCTCCGGCAGCAATTTGGGATGCCGTTAACACACCAGTCGCGCCATTATCAAATTCCATTAGTACCGCGCCATCATCATCGATCGGCCGGCCTTCAACAACAATATTGAGCTGGGCACATAATCGCTGAATGCGCAGGCCGGTAACGAACTCCACCATATTCTCGGCATGTGTGCCGATATCTCCCATACAGCCACTGATACCACTTCTTGCCGGATCCGTTCGCCATGAAGCTCCCTTATGTCCAGTTTCTTCCTTTCTCCGGGAAAGCCAGCCCTGGGGATATTCCACATATACCTTGCGGATTTTTCCAAATTCACCAGATTTAATCATATGCCGGGCATGTTTAATCATAGGATATCCCGTGTAGGTATGTGTTAATCCAAGAAGCAAGCCACCTGATTCCACCTGGGATTCAAGGGATTTCGCCTCATCCATTGAAAGTGCGAGTGGTTTATCGATCATTACGTGAAACCCATGTTTCAGCGCCAGTGCTGCAGGAGCATAATGGACATGATTAGGGGTTACGATCGAAACAAAATCCATCCGCTCACCTTCAGGAAGGGCAGCTTCAGCCAGTATCATCTGTTCAAAATTCTCATATATTCTGTCGGAAGGCAGATAGAGGCTCTCACCAGTTTCCCGTGACTTTGCCGGGTTGCTGCTGAAGGCCCCGCAAACCAGCTCAATTTGTCCATCGAGATTCGCCGCCATACGATGAATGGCACCAATAAATGCATCCTTGCTGCCTCCCACCATTCCCATTTTTAACTTTCTGTTCATGAAAAAAGATCATAATTGGTTGATCATTTAAATTAACAAGAAATTACCTAAAGCTGCCATTATTTTATTTCGCAATCGTTTTCGGATGATGTAATGTTGTTCATTTGCGTTTTTTAAATCATATTGTGCAAAATTTTTAATCAACAATTTCCCGTACAACCTATGAACACTGAATTAAAAGAGAACAGGAATCGCTTGTTTATAGCCAGTTGCCTGGCGCTTGTGGTCACCTCACTTACATTTGCCCTTCGGGCGAAAATCGAATTCGTTTTCGGAGCAGATTACGGTCTTACAAAAGAAGAGGTGGGACGTGCATTCGGACCGGCATTCTGGGGCTTTACACTGGCCATGTTCGTTGGCGGGTTGATTATTGATCTTGTTAAGACAAAGACCGTGATCTGGTTTGCCTTCGCCATGCATCTGATCGGGCTCATCACACTTATTTTAGCCCGGGATTATACCATGCTCTTTCTGGCCAATGTTTTCATTGGACTTGGAAACGGAAGTGTGGAAGCGGCGTGTAATCCGCTCGTTGCCACTATCTTCCCTGATCAAAAGACCCGAATGCTTAACAGGTTCCATGTATGGTTTCCCGGCGGTATCGTAATTGGAGGTCTGCTGGCCTGGATCCTGATGGATAATCTCAACCTGAGCTGGCAATTACTCACCGGATTGTTATTCATTCCTCTGGCCCTGTACGGATTTCTGTTTTTTAAACAACGAATTCCGGAGACAGAACGGGTTATGTCTGGCGTTAGCTATAAGGAGATGCTTCGAAACGTTTCTGCCCCCTATACGATCATTGCCACTGTATTGCTCATGATCCTGATCGCAGCGGGATGGATTGATTTTGACCTTTCATCCAATACCACACTTGTTGCCCTGGGTGTAATTGTGATTCTTGTCTTCATTGAAGGAAAAGCCATCAATAAAATGAGTTTACTACTCCCCTTCATGGTGTTCTGTATGTTTCTCACGGCCTCCACTGAGTTGGGAACGAATCAGTGGATCAATGCATTGCTGGAAAGGAGTGGCATCAACCCAATGATCATCCTGGTTGTAATTACCGGACTGATGGCAGTTGGACGGTTTTTTGCCGGACCACTCGTACATCGCCTCAACCCAACGGGAGTTCTGCTGGGTTCAGCCATCATTTCACTGGGTGGATTATACGCATTAAGTGTTTCTGAGGGAGCACTGATGACCATGTCTTCAGCGATCATCTTTGCTATTGGCGTTTGTTATTTCTGGCCAACCATGCTTGGCTTTGTTGCCGAGTATGTTCCTGATTCAGGCGCGCTCGGTCTGGCGATCATGGGAGGTGCCGGAATGGTCGCCACTTCACTTGTTTTACCTATCATGGGTGAATCCATCGATACGGCCGGCCCTCAAATGACACTTCGTTATATGACTGTCCTTCCTGCCATTCTCGTTGTGCTTTTCATTGGCTTATTAATCTACATGCGGCGGAAAAAAGCCGAATAAATCACTTTACAGAAGGGAAACTGAATCTGGCCAGAATCAATGCTAAAAATGTGAGGAACATCAGCAGCATAAAGCTTCTGGTCAGATCCTGGAATTCCGCGACAATACCTATCGCTACGGGACCCAGTAAAAATCCCGCGTATCCTGCGCTGCCAACAGAGGCAATCCCATAGGAAGAGGATACTCCGGGCATGGAACCTGAAATACTGAATAAAACAGGCACCACTGAAGAAAACCCGACACCTATCAGTGCAAAGCCTCCCAAAGTAGCGATCAGTCCTCCCGTAAGAGTCAGGAAGAATCCACCCAATGCGATCAGACATCCGAGGATCAATACCTTCTGTTGTCCCAAAATGGAGGAAAGTTCATCTCCATAAAAGCGTCCTATCGTCATCGTGAATGAAAAGGCGGCATATCCAAATCCGAGAAGGTGGGCTGGAGCATGTACCACATCATCCAGAAATATAGCACTCCAGTCGGCAATTGATCCTTCTGCCATCATAATGCAAAATCCGATGATCGCCAGTGGCAACAGTGGGCCTTTAGGAATGGCAAACAAGGCTTCATTTTCATTATTATGATCATCCCTTTCATTTTTAATTACTGGTCTGATGACCAACAAATCAATGAGGATGACCACGGCTGCTGTGGCTACCATCTGGGTAGCCATTCCAATTCCAACGCCGGCGATCAAACTTCCGAGTGAAGCCCCGATGATGCCCCCGAGACTAAAAAATCCGTGGGTTGTTGACATGATTTTTACCTTGTCCCTTTTCTCGAATATACTCACCACAGAATTCATGGATATATCTGTAAAACCCATCGTAAAGCCAAAAAAGAAGAGACTGACACACAGTGAGATATAGGTAGTTGCGAGTAATGGAAAAATGGAGGTGACAGAAAGCAGCAGCAGGCTGATTGTCATTATCCTTCCTTCTCCGAACCTCCGGTTCACGCTATGACTCATGAGCATAGCGGCGAGTGCTCCGGAGGGAATAAAGAAAAGAGCCAGACCGATCTGGCCTTCGGAAAGACCAAGTTTATCGCGCACATCAGGCAGACGGGTAACCCAGAAGGCGAAGAGTATACTCATCAATAAAAACGTGAGCCCCACACTCCGGTATTTCGCAGAACGAATGTATCGCAACAGTTTTCTGAGCATCTTAGGCTGACTTTTTGCTGAAAATATACCTATCTTGCAAATTCATGATGAGCATCGAAATTCTAGGACTTACTGCTGGTTTTCTCACTACTGTCGCTTTCGTTCCACAAGTGATTAAAACATGGAAAACACGTTCCACAAAGGATATTAGCCTTAACATGTTTCTTCTTTTTTGTACTGGTGTATCCCTCTGGCTCATTTATGGCATCATGATTGGTAGTATCTCCATAATAATTTCGAATATACTTACATTGATATTGGCATTATCAATTTTGTTTTTTAAAATCCGCTATCGCGATTAACTTGACAGGTATATTCATGAATGTTTAGATTGTCTTAATTTGTTGTGCTTTATGAAACGTTTTATTTTCACCCTTCCTGTCCTGATGTTTGTCTCATCGGTACTGAATGCACAGGATTGCAATCCTTGCGTGGCTATCGACAAACTCCAGATCATCTCTCCCATAAATTCTGCGGATACTCTTGCCCAGTTGAACGCAGGGACTAGAGTTGGTATGTATATCCAGATCGACAATGCCTCCATTTTGGGAATATCCCCGGATTATACCCGCATACTTGACTTCTCTGATGACAAAAAGGCGAATTTACTGCGAAAAGGAGAAACCATTGAAAACTATTTTGAAGATTATATTGCACAGCATTCAAAGAAGGATAAAGTGCTGGATTTTGTGAAAAATGGTTTTGATTTCAGTACAACTTCATTAAGCGACGATCATCACTCCATCGCCATTGATATTAAATCATTGGCAAAGCCCACAAATGGGGCGCAAACATTATATCTTGAAGGTCAGGTTGGTTTGTATATCGACGCCAACGCAACCGAGGAAGTACTCGCAAAAAATGTTACCCTGAAAAAGGATCAGCCCACCACGATCACCGTGCGCGACCGTGAAATAACCTTTTCTTATATGCGCTCAGAGACGTCGGGGCCATTAACCACGCACATCTTCAGATACGATTCAAACCTGCCCGTACTAGGCATTTCGGAAAGCGCTTCACGTACACCCGCAGAGCAAATTGCCGTACAACAAGTGGAAGTATCAGGCTTTGATAATATTCAGCTGATGGTTGAGGTGCCAAAAGTGGACATCAAAGAAATCCCTTTCACCATTCGATTCGGTTTGGGTCTTTAAAAACGCTTCCCCACACCCAGTCCGAACGAAAATGTATCATATGCATTCCGACGGACATCGTGAAAAAACACAGGGTGAAGATCCCAGTTATTTCCGATCTCAACCTCGTATTCAATGCCAATCCTGGTAACAAAGAAATTTTCATGGGATTCCAGCTCTGCACCCGGACCAAAGTATACTGTTAATCCCTTATACACATTAAAGATCAGATCGAATGTCACCAATACCGGGTAGTCCCGTTCTATAATAATATCGTTTTGCTCCACTACCTGAAAGTGCAACAGTTCCAGGTCATTATGTAATCCGACGGCAAACCTTCTGCTGAACCAATACTCAATATCCAAACCGAATGATGGCAGAATAGCTACGTCTTTACCCACACGGGTATCTTTCGGGAGATATGTATGACCAATCGACGCAGTTAACCGCAATGGACGTCGCCTCGCTTCCCCTGATTCCTCCTGGGAAACCGCCGGGAAGGAGCCGTAAAACAAAAAAATGGATATGAAAACCCCCTTAATTAACCGGATAATCTGATTATTCATGCAACAAAGCTACCGTCAATTGGAATCTTGCAGTGTTACATGAGTTACATAACGCGGGATCGGGATTAAATTGTTAGCAGTGCTGCCCCGAACACTCCGGCACTATCCCCAAGCTTTGGCCTCACAATCCGCGTTTCCAGGTAAGTATTAAAAGCAAACTTTGTGGCCGACTTTACTCCGCGGTCATAGATATCATCAATGTTTCCAACTCCGCCTCCGATCACAATCACTTCCGGATCCAGGATATTGATCACCGACGCTATGCCTTTACCAAAAAAATGTACCAGTCGGTCAATGGTTTTCTCAGCGAAGGGATCATTCAGTCTGTTTGCAACGATATCACGCAATCGCTTTTTTTCTCCCGAGATGGATTCATAGTATCGTTCCAGAGACGGACCAGCAAGAATCTTCTCAACACATCCTGAGTTTCCGCAATAACATGCACCCCCGGACTCGTCAAGAAAATTATGCCCCCATTCGCCGGCTATTCCCTGATGACCATTGATCACCCTGCCGTTGACAACGACACCTCCGCCAACGCCGGTACCCATAATCACACCGAATACGATCTGTGCGTCCGGCTTAACGTCCTGAACTATACCTAGCCGTGCCTCAGCCAGTGCGAAACAGTTCGCATCATTTGCCATAACAAATTTCACCCCTTCCCTCCTTTCCAGATCCTTCCAGAGAGGTTTCCCATTTAAATGAGTAGAGTTACTGTTCTTTAGCAAATGGGTATACGGGTCTGTGGTACCTGGTGTTCCGATTCCAACCGCATCAGGTTCAAGACCAGTCTCACTTTTCATTTTTTCAAGCAGGTGCAATATTCTGCTTACCACATGCTCATATCCCTGCTCTGCTTCCGTATCGATTCTAATGCGGCACAAGGGTTCTGTGAGTTTGTCCCTGTCAAGAACAACACCTTCAATCTTGGTACCTCCAAGATCAATACCCCAAATATGTGATTTATTCGACATGTTGAATTTTCAGATTACACCCGGTGCCTGACAAAGCAAGGCATCCCTGATGCATAATATAAATTATCGGTGCGTTTCTAAAGATAGAAAGAAATACCTAAAGGAAAATCAAATCAACCCTCTGTGGATTCAACTGGAACACTCTTTTTGAGCCAGAGAATGTCATAGGGAGCAAGTATGAACCCCTGTTCACTTACCGCCGGTTCCTTTTCGGTAAGGCAATCGATCAAACCATACAGATCCATTCGCAAATAATGCAGGATACCAGCGTTAACGATCTGCTCGTGTTCAGTAAGGTTCGCAATTACCAGCAATTTATCATCACCCTGCCCTTTACGCGAATAGGCCAGTACATGCTCATTGGATGGGTCTATCAATTCAAGATTACTATGATCTGCGAGTATTTCCAGTCCACCGCGTACGCGAATCTGGTGTTGAATGCCATGGAAAATCCGCCCTTCATCAGTAGAAATATCCCTCCGCTTCTCTGATCTTTCCCAATCAATCACCGGACGATGTACCCAACGGTTATCATCCATCTTTTCGGGTTGGGTAAGAAAGGAATAATCATTCAGAGTAGCCAGTTCATCCCCATAATATAGCATCGGAATACCTCCCCAGGCCATGATAACTCCGTGCATCATAAGTATTCTTCGAATAGCGAGATCCCTAAGTGATTCGTCCTTCAGCTCTATTGCCGCTTCCAGGCCGGCCAAAGAAGCCAGACTTCCGGATATCCGGGCATCATTTGTTTTGGGGTTTACCATGAAAGGCAACCCTTTCGCAAAAGAACCCTCAAATTTTCCGGTATAGAAATTCACCATAAATTCCCGGTGCGGCGTTGGTGAGAATCCGGAAAGTTCAATATGCCGGTTATCGTATCCTAACCCGATATCATCATGACAACGCAAATAGTTGATCCAGCTGGTTCCGTTTGGTTTAACCGGAATATCATGAACGGCATGATATAAAATCTTATTGCTGCGTGTGGCAACTGCATCCCACAGCAGGGCCATCAGGCTGGCGTTATACGCCATATCGCATTCATTGCTCCAGACATCACTTTCTCCAAAATATTTCATGATTTCCTGGGGAGCCACAATGGCTTCTGCCAGGAAGGCTACACCGGGAGCAACTGCCTGGGTACAAATTTTAAACAGTTTAAGAATCGCATGCGCCATCGGGAGATTTTGGGAATTTGTCCCCATCTGTTTCCACAGGAATGCAACTGCATCCAGCCGAAATATATCAACTCCCCAGTTGGCCTGGACCAGCAGAATATCCAACATCTCCCTGAAAACATCCGGATTGGTATAATTGAGATCCCACTGATAGGAATTGAATACCGTCATCACCCATCTTTTCATTTCCTCCGACCAGGTAAAATTCCCAGGCGCATTTTCAGGAAATACTTCCGGCAGACTTTGTTCGAAGAGATCCGGAACAGTACGTTCTTCAAATGTATAATAATAGTTGCGGTAATGCTTATCTCCCGATTTCGCCTTCTCTGCCCACTCATGTTCATCGGAGGTATGATTTACCACCAGGTCAACCATCAGGTACTTGTTGCGTTTACGCATGGCAGACGCCAGGTGTATGAGCTCTTTATTCGATCCAAAGCGCGGATCAACCGTCCGGTAATCACTTACGGCATAACCTCCATCGTTCTTCACTTGAGGAGCAGTCAGGAAGGGCATCAGATGAATGAGATTTACATTTAATTCATCAAAATAATCCAGCTTTCCTTCAACCCCCCTGATATTTCCGGCGAATCGGTCAATATAGAGCATCATCCCGCAAAGATGAGGGTGCAGATACCAGTCCGGATTCTTTTCCCGGTTCTCATCAATTTTCTTCAGGGCATCGGGCCGTTCATTAAAACGGTCTGCCATTACCAGGATAAGTTCATAGAACTTCTTTTCGGCATCTTTATGGTTGCCATAAATATGCATGAAAGCCTCATGCAGATCCTGAAAAAGAATTGAAAGCCGGAATTCAAAGTCCTCCGAGGACCTGCCTGCTTTTCTCAACTTGCGCAGAACGCGGCGCAACAAGTGAAGTGCCAATGGGTTGTACATCAGGTAAAATTAGATACTTCCTCAATATTTCTGCGTATTTCCTGAATTTCCTCATTCAGCCTGTCATCATCCCAATTCAGATTTTTCGCCATGACCTCTGCAACCCATTCATATCCCTGGCGAACACTCCCGATATCGAAGTAAAGCCTGCCTGTCCTGCGAATAAAAAAATCACATAGCGTATGTGTAAGCTCAAATTCCATGCAATACCTGACCTCTGCTTCCAGCAATGCATGCAGCCCTTTGGAATTAGCTGATTTCAAATTTTCAATGATCGTATCTGTCTGTTTTCCATAGTTGCTGGTCAGATACCAGGCATCATATTCACCTAGCCCAAACGGTAAAATGGCATCACCAACCCTTCGCTGATAGATGTTTACTTCTTCCGCATTTTTGAATGCCGCCCCACCTAAGGGAATGTGATCCGTTTGAACATCGGCAAGGCCGGCATCCTCATGATCCTCTTCGAATTTTTTTACCAGGATATTAACAATCCGCTCTCCCATCTTCCTGTAACCGGTCAATTTTCCCCCGGCCATAGACAGCAATCCTGTTTCAGATTCAAAAATCTCATCCTTTCTTGATAATTCTGAAGCCGACTTTCCATCCTCATGGATCAACGGTCTCAATCCAGCCCAGCTGCTTACAACATCGGCGCTCGTTAAATGCACGGAAGGAAACGTATTATTCACCGCATCAAGCAGGTATTCCACGTCTTCCAGATTCGTTAATACATGATTTTTATCGCCGGAATAATCTGTATCGGTAGTACCCACGTAGGTCACCTGCCCCCTGGGAATCGCAAAGATCATACGACCATCAGGTACATCAAAATAAACTGCCTGACGAACCGGGAGCTTATCATGGGGAATTACGATATGAACCCCCTTGGTCAGGTGCAGACGCTTGCCCTCCAGGGAATCATCCTTATCACGTAGTTCATCCACCCACGGACCTGCCGCGCTTATTACATAGCGCGCGCTGATATCAAAAAGGTCCCCTGAAGCAACATCCCTAACATGAGCGCCGTTAATTGTACCTTCATCATAGGTGAAATCAAGTACCTGCACATAATTAATACAGTCGGCACCAAAAGCACAGGCAGTCTTGATAACTTCCACTGTAAGCCGTGCATCATCGGTACGGTATTCAGCGTAAATTCCGGACCCTTCCAGGACTTCCGGGTCAAGCAGCGGCTCTTTGAGAAGCGTTTCTTCCTTCGAAAGCATCTTTCTCTGATCAGCACTTTCTACACCCGCAAGCACATCATAAACCATTAGCCCGAGCGATGTGGCAAACTTCCCAAATGTTCCTCCCTGGATTAACGGCAGCAGCATTTTTTCTGAACGGACCAGGTGCGGCGCTAGTTTATGGACAATGGCTCTTTCTCTTCCCACTTCCCGTACCAGTGCAATTTCAAATTGTTTCAGATATCGGAGACCCCCATGTATGAGCTTCGTTGACCGGCTGCTGGTACCGGATGCAAAATCATTCATCTCAACCAGTGCTACTGAAAACCCGCGGCTGGCAGCATCGAGTGCAATCCCTGCACCGGTAATTCCACCGCCGATCACCAGCACATCATAATCGGTTGATTTCAAATTCCGGATAATCTCATCCCGATCCAGTCTTTCCAGTTCTATATCAGTCATCTTCAACCCAGTTCATGGTTCGTTTTACAGCTTTCTGCCATTGCCGGTATAGTTTGTCGGCCTGCTCCTTTTTCATCACAGGCTCAAATACAGCGTCCAGTTCGCGGTAAGCAGATAATTCATCGAGCGTCCATAACCCGCATCCAAGACCGGCAAGATATGCAGCACCCTGGGCGGTAGATTCAATTACAGCCGGCCGCTCGACATTTACCTGAAGAATGTCGGCCTGAAATTGCATGAGATAATTATTGGCTACAGCTCCCCCATCAACCTTCAGTGACTTAAGCTCATAACCTGCATCCTTCTGCATGGCAATGATAATGTCCCGGGTCTGATAGGCAAGCGATTCAAGCGTTGCCTTTACCAGATGCTTATAATTAGTATCTCTGGTAAGTCCGAATACAGCCCCCCTGGCGTACATATCCCAATATGGGGCACCCAGCCCAACGAATGCAGGAACCATCACAACGTCATGTGCTTCGATGACATCCTTTGCCAGTTGTTCTGTTTCAGAAGCTTTCTCGATTATTTTAAGACCGTCCCGAAGCCATTGTACTGCGGCACCTGCAACAAACACGCTGCCTTCCAGCGCATAGTTGAACTTTCCATCCAACGCGATCCCTACGGTGGTGATCAATCCGTTATCTGAAAGCTGCATCTCTTTTCCGATATTCATCAGCATGAAACACCCGGTGCCGTAGGTATTCTTGGCCATCCCGGCCTCAAAACATTGCTGCCCGAACAACGCGGCCTGCTGATCACCCGCAATACCTGTAATCGGGATCATATGTCCCTGATATTCGAAATCACCAAAATGTGCGGCACTGTTTTTCACCTCAGGCAAAAGTGAAGGCGGAATGTTAAGTACTTTTAGCAATGACTCATCCCAGCGATGATCCTGAATATTGTAAAACATTGTACGGCTGGCATTGGTCATATCCGTCACATGCTGCTTTTTACCCGTCAGGTTATACACAAGCCAGGAATCCATGGTCCCGAACATAAGCTCTCCCTTTTCGGCCCTTTCACGGGCACCTTCCACATTATCCAGAAGCCAAATTATTTTTGTTGCAGAAAAATAGGCATCGATCACGAGCCCAGTGGAATCCCTTACCTTGGTCTCTAAGCCTTTTCGCTTAAGTCTTTCACAGTAATCGGAAGTCCGGGTATCCTGCCACACCAGGGCATTATGGATGGGTTCACCTGTGTTCCTGTCCCAAATGAGTGTGGTCTCCCGCTGATTGGTAATCCCGATCGCGGCAATATCAGAAACGTTTTCAACATGCTTCGCAACGAGGTCTTCAAAAACCTTTAACTGGGTCTTCCAGATCTCATTGGCGTCATGCTCTACCCATCCGGCTTTTGGATAGATCTGACTGAATTCCTGCTGTTCAATTGCCACTACATTCGCGAGTGCATCAAAAAGAACTGCACGCGAACTAGTCGTGCCCTGATCAAGCGCAATAATGTACTTTCCTGATTTCATGTCTTTTAATCTAAATGAAACTTACCAGAACCAGATTACAATGAAGGCCGTCAGTATTAATAATAACACCGACAGAACTCTGTAGTTCTTATACCATGGAAGTCCTTCCAGTTCCTTGGTTTCTGCCGTATAAATTCTTCTGTTCCAGGTGAGATCATCCACTTTTTCAGCTGCCGGAGGAGCACCTGCGTTACTGATGATGAAATTTAATCCGGCACATATCACAAACAGAATAGGTACCTGGAGAAGGAAGTGAATATTGGTCAGACCGGGCGCAATGTCATTAGACTTCATGATGATTATTACGATTGCCAATCCATATGAAAGCAGCAGGCTGTAGAAGGCTCCATTCGCATTGGCGCGCTTGTAAAAAAGCCCCATCACAAAGGTCGCCACGATAGGAGGTGCAATATAAGTGAGTACCAGCTGGAGATATTCCCATAACGACGAAGCAACGGTTTCAATCATCGGCGCCCATGCGGCGGCAAGAATTACAAGTACCACAGTGGCAATCTGACCAACACGAACCAGTCCCTTGCTGCTCATGCCAGGTCTGATCTTGGATACAAAATCCATGGTTATGAGTGTCGATGCCGAGTTGAGGGTAGCTGATATACTTGATGACATGGCTGCAAGAAGTCCGGCAATCACCAGTCCGAGTATCCCCGTGGGCAATAATTTATAAATCAGCACTGGATAGGTCATATTCGGACAATCCTCAAGGTTTTCACAGATCACCTGTACACCAGCAGCATTATCAATTTTATAATTCAGGAAGCTGACATCCAGGTCCTGGAACAATACAATAGCCATTACACCGGGTATGACCATGATAAAGAGAACTGGCAGCTTCAAAAGACCCGCAAACAAGGCGCCCCATCGCCCATGATCCAGATTTTTTGCGGAAAGTACGCGTTGTACCATGAACTGGTTATTTGCCCAGAAATAGAATCCCAGCAAGGGCACACCGAGAATAAGGCCTGTCCAGGGCAAATCCGGATCGGAAGCCGGCTTAACAAGGCTCAAAACCTCCTCCGCATTTTTTCCTTCGGGGGCTAATGCATTCACCCCGTCTATCATTCCCTGCCATCCCCCTACTTCCACAAAACAGAAATAGGTAAGCAGCATCGAACCAAAAATCAGCAGGATGGCCTGAATTACCTCTGTATGAACCACCGAAGAAAGTCCCCCGGGAATGGTGTAAGCCGCTGCGGCAAATGCCAGGAAGGATATAATGATCCATGATTCCACTTCCGGAAAAATAATCTTCAATATCAGGTTGCCTGCATACAGACCTGATGCTGTATCGATAATCACATTTCCAATGATGGTAATGGTAGAAAAAAGATAGCGTGAACGTGAATCATAGCGACGTTCAAGAAATTCCGGCATGGTATATACCTTTGAACGCAGGTAAAATGGCAGAAAGAAAATTGAAAAGAATACGAGCACGACGGCCGCCATCCATTCATAGTTGTAGACTGCGACATTCGTCTGGTATGCATCTGATGCGAGCCCGATCAGCGTGTTACTTCCAATGTTGGCAGCAAATAAAGATATACCGACAATGGGCCAGACCATATCACGACCAGCCAGGAAATAATCCTCAGAACTCTCCTTTTTACCTTTACGGATACCGTACCATACGATTCCGACCAGATAAACGATAATAATTGTAAGGTCAATTCCACTCAGACCAATGCTTTCCATGTATTAGGGTTTTAATTCGACTTAGCTATTCATCTCCCCTCATTTCATCCACCATCTCTTTCTCTTCAAATATTTTCATCATGGCAAGCGCCACACCGTTTGTCCATCCAAACCCGTCCTGCAGCGCATATTCACCTCCGCCCGCCAGCAGACTGATATCTACAACATTATATTTCTCCATCATTTTACCGGTAGCCTTGAATACTTCCTCATTTCGGGACAGCCAGCGTTGTGCGCCTTCGTTTCCCAGGTCATTGTACTCATAATTGTACAGTCCATTGATGGTAATCCACTGTAACGGAGCCCACCCGTTGGGCCAGTCCCATTGCTGACCGGTTTTATTAAGGGTCGTGACAAAGCCGCCATCCTGCAGGAACTCTCCCTGAAGCCGCTCCATAACTTTCTTCGCCTTTGCTTTGTCTGCAATCTTAAAATAAAGCGGAAAAGATGCAGCGAGGGACAGTACTCCCGTACCCCTGTCATTTACAAAATCATAATCAATGTAAAAGCTGCTTTCATCATCCCATAAGTATTTGTTAATCGCCGCTTTTCGGTCAGTTGCCTTCCCCAGGTAGTATCTTGCCCGTTCCTGATCTCCTTGCCAGTCATATCCCTGTGCGAGTTTCAGTTCAAGGAAATAGAGCAGGGCATTCAGATCTACCGGCACGATATCAGTCGTATGAATGGTAGCAATTGAATTATGATCAGCAAACCAACGTGAACTGAAATCCCATCCACTCTCAGCACCGGCCCTCAGATGTCTGAACTTTTCCTCCGCTCCTGCCGACTCATTACCGGTCGAGACTATTTCTTTGGCTACAATCACGTCCTCCTTATAGGACTCAGGCCTGGGAAGTGGAAAGTCATCCCAATATCGATTTAATATGGTTCCATCCGGCATCTTCACGACACGCCTGACAGCCTTACCGGGTTTGGTAAGATTATCTGAACCCGACATCCAGAAATCATATTCCTTTTGCATTTCGGGAAGAAATGAAATATAAAGGTCGCGGTTATTACTCGCCAACAGGTCAACCATGCACGAAAAGAACGGCGGTTGTGATCTTCCAAGATAATACGCCCTGTTTCCGTTCGGAATAAAACCAATTGTATCAATAAGATAAGCAAAATTGCGAACCATATTTTCTGCCAGATCACGTCGCCCGGAAACCATCAGTCCCTCCATCGTAAAGAAACTGTCCCAGTAATAAATTTCGCGGAATCTGCCACCAGGCACTACATATGATTGGGGTAGTGCAATCAAAGAAGACAGGGATGAAACCTGGTCCGGCTCCCTTGTGAGATGCTCCCATAGGAGGTTTATGTGTTCCTTCATCGAGCGGGAAGTGTCTGACTCAAATGAGGACAGTACTCCACCAGGGATTTCAAAATTCTCTTCTAAAAAAGACTTTAAATTAAAGTCGGCGCTGCTTTTTTTCGAGTTGTAATCCGTCAGGATCTCAGACAATGGCCTTTTCGCCGTACAGTCGGTAAATGTCTTGGAATCCGGAAAAATGGATTCAGTCTGAACCTGAATAAAGAGATCTGATTTATAAAATTCACTCCACGAAACTTCTTTTTTTTCGGCTGTATCTGAAGTACAGCCGGATGTTATCAGTATTACCAGTAAAGCGAATTTGTATAATCTCATATATCTTACTATTGTACCTCCTGTTTCTTTCCGTCGGTTCTGAAGCTTAGTTTATCGACGATATAATTACCTAATGCCCGGCCTTGCTTTACGCCGTTATCAATGGCTGGCATATAGTGAATCCCTCCATAAAGCCGGCTGATTGCGGCTTCGCTTGATGCATCACGGAAAGAATCAAATTCACGCACCGGCAGGCCATATTTTGCTTCCGTGTCATCTACAAAATGAAAATTATCGCCATAAATAGAGGTCAGTGCCTCTCCTGCTGCGCCTGAAATTACACTATGTCCGCTGGTATATTCGGGAAACGGCGGGGTCTGAAGCATGGGGACCCACTCCTCATCAATATATCGGTTAATCACAGTTTCGGGGCGAATCAGGTTGCTTCTGTACTTTTCATCCCAGCAACTGATAAATCCGTCCGCCAATGCAATGGAAGTGAGCGCGTATGTCATAGTTGATTTCGCAAAATCGGCCTTTGCTGTTTCTGTGGCTATTTTTGCAATACCCATCCAGTGCCCGCCTGGCGTAATTTTTTTTGTGGCAAACATCACATGTCCGCGAACATTCATCACGTACGGGTTGCAGTCCCAGAAACTGGCAATCTCTTGTTGTTCCTCATTCAGGTTGTTGACTGTTTCGTAAACATGCATTACTTCCTGATAGAATTTACTGTCCTTGTCAGTCGAAAATTCGGTGGGTCGCTCCGGTGTGAACTGATCTGCAGAATCAATGGCAAACGGTCTGATCGAATTCCAATGGGGTTCGATGGCTTCCATATAGGCTGGCGGTGTTGGCTGCCAGGTTCCTTCCCGGTTAGAGATGGTATGCTTCATGAAGGTCCTCGATTGTTTATAATTATCTTCTGAAGACCAAAGCATTATATGCGCTGCTACGGCATCTCCGTATGCAATGGAATTATCATAAATCTCACCGGTAAGACCGTCATTTCGGATCAGCTGAAAAATACTGTCACGATAGGCAATAACCCGATCTTCAGAGAAAATCAGATTTTTACCTACCTCATTGAACGCTTCAAGTGCCGCAAGCTCAGGAATGATTTCACCCTGGGGCTGAGGTATCGGCTTAAGTCCTTTCAGCTGACCGGCAAGCGAGCGATAGGATGAATCAGATTGTGCCATTATTTCATAGGCTGCCACACTTGGATAAGCATAAATCCGGCTTGCAACCGGCGGCGAGAATATGTCATGCACGATTACATCTGTGAGGTTCTCCATTGAACCGTAGAGATATTCAAGTTTAATCACCTCCCGGCCCGTTTCTTGAGTCTCCTGGCATGCAAAAAAAAGCGTCATTAACGCCAGCATGCTGATTACCATTCTACACGTCTTCATTTCTATTCCTTTGATAAGTTTTTGTTGGTATTGTATTGATTGTTGGATATCTCTGAAAGATACGTTTTCCGCCTAAAATTACCGAAAAAAGAGTCCAGGAAATGTCATTTCGCCCAGAATATGGGTGATTTTCCCTGCTGAATAATCATGAGCAAAGAATCCCTTCCATTTAACTCCAGCATACTTTTTGCAACCCCCTGGTAGAACGGAGTATTCCAGGCTCTGGTAAAATGCATCGAGCCTTCCGAATAATTTAATTCCATAAGAGGAATCCCATCCAAAGGCCCCAGGTTTGTATTCCCTGCAAGGGAATTACCCGCCGCCAGGATACTCACCTCATCATTTTCCGCATAACTCACAAAAAAGTCATTAATACAGGTCCATTGGGCCCGATCCGGAAGCGCCTTACCAATGAATGTCAGCCCGCCTGAGTTCACGAAAGACATATGCGCAAAAGTGTCCAGTTGCCGTTCTTCCAGAACACCGCTGGCCATACCCGTTAAAATTTCCCTGATATTCCTGGCATCTGCATATGCCTTGTAGGAGGTAAATTCCTTCTTCATAGCAGGTACCTGCTTATCAAGTTCATCCTTGGATGCAAATGGGATTTCGATCCCGCTTTTATAATGAAGAATTACCGGATCCTTCTGACCGTTATCGTCAAAGTCAGCCAGCAATAATGACACTGGCTCATCAGGCGAAGTCTTCAGCGTATGATTCAATCCCATGTTCCCCGCCAGAATATCCGGTTTACCATCCTTATCCAGGTCAATTATTTCAAGGCTTCTCCACCATCCCCTGCTTTCAGGAATTTGATGCGCGATAAATTCGTCTCCATGATTTTCCATGATAGTCACCGCCATCCAGTCTCCTGCAACCACCAAATCCGGATCTCCATCACCATCCATATCTTCCCATTGGGCATCACTTACCATGCCCTTTAGCTTAAAGCCACTGAATACCTCAAACTGTAAACCACCGCGGTTCACAAGAATAATGTTTTCGGGAGCTGATCCATAGGAACCCGGGACCGACCTGGCGCCTACAAAGAGATCTGGCAACCCATCACCGTTCACATCAGCCATGCGAACAACGGAACCGTTCAGAGCCACTGCAGGAATACCTGCTACCCTCGAGAATTGCCCCTGACCATCATTGCGGAAAAGGCGATCACGCAGGAGGAAATTACCTTCAGCATACTGATTGCCACCACTCACAATGAATAAGTCCTGATCGCCATCCAGGTCTGCATCAAAAAACAACGCATCCACATCTTCATAGGGGACTTCATCCAGCCAGACCGTATTTCGCTGCAATTCAAATCCATTGGCACCGCCAATCCATAAGGTGGGCCTCACGCCATGTGCTCCTCCAATAAATACGTCATCATATGAATCGCCATTTACATCACCAACCGCAACAGCCGGTCCTTCGGATGAGAGGTTGTAGGGAATAAGGTGCTCCCGTTGGTAATCCACAAAGTTTTTGTTCTCGACTGGAACAAAATCTGACAAACCCTGCACCTCGACCTTCCTGTCCGCATGCGGACCTTCTTCAGGTAATTCATACGACTCCCCGTTACTCTGAATAAAAACAACAGTGTCAGTAGATATCTCCCTGATCGTTTGACGCGTAAAACCAGGCCAGAATATCACTACACTGTCGACAGCGGGATCATCACCAAGTCCAAAATGAATATCCTGAACAGCGCCCGACATAAATCCGTGCACAGCAGAAACTTCACGGTATTGAATTTGACCTCCGCTGTAGAGAAAGATCCTGGTACCGATACCATTAACATTCTTGTCAAGGTGTTTCAACCTGATCTTCAGGTAGTGATTATTGGTGAGTTCTTCGGTATGATTCTCCCAGATAAAAGCCTCGGCATTCACATTGTTAACGACCACATCAAGATCTCCGTCATTATCCAAATCAGTAAAAACCGAGCCGTGTGAATAGGAAGGAACAGAAACACCCCAATCGCTGGTAACATCTGTAAATATCGTCTCACCGCTGTTTCTAAAAAGATAATTTGAAATTTCTACCTGCGGCATTTTTTCTATCAGCTCTTCATCTGAGGCCTGCCTTCCCTTTCCGGCGGTGTTGGCAAAATACTGAATGTAATCAAGATCATTGGGTCTGCCGGCAATTCCATTCGTAATATAAATATCGTTCCATCCATCATTGTCAAGATCTCCGACCAGGGGAGCCCAACTCCAGTCGGTCGCAAAAATTCCCGCGAACGGTGCGATATCACTGAACTGACCATTTCCCCAGTTAAATTGCAGGCCGTTGCGAACCGATTGTGGCCCGTAGCCATATTGTGCCTTGATCGCACTAACCTCATTCCGGTCTTCGGCAGCTGATTTTCGTAAGATAACCGGGTCTGTAGGCAGCATATCAAGCGTTATAATTTCAGGAAGACCATCATTGTTAATATCACCCGCATCATTCCCCATGGAATACCGGCTCGTATGTCCGAAAGCTTCCTGTCCGCGCTCGATGAATGTACCATCGCCCTGATTTTCATAGAGATAGTCGTTCTCATGAAAATCATTGGAAACATAAATGTCAGAAAAGCCATCCTGGTTATAATCAAGAATATGTACGCCCAGGCCATATCCAATCTGACTGCTGTAAATCCCGGCCTCCTGTGTCACATCCACAAATGTGGAAGTTCCTTCATCGCTGAGGTTTCTAAAAAGCCTGTCGCCTGATTCAGGATCTTGTTCTTCACGAATGCTGGAAGGCCCATACGTATCTACACCATGAACGCTGTGATTCAGCAAATACATATCCAGGTCGCCGTCATTGTCATAATCAAAAAATGCCACCTGGGTTGAAAGCCCTGAAAAATCAAGTCCATAGGCATTTGCCTCATCCTTAAAAGTGCCATTCGTTTGATTGATATATAATTTATTTCGGCCGGTCTGGCCCTTGTAATTACCTACCTGACACACATAGATATCCAGCCAGCCGTCACCATTTACATCTGCCATAACGACACCAGTACTCCATCCATCGGATGCGAGACCTGCCTGGTCTGTTACATCGGTGAATTTCATTGCACCTTTATTCAGGTAGAGTTTGTTTGAACCCTGGTTGGAGGTGAAGAACAGATCAACCAGTCCGTCATTATTAATATCACCGGCAGCCACGCCCGCGCCGTTATAGAAATAAAGGTATTCTATGATATTCCAGTCCTCCGTGGAGACTAGTTGATTTGAAAAGCCGATTCCGCTATCCTCTGCCAGAACCCGGGTAAATTGGGTTTTTGGAAGGCTCTCCTCCCTTATTTCCCCACATGAAACAAGGAATGCCAGAAGACCGGTGAGAAAAATATAACTAAAACGAAAATACATCTGGAACATCATTATTCCGTATCACGATCAACCGACGTCCTGTAGATTTGATCAACAGAAAACCCCTGATCTCTCCCTCGACGATAAAGCCCGTCTCACGCCCGGGGATGGATTCGAATTTACCCTCACCCCGATTCATCAGCACCATACCACGGCTTCCATCATATCTGCCTGCTTCCGGTTTCGCCCGGTACTGATTGCCGCCTGCTATCAGATCAACCAACCCATCATTATCGATATCGGTAAAAATGAAAGCATATACCGGCGCAAGCTGGGCTTCCACGGGTAATGCCTTCCATGCAAATGACCCATCTCCTTTGTTTACGAGGACTGCCGAACGCAACTCCTTCACTTCTTTCTGCGTGGCAGCTTTTAGTTGTTCGGCTGAAAATATTTGTTCCACTGTCTGATCATTATAATCCTTGTATTTCAGATATCGCTTCTTTAGCCCTGGCATTTGCATCACCAACTCATGCTTCAATGCAAAAGGATATTCATTGCCGTCATCCTCCTTTTGGGCATAGATATGCTCAATAGCACCATTACGATCAAAGTCACTGATGTACAGGTGCACAGGCTTGTCGGCACTCGCCTGAAACCTTGAATTTAAACCATGATTTCCCAGAACGAAATCCATATCTCCGTCTGAATCGATATCATGCGCCTCAATCGAATTATACCAGCCCGTGTATTGATCCAGGACAGATTGCTGTTCAGACCGACGCAAGACACCACCCTCATTAACAAGGAGGACTGGAGCCATCCACTCTCCAACCATCATCAGGTCTGCATCGCCGTCGCCGTCTGTGTCTGCCCAACGGGCATCAGTTACCATGCCGATAGCAGCGAGGTCTGGCGCTTTTTCATCTGAAACATTTGTAAAGATGCCCTTCCCGTCATTTTCCAGCAGATAGGAATCCGGCGAAAGCCCATATTTAAAGGGTACGGCACGCGTCCCGATAAACAGGTCCTGATCACCATCCCCATCATAATCCGCGGCCACTACCACTGATGAGATTTCGCTCATCTGGCTGAGGAGAGGTTGCTGTGATTTCTTAAACTCACCGCTTCCATCGTTTATGTAAAGCCGGTTTTTCAGCTCAGGGGCACCGAGACTAAATTCGTTGCCGCCACTCACCACGAAGAGGTCCTGGTCGCCATCACCGTCGGCATCAAAAAACAGCGCTCCCACATCTTCACTTCCTTTATCACCATCGAATACAGATTGAACCGATAAGCTGAACTCTCCTGTTTCATTCTGAATCAGAATTACGCCGGCCTGGTCTTTGGCGCCACCCATGAATATATCTTTCAGTCCATCCCCGTTCACATCTCCCAGTGCGGCTGCGGGCCCTTCATTGGACAGCATGTGGTAAATCAGGCGGTCCCGGTCAAAATCAACAAAATTATTCTCCTGATGCTGAAACGGAATGGATCCTGACTCACTTGTGAACATCTTTGGTGAGATCGTTTTTGCGTACTGATAAGTAGCCCCGGCATCTTTCTGAAATAATTCAATTGACTGATTGGCAGCAACCTGGTTCAGCACCGTCAGCCGGTCATCAGGCCAGATGATCTGGAGTTCTGAGATAATTGTGTCTCCTCCGAGGCCGATATGCAGCACCGGGTCTACCGAAGATTCGAAGCCTCGCGTCGGTTGTTGTTCCATATACAAAGCCCCTGAACTAAGCTGTCCGATAATGCGCGTACCGACTGCATCCGTATTTTTTCCTTCACCATGGAGCCTGAGCCGGAGATAATTACTATTTGGAACTGCCTCGGTGGCCCGGTTTCGGAATACACCTGCAACAGCATTTACATTATTCACCACCAGGTCCAGATCGCCGTCATTATCAAGATCTCCATAGGCAGATCCGTTGGAATGAACCGGTTCACCCAGACCCCACTGATCAGCCATATTCGTAAATGAAAGGTCACCGTTGTTACGAAATGCATAATTTGAAACAGGGTTAATCGGAATAGGATCGATCAGGCCCTTATAATCCACGCCCTCCTCAGTAATTATTTTTCTCTTGGTCTCATCGTCCTGAATAAAATTCAGATAGTCGAGATCGGTTATATCCTGATAGATGCCATTGGCTACGAAGATATCCTTAAACCCATCATTATCCATGTCGAAAATCAAGGCCCCCCAGCTCCAGTCGGTCGCTTCAACTCCGGCAAGCCGACCTACTTCAGTGAAAGTTCCATCGCCATTGTTAAGATGGAGCATGTTCCTGGTAAACTGATAATGATACTTGTTTTGAACATTGTACATCAGCTTATCCCAGTTCTCAAATGTAGTTACCTGTTTAAGGCGTTCAATGGACTCAGGAAGCATGTCGGTGACAAAAATGTCCATGTATCCATCATTATTGACGTCGGCCATATCTGCACCCATAGATGCGGCACTGATGGATTTCATAGCATCTTCAAGTTGCTCGGTAAAGGTCCCGTCTCCGTTGTTTATGTAGAGGTAATCCCGTTCAAAGAAGTCGTTGGAAATGAATATATCCTGCCAGCCGTCACGGTTCACATCTCCTACGGTTACTCCAAGTCCAAAACCAATAATGCTTCCATAGATTCCGGCTTCTTCACTTACGTCGGTGAAAACATCGCCATCGTTCCTGAAAAGTTTGTCACCTCCTACCGGATCCCGCTCAGGCCGTTTATTTTGCATCAGGTTAAAACTACCGATTGCCTGGTAGGAATTGTTCAGCAGATAGACGTCCAGGTCCCCGTCCTTGTCATAATCAAAAAACGCTGCGTGTGTGCTGAAACCGTTATCGGCAAGGCCGTATTCCTGGCCCTTTTCGGTAAAGGTTCCATCTCCATTGTTAATGAAAAGTTCATTTTCCTTATTATCTCCCTGAATATCACCCGAATTACAAATATAGATATCGAGCCAGCCGTCGCCGTTTATATCGGCCATACTCACACCTGTACTCCATGCCCGGTTTCCGGCGACACCCGCTTTGTCGGTCACATCTTCAAACTGAAAATTTCCCTTATTCAGATATAACTTATTGGAAACCAGGTTTCCGGTGAGATAAATATCAATGAGACCGTCATTATTCACATCGCCCAATGCAACCCCACCACCGTTATAATAATTTCGATATGTGTAAATGTTGAACTCCTCATTGAAAGTGAGCTCATTCTTAAAATCTATGCCGGACTCTTCCGATGAAACCTGCACAAATAACGGTTCTTCCGGTACAGCCACTTTATCGGAAACATCCTCCGTACATGCATAACATGCAATTAAGGATACGAAAATTACTAATCGTCTACCCATCCTTCTCCTTCATTTTTCCATTTGTCATATCGGAAATATCCATCGCCACCACGGACACATCCCGCTTGAAAATCCGGATTCTCCGGTTTCCATCTACCTTCACCCAGACGCTTCTTGCCCCTTCCGGGTCTTCCAGAAATACAAATCCCTCACCATACCAATCCTCCATGAGATCCTTAACATCCAGCAAGAGCGAGTCCGATGATGTAGTCTTATCCCACGGGGCGTAGGCTTTGTAAACGAATTCAACCGGCATATTGTAAATTGCATTTTGCTGATCAAACTGCGGATAGAATCTCATGAAGGCAGGGAAATCCAATTCATCGTCCAGGAAATATTCGACAGACAAATTACTCGGTCCCTGTATGAGGAGACCCTGTTTGTTCATGTCCCAGCAACTGGCGTAAAAGTCCTTCTGGCTCATCCCGAAGTGAAACCCCAGAAACAAACTGTCGTTTCGAACCTCTGAAGCCAGTTCCCGCTCCAGCATTACCTGGTATTCACTTTTTGGTGTACAGGCCGCAACGGCAAGTAAGAGTATTCCTATTAGTTTTGCCTTCATCATTACTCAATTTCCCAAATCTTAATGCGGTCATTGTTTCTCACCGCAATTACACAATCTTTTCCTCTGATCTTCAATTTTATCAAATTTCTAATCTCTCCCCGAATCCAGAAACCAGATTCCTGATGAGGAACATAGGTTATGGCAGTATCACCTCCTGAAGTAAAACAAACACCGTAGGAAGCATTATAAATTCCTAATTCCGGTTTCACGCGGGTTTGATTTCCCCCCAAAAATAAGCTTACATTCTCACTTGCCGCAGAGACGACCGGCAGAATTGCATAAACCGGACTCAATTGTGCCTGCCAGGGCAATTTCATTACGTAGCCATTTCCACCATCATTCATCCAGACAAAGCTCTCCAGTTCTTCAGCCTTCAGTACCAGCTCATCTGACTTTTCCATACCTTGCAATACCTCGGCAGTGGAAGCGTTTTTATAAGCATCGAAGGTCTGAAATTTTTTGCGAAGCGAAGGAAGCTGCTTAGAAATATCCTGCAATAAATTGAGCGGATACAAGGTATCAGCCTCATAGACCGATAGTATATGATCGAGCCGTCCATTCCCGTCATAATCGGCAATATTCCAGGTAAGCGGACTACCTTTCGACGCCTTGAGACGTGTATTCGAACCATAATTACCAAATACCAGATCCATTCGTCCGTCGAGGTTAATGTCGGCGGCAGAGACAGACTTATATAATCCTGAAGGCAACGTTTCCAGCAAATCCGTTTCTTCAAACCGGTCACCGTTCCATTCAAAGGTTCGCGGCTTCATCCATTCACCCGTCATCACAATTTCCGGTTTGCCATTGGCATTCAAATCTTCGTATACAGCGCCCGTTAGCAATCCTAAGCTCGCAAATTCCGGAGCCACCTCTTTAGTAACATCCCTGAAATTTCCGTTTCCCTCATTCCTGAAAACATGGGCGCTTCCCGGCACACCATATTTGAAAGGGATCATCCGCGTTCCTGTGATGATATCAGTATCGCCGTCGGAATCATAATCTATTGCCAGTACAAAGCCGGTTGCCTCAGCGGGTGCGATTGTAAAAGTACCGGACCGGGAGAAGCCGCCATTGCCGTCGTTCAGATAAATCCGGTCCTTTAACAGGAAATCCCCGAAGGAAAATTCATTCCCCCCACCCGCTACATAAATGTCCTCATCCCCGTCATTTTCGGCGTCAAACACAACGATTTCAACGTCTTCGGTTAAGCGGTCCTGCTCAAAAACCTCGGAAGGGATTCTTTCAAACGAGCCATCCTCATTCTGCAGATAAACGGACAGGGCTTCGCCGGAAGAACCTCCCAGGATAAAGTCATCCAGGCCATCCCCGTTCAGGTCTCCTGCTGCACTACCCGGACCTTCATTCGAATACATTTCATACAATAGTCTGTCCCGGTTGAAGTCACTGAAATTATTTTCATGATGCTCAACATCAGCAAGACCATCAACAGAAACAGCATTCAGCATCCTTGCTTGTTTTTCCGGGATAGTTGGAGGCGCAAACAGCAAATACTCCCTGTACTCCAGGGTGATATGACGATTGGTTTCAACTTTGACCATGGTATCCTTCTTTCCGTCTGGCCAAAGGATGATCAGCGAATCAAGGATTTCATGTTTCCCAAGACCCATGTGAACCCGGGGATCCATCGATGACATATAGCCCTTTACAGGATATTGTTCAGCAAAAAACACCTGTCCCCCGGCGTAGGCGTATATCTGTGTCCCGAATGCCGCTGAATTTGCAGGAGAGCCAAGCAGCTGAATTTGCAGAAAGTGATTGGTGGTATCCAGATTGCGGTAGATCGAGGCAACTTCATTGATGTTGTTCAGGATGAGATCCAATGCACCATCGTTGTCAAGGTCTGCATACACTGCTCCATTAGAAAATCCCTTTTGGTCAATTCCCGAGACAACAGCCTGCTCGGTAAACTTCATGTCCCCCTGGTTCAGGAATAGAAAATTATTGAGGGGAACGGACGGTATCTTGTCGATCAGGGTTGTAAGTAATGTACTGTCCTGTTTATGCCGTGATATCAGAATTTCATTATTCGAATAGAAATTCACATAATCCTGATCCGTAAGATCTTTATAAATTCCATTCGCCACGAAAATATCCCTGTACCCGTTATTGTCTGCATCAAAAAGCAGCGCGCCCCAGCTCCAGTCGGTAGCATGCGTGCCCGTCAGCCTGCTCACCTCGCTAAAGAACACCCGGTTTTCATTTCCAGGGATTGGCCCGTTGTTAATCTGAAAAGCATTTCGGGTGAATTGATGAAAATACCCGTTCGCGACATCAGCCTGGTATTTATCCCAGTCCTCAAACAAAGTTTTAGTTTTCACTCGTTGTAGAGATGCCGGCAACATCTCGCTCACATAAATATCCGGATAGGTATCGTTATTGAGATCGGCGATATCTGCGCCCATTGATCCCATGCTGATCTCATTCATGTATTCAGTAAGTCCTTCCTCAAAGGTTCCATCTCCCCTGTTGATGTACAGGTAATCACGTTCGAAGAAGTCATTAGAGACAAATATATCCGGCCACAGGTCCTTATTCACATCGGCAATGGTTACTCCAAGTCCGAACCCGATGGCACTTCCATAAATTCCCGCTTGTTCACTGACATCGGTGAACCGCTCGCCGTCATTCCGGTAAAGTTTATTGCCTCCCTCCGGATCCCTGATTTCACGCTGATGGTCCCTGAGATCATAGATCCCAATGGATCTCAGGGAATTATTGAGCAGATACATATCAAGATCACCGTCGCGGTCATAGTCAAAGAAAGCTGCATGATTGGATAATCCTTTATCGGCAACACCATATTCGTGCGCCATCTCGGTAAAGGTGAGATCACCGTTATTGATGAACAATTCGTTATTCCGGTTGGGTGTGTCAGGGGGTCCCGACTTGCAGACATAAATATCCAAAAGACCGTCACCATTCACATCGGCCATGCTTACGCCGGTCGACCAGACCTGCGGGCA
Organism: Fulvivirga sedimenti; assembly: GCF_020328055.1. NCBI lineage: Bacteria > Pseudomonadati > Bacteroidota > Cytophagia > Cytophagales > Fulvivirgaceae > Fulvivirga > Fulvivirga sedimenti. Next base: position 63,922 of record NZ_JAIXNE010000010.1, read on the forward strand.
AGCCAGGCCTGCCGTTTCTGTGATGTCTTCAAAGGTAAAATTACCCTTGTTGAGGTAGAGTTTATTATCGACCTGATTTCCTGCGAAATACAGATCCATCAGACCGTCGTTGTTGATATCACCGACGGCTACACCCGCACCATTGTAAAAGTTCCGATAGGTGTAGGTATTAATACGTTCATTATGCTGAAGGGTATTCGCGAAATTAATACCGCTTTGGGAGGCGGGTATCGCCTGAAAAATGGGTTTAGGATGGGACAAACGCTCTTCAGCCTTTTGTCCGGTACATGCAGCGATGAGTGCCGGAAGAATGAATATCATGAACCTCACGACCTTTCTCTCACACATCATGGTATAAAGATAAAAAGAAAGCATGCTTTCACATGCTTTCTTTAATCACATTATAATGTATCTACTAGTTGTATCCAGGGTTCTGCTCCAGGTTCTGGTTACGCTGCAGCTGAGGCAACGGAATCGGGAAAATATTTACCGAAGCATTTGAAGCAGGCTTCTCCCACCATGGATCATTGTATTTTCCAAAACGGATCAGATCTGATCTTCTGTAACCTTCCGCGAACATTTCACGACCGCGTTCAGCCAACAGATTGTCGGCATTCAGGCTGGCCAATGGAGCGATACCTGCACGGGCACGCACCTGGTTCACAAAATCAACGGCACTTCCATCACCCTGTCTCCACTTTGCTTCTGCATGCATCAATAATACATCCGAATAACGGAAGATTGGGAAGTCATTGCTCAGGCTTTGCTGTGCACCTGTCGCAAACTCCCATTTTCCTACACGAACACCTGCCTGACGGAACGCTCCGGGAGCCAGCATGTTGATTTCAGGAGTGAAATTCAACGCAGGTCCATCCGGGTCGTTCGGCTCGGCACTAAGGTCAATCAAAGGCTCTCCACTCGAGGAGAACTGAGGACCTTCAAGGAACGAGTCGATACGTTCGTCATCTTCGTCGAATGAATTGTAGAAGTCCTCCAAGGAACTGTAGCCATTCCAGGGCTGCTCCTGCAGGTTGTACGTGTTCTGGCTCAGATAGTGGAGTGTCATTTGTCCGAGGTTAAATCCTCCCGCATTATCCTGATCATAGTTGATCACGAAAATGTTCTCCACAGAACCAGCGTTATCTGTCACGAAGTTTGCAAAGAAATCCGATTCAAGGCTGTAAACACCACCCGAAATAATCGCCTGAGTTGCCTCTTCAGCATCAGCCCAGCGAGCCGTTCCGGTGTACACTTCAGCATTCAGGTATAACTTCGCCAGGATCATCTGACCTACGTAGTAATTTACGCGGGTGTACGTACGCTCCTGTGCAAGGAAAGGTAAACTTGCCGTTACTTCACTTTCAATAAAGTTGAAGATCTCCTGACGTGAATTGGTAGGTGGTGACGGGTTGTCATCTGTTTCCAGAATGATAGGAACATTACCATAGGCATCAATTAACCAGAGATAAACAAGAGCACGAAGCGTACGCAATTCGGCGCTCAGTGCTTCGCTTTCGCCAAACTGACGAAGGAGCGTGTTAACCTGTCCGATCGCACCGAAGCAGTAGCCCCAGGCGTTGTTGATTGATTCCTCACTCGGGGTATATTCATGTCGGTGCATGCGGATCCACTGTCCGCCATCTTCCCAGTCCGGTCCTTTTTGGGTGATAACCATTTCATCTGATGCTACTTCATGCATAGACCACAATGAGTTATGTCCACCCCAGGTACCACGGATAGGTGAATACGCTGATTTTGCCAATGAGGCAAGAACATCCGGGTCTGTCGACGATAGTACAACATCCCTTGGAATGCTTGAAAAGACTTCCTGATCAGGCTCAATACATGATGTACTCACCATGGTCAGGGAGGCTATAAAGGCTGAATAATAAATTAATTTTTTCATAATTCCGTTATCAATTATTTAAGACTTGCTACTACACCAAAGGTGAACGAACGTACAGTAAAGTAAGTACCTCGTCTCTCAATACCAGGAGCAAGGTTTGTCTGGAAACCATCTCCGTTCTCTGTGTCAGTTGGTCGGAATTCGGGGTCGATACCAGAATAGTTGGTTATGGTAAACAGGTTCTGACCTGCCACATACAGGCGGATCTTAGAAAATGCAGAACTTCCAACTCCAAAGTTATATCCAATCTGAGCGTTATCCAGTCTCAGGAATGACGCATCTTCCACATACAGTGATGAAAATGTAGGAGTTGCAACAATTCTTGGATCAGCTTTATCGGTATTTACGAAGTTCCAGGTTTTGTTATCCTGACGTGATTCGTAGAAGTTACGATATGAGTTGATCAGATCATGACCGAACACTCCGCGAAGGAAGAAGTTCAAATCCCACTTACCCCAGTTGAATGTGTTGGCAAAACCAAGTTCAAAATTCGGCAATCCATTACCTAACTTCTCATGGTTATCAGGATCGTTGATGTCTGCAGAAAGTACATACTGTCCGTTTTCATCAACACCAAGGTAGCGCGGTCCGTAGATATCACCTACCAGTTCACCAGGGATGTTACGAATTGGAACAGTGTTGTTCTGTCCGGGAGATCCCAGGTTACCCAGGCGAAGTTCAGGAATACCGATATCCTCAGTCAGCTGAAGGCTTTCGATTTTCGTCTTCTGGTAGTACCAGGTCATGTTGAATGAAGGCGTCCAGGAAACAGGTCCGAGACGAACACCGTTGTATGATGTGGCAAATTCAAGACCACCGGCAGTAAGCTCACCAATGTTCGCCCATGCAAATCCTACCACGGCACTTTCACCTGGCTCAAAAGGGTTTGCAGCACCGGCAGAAATATTCAGACCATAAAGAAGGTCGCTGATATTTCGTGTATACCAGTCAATGGAACCTGTCCAGCGATCGTCAAACAATCCAAAGTCAACACCCACGTTGATCTCTTTCTTCACTTCCCATTTCAAGCCTGGGTTCGGGTCACGCTGCTGCTGTGGAACAACAAACAGGTCACCATTTGTATCCGGATCTTCATCCAGATCCACACGTCCACCCGGTCCCCATACAGGGAGTGCTAAATCTGCAGCTGGAGGCAATTGTCCTGTCACACCGTAAGAAGCTCTAAGTTTCAAGGTACTAACAGGTCCAAGGTCAAAAAGGTTTGTCAGTTCCGAACCGATACTTACGGCGGGGAAATAACCTGTCTTTTCATTCTCACCAAATCCACTCCATGATTCACCGCGAAGGGAAGCAGAAAGGAAGAAGGTGTTATCGTAATTGAAGTTCAATCTGGCAAATGCGGAGTTCAGTGTGTTCTTGTTTCTGTAGCTGAACAACTCGGTATTTCCGCCATCACGAATAGATGAGAAAGAAAGGTTGTCAGCACCCTGGAAATCAAACAGGAAGTTTCTCGCCATTACCGCGAAACCATCATCCTTTCGGATCTGGGTTTCAGCACCCACAAGTGCGGTGAAATCCAGTTTATCGATCAACTCAGTGTTGAACTGTGCTGTTCCCGTGAGGATTTCATTAAATGAAGCATACTGCTGCTTGCGTGCACGTCCGCCGGATCCAAATCCGGAAGCGAAATCCTGCTTCGACCAGTAAGCGTTATTAACTCCGCGTAAACGATCCTGTCCGTAGTTAACGGCCAGCGTAAGGTTAGGAAGAAGATCATACTCTACTCTACCATTCAGGAGGATGTTAGTACGATCACCTGAAAAATCCTGCTGATTTACCAATGCAACCGGATTGTAGAAATCAAACAGGTCACGCTGGAAATACGGACCATAGTCCTGGATACGACCGGCATTAGCCTCATCTTCAAAAATTGGTGCGGTAGGATTGTAAATGATCGCATATCGGAACGCCTCGTTATTGATATTCTGATCGTTGCGCTCATTGTATGAAGCGTTCACGCTCAATCTCAGTTTGCCGTCAAGCGCGTTCTGATTCAACTGAAGACGTGTGTTGATACGCTCAAATCCGGTGTTAACCGCAACCCCTTCGTTATTTCTGTAGTTGATTGAAGCACGGTAAGATGAGTTGCTTGAGGATGATCCTCCGAATGCAAGGTTACCGGTGTATGAAACACCAGTACGGGTAAGTTCATCAATCCAATCCGTACTACCGCCAAAGTCAGTTCCACCTTCAGCAAGGTATTGCTCGGCTGAGAGGATGTCAATGGTATTAGCTACATTATCAACAGTTACATAACCTGTAAAGTCCACAAAAGAAGTTTCTCCGGCTCCTTTTCCTGATTTTGTCGTAACAAGGATAACACCGGCAGATCCACGTGCTCCGTAGATCGCAGCAGCTGAACCATCTTTCAGAACGTCAATGGTAGCAATGTCATTAGGATCCAGGTTATCAAGGCTTGCACCAATTACACCGTCAATTACCACGAGCGGAGATGTGTTTGCTCCAAACGTGGAAAGACCGCGAAGACGTACGTTAAACCCGCTGTTCGGGTTACCGCCTGCCCGTGTAATGGAAAGACCTGCTACCTTACCCTGAATTAGCTGGGCAGGGTCTGTAACGTTACCAGTGTTAAAATCCTCAGCACCCACACTGGCTACTGCACTGGTTATTTCCTTTTTTTCCTGGGTTCCGTATCCAACAACCACAACTTCGGAAAGCTGTGTCACATCGGGCGCCATTTGAACATCGATGGAAGTCCGGCCACCAACAGCCGTTTCCTGCGCCAGATAACCAACGAACGAGAATACAAGGACTGCATCCCCGCTTACCCTGAGGGTATAATTTCCGTCAATGTCGGTCACCGTACCGTTAGTAGTACCTTTCTCCAGAATGTTCACTCCTGGTAAAGCACTACCATCTTCAGCATCGGTAACTCGACCCGTCACTGTTTGCTGCGCCATCAACATCCCGGAGGAAATCAACGCCACACCAAGTAATAGTAAAAACTTCTTCATAAGGGTTTTATTAGAGTGAGAATTACAAATTAATCTTAGTAGTTAACAATTAATTCAATTACCAATTATACTAATTTAATAGACTTAACAACAATATTGATCACCATAAATTCACGAAAACGTCTCCGCAAACGTTTGCAACCATTACAGTACAATCGTGTTTTTCCGTTATTCCTAAAATATAAGCAGAAATCAAGAGTTTCAGTCCTTTTCATTTACCAAATTTCAATCAAACACATGGTCAAATTTGAAATATGTCAATAAACCAATCACCGTTTTATGCTCAATTTTCGCACATATGAACCTCCCCGATCGTCGGTTATCACCAGCAAATAGACTCCTTCCCGAAGCGCCGCCACATTCAGCTTTGTTTCCGTAAAATTTGAAATTTCCCGGTATACCAGCGTTCGACCCTGAAGGTCGGAAATCATCACAGCTGTGAGGCTTCGGTCCTTCATCTGAACCCGCACCAGGTCGCTAGCCGGATTGGGATATATCCAATCTGATCTGCCTTGTTCTTGCTCGATCCCGACAACGGTATCCGTATTCGGAACATCCACATAGATATCGCCATTCCCGGCAACAAAATAACCTTCGTAATTGCCGGCTTCCAGTGCCGATTTTACTGAGCCATCGGCATTTCTGAAAACCATTGCCAGCCAGTATGCCTGCTGATTACCTGTAAGTGAGTAATAGCTTTTGGGAGTCAGCGTGATCTGCCACTTACCCGGTTCTCCCGGCACAGCGGTCATTTGTCCGACACCATTATCGACACCCCACTCCCCCACAACACGGGTCCAGTCACTTCCCACGGGCACACTTTTATCGGTAAGCACCACGCCTGAATGCATGTAGACCTTTGAAGCACCTGCAAGAGCACCTGAACCAAATCGGGCGTCATAGGTGATGGTTATCTGATCTGTCTGTGAGAAATCAGCGGGGGAAACCGTCAGGGCATCGCCTTGCGGCAAAACGGAAAGGAATATATCCGATCCCCTGAATCCCTTCCCGAGTAACGTTCCATTTTCATTCCGAAAATACATTCCCAGTCGGAAAATGATCTCTGAGGCGTCCAGCCCATAGTAATCTGATGGAGTGAGCGTTATTTCCCAAACATCTGTCTCACCTGATACCGGCGTCATTTCTGCCGAGGCATCGTTCACGATGTTGCTCAGGTCCTGACTTGCGCCACTCTCCTTCACAACCCCCGAATACATGAATACTTTAGATGCTCCGATAAGACCACCGGTTCCTGCCGGGTTTGCCTTTTTGGCATCAAAGCGAATGGTGATTTCCGTGTCCTTTGTAAACGGATCAGGAGAAACTGTAACAGGCACCTGGAAAGTTTCCACGGCATCTGCAAACCCGTTGGAGAGTTTCTGGTTGGTATAAACATGAAATTCACCTGGCTGCAATGTTATCGACTGACTGGTAGTATTTACCTGGTATTCATCACCGCTGAAGTAGTCAAACCATGTTCCGGTACTGGTAAAATTAGCCGTCATCGTTACCGGCGAAAGATCGTAGTTTCCTACGATCACAAAATCATTAACCGTTCCGTCGATGACGATCTGCCGGTCTGCTCCTGCTACATCAATGGTGTACTGGGCGTTTCTGATCTGATCGGCATATTCGTTTCGAAGGCTTAGGATACCGCCAAATACATCGTAGACGTATTGACGTAACGGATCTTCATAATACCCAAGATTCCCGCTTCCCCACGGAAGGGGTTTCGGATCAAGCCGGTTGATGCCATTCGGGCCGTTCAGAAAATAATCATACCCCAGTTCTCCAAATTGCCATACCATTTTCGGGCCCTTCAGCATGAAGAAAAAAGCCGCGTTCATTTTGAGTCGTTCCAGCAGTATCACAGAATCCTGGGTGCTGTATGCACCTGATGTTCCTCCCTGTCCGTATGCCTCATGTAATATCCGCTCCTCATCATGGCTTTCCATGTAGGATACATGGGTAGTGGCATTCGCTGCAGAAAAGTCTCCCTGGGGCCCAACAAGTGAGCTAATTGCTGAACCGTGCATGTTTCGCCAGGGCACCATACCTTCCGCAGCAAGTTCGGCTTCTTCCTGACCGGAACCAAAGTGTTCCAGTATGACATATGCTTCCGGATGATCATCCCAGATCTCACCCGCCATGCGCTTGAGGATCGCTATGCGGGATGCATCATAGGCAGACCAGGCTCCAACATCACTGCCCGTATTCACCTGCGTAAAACCCTTACTCAGGTCGAACCGGTACCCGTCAACGTGATATTCACTTAACCAGTAGTTGTTCACGCTGTCAACAAAAGCCTGGGTGAACGAACTTTCATGATTGAAATCGTAGCCTACGTTAAAAGGATGACGCGCGACGGTATTAAACCAGGGGCTTTCCGCTGTAGGCGCTCCATTGGAGAAATACATCCGTACCATCGGATTTTCTCCGAACGCGTGATTCAGAACCATATCCATGATTACAGCGATTCCCTCCGCATGTGCTGCCTGAACGAATCGCTTGAAGTCATTCTTGGTTCCGTAGTATTTGTCGACGGCAAAGAAGTAGGACGGGTTATATCCCCAGGAGATGTTTCCTTCAAACTCCATGATCGGCATCAGTTCAATTGCATTGATTCCCAATCGCCTGATATAGCTTAACGTATCGATAAGGTCATCATAGGAATGCGTTTCCAGGAAATCACGTAGCAGCAATTCATACACCATCAGATCTTCCTTCGCCGGTGGCGTCCATGAACTTTCTGTTACCGCCCAGGAAAAATCCGCCTGACCGGTTTGTAATATCGTTGCCGGACCATAGGGCTGATTGTAGGGGGCGATATTCGGAAACACGGATGCGGGTATGAAGGGATCATCATCAGGATCTGCGACTTCGTCAGCATACGGATCGCCTACCCTGATCACACCGTCAATCCAGTACTGAAATACATATTTGGTGCCGGAGGTCAGCCCGGTGAGCTCATACCAGTAATAACCGGTTGCCGGATCTCTCTTCATCAGATAGGCATTTGACGTTTGCCAGTTATTGAAATCACCAACTACATACACGAAATTCTTATTAGGTGCTTCAAGAACCAATGTCGCAGTGGTCGCTGAAGTATAGTTGATCCCCTTCAACATACCGGAGGGCATGGGTTCCTCAACAGTGGCCGGTATTACGTTAATGGAAAATGAGCGAACTGTTGAAACTTCTTCGCCATCAATGGTGGCGTTTACCCTTACGTCGACATCTCCGGAATTCACCGGCATATATCCATAAGAAATTGTGGTTCCACTCGTTACCGTCGCCACTACATTAAATCCGGATCCCTCATCTATTGCAAGAGTCATATTGGTGACTTCGGAAGAGGCAGAGGCTGCAAAATTTATAGTCTCCCCGTTATCAATAAACAATTCGCTGTTATCCGGATCGGTAATCTGAACGAAGGCGCCAAGCTCCAGGTTGATGAAAATGTCTCCGTTTGAAGCTACAGAACCCCAGCTGTAGCTACCCGGTGTGCCCGCTCCCTTCAGCGTACCATCCGGATTACGGAATACCATGGATAAACGAAAGATATTAGTACCGCCCGGGACGTTGTAATAATCACGTGCCGTAGGGGAAAGCGTAATTTCCCATTGGTCTGTTTCGCCATCCACGGCTGTCATTTGTCCGATACCATTGTCCTGCCCCCAGTCTCCGACAACATATTGCCAGTCGGTACCTGAAGGACCGTCGGTAATAACACCGGAATGCATATACACCTTACTGGCTCCCACGAGGGCGGTAGCGCCCAGTGTGGCATCGTATATAACCCTGATCTGCTGATCTCCGTTTGCTGAGGCCGGTTCGATACGAACCAATCCTTCCTGTGCCATCATTGGAAATATGACAAGGAGCAACAGGCCGGATATTAATAATAATTTCTTCATGGGTAATTCCTTAGATACAAAAAAAGCCCAGTGACGGGCTTTTTAATTTTTGGGACCGGAGTATTTAATTGAACGAATAAACTCCGGTGCAAGTGTTGATGGTAACGTCATAGGTTCCTGCGGCTACCGGGATGTTCGGACCGTCCTGAGTTCCTGTTCCGCTAGGGAAACCAGTAGATCCCCAGTTAAGTGCCCAGGCATTATCAGCTCTGAATTTAGCCTCACCATCCACAAATGTCATTGTAATTGTCCATACATATGGATTATCCGGATCCTGTGTCATGTCGGTATCAGAATCCCAGCCTGTCGGAGTTGCAGATCCGATAACACCCAGTGTTGCTACAGGAGCTGTCTGGCATTCGATTACGGTAACAATGTTAGTTACGGGAGTTGAATTTCCACCTGTATCCGTTGCTGTGAACAACAATTCGTAAACTCCGCTTGGAACCGCGGCAGCACCGCCACCATCGGTAATATCAATTGCAACATCAACTACTGCATCTCTGCCGGAGACAGCCGCACCACCACTGCGAACCTCGGCAAGAGAGGTTGTGTCGACCATGCTGTAGGAATAACTGGCAAGTGGAGTTGAAGAATGTTGTTCTGAAATACCATCCTTCAAAGTAGCCGTAAACGAGATTGGCGCTCCGCCTTCCTCAACTGCAGCAGGCACACCTGATAATGTAACATTTGGAGGTGAATCAATCAGATCAGAATCTGCGTATCCGTTATCGCATGCCTGCATAAGGCCGGCACCTATCAACAGCACAAATAAATAGTAAAACTTCTTCATCATAAGGGTTTTTTAGGGTTTAACCTGTTGCTCCAGTGAGTAACACGTTCTTTTTGCAATTATCAATTATAACAACTGTTTTTCTTCCTTCATAATAAAATTAACACAATTTTAATGGACATTCCATCGCAAACGTTTTCGGAAATTGATTTTAAATTTTTTGACGATTTTTTTCCCATATCACCAGTTTTTGTGATTGTATAATTGCTTAAAAAACATCAACGGAAGCCAATTTTACTTCCGAAAACGATTGTACCGTATGGAATCAGGGTTTAATTCTGTATTTTAGTTTCAAGTAATATTCGAAATCCCATTGAAAAGTACTCAGATCACCATAAAGGACATTGCCCGGGAATTAGGCATCTCCCCTTCTACGGTTTCCCGCGCCTTGAAGGATCATCCGGATATTAGTCCGGAAACGAAAAAGGCCGTAAACAAATTAGCTGAAGAACTTAATTACCAGCCCAACAGTATCGCTCTCAGTCTTCGGCACCGCAAGAGCAATACAATTGGTGTGATTATTCCCGAGATTGTACATTTCTTTTTTTCAACCGTGATATCAGGAATTGAAGATATCGCCTACGGCGCGGGTTACAGCGTTATCATTTCGCAATCGAATGAATCCTATGAGCGGGAAGTAATGGACACCAAGGCAATGTTCAACAACAGGGTTGATGGCATTATAGTATCCATGTCCCGGGAAACACAGGACCTGAGTCATTTTGAATCGATCCATAAACGTGGAATGCCAATGGTGTTTTTCGACAGGTCTTGTGATCTTTTCAACTGCAGCAATGTGTTGGTCGATGACATTAATGGCGGCTATCAGGCCACCTCCCATCTCATCGAGCAGGGATGCCGGAGAATTGTACACCTTCAGGGACCTTCAAGCCTCACCATCACCCGTGACCGTCATGAGGGCTACAAAAAGGCACTGGCAGAGCATAACATTCCCTATAACAAGGATTTGGTTATCAATGATGAAATGGGCAATGACGAGCAGAGCGCCAAAGATATTTTCGGCAAATTTTTCGATACTGCTTCTGAGAAACCCGATGGTGTTTTTGCCAGTACCGATATGATCGCGCTGGGAGCCATTCAGGCGCTGAAAGCACGTGGTTTGCGCGTTCCGGAAGATGTGTGCGTGGTAGGTTTCAGCAACTGGCAGTTCACGTCACTTACTGAACCGACCATCACGACCGTCGCTCAGCCGGGATTTGAGATGGGGCAGGAAGCTGCCCGATTGTTAATCCGGGAAATAGAGGCGGATGAAGACACAGTCCTTGAACCCGTTTTGAAGACGCTTAAAACAACCCTCATCATCCGGGATTCTTCCACGCGGAAAAAATAAATCAGAGCGTCCGGAGTGTAGACATTCCTCCGTCCATTCCCAACACCTGGCCTGTCATCCATGATGCATCTTCCGAAAGAAGATATGCCGTTAAACCTGCAATATCTGCAGGAGACCCTACCCTGTTCAGCGGATGCCGTTTCGCGGAATTATCCTTTCGTTCGTCAGAACTGAGCAGTCGTGATGCCATTGGTGTATCCGTTATGGAAGGTGCGATGACGTTCACACGAATTGAAGGTGCCCATTCCGCCGCCAGTGATCTGGCAAGACCTTCCACAGCACCCTTGGATGCCGCAGTGGACGTATGATACGGCATTCCCTGAGAAACCGCCACCGTACTGAACAGCACCACCGAGGAGCCTTGTCCTTTCTTCAGTAAAGGATAGGTTTGCTGCAGGGCCCGGATCGCTCCCATAACATTGATATTAAAATCTGTATCGAAATCCTCTTCCTTCAACCTGTTGAAAGGCTTAAGGTTTATGGAGCCGGGGCAATAAACCAAACCGTCAAGCGACTCAACATTCAGTTCCAGTTCATCTTCAAGGATATCCCCGGAAAGATAAGTTACACCATCGACGGGATTTGTGGGTTTATTTCTGGACGATACCCATACCCTGTCGCCTCTGTCCACTAATTTTTCTGTCACCGACTGACCGATTCCCGAAGTTCCGCCTACAACCAATATATCCATAGCTTCTTTTTTAGCATATTAACCTGTGAATGCTACTTTTGTTACCAGGCCAACAGGCTAAATGAAGATGATCAGTCGAATTTCTAAATTCTTTGAGTTAACGGGCAGAGCCTTCACCCTGCTGCAACGAAATAATCCGCTTTTAATCAGCGGCGCCACCGCATTTTTCACGGTCTTTTCCCTTCCTCCCATCATCATCCTGCTGGGAAATATATTAAGCAAGATCATTTTCCGAACGGAAGTTATTACCGAAAAGATCTATGACCAGCTGGATTCCATATTCGGCGAGGCGACCACAAATACGGTAATTCAAATTGTTGAAAACTTTCAAAGTATGGCGAGTAATCGCTGGATTACTGCTGGAGGAATACTTTTCCTGATTTTTGTTTCGACCACACTGTTTAATGTCATACAGCAGGCGATCCACCGGATGTGGAGAATTCGAACGACATCCAGTAATAATTTTATGTACCGGTTGCGCCACCGGGGTATTTCCCTATTGATCATTATCCTCGCCGGTATTCTGGTATTGGTTACTGCGATTTCAGAAACGGTTATAGCGGTTATGAAGGATTATCTTTCAGAGTTTCTCCCCGACACGATTGAACTACTCTCGAAACCTGCGAGTATTATCATCAGCCTGATTGTATACTCACTCTGGTTTGCAGGTCTTTTCCGCTATTTACCGGGTGCAAGGATGCCTGTGAAATATACACTTCAGGGAGGTTTATTCACGGCAGTATTATTTTCGCTGGGTAAATTGATTCTTACCACATTTCTCATCACGGATCGATTCGGGGCTATTTTCGGTGCCTCTGCCAGCATCCTTCTGTTGATGCTTTTCATATTTTACAGCTCCATGCTGGTGTACTTTGGGGCCGCTTTCACCTTTGTTTTGTTAAAAAACAGCGGCAAGGAATTGCCGGTGCGCAAACATTCTGAGCGGTATAAGATTACATCCGGGGGCTAAAAGACAGACCTGATCTACACACGGAGCGTACCTTCGGCACGCACATTCTTGCGACTATGTTTTTCTACACACCGAGCGTACCTTTGGCACGCCGAATACCTGATTGTGGATTCCCTGCTC
>NZ_JAIXNE010000011.1:0-52500 GCF_020328055.1 Fulvivirga sedimenti
GGGGCTTTTTTTATTGTTGAGGGAATAATTTCTGTATCTGTTTACTAACCTCAAAAGTTCTGTTACATGTCACCTGATGCGATATTCGCGTTGGGTGTTCTGTTGATGGCGTATTCTTTTACGAATGCTTTTTCAGTTTCGGGGTTGAGTTCCACACGTACCCATCCGAGGTATGATTTTCCATCTTTCACAAGTTTCACGCCGAGGTACTGGGCACGGTCACCAGACCAGGTTCCATTCCAGTTGAGGGACTCACCGTTATAAACCGATTCGATGATCTCACCGTGTGCCTCGCTCCAGCGAACATTACCGCGTGGCATATCCATGGAGATGTTTTCACCTTTTTCAGTGATGGCGGCACTTCCGGCAATATCCATTACCTGGTGATCCTGCAATGCCTGGATGATGTATTTGGTGTGTACACTTCCTTCAAGACCTACCGATACGGTTTGGAAAACGAAATCGTTTTTACCGTCACGATCGATATCGAGGTAGTAAGGACTTGCGTAACCGAAGCTGGCTTCAGTAGCAGGAACGAAATGAGCGATGGTAGAGGCTTCGGGTTCCACAGACGCGGGGCGTTCAGTGTTGACGATCAAAGCAAATGTTATCAGGGTTGAAAATAAGAGTTTCATGATTGTTGTATTTTGAGTTTTTGACCTTCTTTGTTGTTGTTGTAATTATTTTGAGTTTTTGACCTTTGTTGACCTGTCTGTTAAATGGCAAGGGTGGTGCCAATAAGTTAACATGCACTAAATCAGGCGATTAGCATTTTTCGGCCATCGGAAACTGTACGAAAATGAACAAAACAGGTGTACACTTTCGTAAAATGGACAAGGTTTTGAATGTGGGATGGGTGTATTTTCAGGCTATGAGTTTAATTCTCAGGCATCCGCAGGCTGATGGTGTCGAATCACTGAAACAAGCTCCCGGGCAACTTCAGCAATTTTCTCAAGGTTATTTTGCACTGGTTCAGAAAGATTCATCGTCATGGGTTGTATTCCCTCAATAGAAACCGTAAGCAGATAAACCTTTGGAACTTTTCCCAGAAGATAAAGGCTTCCGATCAGGTCTTTCAGCCCAACGTCATGTGCACTGAGAGAGGGAGGATAGTCAGAGGCAAAATAGGGTTCCAGAATACTGATCGCTCCGGCTGGCTGTCCGTCGATAGTTGCATCGATTATTATAACGGTAGGATAGGACTGAATGATTTCCAGCAGGTGGAACCCGCCCGTACCGCCATCAAGGACATCGATATCGGGCGGAAGATCCAATTTCTCCATATACTGAACAGCCTGAACACCTACGCCTTCATCACCCAGCAGGAGATTACCTATTCCTAAAACCAAAATTTTGTCTTTAACTTCCATGTTTACCTGTTAAAATCTGTACATTCTTTTTCATCGATACATTCGTTTTCAACAAATTTCCAGCCTCCAAACATGGAGGAAACTTCACCGCGGCCTTCCACATAGTCATGATAGAATACCAGGTAAATATGAACCATGGTGAAAACGATAAAGCCCCACATGAAGATATGATGCCAGACTCTAACCAGGGCATCTGTGCCGAATAGGGGAACCACCCAGGTGAATAATCCTGCAATGAAGGAGTCACTCATAGCCGCATACAGTCCGAACCCGGTAGTGATTTGTGCAGCCATCAAAATGAAAAGCATCAGATAAGAAACTCCCGCGAGTGAATTGTGCCCTAATGAAACAACATGCTTATTCTTTACCAGTAATACGTCAATCTTGATGACATCCCACATTTCCTGGATAAATGCTTTGCTCGTAGGCAAAAAATTTCGCCAGTTTTCAAACCTGTTCCCCTTAAACATCCAGTAAATCCGAATAATGAAATTGAACAGAAAGATATAGGCTGTTACAAAATGGATATAACGTACTGTTCCGAACCAGTATCCATCGTACGCTTCATGAGCCGCTAAAATGGCGGGCGGATTACCAATTATGTATCCCGTAATAGCAAGGATAACAATTGACAATGCGTTTATCCAATGAAAGAGCCGGGTTACTATGGTAAAGATGTAGACCCTCCTCATGGGGTGCAGAACGGAAGTAAGTCGGTAGGTAGTCATATCTAGAATGTATTAAGCTGATGAACATGCTTACCATTTTCATCGTAGAGGTGAACAGCGCAAGCCATACAGGGGTCGAAACTGTGGATGGTCCGCAAAATTTCGACTGGCTGATCAGGATCATGAACCGGAGTTCCCAGGAGCGCAGATTCATAAGCTGATCTCTGTCCGCTGGGATCGCGTGGCGAAGAATTCCAGGTGGAAGGAACAATAAGCTGGTAATTTGCCACTTTTTTGTCCTTGATGACGATCCAATGCGCCAGTGCACCGCGCGGTGCTTCTGTAGTACCAACGCCCTGAGCTGTTTCCGGCCAGGAGTTAGGTTCCCAGGAATCATTTGTAGCCATACGCTCGTCACCATTTTTAATATTCATCAAAAGCTGATCGTAGAACTCCAAAGCCCAGTTCGCCACGAGCTGCGTTTCTATCGCACGGGCAGCCGTGCGACCGAGGGTTGAGAACAGTGCTTCTGCAGGTACTCCCAGTTTATTGAGTACTCCATTCACAGCTTCGGTATATTCCTCCCTTCCAAGCGCATAACCAACCAGCATTCTTGACAGCGGACCTACTTCCATCGGATTCCCTTTCCATCGCGGTGTTTTCACCCAGCTGTATTTATCTTCAACATTCAGGTGCTCATAAGGCGGCTGGGGTCCTGTGAAATTCATTTTTGTTTCGCCATCCCAGGGAAATTTGCCTTTATCGTCACCATCACTGTAGGAGTACCAGGAGTGTTTCACAAATTCCTGAATTTGGGAAGGATCTTTCGGGTCGACTTCATGCACTTTACTGAGATCCCTGTTGAGAATAGCACCTCTCGGGAATTTGAAACTGCCAGGATCATTGTATCCGTTTGTGGGAAGGTCTCCGTAAGCCAGGTAATTAGGTAAACCGCCGCCCAATTCAGCCCAGTCAAAATAGTACGGGGCAACTGCCAGTACATCGGGTACATACACCTGGTTCACGAAATCCTTTGCCTGGTGAAGCAGCTGGCCAACCATCGCCAGACGTTCGGCATTGATTGCGTTAGCCTCATTCACGTTGATGGCGCATGCCATACCTCCAACCAGGTAATTCGGGTGCGGGTTCTTTCCGCCGAAAATAGTATGAACCTTCACAATTTCCTTTTGCCATTCCAGTGCATCCAGGTAATGGGCAACACCGATCAGGTTGATTTCGGGAGGTAATTTGTAAGCGGGATGACCCCAATAGCCGTTGGCAAAAATTCCAAGCTGACCGCTCGCAATGAAGGTGTTAAGTCTTTTCTGAAGATCTGCAAAATATTTCGGAGAGCTTTTTGGATAATTGGAAATGCTTTGTGCAATTTCTGAAGCCTTTATCGGATCAGCTTTGGTTGCGCTTACCACATCCACCCAATCCAGCGCATGCAAGTGATAAAAATGGACTACGTGGTCATGCATGTACTGGGTGCAGAACATCAGATTCCTTACCAGTTCAGCATTTGGCGGAATTACAATGCCCAGGGCATCTTCTACCGAGCGTACCGAGGCAAGTGAATGTACGGTGGTGCAAACCCCGCATACCCGGCCAACGAATGCCCAGACATCCCGGGGATCGCGGTTTTTCACGATTTCCTCGATCAGACGGACCATTGTTCCGGAACTGTAGGCATCTACTACTTTTCCGTCTTCAATTTCAACTTCTACCCGCAGGTGACCTTCGATTCGGGTGATGGGATCTATAACAATGCGATTGCTCATGATGATCAAATTTATGATGATGATTTTTTGTCAAGCCCCTCTTTGCCTTCATCTATATGCTGTGTGATCAGTTTTCGCTTCCGGATATTAGTTGCAATAGCATGTGCCGTTAGTCCGGCGGCGGTAATTCCCGCTGCAGTCAGACCGATCTTATCCGCATCCGATTCAATTCCGAAACCGGGAAATGCTGCCAGGTGCTGATAGAACGGACCGTTGTCCCAGAAATCCGCTTCACTGCATCCGATGCATCCGTGACCCGATTGGATGGGGAAGCTGGTGCCACCGTTCCATCGTGTTATGCCGCATGCATTGTAGGTTACAGGACCCCTGCAGCCTACCTTGTACAGACAATATCCCTGCTTGGCATTGGGATCATCAAAACTTTCCACAAAAAGACCTGCATCGTAATTCGGGCGGCGATAGCAGCTGTCATGAACCCGGCGTGAGTAAAATGCTTTTGGCCGGCCGATCCGGTCAAGCTCAGGTAACCGGTCGAAGGTCATCAGGTGAACAATCACTCCTGCCATCACTTCGCCAATTGGCGGACAACCAGGAACCTTGATGATCGTCTTGTTCTTTAAGATTTTATGAATCGGTGTCGCACGGGTAGGATTTGGTTTGGCGGCCTGAATACAACCGTTGGAAGCACAGCTGCCCCAGGCTACAATGGCTTTGGCGCCCTCTGCAACTTCCTGAATTATCTGTTCTGCAGACTTACCTCCAATACAACAACATGCAGCCATTTCTCCAACCGGAACCGAACCTTCCACCAGCAGAATATATTCCCCAAAATGATTTTCAAGCGTATCATGCAACGATTTCTCGGCCATATGTCCTGAAGCAGCCTGTAGCGTTTCGGTATAATTAAGCGAGAGCTTGTCCAGCAACAGGTCTGCAACCAATGGATGGGTTGAGCGGAGGAAGGACTCACTGCAACATGTGCACTCCTGAAAATGCATCCAAATGACGGCCGGGCGGCTTTTAGTTTCCATCGCCTGTGCGATTTGTGCTATACCACTTGTTTCCAGACCCATGAAGGCGGCAATAGTGGTACAGAATTTCATGAAATCACGCCGGGAGTAACCTTTTTCAACAGCCTCCTCATATAGGGTTCGTGACTCGTGCTTCTTTACTTCAATATTTAACATGGCACAGTAAGTTTAAGACGTCACTGGATGGGACTTTACCCTATGAAGATGAATAATTTATACAGTTTTTGTAATGACTACCTTCATCACACGGGTTGATAATTGTCATACTTTTCAACCCGTCAGATGCCTATCATTATGATGGTAAATTGTCAAAACAACAATAACCTCTTTGAAGTGAAATTCGGATTACCAAAAATTTAAAATCCCTACAGAATGAAAAAATTAACCCTTACCGGAGCACTTGGCTTTTACCCCATGCTCAGCATGGCTCATTCGGGCCACGGCAGCTGGAGCGGTACTGCCTTGCACTACCTGACATCATTCTGGCATATATTGCCCTTGTTGCTGTCGCTCATGCTCGTTGTTTTCATTGTGCGGAAGATCCGCACGGCAAATAAAAAGGCCTGACATTATGCATGAGCTCTCTATAGCCATGAGTATAGTGGAAATCGCCCGTGAGGAAGTAACCAAGGCGGGCGCAAACCATGTTACTCAAATTGAACTGGATATCGGCAAATTATCCGGTGTGGAGTTGAGCTCACTTGAATTTGTCTGGGATGTGGCTGTACAATCAACTGTCCTCGATGGTGCTGAGCGAAAGATCAATGAAATCCCCGGAATCGGAAAATGCCTGGAGTGTTCGAGGGAATTTGAAATGGAGCAAATTTTCGATGCCTGTCCGGAATGCCATCAATACTTCAATGATATCATCCAGGGAAAGGAACTAAAAGTAAAATCATTAACCTTAAACTAACCTGTTATGTGTGCTACCTGCGGATGCGATACCGATGACGCTGTAAAATATCTGATGCCAGGTGAAGTCGCCAGTGCGCACCATCACCATGACCATCATCACGATCATCACCATCATGACCACGATCATCACCATTCCCATGATCATACCGTGATCGATCTTGAGCGTGATATACTTACAAAAAATAACCTGATGGCTGAACGAAACAGGGGTTACCTGGAGGCAAAAAATATCCTTACGATCAATCTGGTAAGTTCGCCGGGTTCCGGCAAGACAACGTTGCTCGAAAAGACTATCAAGTTGCTGAAAGATGAAATTCCCATCATGGTGATTGAGGGGGATCAGCAAACAACAAATGATGCCGACCGCATCAATGCTACCGGTGCTAAAGTGATGCAGGTGAATACCGGAAAGGGTTGCCATCTGGACGCGGATATGGTTCAGCATGCCATGAAACATTTACAGCCAAAGGAGAATAGCATCCTGTTCATCGAAAATGTAGGCAACCTGGTTTGTCCGTCGATGTTCGACCTGGGTGAAACCAAACGGGTTGTGATTATGAGTACAACGGAAGGAGAGGATAAGCCCATCAAATATCCCACGATGTTCGAGACCTCCGATATTTGCGTCATCAATAAGACCGATTTACTTCCGTATCTCGATTTTGACCTTGAAAAGGCAAAGGAATATGCGCTTCGTGTAAACCATCACCTCACATTCTTCGAGGTTTCTGCAACGAAGGAATCCGGACTGGATGCCTGGGTTGCCTGGCTTAAACATGAGCTCGCACATGTAACCATTACACCCCATACGCATTGAAAACCGTTCACCTGCATATTGAAGGTATAGTTCAGGGGGTGGGTTTCCGCCCCCATGTGTATCGGCTTGCGCAGGAATTCTCTCTGAATGGCTGGGTGAATAATGCCCCGGACGGAGTACATATTGAAATTCAGGGTAAACCGGCAAGTGTTCAGGATTTCCTGAATGCCCTTCGTGAGAATCCCCCCAAACTGTCCCGAATCATAAACCGGACTGAAACACTTGTTGCCCGGCCAAAATTTGATGGATTTCAAATTATTGAAAGTAAGGACAATTCAGAAAAATCCGTCCTGCTTACACCCGATTATGCCATTTGTACATCTTGTGAGAAGGAACTTTTCGACCCGGAAAACAGGAGGTTCAGATATCCCTTTATTACCTGTACGAACTGCGGGCCACGGTTCAGCATCATTGATGGCCTTCCCTATGATCGCATCAGAACAACAATGCAGCCTTTTAATATGTGTTCTGAATGCAAAAATGAATATGACGACATTTATGACCGCCGTTATTATTCTCAGACGAATTCATGCCCTGTATGCGGAATCACACTCAGTATTGCTGAAAACGGACAACAGCCCTGCGAAGTGCCGGATATTTTTCAGCGGATTTATTCAGCGCTACATGAAGGAAAAATAATTGCCGTAAAAGGCATCGGAGGCTTCCTGCTTTTGTGCGATGCCTCCAATAAAGAATCCATACAATTACTCAGGCAACGTAAAGGGCGGCCATCGAAACCGTTGGCCCTGATGTATCCTGATGAAGAGATGTTGCTCTCTGATGTAGAAACAACACCGCAGCAACTCGAAGCCTACATGTCTGTCGAAGCTCCCATTGTGCTTTTTAACTGTAAGGGTAGCATGGAGTCGGATTTACAGGTCAATGAGATTGCGCCCGGACTGACATCGCTTGGAATTATGCGGCCTTATGCGCCGCTTCTGGCCCTTATCGCAAGGGATTTCGGGAGTCCCTTGGTTGCAACAAGTGCAAATATCAGTGGAGCACCGATCATTTACAACAATGAACAGGCATTATCGTCCCTCTCCTGGATTGCAGACCTTATCATTACTCATGATCGTGACATTACGCTTCCTGAAGATGATTCAGTAATCAAATTCACACCTGAACATGGGAAACGTATCATCCTTAGGAGATCCCGCGGCTTTGCCCCGAATTACCTGGCCAGGAAAAGTGTAAGCACCGATCCGGTTCTCTCCATGGGCGCATCGCTTAAAAGTACCTTTGCACTGCAGCATGGTGAAAATACTTATGTAAGCCAGTATCTTGGAGATCAGGATAGTTTTGATGCCCATGAAAGCTTTAAACACACGCTCGGAAAGTTAGCCGGTGTACTTGATTTTACCCCCCGCGAAATACTGGCAGATATGCACCCCCAGTATTTATCAACCATCCTGGCAGAAAAGCTGGCAAAATCGCACACGATTCCTGTCTGGAAAATTCAGCATCATGAAGCCCACTTTGCCGCTGTGCTGGGAGAAAATGGCCTCATCGAAAGTGGTGAGCCTGTTCTTGGGGTTATTTGGGATGGTACAGGATATGGTACGGATGGACAGGTTTGGGGAGGGGAATTTTTCAATTATGAAAACCACAGGTTTAGCCGCATCGGTCATTTGGCATATTTTGCGCACATTCTGGGTGATAAAATGTCAAGGGAACCACGTTTGTCTGCCCTGTCATTACTGCACGGCACAATTGCCGAACAGGCGATAAAGGATTGTTTCAACCAGCAGGAATGGGAATACTACCATAAGGTTTTACGAAAGGGCGACAATCTGCAAACCAGCAGTGCAGGTCGGCTATTCGATGCTGCCGCCTGTCTGGCCGGCCTTGGTTATAGTACCACCTATGAGGGAGAAGCGGCAGTGAAGCTTGAGGCATTAGCGAAAACGGCTTCAGACAAAAAAAATCTCCGCCCCATAGATTTTGAGCAATGTATGTCGCCCGTGTATCATTTATTGCGTTTTCATCAATTCCTTACCAACAAAATGCCGACAGCCGATGCTGCCTGGCAGTTTCATGCCGGGCTTGTTCAGGCAATTCACTTTAAGGCCCGGTCGCATAATTACCGCAAGGTAGCGTTTAGCGGTGGCGTATTTCAGAATGATGTGATGGTTGATCTGCTGGTTTCTTTGATGCAGGAAAAATTTGAACTGTACTTTCATGAGGAATTAAGTCCGAACGATGAGAATATTTCATTCGGCCAGTTAATACACCACGGAATTTCGTCCAGTGCGGTTGCGGCTGAAGAGTATGCTGATAATTTCTACGAAAATTGATTTGATATGTGTTTGGCCATACCCGGAAAAATAATTGAACTGGATGAAAATGCAGACCCTGCATTTCGTACTGGAAAAGTCTCCTTTGAAGGGATTATTCGCGTTGTGAATTTATCGATGGTTCCATCTGCAGGACTGAACGATTATGTTTTAGTGCATGTGGGTGTGGCATTGGAAATCATCGATGAGCAGGAGGCGATCAGGGTATTCAGTTATCTGAAAGAAGTGGGGGAGGTTGATGAGGAACTCGGTATTACGACCAAAAAGGAAGGGCCATGAAATTTCTGAGTGAATATCGGGATGCCGACGTGGTAAAACGTCTCCTGACGGAGATACATCACACGGTAACGAAACCCTGGACAATCATGGAGATTTGTGGCGGACAGACGCATAGTCTGGTTCGCAACGGGATTCTTGATATGCTGCCCCGGGAGATTACCATGGTTCATGGTCCCGGATGCCCTGTCTGTGTCACTCCTATTGATATGATTGATAAAGCGATTGGTTTAGCGCTTGATTCGAAGGCCATCATTTGCTCTTTTGGGGATATGGTACGCGTACCGGGATCCGGTAAAAACCTGCTTCAGGCAAAGGCTGCCGGTGGTGATATCCGAATGGTTTATTCCCCCCTGGAAGCGCTCGCCATTGCAAAATCCAACCCAGAAAGAGAAGTGGTTTTCTTTGCAGTTGGATTTGAAACCACCGCTCCGGCAAACGCCCTTTCAGTAATTCTGGCAAAGAAAGAATCTGTTAAAAACTTTTCCCTCCTGGTTTCCCATGTGCTTGTACCCCCTGCCATGGAAGCCATCCTTTCAGATCCAGAAAGCAGGATCCAGGGCTTTCTCGCAGCAGGGCATGTATGTACTGTAATGGGTTACCGTGAATACTATCCTCTTGCAGCAAAGTATAAAATTCCAATCGTAGTGACCGGTTTTGAGCCGGTGGATTTACTTCAGGGAATTTGGATGACCGTGAAGCAGCTGGAAGAAGGCAGATATGATCTGGAGAATCAGTATTCGAGGATTGTCAGGGAAGAAGGAAACCTCAATGCCATTGCCGCAATTGAGGAGGTCTTTGTTGTTTCTGATCGCGATTGGCGCGGAATTGGAACAATTCCGATGAGCGGGTACGAGCTCAATGATGAATATGCAGAATTTGATGCATCCCGGAAATTTGAAATAAACCCTGAGAAGGTCGAGGAACCGGTGGAATGCATGGCAGGCAACGTGTTAAAAGGTCTTATGAAACCTCATGAATGTCCGCAATTTGGCAAAGCCTGTACACCGATGCATCCGATGGGCGCACCGATGGTTTCTTCAGAAGGTGCCTGTGCGGCATATTATCATTATTCACGCCAAAACGAACTTGTATCATGATCAATGGATTTACACTCTCCTGCCCGATGCCTCCCCTTGATTTTGATGTAATTACCCTTGGTCATGGCAGTGGAGGGGCACTCACCAATCAACTGCTGGATTCAGGTGTATTTACGCTTCTTGACAATGAATTTTTGCACAGCCGGCATGACGGTGCAATCCTCGATCTGAGCGGTAAGACGGCGTTTACAACAGACAGTTTTGTTATTTCACCCATCTTTTTTCCCGGAGGCAATATTGGCGACCTCGCGGTAAATGGAACGATTAACGACCTGGCGATGTGCGGCGCAAAACCCCGTTATATTTCACTGGGCTTTATACTGGAAGAAGGGTTGCCGGTGGAGGAACTGTGGGAGATCATATACACCATTAAAAAAGCCACTGAAAATGCAGGCGTGCAGGTTGTTACCGGTGATACGAAGGTTGTGGAAAAAGGCAAGGGCGACAGGATCTTCGTAAATACTACAGGAATCGGGACCGTTCATCCGGGAGCTGAGATTGATGCAGGACGTGTGACAGAGGGAGATGCGGTCATCGTGAGTGGCACCATCGCAAATCATGGAATTGCGATCATGTCGCAGCGGGAAGGACTTTCCTTTGAAACTGAAGTACAGAGTGACACACGATCCCTGGCGTCGATCATCATGAAATTACTTGATGAATTCGGGCCGGAAATACATTTGCTTCGCGACCCAACCCGCGGCGGGGTTGCCACCGTTCTCAATGAAATTGCCAGACAAGCAAAAGTTGGGATCGAAATAAACGAAAATAATATTCCTATTGTCCCTCAGGTACATGGCGCATGCGAGATGCTGGGTCTCGAACCATTATATGTTGCGAATGAAGGCATTTTCGTAGGCTTTGTTGATGCTGCGCATGCCACCGATGTGGTTGAATTGCTGCATGGTCTGCCGGGAAGTGAAGATGCATGTATCATCGGAAGAGTCGTGGATCAACACGCTGGCCAGGTAGTCATGCAAAGTGCTATTGGTGGCCGGCGGATTATTCAGATGCTGCCGGGTGAACAGCTGCCTAGAATTTGCTAGAAGCTATTGTACAGGTCTCTATTGGATGAAAGTCACCGGGGAAATATGCCGGTCTTAATTAAAGAATTCATTGAATTCCCACGTAACGTAGTACAATCCGCCAATCTGGGCATTTCCAAATCCGGTAGTGTAGTATTGGTTCGTAACATTGGATGCGCCCAACTTCAAAATGGACTTAACTTTCGGCATGCGATACGCCACCATTACATCGAGGGTATTGTAAGCAGGGATTTCTCCGTTGCCGAAAGTTGACTCCCAATAAAAGCTGTTCTGCCATCTCCAGTTAATGTTGGCCGATAAATTCCGTACGATTTCATCCTTGCCAACTCCCAGGTTTAAGCGATAGTCGGGCGTATTGAACTGGGTTTGAAATCCGGGAGGCACTTCATCATTTGTAATTGAGTTATACGCAATGTTGCCATTGATGCGGAATTTCTTCGGTAGTCGTAGATTTCCTCCGATCGCCCATCCGAAAGTTGTGATCCTGGAATCTGAGCTAACAGTGGTCTGATATTTTTTCTCCTCAGGTGTAAAGGGATTGATGGCCAGTAACTGTGCAGCATGAAATCCCGAGTAGATATTTTGGAAAATATAGGCATCCACGAGAAGAACATCCTGGAAGAATAATCCACGGTATCCCAACTCCTGGGCGGTCATTTTTTCTGGTCTGAAAACAGGTAGCTCAAGCGGTCCGTCATCAACATATGGTCGATCGGTAATCGGGTTGCTGCCGGTGAGTGGATATACCGGATTTGATCGGATGCCATATTTATCATGTACCTCAGGCAATCCTCCGATCACATGAAATGCACCTACATTCAGGTCAACGAACATATCGGTCACACTCGGATAACGGAATGCGCGCTGAATGGAAGCGCGAATGCTGTGTTTTTGCTCCTCATCCAGTGCATATACCATGGAAAACCTTGGCGTAAGAATACCGTCAAATTTCTGATGTTTGTCGTACCTGGCTGAGAAGGTAAGCTTGAGTCGATCCTTGAAGGCCGACTTTCCAATTTGCGCGAAGGTTCCCCACCACCACGTATTGACCGGGGCGCCCGGTTCATCAAAAAACGTGGTTCCTTCGGTATTGATCCGGTAATGCCTGAACTGACCACCAACGATCAGTTCGAACGCCTTGATGTGATTCTTAAAATTATATAGTGCTTCTGCATTGGACATGCTCGTTTTATCAATCACCAGCGTTCCGTCTGGAATCACCTGATTGGTTACTTTTTCAAATGCCTGGTTGAATTCATTTGATCCGGGCAGAGGAAAGGCGGGCCTTGAGGGATTCAAAACAGTACCCTCCGGTGACCGGTTATCAGCAGCACCCCGCGCAAAAGAGTAAGCGGCATCCAACGGGAATCCGAGTACAATAAATGCCTGGGCGAACCCGCCGATATAATCTGTATACCACTGCTCACTTGGCTTCCATTCTTCATTCATGAGCAACCCAGTCGTTCCTGCGTCGTAGGTATCCCCCGCGTTCTCGCCTGTTGTCCATAAACGAATGTACCCTTCCGGACTCTTCAATTCCATCCGTGCCATATAGGTGGAGAAATTACTGAGTGAAAAGCGGTTTTGCGCCGTATAAACCGCTGTTCCATTGCCGTATCCGCCGGCAACGATAAGCTCATATTTTTCAGAGAACCGATAATTCAGTGAACCCTGAATACGTAAATTTCTTGTATTGTAGTCGACCAGGTCCTTTTCTTTCCATCCGGTTCTGCTGATCACCTGGTTGGGAAACAGCGCTGAAACACTGTCTACATACATATCAAATTCCGGAGTTCCCGGTTCCAGGCCTGCAACACTTTCTGCCAGTCCGGCAGCCACATCCGGTGCCACGTCTGAAAGGTTTACAGGCACGATGATATCGTCTCCGTACACATTCACACCGTCATATCCTTCGTTATTCTGGCGGGTGGATCGGGGGTCATCGAGATTGTTTTTATCACGATAGTCTGCCGCATGCCAGTCGGTGGCCTCCAGATAGCTCATGACCACCTTAAATGCTAACTTATTATTTATCTTTTTAGCATATCGCAGATTAAAGTCGGTCATGGGAGTCGGGCTGTCCCTGTAATCTGCACCGAGATGCATCACACCCACCTGCATAGAAGCACTTAATCCCTGGTAGTCGAAAGGATTTTTGCTGGTCATCAACAGTGACCCGTTCATTCCACCCGGTCCGTAGAGTGCGCTTGATGCGCCCACCAATAGTTCTACACTTTCAATATCAAGCTGTGATAGTCCAAATATATTTCCCGCAGAGAAGCCCAATCCTGCAGGGGTATTGTCAACACCGTCTACAAACTGATTGAAACGATAATTGGTATTACCATTAAATCCGCGTGTATTGGGTGTTTTAAAGGTGAGACTCTGAACGTTCATATCTACCCCTTTGAGGTTATATAAACCATCATAGAAATTAGCGGCAGTAGTTCTCTTAAGATCACTAATGCCCAGTTTTTCGATACTCACCGGTGTCTGCAGATAACTTTCCTCAATCAGCGATGCCGAAACAACCACCTCCTGGCCTAAAATGTAGGTTTCCTCAAGTGTGATGTCAAGGTCGCTGGTCTGTGCTGTGATTTCCATTTCAAGGGTGGAATAGCCCATCATGGAAATTCGGATTACAAAGGGGGGTAGTTTAGAGGATTCAAGCTTGAATTTTCCGTCTTTGTCACTGATGGTGCCGATGTAGGTGTCTTTAATGGCAATATTTACGCCTGCCATGGGCTGCCCTGTTGCTTTGTCCTTTATTGTTCCGGAAAGGACATAATCCTGACTGAAAGCTGAAAAAATGATGACAACAATGAAGGTGAGTGTCAGAAAAAATGATTTCATGATTGGAAAATAGTAATTTCTTATGTTCATCTGAAGAAAATCATTGCGAATTTATTAAAATCAGGTTCAAAAAAATAAAAGCGTTATATTGGTGCCCATTAACCAACAATTTTAACATGAAGACAATTTTCAGACTTTTAAGTATGATGGCGGTAGTATCCTTATTTTTAGTTTCCGCCTGTGGGGATGATGACAGTGAACCTGAAGTTGACCCGCTAATTGGTATTTATTCCTTGAATTCGGTGATTCTTAACGAAGATGTCACCTATTACGACATGGAATTAATGGCGGATGAAAATATCACCACCCTTGTCGCAGAACAGCTCTATGTTGCATCTCCGTGCGACAACGGTCCGAATACTGTGATCGACCTTCGCGAGAATTTTGAGATCTTTTATGCATGTAAAAATGAATCAACTCCCTCAGAACGGTTTGGTACATGGAGCATCACTGAAAACCGGAACAGGCTTACACTGAACCTCATCATTCAGGATCAGGCATTTCCACTTATCCTTGATCAGCTGGTTGTTTCTGAAACAGGGGTTTCAGGAGTTGTAACCAATTACCCGCTGGTAGAAATTTATCCGGATAATTCTTTTGTGATTAAAACGGTGAGCATCGATATCGTTTTTAATCGTACAACACTCTAATCGACTATCTCCATATTTGGAGGTAAGCCATAATTCCATCTCTCGAGGTAGACCTGCCACCTGTTGGTGACAAGATCATACTCTCTTCGGGAGATGGAATATTTGTTTTTACGGTATCCTTTCTGACTGGCCAGATAGGACTCAAAGCTGGAGCGATCCTGTTCGAACATCGTCATACCTAACTGTTCATAGATATTTTTGAGTGATTCTAACGGGTTTTTTTCAAACTCCTCAAATTTGACATCTACGACCTGCCCGTTTAATGCGTGATCCCGGTCGTATAATTCCATGAGCTTTAAATAGGTTTCCAGGATCATTTCTTCGATGTCTTCTTCGCTGAATTCATGAAACCAAAGCGTGGGCATGAGTTCCAGAAAGAACTTTTTAGTCGAGAGGAATACTACATAGGGGTTTCGGTAAATGTGAATGAACCGGCCATCGGGATAAAGCTCGCGGAGCACTCCGAGTCGTCCTGTATTTACGGGATTTTTAATCACCAGGTATGGGCGCTCCCGCATGATGTATCCCGCACGTCTTAAAAGTTCAGCATAGGAATTTTTCCATTTGTCTGCTCCATGACTGAATCGCACATAGCGGTCGAAGTATTCTGTAGTATCATCAGGAAAGTAAAAAAAGTGATAATAGGAAGCTTCAGTGAGATTGCACAGGGCAAATTCTTCTTCCTGGGGATAATCAACATTTAACTTTACATTATCACTTGGCCTTTTATCAGGCATGATGAAACCCATGAATGGTTTCAAAATTTTTGATGATCCCAGGTATTGTGTGAATACAGTTTGATATGTGGTAACGAAGGCCGCATTGGGCGACTGACAAAGGAGGTTGTGCAACAAGGTTGTTCCGCTTCGCCAGTGTCCCAGGATAAATACCGGCTTCTCAATGCGATGCGAACGTTTTTTACGCAGATACCAACGCTCATACCAGCGCAGCGGAGTAAAAATTAAGATAATTAGGATTGTAAGTATATATTTAAGCCAGTATCTTCCTGCGATCTTTCTCTTTCGTGAAATACGGATGTAGTTTATAAGGTTCGTGCCTATCAGCGGAGAAAGAGGAGGGAGTTTAAAACTTTTTTTTGACATTTTATTTGCTTCTATGCCAGCCAAATTAAACAAAGCGCAAAGCTTTTCAATAGTAATTCTTGCCTATATCATCTCATTTGCCGTTTCTGCCATCATATTGCTGAATTCGGGTATTGAAAACCCTATCATCAATATGGCCGTGGCCGATTTTGCGGCGACAGTGATCATCTTTTTGTTCTCGTTGCTGTTACGCAATTCAAGTATGTATGATCCTTACTGGAGTGTTTATCCCATGTTTATTGCCTTCTGGTGGTTCTTTGAATTTGGAGCGGAAGGCGATCTTATCCGAAATATGATTGTTCTTACCATTGTAAATGCCTGGGGAATTCGACTGACATGGAACTGGGCGCGAAGCTGGCCGGGCATGGTTCATGAAGACTGGCGATATACCAAGCTTTCCGAAGACACCGGCATTTTTTACTGGCTGGTAAGTTTCCTGGGGATTCATCTTTTTCCGACCGTTCTTGTGTTTGCTGGGTGTATTCCGCTTTATTATATCTTTCAGGATCCTTCGGGATTAGGAGTAATCGATTTTATTGCCACGATCGTCGGGATTGGTGCGATTGTAATTGAGGCAGCAGCCGATAACCAACTTCGCAGATTCCGGTTGTCCCGGGAACCCGGCTCAACCAAAATCATGGATTCCGGATTATGGGGATGGTCCCGTCATCCGAATTACTTCGGGGAGATCTCCTTCTGGGTAAGTATATTTTTGTTTAGCCTTCCACTATTTCTTTCTGGCATGTACTGGCTGATATCGGGAATGGTAATGATGATCATTCTGTTTGTTTTTATCAGTATTCCGATGATGGAGAAAAGAGAGATGAGAAAGGAAGGTTATGAGGCTTACCGGAAGCGTGTATCCGCTCTCGTACCATTGCCACCAAGAAAATAATGCCCCGTAATATTGTTATCACCGGGGCAACCTCCGGATTGGGGAAATATGTGGCTGAAACTCTCCTTGGCGGTGATGATCATGTTATTCTGATTGGAAGAAACCGTGAACTGCTTGCAGGCATTGCCCGGAATCATGAAAATTCCAGTTTCTATGTAGCTGATTTTTCAAGTCAGTCTGACGTAAAATCCGTAGCCGTGCAGATTGCCAGGGATTTCCCCCGAATAGACATTGTTTTATGCAATGCAGGAATTCTTGGTAGAGAAAAGCCACATATAACCGCCGATGGGGTGGAGGAGACATTCATGATCAATTACCTTTCCCACTACATCCTTCTGTGTGAATTGTTTTCAGTAAAGACTGTCCCCCGGGTGATTATTACAGGTTCACAGGCAGCGCGCTGGTATACGATTAATTTCGATGATCTGATGTGCCTGGATTCCTATAAACCTTTACATGCATACGGTAACAGTAAAGCCTGCCTGCAGATGCTTGGCTGCTGGATCTTTACGTTAGTGCCTGAAACATCTGTATACATCATTGATCCGGGAACATTTCGTTCGGGAATTGCACGAAGCCGTGCAGGCTGGTTTCAGGCAATCTATAACTTTGCGAAGTGGGGAATGCGTAGTCCGGCAACCGCGGCAAAGGATATTATGGCAATCCTTGATGGCAGGGAATTTCCCGGTGGAAAAATTATTCGACGAGGAAAGGTGAAAGATTTAAGCTTTTCAACCGAAGAATTTGGTAAATTGATTGAAAAGAGCACCGCATTGTCAGGATGTGATATCAGCAGGATCATTTGACAGTACAACGGATTATGAAACAGGCGTTGGCAGTATTACTTATATTTTTCTCAGTGCAGGTCATAGCCCAGCAAGAGCTGCAACTTACCCTTGATGATTGCCTGGAAAAGGCCCTTTCCGATAACAGGCAACTGGAATTAAAAGGACTGGAAATGGAGTTTCAACGGCAGCAAATCGCTGGTCAAAAGCGTTTTTTTGTCCCTGAAATAAATGCCTACGCACGCTATTATCAATACCTTGACGACCGGCCTGTTTTTATCTTTCCGCAAAACATCAACCCTGAATTAAGCGGCCCTGTACAATTGGGCGGGGCACAGAATTTTTACAGTGGAATTACACTCAACCAGCATCTGTTCAATGTCAGGATGTTAAACGGCAACAAACTGTCGAATTACATGGATGAGCTTGCTGAAAAGCGACAGCAGATGAGCGAGGACGAGATCCGGTTCGAGGTGATTCGTACATTCTACCAGATAGAAATGGTAGGGGACGGGCTCTCACTGCTGGATTTCAACCGGGAGAGACTGGAAAAAATGGAACGTGTTACGAAGACAGCGGTTGATAATGAAGCCGTATTGCCGATCACCCTTGAGGAGCTGGCTCTTCATAAAGAAGAGTTGGAGATCAGCCGTCAGGAAATCGAAAACAGGAAACGTCAACTGGAGGATTATATGAAATTCCTTTGTGGCATTGAGACTGAAACCAGAATTTCGCTGGTTGCAGGCGGAACAGAAACGGAACCTGCACTGATGGATGTGAACGATTCAGTATCCAATAATGAACTGGAATTACTGCAGTTGCAGATGAGGATGAATGAGGAAAAGATTCTCCAGGAAACAGCGGGCTCGTACCCTTCGCTGGATTTTTTTATGGCCTTTGAATGGCTGCAGCAGGAAGGAATGGGCGATTTGTTTTCATCAGGGTCAACCTGGTTTAACCAACATATGATTGGTTTGCAACTAAGTATTCCCTTATTGAATCCGAATAATCGTAAATCAAAAATTCAGGAGAACAGGATCAACCAGGAAATGTTGTCCGTTCAACAGGATCTTCTCGAGGAGAAGATACGCATGGAGCGTGCCGCGGCCCGGAGGGATGTACAGCTTTCGCGGGAGCGACTTGATCTTTCAGAGCGCAGGGTGGATGTTTACAAAAGGCAGTTTCAACAGGAGACTATCCGGTATGAACAGGAGTTCTCAACGCTGAAAGAAGCCCTGGAAGCAGAGGACAACCTGCGTACTGCCCAAATGGAAATGTCCAGGCGTAAAATGGATTATTTTCTTTCGATACTTGAGTTGTATCGGACCTATGGTAATTTAGAATCTTTTAACAAGGTGAAATGAAGCGAATCCTCCCCATACTGATCGCCGTTATACTCATAGCCTTTGTCATTTATCAGCTGAAATCAAATAAGGAAAAGCTGGAGGCGCAGACAAATTTATCACTCCAGAAGGTGGAAGAAATTCCCGTTCGCGTATTTACGGTTGCCCCATGGTCAAATACATTTCAGGAAACATTTTCAGGACAGCTTGTTGCCGAAAGCGAGCTGATGGTCACATCATCAGCACAGGGCAGGATTACCAATGTATATGTCGCCAAAGGCCAGAAGATTAAACAGGGAGATGTAATTGCCCAGGTGGAGGATGCACTGCTCAGGGAGCAGCTACAGGTTGCGCAAAGCGCCTATGAGAAGTTGAAAAAGGACCGTGAACGTTTCCGGATCATGGCCGAAAACGAGGCCATTACAGGTCAACAGCTCGAGACACTCGAATTGAATCTTAAAGCAGCCGAGGCAAAGTATCTGGCTGCTCAGCAGCAACTGTCTGACAATCGTGTGAAAAGTCCGATTGCAGGTATTATTAATCAGTTATTTATTAAAAAAGGGGGTATGCTGGGTCCTGGAGTTCCTGTTTGTGAAATTGTGAATACAGATAACCTTCTATTGCGACTGAAATTGTCGCAGAACGAATTGGAACAAATCTCCTCATCTGACCGCGTTGACGTCCGGATTGATGGGATTCAGGAGGTAACAACCGGCACCATTTCATTTCAGAGTGTAAAACCTGATTTTGCCAATCTATTTGAAGTGGATATAGTCTTGAACAGTCAGAAAGGTGACATCCGGCCAGGTATGATGGCAACGGCTATTTCAGAAAGTGCTGCGCCACCTGATGTGATTTTCATCCCCCAGGAAGCATTACTTGGGTATGGTGAGAGAGAATTTTACGTGTTTATAGCCGATGAGGGTATTGCGGCAAAAAGGATTGTATCAAGAGGTGAGAGTAGGAATGGCTGGATCCGGATCATCGATGGGCTTTCCGTTGGAGACAGGGTTATAACTGAGGGACAAAACATGATTGATGCAGGGCAAAAAATAGCAGTTCAGGAATAATGGATATTACCCGCCTTTCCATACAGCGACCCGTCGTAATAATTGTATTCTACATCCTGATTACTTTACTGGGGATTTATATGTATTCCAGGCTGAATTATGAGCTTGTACCGCGTTTTACCCCTGAAGTGATTACAGTAGCGACGGTTTATCCCGGTGCCGGCCCGGAATCCGTCGAGGATAAAATCAGCAAACCCATTGAAGATGCACTGTCATCCGTCGAAAATGTAGATCTCATCGTTGCCACATCAAGGGATAACTTTTCACTGGTGCGGCTCGAGCTTCTTGCCGGCACGAATGTAGATATCGCTGTGCAGGATGTTCAACGCAAGATTGCGGCAATCGCAGGGAATTTGCCCGATGATGCCCGCAGTCCGTCCATCTCAAGATTTGATTTTGATGATCTTCCTGTAATGCGGATCGGTCTTTCTTCCGGCCTATCGCCGGTGGAGTTATCGGCTCTTGCAGAGGACAAGATAGTTCCGGCCCTTTCACGACTGGAAGGCGTTGCGGAAGTAAGACTACTTGGGGGCAGGGAAAAGGAAATACGTGTAGATGTTGATAACGATAAACTGAATCTGTACGGCATCTCCATCTTACAGGTTATTCAGGCTATTCAGGTTGCAAACACCGAAATACCCGTCGGAGCATTGTCTTCTGCGGGCCGTGTGAGAACACTGAAGTTTTCAGGCCAGTTCAGCTCGGTTCAGGAGCTTCGGGAAATTCCAATCGTACACCCAAGGACACGGGTGAACATACCACTTCAGGAGGTAGCGGATATTTATGAAAGCATTACCGCGCAGAAAGTAATCAGCAGGGTTAATACTGCCAATTCTCTTGGCCTTGATATTAAAAAAAGAGGAGGGGCCAATGCTGTAAAAATGAGCCGCCGGGTGCAGGAGGAATTGCAACGGCTAACAGATGAATACCGGGATCAAAAGGTAATATTCAATATTTCCCAGGACACTTCAGAATTCACCCTGGAAGCCGCTAATGCAGTAATGAAAGACCTCGGTTTCGCCATCTTTCTCGTTTCGCTTGTAATGCTGCTGTTCCTTCACAGCCTGAGAAATTCTGTTATTGTCCTGTTATCCATCCCTACGTCCATCCTTACCACGTATATTTTTATGTACCTGCTGGGATTCTCCCTTAACCTGCTTTCGCTGCTGGGCCTGTCACTTGCGATTGGCATTTTGGTGGATGACAGCATTGTGGTTCTGGAGAATATTTATCGTCATCTCGAAATGGGTAAGGACCGCGTTAAAGCTGCCTATGAAGGGCGCATGGAAATTGGATTTACGGCGATCTCCATTACGCTGATCGACGTGGTTGTGTTTCTTCCCATTATCTTTTCTTCCGGACTTGTCGCGGATCTGCTTCGTCAGTTCTCTGTGGTAATCCTGATCTCTACGCTTACCAGTCTCCTTGTGTCTTTCACCCTGGCCCCATTGCTGGTGTCGCGGTTCGGAAAACTGGAAGTGCTTCGACCCGGGTCGATTACCGGAAGACTGGTTCGCGCTTTCGAACGTATGATCGACGCATTTGGAGTTTTCATGGCCAACTTACTCCAAAAGGCAATGAACCACCGTGTAATTACGCTTGCCATCGCCGCTGCCATGCTTGCCGGATCAGTATTTCTGATTCTGGGTGGATTTATTGGCATTGAATTCATTAAGAGCGGTGACAGGGGTGAATTTTTACTTGAACTTGAATTACCATCCGGAACCTCTATTGAGAAAACAGATAAGATCACCCGGTTGGTCGAATCACACCTGGCAGATGTGCCCGAGATCACGGGAATTTTCACGACAGTGGGGATTACCAGCAGCGGCCGCATCGAGGTGAGCACGGAAAACCTTGCCGAACTCAGTATAAAGCTGATCGATAAAAGACAACGTGACCGCTCTGCTTCTGAAATTGCCCGGCAAATAAAACTTGACCTTGAATCTGTAATTCCCGGTGTACGCATCAGGCCCATTGACATCAATATTCTGGGTTTGCGTGACGATGATGCTGTTCAGGTATCAGTGACTTCAGGAGATACTGAAAAACTGTATGCCCTGGCAAAACAGGTTGAAGGCGTCCTAGGGGAAATCGTTGGGGTGGTTGAAGTAACATCCTCGGCCGTGGGAAGGGACCTTGAAACGCGTTTCGTGCCCGATCGGGATCTGATGGAAACCCTAAGTATCAACCCGGTCTATGCTGGGGCAACGCTTCGAACGGCTGTTAATGGAAATCTTGATAATAATCTGGTGTCGGAAGACAGTGATATACCCATTCATATTCAGCTGCAGCGAAGTGATAAAACAGATCCTGAGAAATTGTTGGATATGTCGGTGATCAATGAAAAGGGACAGGTAGTGAAATTGAAGCAATTTGTCTCATTACAGGATATTCCCTCACCAGGTGTACTGGAACGAACCAACAGGACACCGTCCGTTACCATTAAATCTCAGGTAATCGGAAGGACCGGAGGGCAGGTGAACCAGGAATTCAGGAATAAGCTGGAGAATATGTCTGGTACCGGGAATGTTTATTTCATTTTTGGCGGACAAACAAAAAGGACACAGGAAGGGCTGGCGACGATGCTGGTGGCCTTTGCAGCATCTATCCTCCTTGTATATTTCGTACTCGTTGTGCTGTATAATTCCTTTGTTTACCCGCTGGTTGTACTTTTTTCAATTCCCATGGCATTGATCGGTGCACTGCTGGCACTGGCCCTTACCATGGAAGCACTCAGTATTTTTTCGATTCTCGGATTGGTGATGCTCGTTGGATTAGTCGGGAAAAATGCTATTCTGGTGGTTGACTTTACGATCAGGCTTCAACAGGAAGGAATGGAAGTAAAGCAGGCTCTGCTGGAGGCCACAAAACTTAGGTTCAGACCCGTACTCATGACAAACCTGTCCATGATCATCGGTTTGATTCCTATCGCGCTGGCAACCGGTGCCGGTTCAGAATGGAAGAACGGACTTGCCTGGGTCATCATTGGCGGGCTCAGTTCATCGATGCTTCTCACATTGATCATTGTTCCTGTCATCTACACCCTCTTCGCACATCAGATCAAAAATGTAAAAGTATCGGAGGCTTCTTAGTTACCAAATGAAAGGTATTAGTGCCTTTCTGTTTGCCGGATAGTTTTCAAATTTTTGCCGGTACCAACGGTGATGGGCAACAGCCCGCGGGGCGAGGTTGGCAAAAGTGAAGACAGCAAAGGCCAGTCCGGGCATCGACCATGTAAGGATTGCCCAACCAGTCCATTCCAGGATCTCACCAAGGTAATGCGGGCAGGAAACATATTTGAAAACATGTCCATATGGTATTATATAATCCCCGTTTCCTTCCTTCTTAAGGGCTGCAAGCCTTTTGTCGGATGCTTTGTTAAGAAGATATCCCCCCAGGAATATGGCTACACCAACAATAAACCTGGGATCAAGGAGCCAGTCTGTTGAATAATTTACTTTTCCGAAAAGGTAATATCCATTGATGAACCCGTTCATCAAATTGAAAAACACCGCAAAGATGACCAGTAGTACAGGGTACGGCTTTTGGCCGCTTCCAAATTGAAAGGGATAGAAAAAGGTGCGATGGAAATAATGAACCTGCCAGATGATCAGGAATACCCAGGCAGTCGGACTGCTCCATGCCTCGAAATAAAGGAATAATACCAGGATGGTCCCGAAGGCCGGAAATTCCTGCAGAAACCACGCCCATTTTGCGGGGAGTGACGGACCCCAGCCAGATCTCAGAAACCTTCCATACGGTGCCTTGATGAAGAACAGGAGGCCAAAAACCAGGATGGCAAAGCCAAATTCCGCCGGCAATAATATTTGATACAGATTATTCAATTTGTTTTTTTAAAGCGAGTACTGTGTTGTACGGGTTCGAAGCCATGAAAGAATTCACGACCCATGACGGGACAGATCCGCCGGGGTCTGACAGGAATTGATTTTGAATGATTGTCTGACCTTCTGCACGGGTAAACTCCCAATATCCCTTGAAATAGGTTATTCTGGTATGCCTGGACTGGGCCGGATAGTGATCCGGTAAATTCTCATAGGTGATACGGAGTACATTTTCCGACAGATATTCAAAAGTCATTCTGGCAACAAGATCACGGTCCTGTACGGGAAAGGGAGAGTCTATTTGTAAGTAATAGATGTATGCATTGTCGGCCGGTTGTTCCAGTAATTGCGAACCGGAAACATCAGGCATCCAGGAAGGATAATCTGAAATTTCCCGAAAGAGCTGCTCAATGGCTTCCAAGGGCGCTGAAGTCTGGGAGGAAGCCCTGAATTGACGAATTGGAAAGCCTTCCACTTCGCGGGTATAAACTTGGATTTCATTTTTGTCTTTGTCGAGCCGCCATTCATTTTCCTGAAAAGAAAGAAGTGTTGGAACGATCAGGATGATTACGAGTCTTATCATCAATCCGGAATTGTGGTTCACGTTGAAAAGATATCATTTTTTTCAGGCATTTGATAATATGTATACCCAATCAGGCAGCCCAACGGCATGAGATTTTGTATTTTAGATTTAAATAATTTAGATATGGCTATCAGACCCTACATCCTCGCAGAAACAAATTGGAAAGCACTTAAGAATGAGTCCTTCGACCTGGCTGTATTGCCCTGGGGCGCGACTGAAGCACATAATTATCACATGCCCTATGGCACAGATATTATAGAGGCCGACCACATTGCAGCAGAATCCGCACGGATTGCCTGGGAGAACGGGGCAAAGGTGATTGTGCTTCCAACGATACCATTTGGCGTAAATACCGGGCAGTCGGATATATACCTGGATATCAATATGAATCCCAGCACGCAGATGGCCATTTTGGATGATATAATTTCGGTGCTGGACCGGCAGGGAATTCATAAGTTCATGATTTTGAACAGCCACGGCGGGAATGATTTTAAAACCATGTTACGGGAGCTTGGTCTTAAATTTCCCGACATGTTTCTCTGTGCGACAAACTGGTTCCGCATTCCCGGTAAGTACGATTATTTTGACAACGAAGGTGATCATGCGGATGAAATGGAAACAAGCCTTATCCTTCATTTTCGTCCTGACCTCGTCTTGCCCCGGAATGAATGGGGAGACGGGGCTGAGCGGAAGAGTAAGATAAAGGCATTTCAGGAAGGCTGGGCATGGCGTGAACGGCCGTGGAGCAAGATCACTGCAGATACAGGTGTGGGCGACCCTTCCCTTGCAAGCAAGGAAAAGGGTGCCCGTTATTTTGAATATGTCACCTTAAAAATGGCCTCTTTTATGGAGGAAGTCTGTCGGATCAACCCCGAAGAGCTTTACGAATAACCTCATGCGGAGGCAGTTTTGACTGGAAAGGAGCGGATAGGTGCGTCAAGCCAGCTGTAGGAAAGAATCATTCCCCAGGCAAAAGTTGAAACCACTGTCTCCAACAGATGAACCATTCTAACCGTTTCTGGCATAATAGAATTCTGGAGGAGTAATTGACTGTGTCCGAGAATGCTGAATAAAAGGCCGAGGAGTATTGCATTTTGCCAGCGCGTACCTTTAATCACACTAAAGGCATACCATGCAACCGCTGCCCAAACGATGCCGCGAAAGATTTGAAAAGAATACAGTCCTTCGGCCAGGTTCATTTTCATCATTTCCCAGAATGAAAGCATCTCGGTGCTTCCGGAATAATATAAACGTATGTCCGGTGACTGCCATGCAATGTAATAACCGGCAAGAAAATAAAGTGATGGCCAGACTATTACGGTGAGAAGGGCAATTCGAATTAGTTGCGGAGCAGATCCAATATTTGAATATTCCGGAACACCTGATTTTTTACCACCCATCCAAACAGCAATAATGGCAAAGAGTATACTTGATATAATTCCACCTGTTAATAAGGCATATACCGTTTCCCTGGACATTTGAAGTGCGCCAATGAACCAAAGTGATTCTACCTGGGTGATGAAATATTGTAGAATAAAGGACAATAACGCAGTACGCAGGATCAATGGCCATCCGGAAGTGTTTGATTTCATGACATAGTAGAAAAGAATGGTACCATTGAGAAAGGCGACAAGAAGCAGCATGATGTCAAATCCACCTTCGCTGGATTGTGACATGGTTTCATTCGGGAATAATGCCATCCCGATCATTGTTCCAATGATCAGGATAACCAGGTAAACCGGTGTGATGGCGAGGATTTTAAGTGAAGTTTTCATATTGGTTAATTTAGATGTATATGCAACTATATAGATTTTTAAGAGATGAGATTTTTATGGATATTCTGAAGTAACTGAACCGTTTTGGAAAGGGAACTCTCATCAAGCCCTTCCAAAGCGCGGATATAAAGTTGGCCAGCAAGAGCAACCGCCTTTTCCTGCAGTTTCTTGCCTTTGTTGGTTGTATAGATGAGTTTGTTTCGCAGGTCGGTTTTATCGGCGACTTTTACCAGCAGATCATTCTTTTCCATGATTTGCACCATTCTGGCAATGGTTGTCTTATCCCGGTTTAACGCTGCTGCCAGGGATTGCTGGTTCATGCCGTCGTTGTACCACAGTGTGGATAGGAGTGAGAACTGTTCCACAGTCAGTGGTATCTGATTTGCCGCGAAAGCCGCAGTAAGCTGATTGTGAATGGTTTTCGTGATATGCCCTGCAAGATACAGAACGTTGTTTCCTAATGAGCCGGGATCTTTCATAATATAGATGTATATACAACTATTAACGCAACTAAAAAATAAAAGTTGCATATTTTCATATTATTTTCACCTCCTACCATGTCTTACAATTCAACCGCAGCATATCATTACGATGCATTCAGGCCAGACGTTCATCCATTAATACTTGAGGATTTGCTGGAGGCTGGTATTCAGTACGAATGCGGACTGGACATTGGCTGTGGAACCGGGAGATCTACCACAGCCCTGGCACGGTATTGCAAATCCGTAAAGGGGATTGACCCATCCAGGCAAATGCTTGAACGTGCTGTTCCTTCCCAAAAAACAAGTTTTGAATGGTTTGACGGACACAAGCTGCCATTTCCTGCTGATACCTTTGACATCGTAACATTCGCCGGGTCGCTTTTCTATACCGACAGGCATGAAATGCTGCAGGAAACACTTAAGGTTACCAGGTTGAATTCGGTCATAGTTGTTTATGATTTCGATGTTGATCTTGAAATGGTTACGAATACACTTGGTCTTAGAACGCAAATAAAAAGGGACTATGATCACGCGGTTTCGTTTAAGGGGATGGGCGATGGTCGTATTTCATTACTATCAGAAGGGAATAAAGTAATTAAACTTAGCTTCAGCCCGAATGAACTGGCACACCTGCTATTGGTCGACGATGATCTTGGCTCGTTGCTGCACGACGTTATTGATTCACAAGAAATTTATAATGACCTATTGGCAGATTTAATGACGAAATTTCAGGGACAGGATATTGTGCTTCCTGTGTATTCATTTGCTGCCAAGTTTATAACTGTTTAATCTCTGTGGCTTCGACTGTGTTCAGTTTTACAATTCTCTTATATTTAGCTGAAATATTTATCTGGTAGTATGGCAAGCATTGCCGAACGTATAAAGAATGGCGACAGAGCAGCTTTTGAAGGCCTGTTCCATGAATATTATACAGGGCTCTGCCATTATGCCTTCAAGTATATCCGCGATGCCGAGGATGCGGAAGAAATCGTTCAGGATACCTTTGTTCGTTTCTGGGAACGAAGGGCTCAGATTTCAGTAGATCATTCGCTGAAAAGTTATCTCTTTACGTCGGTAAGAAATGCATCCCTGAATTTCCTTAAACATGCTTCAGTAATTCGTGATCACGTGGGTCATGTCCTGCGAAGCGAATCGGAGGAGGATCATTCAGATACGTTAGTTACTGTGGAATTACAGGAAAGAATTGCCATGGCGGTTGAAGCAATGCCTGCCGAACGGAGGCGAATATTCAGGATGTCAAGGGATGAGGGACTCCGGTACAAAGAGATCGCTGATCAGTTGAATATATCTGTTAAAACCGTAGAAAATCAGATGGGCAAAGCGCTCAGGTTTTTGCGCGAAGAGCTTGCCGAATATCTCGTGATTGGCTGGGTAGTATATATTTTATTTCAGTTGAGTGAATGGTTCTGATAGGGGTAAATAACGTTTCAGTTGTCACAGGTTATATAGCATGAATGATAATCAACATATTGATTTTGAAGGGCTGGCCAGGTTCATCAACGGGGAGGTTTCCGGAGA
This sequence comes from Fulvivirga sedimenti, assembly GCF_020328055.1. Lineage (NCBI taxonomy): Bacteria > Pseudomonadati > Bacteroidota > Cytophagia > Cytophagales > Fulvivirgaceae > Fulvivirga > Fulvivirga sedimenti. Next base: position 28,186 of record NZ_JAIXNE010000011.1, read on the forward strand.
AGAGCAGCAGCGCTGGATTTCATGGATTCAGGAATCTGACGACAATAAAAAAACCTATGAACAGGCACTTAAATTGCTGGAGCCGGATCCGGTTGTTTCAGAGGGACAGCCTTCCATTCCTTTTGACAGCCGGGCTGCATGGACAAAGGTGAGCAGGCGCATTTTGGAAGATGAAAAAGTCATCCGGCCGTTTCCATGGATGAGGTATGCCGCTGTCATTTCAATACTGGCGATGCTGCTCAGCTACTGGGTATTCAATCAATATTTTGCTGACATCACCTATTCGCAGTCAGCCGGGATAGCTACCTATATTCTCCCGGACAGCTCCAGGGTTATCCTGAACGGGAAAGCACGAATAACATTCGATCGGGATTTTAATGGTACGAACCGCCACATTGCACTGGATGGGCAGGGTTATTTCGACGTTAGCCGGGATTCGACGCTCCAGTTTCAGGTAGAAACTCCGCGGGGCCTTGTAGAAGTGTTGGGTACCGCTTTTCTTGTTCATGAAACAACCGACAGTATGGTTGTAGTTGTAGACAGGGGGTTGGTTGAGGTGAGTCTCAAGGATAATTCCGGTTATGCACGGCTTGAAAAAAATCAGGCGGCAGTGATCCGATTTACTGAAGCTTCACTTCGGGAATATGAACTGGATAACACAAATAGTTTATACTGGGCTAATAAGCGATTATCGTACCGCCAGGTAAACCTTTCTGTTGTACTCAATGATTTGTCGGAAATATTTGACATTCCGATTTCATATAACCCTGCTGAGATTAGCAATTGCAGGATTACAGCAGTATTTCTTAATCAGTCTCTTGAGGAAATACTGGAGAACATTTCGCTATCACTTCCCGTAGAATATACCATTTACAATGACCGGGTAGAAATAAATTCAAATGGGTGTCCGACGTTTTAGTCTGCTTTTTGTTTTAATCGCTTTGAGCGGAACCCTGTTCGGACAGTCGGGTATACTCCGGAGCCAGGTAAATTTTCAAGCCGAAAATGAACGGTTTGAAGACGTAATACTTGCGCTGGCCGAAGAAAATAATTTTTCCTTCTCCTATAATCCCTCAATGTTACCGGTTGATAGTCTTATTTCCCTTCGGGTTGAGAACTCTCCGCTAAAAACAGTGCTGGTGACCTTGCTTGGCAAGGAACTTGAAATGAAACAGCGCGGAAATCACCTGGTGATCCTTCGCACCCGGTATACCTTGGACCAACGATCAGCACAATCGGGAAAAAATACCCGTATTGAAGGTTACATCCGAGACGCCAGTTCAGGATTGTCTGTTTCCGGCGCAACCGTTTATGATGTTGCCTCGCTCAATTCGGCCATTACCGATGACCAGGGATATTATCTCCTTGAGATACCTGTGGAAACACCTGTAATCGGTATCACAGTTTCACGGGCAGACCTTCGTGATACCACCATCGTAATATCCAATGAATCAAGAAACCTGAATATTCCGGTGGCAGTGCCCAAGGGAATTGGAGCCGGTTTAAGCGGCGGTCCGGATCGGCTGGATACACTAAAGATCGTAAAAATGGTAGCTGCTGAAGAGGGGGTCTTTACAAGCCAGGGTCTTGGACTTTCCTTGTACAGGACAGCACAAATATCCGTCGTCCCCTTTGTTGGAACCAATTTAAAGATGAGCGGAGTAATCACTAACAAGTATTCGCTCAATGTTCTGGCAGGCTATAATGGCGCCACCAAGGGAATAGAACTGGGCGGCCTTGTAAACGTGACCAGATATTATGTAAAAGGGGTACAAATTGCAGGATTGTCGAATGCCGTTGGCCATGAAACATCGGGGGTACAGCTGGCCGGACTATTTAATACGAACCTTGGTATTGTGAAAGGAGTCCAGATTGCAGGTGTTAATAATCTTGTTCTGGATTCTTTAAAAGGCGTTCAGATATCAGGTGTCAGTAATGTCATTCAGGGTCGGACAGACGGTGTTCAACTAGCAGGCGTCATTAATTTTGCCTTGAAAGATGTGGATGGAGTACAGCTGGCGGGAGTTACAAATATAGCCGTACGTGATGTTAATAAGCTTCAGATTGCGGGTGTTATGAACCTTGGGAAGGATATTTCCGGTGCCCAGATCGCTGGTGTACTGAATGGAAGTTATGGCAACGTCCGGGGTTTTCAAATTGCCGGCATTATGAATACTTCCAGAAATGTAAGCTCACTTCAACTCGCAAGTATTCTGAATGTTGCGGCAGATACAGTGTTCGGGGCACAATTGGCGGCTGTGATGAATTTCGGCCGGCACAACCGGGGTTTCCAGCTTGGTCTGATCAATATTGGTGATACAGTCTCAGGCGCTTCCATCGGATTGATCAATTTGTTTTTGCGGGGGTATAATAAAATTGAATTGCACTACAGTGACGTACTGCCATACTCAGCAAGGCTATTGTTGGGCACGCAGCGGTTCTACAATATATTCGGTATCGGAACACAGGGATTTGAAACCAATAATGTCTGGGGTTACACCTATGGTTTTGGGTCAGCATTCCGGATCGGGAGAAAGAGGAACTTTATTAATCTCAATCTTACCATCACAGACGTGCAAAATGATGCCACATGGTTTGAACATGTAATACCGCTTACGCGCCTTGAATTGCTTGCCGGCTTTTCCCCGGGCAAGGGATGGTTGCTTTTTGCAGGTCCGGTTTGGAGTAATTTATTGTATAAACAGAGCGACCTTGAAGATTATCCTTTTATTCTGGACATCCCACCCTATTCCATGTATGAGGGATCATTTGGGTCCCGCCAGGCAATTGGATGGATCGGATTTACTGCCGGACTTCGGTTTCTATGATTTTTTCCCCGATGGAGTAGGGGTAATTTGAATGTACGTTGTCTTTTGAGAAACAGAAACTCAAAAAAGACAACAACATGAAAACCATTAGATTCTGGGCAGGTTTGCTCGCAATACTTCTCCTGTTGATTCACCAAAGTGTTTCATCCCAGTCATTAACCCAGACTGTGAAGGGTACCATCATTGATGCAGATAGCAGGGCACCCATCGTGGGAGCTAATGTTTATATTCCGGGAACAGATCCTGTTTTAGGGTCTGCAACAGACCTGGATGGAAATTTCAAAATTGAAAACGTGCCGGTGGGCAGGATTGACCTCTTAATTACCAGCATTGGATATGAAGAACGTTACCTATCCAATATTGTCGTTGGTTCGGCAAAGGAAGTGGTGGTGAATGCCGACATTCGTGAATCCCTTATTCGCCTTACCGAGGTGATCGTGACCGATAAAAAACATCAATCAGAGCTTTCGGACGAAATGGTTTTGGTGAGCGGTTTGTCGGTATCCGTTGAAGAGACCAAACGATTTGCAGGGACCATAAATGATCCCGCAAGGCTTGTGACAAGCTTTGCCGGAATCCAGGGTGACCCTGCAGGAAGTAATCATATTGTGGTCCGCGGAAATTCTCCCAATACTGTTATGTGGAGGATGGAAGGAATCGAGATTCCAAACCCTAATCATTTTACAGAAGAGGGAGAAAGCGGCGGGGCCATCAATATTCTTAACAGTAATATGCTGGCCAACTCAGATTTTTATACAGGGGCATTTACGGCAGATTATGGTAATGTTCTCGGAAGCGTTTTTGATATGAAGATGCGGACGGGGAACAACGAAAAGCGCGAATATTCAGTTGGCGTGGGTATTCTTGGAACCGATATTACCCTGGAGGGCCCCTTTAAAAATGGGGGCCGCTCATCTTATCTTGCGAATTACAGGTATTCAACACTTGCGATTCTGGATGACCTGGGCATTGTGGATTTCGGGGGAGTTCCAAAATATCAGGACCTCTCATTCAAGGTGAATATGCCTACAGAAAATGCCGGGTTATTCACTGTTTTTGGGATTGGTGGAAAGAGCAGAATTGATGACGAATATTTCGATGAAAATTCGTCAGAACTGGAAGGTGCTGAATCATTCAGGTCGGCCATGGGTACGGTGAATTTAAATCATGCATATTTTATAAACAGCAATACCTCATTTGACTCCTATGTTGGATTATCCTATAACGGGAGTGATTATTCCTACGACGAATTAAACGAAGTGAGCCAGTCGATGGAACGCGATTACTATGATAATCTTGAAAAATATTCCTGGAGGTTAGGAACTGTTTTTAACACTAAAATCAACGCCCGTCATGTACTCAGGGCCGGAGTGAATCACCAGCAGTTTCATTTTAACTTCTTTCAGGAATACCTTGATGACGATGATAATATGACAACTGGCCTTTCCGATGAAGGCAATGCCGGAATTTTCCGCGTTTTTGGCAGCTGGAAATTTCGGGTTACGGATGACCTTACGATCACTTCCGGGTTGAATTACCAGGCATTTACACTGAATAATGAACAATTGATAGAACCCCGTATTTCATTTAAGTACCGGTTGAATGAACAGCAGTCCATCTTTGGAGGTTTTGGAATGCATAGCCAGATGTCACCGTTGCCGGTATATTATTCTGTGGTTGAAGGCATGGACGGCCGGCCGAATAAGTCGCTTGATTTTATGAAGGCGCGTCATTTTGTGATTGGATATGACTGGGTACTTGGTAAAAATTTATATTTCAAAGCAGAGACATTCTACCAGGAACTGTATGACATACCTGTTGAAAATGATATTACAAGCAGTTATTCACTGATCAATTCGGTAAATGGATTTACTGATAAGGAACTTGTAAACGAAGGAACCGGGATTAATTATGGCCTGGAACTAACCCTGGAACGGTATTTTCAGAACCATTATTATTTTCTGGTTACAGGTTCCTTATATGAGTCGAACTATAAGGCACTGGATGGTATTAAGCGTGACACCCGTTTTAATGGAGGACATGCCGTCAACTTTTTATTTGGTAAGGAGTTTTATCTTCGGGGGAATCAAAACCGGATTTTCAATATAAGTACACGGGTCACCACTACCGGCGGCTTCAGGTTCACACCATTATTGCTCGATGAGAGCATTGAAAAGGGAGAAGGTATCTATGATAATGCGAACCGTTATGGAGTGCCCGGGGATCAGTTTTTTAAATGGGATATTTCAATGTCATATCAATGGAACCGGACCAAAACAAGGCAGGAAATCAAGTTGGAAGTCCAGAACCTGACCAATAACCAGGCGAAAACCAGTGAATACTATAATTCCGATGCGCAAGCGCTGGAAATGGAATATCAGTTGCCACTTTTTCCGGTAATTACCTATACCGTAGAATTTTAAAATCAGTATTTTGTGGAATGCGATATTTCATCCTGTTTTTGGTTCTGAGTACGGCGTGTACTTCGGCAGATATTCAGACTAAAGAAGGTTTCTTTACCTCGAATGGGTCGGAAATTTACTATAGGATCACCGGAGAAGGAGAGCCCCTCATCGTGGTTCATGGCGGACCGGTTCTTGATCATTCATATTTGTTGCCATGGATGGACGAACTGGCCCGTGATTATACAGTGATATATTATGATCAGCGTGCATGCGGGAGGTCCTCCGTTGAGGTGGATACCTCCCGCATGACCATGGAATACTTTGTCGACGATATAGATAACCTTCGCAAATATCTCAACCTTGAGCAAGTGCACCTGCTTGGGCACAGCTGGGGCGGTTTGCTTGCCATGCAATATGCCATTGCCTACCCCGATCATTTGAAATCAATGGTTTTATCGAGTCCCGTTCCACCTAATAATATGGAATGGCAGAAAGAACAAATGGTGCTTTCGGAAATGATTCAACCTGAAGACAGCCTGCGCAGGTCAGTGATAATGCAATCCGGGGAACTGCAAACGAACCCTCAAGATGCAATTACCAGGCTGATGAAATTGTCTTTTAAACCCCAGTTTTATGACACCACAGCCCTTTCTGAATTACAGCTGAACATTCCGGCTGATTTCATGAAGAGGAGCCAGGCTTTTTCATACCTGGCTCCTGATCTGGCTTCGTTTAACCTTTACCCACAATTGGCGAAGCTGCAACTTCCAGTTCTTATCATTTTTGGAAGTGCCGAGCCCGGGGCTGAGATTTCAGGGGAGCGAATGGAATCTGTGATTCCGGGAAGCAGGTTATCTATTGTTCCTGAATCAGGGCACTTTCCCTTTGTTGAGAACGGAGAAGTTTATTTTAAAACGATCAGAAAGTATTTAGAGGGTCATCATTCATACTGAAGAGAATCTGCAGGTTGAGACCGGGCCACTTTATTGATCTGAAAAATGACAGTTGCTATGGCGAAAATACCAATCACCAATACCCCGATTGCCGCCATTAACCAGGGGAAATCGATGCGGAAGGAATAATTTTCAAGCCAGGATTCCATGGAAAGGAAAACCAGTGGGACACTTATCATGGCTGCGATCACCACCAGGATCAGGAATTCACGAACGAAAAGTGATATAACTTCAAAAGTGGATGCACCAAGTACTTTTCTTATCCCCACTTCTTTTGTCCGTTGCGAAGACAGATATGACGCAAGTCCGAACAAGCCCAGTAGTGCAATGAAAATCGCCAGAACAGAAAACACCAGGAAGATATTTCCAAACCTCCGGTCCTCATTGTACAGCGATGCAAACCGTGCGTCCAGAAAAGAATAATCAAGTGGCATAGTTGGATAAAATTCATCCCATGTCTTTTCAAGATGCAATAATCCATCATCTATCTGATCCACCGATAACTTCAATACGAAGAAATCCGGCCACCTGGAAGGAAGGAGAATTGTCGGTTCAACTGCAGACTTTAATGAGGTTCGGTTGAAATCCTTCACAACCCCGATGATCCGGTATTTTTCTTCATCTGTGCCAAATCTTATTTGCTTGTCGATCGCATCCTCCACCGTGAGGCCGCCGTAATTTGACAGAAATGACTCGTTTACCAATAGCGTCATTGAATCTGAAGCCTGGTTATTATTGAAATTCCTTCCTGCCAGGATTTCCATGTCTACTGTAGGGATAAATCCGTCATCAACGATCAGGAGATAGGTGGTGCCCTTAAAAGGCTCCGGGAATCCATCCAGCGTGAGCCGTGATGTAGTCGAATTGATATCGGCCGCATCTCCCCCCGGGACATTCGACGTTTTTCCGATTCGCTCAACGGCATTGTGCTTTAGTAATTCTTCCTTAAAAAGATCAGACTTATACGCAGTCTCCTCGCTGAAAACTTCCGGAGGCTGGAAGGAGATCACCTGATCGGTATTAATTCCAATATCCTTGCTCATCATGTAATTCAGTTGTTTCTGAATAATCAGCGTGCCGGTAATAAGCAGAATCGAGGCAGTAAACTGAACGATGACAAGGCCCTTTCTAAGTAGAATACCCTTTTGTGAATTCCTGAATTTACCTTTCAGTACTTCTGATGGGTTGTACCTGGAAAGTACGACTGCCGGGTAGAATCCGGATAAAAATGTGCCGATAAGGAAGAAGATCAATCCATTTTTTAAAAGCAGATGCATATCCCAAAGCTCTTTCATGATAGGCTTTCCGGCAAGGTTGTTAAATATGGGACTAATCCCACCCACGAGGGCAAAGGCCAGTATGGCAGCAATAAAATTGATGATCAGCGCTTCTACGAGGAACTGACTAATCAGTTGACTTCGGAAAGCTCCAACAACCTTCCGCAGGCCGACTTCTTTGGCGCGTACGATGGCCCTGGCCGTCGAAAGATTTATGTAATTCACCCAGGCGATGAATAGAATGAAGAATGAAATGTACTTCAAAAAGCCAATCGCCGTCTCATTACCGGTAGCTTCCGGTTCAAATGTGAAATCAGATTCCAGGTGAATATCCGTGACAAGCCCGAGTTCCCAACGGGCCCGCTGTTCCTCGAAAATCTTGAAACGTACCTCGTCGAGCTTTGCCTGGAGATTGTCGACTACTGCTCCCGGATCCAATAGTACATAAACGTAATAGTTGTCGTAATTCCAGTTGTCGTAATCGCTTCTTTCAGTAAGGCTGGGGTCTGAAAGGATCATGTCAAATTTGTAATGGGTATTCTTCGGAATATCCTGTACAACTCCTGTCACGACGAATTCCCTTTCAGTTGTCAGTGTAATTTTAAGAGTTTTGCCCAGGGTATTCTCAATACTTCCAAAATAGTCTTCCGCTTTCGATTTCGTCAACACCACCTGGTTTGGCTCACTCAGAAAAGTCCGCGGGTTTCCTGCCAGTATAGCATAGGGGAACAATTCGAAGAAATTCGAATCACCTGAAATAACACTGTTTTCCTGAAGGAGCCGGTCATCGATCCGGATAACCATTCCTTGATCAAATTTTAATGTCGCCGTATAGTTTGTGATCTCCGGCAGTGCCTCTTGCAACTCCCGTCCGGTGGCGTAGGATGCCATTGCATCCTTTGATTCAGATACACCATTAATCAATGCCGTCGAGGTGACCCTGTACAGGTTATCAGCTGTGGCGAGGTGCTGATCATAAGTACTTTCAAAACGTACATACTCACTGATGAGCAGAAAAACAGCCAGACCCAGGGCCAGTCCGCTAACGTTGATTACGGTTGAGAGCTTGTGCCTCAATAAATTCCGTGTTCCGATCTTGAAATAATTGCTAAACATGTCTGTGTTGTTATTTGGGAAAATCTTAAACCTTCTGACCAAAGAAGGCCGCAGGAGCAGGAGTGCCTGTCCGAAATATTTGAGTTCTGCACGAAGTTTGGATTTTGAAAGGTTTCTGCCGTATAACTCATCCATATCCCCGGTGATATCATCCGCCCAGTCAGGGTGGAGAAGCCACATCAGAAATCGCTCCGTTAACTTTTTGATCATCAGATCATTTTCATTTCAAAAGCAACTTTCGGAATAGAATTCCAAAGTTCCAGACGAACATCCTTCGACTCTTCAAGTGCCTGCTTTCCAAGTGCTGTAATTGTGAAGAAACGTTTGGGTTTTCCGCCCCGTTGATTATCCGGGTCGCCGGTACGGCTTTCCAGGAATCCTTTTTTTTCCATTCTATGGAGTGCCGACTGCAATGCTCCAACGCTTACTTTACGCTTCAAACGTTGTTCAATTTCGTCTTTAATAGCCACGCCATAAGCTTCATTGTACAATACACCTACCGTGAGAAGTACAATTTCTTCAAATTCGCCAAGTGATAATTTCATAATCAATTTCCTAATTGTAGTATTGCAAATATGTGAAATTTAAATCAATTTCCTAATTGTAGTATTGATAAAAGTTTTGAAGGCTTTTATTCTGTGTGATAATTAGCTTAATTGATGTATGCTAAGGATACTTATTTCGTGCCTGATCATCTTTATTGGATTCTGTTTACCTGCACACAGTCAGCAGAGGCTATCCTTAATGACTTATAACATTAAGTATGACGATAAGAATGACGCCGGCAATAACTGGGAAATCCGAAAGCCTTGGGTGATTGGATTGATTGATTTTCATGCCCCCGATATTTTTGGTGTGCAGGAAGCCCTGCATCACCAGGTTGAGGATATCAAGCGTGGCCTTCCGGGTTTTACTTATGTTGGTGTTGGCCGTGATGACGGAGAAAGGGCTGGAGAATACAGTCCGGTCTTTTACGATTCAACCCGGTTTACACTTTTAACTTCGGGAACATTCTGGCTTTCTGAGACACCTGCCCAGGTGAGCAAGGGATGGGACGCAGCCTTACCAAGGGTTTGTACCTTTGCTGAATTACGGGATTCTGATGGAAAAAAAATTGTAGTCTACAATGCTCATTTCGATCATATCGGGGTTGAGGCACGCCGAAAGAGTGTTGGCGTGATCGGTGATCACATCAATCATTTTTTTTCTCAGGAAACCATTATTTTCATGGGGGATCTCAACTTTACCGATGATGATCCGGCATATGAAACAGTCATGTCATTGGATTTTGAAGATTCGCGGAATAAGGTGAAACCCTATGGCCCCAAAGCTACATTCAATGGTTTTTCCTGGGATGACATTCCTGAAAACCGTATCGATTATATTTTTCTGCGAGGAAGTGCAGAGGTAAAATCCTATGCTGTTTTAACCGACAGCAGGTATAACCGATATCCTTCAGATCATTTCCCGGTGTTGGTTCGGTGCATTTTAGACTAAACGTTATGAAGTATTTGCTCCTGCTTTGTTCCATGATGTTGCTGAACGGTACATGGGCACCTGCGCAGATTTCCCGGGAGACCGTAAATTATTTTCAGGATCTGAAAATGGATATTTATCAGCGTGATGACCTGGACGAACAGCCTGTATTGCTCTTTGTTCATGGTGGAGGATTTACCGGAGGGAACAGGGATTCAGGGGATATTGAATCTCTCGCGATGCGTCTGGCAGATGAAATGACTGTGGTTTCCATTTCCTATCGTCTCACAATGGTGGGGAAGGGCTTTGGTTGTGATGTAAAAGCAGGGGATAAGCTTCAGGCTTTTGCCAGTGCATCCCTTGATGCCGCCAGGGCGACACTATATCTTATCAACAATGCAGCTGATCTGCGGATCAATCCGGAAAAGATAATTCTTGCCGGCAGTAGCGCAGGCGCAGAAACAGTCCTTCACCTCGCTTATTGGAAAGATGCCAGTACATTTGACGGAAGAAGCGTTTTGCCGCCGGGATTTAGATATGCCGGTGTTATCAGCCTGGCCGGTGCCCTCATCGATGATCAGCTTATAACCTCTGAAAACAGCATGCCCACAATGCTTGTTCATGGCACTTGTGATAACCTGGTGCCCTACGATTATGCCCCGCATCACTACTGTGACAAGGGCTTGCCGGGCTATCTCATGCTTCACGGCGGAGCCAGTATAGCACGGCGGCTGGACTATCTTGCCAGGCCATATTATCTCATAACCATTTGCGGAGGTGATCATGACTGGGCCACCATTTCTATCCGGGAGATGCATGATGAGATGCTGGACTTCATCCGGCAGGATGTGCTTGGAGGGAGAAAACGTTCCCTTCATGAATGGGTTTCGGGATCACATAATTGCAATTACCCGGAGGCAGGGATATGTAAATGATCAATCCCTCACATCAAAAACCATCATCAATATTGTATTGAGAAATAAAAAAGGCCGCAGGTATGTACCCGCGACCATTAAAGTTTTTCGTCAAGCTTGAAAGTGGTTGCCGCTAGCTACCTATCAATCTTTACATTGTCAAATATTATGGGCAGATTGGCTCTTTCCGTTCTTGGCCCGTCAAATTGTAATGGTGTCATAGCTTCCCATGCCTGAACCCGTCCTGCAATGCTGCTTGGTAACACCTCACCGGTGATGTTTTCAATGGCTTTCTTTAACAACGGGTCGCGGATATCCCCTACCGGGTACCAGCGATAGTCAAACTCGTCTATGAAATTTTCACCAACCGGAACAAACCCCTGATCATAATCAGACAGCCCCTGGCTGTTGAACGTTTTCAAAACAATTGGAAGCATTCCATAATCGTTATCGGGATTATCTTCATCTTCTATGGGAATAGAACCCACGTTCTTACCTATGGTCTGGAATCCGATGAGCTCAATATCAATATAGGGATCCAGTCCGTTGATCACCAGCTCGCTTGCAGATGCCGTTTCCCTGCCCACGAGGAAATATACTTTTGGGCCGTTCAGTTGGGATCCAATGTTCCCGGCCTTTTCAATGAATTTTCCCCGAAGGATATCATCTCCATTGGGCAATCCTTCAATATAATTCTGATATAAATCATTCCATACGTTTTCGTAGAAAACAGATGAACTGGTAACATTAGGGGCAATAAGACTTGCCAGGTTTGTAGCTGATGAAATTGCTCCACCGAGATTATAGCGGAGATCCACGACAATATCAGTAACGCCCTGATCCTTGAATGAACCGAAAATGGCATCCATTTCCTGATCGTAAAGATCGGTGTCCTCAGGTCCGGGTGAGAAGAACGTATAAAAGAAATAAGCGATTTTCTTATCCCCCATGGTGTACACTGTATCGAGCAAATTCGGATTTTCGGGAACGACCTCAACGTTCAGACTGATGTCACCTGCCGGCTCGTATTGCCCGGAAACCTCATTGAAGCGCTCATAAGTAATGGTATGATTTTCCTTTACCTGGCTGAGTACCTGTTGGTAATTGCTGGTGGTAATGACTTGTCCGTTAACTGCTGTGATGATATCACTTCTCTGCAATCCTGCATCATCGGCCGGGCTGCCCCTCTTCACATATTTTATTAACGCCACAACTTCCGTAGGACCGCTTTGTACAGGCTGGTAATCATATCCTGCTTCTATGTTTATTCCTTCCAGGCCATTTAACAGATCCTGAAAATCGGGATAGATTCGTGAGAAACGATCGGCGCTGACGACCAGTTCATCATAGAAATAATCAGAAGGATCAAGCTTGTCATTTGTTGCACTTTCCGCAGGAAGCTGGTCTGTCCAGTAATATACTTCATCCATGGTGTCATAAATCCATGCATTTATAGCGCCATACGGATTGTTTGGATCTATGGGTGAAGGGTTATCATCATCCTTGCACGCTGAAACTGCGGTGGTGAGTATCACAATAATCATTGTCCACCTTACTATCAATCTGTTCTTCATATAGTTCCTGGTTTTGAACGTCGTCTAATCTTCAATAATACGGAATTACGTGATTGTAGAAACAATAATTTATTCGGAATAATTCGAATATCGATAAAATGCATTCCTGGTCTTTTGACTATAGGATCTAAACGAGGATCGTGCCCTCGTTCGTATTTCCATAGGTTTTATTATTTCCTTCGGAAAACCGATATCCACTGAACCAGGCTAAAAAGGCATCAGCCTGGTGCCAGTTTTTGAACTCCGATGGCAAATTTTCATGGATCGTTCTGAATTCTTCCTGGAATCTTATCAGATCCTTCTTATAGAACTCTTTTAACGACAGAATGTTGATCAACTGGGCCGGGTAGGTCTCCATTACGGAGATTCCCGAATATTCCCATATAGTCTTCAGGCGGATTGCCCGGGCAGTAAGTCCGCCCATAAAAAGTGGTGACATGGCCCCTGTTTCCCTGTCGCATACGCGGTAATGAAAATCATCGTCAGGTGAAAATTTATTCTTGCCATAGACTTCTGGCAACGTGAGAGGTGCGTCTATAAAAATTTTGGAGGGTGACACGGATTCAATCACGTTTATCAAAAATTGATCTGCGTCTTTCTTTTTTTCTACCTGCTCAAGATGCCATGACCCATCGAGGTAAAAACAGGCAACTGTGGTGCCGGCCTGCCTGGCACCATAATCAATACCGATATGCATGCACTAACTTCTTTTTGACTCCAGACTTTGCACGTAGGCCTGATTGTAATAGCGCACGAGTCCCGACCAATCGAAATGTTCTGAAAGATCTTCTGCTTTGTTGCGCTGTACCATACGATTTCTTCGGGTCAGTTTCAGGAATTTAAACATCATCATTGCCAGGTCCTTGGCTGCAACACGTGGTTTACGGCGATATCTTTTGAGAACATACACACCGGAATCTTCGTGTTTTTCAACGTTTGCGCTGATGTAATCGCCAAATCCGGAAAAATCAGATGTGATTGTCGGAACGCCGCGGGCGATGCTTTCCAGTGGAGTGTAGCCCCACGGCTCATAATAACTTGGGAAAATACCCAGGTGGCACCCTCTTACGAATTCACCATAGTCGATGCCGAACAAGGGTGAGGTGCTGTCTATAAAATCCGGATGGTATACCACCTTTACTTTATCCTTCGGACTGTTCACAAGTTCTGTCCGCCTGATATATTGCAGAATTTCATCATTAATATCGTCAACCAGGTTGTGAGTAACGACAATTGGCCATTTATCAGATTTCCATGATTGCAGGATCCTCCGGTATTTCAGCCGAAGGAAGTCATCCACGAATTTATTGAGATCTGGCAGGCGGTATTCATTTTTAGAACCGGCTGCATCATAGAAAAGTCTTTCTCCCAGCTGCTGCTGGATTGTATCACATGTTTTACGGATTTCTTCCATCACACCACGCGACTGCAGAACTTCCGGATTAATACTCCATGTGGGACGTTTGGTGATAAAAAACATCACGACAGTTACATCCATACCTGACTCCTTAAGCATGCTGTTCAGGATCTGCAGTGCTTCAAGTGTAATGTCGAACCCCTTGTTCTTGAATTCATAACGCCCCGAGGTAAAGAAATAGAGCGTTTTATCCAGGTCGAACGGATGGCTGTTGAAGAAATGACCCATTACGAACTGATGAATGATGTCTTTGTACTTGCCGTGAAGATTCTGAACCTCATGGTATGCCACGAATCGCTTGATATTCAGTCCGTTAGGTGTAATCACGTCTGGAATTCTGGTGAAGAAATACTGGCATTCACGGGCGGTAACTTCGCTAACCGTCGTGAGCACGTCACAAGCCTGTGCCACGAAACGTTCTATCTCTGCAATACCAAGAATATTAAAATGGGTTGCGGCACTTTTCCAGTCATAATCAGGCAGATTATTATAAAAGTCCTCATCATTCATTGCCAGGTAACGGCCCAGTGCTGTCGCGTGAGTCGTAAATACGGTTTTAATCGGCAATTTTTCCTTTCGGAAAGTAAGGATGGGCAGGGCAGCCATCCATTCATGAAATTGGGTAATCAGCTGCTGGTTTTCCTTCTGAAGTTCCTCACTCAGGATTTTGACGAATTTTGTAGACAAATCCGCAAATGCCACTACCTGATTTTGTAATTCCTCCTGCCCGTTTATATGAATGCCATAGTCGGCCAGTAACTGCTGTCGTATTCCTGCCACATCATTCATGGCAGATTTTATATCTAACAGAACTGTATAGGGGCGGCCGGTGACAAGCCAGGTGCCGTAACGTACCTCATAACCTAAATCGCGCATACGGCTAACTGCCTGACCCAACGGGCCATTCAGATCTGTGATCGGATCAAACTCGGCTGATATGTTTGGATTCATCAGCGGCCCAAGCAGACAATAGTTGTCCTGCCACTGGCGCGTCATAACCGGTACTTTTGATCTTATTACGGTATAAATACCTCCAACCTGATTACATACCTCCCATGCACTCTCGATAAGGAAAGCCCCGGATAATTTCTGAACTTGTTCTTCTGGTGTTAACTCCACACGGCTGCTCGTTTTATTCCCGTTTAAGATAATTAAAAATAGGAAAAAACAAGCTGTCTCTATTGAAACTCAGGTTTCAATTTTTCTTTGAACTCTTTCATGAATTTTTCAACTTTCGGTTTTGATACCGACTGGACGTATGGATTTTCGGGGTGAATCTCATAGTAATTCTGGTGATAGTCTTCTGCCTCATAGAAGCTCTTAAAGCGCGTAATTTCGGTAACGATGGGGTTCCTGTATTTTCCGCTTTTGTTCAGCTTTTCTTTCATCGTTGTGGCCAGGGACTTCTCGGAATCAGTTCTGTAAAAAATGGCGCTGCGGTATTGCTTTCCAACATCCGGTCCCTGACGGTTCAAGGTTGTCGGATCGTGGGAAGCAAAGAAAATCTCCAATAATTCCACGTAAGATATCTGATCGCTGTCGTACACCACCCGGACAGCTTCGGCATAGTTGGTTAGCCCGGCGCCCACCTGCTCATACGTTGGATTTTTTTTATCCCCGCCTGAATACCCTGAAACCACATCATAAACTCCCTGAACTCGTTCAAATACAGCTTCGGTACACCAGAAACACCCACTGGCGAAATAAACAGTGTCAAGGCGCTCCTGCTGTGCTGCTGTTAATACCGGTGTGGGATTTGCATACTCCTGGCGCGTTTCCTTTGCCTGGCATGACCATGCAAGAAATATCAACAGAAGAATCGAGTATAAATGATTTGCGGATTTCATAATCTATGTCTTTGCACTATTAACTGATCTGATTGAAATTTTGTTTCGCAGTCGTTAAAACAACCTGAAATTTCCCCCTTTTCGAAATATGCCGGTATTGTAAGGTGGCATTGACATTCCGGCCATATACTTCTCTTTTGATAGCCGGAACATTCTCGAGATTATATCAGCAAAATTACCCTGACCCTTAATTCGTACGCCCCATTCACTGTCATTCACCTTTCCGCCATGCATATCACTGATCTGGTTTATCACTTTGTGTATGCGGTCAGGATAATGATCCGCCAGCCATTTTTTGAAAATGTCGCCTATAGGTCCGTTCAGACGGACCACAGTATAACCTGCACTCCGGGCACCTGCATTTGCTGCCGCCCTTATGATTGCGGGGATCTCATGATGATTGATGCCTGGAATAAGCGGGGCATTCATAATGCCAACGGGTACACCCGCTTTCGTAAGCTCCGATATAGCTTCAAATTTACGGTTGCTGGTAGCGGTTCGTGGCTCCATAACGCGCCGGAGATCTTCATTCAGCGTTGTGATAGAGAAATAGACGTGAACAAGATTATCTGCGGCAAGGTCCTTAAGAATATCCAGATCCCTGAGAACTGTTGTGTTCTTGGTGATAATACCCACAGGATGCCGGTATTTGGCAAAAACTTCCAGCATCTTTCTCGTTAACTTAAGCTTCTGTTCCACAGGCTGATAGCAATCGGTATTTCCTGACAACACGATCGGTTGAGGAATCCAGCTCTTTTGGAGTAGAAACTTTTCCAACAATAAGGGGGCATCCTTCTTTACAATTATCTTCCGTTCGAAATCAAGACCCGCATTCCAGCCCCAGTATTCATGGGTATTTCGGGCGTAGCAGTAAACGCAGCCATGTTCACAGCCCTGGTATGGATTCGCTGAATACATCATTCCGACATCAGGGCTGGTTACTTTATTCACAATATTCGCAGCGCTGTCAAAGAATAGTTCCGTTTCGGGTTTGTCGGATTCCATGGGCTCGTCAAGGCCTTCCGGATGGTCATAAGCGATGTGTTGCCGTAAATATCTGTTTTTCGTATTCAGAGAAGTTCCTCTTCCTTTGATCGGCCCGGTTGATTCCATAATGACAAATATAATAGTAAATACTAAAATAATTAGTAAAAAGATCAGGAATTAACCTATGTGGTCATTGTTTGTTTTATGAAATGGGTACTGTAAATTTACCGCTCATTCAAAGGGGAGTTAGCTCAGTTGGTTCAGAGCACCGCCTTGACAGGGCGGGGGTCGCTGGTTCGAGTCCAGTACTCCCCACATTTTAGCTTTTCTCAGCACCTTACAGATGCACAGAACACTCTCCGTATTTATCCTGTTGGCCATGATGATATCTGGAACCGCACATGCTCAGAAAATTGATATTCAGGGTCACCGCGGAGCGCGCGGTATGTATCCCGAAAACAGTATTCCCGCATTTATATACGCCATTGATCAGGGGGTCACAACTTTGGAGATGGATGTGGTAGTTTCGGCTGATGGGAAGGTTGTGGTATCCCATGAGCCATGGATGAATCATAATATTTGTCTGGCCGCAGACGGAAGTGAACTCACCGGTGATGATAAGTCATACAATTTGTTCAAAATGACATATGAGGAGATCAGCAGATTTGATTGCGGATCAAAGGAAAATAAATCATTCCCGGAACAAAAGAAGGTATTTACGCAGAAGCCGCTACTGTCTGATGTTATCGCTACGGTGGAGCGCTATATGAAAGGAAATACGGGATATGAATTTGATTACAACATTGAGATCAAAAGCAGCGAAAGCGGTGATGGAGTATTTCACCCTTCACCCGAAGAGTTTTCAGACCTGGTATATTCATTGATTGATCAATACCTGCCATGGGAACGCGTTGTGATACAGTCGTTCGATTTTCGGGTACTTCAATACTGGAATAAAAATTATCCGGAAGTCCGGTTGGCGGCTCTTGTTGAAAATGTTCGTTCAGTAGAAACAAATCTTGGTGCCCTGGGCTTTATTCCAGCCATTTACAGTCCGAATTACATGCTGCTGAACAAAAAAGTCGTTGACGAGCTGCATGAACGAAATATAAAAGTGATTCCATGGACAGTTAATGATCCCGACAAGATGCAGGAGCTTGTTAAGATGGGCGTAGATGGATTGATAACGGATTATCCGAATCGCGCAAAAGAAATTGGTTTAACTCTAACATTTGATAAAAAGAAATAGCAATAATGAAATATGATATATATGGCATTGGGAATGCCCTGGTAGATATTGTTACGGAGGTTTCTGATGATTTCCTTGAAGTCCATGAGGTGGAAAAGGGGCTCATGACGCTTGTGGATGCAGACCGTCAGTTACAGCTTGTTGAGGCGATCGATATTCACAATTCAAATATGCAATGCGGGGGTTCCGCGGCAAATACAGTAATCGCCGCCAGTCAGTTTGGCTCGCAGACTTTTTATTCCTGCCTGGTGGCATCCGATGAGATGGGCCACTTTTACATCAGGGATCTGAAAGATAACGGCGTAAGTACCAACCTGCACGAGCACAACCTGCCCGAAGGCGTAACCGGAAAATGCCTGGTAATGACCACACCGGATGCAAGCCGTACGATGAACACCTTCCTGGGCATCACTTCTTCTTTTTCAAAGGTTCAGGTCGATGAAGACGCATTGAAACAATCAAAATACACCTACCTGGAAGGATATCTTGTAACTTCTGAAAATGGGCTTGAAGCAATGATTCATGCACGTGATCTGGCGAGGGCTGCCGGTGTGAAAACGGCACTCACATTTTCTGATCCCAGTATGGTGAAATATTTTAATGCACAGATGCACCAGGTGGCAGCAGGGGGAATTGATCTTCTGTTTTGCAATGAGGAGGAAGCCATGCTCTTTACCGAAACTTCAAGCCTGGAAGACGCCCGCGAGAAGTTAAAGGATGTGGCGAAAAAGTTCGCAATCACACAGGGTGCCAATGGTGCTATGTTGTGGGATGGGGACACATTCATTGATATTGAACCTTATGCGGTAAAGGCACTTGATACCAATGGCGCCGGTGATATGTTTGCCGGAGCATTTCTTTATGGTATCACAAAAGGACACAGCTTTATTGAATCAGGAAAAATGGCAAGCCTTGCCTCATCACAGGTAGTATCTCAGTACGGGCCACGACTGAAAAGAGATCAGGCCAGGAAGATTTTAAACCATCTGTTCGAATAAAAATTTATTCCTGAGGCTTCGAAATTATTGAAGTGCAAACTGGATTTTCTGTACGGGCAAATCCCTGTGTTTTTCGCGTGCCAGTACTTTTTCAAGATTTGGAAACATGTGATAATCGAAATAGGGGTAATGAAGCCAGGTTGCCAGGCTGAACAGCTGGTTGGATTCATCAAGTGGCCTGATCAGGTTGTAAGCGTCTTCATCCCGTCCAAGAAAACGCAGCGCAATCCACTGGCTTCCTATATTTGGGGATATCATACCGGAGGAATAAATCTGTTCCGCAAGTTCACGGTTCCCTTCAGCACACGCCTGTCTTAATTTCGCCATTGCTACAGCGCGCTCACCAATTGTTTCTTTCGAAAGTCGTTCCAGCAAGTCGGCTGCTTCTTCTGTTTGACCAGCCCAAAGAAAGACCCGGTGCGACTGGTAAATCAACTCATTCGAATACGGGAATTTTTCAAGTGCGGTCCGTGCAAATTTTGCTCCGCCCTCATACTCACCAGCCCAAAAATAATTAGCCACAACAGCCGTATAATTTTCCTCATTCTTGAGCATGATCTCTTCGAGGCGATTATTAAAATCCAGGCTCATTTCCCGTTCGTGAAGATGGGAAGATGTTAATATTGCAAGTTTCAGGGCATCCTCATCATTGGGGCGATCATTCAGGAAATCATTAAGTATTGACAATGTTTTCCTGAATTCAAGGTTTACGAAAGCCTTATTGGCTTCATAGGACTTACGGGTAACCGGGTCACTGAATTTGATGGCATTGGAAATTCTGTCGTTGAATAAACCGAGTTTCTCATCATAGTTCAAATCCAGAAATCCATAATTCAGAACAACGGGTGTGAGTTCCGACTGGTATAACAATGCACTTTCATAATATGCTTCAGCAAATTGGGGATCTAATTTAATTGCTTCCTCAAAATAATTGTTGGCTTCGGGAAGTCTGCTGTTGATCCGGGCCGCTTTACCTTTTAAATATACCTGGTAAGCTTCTACAGATTGTGTTCCGGCCTCGATCATTTGCTCCAGCTCCTCGGGATCCATTACCGTTTCCAGGGCACTGGCAATTTTGAAAGCAATATCTTCCTGTACCTGGATGATATCGTCCCTTGACTGATCATAGGTTTCTGACCACAGGTGAAATCCGTCAGAAGCGCGAATCAGCTGGGCAGTAATGCGGATTTTTTCAGATGATTGCCGGACGGAGCCTTCCAGAATGTGCGCTACACCGAGTGTATCGGCGATGGAACGCGCATCAATATTCCGATCCTTGAACTGGAAGGAGGAGGTTCGTGAAGCCACCTGAAGGTCCGGCGTCTTCGCCAGCGCATTCAGGATTTCTTCGGTAAGTCCGTCAGCGAAATATTCCTGTTCGCCGCCGGCGTTAAAATCATCAAAGGGCAGGACTGCTATGGACTTGTCCAGAACAGATGCCTTCAAAACCTGTGTTTCGGTATCATTAATGGTGGATTTGGCAAAGAAAACACGTTCTGCCAACAGAAACAGGATTAAAACCGATAATGCTCCAATGATCAACCGGTTAATTCTCTTTCCCGTGGAAGGTGCAATGGATGTCGTTTTGTCAATTTCCTTCGTTTTTTTCAGACCTTCAGGGGTGAGTTCGAAGGCCCAGGCAACGATCAGGGCGATGGGAAAACCAACGGCCACGAAAATAATAAAGAATGCCGGTACCCATTCGGGTAATCCAAGCGGGCCGGTAATGGCAACGACGACCTGAATGATCAGCCATCCTACAATCGCGTACGCGGTCGCCACCTTGAAGACATTACGCCTGCGTAATTCGGAAATGAGCTTATTTAGATTCATCCTTCGATATTCAACCAGTTATGAAGGTTTGTGAGCTGGCTGCCGCTGATATTTGGGGATCGCCTGACCTGATAAGTTGGAAAAAAAGTGTGTTTGGCGGCATGGATTTGGATATTCTTTTTAACTCCTTTCCTCAATATAGTTATTCTTAATTCATCTTCCGAAAATCCGGAGATAAGATCAGCAGTAACTTTTTGTCCGTCTATATCAAGTACTTCATCATCCGGTCTGAGTGATTCGGATGCCGGGCTTCCCGGAATAGTCTTTAACACCTTCCATTGTGCTCCGGATTCTGAAATACGCAATCCATATGCCCGTTCAAAGAAATTCTCATTATCGACGTCATTAATTTCAAGTCCAAATTCGTTGAGCATTGCGTCCAGTTCACTTCGCGTGTCCTCTGTTCCGTAAACGTATTTATCAAAGAACTCATCCAGCGAAGTGTTGCAAAGCTGCTCGGCAATCGACTGAATGTTTTCCGAGGAATATCCTTTCTGGTACCGTGCAAAGTCATAGTAGAGAATATTCATGAGGGAAACGATTGACTGCTCATGGTTGGTAGCCAGTCGAATCTTCAGGTCCAGTAGCAATGCAATAATGGCGCCTTCCACATAAATGGAACTTTTGCGATGCGGTGCACTTGCCTGGTACCCGTCAACCCAAAGATCGATACTGGAATCAGTTACAGATGTGTGGAGGCGGCCTATATTTTCAAAATGTCTTTTGTATAACTTGCCCAGCTCATTGAGGTACCATGCTTCATTTTTCACGCCCGAAGCGACCAGAAAAAGATCTCCCAGATAGGTGGTGAACCCTTCCGCGACATAGCCTGTATTGAATACGGGCACCTCATTGAATTTATAAGGGAGCAGCTCCTTTGGTCGTATTTTAAGGATATTCCATGCATGGAATAATTCGTGCGAGCTGATACCCAGCAGTTCGTCATATAATTCGCCGGATAGTGTAGCCCTCGGTCCCAGGCAAATTACCGTACTTGCGGCATGCTCGACCCCGTGATAGAGTTTATAGGGTTGTGTAATCAGCAGGAAGTGATAAGCAGATTCCGGGAATTCCTTCATGCAGTCGATCTGAAAAGAGCTGAATTTTTGGAAATCATTGATCAGACGTTGTTCATCAAGTTGATTCTCGCCGTAAATCCAGATATGGAACGGGATATCTCCAGCCGTATAGGTAAGATGCTGAAGGCCCGGGGAGGATAGAAGCGGAGCATCGGCGAGCATATAATAATTTTCTGCGCTGAATACCCCATGTGCCGGGGAGGAAAGCGAACACCCCTGCTGATATCCTTCAGGAATGTTGATGTGAACTTCACAGGCTGCCGTTATCCGCTCTGGCATATAAACCAGGCAATTAATAAAATTTATGTAAATAAGGTCTTCATCGATATAAGTGCTGCCGGCATCCAGTTTTCCAGCATAAAATTCATAGGAAACCCGGATGTTTTCCGGCTGGGTTGTTAATAATTCCCATGTGCTGGCATTTCTTTTACTTACGGGCAGTTCCTCCCCCTGATCATTATGGATACGCATATCGCGCACGTATTTCGCATAATGGGCTGCTTCATAACGGCCGGGCCTCCAAATGGGAAGCTGCAAGATGCTTCCGCTTTTTACCTCATTAGCCTCGAAAGTGACCCGAATATACTGTGTGTTTATTTGAGAGCAGTCTAGCGTATATTTCATCGTGAAAAGTTACTACATTTGATCCATATTTTGGTGGCTACCGCCAGGGATGCAAAAATATTTTTAGGAGAAGTATGTTTCCATTGTTGGAGATAATTAAAATGCTCTTTATCTTTGCACCCCATTTAAGAGAATAGTACGCTGTGCGAGCAGCCTGAAAATAGGATAGCAATGAAAAGAACATTTCAACCATCGCAACGTAAAAGAAAGAACAAGCACGGTTTCAGATCGCGCATGGAATCTGCTAACGGACGTGCCGTATTGGCGAGACGTCGTGCTAAGGGAAGAAAGAAGCTGACGGTTTCTGACGAGAAGACCCATAAGTAATACCTTGCGCGGTTGATGTGAAGTCCATCAACATGCAAAAAGAAAAAATTCAGGGCTTCGGCAAAGACGAACGTCTTTACAGGAAAAAAGAAATTAAGGAACTCTTTGATAAGGGTTCCTCTTTTTATTTGCATCCACTCAAGGTAATTTTCATGCCAAATCCGGCATCGGATTGTCACCAGGTATTGTTTACGGTCTCAAAGCGTAATTTCAAGCGTGCCCCTGACCGTAACCTGGTAAAGCGCCGAATGCGTGAATCATACAGAAAGCATAAGACAGGGCTAAAGGATCTGCCTCCAATGATGATTGCGTATATTTATGCGCGCAATGAAATGCTGGACTATTCAAAGGTAGAATCAGCCATCATTCAAAGTTTCACACGAATCAGAAATTTCGGATAATATGCCCATTCTCCTATCCATCGAAACGAGCACGCGCGTTTGTTCAGTGGCACTGCAGAATGACGAGACGATTTTGGGCTCTGCCACCCTGCACATTGAGAGGTCCCATGCAGGGTTGCTTGCGGTGCTTGCCGAACGGCTGCTGAAGTCATGCGGGGTACTGCAGACGGAATTGAACGGTGTGATCGTTGCGGAGGGGCCGGGTTCCTATACCGGCCTGAGGATCGGCACCAGTTTCGCAAAGGGCCTTTGTTATGCGCTGAACGTTCCGCTGATTACCGTTGGATCACTTGAGGCACTGGCGTATGGGGTAGCTCCATTTATTGCGGAGCCTGCATTCCTGATACCAATGATGGATGCGCGGCGGATGGAAGTTTATCTTCAGGTACTCAATGAAAAAGCTGAGCCATTCGGAAATGCGAAACCGTTTTTACTGGAATCGGAAGATCTGCTCGAATACCTGGATGACAGGAAGTGTTATTTTTTCGGGAACGGAAGTGAAAAGGCGAAGTCGGTAATAACGCATTCGAATGCACGTTTCATTGACGGTATTGAAGCGGATGCCCGGTACATGTGCCACCCGGGTTTTAGAAAATTTATAGCCGGTGAATTTGCTGATCTTGCATATTTTGAGCCGGAATACCTGAAAGAATTTCAGGCAACAAAACCAAAAAAGCTGATTTAGTGTTTGCAGAGAAAACAGGATTATGGCAGAAACAGGTGAAATTGTAAACAGGGTTGAAAAAAGCGGACTGGTAACCATCAATCTGGAGGAATATTATCATCCGGGTGAGCGGGTGATCTGGGATATGGCCGACTGGCTTTTCCAGGGATTGATTCTGCGTGAAAAGGATTTCAGGACCGGACTGAAAGAAGTTGACTGGTCTGAATATGATGGTAAGAATGTGGCTATCACCTGTTCTGCGGATGCGATTATTCCGACATGGGCGTACATGCTGGTAGCAACCGGGCTGGAGGGCCATGCTCATTTGGTGGTTGTGGGTACGTTG
>NZ_JAIXNE010000012.1:0-18697 GCF_020328055.1 Fulvivirga sedimenti
GATTGTGCAGACAGATAAAAGCGTGCCGATAGGTACGCTCTGTGTGTAGAAGATTACGCACGGATTACAGGGGGAACCCTGCCTCGCCGGCAAGCAGACCTAAACAAGCCTGGGTCAAGCACAGCCCATGGTTCGCGGGATGACATTTGGGCGGTAGGGAATGGCTCATCCCGTCCCATCGGGACGGCGTATGGGGTAGGATTAGGTTTGGAACCCGTGGCGTGCCGATAGGTACGCTCTGTGTGTAGAAGATTGTGCAGACAGATAAAAGCGTGCCGATAGGTACGCTCTGTGTGTAGAAGATTGTGCAGACAGATAAAAGCGTGCCGATAGGTACGCTCCATGTGCAAAAAAAATGCAGCAGGCCGGAGCGCTGCTGCATTTCAGGTGTGAAAAATTTTAATATTATAGTGTATCGAGGTATTTCATGGCCGATGAACCCAGGTTCTGTGCCACGATCTTCTTATATTCCATACCCCCAACAAATCCCGATTTCATGAATGATTCCAATAGCGGAGCCCAGTCATTGGATTTCGGCATGATAATTCCAAACTGCTCAGCGGTATTGTCACCACCCGGATGTCTCTTAAGAGGCTTCTTGGCCTGGACAGCCGCAAGGTAGTATGTGAAGTCAATATCTGTGAACTTGGTTTTGCTGGCAGCCACTTCTTCCACAGCCTTTTGGAATGAAGGAACATACTCGATTTTCAGATCATTCCAGTATTTTGATTTGATCTCCAGAATTCTTTTTTCATTCGTGGAATTTTTCACGGTAACCGCTGTCATCCCCTTGAATTTTTCTGAAATTTCAGACAGGTCTTCAACCGTCGTCACATCCCTGTGTGAAATCACCATCCCTATATTGGTAATATAAGCCGGCGAAAAGCTGTAGGAAGATTTACGTTCCTGTGTGATCGTTGTATTGCTGAGGCCGAAAACGCCGCCATTCGAAGACTTAACATCCGATAAAAACCGGGTAAAGTTATTCGGGTCGTTCGACTGGTATTTCACAGTCACTTTGATTCCTTCTTTCTCTTCCACATATGCTTTAAAAGCATTCATCAAATCCACTGTGATTCCCGTAATATTTCCCTGATCATCCTTAAAAATAAACCCGGGAGCATTCGCAAAGGTGAATGTCCATTCCGCACTGCCTTTTTGTTTCGCGCTGCTATACGTATCGCCCGAGAATTGTGCCATTAACATGGAAGGCAATAAAAAAGCCAGGAGTAAAAAAGTCCGTTTCATGTTAGTTACTAGTTGGTTCATACCGGAAAGTACGAAGCCGCCAAATCAGAGACCTTACAATGCAAGGTTTTCAAATGAATTCAACGGAAATCTGTTCTAGGATAGCTCTTCCCTGAGGAATTTTGATGTGTAGCCCTGTTTACTTTGAGCTACGTTCTCAGGTGACCCCTCAACCACGATCGTACCGCCGGCATCCCCGCCTTCCGGTCCGAGATCGATGATGTGGTCGGCCACTTTGATCACGTCCATGTTGTGTTCGATCACAAGTACTGTATTGCCTTTCTTAACCAGTCGGTTCAAAACATCCAGGAGATGTTGAATATCCTGAAAATGGAGCCCTGTGGTCGGTTCATCCAGAATATACATCGTTTTGCCCGTATCCTTTTTGGACAATTCAGTGGACAATTTCACCCGCTGCGCTTCACCCCCGGAAAGTGTAGTTGCATGCTGGCCGAGTGAGATATAGCCAAGCCCGACATCATTCAGCGTCTTGATTTTCCGAAGGATCTTAGGCTGATTTTCAAAGAATGTAACTGCCTCTTCCACAGTCATTTCAAGCACATCAGATATACTTTTCCCCTTGAAACGAACCTCAAGTGTCTCACGGTTGTAACGCTTACCCTTACATGTCTCGCAGGGCACGTGAACATCGGGTAAAAAGTCCATTTCGATCAGCCGAAGACCCGCCCCTTCACAGGTTTCACACCTTCCTCCCTTTACATTGAAGGAGAATCTGCCAGGTTTATAACCCCTGATCTTGGATTCAGGAAGCTGGGCGAATAAAGATCGTATATCGGTGAATACACCGGTATAGGTTGCCGGATTAGACCTGGGTGTCCGCCCGATCGGGGACTGATCCACCTCTATGACCTTGTCAATATTCTTCAGGCCCTTAATTTCACGATATGGCAATGGATCCTTGCGTGACCTGTAAAAATGCTGATTGAGCAGCGGAAACAGGGTTTCATGGATCAGGGTGGACTTACCACTTCCCGAGACACCCGTTATAAGCGTCATTGTTCCCAGGGGAATCCGAAGGTCCACATCTTTCAAGTTATGGCCGGTAGCACCCAGCAGCTCAATTTTCTTGCCATTACCCTTTCGCCGTTCAGCAGGAACCTCGATTTTTCGGATCCCCTGCAGATAATCTGCCGTTGCACTGCCCTTTTTTAAAAATGATGCGGGATCGCCTTCCGCTACAACCATTCCCCCATGCCTGCCGGCACCCGGACCAATATCAATGATGTAGTCGGAAGCCAGCATCATATCCTTGTCGTGCTCCACTACAATCACAGAGTTACCCAAATCACGCAGATCCTTGAGTGCCTGAATCAGGCGAAAATTATCCCGCTGATGCAGACCGATACTCGGCTCATCGAGAATATAGAGTACACCCACAAGCTGCGTACCGATCTGGGTGGCAAGCCTGATGCGTTGTGCTTCTCCGCCCGACAGGGTTCTTAGCGGCCGGTTCAGGTGAAGATAGTCGAGCCCGACATCCAGCAGAAAACCGATGCGCTTACGAATCTCCTTTAAGACCTCAGCAGCGATTACCTTTTGCTTTTCGTTCAGACGGGTTTCAAGGTCGGCGAACCACTTGCCGAGCGCATCAATATCAAGGGCTGCAAGCTCGGCGATATTTTTCCCATCAATGAGAAAGAACCGGGCTTCCCGCTTCAATCGTGTTCCTTCACATTCCGGACAGATTTGTGTTTGGGTAAATTCCTCGACCCATTTACGAATTTTATCAGACCCTGTATCTTTCTGCTTTTCAAGGAAATTCATGATCCCTTCAAACCGTGTATTCCATTCTGTTCCCGGATATTTTTTGGAACTGACCGCCACGGGCACGTCGTCCCCATAAAGCAGCACATTCAACACCTCCTCGGGAATTTCATTGATAGGTGTTGACAGGTTGCATGACTTCCGCTTCAAAATCGCCTGAATCTTTTTGAAGATCCAAATGTCGCGATATTCACCGAGCGGCAGGATTCCACCCTGGGAGATCGTCATAGAAGGATCCGGAATGACGGATTCGCGTGTCAGCTCTTCGATCACACCCAAGCCATTGCATTTGGGGCAGGCACCATAGGGTGAATTGAAGGAGAAGGAATTCGGCGCGGGTTCATCGTAGGAAATCCCGCTTTCCGGATCCATCAGGAATTTTGAAAAGTGATGGATCTTGCCGTTCTCGTCCTGCAGCATGATGATCCCCTTACCCACATTCAGAGCCGTCCCGATCGATTGTGAAATACGGTACCTGTCTTTGGCATCCACGACTATCCGATCGATCACCACTTCAATGTCGTGTGTTTTGTACCGGTCAACCTGCATTTTCGGCACGATGTCTTCAATCTTTCCGTTAACACGTACCTTGGTATAACCGCTCTTCCGCGTTTGCTGGAATAATTCCCGGTAATGCCCTTTACGGCCCTTTACAATCGGAGCGAGAATGATAAGTTTATGACCATCGAAATAGGAGAGAATATGGTCGATGATCTGGTCTTCCGACTGCCGAACCATTTTATTCCCTGTTTCATAGCTGTAGGCCTCACCTGCCCGTGCGTAGAGCAAACGCATGAAGTCGTAGATCTCCGTCACAGTTCCTACAGTGGAACGGGGATTTCTGGAGGTGGTTTTCTGCTCAATGGAAATTACCGGACTCAATCCATTGATTTTATCGACATCCGGGCGTTCGAGATTGCCGATGAAAGAGCGTGCATACGCTGAAAAGCTTTCCATGTAGCGTCGCTGTCCCTCGGCATAGATCGTGTCGAACGCAAGGGAAGACTTACCGCTGCCGCTGATACCGGTAATTACGATCAGCTTGTTGCGAGGGAAGGAAACGTTGATATTTTTCAGGTTATGTTCCCGGGCACCAACGATCTCGACATAATCGTGTCCCGTTATGTCCTGGTATTGCTGATCCGTTAAAATGGTTTCCCCTGAATTCATATTTCCCCTCGGATTTAGAATGTGCAAAAGTAAAGATTTTGAAGGGAAAAAAGGCCCGGAGAATGGAAATTAGTGGAGCAGTGGTCAGCCTGCCTGCCGGCAGGCAGGTGGAGCACTGCGTTCAGTGGAGCACTACATTAAAACGGGTGGAATTTAAAATTCTGACCGCCGACAGATGCCTCAAACATCAATCCGCCGAGGGGCATTGTAAAGACGAGTACGCCTTCTTCATATTTCGCGTCTGCTGATTCACCAGAGGCAATGGCAACTGCAGAAATCTGGGCTGCGAATGTATATTTGTCAGAAATAAATGTGTTGAGCGCGCTTTCTGTTTCAAAAAAGATGACCTCGCTGTATTTCTGTCCGCCTAACTGGAGCCCGATGGATACCTGGGACATATTACTTCCACCAATTGCTTTTCCGTTTTCAAAGACAACTCCCTTGCCGCCTGCACCTCCTACCCCGATACCTGCTTTTCCTATACTGGGAAACACCGCGTAGCCATGGGCGGTTTTGAAAAGTTCGGCGACCGTCTCATCTGCTGCGCTGAATTTCTCAATGGTTGCCCGTGCATCCTCGACACTGTATTTCAATGAATCCTGTGCAAGGAGGATTGGTTGCGATAAGAATATAATGGCAATAATCAGGACGAAGAGGAGATTTGATTGCTTTTTCATCGGAGGAGTAGCTGGTCTTTTTAGTGATTGGAAAATTAGGAAATAATTCCATCAGAATCGAACACAGCAACGATTAATTAAAGTCGTTCTATTAATCCCATGAATAAGGTAGTCAGGGGTTTTTCCGCTCTGCCCGCGACCGCTATTATTTCATCGATATTCGCAGGTTCCAGGTTATCGGGATCGCAATCATCGGTAAGAACCGAAATAGCCAGCACCGGCAATGACATATGATGGGCAACAATGACCTCGGGAACTGTCGACATCCCCACAGCATCTGCGCCGATGATACGCAGAAATCTGTATTCTGCACGTGTTTCAAGATTTGGTCCCATCACCGCGACATAGACTCCTTTCTTCAGGTCAATGTTTTTTTCCTCAGCTACCTGCTGCATTTTACGGATCAGTTCCGCGTCATAAGGGGCACTCATATCTGGAAACCGCGGACCCAACCGGTTGTCATTCACTCCCCGCAGGGGATTGTCGGGCAGAAGATTAATATGGTCATCAATCAGCATCAGGTTTCCTTTGTTCCAGTCCGGATTCATATTTCCCGCCGCATTCGATACCAGGAGATATTTTATGCCCAGCATTTTAAGCACCCTCACTGGAAATGTTACTTCGGCCAGTGAATACCCTTCATAGTAATGAAACCGGCCCTGCATGGCAACAATCTTTTTTCCTGCCAGATCACCATACAGCAATCTTCCATGGTGATATTCAACGGTAGCTTCGGGAAAATGGGGAATATCGGCGTAGTGAATGTCCCTTTCTATTTTCAGGTGGTCAACAAACGCGTTGCCCAGGCCTGTTCCCAGGATCACACCAATTTCAGGGGCATTTATGCCCTGCGATTTAAGGTAATGTACAGATTCCTCGATTTGATCGATCATGCGCTAAAGATACGGCATGGGATTGAAATATCAGGGTCTTGCCTCGAGGGTTTGATCAGGTATCGCGATTTTGTAGGTCTTGTTCTTCCGAACCTTCAGGTGATCCTGACGAAGCCATGGATTGTGGCGTTTGAGCAATTTATAATTGATGCCCTGGTCCTTGGCAAATTTAACAAGATCGTCGATATCTTCGTCCACCTCAACATATCTCAGGTGCTCCTGGTCATACAGGTGCTGCTTATCTATGTTGAATCCGTATTTATCGGGATGTTCAATGATTTCCTTAGCCGCCAGGATTCGGAAGACGTACCTGGAGGTCTCATCATTCAACAGAAGATCATAATAGGAATCTACTTTTTGATCGTCCATCGCCCGCTGCAGACCTGCCATTCCTCGGTTATAGGACGCGGCTGCACTGGTCCAGCTGCCAAATTTATTGTAGGCTTTTTTAAGGTACTGACAGGCAGCCTCCGTCGATTTAAGCGGGTCATAACGCTCATCAACTTCCTTGGTAATTTCAAGACCGTATTCCTTGCCTGAAGTAGAAAGAATTTGCCAGAAGCCTACTGCCTGTTTGGGCGATACGGCATTCACAAATCCGCTTTCAATAGCAGTTAGATACTTAAAGTCTTCGGGGATGCCGTTTTCCTTCAAAATCTGCTCAATCTGCGGCATCCATCGATGGGCATGTTTAATCAGGAATATAGTACTGCTGTGCCAGTAGGTATTGATATGAAGCTCGCGGTCAAGCCGCTCACGAACATCCGGAACATCCAGTGGCACTTCCTCACCGGCAAATGTGAGCTTTTCCGGCAAATCCAGTGAAACGGCATTCAGGTATCCCGCATATTCCCCTGCCGGAGGGTTCTCAACTTTGTAAAAACCGATTTTCTTATCCTGTGCTGGTGCCGGTTTTGATTCATTGTATTGTACATAACCAATTGCGACAGCAAGTGCCAGCAGCGAAATTGCATGGGGGAAGTACTTCATAATAGCCGAAAAAATTTAGTTCCTGAATTAGAACGATAAAGGAATAAAATTAAGTTCAAACAAAAAAATGAGAAGCCCCACTTATCTTACATTGAATGAAGCCCTTGCAACAAAAAATCAGAAGTTTGGAGATAGCAGGTATTTCGAATAGAAGTCGTCGATGGCTGCAACGGCTTCCGTCGCTGTTTCCACTACCTTGTAGAGTTCCAGGTCTTCCTTATTGATGTTATTCTCTTCATTCAGCAATACGCTTTCCACCCACTCCAGCAGTCCGCCCCAGAATTTTTTGCCTACCAGCACAATAGGGAAACGGCCGATCTTCTTGGTCTGAATCAGCGTAAGCGCTTCAAACAGCTCGTCAAGGGTACCAAACCCCCCGGGCATCACGATAAATCCCTGGGAATACTTCATAAACATTACTTTTCTCACGAAAAAGTAATCGAATGTGATGAGTTTGTCCGGGTCGATGTAGATATTACCTTTCTGTTCGAACGGAAGCAGGATATTCAGTCCTACAGATTTACCATTCTCAGACCTCGCACCACGGTTACCGGCTTCCATAATTCCGGGTCCGCCGCCTGTAATAACCCCATACCCGTGCCGAACGAGTTTGGCAGCAATTTCATGCGCAGCCTGATAATATTCATGATTTTCGGGAGTACGTGCCGAACCAAAGATGGTAACACATGGTCCGATCTTCGCCAGCTTCTCAAAGCCTTCAACGAATTCAGACATAACCTTAAAAATTACCCACGAGTCATAGCTCTTGATCTCATTCCAGTCACGTTCTTCAAATGCTCTTCTGATTTTTTGCTCTTCTTCGTGCGTGGGATCCTGCGGATTTTGATCGCTCATTTCAGCCATAAAAAAATAATTAACGCGTAGTAAACTTACTCATAATTAGCAGTATAAAAAACGTTTGAATTCAATTCTGCCGCAGAAGATCCTCAAGTGCTTCCTCTAAATGCGGAAAATTGAATACAAAACCAGCATCCCTGATTTTTTCTGAAGATACGCGACTGCCTCCCAGAAGCATTTCGGCCATTTCACCCACCAGCATGCGCATTGCAAAAGGGGGGACATTTGGTAATAACAGTGGTTTATTCAGGGTTTTAGCCACTGCCTTCGTAAAGACAGCATTGGTCACCGGGTTCGGCGCAGCGGCATTGTAGGCTCCCGAAAGTGAATCATTCTCCAGGGCATACAGGAAGATCCTCGTAACGTCATCGATATGAATCCAACTCATATACTGATCGCCACTTCCCAGTGGTGCACCTGCCCACCACTGAATCGGTTTTGCCAATTCCTTCAGGGCGCCTCCTTCCCTGGTAAGAACAATCCCGATGCGAATCTTTACAACCCGAACTCCGAGTTCTGCCAGTCGGTCTTCGGCGTCTTCCCAGGCCTTCGTAACATCAGCCAGGAAATCGGAGGCCGGTGCGCTATTTTCATCCTTCCATTCGCCGTTATCATAGCCATAATATCCGATGGCCGAGGCACACACCACTGTATGTACAGAATGGGGATTTTCTTTCAAAAGTTTATAGAGAAGCGCGGTAGACCGGGTACGACTTTGCAGAATTTCTTCTTTTCGCTCGGCCGACCACCGGCGGTCAGCCACACCTGCACCTGCAAGATGAATGATTGCGCCGGTATCTTTCAGGCAATCCGCATCAATCTTTTGCGCATTCACATCCCATTCATAGGCCGGAATCCTGGCGACATAGTCCGGCCGCCGTGACAAGTATGCCACACCTGTGCCCTGATCCTGCAGGAGCTGTGTGATCCTGCCACCCAGCAATCCGGTTCCTCCTGTGATTAAAACGCGTCCCATAGTCATGAAGATAACCGAAAATGGTGAAATGTGTTCAAAAAAGAAGGGGGCCACCTTTCGGCAACCCCCCGTTCTTACTAGGAAATAAGAACTCTTAGAACTGATAACCTGTCCAGCCAAATACCGTTTCAGGATTTGCAACACCTGTATTGGCGTTTTCCGGAACTGTAACAGTCGTTTCATTCGCTCCCAATTTGATATCAGTATCATCTATACCCGTACCGGAAACATTAATATTTGTTCCGCTGGCTGCATCTCCGGCACCATCGGCCAGATCCACAAAGTCAGAAGCAGTCGCCCCTTCACCCAGCATTACTAGTGCATTGGTAATGGCTGCGCCACTTCCGCGACGCACCTTGATCATATCGCTCATTTCCACAGCCGCATTGTGAACGATGGTAATATTGGTGATAGTAGGATCAGATTGTGGTACTTCCTCAGGACTTAATCCGTCGAGGCTTCCATCTCCTTCGATTCCGCGTGGGTCTGAACTAACCGTAGTATATCCGGCTTCACGGATTCCATACCAGTTTGTACCTGAACCAACCCATCCCTGGGTCCAGTCAAACATATCATCTGTTGCGTTTACAACCAGGAGGTTATCAACAACCGCAGCACCGCCAAAGAATTCAATGGCATCATCATCACCATAATAAATGGCAACGTTTGATATGGTTGTTCCGGAACCTACTCCATAAAGAGTTAATCCGTTGAACTCTTTTTCGCCGTTAATACGTGCCCCTGTGTATTCAAGGATCAAATAGCTGATCGATCCTGAGCTTTCAGTGTTGTCACTATTCGGGCCGTTACCATACAGGAAGTCAACCACTTCAGTAACTGCAGTTCCTCCACCGGTAATTTCGCCGTTACCCATAATCAAAAGACCTCCCCAGTCTCCTGCTGTCGGAGATGCTGCATCTGAAGTAATGGTAACAGGGGCTGCAGAAGTACCCTGAATATCAATTTGAGCATTTCTCTCAACTGCAATGTATACATTCGTACCACCTGACTGAGCAAGAATGGTAGTTCCGGCTTCAATTGTCAGCTTGCCGTCAGCAGCAACTACCAACGGACCTGTCAGAAGCCATGCCTCAGACGCTGCCAGGGTAATATCGCCTGTTATGGTCCCGCGCAAATTTCCTACAACAAGGTCCACATCATCCTGATCTGAAATAATTCCATCCGGCACTTCCGGATTTACAACAGGTCCTGAATCATCATCACCACATGATGATAGCGTCACCAAAAATGCTGCAGCCAGAATCAGTAGATAGTTCTTAATCATTTTCATTTGTTCTCTCTTTTTAAAGTTTTTAAAATATTTGAGCGTATGGTTAAGTCATTAAAATTGATAAGAAAGGCCTACGGAGAAATTCATCCCTCTTTTATAGCTGCTGATGGTTTCATTACCAGTGGCTACATCTTGTGTAAGGCGATATTCCGGATTCAACAGGTTCTTGAGGTTCAGGTTTACCTTGAATTTATTGGTAAATGCATAGCTGCTCACCCAATCCAAAGTAGGCACACCTCTTTCAATAATGTTCTGGTTTCCTCTTGGTGCGCCGATCGAGAAAATCCGATCGTAGAAATAGCTGAATACCACTGCGCTTGTAAAGGTTCTTGTTCCTTCACTCGTGAAGGTCAGGTCTCCGTTCAATAGGAATGGAGAAGCGCCTTCGAGCTGTGATTCATCATTGGTGGGCTGGAATACCAGTTCATCTGTATCAACATCGATCAATTGCTGGTTCGAATAGAGGTACGAAGCATTCAGGCCCAGTGCCAGTGCATTGAACGTATTTCCTTTTCCGAACGTAAATAGATCCTTTCTGAATTCAATTTCACCTCCGAAACCGACAGCATCACCTGTATTCACGAATGACATCTCGTTGGCCGCAGATACAACCAGTACACGGTTGATGGCATTGTCAATAGTTTTATAGAAAACTGTGAAAGCGATCAACTCATTCCTGGAAAAGTAGTTCTCAAATTTCAGGTCAAAATTGTACGTTGTCGATGGCAGAAGATTTGGGTTACCAAATTCCGCACGAGTTACATCCTCATAGAAGAATGGAGCCACTTCCTTGAACTGAGGGAATGTATAGCTTTTGCTCGCTGCAAACCTGAGGATCTTATCCTCTGTCAATTCATATCTCAGGTTAAGGCTTGGAAGGAAGTAATCGGGATTGATCACCTTCGTGTTATCTCCGGGAAAATTGATCTCATCGATGTTAGTATCCCAAACAACGGTTTGCTCAACGGTCTCATACCTTGCTCCGAGGTCTGCCGTTAATTTATCGGTCAGGTCGTAGGAGAAGCTTGCTCCGACGGCATGGATCGTTCTGTTTGCGTTGTAGAAAAACGGCTCAAGTGCGTTAGTACCTGTACCACGCTGCGTCCTGAACCTGAATATTCCATTATCCAAAGAAGTCTGATTGAAAACAGCATCAGGATTATTAGGATCAATAACAGTATTCTGCGCATTTCTGAAATCGAATTCATATTGAATGTTTTCAAAATCACGCTCTGTATTGCGGTAGTTGTAGCTAACTGAAACCTTATTATTTGACTCACGGTCGTCACTCAGGCTGTAGGTAACTTTACCATTGAACGCCAGGTCATTCTCTGTTAATGAAGAATAAAACCTGTGGTTCGTTGAAGACGATGTCGAGTTTGGATAATAGCTTTCTCCGTCAAAACGGTATTGGTTGGATCGTCTGTCCGGCTCATCGCCGTTTACGATGTTGTACGATCCTGCAAGATCAACTACAACCCTGTTGAAATTGAGCTGCGAGATCAGCTGGTTTACAAATAATGAGTTATTATTCGTTTGCTGACGACGTGTGAATGATTTGAAAGCGTTTGGATCTGTGATATCATCATTGGCATTCAGGTTGAAACCAGTGTAGTTTCCTACAAACTGACGGCTATCGTAAATATACAGTCCGTTGTACGCAATGCTGTGATTCTGACCAAAGTTGTAGGACAGGTTCGCCAGGCCTAAGTGGGACGTGTTATATTCGTATTTGTCATAATCATATGACTGTCGGGGCTCACCGTTCGGGTTCAGCTGCTTTTCAACACCGCTTTTAAATACATAGTCATTTGAGAAACCAGCTACAAAGAATGTATTCAGTTTGTTACTTCCGATATTAAAATCCTTACCACCGGATAATGTCATGCTAGAGTTAATCAGTGGGCGAGACAATACATTCGGCTGAAATGAATTTTGAAATCCATAATTACGAAGCGATGTGATCGGAGGATTTGGGTTGTTTGCTCCAAAGAAAGTATTACCATCAGCATTCTGGAAATCAACGCCAGCCACCTGGGAGTTCATTCCGCCTGAAATACTAAGTGTTAATTCCTTGCCCTCGAATAATTCCTTCGATACAATGTTGATGTTCGCACCGGCAACATCTCCGTAAAGATTAGACCCAAACGTCTTATTTACATCAATACTTCCGATAATATCGGTTGAGAAAAAATCAAGTGTAATATTTTTATACGCTGGATCTTCTGAAGGAAGTGGCAGCCCGTTCATTGAAGTAGAGTTGTAACGGTCGCCCAATCCCCGGACAAATACGTTCTTCACACCTTGCTGCTTGCTTACGCCTGTAACCTGCGTAACGGCTGCCTCAACAGAACTAACACCCTTACGGGACAATTCCTGTGCACCGATCGATTGTTTAATGTCAATCGATTCCCTGCGCTCAATTAATAAAGCAGCCTCTGAAGTGTTATCCGCCTTTGCGGTAACAACCACTTCATCCAGCTGAACATCATCTGATTTTAGCTGAATTGTCAGTAATACCTCTTCTCCAGGGTTTACTACAAGGTCAGTTACCCTGAAATTCGCATAACCTATGAAAGTGGCAACCAGGGTGTAAGTTCCCGGGTCTATGGCGAACTTGAAGTTGCCATCAAAGTCAGTAGCAGAACCTGTAGTGGTTCCCTCAATAAATACGTTTGCACCAATGATTGCTTCACCAGTAACTCCATCCCTTACCGTTCCGGTAATTGCGCCTTTTTGCGCGAATGTCTGCGCCGAAACACAGAATAAAATAAGTCCAAAGATAAATTTTTTCATTTCCTAGTTTGATAAAATTTGATGCAAAGCTAGGATGATGATGCACGTGGCGCTGATTTAACAGATTACCAATTTTTTAACTTTTCAGGCCTTCATAAAGGCTGTGTTAACCTATTCTTAACACAGGGCATCGCCAGGCAATTCGGAAGTGAGTTTAAACCAAATAGACCGATTTTTTCCCGGGAGGCAAATGTTACCTATTTGTTAATTGGCACTTTATTGAGGATTTCGGTGATGATATCGATGGTCGTGATGTTATCTGCCTCAGCCTCGTAATTCATAAGGATCCGGTGGTTCAGGACGTCCATAGCCACTTCCTTCACATCCTCGGGAAGCACATAATCCCTGCCCTGGAAATAGGCCATCGCCTTGGCGGCAAGGTTCAGATTGATCGATGCGCGGGGTGAAGCACCAAATGAAATATATTCGGCCATCGCATCGAGTCCGTACTTACGGGGCTCCCGGGTAGCATATACCAATTCTATGATGTAGCGTTCTATGGCTTCTGAAATACTGGTCTGGTTGATCTCATCACGAATCGCAAAGATTTCTTCCTTGGAAAGGATCGTATCCACAGAATAATTGAATTTCATGTTGGAGATCCGCCGCATTACCTCCAGCTCCTGATCCTTGGTGGGATAATCCACATGCACCTTCATCATGAAACGGTCAACCTGGGCTTCCGGCAGCGGGTATGTTCCTTCCTGATCAACCGGGTTCTGGGTGGCAAGTACCAGAAACGGACGGTCCAGATCAAAGGTCGTCTCCCCGATGGTCACGGTTTTCTCCTGCATGGCTTCCAGCAGGGCCGACTGCACCTTGGCCGGAGATCGGTTGATCTCATCCGCAAGTATGATATTGGCGAAGATAGGTCCCTTCTTCACTTCAAACTGTGCCAGTTTCTGATTATAGATCATGGTTCCCACAAGATCTGCTGGCAGAAGGTCGGGGGTAAACTGGATACGCTGGAAATCGAGATGCAGCACCTGGGCAAGGGTACTTACCGTAAGGGTCTTCGCAATTCCAGGAACACCTTCCAGGAGAATATGGCTTTGCGTGAACAGGCCGATCAGCAAACGGTTGACCATTGCTTCCTGTCCGACGACCACCTTTCCAACCTCGTCAATAACCGCCCTGATCTTTTCCCTGTGAATTTCCTTATTTGTCGTGCTGATCGATGATTCTTCCATTTCCATTCTTTTCCTGTGATTACGGATTCTTTCGTTAAATTATTGCAATTATAGACAATAAACGGTAAAAATGTTATGAAGGGTTTCAGCATCCTTGTGATCGGCTAAAACACTCGTTACTTTCAGGTTATGTCAACATTCGTTATCGGGGATATTCATGGGGGTGACCGGGCCCTCGGGCAATGCCTTACCAGGTCGGGCTTTGATCCGGATTCAGATCGGTTGATCTGCCTGGGTGACGTTTGTGACGGCTGGCCGGAAACCCGGCAGGTAATCGAACGGCTGCTCGGCCTGAAGAATCTGATCATGATCCTCGGGAATCACGACTTCATGACGCTCGACTGGGTTCGTACCGGTGTTCGCCATCCGGGATGGATGAGCCAGGGAGGCAGCAATACCATTGCCTCCTACGATGGGAAGATGCCCGAAGCGCATGTTCAGTTGCTCGAGAGCGCAAGCTCCTATCTTATAGAGAAGAACCGCCTGTTTGTTCATGCAGGCATACTGCCCGATAAACCCATGGATGAGCAGGGAGATGATATATTTCTGTGGGACCGCACCTTGTTCCGTATCGCCCTCGATCAGAAACTTAGCGGAACGGACCGGCCGATTACATCCTTTGATGAGATTTACATTGGACACTCACCGGTTCACAACTATGGCTGGCTTGAACCGGTTCGTTCGGGTGAAGTCTGGATGATGGATACCGGTGCAGGCTGGACGGGCAAACTTTCCATGATGAATATCGAAACCAAGGAGGCATTCACCAGCGACCCGGTGCATACGCTATACCCGCCGGGATCAGGGCGTGCCGGTTGAATTC
Organism: Fulvivirga sedimenti; assembly: GCF_020328055.1. Lineage (NCBI taxonomy): Bacteria > Pseudomonadati > Bacteroidota > Cytophagia > Cytophagales > Fulvivirgaceae > Fulvivirga > Fulvivirga sedimenti. The sequence continues at coordinate 14,698 of NZ_JAIXNE010000012.1, forward strand.
AGAAATACAACCTCATGATCGGGGTGATGCACGAATGTGCTGATATACTGCTCTATCTCGGCAGAGGTCTGTCCGGGTTTAATGATTTCCCTGATTTCATGTTCGCTAAGCTGTGATTCATCGGAGAGATAGTAACCGAAGCCGGAATAAGTACCTTCCTCGACGAGCAGGACCGACTTTTCATTAAACCGGCGACCCTGACCGATCAGGGCGAAGGACAGGTCTTTCATCGAGAATGATTCAACAGCAGCTCGAACGCGCTCATTGTAATGGGTGGCATGTTCTGAACCGTCACATGCACCCTTGCAAGTACCTGTTGCCAGGTCATAGCAGGCTCCGGTGGATTTTTGGATGCCGCATAATTTCGGACAAAGTTCAAAATCCCGAACCCGTTCCAGCACGCTTTGCCAGGCTTCACTGTGGGAGTTAAAGGACGCGACGGTATTCATACCCCGGTATTGCTTCCCGATCTGAAACCGGATGTACCCTTCGCGGTCTTCGTACTGGTAGATCGCCCACTTGATCACCGGCCGTTTGATGGCCTGGTTATATTTCGGCCAGATTTTTCGGATCTCCTGGGCTTCGAGCACCAGGGCGATCAGTTCATTCCCGGTGAGTTCAAATGAAATATGGTGTACTTCATTCCGCATGTATTGATTCCTCCGGCCTTTGGCGGTCCCGCTAAAGTGCCCCAGAATCCGTTTCCGGATATTGATAGCCTTTCCGACATAAATTACTTTCCCATGAGAATCGATGAAGTAATATACGCCGCAGGCTTCAGGCAGTGCATCGAATTCTTCCCGCGGTAAATTGGGCGGAAGAATGTTCTCCCTGCTACGATGATTCAGCGTTTCCCGTATGATCTCCTCATTTTCCTTCAGAATCCTGTCAAACAGAATTGCTGTTGCTTTGGCATCGCCCATTGCCCTGTGCCTGTCTGTAATGGGAATGCGCAGGCTTTCACAAAGGTTACCAAGGCTGTAGGAACGATGGCCGGGAAATGCTTTCCGGCTGAGACGAACGGTACATAATTTTTTGGTTCTGAAGGCATGACCGGCATCCTCGAAAGCTTTTTTCATAAAGGAAAAGTCGAACTGTACATTGTGTGCTACAAAGATCTTATCATGGAGCAGTTCGAAGAGTTCATCGGCAACCTCCTCAAAAGCGGGAGCTTCTTCCACCATCTGATTGGTGATACCCGTTAATCCGGATATATACCTGGGAATCTCCTGCATGGGATTCAGGAGTGTCTGATATTCATGTATTACCTCCTTTCCATCATGGATGAGCACAGCGATTTCGGTCATCCTGTTCCCTCCGGCAAAGCCGCCGGTCGTTTCAATGTCAACTATTGCATACATAATATGAGTCGATGTGCCTAAAAATTCGGGGCGATAAAAAAGTGTATCTAATTTAATAGAATTAATGCAGACTTTACAGGAAATACGGAACGATTGGCAGTTTTATTTCGTATATTTAAGTAAGAACCGATCTAACGTGTTATGAAGGAAATAGACGAGGAAACAGATAGGAGCAAGAGCAGTAAACTGCTTTCGAAAGTTCTTGATTCGAGGGTATTTGCACTTGCCATGGGCATTGCTGAAAAAATATCTTACAGCAAGGGCCGCGTATATCGTTTACTTGAACACGCTTTTGAAAAGCTCAAGGAGGAAAGCAACAAAAACAGCATTCAGTATGATTTTTTGTTGAAGGTTTCCACCATGGGGCGGATGTTGAAAGCGTATTACAGGGGAGACTATAAAAAAGTGCCGTCGGGCGCCATTATGCGCATCGTAGGCGGACTGGTTTATTTTGTCTGGATTCTCGATGTAATTCCTGATTTCGTACCTATTCTTGGCTTCGCTGATGATGTGGCGGTTGTGATATGGATTTACAACGGACTGTCGCAGGAGTTGGATGAATTTGAGGCCTGGGAATCGGCACGGGCATATAACCTGGATATGGAGCCGCATAAAGCGAATGGTTCGCACGCGGTAAATGAACTTTCTAAAACCACAAAATAATGAATAATACTACTAAATTTTTGGCAGGACTGCTCGCGGGAGTGGGAGTTGGTACTGTGCTGGGATTGCTTATTGCACCTGATAAAGGAACAAATACATACCGCAGGATTGAGGGCGCAGTAAAGGATGTTGCCCATGATCTTACCGACAAGAGCAATGATCTGTTGAAGTCGGCACGCGAGAAAGCTGAAACAGTCGCCAAGAAAGTCTGACAATGTCTTTGATTTCCCGGCTTTTCCAGGCCCCGGTTAATTTTGTTGAACACAAGGTTGACGAGGTCAGGGGGGAGGTACGCACAGAACTGGCCGATGGACTAGCATCGGTCTCTGTTTATGCTATGCTTGCCGGAGTCGGGATGTTTTGTGCCTTATTCTTCAGTACGGCTATTGCTTTAGCTATTGGTCTGTGGACCGGCAGCTATGCCATTGGCTTTGGTGTCGTGGGTGTTGTGTATCTGATTATTGTGGTTTACATATGGCGTCTCACGAAGAATGAGGAATTCATGGAAAAGCTTCGTTTGCGTTTTCATCGCTGGATGAAAGTTCCGGTGAAGGAGCAAAAGCGAAGAAACATGGAGTCAGCACCATTTGAAAATGATATTTAGATTTTGGATTTGATCATACGGATATTAATCTATGCGGTTGCCGTGATGGCGGCCGCTTATGTTTTACCCGGGGTTCGTGTGAGAAGTTTTGGAGACGGACTGATCGTGGGTATTCTGTTATTGTTAGTGAATGCAACGATCCGGCCGATACTGGTGTTTCTGACGATCCCTGCGACAATTCTAACCCTGGGATTATTCCTGTTTGTGATTAATGCGTTCATGGTTTGGATTGTACATAAGCTGATGAACGGCTTTCATGTACGGAATTTCTGGTGGGCGATGGGATTCAGTATCATCCTGTCGGTAATTGACGGATTTTTACGGTGGATTTTAATTTGAATGGAAATTTTATCCAAACATATTGACAATTCCATCTGCTTACTTAAATTTGCAGTCCACTTCCAGAACATCCGTTGGATGCCTGGGGTGAAAAAGCGAGAATAGCTCAGCTGGTAGAGCGCAACCTTGCCAAGGTTGAGGTCGCGGGTTCGAACCCCGTTTCTCGCTCCAGTTTTGGAAAACGTTCCAAAATTCAAAAATTCGTAATTCAACAAAGCCTGCAGCAGCAGGCTTTGTTATTTCTGAGGACATCGAAACAATTGTGCTTTAGTACGATTAAGCGCCTTAGATGCAGGCTATATTGAGCCCCTTGGGCTCCGTAGCTTTAGCGAAGGAGCCCGGATGCCTGCCTGCCGTAGCGGCAGCGTAGGCAGGGTGGAATCGGTAGACCTGCCTGCCGGCAGGCAGGCACGCAGGTAAGTCCTGCGTAATTGAAAGCTCAGGATTTGTATTTTGAGCCTATGTTATTGAAATCTTCTGCCCGGATGGTGGAATCGGTAGACACGCAGGACTTAAAATCCTGTGGCCATTGCGGCCGTGTGGGTTCAAGTCCCACTCCGGGTACAAACACAAAAAGCAGCTCTTTGGGCTGCTTTTTGTGTTTCCCCGTATCCCGTATCCCGTATCTTTTTCTGCACCCATTTCGCTCTTTTTTTCCCACTCTCACACATTCACTCAATCCTCCTCTTCATAAGAATATTTTCCATTGACCGTAGATCAAATTAATTTATTGGATGTATTTTATCTATATCATCCAGGGGAAAAACGATCAGCTATACAAGGGAATAACAACCAATCTCACGAACCGTATCCAGGATCATAACGCCGGACGAACTCGGTCAACTAAAGCAGGTCGTCCATGGAAGCTAATTTATTTTGAGAAGATAAAGGGATATTCAAATGCCCGTTTACGCGAAAAGTATTTAAAATCTGCAGCGGGGCGAAGATGGATAGAGAAGAATATTCACTTGTGGGTTCCCCGCCCGATCGACTGACATCGATCAGTCGGGCGGGCCTGCCCGACTGCGTCAGC
>NZ_JAIXNE010000013.1:0-7500 GCF_020328055.1 Fulvivirga sedimenti
GCCGTGGTCCACCCATGCGCCGTGATCCACCCATACGCCGTGGTCCACCGATGCGCCGTGGTCCACCAATGCGTCGTGATCCACCCATGCGCCGTGGTCCACCCATGCGCCGTACCTACGGCACGGAAACCAATGCGCCGTACCTACGGCACGGATACCATACGCCGTGATCCACCCATGCGCCGTACCTATGGCACGGATATGAACGCACGGCGGTCCCGTAGGGATCGCGGGTTGGTAGCAAATGGTGAATCAAAATGTAACGGTCCCGTAGGGATCGCGGATGAAAAATCTGCAAATGACAAATAATTGCCGTTGTTTAAATTTTCTTGTGAATATGGCAAATACCTATACCCAACTCCATATTCATATTGTATTCGCAGTTAAATACCGCGATGCTCTGATAAATCCTTGTTGGGAAACTGATTTGTATAAATATATTACAGGTATTGTACAGAGCCAGGGACACAAGGTAATCCAAATCAATGGCATGCCCGATCATATCCATATCCTCATAGGTTTGAGACCTTGTCAGTCTTTAGCACATTTAATGATGTCTGTTAAAAGCAGGTCTGCTAACTGGATTAATTCGACAAAACAAGGAAAGCGCCGTTTTATATGGCAATCAGGTTATGGCGCCTTTTCTGTGTCACGCGGTGATCTCGGCCGGGTTGCAAATTATATCCGGAAACAGAAAATTCATCATCAGCGGATATCCTTTGATGATGAATTGATTAGTGCGCTTAAAGAAAACGAGATTGAATTCAATAGAAAATATCTGTTGGTATCTCCGATCGACAACCAGGCAAAGGTTGATTAAGCAACCTTCAGCTTGGAGTACTTCGACTTGCTGAATTTTTCCTCGGCATAGTCACGTGAAATTATCAGTTCTTTAACTGAATCATCGGAAGGCAATTCGAACATTGCATCGTTGATGATCGCTTCGCAAATTGACCGTAATCCACGTGCACCAAGCTTGTAATCCATTGCTTTTTCAACGATAAATTCCAACGCGTCCTTTTCGAACTCCAGGCTGATATTTTCGATGTCAAATAATTTCTTGTATTGCTTAACAAGGGCATTCTTCGGCTGGGTAAGAATTTTGCTTAACGCGTCTTCATCCAGCGGGTTCAAAAATGTAAGGACGGGTAAGCGTCCAATCAGTTCAGGGATAAGACCGAAACTCTTGAGGTCCTGGGCACTGATGTACCGCAACAGATTATCATTCTCTACGTCGAGCGTATCAAAACGATCTGTTGCAGAGGCAAAGCCGATCGGGCGTGTATTGATTCGTTTGGCAATATTTCTAGAAATACCATCAAAGGCACCTCCGCAAATGAAGAGGATATTTTCGGTATTCACCGATATCATTTTTTGATCCGGGTGCTTTCTGCCACCCTGGGGCGGCACATTCACGGTTGTTCCTTCGAGAAGCTTCAGCAACGCCTGCTGTACACCTTCGCCGCTTACATCCCGCGTGATGGACGGGTTGTCCGACTTTCGGGCGATCTTATCAAGCTCATCAATATAAACGATGCCGCGCTCTGCAGCTTCCACATCGTAATCGGCTGCCTGCAATAACCGGGTAAGAATACTTTCAACATCTTCCCCAACATAACCTGCCTCGGTAAGAACAGTTGCATCGGCAATACAGAATGGAACTTCAATGATCTTTGCCAATGTACGGGCCAGGTACGTTTTCCCCGTACCCGTTTCACCTACCATGATGATGTTTGATTTCTCGATGGTAATATCATCGGCATCCGGCTCCTGCATGAGTCGCTTGTAGTGATTGTAGACAGCTACGGACACAACCTTTTTTGCTTCATCCTGGCCAATAACAAATTCATCCAGGAATTTCTTCATATCCTTGGGCTTAACCAGGTTGAAAGATGGTTTGCTTTTTACGCTTCCTGAAGCTTTTTTCTCCTCCGTCAGGATCTGATTCGCCTGTGAAATACACTTGTCACATATGTGCGCATGTATTCCGGAGATCATCAGATCCACATCTTTCTTATTTCTACCGCAAAAAGAACAGGTTACTTCTGCCATTATTGTCTGTGTCTTTCTAGAACTTCATCGATCAGTCCGTATTCTTTGGCTTCCGTGGCTCTCATCCAGTAATCACGGTCTGAATCTTGTTCAATTTTATTATACTTCTGCCCGGTATGCTTTGCCAGGATTTCATACAGGTCTTTTCGCAACTCCTGCATTTGCTTCAGCGTGATTTCCATGTCCCGGCTCTGACCCTGCATTCCGCCACTGGGCTGATGGATCATGATTCGGGCATGGGGCAATGCAGCTCTTTTACCTTTTGCTCCGGAGCACATCAAAACCGCTGCCATTGAAGCAGCCATACCGGTGCAGATAGTCGCTACTTCAGGATTTACATACTGCATCGTGTCATATATACCCAAACCGTCATAAACGGAACCGCCCGGACTATTAATATACATGATAATATCTTTCTTCGGGTCGCTGGATTCCAGGAATAACAGCTGTGCAGTGATGATATTTGCAATTTGTGAATCAACACCCATTCCCAGGAATATGATTCTGTCTGAAATCAAACGTGTAAATACGTCGATCGCACGGAAATTTCCCGGACGTTCTTCAATTACGTATTGGGTCATATTCTCAACGTAATTCGAGTAGTCATCGAATACGCTTCCACTAATACCGCGACCCTGCACGGCAAATTTTCTAAATTCGTCTTTATTGAGCTCGTTCATCGTTTTTTCTAGGCTTTGACTATACTCAATGATAACAAGAAATTGGTTAAAAAATCTATAAAAGAGCAAAAAAGCCCCTTGCGGGGCCCTTCAGATTATTTACTTTCTTTTTCAACAATTTTCTTGAATTCGTCGAGACTTACACTCTTTTCCTTGATCGAAATCTTGTTCCTGACCAATTCCAGAATTTTGTTATCACGCAATTCACCATAGAGGCGCATGTAATTCTGCCCGTTTTCGGCTTTCAGGTAATTATCTGCGAATGCATCCATGTGCTCCATTAATTGTTCGGCTGCACCAGCACCTCCCAGTTGCTGAAGAATCATGGCTTTTGCCTGATTTACCACATCCTCATGTTCCACATTGATCTCGTTATCCTCGGCAATCTTGTTCTTGATAAGATCCCATTTCATTGATTCAACATAATCATCGAATTCGCGATCCACATCTTCCTGGGTAACTTTACCCTCATTACTGCGAAGGAGCCATTCCTTCAGAAAATTGCCAGGGATATCCATTTTCGTGTTCTTTACGAGTAAATCCCTGATCTCGCGATCCAGATAATATCCTGTTTCACGGTTATAATTTTCCTCTACGGTCGATTTAACCTTTTCAATGAACTCCTTTTCGGATTTAACCACATCCTTACCAAAAACCCCATCAAATAACTCCTGGTTCATTTCTGCAGGTTCAACGTGATTAATTTTGTCGAGCGAGAACTTGAAATTCCCTGCGAGTTCCTTTGCCTTGTCTTCTCCGATATTGAGGGCATGGGAAACGGCATGTGCGTCCTTGAAATCTTTCTTAATATCTAATTCCACAGTATCGCCCGGCTTGGAACCCAGCAGTTTCTTCTCACCACCCTTACTGAGATAATTGAATTTGATAATTCCTTCATTGGTCAGTTCGCCATCGGCTGAGGACAACGTACCCATGAAATCATCACCTTTTACCGGCTTCTCAGTATTGGTCTGCTTTCCAAACTGTTCCTTGATATTATCCAGGGTCTCATCGAGGGTCTTTTTATCCAGTTCGATCTTATATCTGGTTACCTTGGCTTTGTCGCTGATGTCGTATTTGAAATCGTCAACCATACCGATAGAGTAGTCAAATTCAAATTCCTTCTGGTTTTCCCAATCGACAGACTCCGCTTTTTTCAAATCGGGCAACGGATCACCAAGGAGGTTCAGCTTATTCTCCTTTACATAGTTATTCACAGATTCAGAAAGAATACGATTGATTTCCTCAACGAGAATGGACTTGCCATACATTTTACGGATCAGACCGGTAGGAACCTTCCCGGGGCGAAATCCTTTTATGGATGCCTTGCGGGCATACTCCCTTACTTTTTCTTCAACGTTCGGTTGATAATCATTTTCCTTTAGTGTAATTTTAATTAAAGCTTCTGTTGGGCTTTTTTTGTCTAAAGTGATGTCCAAAGCGATCTTGTTTTAAGTGGATAATACGTAAAAACCCCCAATCCAGACACAATCAATGATATACTAGTGATGGTCATGACAGGGGGTCCTTTAAATGTGCGGATGGAGGGACTCGAACCCCCATGCCGTAAGGCGCTAGATCCTAAGTCTAGTGCGTCTACCAATTTCGCCACATCCGCAAGAAAATTGGAGTGCAAATTTAGATATTATCTGAATTTGAACAAAGACTGTGGGAAATATTTTATTTTTATTAATCACCTTTGAATTACGTGGCAGAGAAAATAGACATAGAGGAGGAAAACAGGGAGATTGTACGGCGATACCGGCAATTGCTGAGGAGGGCGAAGCCTGTACTGAAGGAAGGTGATTCCAAAATCATCCGAAAGGCATTCAATACTGCGCTGGAAGCTCACAAGGGCGTTCGGCGGAAATCGGGCGAACCCTATATTTTTCACCCACTCAGTGTAGCACGCATCTGTATTGACGAGATTGGATTGGGTACAACTTCTATTGCGGCGGCACTTCTTCACGACGTAGTGGAAGACACGGAAACCACCGTTCAGGATATTGAACGTGATTTTGGTAAGAAAATCGCACGAATTATTGACGGGCTTACCAAGATCACGGGCGTTTTTGAACATGGAAGCTCGCAGCAGGCGGAAAATTTCCGGAAAATGTTGCTTACACTTTCCGAGGATGTGCGTGTAATTCTGGTAAAACTGGCGGATCGGCTGCACAACATGCGAACGCTCGACAGCATGCCCGAGCACAAACAATATAAAATTGCCAGTGAAACGATCTTCCTTTATGCCCCGTTGGCACACCGGCTTGGGTTATACGCCATTAAAACGGAACTGGAAGACCTTTATCTGCGCTACACAGATCGCGAAGCCTATGATGACATTGTTGAAAAAGTCGCCGACACCAAGGAGGCACGGGACCGTTTTATCAAAAGCTTCATCCGACCCATCCAGAAGGAACTTGCCCAGACGAAGCTTGATTATGTGATTAAGGGCCGACCAAAATCTGTTCACAGCATCTGGAATAAGATGAAAAAACAGAATATACCTTTTGAAGAGGTATACGATCTGTTTGCTGTTCGGATTATTATCGATACCGACGAGGAGAACGAAAAGGCTGCCTGCTGGAAGGTGTATTCCATCGTTACCGATTTTTACAAACCAAACCCCGACCGCCTGCGTGACTGGATTAGTACACCGAAGGCGAATGGCTATGAATCACTCCATACCACAGTTATGGCCAAGAACGGTCAGTGGGTGGAAGTTCAGATCCGGACCTCACGCATGGATGAGATTGCAGAGAAAGGTTATGCGGCTCACTGGAAGTACAAGGATAATCCACAAGGGCACAGCTCCGGACTTGAGCAATGGATCACCAAGGTTCGGGATATGCTGGAACAGAATGACAGCTCTGCACTGGAGTTCGTAGATGATTTCAGGGGTAACCTTTTTAATGAAGAGGTATTCGTATTTACTCCTAAGGGGGACTTGAGAACCCTGCCGAATGGTGCGACTGCCCTTGACTTTGCTTTTGACATTCATTCCGAAGTGGGGGCCAAATGTATCGGGGCCAAGGTTAATCAGCGCCTGGTTCCAATCACCTATAAATTAAAGAATGGCGACCAGATTGAAATTCTAACGTCCAATAAGCAAAAGGCGAATGAGGACTGGCTTCGTTTTGTGGTTACATCGAAAGCCCGATCAAAAATCAAGGATGAACTGAAGGAAGACCAGAAGTTCATCGCCGATCAGGGGCGTGAGACACTCATCAGAAAGTTGAAGCAGTTGAAAATGGATGCTAATACCGATACTTTCGACAGGCTTCGGGCATATTTCGACCTCAATAACCATTTTGAATTATTCCTGCGGGTTGGAAAGGGCATTATCGATCAGAAGGACATCAAGTCATTCAAGAATTTCAAGCCTTCCCAGACGATCAAGTCGAACAACCAGCAGCAAACCCGGAAGGCGATCAAGGATGCGAAAACATTTGAACTGGAGTTCAAGAAGGTCAAATCGGATGACATGCTCCTCATCGGAGAGGATATGGATGTGGTTGACTATAAACTTGCCAAGTGCTGCAATCCGATTCCCGGGGACAATGTCTTTGGATTTGTGACGGTAAATGAAGGAATCAAGATTCATCGGACTACCTGTCCGAATGCCCCTGAACTACTGGCGAACCATGCACATCGGGTAATTAAGGCCAAGTGGGCCTCGCAGCATGCAACTTCTTTCCTGGTGGGTCTTAAGATTATCGGCACCGACCGCGTGGGTCTCATCAATGATGTCTCCTCGATCATTTCCGAGGAACTCAAGGTGAATATGCGCTCAATGTCGATCGATACAGATTCAGGCATTTTCGAAGGTAATATCATGTTGTATGTAAATGATACCAGTCATCTCGACCTGCTTATTCAGAAATTAAATAATGTCGAAGGAGTCGTGAAGGTTTCACGTTTTGAATCGAACAACAAGCCCGATGATGATTCAAAGGTTGATAACAAATTTGAGCATCAGGAATAAGCGATTATTACAGGTGAGACAGAAGTACTATATTTGCAATCCGTCGACGAGAACCACTACAAAATGAGTCAGACAGCATACGAGGAAGTTAAAAAAATCTTTACTGCCTACCTTGAAAACAAGGGGCTGCGTAAAACACCGGAACGCTACGCGATCCTGGAAGAGATTTATTCCAGGGGCGGACATTTTGATGTGGAATCGCTGTACATCAGCATGAAGAATAAAAATTACCGGGTAAGTCGCGCAACGGTTTACAATACACTTGATCTGCTGGTGGAATGTGACCTGGTGAGTAAACACCAGTTTGGAAGGAACCTGGCTCAATACGAGAAGTCGTACGGTTACAAGCAGCATGACCACCTCATATGCACGGAGTGCCACAAGGTGGTTGAGTTTTGTGATCCAAGAATTCATCAGATTCAGACGATGGTCGGTGACCTGCTTAATTTTGACATTCTGCATCATTCACTGAATTTATATGGTGTATGCGGTGATTGCCGTATTCGCATTGAAACTGAAAAGCAAAATGAAGTTCAGTCATAATATTAAAGAGGGTATACTCACAATTACACTTGAAGGCGATTTGATCGGCGAGAACAGCGGGATAGATCTTATCGAACTGGTGAATGCACAGATACTGGACGGTCAGCGCTTATGTCTGATCGATATCAGCAAGTTGCGTTATATAAACAGTAGTGGAATCGGGGTATTGATTACAATACTTACTAAATTCAGGAATAAGGGAGGGGAGATTTGTCTGCTTGAGCCTTCCGAGAATGTGAA
>NZ_JAIXNE010000014.1:0-8382 GCF_020328055.1 Fulvivirga sedimenti
GCCATCCAACGGAACCAATGCTTTTTTGCACCAAAGTATTCACGCCCGCTAAAGCTAAAGCCCCAACCTAGTGCTCTGGAATTGGGCATTGCACCCAAACCATCCCATCGGAGTTGAAAAACCGATGCTCCTAAAAACAACCGTCCACCTGCAGCTGTTTTTTTTGTAATTCGGCCAGTCAAAAGAGGGAGTTGCTGGCTAGCTTGGCCAATAGTATCCCTGGCGTCAATACCCGGATACTCAAGCATTTCTAAGGCCAGCGCATACATAAACTTGCTTCCAAGTTTGTCTTCCCAACGTACTTGAGCTCTTCGCGTTCCGGTTAATGCATCACCTGCAGCAAAATCAATAGTAGCTGGTACGGCAAACAAATCTGATTGCGTACCCCAGGTTCTACCAACAAGTAATCGGCCCATTACACCGTATGCATGGCGGAGTCTTGGTGCTTGGTTAAAGGCCCCGCGATCGAGGTTGTAAAAGTCTAATTCAATAAATATCTGATAGGGACGTCCGGCCTCATTTATGCTTCGAATATCAAAATTGAACCTCGATTCGCGGGCATGCATATTCATGTAGCCGCTTTGCGCGGGGCGGCCATCTCCTGCTACAGGTGCATTTTGTATTTCATATTGAAACCGGTCGTATCCGCCATCAAAATCCTGGATGTAATCCAATTTCACATAGCCACCTATAGCCATCCGGGCTTTACCGCCAAACAATGGCCATGAGTTTGGGAAAGTTGCATCTACTAAATCCTGCCCGGTATAATCAATCATATTATCTCTGAAGTCGCTAATTCGGATCGAATCGGTATTAGCCGTATTAAGCGTATCTCCCGGGTTCCACTGTTGGGCAAAAGTGGGCAATAGTGTGCAAGTGCTAAGTACTACGAATAAGGTAAGTTCTTTCATTATTGTTTGTTGAGATTAGATATAACTTGATAAAACGATTTGATCATCCTCTCACAACAGAAGATAACCAAATTGGCTAGTTCCATCATATTTTACATTATCCCTTGCCTACCCGGTTATTTGTCAAATACCGATCCGGAGAGCGAGAATTCGTCTACCGCCCCTTCGCCCCGAATGAAGATACGGTGGTTGAATCGCACATAGTTGAGTGCTCCAGACGGATCTTTGAGCAATTCGCCAAGGGCTCCCTTGTTCGGCCCTTCGGTTATGATGAACCAGCCCTCGGCCGTGTTGGCCAAATTGGCAGGCGCGGGATCCGCTCCCTTGGTTAATGCGGAGAACTGGATAAACACATATTTGTCGCCCTCTTTCCGTATCTCGATGTTTTGAGAATTGCCCTTGAATACGCCAACGAAGGGGTCGAGCACAGACGGATCAACGCCTGCTGCGACCGGAGACTTGGCCTCGATTTTCGTGAATGCTTTGACCATTGCGTTCGCTACTTTTTTGTAGGCCTCGACTCCCCGATCGCTGTGGACCAAAACCACCACGGCAAAGTCGTGATCCGGGATCAGCTGCAGAAATGAACGCGTGCCGGGCCAATTCCCGCCATGGCTGGGGCTGGTGACCCCGTTGTAGTCGTGGACGAACCATGTGAGCCCGGTAAAGTCGCCGAACTCAGCCTCGACTGCCGGAGCATGGACATAGTCCAGTGCTTCTTCGGACAGCAGCTGGTTCCCGGAGGCGTCCTTGCCGTCCAGCTGAAAGCGGGCGTATTTCAGCATGTCGGTAACCGTAGACCGGATTCCGCCGGAGGCTGCGGACTCTCTAATCATCGGAATGTAGTACGGCTTGAGATCACTGATGCTGCCTTCCCCGTAGATCGGCGGATGACCCCATGCATAATTTTCAGCCGGAGGGGTTGTGTCGTAATTAAAGGACGACGCATCCATGCCGAGCGGGGCGAACAGGTGCTCTTCGATCAGGGTCTCGATCGGCTTTCCGCCGACATGCGACACCACATGGGTAGCGAAGGTGATACTGGTGTTGTTGTACATCCAGGTTTGATCGAACGGATAGATCTGCTGGATGTAAGCCCCCTGGAGCATGACCTTCTCGGATATGGATCCACCCGGAGGAACGGGCAGGAACCCATGGTCGCCATACCAGCCAGCGCGATGGTGGAACAGGTCAACGACCCGCGCTTTCGAAGTCGCCTCGGGATCCGCGACCCTCCACCATGGCAGGATGTCGACGACCCGGGCGTTCAAATCCAGTTTGCCCTCTTCAGACAGCTGCATGGCCACCGTCGAAAGGAAGGTTTTAGTCACAGAACCAATTTGAAAATGCGTATTAGGGGTAACGGCCTCGTCGGTACCTACCTTCGCGACACCGAGTCCGGCACTGTAGGAGTTGGGCCCATGGATGACACCGACAGCAAGTCCCGGGATGTTCAACTCCTTGATCAGTTCAGCAGTTTCGGCGATGACCGCATCAAAGGCCGCCTGACCCTGCTTCTTTGTCATTGTTTTTTTGGACGGTTGCTTTTTCTGAGCAAAAGCCGGCTGAACTGCAAATAATGAAGCCATTATTACAACAAATAAAAGTTTCATGTTTTGTTTCATGGTTCTAAATTTTAAATATCCATAATCGAATTTGTCTTATGGTTGTAAATAATAAAAGTCATATAACGTCCGGGTGACTTCTGCAATGGCCCGATCGCGATCAGCTTCTGAAGTTGTACTGCTCTTTGTGAATACCACGATGGCAAAACGTCGTCCGTCGGGTAGCGTTACATACCCCACATCATTAGCAACACCGCCAATCGTTCCCGTTTTATGGGCAACCGGGGTTCCTTTTGGCAGAAGGCCTTTTAGTCTTCCGTTACCTGTACGAGTGCGAGACATAGTAGCCAGCAGGAATTCGCGGCTTTTCTCACTCAAGGCCTTTCCGCTGTCGATAGCTAGTAGCAATTGCAGCATGGCATTTGGCGAGCTCTGGTCGCGTGGGTCTTCTTGTTCGAACGTAAGGTTTCGAAGGGGTTGCTTTGCTGCTAGCGTTGGGTCTTTGGTAAGCGCCTCTGCAAGCACGGATGCATAGGCCTTGTCGGGTAAACCATAGAAGTCCCTTAAAATTTCGCTAGTATACCGATCAACTCGCAGATCTGTTATTCCAATACTTCGCATCACTTTCGTTACCGCTTCCGGACCTCCTGCAAGTTTTAGACAAGCGTCCGTCGCCGTATTATCACTCAAAGTAATCATTGTTTCAATTAAATTGGCTACAGATAACTTAATACCAGGGTGCACAAAGTTCACCGCGATCGCGCCGTCACCTGTAACCATGGTTTCTTGTTCAACATCAATTAAATCGGTAAGTTTAAGTTCACCTTTATCGACACGGTCTAACAAGACAACGGCAATGGCAACCTTATAAGTGCTCGCCATCACAAACTGTTCATCTCCGTTTATCGTAATCTTCTTATCCGAACCGATTTCCTGTGCAGCCACACCGATGCGGCCAACCAGCCCCTCCGAAATTCTCTCAATCTTCCTGGAGATAGCTTCAACATCTTGTTTTTGAGCATAAGTCAGTTGAACTGTAATAAACATCGAGGCTACTACTGTAAATAATAATACTAAGCTCTGCTTCATCTTACTTTTTATAATTAATACTTGTGTTTAGATCAATTTGCATTAATCTCTTAACTGAAAAGTTGCGTTTTTGTCGAGAGGGTAGATAGGATACTTTAGCCGGGTGTGTTCGAAAAGCGTTATATCACGACTTGTGGTTCCCGGAACATCAGCGAGCAGCAATTTGTCGGTGAAGTTTTCATAGAACGCTCGAAAGTGCATCCCGCTTTTGACACCTATAACATCATATTCCTGAATGATGATGCCATGCGGCCGTCCCTGCGTATCATCATAGGTCTGGCATAGGCCGGAAATAACGATGACATCTACCGTATTCTCAGCTTCAATAATCAACCTGGCGGTAGGGCCAAGCTGGAATGGGCCATTGAAAGCGGTCCCCCCTCGAACGGTCTCATTCCCATCCGAAATGGACTTGACATAGGCTTTGGTTTTGATCGGTTCGCCCGCCAACGCCTCATATTTGCCCCCGAGGTTCACCTCAATGGTTGCTCCTACACCGGCGGCGACTGCAGCCTTTGCGGTTTCCGGATCGTGTATGGACATGAAAGCGACTTTCCCCAAGCCCTTTGTCTCCATCAGGGCCTTCAGCAGGTGGGTGCCACCACCCCCGGCCCCACCTCCCGGATTATCGGCGGCATCCCCAATCACAATTGGGGTATGGTCGATGATATCGCCTTTGGTTGGCAATTTACGAACATAATGACCGTCCTTCTCGAGCATAGCCAGCACAGTGCCCATTGTTTTGTCCAAAGTTTCTAATGGAATGACTGATTCCTTCCGGTGATCCCATATCCACTGCGCTAGCTCGTCCGCCAGTTCTTCTGCCAGCTTCAGGTTATTTTCGGTAGTGACCATTGGGTACACGCCACAAAAATTGCTGTCCTGATACGGGAAGCCATGCATAACAGAGCAGTTGAGAACACCGGGCCGCTTTTCTATTTCAATGCACTTTTCTTTAAGACGATTTGCAAAGGTTCCCTCCTCTTCGGTATTACTCATGCCCATCATCAGGGGCACTTTACGATAGGCAGGCGTAGGACGCGATTCTCCTGCCAGGATGGCTGCACCACGATACATCGCCTCACGTGCGCAGGCATTCATATCCATATGAGGATATTCTTTGCAGGCACTGAAGAAATTCATATTGTCCTTCATTTTATCGGTGATCTTACCATGCAGGTCACCACTCCAGACGATCATCGTATTCTTTCCGACTAATTTTCTAACTGACTCCGCCAGGTCTCCTTCCAGGTCGTGCGTGCTGTTCACCATGCCGGCACCATGCACACCAAGGTAAACGATGTCCATCGGCATCTGTGATTTCAGCGTGTCCATGATCTCCTTTTTCGCATCTTTCCAGGCCTGATCGCTCACCGTGCTAAAGCACCAGTCTATATAGTACATGACACCTGGGAGCAGCTCCCAGCCCTTTTCTTCACATACATCTACCGCGCCGCCTATGGCAGTCCCTTTCAACATATTCTTAATTTGATCGCCCCGGAACGTGCGCATTCTATCGAGCGTGGTTTCACCCATGCCTTCTGTGAGGTAGGTGTTGGTTTCATGGAAAAAACCAACATAGGAAACTCTTAATTTTTTATTTTTTTCCAATTTGTTCTCATTGTTTGAAGAGAAGGAAAGTAGAGGTACTGATGTAGCGGCAACACTTGCAGAACCAGTCAGGGTAATAAATTTTCTTCTTTCCATTAACTCGGATTTATTAATCGAAAATGATTTAGTTTTAAAATGTTTTTATAAATCACACCGTCCTTCATGAATAAGGTGAAGTTTTTACCTGTTTAAAAAGCACATCCTGAGATCACTTTAGTTGAAGTGGCCACGACTTAATCTGACAGTTAGATAAATTTGAGTGTCGGATTCAACGTATCAAACTGTAACAGATTAAGCCTTATGACTACGCATGACAAAGTAATCAAAAACAAATTAGGATTTTTGAAATTATCAGAAGATTTGGGGAATATCTCCCAGGTCTGCCGTGGTTCAGATTGCTACCGATCAGCCTGCCTTTTTAAGCCAGCTCCACTGAAATCAGCGGGAGAGGCATAGAAAGCTTTTTCCCAATTTTCGACAGATAATGGTTCAAAATGTCCTTTTTCTTCAATCTCAAAACGAATGGGTTGCCCAGCATCGAAGCGTTTTATAGGTTCTGAATCTCTCATTACAATGATGCCATTTACTATTACATGAGGGATCCCGGTTGATGGAAGGGTACCTTTGGCATAAGTAGAGTTATCAGTTACGGTCTCAGGATTGAAAATGGTAATATCAGCTACCATACCCTCTTGTAATCTTCCTCTAACTTGCATGGCCTTTAGCCCCATTTTGCCGAGAGGATTTGCATAGTTATAGCTGGTCATAGAAACAGCCTGCATCAAAGGAATATTGTTTTCTCTTGCCAAACGTAAAACTTTGGCGAAAGAACCAGCTAAGCGTGGGTGGGTATTGGGAAAGTCTTCGTAGGGGGTTTCCCATGTAAGTCCGTCATCCGGTATGAAAGGCATACCGTCGCTACCTATGGCCACTCCTTTCATTTTAATCCAATTCACTATCCATTCCTCTTTGCTTTTATAAACAAGCACTAAACGGGTAGGCTCTTTCTTTAACATTTCTTCTCGCGATTCCTGAGTGTAAAATTCACCAGTTTCCACATCCTGTAGCGTTTCCTCATATTTATTGCCAAGCGTTTTTACCCAAACCTCTGGTTCCAAGAATACTGCGTTTAGGGCTGTTGAGCCAGCAGCATAAGGATATATTTCTCCCCATACATTGTGGCCCTTTTCTTGCATTCTAAGCAATAGTTCATATACCAAGTTGTAACCAGGATTGTTAAAATGTATTGCATTGGCCGGGGCACCTAATGCCGAGGCATTAGCAAGCATTTCCTGAATACCCAGGGTTTCTTCTACATCGGATCCGGGTGTCATTCTAAAATGCATACCTGTTTGACGACCATAGGCTCCTGCAAGTTTTTGAAGCTCGAAAATTTCCCTGGAAGAAACCCCTTCTCGCATATACCCAACGGTTGAACCTATACCTAAGCCCCCTTTACGCAAACCTTCATCCATCATTTTGAGGATTTCATTGGCTTGTTCCAGACTTGGACGGGTCTTTGACCATCCTTCTTTTCCTGATCGTGTACCAACCGCATCCAAAGTGTAATATCGTTTCCAATCTTTGAATTCATCTAACACCGCGGCTCGGGCTAATTCATGGGCAACGGCCACTCCGTAATTGACCGGAGCGTTGCCCTCTCTTTGTTCATAAAATTTGTCGATTTCCGGACCGAATCCTCCAACCTCTAAATCTAAAAGAGTTGTGCGTCCATCACGCAACATGAGACGATAGACATATGGCTCAATAGTATGTTGATGGCCGTCAATAAAACCAGGTGCCACCACATGACCAGTTGCATCAATGGTTTCTTTTCCAGAGATTTCAGCCTCTGTAATGATCGCAATTTTACCGTCTTTAACCCCGACGTTTCTTATGCCGTCAAAATTGGTTTCCGGGTCCATGACACGTCCATTTAAAATGACTACATCAAATTCCTGATTGGGATCTGCTCCTTTTTTAGTTGTTGTCTGATTACAGCTGCTGAAAATAAGGGCAGAAATAAAGAGGGTTAAAAGTGTTTTTTTCATTTTATAAATTTTGAGTATTAATTATTTCTTTCAAGCTCTTTCCTAACTCCGGAGTCATCACCTTACAGCTTCCCAATATACTTATTAAAACAAGTACTTTACCATAAACTGCAATCGTCTGCCGGTACCTTGCGTTTCATTCACATTTGTGCGCTGTACGGCTAAAAACTCTGCGCCAACATTGAGGTTCTTCAATGGGGACCAAATCAAATTCACATGACCTGATATACCCGATTTCATGTCATACCCTTCTTTGTATTCTGAAGGATCAATAGCATAATAGTTTGAGTTGAGGTTAGCAACAAGTGTGTTTGAGAGGCGTAATGCCAATCCACCACCAAAATTCCAAGCTGGCATCGTTTCTAATGTACCTTCTGGCGTAACAATGGCAGAAGCTTGTGTACCGATTGTAGCGACTATTTGGCTACCCCATCCTTGTCCATAGCTGGCCATCCAACGGAACCAATGCTTTTTTGCACCAAAGTATTCACGCCCGCTAAAGCTAAAGCCCCAACCTAGTGCTCTGGAATTGGGCATTGCACCCAAACCATCCCATCGGAGTTGAAAAACCGATGCTCCTAAAAACAACCGTCCACCTGCAGCTGTTTTTTTTGTAATTCGGCCAGTCAAAAGAGGGAGTTGCTGGCTAGCTTGGCCAATAGTATCCCTGGCGTCAATACCCGGATACTCAAGCATTTCTAAGGCCAGCGCATACATAAACTTGCTTCCAAGTTTGTCTTCCCAACGTACTTGAGCTCTTCGCGTTCCGGTTAATGCATCACCTGCAGCAAAATCAATAGTAGCTGGTACGGCAAACAAATCTGATTGCGTACCCCAGGTTCTACCAACAAGTAATCGGCCCATTACACCGTATGCATGGCGGAGTCTTGGTGCTTGGTTAAAGGCCCCGCGATCGAGGTTGTAAAAGTCTAATTCAATAAATATCTGATAGGGACGTCCGGCCTCATTTATGCTTCGAATATCAAAATTGAACCTCGATTCGCGGGCATGCATATTCATGTAGCCGCTTTGCGCGGGGCGGCCATCTCCTGCTACAGGTGCATTTTGTATTTCATATTGAAACCGGTCGTATCCGCCATCAAAATCCTGGATGTAATCCAATTTCACATAGCCACCTATAGCCATCCGGGCTTT
>NZ_JAIXNE010000015.1:0-515 GCF_020328055.1 Fulvivirga sedimenti
TCGGGCGGGCCTGCCCGACTGCGTCAGCAGGCGGGAAGTCCCACTCCGGGTACAAACACAAAAAGCAGCTCTTTGGGCTGCTTTTTGTGTTTCCCCGTATCCCGTATCTTTTTCTGCACCCATTTCGCTCTTTTTTTCCCCACTCTCACACATTCACTCAATCCTCCTCTTCATAAGAATATTTTCCATTGACCGTAGATCAAATTAATTTATTGGATGCATTTTATCTATATCATCCAGGGGAAAAACGATCAGCTATACAAAGGAATAACAACCAATCTCACGAACCGTATCCAGGATCATAACGCCGGACGAACTCGGTCAACCAAAGCTGGTCGTCCATGGAAGCTAATTTATTTTGAGAAGATTAAGGGATATTCAAATGCCCGTTTACGCGAAAAGTATTTAAAATCTGCAGCAGGGCGAAGATGGATAGAGAAGAATATTCACTTGTGGGTTCCCCGCCCGATCGACTGACATCGATCAGTCGGGCGGGCCTGCCCGACTGCGTCAGC
>NZ_JAIXNE010000016.1:0-279 GCF_020328055.1 Fulvivirga sedimenti
GAGAAGGAACACGGGGGATTAGCTCAGCTGGCTAGAGCACCTGCCTTGCACGCAGGGGGTCATCGGTTCGAATCCGATATCCTCCACTTTAGCAGTATACCTGCCTACCGGCAGGCAGGCTGGATACTGGAAACAGGATACAGGGTACTGAAAAGGGGTAGTGGAAACGAGGTCATTCAAAGGTAATGGCAGAAGCAGATTGGTTTTATCGAAAGAGTATTGGGTTGCCCGGAAGGGGTAACCGCATTGCGTTGCACCTGGCTTAAGGATCCTATGTGA
>NZ_JAIXNE010000017.1:0-256 GCF_020328055.1 Fulvivirga sedimenti
GAATACCTGATTGTGGATTCCCTGCTCCGACCTGGTCTACACACGGTGCGTACCTTCGGCACGCACATTCTTGCGACTATGTTTTTCTACACACCAAGCGTACCTTTGGCACGCCGAATTGCTGATTGTGGATTCCCTGCTCCGACCTGGTCTACACACGATGCGTACCTTCGGCACGCACATTCTTGCGACTATGTTTTTCTACACACCGAGCGTACCTTTGGCACGCCGAATACCTGATTGTGGATTCCCTGCT
>NZ_JAIXNE010000018.1:0-246 GCF_020328055.1 Fulvivirga sedimenti
GAGAAGGAACACGGGGGATTAGCTCAGCTGGCTAGAGCACCTGCCTTGCACGCAGGGGGTCATCGGTTCGAATCCGATATCCTCCACTTTAGCAGGATACTGGATACTGGAAACAGGATACAGGGTACTGGAAACGAGGTCATT
This sequence comes from Fulvivirga sedimenti, assembly GCF_020328055.1. Lineage (NCBI taxonomy): Bacteria > Pseudomonadati > Bacteroidota > Cytophagia > Cytophagales > Fulvivirgaceae > Fulvivirga > Fulvivirga sedimenti. The sequence continues at coordinate 145 of NZ_JAIXNE010000018.1, forward strand.
GTAAAGGAATGGCAGAAGCAGATTGGTTTTATCGAAAGAGTATTGGGTTGCCCGGAAGGGGTAACCGCATTGCGTTGCACCTGGCTTAAGGATCCTATGTGA
>NZ_JAIXNE010000019.1:0-245 GCF_020328055.1 Fulvivirga sedimenti
GCATCCACCACCAGGGCAGGTTCTACAAGGACATCCACCTGGGTGCCGGTGCTTTCGCAGCCCGCGCTGGTGCTGGTTGCCCATACTGAATACGTACCGGCTGTCGTGTTGTCAACATACGCAGCACTCGGTACAAACGGTGAGCCTACACCAATCTGGTTGGTCAGGCCCGCATCACTATACCAGCGGATCGTGCCCGCACCCGTTGCCGTAAGTGCCGGTGTAGGTTCGCCCTCGCAAATCGG
>NZ_JAIXNE010000002.1:0-1353450 GCF_020328055.1 Fulvivirga sedimenti
GGTGCAATGCCCAATTCCAGAGCACTAGGTTGGGGCTTTAGCTTTAGCGGGCGTGAATACTTTGGTGCAAAAAAGCATTGGTTCCGTTGGATGGCTAGCTATGGACACGGATGGGGTAGCCAAATAGTGGCTACAATTGGCACACAAGCTTCTGCCATTGTAACGCCGGAAGGCACATTAGAAACGATGCCTGCATGGAATTTAGGAGGTGGATTTGCGTTTCGTTTGTCAAACACCCTTGTTACCAATATCAATTCAAACTGGTATTCTATTGATCCTTCAGAATACAAAGAAGGGTATGATATGAAAGCCGGATTATCGGGCCACGCTAATTTGATTTGGTCTCCATTAAAGAGCTTGAACACCGGAGTAGAATTCATGATGGTACAGCGCACGAATGTAAATGATACGCAAGGTACTGGCAGACGATTGCAGTTTATGGTTAAGTACTTGTTTTAAATAAACAACATGCGGTTCTTAAGGCCCTTATCATTTTCAATTTCCACCCAAGCGCCAAACATGACCTTGCCTTCCTGGTGCGGATGGTATTCCACGACCTTAAAGTCATCGATGCATTTACGCAGATACAGAATTCGCCGGTCAATTTCACGGAGGCGTTTTTTATTGTAGTGGTAATCGGCATTTTCGGAACGGTCACCCAGGCTGGCTGCCCGGGAAACCTTTTTGGTGGTTTCAACGCGCTCTACTTTCCAGAGATGGTTTAATTCATCTTTCAGCTTTTGCATCCCTTCCGGGGTGATCATGGGTGTTCTCATATCTGTTTATCCGGCTAAAAAATCTTTGTATTACTTTAGCCACTCATTTGTTTAGTCATTAATCCCATTGATGGTATATTCTTTAATCTCTTCTCTCAAATGATCATTCAATTTCTTGTACATTTCAAGATTACTAAAGATAAAATTACTCTGTTTAAGAAAGTTAGTCAGAATATCAATTGCCCATTTTGATTGAATCAATTTCGCGTACTCCGACTTATACTGATCATTAGTCAACGTCCAATTTGGGATAGAATTATCCCTCTTCAGCCTGATTAGTCCGTCATTTGAATGGTACAATTCAGTCTGGCTATAATCAATTGATTCAGAAATATTTCCATATATCTCTGTGGACCAGGTCAGGTAGGGGCTTTCATAATATTTAATTATTTCATTGATAAGATCTTTGTCTTTGATTTTGTTAATATAACCTCCGCTTATCATCGAAAGGTAAGTACTCCTTTTGCTTGAAAATTTTTTGTATTCAAGGGTTGAATTGAATAGTTCTCCTAACGCATGATTTGATAGCTGGACAGACGTGTCATTATATTCAAGTAATCGTTGAATAGCATTGGTTTTATCGGCATAGAATGCATACAAGGTATCCATACGTTCCGAGTCCTGATTCAATTCGGCATAAAGGCCATTCAAATCGTTTAATACTTCAGCATTTTCATCAGTTTCTGTCTTCCAGCTGTTCAGCTGTATTGCAATTAATATCCCGATTACCACGAGAATTATTTCTCCGGAGGCATACAGTAGGTACTTGCCAATTTTGTTTTCAGAGGACAGGTTGTGCCTTATTTTCCTGAATATATTTATCATTGATTGAGGGTAGGATAAACTGTTATTAAATGAAGCCTAGAAATTGTTAGTCTAATTTTATCTTATTTTTAATTCTATCCAATAGACTATATTTCCTTTTTGAAAAATCTTCAGCACGGTCAAGCCACTTTTCGGCTTTTGCTCTTAATTCCCAATCTTCCTTAGTTGAGACCCATATCTCCACACCATTAAATTTCTCATTAAATGGGTCAAAAACTATTATTTCATATTTGCCAGTAGACCTTGGAAGAAGTTCGTATGTCTTGATAGGGACAGTATCAAAGTTGTCTTTTCCAAGCTTAGAGTTTTTTCTGTAAACAGTTAACAGCAGATCATTTAAGGTGGAATTACTTTTGTTTATCACCTCGATAATCATTCTATTACAACGAGGAATCAAACCAAATTTCTCATCAGAATTTGGAAGAGGAACTAATTTTTTATCATAGGAGATAAGTCGAACAGATACAAGCATGAGAAAGTTTGTCAGTTCATCAATTCTATCAGATTTGATTAGTTCTAGATTCATATTCTAATTAAGCCCAGCTAGTTCTATCTACCAAAAAAAATCCAAATATCCCGAAATGTGTGTCAGTCGCGATTCAAAAGCTCAGACCACCAATTTCTTTGTCTCACATAAAATCGGTAGTCATGTTAAGTTTGAAGGACTTTCTTGTAATGCCAGGATTGATATAGCCTGAAGTTTATTAAAGTTGTCGCAGGTTACGTTCCTTTAACTCTTTCTGCAGCGCCTCGTATTGCCCGGGTTTTTTCAGAAGTCTGTAAATCACAAACAACGGGATTAGGGTCACAAGACCCCAGGTGCTCGCAGCTACGCTATAAATAATGATTCCGATTAAAAACCCAATAAAGAAGGCATCAATTATGGGTGATGGTTTGTTCTTCTTCGCTACTTCCAGCAGTTCTGTGTCGGTCAACTGAGAGAGTTCTTTTTGGTTCATGCGCGTAAATTGATTTTAAATGTAACATGAATTACCTGTTGAAGGTTTTAAAGATCCACTCCATGGAATCAACATCTCATTCTTATCATGATTTTTGGATCAGCTTCCACTTAATATCCGATTTACATTTAATTTGAAAGATTTACCGATGGGCACTTCATAATTCCTGATCATTATTCTGTTGCCCTCAATAGAATTAATCTGACTTTTTGATACAATAAAGGATTTATGAACCTGGAAAAAATTGTCGGACGGAAGTGTCTTGATGACGTTCGAGATTTTATCCCGAATTACTATTTCACTATCCAGGGTAACCACCTTGCAATAGTTGCCTGTTGATTCAACAAACAAAATAGTCTTCAAATCAACCTGGATGTAGCTTTTATTGGATCGAAGAAATATCCGGTTCTCATCTTCTCTATCATTTGACAGTACCGAACGGCTCATTGCTTTGTTCGCATCAACACTATCTATTTTGTTTATGGCTTTAATAAAGCGTTCAAAAGAAACGGGCTTGAGTAAGTAGTCAACAATATCCAGCTCATAACCCTCGACGGCAAACTCTTTATAGGCAGTTGTAACTATAACCTTTGGTGGTTTGGACAACGTCTTTAAAAAATCAAACCCGGATATTTTGGGCATATTCAAGTCGAGAAAAATCAAATCAACTTGTTCACTTTTTAAGATATTTAAAGCTTCAATGGCATCATAACAGCTTTTTACGAATTGTAAATGCTCCATTTGCTCACAATATCCTTTAATGACGTCGTGAGCGTAGTGTTCATCATCCACTATAATGTATTTCATTTAACCGATATTTCGAGTTTAGAATAGTAGATATCATCTTTAATCTCAGTATCAAATTTACTCCTTTCTGCATAGAGTAATTCAAGTCTTCGTCTCAGATTCGTCAATCCTATTCCGGTCATGTTTTCTTGATTCTTTTCAAAATTGTTCTCAACCTCAAACGTTATTTTATGAGTGTCTGATGTCAACCTTAAATGTATAAATGCATTATGGGTAATGGTTTCTATTCCATGCTTGAAAGCATTCTCAACCAAAATAATGAATAAAAGGGGAGTGACTTTCGCCTGGTCATCTTCCACTTCTACAGTGAACTGCACATCAATTTCCCTGTGATACCGCACCTTATGCAGGTTAATGTAATTATTTATAAAATCAATTTCCTCCTTCAGCGTGACCAGCTCATTTTTACCCTCATAAATACTATACCGCATGATATCCGATAGCTTTAATATTACCTCTTTAGCCAGGAGAGGGTCCTTATCCACCATTGCATAGAGATTATTCAACATGTTAAAGAAGAAATGAGGATTTACTTCAGATTGAAGCAACATTATCTCCGCCTTTTTCTTTTCATGCCGCATGGCCAGTAGATCTTTCATTTGCCCGATGAACCAATAAATAACCAGCGATATCAATGTGAAAAACAGAATGATATAATACAGAATGAGTATTGTACCCACTGACGTATCGAAGGTAAATGTCACTGAATCTTCACCAGTATAGATCAGGTAAATAATGATGATACCTCCTGGAATTATCAATGAAACAAGCACTATGGAATAAAGCGCCCTTTGCAGGATTTTTGATGGCATGCTCATGGTTCAAAGGTAACCTTCATTTTATTCCAAGTAAAGAAACTTGATAAACAGCTTTCAGTAGGTGACAAACAGTCTGATTCGTGTGAAGAACGAACTTCATAACGGTTATGATGCCCTTTTTTAGGTGCAAAGGGTCGTTCATCCCAACTTTTTTATGAACAACGGATTGCTTGATACATTCGCCTGCAAATCAGGAAGAATAAAATTATCCGGTGACATGAAAGCTAAATTATTTACCTTTTTATCCAAACCCTACTCGGTTTTAATAGTCATACTTATTGCCATTTTGCTATCGCTTTCAGATAGAAATTTTGGGTACTTTTTTGGGTTGGGAGTGGTCTTATTCATTGCCTGGCAAAAGAAGTGGGATTGGTCCTATTTCGGAATAGGGCAAAAAATAACTCTTCAGACGATTATTACCAGTGTTTGGATATCCATCGTCTATTTTTTTGTGACGGGAGTCATTGATGGTGTCCTTCAGCATCACCTGGGTGACAACGATTTAAGTTCACTGGATGACTTACGGGGAGATTTTGGCAACTACTTACTTATGATGATTATCATGTGGGTGTTCGCAGCGATGGGAGAGGAGCTTCTGTTTCACGGATATTATATGAAGCGTTTAGCCAAATTAATGGGGGGTTCAAATAAAGCATGGGGGATATCAGGTGTAATTATTGCGGTCTATTTTGGCCTGTCCCATGGTTACCAGGGGTTATCCGGCATTATTGGAATAACTATAGGATCACTGTTTTTTGCTTTTTTGTTTTATAAAAACAGAACCAACTTACTGTTGCTTGTATTCATCCATGGGATCTACGACTCAATTTGGCTCACACTAATCTATTTGAATGAAGATATGCGGGTATCCGGTTGGTTCGAAGGGTTGATATATAAATAATCAACAACCAATTTTCATAGCTTTATTTCCGAATCAGATGTGTCGTAATGAACAACCTGTACTTCACCATCATCCCGATATTTATAAACTGAATAAGCATGACCATTATCTTTACGGTTGATCAACTTATCTGACGTTGAGAGATAGCTTATTTTTGAAATTCTTCCCTGATCATCATACTCATATCGAACACCGTGATAACCTCTCGTTTCATGCAGGCAGGGGTTGCCTGCTACATCAAAATACCTCAGGCTTTTCCTTTTGTTGCCTTGCTCATCCCATGTCAGAGATAGTTTGTGATAACCTGCATTACTGTGTATATCCGGATTTCCTTCCGCGTCATAAAAAGTACGCTCCTGGATATTCCCGAACTGATCAAATTTTGTTTTGCTCTTGATTATGCCATAATGGCTGGCAATAGATTGACTTTTTTCGTCCTGATGTTCAAGAGCTACTTCGTACCCGTATTCATTAAATTCCTGTTTACCTATCGCCACATTTGGACCGTTCCCTTTTTCCAGTTCATTCCTGTTGTTGAGGACGTTCCATTCCAGAAAATTACCCTGGGAATTGGTGGTTATTCTGTCTTGTGAGGCCCCGGAGCTATTTTCCACCAGATTTCCATTCTCATCTATATTTTGCATTAATGCAATGTGCCCGGATGGGTTGAAGTATAATCTCAGGCGGTGAAATTCAAAACCCGGGCGAATCGTAACGCGATTACCTTTCTCGTCGTATCGATCTTCGATAACGCTTCCATCATCAAGGTATTCCCATTGATACTCATAGATTCCCCAGCTATTTGTTAATCGCTGATGATCTTTATTAAGAAAATAAAGTCTGTTTCTGAAACCCAAATCATTATAGGTATACATAAAAAGAGTACAGTTGCCAAGTACTTCAACTGGTTCGCCTTGTGTATTAAAGAAAGAAATAGTCTCCGATTTCTCTCCATAATCGAATTTCATAAAATGCGCAAGCGTAAACAAACTGGCCGTATGATTGGGGTTTCTGGGTGTATTCCCGTTAAAGAATGAAACAGATACCAATTGGTGCTTTTCGTTATATAAAAAGCGGTAATGGTTTCGATTCATCGCCTCTTCTTTATTCAAAGGGACACTTCCTTTTATGGGGGATAATGGTGTTTCTACAAATTCAACGGTTGAATAGTAGAAGACATGCTGGTCATTACTCTTTTCCTGAGCAATACAGCCGGTATAAACTCCAGGGAAAAAGCTCATTAAAAGGAGCCATAATACACATCCTGATTTCATCTTTGTAATATCATTGTTCGATTACAAAAATGTTGTTTTCTCTTCTTTTTAGAGTTGTTTCAGCAGATAATGAAGTTTCAATTTATCCATCAGAACTTTTTTTACTGACTTGAATAAATTGTTTTGGGGTGAGGCCTGTTTCTTTTTTGAAAGCTCTGAAAAAAGTTGATTTTGACTTAAATCCGCATAGTTCTGAAATGGCTTCAATAGTTAAGTGCTTATTTTCAGGGGATCGGAGTTGGCGCTTTGCTTCCTCAACTCTGAATTGATTGATGTAATCATTAAATCGTATACCTAAGCCATGATTAATGGTTTGCGAGATATAGCCCGGGTTGGAGTTTAGTTCATTAGAAAGGAGTTTCAAATTAAAGTCAAATTGCTTGTATAATTGCTTCTCCCGGATGACTCTGGAAATTTCTGTAATCATTTCATCATAACTGTTCTTATTTAAAGAACTGGAAGCATATTTTGCTGGAGGCAAAAACGCAACACCACTATTAACAAGAAGGGCAATTAGAGAAAGCAGAGCAATTACCACCGAAAGAAAAGAGATATCCACGGGCCACTCAATCATGGACCAACCGGATGTAATTTCGAGCTTTTTGTAAAGAAGGTTTGATGACAGATTAAATAAGAAAAAAAACGAGATCACGGTAAGCAGGATGTACAATAGTATCTTTTTAGACGTACTGTGGTTAGCTCGTGTGAAACGAAAAAACTCAAAGGAGATCAAGCTGACAAACACTAGTGGAATAATTGTTCCCTTGAATAAGGTTTGCCAATTCTTCCAATAGTTAAAAGATCCTGGTCTGGTATCCTGGTAAAATAAATCCAGATTTACGAGTTTCTGGTCAGTACTTAAGCTTAGTGAATGAAAATAATTGATAAAGATGAAAGCGATTATTGTACCTATTAATATCCAATGTTTGACTCTTAGTCGAAAGTTGGATCTGGTAATAGAAAGTACGAAGAACAAAAAGACAGGATAAACCAGAAGATTAAAGAACCTGCCACTTATGTATAAGGCAGGGAAACTGTAGATCAACTTGCTATGGATAAGTGTTTTATAAAACAACTCATAGGAAAGTAAAAACAACAAAAAATAGAGAAATAAATACCCGCCATCATTAAAACCCTTTCTCAGAATAAAGAATAATGATAAAAAGCTTCCAATACCAAAAAGGCTAAACCCCAGTACAGTAAAATAATCCAATTTTAATGGCTTTTATATTTTGGTGTCGAGATATGTACGAGTGAAATGACGGGATCAAAATCCGACGGTAAATATATCGGTGCTCAGACAAATCGTTAAAATCTAAGATAGTACAAATTTTAAATTGTGATAGTTTTGGGTTTTAAACTGTGCGCTACCATATTGATTGTCCCGATTTAAAACAATCATTGTCTTTGATTTTCATGTAAAATGTATACTGGTTTCAAACAATATCTGGTCAAACACATTATTAAGGTTGATAAACTGCATAGAACTTCGATACTAAGTATGCGATTAACACGAGTTGCCCCTAATCAAATGAGAAAAATACTGCTTGTATTAATTCCGATCTTCTTTTCCCTGGCTAATCCTGCAATTAGTCAGGCAATTGATAATAACAATGTTCGCAAAAAACTGCGGGTGTTTATCGACGGTTGTGACCGGTGGGATGGAGGTTGTGATATGGATTTTATCAGAACGGAAATTACAGCGGTTGACTTCTACCGGGATAATGAATCAGCTGATGTTTTTGTGCTGATTAACAATAACGAATCTGGTGGTGGCGGAAGACAATATCAACTTTTGTTTATAGGTCAGCAAAACATCCATGCGGGAAGAAACGATACCGTGTATGTAAATAACAAACAGACGGATACCGACTTCGAAGTGCGGGCAAAACTTACCCGGTTTATCAAATTGGGTTTAGCTCCGTACGTTGCAAAAACCACAGCAGGGGAGGACATCGATATCAATATGAAGACTGACTCTCGCTTTACGGAAGACATACGAGAGGAAACCGTTGATCCCTGGAATTATTGGGTTTTTAATGTGGGAACCGATGCGAACTTTGAATTAGAGGAATTGAGCAGGGACATTAATTTAGGTGGAGAAATCAATATTAACCGTATTACGGATGAATGGAAAGTTAACCTATCGGTGAGAGTAGATGAAAGGCTGAGAAAAACGATTCAAAGAGAGCCAAGAGTTGATGAAAATGGCGATCCGGTTCTTGATGAAAATGGAAACCAGATCATTGATGATGTTGAGAATAATTTTGATGTATCAGAATTTGGATTTGGTCACCAGCTGGTGAAGTCTATTTCACCCCAATGGTCTTACGGATATGATTTGGAAGGTCTCCAGAATACCCGTTTTAATTATAAGTTTCAGACCAGATTCAGACCCGCTGTAGAGTATAATTTTTTTCCGGAATCAGAGCAGAATTCCAGGTTTCTGAGAGTGAATTATGGGATTGAAGTAAGGAATAACAGATATGTGGAAGAAACGATTAACGGTGTCACTGAAGAAACCAGGGTTCTGCATAGTCTGAGAGCCAGTCTCGGACTAAATAAACGTTGGGGCAACCTTGAAATAGGATATCGTTTGAGAAATTATCTGGATGATTTTAGCTCCTGGACCACAGGTTTGAATGTTAGAGCAGATGTCCGTGTCACCGGGAATTTTTCTTTCTTTATGAGGGTAGAAGGTAACTACGTAAAGGACCAGATTTACCTGGCAGCAGGAGATTTCACCGAACAGGATATTCTGAGTGGCAGGGTAACCCTGCCTTCAGCATATACTATTGATTCCAGGTTTGGGTTCAATTACCGATTTGGTTCTAATCTCAATAACTTCGTGAACAGGCGATTTTTTGGAAGGGCCAATTTTGTTGGGAATGATTAGTACGGCAATTAGGGTATTATTCGGTCCATCCTGAATCACATTTCACAAAGCAGGTATCGCCATTGGTCGCGAGCGTTTTTAATCAATCGAATTTATTGAAGGGTCTTCATTAATGGGACTATTTTTCTTCAATCAATTGTTTTGTGTAAGCAATGACGTTTTCAATCTCGTTATTGGTTAGGTAAACAGATGCATGTCCGGTACCGAATGGTGATTGAATGGTATCTCCCTGAATTGTTATACCTTGTTTAAGAAGTAGCTTGTAACTACTTAAATCATAGCTAATGGCGTTTTTAATATCTCCAGAGTCTTCTCCAACGCCATCTAATGCCGCCCCATGGCAAGATGAACACATGGTCTGTGCAATCAATCTTCCTTTTAACAAATCCTGCCCAAGATCAGGCAATGTATGACTCCTGTAGTACAGTACTTCATCTTCTGAAGTATGATAATAAGGCTTTCCTTCATTATCGGTTCTCCAATAATTTGCTGGCAACCTGGCCGAAACGGAATCTTTATACCCTTCAGGTGGGATAGGTGTAGGGTTTCCTTTCTCGGGAATTGTTCTTAAATAAGCAATCAATGCATCCATGTCTTTTTCACTCAAAAATTGAGATGTTTTTGAAGGCATCAGGAATAAATCACGTGAAGGATGAGTGCCATCTCGCAATAATTCTTCGAGTTGATCATCACGCAGTTTAGGTAATGTAAGTGATATGTTGCTAGCCCATAGACCATCGAGTATTGGGATAAAGTCACCGAAATTCACGCCAGTATAATCAGACAAATGGCAATTATTGCAGGCAAACAAATTTGCCAGGCGCTTACCATGTAAAATTTTCTCTTGATTAGTTGTATACTCTGACCCGTCAAAACTTACAGGAGAAATGTATATGTCCGTGGTGTCCTCATTGTTTTTCTTCTCCTTTGTACTTTCAGCACATGAAGAAAAAATGAGGTTTGCTATTAGAAGTAATATGCAAACAGTGATTTGATTCGTGGTAGCATTCATCAAGAACAGATCAGACCTGGCTTTGCCCCAGGACCGTTTTTAGGATTGAATACTGTCAATAAACGAAAAAATACGCAATGAGAAAAATGGTGAACTTTACAAGGAAACGTTCGTGCTAAGTATATGTTTTTGCGGTGATCCAAAGATCTGCCCGGCGTTCCTCTACGCCTTTTAACAAGACACCTGCAAACATCTACTCAGACGGCACGGCCAGGTGGCGGTCAAAGTATTCGATTATCTTGCCAAACAGGTAGCGATTGTAGTTCTGCTCACCGCTCCATCCATGCGTCGCACCCGGTGCAAATGCAAAGTCGAAATCCTTTCCCTGGTTAATCAGTTCTTCAGCTAACACGGCCGTTGTCTTGAAAGGTACCACCTGGTCCTGGATGCCGTGGATGAACAGGAGTTTATCCTCCAGATTCGCTGCGTATTTGAGCGCTTTTCTTTCGAAGACCTCCGGGTGTGTCTGTGGGCGACGAACAATCGCGACGTCGTCCGTGCCAAAGAACATCGGGTCAACAGCCGCCGCTGCAGCAACACCCACCTGGAATAAGCCCGGCTTCATCAAAAGTGAATAAACAGAGAGTGTGCCGCCATAACTGCTGCCCCAGATACCGATGCGATCGGGATCTACATAATCCAGTGACTCCATGTAGGCAACGGCGCTTGCATAATCTTCAATGTCCTGGTCGGCAAAGCCCAGCAGGAACTCTTCACGGAATGCACGGCCATAACCGTTGCTGCCACGTGAATCCACCTGCACGATAATATATCCCTTCTTAGCCAACAGATGCTGTACGAGGCTGTAGTTACCGGCCCAGCGGTTCCTTGCTGTATTCGAATACACGGGTCCAAACAGCACCGGGTACTTCTTGCCGGGCTGCATGTTGGCAGGTTTCAGAATCCGGGCGTGCAGTGTGTAGTCGTCGACAAGGCTGGGGAAACTAACGTATTCCGCAGTCGCCCAGGTTCGCTCCGTGAAGGCTGGCAACGGCGAGTGGGTTACTCGTGTAGGGTCACCACCCTCGCTGCTTACCACGTAAAGTTCGGGAGGGGATGTGTCGTTGCTGTGCATGAACACCAGGTGCCGGCCATCCGGTGAGGGGTAGCCATCGTTCCGGCCCGAAAGGCGTGTCACCTGTTCGGGATCGCCACCGGACATATTCAGGCGATACACGTGTTGTTCGTACGGATTAACGCCGTTGCCTTCGTAAAACAGAGCATCACCAGCAATACTTGGGGCGGACAGTACATCGTAGGACGGATCTGTCAGGAGCTGCGGACGATCCCTGGACGGTGAGGCATCGATGGTATAAAGGCCGTAGCGATCACCCATATCACTTAAGAAAACAACATTCTTTCCATCCGGATGCCAGGCAGATCCAAATGATGTGTACATGCGGCTCTCTCGAACACCTTGCCAAATCTCGCGCGGTTGGCTTTCTCCGGGTGCAACGACGAACAGCTTACGTTCAACCGCCGTGTCGGATGCGATATCAACCAGCAGAGCACCGCCAGGTGACCAGTTGAAGTCGATGACCTGGTTGGCGTGCGGGTCTGGCAAATCGAGGTATATAATGTTACCGCTTTCTACATCGAGCAGGCCAACCCTGCGAATCTCGTTTGGATCACCCGGGTAACCCCGGCGTACCTCGTTGGGATTGGTTTCGGCACCGAGGTAATCCGGGAACGGCACCTTTCGCATCTCGCGTCGGTCAACGGCGTGAAACGCGATGGTCCTGCCATCCGGGGACCACTTGTATGTTGGCCCACTCCAGATGCCCGGACCGATTTCACGTTCCGGACGGCTGTAGCGCCCTTTCTTTACGCTTGAGAGACTGGCGATGCCGATTTCGGTGAGCTGACGATTCTGTTTGGAAGGGAAGTCAGCAAGCCACAGGTCACCGTTCCGTATATACGCTGCCTGGTTGCCGCTAGGCGATATCGTCAGGTTATGTGCACCTGCCTCTACGGGCATAAACTGGAGGTCTTCTCCCTGGCTGAGCGATGTCTGCCATAACAGGTTGTTAGCTCGCAGGCTGACAATGGTGTTCGGGTCGGTCCAGACAATTTCGCGCACCGGCGCGGCTGCCGTATTGGAAATGTGGCGCACTTGCTTCCCATCGCTTGTGGATACCCAGAGGCCGCGCCCGGGATTTCCTGGTTCACTCCAGGAAAAGGCGAAGTGCTCGCTGTCCGGTGCCCACACAGGCCGCGACGGGGTTGTTCCCGTTAGTTTAGGCGTTGCAAACAGGTCATCAAGGGTGAGCTCAGCTTCCTGTGCTGTGACTGTTGCGGGCATCGCCATCAGTAAGCCTGCCACTATCCATGTTTGCCAAAAAGGGATGTGTTGCATGTGTTTGCTTTAGTAACTGTCTTGTAAAATAATCTTATACTCCCCAAATTATATATTGCAGATAGCCAGTTGATTGAAATCCATCCACGCATAAACTAATATACAGATTTTAAATTGTGATGATTGCGGCCGCTATCTCACAATTTAAAATCATACTTGAATTCTGAATATATGAAGAAGAAGGAATGATTTAGGCAAGAATTTCCTGAATTAGATTTGGCAGGAGGGGAGTGGTAATCCCGGAGTCCGTTGCCACTTAAAGTTCAGATTCACATTAGATCAATGGGAATCCAGCTTTTTCTTAACTTCTTTTCTTAAAATTTCAGCCTTGTGTTTCAATTGTTTCCAGGAACCTATTTGGGATTGTAAGGAAGCCATACGACTAAACATGGAACCCATAAATTCCTGGTCTTTAATTAGAGTTTCCAGGTCCAATTCAGGCAATGGTAATGAGATATTATAGCGTTCAAAGCTTTCAGAGGTTGCTATCACCTTCGCATACATCTCCGGTCTTGTAATTTGATGATTATTGACGAATGCACTTTGTTCAATGATAAATTTATTGTTCTCAATTTCCTTGTAGTATTTAAAAATAAGACCGCGCAAGGTATCTGATTTTATCAATTTCATTGTACCTGTGGATAATGCCTCATTGAAGGTGCCATCATTGGCTTGAAAATGGTAGTCCTTTATAAAGGATTCCATTTCCGTGATAAATTCAATTTTATCACCACTTAAAGCGGTCATAATTTGTGTGGTAGTTTCCACTGAATCAATCAATTCATTCAGTTGTTCTATGTCACTTTTTAAATCATATTCTAATAAATTGTATAGAATCCTTTTTTCTTCCAGGTTATTTTTCCGGTGCTCAACTGTAGTATTCAATTGGAAAGCCAGAAAAATTCCTATCATAACCAATAGCACTTCACCTAATGCATAAATCAGATATTTGCTGAATTTATTTTCTGATACTAATTGCTGTCTGATTTTTTTGAAGAATTTTATCATTGTATCGATGGTTAGTAGAGATGAAGGCTATTGTATCTGAACAGGAACCAAGGTTACCTGAATTCTGTAGTTCATAGCTTTACCCAGGATGATTTGAGAGTAGCCAGTGCTCAGAGGAATCATCAAAACCTAAGATAGTACAAATTTTAATTTGTGATGATTGCGGGTTTTAAAATGCTGAGTCACGCCGGATATAAAATGCAATCACCTTAACATAAAACCGATCCGTTATCACACTGAAGTGATGATAACTGGTTTTATGTTAAATACTCACGGTGTTCGTATTGCGGTGACCACGTGGTGTTGTTATATAATTTATATTATGTTAAATAGAAATATTGAATACCTCCCTACTTATGCTCATCGCTCTTGATTACAACTTAAAAGTGAAGTTTGCTCGAAGTAGATTTTTCAAGTAAATTAAATTCTTCACCTCTGGTCAGAAAGTATCGGATATTATCAATTGATATCAGAATTCAATGATGAAAGGACACAATTCAAAATTCTTGTATTATACTGGAGTGGCATCCATTTTATTTGTTATCCTGGCTTTTGGAATCGTCGCATTGGTACAGCCTGTAAGACTGGAGCGATACTATAAGCCCTATGTAATTATACATATAATATCGACACTGGGTTGGCTAATTCTATTTACCTGGCAGTCAAGGCTAATTCTGAAGAACAAATTAAACCGGCATAAGCAAAATGTGAAGATTGCTCATGTCCTGGTCATAGTTGCCACCATTGTTGGAATTTACATAACATACCTGTGGGGAGACCCCGGGAGATTAATCGGTGAGTCCAGGGACGTTCTGGTCTTTGCCGGCTTGTATTTTGCGAGTATCGTGCTCGTAAATAAAGGAAAAACCCAGGCACATAAACGACTGATGCTGGTAGCTCTGGTAAACCTCGTCTCTCCTGCCTGGTCCAGGGTTGGATCTATTTTTGATTGGTCAACACCTGTAGTGGTTCTCGCTATGATTCTAACGTGGATTATTATTCCGCTGGCGTACGACATTTTTACAATTCGAAAGATTCATCGGGCAACTATAGCAGGTATACTAGTGACGATGATATCATTTGCCCTGATGATTGCAATTGTAATCTCACCCTGGTTTGATAAGATTGATGCTTTTCTCTATCCAAAATGACAAAACATTAGGTCTGCTCATATCCTTAACCCAATTATATTCGGAGTTTGTTGAAACTGTAATAATCAAGTAAACTTGTCACTCCATTACCTCTTCTAATCCGTTGCCAGTATTCGTATAAATGAATAGATGCAGTTTCACCTTTCTTTTATTGCTATTCCTGTTTAGCTGTAATCCTGAAAAAGGACATCACTCTATGAATCTTTTAAACCTGGAATTGCCGGGCACTGTACCTGTGGCATTTATGCCGGATTTAGTACCCGATGGTCAAATCATTCATAAAGGCATATTGAGTCCGGACATGAAGGAATACTACTACACGATTTCCGACCCAAGCTTTGAAAATTTTGACGTGTACGTAATTCGGAAAGAAAATGAACAATGGACCGAGCCAATAACCGCATTTTTCAACAGCGAATTTGATGAACATGGCATCAGCTTTTCCCCGGATGGCAACACCCTCTATTTCAGTTCAACCCGACCTGTGTATATTGTGGATGTTCAACCGACATGGCACATTTGGAAGTCAGATAAGGTGGACGGTTCATGGACTGACCCTGTTTTTGTGGATATTCCAAATATGAGGGATAAATTGGTATCCCATCCTGTAATTACGAATTCCGGAACCCTGTATTTTCATTCCAGTAATCTGGATTACAGTGATATGGACTTATATCATTCGAAACAGGTTGACGGCAAGTTCCGGAACGCCGAAAAACTGTCAATATCGCTGAATGCCGATAAATGTACCCCCTACGTATCACCCGATGAGAAATTCCTGGTTTTTGCAACCATCGGGGAACAGCTTGAATTATATGTGAGTTTCAACGACGGACAAGGGAACTGGACAAGAACGAAAAGATTAAATGATCGAATCAATGCTTCGGGCCAGGGAAATCCCTACGTCACCCCGGATAATCAGCTTCTCTTTTTTACAACGGACCAGGATGGAAAATGGCAGGTTAAATGGGTTAATATCGGGTCTGAATTGAATTCAGATTAATGCCTCCAGCAATTTATTATGGCCATTTCCTGTTAATTCTCCGGAATTACCCCAGTACGGCCAGTACCAGCAGGTAAAATACGCTCGGACAAAGCAAAACCCCCACTCCTGTATAGAATGTCGAAGTCATGGCTCCATATGGGACGAGCTTCGGATCTGTCGCAGCAAGTCCGGCTGCCACACCACTCGTGGTTCCGATCATTCCTCCGAAAATCATAGCTGTCGTGGGATTATCCAAACTCATGCGCTTGGCTACTATGGGGGTAATAATGGTCACAAAAACCGTTTTCATCACTCCTGCGGCAATGCTGATCGCGATCAGTTCTGAAGAAGCGCCAATGGCAGCCCCGGTGATCGGCCCGACAATATACGTGCATGCACCGGCGCCGATGGTTGTAAAGCTCACGGCATCGGTATAACCCATGGCATAGCCAATCGATCCGCCAATAAAAAAGGTGATGGTCACCCCTATCAACAATGATAATACACCTGCGAGACCGGTTGCACGGAGCTCTGAAAAGTGTACGCCCATGGCAGTTGAGACGATGGTAAAGTCCCTGAACATAGACCCTCCCAGTATTGCAAGGCCCGTAAATGCCGGATAGCTGGCAACCCCCTTATTCCCACCAAAATATGCCAGGACCAACGCGGCGAAAATGGCAATAGCCACCCCCGGGATTTTGTTGAATACCACTTTCTTTGAAAACCAGTTGGCTAAAAACAGGGCTACGCCCATAAATAAGAAAGCCAGGACGAGTCCATTTTTAGCAAGAAATTGTTCCAGGATCTCCATCATTGGTTGGTTTTAGCGCTGGCCATCCTGGAAATAAACGGGACAAAGAAATAGCATGCCGAGGTTGCAATAATTCCCGCAAGTACCGCGACCCACCCTCCTGACACCGCTGCCCTGACATTCAGGGTCGCTGCCATGGCAATCACCACCGGAATGTACATGGCGCTCCAAAAGTAAATTCCGTCTTTTGTGTCTTTCACTTTCGGCATGGAGTCCTTCATCCTGCCATTCATGAATATCAACAGCAACATTCCAAAACCCACACCTCCCACGTTGCCGCCGATTCCCAGCCAATAGCCTAAATATAGTCCGACAAGCTGTCCGATGAGGTAACACGCTGCTAATATGGCCACACCATAGATTCTCATTCGTTCATACGATTCGTAAATAGTTCTTTCAGTTCCTTTTTGGTCACTTTACCCATAGCATTTCTGGGGAGATCTTCCAGGAAGATGTACTTCCGGGGGATTTTATACGGAGGTAATTTGGTCCGGATCCACTGATCAATTTCATCCGCGGGAAGTTCGCTTCCCTCACCTGCCAGGACTACGGCTGCACATACCAGCTCACCCCACTCGTCATCAGCAACACCCACCACACCACAGTCCTTAATTTCCTCTCGAAGGCGTAAAATCTCTTCTATTTCCAATGCTGAAATTTTATAACCACCTGACTTAATTATATCCACGGAGCTTCGGCCAATTATTTTATAACTACCTGTATCATAGATTGCTATATCACCTGTCTTAAACCAACCATCCATAGTAAATGCATCTGCTGTTTCCTTCGGCCGCTCCCAATATTCCACAAACACATTCGCCCCTTTCACCAGGATTTCTCCGGGGTCACCCTCCGGCACTTCTTCAAAGTCGCCATCCACCAGTTTAACCGATACACCCGGCAATGGTTGACCGATATGCCCCGGTCTTCTTTCGCCATGATACGGATTACTGATGGCCATTCCAATCTCGGTCATACCGTATCGTTCCAGCAGTGTATGTCCGCTTATCTCTTTCCATTTTTCCATCACCGAAACAGGCAGCGCGGCAGAACCGGAAACCATCAGTCTCAGTTTGCTGAGATGCTGGTACAGGTCGGACCTCTCTCCGGCCGGCAATGTTTCCCAATAGGCGATGAGTTTATGATAGATGGTTGGGACGGCCATAAAAAGTGTCACATCCCCCCTGTTGAGCACGTCAAAAACGGATTTCGCATCAAATTTTGGAAGGAATTCGCAAGTGGCCCCGGCCCATAATGCACAGCTCAGCACATTGATGATACCATGAACATGATGCATGGGCAGGATATTCAGGATATGGTCTTCCCTACTCCATTCCCATGCGTCTGCAAGGCTTGTGATCTGGGCCTCGATAGTTGCATGCGTGCTTACCACTCCCTTTGGCGATCCGGTTGTGCCACTCGTATAAAGGATCATCGCCCGTCGGTTCGAATCAATTTCCGGCAGGATCCCATCGTCAGCCGGAAATTCATCATTGGCAATTAACCGGATACTGCTGGAACCGGTATACTTTTCAAATTCTGCCAGGTATTCCTTTTCTACCACGAGGTATTCAGCCTTTGTGTCCTCCAGGATATATTGTATGGCATCAGGCGGACTGCCATGATACAATGGAACGGCAATGCCACCGGCACGCCATATACCCCATTGAATCTTCACGTAATCAAAGCCTGGCTTGATCATAAAAGCCACTCTTGCCTCATGGAGATCTGTTTTTTCGTCTAACAGTTGACGGGCTGCGGCGTGGGAAGAACTCAGCAACTCCTTGTAGGTATAGGACTTCCCATTTGCAATAATTGCTGTTCTTTCCGGGGTGGAAAAAGCCCGATGAATAATGTTCATAAGTAAAACATGATAGTACGGAATTTCAAGATAAAAATTCCTGCAACAAAAGTCCGTATTATCCAGCCTGAATAAAGATCAAATTATTTCGGAGCCTTCCTGAACACTACAGACGGTCAGGCCTCCCGGGGCAATCTGCAGTTTATGTCAATTCCAGGGAAATTCTCCACACCTGCAATCATTCTTAGGTTTAGTTAGGATTGAAGAAATCAAATATTTGCTTTTAAACAATAAAGCCAATCCGACGGATTGGCTTTATTAAATGTTTAATAGGAAACTTTTCTTATGCACCAGGGTTTATTGAGAAACTCCCGTCACCGACAAAATCAGTTAATGTGATGGTTATTGTCCAGTCACCTGGTGTTCCTTCGGTTGAAACTCCATATTTTGAATCATCCCCTACACCCCTTGTAAGAGTATAGTCTGAAACCACATTCCCATCAGCATCTTCCATAACGAGTCTGAAAGAACCACCCTTTGCAGCTGTTATATCCATATTATACTCAGCACGCGCCTGTGGATTATTCCAGGAATAGCTTCTTATAATACTTCCGCCATCACCTGTTACATCACCTCCGAGATCACTTTGAACTTCATTTATTGAAACATTTGCAGTCGGTTCGTCATCGTTACAAGACGAAACAAAAGCCAAAAGTGACAAACACATAAAAATTAAACGTAATCGTTTCATAACTAAATAAATAATTGATTTTTTACAGGCATATATACCGTTGCACATTTATCAGTAACCCCTAAGCAAAGATTTTTTAGCATTAGCCGGGTATTGAGTGTGCTACAATTCATGGTTGTTTCCCAATCACTCTATAGCCACTCACACGTAATTTTATTAAATTGTCTGCATGCCAATTGCTATACATTAACGCTGTGAAGTCTCCAAATAACAGGCTGAAATTTCAGCTCCAACAGGTACTCCTGATCACCCTTTTCTGGATGATCATTTCTGCATTTGAATTCCTGATTCAGTATTCGGTTATTATTTTCCTGGATTTGAATTTCAGCAGCGAGATGGCCGTCCCCTACCTGTTGATAAATATTGTTGTCGGAATGGTTGCCGGACTTATCGGTGGAAGTATTCTCGTCTTTGTCTGGAACCGATGGCTCCGGTCTATCAGCTATGGCCGTGCACTAGTGAGTATTTTTATTACCTTTTCATTGATCTATTTATGTGTTTACCTGATCATTAATGCGATCTCCATTCAATTCAGCATCTTTCCTCCCGCCCCGGATCTGACCGTTACCCGTCATGCCTGGCCCATCCTGATCCAGTATGTGAATTGGCTTGTGATCGGTCTTGGCACATTATTTTTTCTTCAGGTCAATGACAAATACGGGCCCGGGGTACTGAGTAAATTTCTCATGGGCAAATACTTCCATCCCAGGCCGGAAGAACGGATCTTCATGTTCCTTGATCTGAAATCATCAACCACGATTGCTGAAAAACTGGGTAATGAACAGTATTTCCAGTTCCTCAAGGACGCCTTCACTGCCATAACCCCATCCATACTCAAACACAATGGAGAAATTTACCAGTATGTGGGTGACGAAATAGTGGTTAGCTGGAATATGAATCACCCTAAAAGCTTTCAGAGAGCTATACTGTGTTTTTTTGATATATCCGATTCCATATCCGGGGATGAAAATTTCAAAAAACGTTACCAGGTACAGCCGGAATTTAAAGCAGGAATTCATGGCGGGATAGTCATTGCGGGAGAAATGGGAATTATTAAGCGGGAAATTGCCTATTCAGGAGATGTGCTGAATACAACCTCGCGGATCCAGGAAAGTTGCAAGCAGTTTGATGCTCACCTGCTGATTTCCAACTATATTTATGAAAAGGTGAAACATCTGGATTCGGTGCGATTTGAGCAAATTGGAAGTATTCCTCTCCGTGGTAAGAATAAACCGCTTGAGTTATTCAAGGTTGAAGTGCCTGAATACTAAAATACCCTACGCTGAAAATCGGGGGATCGTTTAAATTATAAATTCACATATTTCTTCATTAATATAAGATTAAACTGAATGCCCAAACTATTTCGACGAGTACGACAGCAGATTTTAAATGCAGGTCTAATAAGAAAACCGACTACCCCCACCGGAAAATATATAGTATATGCTGCAGGAGAAATTTTTCTTGTGGTAGTTGGTATTTTAATTGCTCTCCAGATCAACAACTGGAATGAGAACCGCAAATTGCAGAATGAAGAGCTGAAATTATTGTTCGATATTAAATCGAACCTGGAAACCACGCTCATTAACCTCAAAACTGACACAATCAATAATGCGCGTGATGTACGGCATTATGAAAAAATTGAATACTTTGTAAAAAATGACTTGCCCTACGCTGATGAACTCGACACTGCATTTGGAAGATTTACGTTTTGGAATAGTCCGTACATTACCGCTACTGCGTATAATTCACTTCAATCCAAGGGTCTTGATATTATTAAAAATGAGACACTCAAAAACGATATAGTCAATATGTATGAGGTAAGTTCCAAAGTGCTGACCTATGACTATGATGATACGGAATGGACATTGTCACAAACTGTGGTCCTGCCGTTTTTTTCAAAACATATGAGACGCCTGCATGAGGAATCTCTGTTTCTTTCCAGGCCCAACGACTTTGAAGCACTGAAAAAAAATGATGAATTTTTGAATATATTAAGTATGCTCCTGAGACAGAGAAAACGAGGAATTCAATATTACAAGGGGGCGATAATATCCATTGAAAAACTGATTCATGATATTGAAATGGAGTTGAATAAACGTTCATGAGCATTCAAACCCGGAGACACTGTATTATAATTCTATGCGTATATTCAAAATAGTCATAATCGGTCTCCTGCTCCTGCTGGTGCCGGTTCTGTATATCTTTCTTACCACCGGATTTTTCAGAACCATCGAGAATTACTCCGATCTTGCGGTCCAGGAAACGATGTTCCTTCCGGGATCCGAGGATATGGCCATCAGCAGGTCCGACAGCTTCCTGATCATCTCCGCGACTGACCGCAAATTCTATGATCCCACCGATGGCTTTGTGAACGGGTTATACCTGGTCGACCTGAAGCAGTCTGAATGGAAGCCTGTGCTCCTCTCCTCTTCTTTTCAAGGTGAATTTAACCCGCACGGAATATCCATGATACAGACTGGCGAAACCTACCAGATCGTCGCCATTAATCATACTTCGGAATACCATTCGGTAGAAGTCTTCACCTTCGACGGATCAGTACTGTCGCATGAGGAGACCATAACAGATCCTGCCCTGGTAAGTCCGAATGATCTCGTACTCACAGCCCCCGATAAATTCTACATCACCAACGATCATGGCTATACAAAGGGCTTCATGCGGCTCCTGGAAGACTATGGCGGAATTGCCTTCTCCAATGTCCTGTATTATGATGGCGATTCCTTTACAGAAGCGGCAGAAAACATTGCCTATGCCAATGGGATCAATTATGATCAGGACAGAGCTCTCCTGTATGTCGCTTCACCCAGAAGTTTTACGATTAAGGTTTATCATGAAACGTCAGCTGGATCAATCGATTTTATGGGTAACATAAAGTGCGGTACGGGTGCAGATAATATTGAGCTGGATGAATCCGGTGTCCTTTATACGGCCGGACATCCAAACCTGCTGAAGTTTACTTCCTACGCTACAGGAAAATCGGAATATGCTCCTTCCGAAGTCTTAAAAATCACCTATTCCGATAAGGATGACTATAAGCTTGAAAGGCTTTACCTGGATTCAGGCGAGAAGCTGTCCGCGTCATCCGTTGCCTGTAAGTATGGCGAATTCATCTTCGTAGGAACGGTAATGGACGATGAAGTTCTGATTCTTCAAAGCAAAGGTAACTGATTGTATTTTAGATAATTTGATGGAAATCAATGTTGCTCCCGCCATTCATTCTCACTCTGTCATTAAGCGTTGCGGAATTTTAAAATAGAGCATCAATCTCTCTTAGCTTAATGACATTGGAAGGTGGCTAAAGGGGTGTTTCTCCTCGAGGGGAAGGAAACTGCACAGAACAGATCCCCGCCCGACTCCCACAATGTCTTAGGGACATGCGGGAGTACCGCAGGGATGACGATGGAAGTAGTTCCCGCACTCATTCTCATTCTCACTCTGTCATTAAGCGTTGCAGAATTTTAAAATAGAGCATCAACCTCTCTTAGCTTAATGACATTTAGCCCCTATAATGGGGAAAATAAAGGTGTGCACGGACAACCGCAACAACATGGTATTGGAACAGCGCCGATAACTACTGGAATACCTGCAATGTGGGATCTGCCTTCAATGCGACAGGATAAATGACAGCTATAATACTGTCCTTCTTTTTTAATTCGATCTGGCTTAATTCCGCCTGTATAGCATTTTCCGAGGCTCTTTGGGCATTTTGTTCCGCCATCACGGCATTTTGCTCCGCAAGAATTCGCTGTTCTTTTGCTTTGATTCCCTGCATTACGGCGTAAACGAACATCAGTGTATTGGAAAGCACAAGGATAATAATCAGGATATTTCGAATCTTCATATTGTATTATTTATTAGTAATACAATAATTAGAAAAAAGGTAAACTTTGACAAATAATCTATTCAGGATATCCTTCCTTTTGAGCCACAATTTTACATCAGTTTATAGGTGAGAATATGATTATCGGATCTTCAAAAAAATACAATCCACCCCAAACCCCTTATTGTGGGGAAGAACCTGATTCGGGCGGA
This sequence comes from Fulvivirga sedimenti, assembly GCF_020328055.1. NCBI lineage: Bacteria > Pseudomonadati > Bacteroidota > Cytophagia > Cytophagales > Fulvivirgaceae > Fulvivirga > Fulvivirga sedimenti. The sequence goes on from NZ_JAIXNE010000002.1 coordinate 23,182, forward strand.
CAGCCCAAAATCTATTTTATGTTTTCTGATACCAAAAAAGAAAGGCGGCCTGAAATCAGACCGCCCCTACTAACTATTCAAAACCTGAATTGAATTATTTCAGATCGAAACGATCGAGGTTCATTACTTTCGTCCATGCTGCAACGAAATCCTTCAGGAATTTCTCCTGGGAATCTCCACAGCCATAAACCTCTGCCAGTGCACGCAGTTCAGAATTCGATCCAAAAATCAGATCCACGCGTGTTCCGGTCCATTTCACATTTCCTGTCTTGCGATCACGTCCTTCAAAAACTTCCTGTGAATCGGATGTGGCTTCCCATTTGGTGCCCATATCCAGTAAATTCACAAAGAAATCATTGGTCAGTGCTTCCGGATGATCGGTAAATACACCGTGCTTCGACTTATCATAGTTGGTGTTCAGTACTCGCATACCACCTACCAATACTGTCATTTCCGGTGGAGTCAACGTCATCAACTGCGACTTGTCGACCAACATCTCTTCTGTAGAAGCCGAGATTCTGGCGTCATTGGCTTTGTAGTTTCTGAATCCATCAGCGGTTGGTTCAAGAACTGCAAATGCTTCTGCATCTGTCTGCTCTTCCAGCGCATCCGCACGTCCCGGAGTGAACGGAACGGAAATGTTATGTCCGGCATTCTTAGCCGCTTTTTCAATTCCCGCACAACCGGCAAGAACGATCAGGTCTGCCAGGGAAACCATTTTATTTCCTGACTGCGCGTCATTGAATGCTCCCTGAATGCCTTCCAGCACATCAAGTACTTTAGACAGTTGAGCAGGATTATTCACTTCCCAGTTTTTCTGAGGTGCGAATCGGATACGTGCACCATTGGCACCGCCACGCTTATCTGATCCACGGAATGTAGATGCTGAAGCCCATGCGGTAGAAACAAGTTCTGAAACGCTTAATCCCGATGCGAGGATCTTGTCTTTCAATCCGGCAATATCCTGATCATTGATCAATTCGTGCGTTACTTCAGGAATCGGATCCTGCCAGATCAAATCCTCCGCAGGTACTTCCGGTCCGAGGTAGCGCGACTTCGGTCCCATGTCACGGTGTGTCAGCTTGAACCACGCACGTGCAAATGCATCAGCGAACTCATCAGGGTTCTCATAGAAACGACGTGAGATCTTTTCGTATTCAGGATCTACGCGAAGCGCAAGGTCTGTAGTAAGCATGAATGGCGCATGGCTCTTATTTGGATCATGCGCATCAGGCACTGTTCCTTCACCAGCACCGTCTTTTGGCTTCCACTGGAAAGCACCAGCCGGGCTTTTGGTCAGTTCCCATTCGAAACCGAACAGGTTCTCGAAATAGTTGTTGCTCCACTTGGTAGGTGTGGTAGTCCAGGCACCTTCCAATCCACTGGTGATGGTGTCACCCGCGTTTCCTGTTCCGAAGTTATTCTTCCAGCCCAGTCCCTGCATTTCAATACCTGCTCCTTCTGGCTCTGCTTCCACATACTTAGAAGGATCAGCAGCGCCGTGTGTTTTTCCAAATGTATGTCCGCCCGCGATCAACGCCACAGTCTCTTCGTCATTCATCGCCATACGGCCGAATGTTTCACGGATGTCTTTTGCAGCAGCCATCGGATCAGGCTTACCGTTAGGTCCTTCAGGGTTCACATAGATCAGACCCATCTGCACTGCTCCAAGCGGATTCTCCAGCTCACGATCTCCTGTGTAACGCTTGTCTCCAAGCCATTCACCTTCTGCTCCCCAATAGATATCCTCTTCAGGCTCCCATACATCGGCTCTTCCGCCACCGAAACCAAACGTCTCAAATCCCATTGATTCCAACGCACAGTTACCGGCGAGGATCATCAGGTCTGCCCATGATAGTTTCCTTCCATATTTTTGCTTGATTGGCCAAAGCAACAGTCGCGCCTTATCCAGGTTTGCATTGTCAGGCCAGCTGTTGAGGGGCGCAAAACGCTGTGTTCCTGCACCTCCGCCACCACGACCGTCGGCAATACGATAGGTTCCTGCACTGTGCCATGCCATCCGGATAAAGAACGGTCCGTAATGCCCGTAATCTGCAGGCCACCAATCCTGAGAATTGGTCATCACTTCGTAAAGATCTTTCTTTACGGCTGCCAGATCGAGCGTTTTAAATTCCGCTTCGTAATCAAAATCCTCTCCCATCGGGTCCGACAGGTTTGAGTGCTGACGGAGGATATGCAGATTTAACTGATTTGGCCACCAGTCACGGTTCGAAGTACCAGTCCCTGCTGTGTACTTCAGCGGTCCGCCCATGAACGGGCATTTGCTTGAATCGTTCACATTGAAGCTAGTGTCACTTGCTGATGTGTGGTTATGTTCCATTTTACTTTATTGATTTAGATTGTTTGAGTTCAAAATTGCGATAATCTTTATTTATAAATATTATCCATGTATCAGATTAACTTATAACTAAGGGTAATGTTCAGACTCATATAATTTACGGAAAATAAGCCCTAATTAAAAGCTAAATGAACATTGAGAATGGTAGCTCCTGAGAATAATTACTGTCACCGCACCGTATGGTTTCAGGAAAATGCAGGGACCCTTATTAGCCTGACAAAAATTGTAATATAGCTGCAATAAATAATGGATTGTAAAATTCCGACAAGACTCAGGCAGGCAAAATGCCTTGCTTGCTTTGCTGAAGTCTGACAAAGGCTTCAGCATATTGATAACCGCCTTCCATTCCCCGGAAGATTTCCATTTTCCCGTGATCCTGATCGTAGGTTTCCCTTATTTTCTGACTTTCATGAACAAAGCAGGCATCCCATTTCCGCTTAATGGTCCCGGAGATATCTACATAATCCGTTGGATTGAAATTCATGGTTTGTGAACCCGTCATCACCTCATAATAATAAAATGCCTGTTTCCTTCCTCCGTACAACCATGCATCATATACCATTAGCGCACAAGCCCGGTGATCCCGGTGTGTATCAACCGGCCATTGGGTAAAAATGATATCCGGTTTTTCAGATGCAATGATGCTGCCGATCTTCTTATTCCATTCATTGGTCACCATGGTATCTCCGTCAACCTGACCGGCAAACAGTGGCTTCGCACCGAGTATTTTACACGCTGCTTCTGCTTCGTGGGTCCGGATGGCAGCCGCTTCTTCATGACCGGTTCCCGGAATACCTGCCTCTCCCCTGGTGAGATATAGAACGGTCACATCATGGCCTGCCTGGGAGTACCGGGCAATGGTTCCGCCACATCCGGTCTCCGGGTCATCAGGATGAGCTCCTGTGACCAGAATTTTCATTTTCTCCGCTGATTTGCGCCATACATCAGCACCAATAGAGCTCGAGGCAATAATGCCCGCAGCGCCAGATTTTAATATTTCACGTCTTTTCATCAACCTGCATTTTAACCCATGTTAATGCTTTCCACGTGAATTCAAAAGAACTTTTTATTTCATTACGATTTGTCCGTAACAGCCCCTATTTTACCCCCATTAAGTGGGGTGGGTTCGGCATCTTTTATTGTTCAATTGGATGTGATCTTCTCCCTTTTACAGGCTTCGCTTTCGGAGGTTGAATGAACCCGTGCCAGCCGGCGGCTTTACCGGTCCGATTTCTGGCATCCCTTCTATCAGCTCACGCACGATACGCTCCGATTCGGCACGCTCACGACGGTTTAATTCAGTTTTGGCAGTAGTTTCCTCATCATAATAGACCAGGGCGATCAGGATGAAATGTGTGATGACCGGCAGAAATGTACTGATCGCAAACCAAAGCCAGAACGAACGGCCATAGGAATACGCAAAGTACCCGGCGACCAGGGGGATCATCAGGTAAAACGCGACAATGGCCAGGACAATATCTACGAGCATCCGGTAAGTTATCTGTTATAAGTGGGAACACGACCGAATCCTACTTTGTTCGCATCCTGAAAAATTTTTCTCACTTCAGACGACACGTTCCTCAATCTTCCCGGTTTCCTTATGTTTGATAATGACCTTTCGGTCTCCATAGTGAGTCTTCTCTTCCTTGATCAAATAATAGTCATCATCATAATCCGTAAGGTGACTGTCCTTGCTGAGACCTGTTAGTCCCCGCCATTCCTTCAGCTCCACCGGTTCCCATTTTTTGGATTTTACCGATTTATAGGCAGCATCCATCACGGCATTCACAATGTAGCCATCATAAAATGTTTCCCTTGGCTGATCTTCATTTTCCATCGCATCAAACATATCCTTGAACATGTGATAGTATCCAAGTTCATTCAGTTCATCCCCTACCGGGAATAACCATCCGCTGTCGCTTTCTGCTTTTTCAGCCACATAGGCACCACTCTTGCCCGATGTGAAGATCTCAAGCCCGGTGCGCATAAAGCCATTACTCCAGATAGTTCCTTCCTCACCCATCACTTCATCCCGCAGATCCAACCCGCCGCGGAAGGTCCAGCTCACCTCAAACTGTCCGATTGCCCCGTTCTCATATTTCACCAGTCCGATCGCATGATCCTCCGCATCAATCGGCTTCACCTGGGTATCAGCCCAGCACATTACCTCTACCGGCAGTATATCCTTTCCAATGAAGGTACGCGCAATTTCTATGCAATGGCATCCAAGATCAAGTATGGCGCCGCCGCCTGCCATCTCTTTGTCCCAGAACCAGTCGCTGTGCGGACCGGGATGGGTCTCCCTGGATTTTGCCCAGAGCACCCTTCCAATGGCGCCATTTCTAACCGCTTCCCAGGATTTGATAAACTTTGGGGTATAAACGAGGTCCTCCAGGTAGCCATTAAAGATTCCGGCCTTTTCTACGGCCTGCATCATGCGGTAGGCTTCTTCGGAATTCCTTCCCAGCGGCTTCGTACAGATAACAGCTTTCTTGTGCTTCACGCAAAGCATCACGGCTTCTTCATGCAGGTGATTCGGAAGCGAAATACAAACCACTTCCACATCCGCCCGGTTGACGGCTTCTTCCATACTGGTTGTATAGAAATCCACTCCATAGTCATCTGCGAATTTCTTTCCTTTTTCTGAAGTTCTTGAATAGACGCTCACCACCTTATCGCGGCTCCTGTTGCCCAGTAGTGCATCTGTGTAAAACCGACCGATGAAACCGGTCCCTAGCATAGCAATATTCATGATTTGACTCTTTTTTCTCTAAATGATACAGCAAACAATAATAAAACGGCAGCAGCGATTCCCGCCGGATACATCCAGATCTGTTGCCAGTCGTGGCCCACTTCAAGATTGAACTTCTCGGTGATCTGGCCTGCCACGATGAATCCAATATACATACCCACGCCGTATGTGGCAAGTGTAATCAGCCCCTGAGCAGAGGACTTGATGTTCTCACCCGCACGCTGCTCGGTATAGATCTGCCCGGTAACAAAAAAGAAATCGTAGCAGATCCCGTGCAGGATAATACCGAGGTAAATGAATGCCATCAGGTCTTCAGCGTTTCCATAACCGAAAAGAATATACCGCAGGGTCCAGGCGCCCATGCCGATCAGCAGCATGACCTTCACGCCGAATTTTCGGAAGAAGAACGGAATTAGCAGCATGAATACGATCTCTGAAACCTGTCCGAACGCCATTTTACCCGCAGCCTGCTCCACACCGATCTCATTCATGAATTTATTGGCTTCCTGGTAGTAGAATGCGAGTGGAATACAGATCAAAATGGAGGCGATGAAGAAAATGAGGTAATTACGGTCTTTCAGTAGTTTCAATGCATCTGTTCCTATGATATCAGCAATGCTCACATCCTTGCCCTTGCTGCCGGGGGGTGTTTCCGGAAGAAAAAAGCTGAAAATGCCGAGTATGGCCGAAGCCACCGCGGCAAGACGGAAGGTATTGACCAGCAGCCCCTGGCTTTCCCAGGTGAACCATCCGATCACAAATCCCGCCAGGATCCATCCGATCGTACCCCAAACCCTGATTCGCGCGAATTCCTTTTCTGGGTCTGCCAGCTGACGAAAGGCTACAGAATTCACCAGTGCCAGTGTTGGCATATACAGGATCATATAGATCAGGATCAGTGGATAGAAACTGCTGAAGTCTTCCTGGAAAGTAATCCAGAATAACAATGCGGCCCCCAGCAGGTGAAGCGCGCCCAGAATACGCTGTGCAGCAAAATACCGGTCCGCTATCAGGCCGATAATGAATGGAGCCAGAATGGCACCCAACGACTGCGTACCATACGCCTGTGCATTCTGTACATCCGAAGCAGCGATGGTCTGACTCAGATATGTACCCATCGTAACGAACCAGGCGCCCCAGATGAAGAATTCAAGAAACATCATGAAGGACAATCGAATCGTTAAGGAGGTTTTCATAGTTGTCATGGTTAAAGGTTACCCTTGATGTTAAGGTATGAAAAAATCTTTGCCTCCGGTGAAAATTTATATCAGCGGGTTATTGACTTCAACCATCGGCTACACCGCGATCACATCCACAGCAACTACCTTATATTCCGGACAGTTCGCAACTTCATCATACACATCCCCTGTGACAGTATTCAGCATGATCTCGGGAAAATGAAATGTTGAACTCACCACACCGGGTTTCACTTCATCTGAAATCCGAACGCGAATTTTAATGGTACCGCGGGCTGATTTAAGCTGTACCGTATCACCATCATGGATGCCCTTTCGGGTAGCATCCCCGGGATTCATCAACAAGACATCTTCAGTAACGATCTCGCGGTTCGGCGTGCGCCGTGTCATCGTGCCGCAATTGTAATGCTCCAGTTCGCGGTTCGTGGTCAGTATTAGCGGGTATGCCACACCGAATTGTTCGATTTCCGGACTTTCAGTATAATCGGTATGCACAAACAATCCCTTGCCTCTTCCAAACGTCTCTGTATGTAAAATTTCAGTATCCTCCCCATTCTCCATTACCGGCCATTGTTTGCCATTTTCTCCAAGCTCTTCCCATTTTACACCCTTGAAGAACGGTACGATCCCCGATATCTCTTTAAGGACTTCCGAAGCCCTGTATGCCGGCTGTTTATAGCCCATTTGGTTCATCATTTCGGCAACAATTTGTCCGTCAGGCTTACTATCATGCAGGGGTTCGATAACCGCATTTACCCGTTGAATCCTTCGCTCGCCGTTGGTGAATGTCCCGCTTTTTTCAAAAAAAGATGATCCCGGCAATATGACGGTTGCCAGCTTCGCAGTTTCCGACATGAATATTTCCTGCATTACCAGAAGATCCAGGTTCTGCAGCGCCTTTCGTACTTTTTCAGTATTCGGTTCGGTCTGCACCACATCTTCTCCCATGATCCAAAGGGCCTTGAGCTCGCCTTCCTGAGCCGCCTCGATCATTTCAGGAATTGTGTATCCTACTTCATGTGGCAGCGATACGCCATAGTGCTGCTCATACTTTTTGCGGTTTTCAGGCACTGTGACATCCAAATAGCCGGCACCCTGATTAGGCTGAACACCCATATCAGCGGAGCCTTGTACATTATTCTGACCGCGTAAAGGATTAACCCCTACCCCAGAACGGCCGATATTTCCGGTAATCATGGCCAGGTCCGCCACCAGTGTGACACCATATGTACCCTGGTGATGCTCTGTAACACCCAGTCCGTGGAACGACATGGCATTTTTAGCTTTTGCATATGTGATAGCTGCCAGTTTTGCCATTTCCCGGTCTACACCCGTGATCTCTTCCGCCTCGTCGATATCCAGATTCAATATTTCTTCCCTGAATTCTTCGAATCCTTCCGTCCGTGAATCAACGAAATCATGATCAATATACCCTTCCGAAATGATGTAATAGAGCATCATATTAAGCAATGCCACATTGGTTCCGGGCCTTAGCTGGAGATGAATATCGGCGTATTTTGCCAGGGTTGTTTTCCTCGGATCAATAACGATCAGCGTTTTACCCTTCATCGCTGCCTGCTTGATCCTGGCGCCGGTTACCGGGTGTGCTTCTGTTGGGTTCGCACCAATCACCAATATGCAATCTGTATCATCAAGGTCCTTAATCGAGTTTGTCGCTGCTCCCGTCCCAAAGGTGCGTTGCATACCCGCGGCTGTAGGTGCATGACAAATACGTGCACATCCATCTATATTATTAGTTCCAATAACAGCACGTATAAACTTCTGCATCAGGTAGTTCTCTTCATTTGTGCAGCGTGAGGATGAGATTCCGGCAATATGATCAGGCCCGTATTCCGACTTGATCTTTTCCAGTCGCTGCGCGATGAAATCATAGGCCTCATCCCAGCTCACCTCTTTGAATTCACCGTTTTCACGAACCATCGGGGAACGGAGACGATCCGGATGATTGTGAAATCCGAAGGCATACCGTCCTTTGAGGCACAAGTGGCCTTTGTTCACTTCTGCATCGGCAGGCGCCCGTACTTTTGTAATCTTTCCGCCCTGGGTGATCACTTCCAGGTTGCAACCTACACCACAATAGGTGCAAACTGTTCTGGTGATTTTCTCATCAGGCGTGCGAATATTGGATTGGAATATATCCGTAATGGCACCGGTCGGACACGTCTGAACACAAGCACCGCAGGACACACAATCAGAATCATTGAATGATTCGCAGGTCCCTTTGATGATATGGCTGTCATAACCCCTGCCGAACATGCTCAATACAAATTCTCCCTGGATCTCGTCGCAGGCTGCCACACACCGGTGACAATTGATACATTTATTGAGGTCGGAAACCATGTAGGGATGACTCCGGTCTGCTTTGAATGCCTCCCGGGTAGCACCTTTATAACCTGATTCACTGACATTCATTGACTTCACCAGCCTTGAAAACTCCGTTTCCTGGTCGTCAGTTACTGTATCCATCGGATAATCGCCGGCCACAAGTCCCAGGATGTTTTTTCGCATACGATGCATTCGATCGGTATGGGGATAAACATGTAATCCGTCTTGAACGGGCGTATGACAGGAGGCAACCACTTTTCTCTCCTCATCGGGTCCCCTGCTGATCTCTACAGTGCAGAGCCGGCAGGCACCAATCGGATTCAGATTTGGATCATAACACAGTGTTGGGATGGAATTTTCCCCCAGGTGTCTTTCAAGGAAAGTGATGAGCATTTCTCCATTCTCGAATGGGAACTGCTTGTCATCTATGAAGGCGATATTTTTTTCCGATTTAATCATTTTTGAAATATGCTTCAATTTCGGAATGGAAATGCCGCAGGATATTCCTGATGGGAGTGGTCAAACCGCTACCCAATCCACATAATGAGCCATACTGAAGTGCTTCCAGTAAATCGCGGAATTCAGTTGAATTGATGCGGGATCCAATGAGGGAAGCTTTAAGGAGTTCAAAACCTCGTTTTGATCCCAAACGGCAGGGAAAGCATTTTCCGCAGGATTCATGGGCAACAAACTCAAACAGATGAATCATATAGTCGATCATCGGAAAAGATTCAGGAATTGCCAGAATACTCGCGTGACCCAGTTCGAAACCCGCCTCCCGGAAAGACTCAAAATCCAGTGTAAGCGAATCAATCATGTTCACGGGCACCACTCCTCCCAACGGTCCGCCGATATGTAAGGCCTTAACAGGCGACCGAAATCCCTGTCCGAGGGTATAGACAACATGCGACAAACTTGTACCCATCAATACTTCATAGACACCGGGCCGGTTGAAGTGACTGTCCAGCGAAACCAGTTTGGTGCCTTTCGATTTAGCCGTTCCCAGCCGGCTGAAAGCCTCACCGCCATGTTCTGCAATGTAGGGCAGATTCGCGAAGGTCTCTACATTATTTACAAGTGTGGGTTTTCCAAATAGTCCTTTTTCTACCGGATATGGCGGACGTACGCGTACTTCCGGACGCTGACCCTCGATAGATGATAACAACGCTGTTTCTTCACCGACTACATAGGAGCCTGCACCTTTAACGATCTCAAATGTGAAAGTGAAGTTGGTATGGTCAGGTTTCAACTGATTCCATTGTGCTGCAGCATCCTGCATGATTCGGAGGCTTTCTGGATATTCAGCACGAACATAAATTATTCCGCTTTGTGCACCTGTAATATATCCCGTCAAGAACATACCAAAGAGCACCTGGTGCGGACGGTGTTCCATGAGATACCGGTCGGAGTAGGATCCGGGATCCCCTTCATCAGCATTGCAAACGATATACTTCACCTTGGAATCAGACTGCAACAACGCGTTAATCTTTACCGACATGGGAAATCCGCCGCCCCCTCTTCCACGTAATTCACTCAACTTTATTTCATGAAGTAAATTTTCTTCATGATCATTTAATATGCTATTTATCAATGGTTTAAAGTCTTCCATATTACTCATCCAGGGCATGAGTACGGAATCCCCGAGATCAGATTCGACATGATACGTATCATATCCGTCGGTTAACTCATCTTTTAATATTCCCCGAACATCTTCGGTGGTACAACCTGAATAGTTTATGCCGTTGTAATGCATGGCGCTGTTTTCATGGCATCTGCCCAGGCAACACATTTCACCGATCTCAGCTGCTCCGACAAGTTGTTCGATGTTCTGTCGCAGCGCTGGTTGTGTTCCGGCAAGCATACAGGCGCTTCCGCTGCATACATATACTTTTTTGCCCTTGTTCGCAGGCTTGAGGAAATCATAAAATGAAGATGAGCCAAGAACATTTGCCGGTCCGACATTGAAATCAGCGGCTATCGTTCCGGCCTGTTCCGGGCTAACTTCTCCTGAATCGGCAGATGCCCTGTGCTGCGCATTCAATAATCCATTTGACAGCGGTTTTCTTGAAAGCAGATGACTTAAGTTGCCCGACATAGGATTGGTGTTTGGATAAAAAGATAATCAGAATTCAAAGTTGGATAGCTGATGCAAGTCAAAGATGGCAGCGATTTTAGTCAGCAATAGACTATTGACTGCCAGAATATTTGGCTGATGATTGCTTCAGACTGCTTTAGGAGCTCTGAGAAATATTTACTAACTAGGGAATTCTCCGATGATATATTTCCCATGACCGAACAACCCAAAGCCCTGAAGCTTACAGTTTTACTCGTTAGCAGCCTTACCATTATGTCGATGGTTACCATTTCGCCAGCCCTTCCACAGATGTCGGAAGCCTTTAAGGATATCCCGAATGCGGAATTCCTCGTAAAGATGGTACTTACCCTTCCGGCATTGTTCATTGCTACGATTTCACCCATTGCCGGACAATTAATCGATCGGTACGGAAGGCTGAAACTTCTTTATGTTTCCATGGTATTGTATGCCGTGGCCGGGGTTTCAGGATTCTTCCTGGATGATCTGTATGTTTTACTGGCGACCCGTGCTTTGCTTGGTGTGGCTGTAGGTGTATCCATGACAGTGGTGAATACACTGGTGGCTGATTATTTCGAAGGACCTGCCCGGCAGAAATTTGTGGGTATTCAGGTAGCGTTCATGTCATTGGGAGGTATCCTTTTTATCGGTCTTGGAGGAGTTTTGGCAGATATTAACTGGCGGTATCCTTTTCTTCTCTATTTGTTCTCGCTGGTCGTTCTGCCACTGGCCCTGAAATACCTTTATGAACCTGAACGTGCTCCGAGACCTGTGCCGGGCGAAGTTCGCAAGAAATCACCGGGTATCATCTGGCTGCTGTTTGTCAATGTGATGGTAATGTGGATTCTGTTCTTCATGATACCGGTCCAGGTACCTTTTCAGATGGTTGAGATTGGCATAGATAGCAATTCAATGGTGGGTGCCGCCATTGCATTAAGTACGCTGTTTTCTGCCGTTTCCTCATTTTCGTATTCACGGATGAAAGATAAATTTAGTTTCTACTCCATATTTGCCGCAGGATACCTGCTCATGGCTGCGGCTTTTGTCATCGTCGCAATGGCCGAGTCCTATCTGATGGTCACACTGGCCATGATGCTGGCGGGTCTTGGAATGGGAATGATGATCCCCAATACAAATATCTGGGTGATGCGGATTGCACCGGTAGAAATAAGAGGGAGAGAGATCGGCAGATTAACCACGTTCTGGTTCCTTGGCCAATTTCTCTCCCCCATCCTGCTGTTACCTGTTTCCAGGAGTTATTCCATTTCAAATACCTTTTATTTTGCTGCCATCGCTCTGCTGGTCATATCTGTCTTTTTCCTTTTGATGCAGATATCATCCTCCCGAAAGCCCGCGGTACAGTGATCAGCCCTCTTTTTCCTTCTCTTCTTTCGGAGGCTTTGGCATAACAAATGTCTCCGGCTGCGGATCCAGCGGCTTGAGCTCCCTGCCTTGCAGGCCCGGATCATCGGCCGATATAAATGTCGATCTGAATGTACTGTGCGTCATCGGCATGGGGTTAACAGGGTCGCCGTTGCTCTTTGTTATTTTCCCACGATACGGGCTCAGATATTCCCACAGCAGGTCACCCTGCGCTGTGACTTCCATGAATCGGGCACGCGGACCTTCATTGATGAATGTGTTGCCATTGGGCATTCTGTGAGCTCCGGAGATAAATCCGCCGAAGAATGAAACTGTGTCCGGAGCGACATATACCCAGGAAGGCTGTGCCGGACCGAACCTTCCATTTTCTCCGAGCACATAATTACCCTGATTATCAACAGGCGGTGTGATTTCATAAATAGCCGAATAGTGAAGACTGTCTTTTCGGTTTGAAGGAATATCATTATTGTACACAGTGATGTTGCCATCACCGGGATATCCTTTTTCAACCCACCTTACATCATGCTGATGATAAAGGCGTCTGTCGGTTGAGTCACCCCGCTGATAATTCTCCGGATTACCCCAGCGATAAAGGAAATCGCCGCCTTTCCCCATTTTACCGCCCGTATGTCCTGCGGCTTCCTCAGTGGTCGTACTGTGGTCAATGATAAATACTTCCGAAAGATTTGGAGAACTGAAAATGATCTGGTCAAGTTCCGCGTTATAATTAATCGCATTGAAATGATATACGTCTGAGCCATCATTTTCAACAGTGGTATTTCTTCGCACCCTTTCCATTTTACGAAGTACTTTCAGACTATCCGCCGTAATCACATTGGGTTCTTCGCCGCTTGCATTGATGTCCAGAAGTTCCGGGTGTTCGGCAGGATTACCATAGTTTTTCTTCGAAGGATCATAATCCTGGATCATATGATCCCACACATGCCATTCCCATACAATTTCCCCGTGTGTCCGGTCGGTAGGCTTGATCTCAATGATCTTATCCGGCCATAATCCTGCTTCAGGGGTAAACTCCGGTTTCCTTCCGGCTGCTATTGCTTCTTCGGCGGTTTTGGCGGTCCATGCAATGGCTAAGACATTCCCATTGGGCATGACTGCTATATCATGATGATGAAGATATTCTTCAGTAGCATATTCAAAATCCCACAGCATTTCACCATCCCAGGAGATCTTTTGTATACGTCCCATCTCTCCGCCTCCGGCGAATACCGGGAAATCGGGATCACTGGCATTGGTCATGATGGAGCCATCTGGCAATAAATACGGACTCAATACAAAATAATTGCCCTTCCACTCGTGGACAACCTGTCCGTCCCTGTTCACCAGGTAAACGGACGGAGAATTCGCTACTGCGAACATTGCATAGCCGTCCGTGAGGTTTTCCTTTTTAGTGATCAGTCCGCGTGGAATAAAATGACCAAACATGTTTTGATCATATTTGGTCGTGTCGCTCTCTTCACCGGAACTCACCGGTTCGGTGGTGGCATTGTTACATTGCATCAGGAGAATTGCCAGGAATGCACAGGTAACACTGGTTAGAAATTTTTTCATGAAGTTGGTTGGTAGTTAGGTTAGTTCAGAGGATTAATCGGTACATGAATAATTAAAAGATATTAATTGATTAATGATTCGATATAGTCCTGGTTCAAAATAATATACTAAAAAATATAGATTTTAGAATAAAAAATATTATTATCAGGGTATATATGGCGTTTATGCCAAATATTATTATATCAACCCTAACCAACCAAACCCTAACTATGTCAATCAAAATTATTGGTGCCGGCTTTCCCCGCACCGGAACCTCTTCGCTGAAAATTGCCCTGGAAAAGCTCGGATATGAGAAGTGCTACCACATGAAAGAACTGCTGGTAGCGCCGGAAAATCTGCATTACTGGCTTGACCTTGAAAGCAAACGAACAACGGATTATGATGGATTATTTAATGGGTATGACTCAACCGTTGATTTTCCCGGTTACCCGTTTTACAAGGAATTTATGGCGAAATATCCGGATGCCAAGGTAATTCTTACCGTTCGTCCATTTGAAAAATGGTATCAGAGTGTAAATGCCACTGTTCGTAACGCCGGACCTCAAACCATTGGCGAAAAACTGGGTATGCTAAGCAAATTACCATTCAGTGCCCGTTTGAGAGGAGTGAAAAATTCTATCGGATTTTTCAAGCGCATGTTTTTTCAAAAAGAATTCAATGGTCGTTTTGATGATAAGCAGTATGCCGAAGAGGTATTTAACCGGCACATTGAAGATGTGAAAAAAAATGTTCCTGCAGATAAGTTGTTGATTTATGAAATAACCGAAGGGTATGGACCCTTATGTGAATTTCTTGACAAGCCAATGATCGATGAACCTATTCCTCACGCAAATAAAAAAGAGAACTTCAAGGAAATGGTACAGAAGCTCATGAAAGGTGAAATGGTTCATGAGGAATAAACCGTGATAACTAATTCAATAACTCGGGAAATGTAAATCCCCTTTCGGAAACCGCCTGAATTCGTTCAATGACGTTGATCACAGGAGAACAGGCAGACAACAATAAAGAAATCCGGTTACGCCTTATTTATACCATATAGGCAGCCGGATTTTTTTCAAAGGATTCTTTGCAGCCGTCACAGCAGAAATAAACCTTCTCCCCTTCATATTCGAGCACATATTTAGCCGTACTTTTCTGAACCGGAATTTTACAGACAGGATTAATGTAAAGGTCTTCGGTTAATTCCATTTCATCCAGATTGGAAGTACTTTCGCCTGCCCCGGCATACTTATGCTGAATAATTTGAGCTAAAATGGAAATCGCCACTTCCTCGGGGGTTTTGGCATTAATGTCCAGGCCTGCAGGTGTTTGAATTTTCACGAGCTGATCATGTGATATGCCGGACCGCTTCAGTCCCATAAAAATTGAATTGGCCTTTTTACGGCTTGAAACGAATGCCAGGTATTTTGGATTAGCATGGATGGCAGTTTCCAAATGCCGCGCGTCATCCTCACCCTGGGTGCAAACCACCGCATAGGCCTGGATGGCTGGCATATTCGCTGAAAGAAAATCTTCAAGCGACATAATGTTCTGTGCCATTGGAAACATTTCCTTTTCTGCCACATCAGAAACAACAGATACGCTAAATCCAGCAGCACTGCCTATCTCCGACAGCGCCTTGGCAATATGTGATCTTCCAAAAATGATGATTTCAGTTACGGTCATAATGGGTTCAATATAAACTTCAACAGCCCCGCCGCTCATGCAGGTCATTCCATAATTTTTTACACCGCTTTGTTCCGGTGTTTGCATGCCATTTTGAATTCGCACCAGTCTCGGAGTTTGTTCACGAATGGCTTCTACGGCTTCCTTGATTACAATACCTTTAGTACATCCGCCGCCAATCCAGCCATGTACCTGACCGTCTGCCGTAATGAGCGCCTTATCTCCAGGCTTTCCTGAAGTAGGTGCCTCTCTTCGCACAACCTGAGCAATGGCTGCAGCTTTCTGCTGCTTTTGGGCCAGCTCAATTTCCTTTAATAACGTTTGCTTAAACATTTGACAGTATATTTTCGAGTTCCTGTAGACTTTCCAGATTGTGGGCAGATGAAAACACATCCAGCTCCGACAGCGCGGCATTCATTCCGCCTGCCAGGGGTTCATATCCCTCGTGCCCTTTAAGGGGATTCAGCCAGACCAGTTTTGTTGTACGCATTTTAATTTTCCGTAGTTCACCTTTCAATAGTTCCGGATTCCCGTCATCCAGCCCGTCACTTAAAACAATTGTAACGCTTTTTCCATTCAATATACGCTTACTATATCGTTCGTTGAATGCTTCAAGGCACGCCCCGATTTTTGTGCCGCCAGACCAGTTATTCGCGTGCTGACTCATCTCCCACAGCGTTTCTTCCAATTCATGCTCATGCAGATAATCAGTAATCCGCACTAAGCGTGTGCTGAAAACAAATGCCTCGATATGCTTTAGCCTGGATTTTAAAGACCAGATGAAACGGAGCAGAAAAAACGAATATTTATCCATACTTCCACTTACATCCATCAAAAGGATGATGCGGAACTTTTCTTCCTTTCTGTTTCTTCTTGCAAGGCGCAATAAAACATCGCCGTTCGACATGTTTTCACGGATGGTCCGGCGCATGTCTATTTTTCCCTTTTTGCGCGCTTCCATCTTTCGTTTAAGCCGATGGTTCAGCTGGCGCATGAGCTGTGATATGATTTCGTCCAGAATGGGTGCGTCTACAGATGAAATGAGACGAAAATCAGTCTGCTTAATGGTGTCTATTTTACTGGCGCCACTAACACTTTTGGCATCTTCCTCATCCTCTTTTTTCTTATCCGAGCCATTCGGATTGAATCCTGCCATGACAAGGGAGGCGTTGGTTTTTTTTACAACATTGGACTGACTTTTATTTGTGACCTTGTGGGCGTATTCATGCTTGCCCTTTCGCCAGAAGATTTTAAAGCACCTGTCGAATATGGGGTAATCTTCCTGCTTTGAGCAAAATAATGCCTTGAGACTGTAATAAAGCGTATCAGTATCTGCGATGAACCCGTTGTGAGCAGCCTCCAATGCTTCATGACCATGGTTAAGGCCTACATGTAAACCACTTTCCCTGCAAAGCTTGCAGAAACCGACAACGGCCTGATCGATCGTGTCAAAATTAGAATAGTGATTTACAGCCATCACTCAGGTGTTTACATCTTCCAGTAAATTTTCTATTCCTCTTGATTTGAGTAATTGAATATCTGATTCAGACTTTAATACGCAACCGATAGTCTTTTCAATATATTCAGCGGTGAATGTATCTGAATGCAGCGCAATTAAGCTGTGAGCCCAGTCGAGTGTTTCTGCAATTCCGGGTGTTTTTTGCAATTTCAATTCGCGAAGTGCGTGAACGTATTTCACGAGCATTTCAGCGATATCACTGCTAATGGACGGATATTTTTTGCGCAAAATATTGATCTCCTTCTCAAACTCCGGATATTCAATCCAGTGATACAAACAACGCCTCTTCAGGGCATCGCTGAGTTCCCGCGTCCTGTTGGAGGTTAACAGGACAATGGGCTTGTGGGTTGCTTTGATGGTTCCCATTTCCGGGATAGAAATCTGAAAATCAGATAACAATTCAAGCAGGAATGCTTCGAACTCCTCATCTGCCCGGTCAATCTCATCAATCAAAAGCACGGGTGCCTTATCAGTTCGTGTTATGGCCTGCAGAAGAGGTCTTTTTAACAGGAAATCCTCGCCGAATATATGAGCTTCCTTTTCGGTAGCCGACAAAGCGGAATTTTCATTGATCTTTATGGAAAGCAACTGCTTCTGGTAGTTCCATTCGTAAATGGCAGTATTCACATCGAGTCCCTCATAACACTGTAAACGTATAAGGTCTGTTTCCAGGTATGAGGCGATGATATGGGCCGCCTCGGTCTTCCCAACTCCCGGAGGTCCTTCCAGTAATAATGGTTTCTCCAGCTTCAACATCAAAAGAAGAACCGTTGCCAGTTCTTCTTCTACAATGTATCCAAGCTGGTTAAACCGATCAATGAATGCCTGAATGTCTGCTATCATCTTGCTCAGCTATCGCCTTTCTTGAAAAACCCTTTAATTACAGATCCCATCATGGAACCTGCTTTAAGCTCGTTATTGAATTCTTCGCCTGCCAGCATATGTTTGAAGTTATCTACAAACTGGTTCATCAGCTGCGCAGAAACGTCATTGATAAGTCTGGAACCAAACTGGGCAAGCGTTCCCTGAATGTTAACAATCATTTCAAAATCCACTTCAGTACCACCTTCAACTTCCTTGGCACCTCCATTCATTGTCATATCAGCACTGCCTTTTCCTTTGGAATCCAGGCCTTTGCCTTTCAGAACCATAGTATGATTGGCGTTATCCATTTTCTCGATGGTGATTTGTCCGTCATACTTTGATTTCACCGGACCGAACTTGAGACTAACTTCTCCCTTGTAGTTGTTATCATCTATTTGTTCAGTGATTGAGGCCCCCGGAACACATCCTGAAATAGCCATTGGGTTGCTCAAACCTGCCCATACTTTTTCAATAGGTTCTTCGAGTTTGAAATTCTTTGTGATTGTAGCTTCCATAATTATTTTGTTTGAAAGGTGCCGGTTGAATACCGGCACCTCATACTTGTTTACTATTCTGAAATTTTCTTATCAAGCACTCCTTTTTCCTTCAAGGCCTTAAAGATCTTGTAAGGGGTAATCGGAATATCAAGATGAGTAATTCCATATGGCTTAAGTGCATCCACAATCGCATTTGCAATCGCCGGAGGTGCACCTACAGTTGGTGATTCACCAATACCCTTAGCTCCTATCGGATGATGAGGAGACGGAGTTACCGTATGGCCTGTTTCCCAGCTGGGAGATTCCACAGCAGTAGGAACCAGGTAATCCATGAAGGTACCATTCAGAATGTTTCCATCCTCGTCATAAATGAGCTCTTCGTACATCGCCGGAGCGAGTCCCTGGGTGAGTCCGCCATGAACCTGTCCCTGGGCTACCATCGGATTAATGATGTTTCCGGCGTCATCGATCGCCACAAAGCGTCTCACCTTGATCTCGAAGGTTTCAGGGTCAATATCCACAACGCAGATATATGCACCAGACGGGAAAGTAAGATTCGGAGGATCATAGTAGTGAGTTGCTTCAAATCCTGCTTCCATCCCCTGAGGGTGATTCGTATATGCTGCGAAAACAATCTCCTGAATGGTCTTGGATTTCTCAGGCACATCCTTCATGCCTTTCACATAGAATTTTCCGGTTTCCCATTCAAGGTCATCCTCGCTTACCTCCAACAGATATGCTGCGATCTTTCGCGCTTTGTCGCGAAGCTTTCGGGCAGCAATCGCTGCGGCAGCTCCTGCCGTTGGCGTACTGCGGCTCGCATAGGTTCCAAGTCCGTACGGTGCAGTATCTGTATCACCTTCTTCAACCTGGATATTGCTTGCAGGAATTCCCAGTTCCTCGGCAATGATCTGGGCGTAGGTGGTTTCATGACCCTGTCCCTGTGACTTTGTTCCGAAGCGTGCGATCGCTTTACCAGTTGGGTGTACCCTGATCTCTGCGCTATCGAACATCTTGATACCCAGGATATCGAAATCCTTCGATGGACCGGCACCTACAATTTCAGTAAAGGTTGACAGTCCGATTCCCATTAGCTCACCTTTCTTACGCTTCTCAGCCTGCTCTTTTCGAAGACCGTCATAGTCGACCGCTTTCATGGCTTTCTCAAGTCCCTGCACGTAATCTCCGCTATCATATTCCCAGCCGGTTGGCGAATGGTATGGGAACTGATCTTTCTGAATGAAATTCTGGAAACGTACAGCCGCGGGGTCCTTACCAATTTCAAGCGCATACCTGTCGGTAATACGTTCGATGGCGTGCACCGCTTCCGTTACACGGAATGAACAACGGTAAGCAACTCCCCCCGGGGGTTTGTTGGTGTAGACTGCATCAGCTTCCATAAATGCATGCGGATAATCATATGACCCGGTTCCGATCGAGAACATTCCGGTAGGGAATTTCGAAGGATTTGCCGAGGCATCTGTGTATCCATGATCTGCCAGTACTTTCATGCGGGTCGCGAGGATCTTACCGTCCTTGGTTCCGGCCATCTCTGCTGTAATATGGTAATCACGGGCAAATGAATCTGCCTGCAGGTTTTCACTGCGGTCTTCAATCCATTTAACCGGTTTTCCAATCAGGAATGAAGCAGCAATAGCAATCACGTAACCAGGATACACAGGAACCTTACCTCCAAATCCACCTCCGATATCAGGTGATATCACGCGGATCTTTTCCTCAGTTAAACCAACATGTCCTGCCACCAGTGCAATTACCGTACGGATTGCGTGCGGTGCCTGGGTGGTCATGTACATGGTCAGGTGATTGTTGATCTTGTCATAGTCTGCAACACATCCGCACGTCTCGATCGACGAAACATGAATTCGGGGAATGTGCATCTGCTCTTTTACTACAACCTCTGCCTCATTGAAGATCTTTTCTGTTTCTTCTTTCTGCCCTACTTCCCAATGCCAGATATGATTGTCTTTTTTTCCTTCTTTATCTGTCCGCAATACAGGGGCATCAGGCTCAAGTGCCTTATATGGATCTACAACGGCTTTCATGGGCTCATATTCCACGCGAACTGCTTCACGTCCGTCACGAGCGCCGTATTTGGTAGTAGCGATAACCGCTGCCACTTCCTGTGCCTGGTACATAACGGTATCCGTAGGAAGTACCATTTGTGTATCCGACATCAGGGTTGGCATCCAGTGCAGGTTATATTTTTCCAGGTCCCTGCCCGTAACTACGGCAAGAACGCCCGGTACCTTCATGGCCTCCGTGGTGTCGATATTTTTGATCTTTGCGTAAGCGTACGGACTGCGTACAATATCCATGTACAGTGTGCCGGGTAGTTTGACATCATCAACATAATGTCCTTTTCCGTGCACGAACCGGTCGTCTTCCTTTCGCTTCATCGAGTGGCCCATGCCACTGATTTCCTTCGATGTTTTACATTGTATCATCTATGCGTTGGTTTGAGTTCGTTAATCAATAAATTCAGGTTCTGTAGAAGGCAATTCCTCTCCTCTCATCTTGGCTCCCGCATATATAATGGCCTTCACAATATTATTATAACCGGTGCATCTGCATAGATTTCCGGAAATACCCCATCGGATTTCTTCTTCCGTCGGGTTAGGATTTTTTTCGAGCAGCTCTTTGGCGCGCAGCATCATTCCCGGCGTACAGAATCCGCAGTGCAGACCGTGATTTTCCTTGAATCCTTCCTGCAAGGGATGCGGACCGTCGGCTGTTGCCATTCCTTCAACTGTCATGATCTCCTTACCTACTGCCTGGATTGCCAGTATCGTACAGGACTTGGCGGATTTGCCGTCTATCAGGATTGTACAGGCGCCGCAGCTTGAGGTGTCACATCCGATATGCGTACCGGTAAGGCTGGCATTTTCCCGGATAAAATGAACAAGCAGTGTTCTGGGCTCAATTTCGGAGGTATATTCAGCTCCATTGATTTTTAAAGTGATTTCTTTCTTCATGGTAACTTGGTTTAGCTCTGCGCCCTTTCCAGCGCTTTGGTTATCATTCGTTTCGTTAAGACTTTGATGATCCGTCTCTTGTAATCTTCATCACCCCGAAGGTCGGTAGATGGATTACAGTCTTCAGAAGCATATTGTGCGGCTTTTTCAATGGCATCCGCATCAACGGTGGTTCCTACCAGTGCTTCTTCGGAACGCTTTGCACGCAGTGGTGTCGGGTTTACATTGGTAAGTCCGATGCCAGCACTTGTGCAAACACCATTGTCATCAAGAACGATCTGTACTGCCACACCTCCTGTCGCGTAATCACCAACCTTTCGTTCCGTCTTATGATAGGCATTTCCATATTTGCCTTCAGGCAACGGAATGCGAATCTCTGTCAAAATCTCTCCGTCCTGAACTGCTGTCGCATAGAAGCCATAGAAAAAATCATCGATCCCCACTGTTCTTTTCCCTTCTAACCCGGTGATTTCAACTTCTGCATTTAATGCGATCATAAGTGCGGGATGGTCATTTGCCGCATCACCATGGGCTAGATTACCTCCTATGGTTCCGAAGTTACGGACCTGGGGATCGGCAATCAGCTTGGTTGCGTCTTTAAAGATTTGAAAATGATCTATCACATGGTGTGACTCCTCCAATTCAACTTCACGCGTCATCGCACCAATTTTCAGATAATCATCTTCAATGCGTACATACGATAGACCTGGAATATTATTCAGGTCTACTAAATGTTCCGGTTCCGCGAACCGTAACTTCATCATGGGGATCAGGCTGTGCCCACCCGCCAGGATTTTTGCTTCATCACCTAACTCGTTGAGAAGCTTCAGTGCTTCATCCAGTGTTGAAGGCGCTGAATAATCAAAGGATGCTGGGATCATAATTTAATTGTGGTTAGAATTTTATAATGCGTTATCGTGTTCATTCTACACATTAATATAAGTTTAAACTGATAAATCCGTGTATTGTTTTGATTTTTTTAAAAATAATTCCTGTTTCTGTGGTTTATTTTCATTCTGACAGAATTTACTCATTTTATTCCAATTTTTACAGTATTTACCTTTGTAAGATTTGCCATAATCAGCTTCCATTCGGGACTTCCTGAATCGCTGAAATATAAATTGCCATTGGTTGTTCCGAAGAGCATATTCCGGCCATTTTTAGCGAAGGCATGCCGAAGTACAATATCAAATACCGGCGGTTCAGGAAGACCGTCATTCATCTCCTGCCAGCTGCTGCCATAGTCAGAAGTCTGGTACACTTTTAACTGCAATTCAGGAGCGACACGTTGCTCATCGCTTTCCACAGGAATCACCCAGGCCCGGGCCGGATCTTCATCGTCTATCGCAATGGCGAATCCGTAATAGGGCATTCCGTCTTTGCCTGAAACATCATTCCAGCTTGCACCGGAATCCCTGCTCACATAAATGCCGCAATGATTCTGTTGCCAGAGCACATTCCGGTCTACAGGATGCTGCAGCAGAAGATGCGGATCATGGCCAATCTCCACATGCGGATTTGGAAGGTATGCTGCCACCAGACCGGAATTGCGTGCTTCCCATGACTTTCCGCCATCCGTAGTTTCGAAAACACCCGCACAGCTGATGGCGATATACACATGGTCGCTGTTCAACGGGTCAACTACAATGGAATGAATAAAGGGGTGATCACTGCCGGCACCGAACCACTGCCCGGGATTATTTCGGCTGGGATGATTCCACAAGCCTGTCACAAGCTGGAAAGACTTTCCATTATCGTCGCTCTCAAATAAAGCACCGGGATCTGTTCCCACCCAGATATTTCCTGGCTTGTCGGTATTTGCATTTGCCATACACCATAACTGACGAACCCTGGCGCGGCTGCCATCGGGCATCGTGGCATCCTCAAAAACCGGTGTAGGTGTTTCATGCCACGTATTTCCAAAATCTTCAGAATAATGAAGCTTTTGCCCCCAATGTTTGTGTGAAATGCCCACCCACCATCGCTGATCACGTGAATCAATATGCAGCATGGTGATGGAAAATCCCTTGAAGTAAATTGCTTCGAGTTTCGGGCCGTCCAGATCCAGGACTACCAGGCCCTTTGCAGTTCCTATGAGCGCATAACTCATCCGCCCGACAGCGCTTGAAATATTAATACTTCATTGGCTGGTCTGACCGGATCGGAGAGCTTATTACGGTCATGAATAAGATCTTCATCAATAAAGATATTCACATGCTTGCGGAGGCTTCCGTCTTCTTCCAGCAAGTAGGCTCTGATGCCGGGATAGATCTCTTCTGCTTTGGTAATCACATCGCTTACATTGCCGGCCTCTACCTGAAGTTCCTTCAGATCGGGAAAAAAGCGATTCAATGCGGAAGTGAATTTTACTGTTGCCACGATGCAAATGTCTTTTGAAAAAATCCTTTAACCGTTGCCGTAAAAGATGAAAAGCTGCCATTTATCCAGATCGCCAGAATAAAGAGTATACTTCCGGCAGTATAATACTCTGAGGGAATAATTAACTGATGGGTAAGTGTAATCAGTACAAAACCGGTAAAGGCTACAATAAATGCAGCCCAGGTCTGCCGTCCTTTAAAGTTCATGAAAAGCATTGCCACGATGGCAATCCCGAGTACGATGGGAATGTAGGACACCCAGTTGTTCTCAGTAAAATACATATCCGAGCCGCCGCACATGGTGACCGCACTGGCATATGCCATGATGCAGATGGGACATTTAGGAATTATGATAACAAGAAGCGTACTCAAAACAGAAGAGCCTGAAAGGAAATTTGCCTTTCTGTTTGTTTTGGTTTTGCATGTTGTACACTTGCTATCCATGGAATATTTTTAAAAACGATACTATAACAAAATAAATTATAGATAGTTTTGAATTATATGAGGGAATATATTGAAAAAATTAAAGAATGGAGCGCCGCTCATAAAATTGTAGCGATGGCCCGGGTAGTTCAAACATGGGGGTCTTCACCCAGACCCGCTGGTTCACTGATGTTTATAGATCCGGAGGGTAACATCTCCGGCTCGGTGAGCGGGGGTTGTGTCGAAGGTGCCGTGGTAAAGAAAGCCCTGGAAGTGATTCCTACCAAAACCGATGTTCCGCTGAAGTATGGAGTTTCAGACGAAGATGCTTGGTCGGTAGGTTTATCCTGTGGAGGAAGTATACAGGTGTATTTGCAGACCGTTGATTTTTCTGATGGTATTTGGCCTGAGCTTATTAAAAGTGTCGAAGCCAATAAGTCGGCCATCCTGGTCACATCCCTCGACGAAGGTGAATCATCCAATACCCTGATCCTTGAAGACGGTCAGGTTCTAGGTGAATTCCTTACTGATGAAATTCTCAATGAAGCCCGTGATGCTTATTCAAAACGTATCCACAAGACCTTTACCCATGGGGATACGCACTACTTTATACAGTTGTTTCCGCGAAAGAGCCAGCTTCTTATCATTGGAGCTGCCCATATCACCGTTGATCTGATCACACTGGGCAATATGTATGATTTTGATACGGTAGTTATTGACCCGCGTGGTTTCTTTGCCGATCACACAACATTCAATGATGCACCCGGGCATCTTATCAAAGCCTATCCATCGGAAGTGCTCAAAGATTTTACCCTGGACGCATATACGTTTGCCGCAATTCTATCGCATGACCCTAAAATCGATGATGACGCATTGCAGGTTCTCCTGCCTTCCGAAACCGCCTATATTGGTGCACTCGGAAGCCGGAAAACACATGAAAAGCGTATTCGCCGCTTAAAGGATAAAGGGATGAGCGACGAATTAATAGAAAAAATACATGCGCCGATCGGATTGCCCATTCATGCAAAATCTGCACGTGAGATTGCGCTCTCGGTTATGGGGCAGATCATCTCAGAGAAAAACAAATACCTGTAATTACTCCCGGTAAAAGATCAGGGGATACACTTCACCCTGCTGGAACAGGTCTTTTCCTGAAGGCAATACGATAAATGCCTCTGCATCCACGAGGTTGGCCAGGTCTCCCGAGCCGTTACCTTTTACCGGCGTAGCCAACAGTTCGGCATTTTCTGAATAGGAAATTTTCACTTCCAGAAAATAGGTAAGATCAGGTTTGAAATGGACATCTTCAGTAAGCATCGCCCTGGGCTGCGGCGGAATCTGCTGATGCAGACACTTTTGAAGCCAGGGCTTAAAATACTGCTGCATACACATAAAAGAAGAAACCGGATTGCCGGGAAAGGCAAATACGGTGGCGCGGTCATGTACACCAAACCAGAACGGTTTTCCCGGGCGCTGTTTAATCTTATGGAAAAGTTTTTTTACACCAGCCACTTCCAGTGCTGCGGGGAGAAAATCAAATTTGCCTCTTGAGACTCCCCCACTGATCAGAATCAGGTCATATGACTTGAGATATTGATCAAGTGCTTCAGAAATTTCACTTTCATCATCTTTCAGGTGAGCGGTTTCAACGGGTACCCCGAAATAGGAAAGCACCGTTTTCAGTCGGTATACATTGCTTCTTCGAATTTGATGAGGTTCCGGCACTTCATGGATATCTACCAGTTCATCTCCCGTAGATATGATGATCGTTTTAGGAAACCGGCTCACGCGTACCGTTGACTTCCCAACTGTGGCACAGACACCAATTTCGGGAGAAGATATCTTTACTCCGGGGGTAATGATGCAGGATCCGGCTGTACGGTCCTCCCCTTTCATATGTATATTCTGATGTTTCGTAACTGCCGGCACCTCGATGGTTGCCTGACGCCCGTCGATGAATACATCTTCATAGCGAATAACTGCATCTGCATTTCTGGGCATCACCGCCCCGGTCATTACCTCCAGGCACGCGCTTGAGTCCCGCAATTCATGCTGCTTATCACCCGCTGCTGCTACTCCTTCAATCAGAAAAGTGCGCTGCCCTTTTTTAAAGGCCGCATGTGAAATGGCTATACCATCCATCGTTACGCGGTTATAAGGAGGAAAATCACGGTCAGCCACGATTTCGTCTCTGAGGATACGGCCGAGGGCATTTTCCAGTTCGACAGATTCAGTGCCAAAGTCCCTGGTATGCTGAAGTACAAGATTTAGTGCGTCTTCAACGGTTATGAGATTTTCCATATTAGCTTCAGATCAATTTTCGTGAATATACACAATGAACAATCCACAGGCTAAAAATCTGCACAACTAAAGACCCCCATGCTGTTAAAATAGTGTATCAGGCCGGCCTGTTAACTGATCTGTTGGAAAGGCCGTATATACCCACTGCAAGCAGACAGATGAGAGGCACCATGAATGAGATCTGGATAGAGGATAATTCATCGGAAAGGAAACCCTGAACCGCGGGCAATAGCGCCCCTCCGAGCATAGCCATGATCAAACCCGACCCTGCCATTTTCTGATCATTGCCAACACCAAGCAATGCCAGTCCGAATATCGTAGGAAACATGAGTGACAAACTCGCCGAAATCGCTACCAGTGCGATAACCCCCGTTAATCCGCCTCCAATAATCGATACCAACAAAAAGACAGCTCCTCCGAAAGCAGCCGTGGCCAGCAGTGATCCGGCTGAATAACGTTTCAGTAAACCTGTGAACACAAATCTGGAAACGGTGAATAACACGAGTGCAGAAAGGTAGTATGAGGATGCGTCGGACTCATCAATATTCAATTCCTGCATGGCATAGCGTATGGTAAAAGACCATATGCCGATCTGTGCACCCATGTAGAAAAACTGAGCCATTACGCCATTTCGGTAATTCCGCTTCCGGAAAAGACGTGCCAGTGTAGCGCTTACATTTACATTTCCGTCTGATTCTGACGCCTTCGGCATATTGGTAAAATAGATGAGCAACCAGAGCAGGAACAGAACCCCTGCTACGCCAACATACGGTCCCATAACCGCTCCTAATTCAGCTTGTTGAATGCTTGCGAGTTCATCTGCACTCAATGTGGAACGGGTCCCGGAATCGGCTACATTTAATTGATCGAGTATAAAAAATTTACTCAGTAATACTCCGGTGATTGAACCAATGGGGTTGAACGACTGGGCAAGATTAAGGCGCTGTATACTTGTAGCCTCATCCCCCATTGCCAGGATATAGGGATTGGCAGTGGTCTCAAGAAATGATAGTCCGCCCGCCAGCACAAACAGCGCTGCCAGAAAATGTCCGTAAACCATGGTCTGACTAGCCGGATAGAATAACAGCGAGCCCAGGATAAAAAGTCCGAGGCCTACGAGAATTCCGGTTTTGAAGCTGAAGCGCCGAATAAGAATTGCTGCCGGAAGTGCCAGGCAGAAATAGGAACCATAAAACGCCAGCTGAATCCAGGAGGTCTGAAAATCGGTCATACTCATGATCCGCTTGAAGGCAGACAACAATGTATCCGTCATGTTATTCGCCACACCCCACGCAAAAAACATGGAAGTAACAAGAATAAAGGGGAAGAGATATGCACTGGATACGGACTTCCTTGTCATAAGTTCAGAGCTTAAAGGAATCCTAAAATCGATTAATTTTTTCAGCCAAACAAATAATTTAAATAGTAATCATTAAAGGCTAATAATCAATGTTTTATGAAATTTATGGCTAATTTGAGGGATGAGAGACCCCCTCACTTCAGGTTAAGTTTTATGCGGATTATACAGACATAACCTATTCTTACCTGGAATGGGGCTATGCGGTTCTTGCAGGTTTTGAAAAATACAGATTAGCCTGGTGCCTGCACTCCGGTTTAATGGCATCAAGGAATATGGCTATGCCTGAAACTTCAGGAAGTTATTCAATAACGGAGCTATTTTAAAAAATTAAGTTGGTAAGACTTCTATAGCTTACCAACCGGAAGATCAGTCCTTATCGTCCTGATCTTCTTCCCTGAAATCTTCTTTACTCACTTCATCAGCATCTTCCGGCGGCTCTGAAGTAATATTTCCAAATTCGTCTACGTATGCGATCATATCATCGAGATCCGCCGGCGCCTGGTCCTTGCGGTCCTCCTTCTTTTGCATCTTTTCAGCTTTCTTTTTTCGCTTCTGTTCAGCTTTTTGCTTCTTAAGGAATGAATTGAAATTTTTTCTACCCAAAATAGTTTTAGTTTAAATTAAAAATTGAAGAACATCCCGTCTCTGCGGGATGTGCCCGTTAGCGTCTTCCCCGGGCTAAACGGCGGCTGCCCTTCTTTACTCTCCGGTTGCTGTTACCTTCTTTCTTGCCGCGGCTCCTACCGCCCTCAGGCTTTCGTCCACCCTGTTCATCACGGTTAACCCGTATGTTTCGGCCTTCCACTTCAATCCCTTCGAATTTTTCGCTCAAGCCCTGTGACTTTGATTCTTCAATATCAAAAAACGCGCAGTTCTTTTGCAACGATAATTCCCCAAAGTGCTTTCGGGGTATATCTGAAATATCCGAAAGAAAATGAAGAAGGTCACCCTTTGTGATGCCATCTATAGAGCCCACATTGATAAAATATCGATGGAATCCATTTGATGACCGGGTTTCCTTTTTCTCCCCGAATTGCTCGTTCAGGTCTGAAGTCTCCCCCTCCTGCGTGATCAGATGATCAAGCTGTGTGGTAATCAGTCTCTTTAATATATCCTCTTTGCTTAAATGTGCAAATTGTCCGTGTAATTTAGCCAGAATAATTTCTGCCTGGTCATCTACTTTTGTATTGATGATCAGATCAGCCCAGTGATTGATGCGGCTGATTTTCATTTCGTCCAGTGCCGGAACCTCTATCTTCTCGAAGGTTATGTTAATCGTTTTTTCAAGTTCCTTGATCTTGCGTCCTTCACGGGCATTGATGAATGCCAGTGAAATCCCTTTCTTCCCAGCACGGCCGGTACGACCGCTTCGGTGTGTGTAGCTCTCCAGCTGATCCGGCAATGTATGATGGATCACATGTGTGAGATCATTCACATCGATACCCCTCGCCGCAACGTCGGTGGCTATAAGTAATTGCATTGACCGGGTCTTAAAGCGTTTCATAACCGCATCCCGCTGGGCCTGGGAAAGGTCTCCGTGAAGTGCTTCCACCCCATATCCCATATTGCCCAGGTCATCAGCGATCTGTTGTGTTTCACGCTTGGTTCTGCAGAACATTATACCGCGCATGTCAGGCTGCATATCAAGAAAGCGGCGTAATGCCGGTATCTTGTTCGAAGTTTTTGTTACCACATATTTGTGGGCGATATCTTTGTTGCTCTTTTCCTCAGCATTAATGGAAACCTCTTTGGGGTTCACCATATATTTTTTCACAATACGACGTATTTCCCGTGGCATAGTGGCAGAGAAAAGCCATGTGACACGTTCTTCCCGCGTATGTGAAAGGATCTCGTCGATATCTTCCTTGAAACCCATATTAAGCATTTCATCGGCTTCATCGAGCACTACGTACCGAACGTGCTCGAGATTAACGGCCCGGCGCTTTATGAGGTCCAGGAGACGTCCTGGTGTGGCAACCAGAATTTGTGTGGGTTTACGCAAAGCCTTTATCTGGTTGGTGATGGCGGCGCCGCCATAAACCACTTCGATATTCAATAGTCTGTTATTGGCAGAGAAATCGGAAAGTTGTTTTGCTGTTTGCTGCCCCAGTTCCCTTGTGGGAGCCATGATCAGGGCCTGTGTTGCTTTATTTTCGTTGTCGATCAGATCTATCAGGGGCAAACCAAATGCAGCTGTTTTACCGGTACCCGTTTGTGCGAGTCCAATAAAATTCGTAGGATCATTCTGTAATAAAATTGGAATTGCTTGTTCTTGTACGGGGGTTGGGGTGTCAAACCCAAGATCTTCAAGGACGTCCAGAACGTTTTTCGAGAGTCCTAATTTTTTAAATTTATTCAATAAATAGGTGTTAAATGAGCTACAAAGGTACGGAG
The DNA here is from genome assembly GCF_020328055.1 of Fulvivirga sedimenti. NCBI lineage: Bacteria > Pseudomonadati > Bacteroidota > Cytophagia > Cytophagales > Fulvivirgaceae > Fulvivirga > Fulvivirga sedimenti. The sequence goes on from NZ_JAIXNE010000002.1 coordinate 53,276, forward strand.
ATGCAGCGTTATTACTATTGAAATTCAAATAATTGTAAGGGAATAAGGCTTTAAATGGAATGGAGGCTGTTTGTGGTCCCTAAAAAGAAGAATCCCGGCCTGTGCAAGCCGGGATCCGGGAAATCGATGGGTTATTCATCGAGTGCTTTTTTATCTATACCGCGTCTTTCACCCAAATGGTTGCGTCAAATTTTTTCTCATCCTTAAATTATCCGGTTATTTTCCAGCATTTTGTAATTTGGTCTTAAATCAAGCGGAATGACACTTACAAGAGTTCGTATCGGGGGTGTTCCGGAACACTTCAATTATCCATGGCATCACGCCATTAATTCGGGTAAATTCCGAAATATGGGAATTGATGTTCAATGGATCTCCTATCCGGGCGGAACCGGGCAAATGACGCAGTCACTGCGTAACGACGAATGTGATATCTGTATGGTCCTCACAGAAGGTGCGATCGCTGATATTGTAAAGGGGAATCCTTCCCGGATTATTTCGGGTTATGTTCAATCACCGCTTATCTGGGGAATACATACCGCACCCGAAAAACAAGCCATACCACGATCAGATCTCTTCGGAAAACGCTTCGCCATCAGTCGGTTTGGATCAGGGTCACACCTGATGCCGATCGTTCACGGACTGATCGAGGGTAAGAAAATCAAACAGGATCACTTTATTATAGTGAATGACATCGATGGTGCTATTTCATCCCTTCAGAATGATGAAAGTGACATTTTCTATTGGGAGAAATATACAACGAAACCCTATGTAGAGAGAAAGCAACTAAATCGGATTGATGAATTTGTCACTCCCTGGCCCTGCTTCATGATCATGGCGACCAATCGCATCATTGATTCGCATCCGGAAATCCTGGATTCCATCCTGCGCATCATTCATCAGGAATGTGATGATTTTATGTCACGCAGCGATGCGCCGGATCTGATATCCCGTGAATATGGCATACAACCCATGGATGCGCGTCATTGGTTCCATGCGACAGAATGGTACACCAATTCATGGGTAAGTAATAAAATGCTCAAAAGCGTTCTTTACACCCTTCTTCAGGCTGGCATCATTGCCGATAGTGGCGATACAGCAGACCTGGTCTGGAAGAGAAAAAATGATTGAATATCAGGCAGGTGTTCTTATGACTACCTTACCCATGGTTTTTCCGGACTGAAACAACTTCAGCGCTTCGGGAAGCTGATCGAATTCAAAAGTATGCCCCACATAGGGTGCCTCCAGTTCCATGGCATGAAGTTCAGGGATAATCTGATGCATCAGGGCTTTCTGATCATAAAGCCAGATCAGGTTGAATCCCAGAATACCCTTATTTGATTCAATCATTTTTTGCGGGTCAATTTTAGGTCTTGCCAGGTATAAACGGGCCAAACGTATCCAGTTCGGCGTATTGGATGTATCTCCGTAGCGGGCAGATCCATACACGATCATCCTGCCTTGCGGAGCCAGTGCCTCATAACCGGCCTTCAGAATATCTCCTCCTATACACTCCATGACTATATCAAGTGATCTGCCGCTTAGGGACTTCATGAGGTTTTCTCTAAAGTTTTGATCTCTGACGATCCACCCCTGATATCCTTCCTTTTTCAATAATTCGACCTTGGATGCTGAACCCACAGTGCCGATTGTATATGCCCCTGACTTCTGCGCCATTCGGTTCGCAAGTAGTCCCACACCTCCTGCGGCGCTATGAATGAGAACGGTTTTTCCGGGTTTGAGATCCCCCAGCGAGTACAGACCATAGTATGCAGTTAAGGCCTGAACCAAAAAGGCAGCACCTTCTTCATAACTCCATGAATCCGGAAGGGGAACCAGGTAATCCTGATCTATATTGATCATTGTGGCATAACCGCCGAAACGAGTAACTCCCATTACCTTATCACCGGGTTTGAACCCTGTTACACGGGCTCCTACTGTTTCAACAATTCCTGAATATTCCAGTCCAGGGATAAAGCTTTCTTTTGGGGTAGCGCTGTACAACCCAAGAATGGCAAATATATCTGCAAAGTTCAACCCGATCGATTTCACCTTTACCTGGACCTCATCAGGTTCCGGTGGGTTGATCCCTTCCTTTTTTCGAAGGAGCCTTTTCAGGTTTCCTGCTTTATCGATGCGGTAGACCTCCCGTTCGCCGGACATTACCTGGAAACCTTGAAATCGTAAATAATTTTTGAAATATCTGCCAGGGCCTCTTCTGCAGCTTCACGATCGCCATGATCACTCGAGAGTAGTATTAAAACGTATGATCCTCCATCAGGCAGAAACACAATTCCCGAATCATGCTGAACACCTGTAATGGCACCTGTCTTGTGCGCTACCTTTACATTAGCAGGAAGTTTGGCAGGAATGATATGATTGAATTGCTGGTCCATCAGAATATCAACCATCTCTGCTGATGCTCCTTCACTCACAAGGTTCCCGCGGGCAAGTTCAGAGAAGATCAGCATGAGATCATACGCGGTTGTGATATTGTTCATGCCTTCTTCGTAGGCTTTGAGATCTTCAACGCCCCGCAGCACCTGAATATCATGTGCTCCAAGTTCGCGCATCGAATTTGTTGCATTATCTGCACCCACAAGTTCGACGATCAGATTGGTTGCCAGGTTGCTGCTCTTAATTACCATATCATAGGTAAGGGATGCGATAGTTTTTTTCTTACCAACCATCTCATACAGTGATTTTTCGCTGTCGGAAGATGCAGGAAGCGTGTATTCACTGCCATCCGCCAGGCTGATAAAAGTGGTTTTGATCTCAATCGAATCTGTAAGATTAAACTTGCCTTCAGAAGCCTGCTTGTAAACCTCAATAAGCACCGGGGTTTTCATGGTACTCGCTGCATGAAATATCCTGCGTGAATTCATCAGAAGCGTGTCACCTGAATTCAAATCAAGATAGGCAACCGCAAAATTGCCAACCACTCCGTCCAGGCGCTGATCGATACTCTTTTGTAATATTTCCATTTTCGTTTCTTTCTCACACCCCGTAAGGATCGCAAATAGCGCCAACAACACGATCACATTGAATTTCATAGATTTCAAAAATAGCAATTCGTATGGTTGCATGAAATGAACGATATATTTTTATTACTTTAACCGTTGGGAATTAAAAGAAGCTATTAATGACAGCACCCGTCATCAATTGGATCGAAGAACACTGGAATATTCCAGGGAGTCTGCAGGAAAAGATTTTTTACAGCCTGTTGGCAATCTTCATACTATCTCTTTTTCGATTTCTTGCCAATAAGCTGATATACCGGACTTTCACTGATGTGAAGGTAAGGTATATGTGGAAAAGCTGGGTGAAAAATACGATCTATTTCCTCCTGCTTATCATCATTATGACGATCTGGCTGGAGGGTATTGAATCATTGGCTACATTCCTGGGTCTTGTGAGTGCCGGTCTTGCGATTGCACTCCAATCACCGATTGTAAACCTTGCCGGCTGGCTTTTCATTATCATTCGCAAACCATTTGAAGTTGGAGATCGCGTGCAGGTGGGCAATCACGCCGGAGATGTAATTGACATCCGGTTTTTTCAGTTTACAATTAATGAGATTGGTAATTGGGTTGGTGCTGATCAAAGTACCGGACGGATCATTCATATTCCCAACGGCCAGGTATTTAACATTAGCCAGGCGAATTACAACCAGGGTTTCTCACATATCTGGAATGAAATAACCGTACTGGTAACCTTTGAGAGTAATTGGAAAAAAGCCAGGAAAATACTCGAGGAGATCATTAACCGTCATGCCGACCAGCTTTCTGAAACAGCTGAACAGCGGTTACTGGAAGCTTCCAAGAAGTTCATGATCTTTTACAGCAATCTTACCCCATTCGTTTATATCAAGGCTGAGGACAGCGGAGTGCTGCTCACCATCAGGTATCTCACATTGCCCAAAACGAGACGGATCACTGAACATCGGATCTGGGAGAACATCCTGGAGGAGTTTGCCAAGGAAGAGGACATTGACTTTGCCTATCCTACACAGCGGATATACTACAACCCGAGTGAGGGCAAAGGCGGGACCATTAAAAACCCTCTGAAGCACTGATTACCTAAAAATTCTTAAAATACTTTTTGTATTGCCATACCCTTGGAAGAAAGGCGAGGTATAAAAAGGGATATGTAAGCATTGTTAACACTGTGTTACCCATGCTAAAAGTGATGCGGTCTTCTATGCGGGCTCCATCACCATCCTTGAAAACATGATGTTCGTGATGCCAATTCTTCAACCCAAGAGGAAGAATTACGCCTTCGTCAACAAAAAAGGCATGTTCATTCTCCTCGTGATCCTGTGTGATTTTGCTTTTCCATTCCATGTTCAAGGGAAACCTCAAGTGGACAATATCTCCGGATCGTGATCCGTCAAAGCGGAGAAGCTTTGCCCCTGGTGGTAACAGGAATTCAAATAATGTTCGGTCAAACGCACGAAAGACCGATTGCCAGTCTCCTTTGACATCAGAGCGCAGTATAATCTTCATAATTCAAAAACAGCCATACGTACACTTATGTTCAGCAACTAAGCGCCCCAGGGATTTTCAGGCTTTGAACGTCTTTGGGGTGGTTTGTCATACGGACAGTGACGACAACCGCTTCCACAGCAAAACCCTCGTCGGCGAAGATATTCTTCTGTGAATACCAGGTTGCCGTTTTCGATGTAATAATCCCGACCTTTGGCAGGTTTACTTTCCATTAGCTTAAAATAAAATAAACCTGCCCCTTTTTACAGAGGCAGGTTACCCACTAACCACATCGAGACGAAATGGTTCTCTTTAGTATCTATTTACTTTCTTTCGAACGTCAGAAAATCAGTTCCTCCATTGCCGCCACTCACATCGATCAGCTCAATTTTTGAAGAGGTCCGTGATTTGATATCCCAGTCATCGCTTAACTCGGCGAATTTTTCCGGCGAAATGAAATTAATATTGAAATCAATATCTCCTTCATCCGGGTTGTCATCATTGCTGTCGTCGTCACGTGTTACCGACCATGTTCCGGATACTTCTGTTGATCCATTCTTTGCAATAATCGAACCATTTTCGTTGAAAGTAAACGTATAGCCGGCATAGTCAGCCGTTTCATCCTTATCATCGAAATAGTAGGTAATGATCCAGTCGCCCGACTTAGCCAATGACTGGACATCTTCAATCTGAGATTGTATATCAGGTGTAACTTCGTTGTCGTCGCAGGCGGCTAATATCATTATCATTCCCACCAGCAGGTAATTCAGAGATTTCATCAATTTAGTTTCTTTAAGGTTAAAAATGCGGTGTCTTCATCCGTCTGTTCTTCCAGGTCGTCGGTTGATTTTATTTCTGTTTCGTCGTAAGAAATGATTTCCCAACTATTCTTTAGTGCCTTTATGGCATCATCCAGATCTACACCATTGTCTTCTATGGATATTTCAAGTTCAATATTTCCGGAGTTTCCATCAGACTCCCATGTACCCACGATTTCGCGGTCATTATTTTTCAGATGCAGAATCCCATCAGGCCTGAATTCAAGGATATACGACTGAAGATCTGAGGTATAATCGATCTCATCATTCAAAAGCGAGACCATCCAGCGACCATCGGTGATTACAGATACAAATTCACTATCATCGACATCATCATCGTCGAAATCGTTATCATCATCTTCATCACAGTCGTCGGCCACATCTTCAATAAGATCTTCCAGACTGTCATTGTCCCTTACTACTATCTCCTGTCCGTCCCAAAGCACAATAGTTATTGGGAAGTTGAAGCTTATAAAGTCGTCATCATCGAGGTTATCAATCAATTCATAGAGTTCCTTATCGTTGTTGATTGTAATTACATCAGCCAGTTGATTTGAAGCATCGTAAACCGATATCGTAAAAGGATATTCGAAGTCAAGACATTCGATGTCATCATCGGCTCCACCTTCGGTACAATCTTCAGTAAGTGCCTCCAGTTGATCTTCATTGTTTACCAGAATCTCTGAATAGTCTGAAGTGACAACCGTAATTGGATATTTAATATCAAAGGAATCGTCATCATCACTCTCCTCAATGAGTTTTTCCAGGTCATCCAGGTCATCGGAAGAACTTACCAGGTATTCAATATCATTCAGATATACGCTGTATGGGAAGGCGAGATATATGCAACTCGAGCCATCAACAATATTGTCGAATGAACCATCATTGGTAGCAGTACGCTGTATAAGGATCGCTGTCTGGGAATTGGCCGTAACCACATTTTGTGGTGATGGATCGGTGATTTCAACAACTTCCTCCTGGCATCCTGATAGTGCTGCAACGAGCAAGGCGAAAATGAGTGTAAAGTTTATTTTCATGTTAAAAATTTTGTGCTTTCACATACTAAACCGGTTGAGTAACCAGATTCCTACCCTTGGATAAAAAAAACTTTTAAATTGGTAGCAAAATTATCCTGATGGCAGAAGAATCCGGTGTTTGTAAGGAAGAGCTTTTTAATGGTATTTTTCGGAAATACTCGAAAGATCTGTATCAGTTCCTTTATTATAAGTTCGGTGCAGACCGGAATCCCGAAGATCTTGTACAGGAAGCTTTCCTGAAATTATGGAATAATTGTGCAAAGGTACCTCCTTCAAAGGCCCGGTCTTTTCTTTTTACAGTGGCGAATAACCAAATGCTTAATGACCTGGACCGCGCTAAAACAGCTCTCAAATACAGGAATGAGGCAGATTTAAGGCATATCGACAAGGAATCACCTGACTATAAAATGGAAGAAAGTGAATACAGTGACCGGCTCAAAGCTGCGATAGATTCGCTGAGTGAAGAACAGCGGGTTGCGTTTTTACTGAACAGAATTGAGGATAAATCGCATAAGGAAATCGCAGAAATGCTGAATATATCCAGAAAGGCAGTTGAGAAGAGAATCTACGGCGCCCTGAAAAAAATCAGAAAATTTCTCGAAAAAAGTGATGATGAGGGTAGGAATCCCGAACCTCCGCCGGTTATATAACCAGAATACCATGAAAAACGAGGAAATTATACAGAAATGGCTGCGGAATGAGCTGACCGATGCGGACAAGCAAATTCTTATTGATTCAGGCGACTGGGAAGAACTTCAGCGCATGATGAAGGCACTTTCAAATTTTCGTGCCCCTGAATTTAATGTGGAGGAACAACTTTCAGTATTACAATCGAAACAGCACCGCAAAGCTTCAAAACAACGCTGGCTGTTGCCTGTATTCCGCGTGGCAGCGGCTGTTTTGCTGCTGATCAGCGCATATGCTGTCTTTTTCAATAACCCGCTCACAGAATATCAGACGCGTGCCGGAGAGGCGTTGTCGTTTTATCTTCCAGATTCAACGCAGGTAGATATGAATGCTGAATCATCTGTTAGCTATAGTAAAAACGAATGGCAGGCGCAACGGACTGTGAACCTGCAGGGAGAAGCATATTTTGATGTAATTCCGGGATCAGTCTTTGACGTGAACACATCCAACGGGATCATCAGGGTCGTCGGAACTGAGTTCAACATTCGTTCACGCGATAATTATTTCGAAGTGACATGCTATGAAGGAAAGGTATCCGTTATAAGAGGAAAGACAGCTGAGCTGCTTACACCCGGGGAAAGAGTTCGTGTTTTTAATGGCCAACTGACACTTGATAAGATTGAACTGGAACCGGCTCGAAATGGCATACAACGTTATGAGGAAAGCCACTTCAAGAGTGTTCCGTTATTTGCTGTTGTTGATGAGCTGTCCAGACAATTTGATATTGAAATTGAGTTGAATAACCAGAAACGCGATATCGTATTTACGGGTGCCTTTACGCATGAAAACCTTGAATTGGCACTACGGGCTGTTTGTATCCCGCTGGATTTGAATTTTGAAATATCAGAGAATCGTGTGATTATAAAATAACTTGACTGCTCTAAAGTATTACCCACTGGTACTTGCAGGCTTTCTTCTTTGTTTCCAGGCATTTGGCCAGGATCCGAATAATCCGGAAAGCCGTCCCCTCCGACTGATTCTCCAGGAAACAGAACAGAAATTTGACGTTTCGTTTTCGTATGCCGATTCCATACTTGTGAATCTTTCCTGTAAGACACCCGACTATTCACAATCATTAGATGCAGTCCTTCAATATATTTCTTCGGAAACAAAGCTGGTCTTTGAAAAGATTGATGACAGGTTTATTGCGATAAAAAGAGCTCCTGACAAAAAACCTGAACTAGTACGCATCTGCGGCAAACTCATGGATCGCATTTCAGGTGAACCGATACCTTTTGCTTCCATTGTTGCAGGCGATAAATTCACCACGAGCGATAGCAATGGAAATTTTCAAATGGAAGTTCAGGCGGATGCGATCATACAGATCCGATCATTGGGATACATTGCATTTGAAGGAAGTGCAGATAGTTTGACTTCCTGTAACCCTGTTCAGCTGACTCCTTCGGTGACTACCCTGGATGAAATTGTTATTCGTGAGTATCTTACAGCAGGAATCGACCTTACCGCAGGAGGAATTTACAAGGTGTCCGGTCAGCGCCTGGGTATGCTGCCGGGGCTCATAGATCCGGATGTATTGCAGTCGATTCAGACCCTTCCCGGGATTCAAAGTGTTCAGGAGTTGGTAAGTGACATCAATATCCGGGGAGGCACACATGATCAGAACCTTATTTTGTGGGATCACATTCGCATGTATCAGACCGGCCATTTTTTTGGCCTGATCACATCTTTCAACCCGTACCTCACTAACGAGGTAAGCCTCATTCAGAACGGAACCCCCTCCTGGTATAGCGATGGTGTTTCAGGTACATTAGATATACGAACGGAAAATACCATCGCCGATGAATTTAGCGGTGGTGCAGGAATAAATATGATCAGCGGAGATGTATTTGCACATGTTCCGATCATTCCGAATAAACTGTCAGTACTCCTTTCTGCCAGAAGATCGATTGCCGACCTTGTAAGATCCCCCACCTACAGGTCATACTATGAAAGGGCATTTCAAAATTCGGATATTACCGGCGGTAGTGACACGAGTTTGGTATCAAAACAGGAAGACTTCGTGTTTAATGACATCTCTGTAAAAATCCTGGCTAATCCCGATAAAAAGACGCCAATCAGAATTAACTTCATGCGTGCAGCCAATGAGATCTCCTATGAAGAGAGTGCGCTGGTAGGTAACGAGCAAGAAACCCGAATCAGCGGCCTGAACCAGCAGAGCACTGCTCTTGGACTGGATGTTTCAAGGAATATCACGGGCGATTTGACTTTAAGGGGACGAATGTATTATTCGTCTTATTCACTGGGCGCCACAAATAATGACATATTCAATAATCAGCGCCTTATCCAGGAAAACGACGTACTTGATACAGGTCTGAAATTTGATCTGCGTTATGCACTGAATCCCAATCTCCTTCTGGAGGCCGGATATCATTTTACCGAAGTTGGGGTAAGTAACCTGGAAGACCTTAACAATCCGGAATTCAGGCGATATGTAAAACGTGTATTGCGCACACATGCCGGATATGCCGACATTACCTATCAGTCATCCAGTAAAAATACCTGGCTGCGCGCAGGCGGGCGGGTGAATTATCTGGACAAGTTTAACCGGTGGATCCCCGAGCCACGCTTTTCATTTAGACAGAAAATCTACGGACAGCTCTTTCTTGAAATTGCGGGAGAACGTAAGTCGCAAACGCTGGCCCAGGTAATTGATTACCAGACAGATTTTTTGGGCGTGGAAAAAAGAAGGTGGATTCTGGCCAATGACGGAGACATTCCGGTAATTATTGGCAGCCAGGCATCAGCTGGTGTTCAATTTAAAACAGATAATTTCATTGTGCGCACCTCTGCCTACTACAAATATGTGGAAGGTGTAACCACCGCTAGTCAGGGCTTCCAGAATGAATATCAGTTTGACCGCATTTCAGGAGAATATGAGGTACGTGGCGTGGATGTTTTATTGAATTATCGTCGTGAGAACTGGAATTCATGGATCACCTATACCCTTGGTGAAAACACTTTTTCTTCAGACTCTCTATCTCCTTCCTCCTTCCCTAACACATTGGATATCCGGCATACGGTTTCATCCGGACTGTCATTTGAAACAACCAGCATCAAAATTGCAGCTGGGATTAACTGGCACAGCGGGAAGCCTTACTCGAGACCCGTTGAGATCGGGCCTGCAAGACAAATTACCTTTGAATCGGTCAATAATTCAAGGCTCGACTATTATCTTCGGCTGGATGCTTCTGCGGCTTATAAATTCAGTCTCGGCGGAAAAGTGCGTGCGGAGACTGGCATTTCTGTGTGGAATATTCTGGACAGAACCAATACCGCCAATATATTTTACAGGGTCGATGATAACGACCAAATTGAAGAGATCAGGCAGAATGCACTTGGATTTACGCCAAACGTGATGTTCAGGATCTATTTCTAATAATTTGAATTGGCAACTGCCTCTGCTGCAATTCGCCCACTGGTCATGGCGGCATTCAGCGATGGATTCAGAAGGTGATCTCCTGCAAGAAAAATATGCTCCTGTATCTTAGCTTCCGTTGGCTGTATGAAACATTGCATATCGTCAATAACGGGAAGAGCCTGAGCAATCGTAAATACCCCGACCTCCTTTAAACGACGGCCGGTAACATCTTCCATCTCCTTACGTACCCTTTCAGAAAACGAAGATGTGTCTGCGACCGGCCCAATGACCGTAGCCGATAGAAGCGAACTTCCAGCGGGTGCATATCCCGGATAAATATCCGTCATAAAACAAAAATTATTGACCAGTCGGTCCTCGCCCGGCAAAAGTCCGATTAACGGCTTTCCAATTGACGAGGATTCGGCGCTAAAATAGAAATTGGTCACCTCATGAAATTCAGCTCTTTCATGCCCCAGGCCGTTCAGGATTTTTGCCGGATGTGTAGCAATAATCAGATCGTCATATTCAAATGTCTGATCCCCGGCACTCACAATCCCGGGTTCGACCTGATCGACCTTCACATTGAATTTAATCTCGGTTCTCTTTAGTTTATCTGATAACTGCCCGGGGATGGCCTGAATCCCTTCAGCAGGAATGGCAGCTTTTCCTTCTGCGAACATTTTGAAAACAAATTGAAACATGCGGCTGGAGGTTTCCAGCTCATTTTCCAAAAATATCCCGGCAAAAAATGGTTTAAAAAACTGGCTGATAATGCGCTCTGAGAAACCATAGGATCTAAGAAAATCGATTGTGGCAACAGAAGGCTGTTCAAATATTTCGGAGATAGAAAGGGATGTCACCCGTGACGCAAGTTTTATCACTTTCAATTTATCTGAAAGTGTTCCGATCCCGGAAAAAAGCATTGGAATGGCCGCCGCCCAGTTCCTTCGCGGGTCAAGCAATGTGGTTGTTTTATTTTCTCCGAATATCATAGCGCCAGGCTCAAAATACTGGAGGTCCAGCGCATCAAAGTCAAGATATTCCCGTGCCTCCGGATAATTGGTAAGTAACACCTGAAATCCATGGTCCATGTAAAAACCGTCACGCACAGTGGTCTGCACCCTGCCACCGACCTTGCTATCCGCTTCAAGGATCAATGGCGAATATCCTCTTTTTTCCAGTTCGATGGCGGCCACCAGCCCGGAAATACCAGCACCGATAATTATTACTTTTTTATCCATGTCCAAGAAACAACCGGTTTAGTAAAGTGTTTGAAAGACTTATTTCCAGCGATCATCCCAATCATTCTCCAGTGCGGCTCTTCGGATTCGTTCGCGGAATTCCGGTGTGTGGATGTAACCGGTCTCCCGGCTACTGGATGTAAGGTGGTAGAATCCGCAAATTTCACAAAGATAGATCCCATTCGGACTACCCGCTCGTTCCCCGTACTTCGCCAGTACACGCACCAATTCTTCCTCGGCTATTGTACGGTTATCATGACAGACTTTTCCTGAAGAGCAATTTCTCATGTCCTTACCTTGTTAACGATGTGATCAAATGCTCGTGTTGCGGAAATTCCGCTATTAACTCCTCACGTATTGCAAGATGAAAATCATGAAAATCAAATCCGGGTGCCACCGTACATCCTACCAGGCTGAAAGCGGTATGGTCATTTACCCTTGATGCGAACCAGTGATTGGCCGGAACAACTGCCTGCAAACATTCACCACTGGAAAGATCCCTTCCAAGCACTATTTCAGTTTGTTTACCCCTTGGATCAATCACATACACCGTCATGCTTCCGCCTTCATAGAAATGCCACATCTCATCCGACTTGATTCGGTGAAAAGCACTGAAATTACCCGAAGTAAGCAGGAAATAAATCCCGGTTGAAACATTCCTTTGGTCTGATGTCCAGGTCGGAGTCATCAGATCCTGTGACCTGTAAGTTTCCCTGTAGTAACCCCCTTCCGGATGAGGCATGAGTTCCAGCATTCGGATGAGCTCTTCGATCCGGTCTGACTTCAAATCCACTCCTGGTTATTTATGGTTCTTTCCGATTCAATTGCTCCCGAATGCAATGTGGATGCCGGTTCAAAGAGCAAAACCCAAACTTCCTCGTCATTTTTTGTATAGGGATAATGTTCAACACCTTTAGGTACCACAATCAATTCCCCCTCACGGACTACTTCTTCAGAATCACGGTACTTCATATACAGTACACCCTTAATTACCATAAAGAGTTCATCTTCATTTTCATGACTGTGCCACATAAAACTGCCGGACAGCCGGGCAAGTTTTACCTGCTGGCCGTTCAACTCGGCAATAATATGCGGGTGCCACTGATGGGTGAATTTTCCGAATTTTTCTAAGATATTAATGGTTTTCATTTTTTCACGTAGGGTACTGCGTCCAGAATGTAACGGATTGCCTCCATTCGCGCTCTTGGCTTTTTGTTTGCCTTTATGATGATCCAGGGGTTTTCTTCTGTATTTGTTTCAGCAAACATCTTTTCCTTGTATTCCGTATAAACAGGCCAGAGTTCCTGGGCCTTTTCATCTACAGGAGACAGCTTCCACCTTTTCAGCGGATCTTTACGGATATCTTCGAAACGCAGTGCCTGTTCTTCCTTTGTGATCGAAAAATAAAATTTAATCAGGTGAATTCCGTCGCTGGTAATCATCTTTTCAAAGGCGTTCACCTCATTCATGAAGCGCTGGTATTCTTCGGGTGTACAAAAACCGTTAACCGGTTCGACCACAGCACGATTATACCAGCTCCGATCGAAGAAAACTATTTCACCCGGATTCGGCAGCCGCTGGATATAACGCTGAAAATACCACTGCCCCTTCTCAATTTCAGTGGGCTGAGGTAAGGCCACTACCCTGTAGTGCCGTGGATTCAAATGATGTGTAATCCTGCGGATCGCACCGCCTTTCCCGGCTGCATCCCTTCCCTCGAAAAGAATACAAAGTCTTTTCCTGTGATTAATAATCCAGTTCTGCAAGGCAATAAGCCGCACTTGTAGTTTTTCAAGTTCCTTTTCGTAAAGCACAAACCTGAGTGCCTTTTCGGGGGATACATTCCCGGACTGTTGCAGCATGTGCATTAAGGCTGAATTTGAATTCAGGCTTTTTATTTCAAGCGGCTTTAATCGGTTCTTTTCCATAACTATTAACTGTCAAAGGATGTAACAGAGCGATGATACCGGTTCACAAGATTCGGATCCGGCAATATGAGTGCATTCGTATCAGACTTTCCATCGTATTCGAACTGAGAAAGGACGTAACGAATGCTTTCAAGCCGCGCTATTTTTTTCTTGTTAGTCTTTACGATAATCCACGGACTGAACGAAGTATGCGTCATGCTGAACATCTGATCTTTGTAGTAGGTATACTTATCCCATAATTCCTGGCCTTTCTGATCTACCGGGCTCAGTTTCCACTGCTTCAGCGGATTCTTACCCCTTGCCTGAAATCTTTTAGCCTGCTCTTCCTTGGTGATCGAAAACCAGAATTTAATTACAATGACCCCATCTTCAAAAAGCATATGTTCAAACTCCGGGACCTGCCGCATAAACTGACGATACTGGTCTTCATTACAAAATCCCATTACCGGTTCCACCACAGCCCTGTTATACCAGCTGCGATCGAAAAATACGATCTCACCTGCATTGGGCATTACTCCTATATACCGGCGAAAATACCATTGCTTGCGCTCCAGATCGGTAGGTTTTGAAAGCGCCACAACCCGCATAGCACGCGGATTCAGATGTTCTGCAAACCGCTTGATGGCACCCCCTTTTCCCGCGGCATCTCTTCCTTCAAATATGATTGCCACCCTTAAATTGTTGGCGATCACATGAGCCTGTAATTTCACCAGCTCTATCTGAAGATCCCTCAACTGCTCCTCATAGTGAATATTGAATTCTATTTTGCTTATGTCGCGTTTGCGATCCCTAAGCTTCTTCCTGAGGGTATCTTTATCTTTTAGTTGTTTGAAATCTTCTGCCGTAAGCAACTGAGAAGGATCAAGCTTATTTTGCAGCGCCTTATCAGTTAATATAAATTGACTCATTGATTATTCGTTAGATAGCAACCTAATTTACAAGAATTGTGAAAAGAATGATATTAATCCGTTTTAAATTGAACGCTGAATTTCACTTTTAAGAACGGATGCAACCATTGCATCAATGCTGATTTCATTGGTTTCATGGGGAATAGAGTTTGTCGTAACCACTCGAAGAATGGCATCATCATGTAAAATCCGCTCTGCATCCCCGGCAAATATTGCATGGATACCAATGCAGATGACCTTCCGGCCCGTCTGATTATATATTGTTGAAGCTGCCTGCTTCATTGTCCTTCCTGTTGAAAGAATATCGTCCACAAGAATCGGTTGTCTTGTCCCGGCCAATTCCAATCCACGCGGATCAATAGAAACCGAAAAATCTCCCTGCCGCATTTTCGCAAGCACTACATAGGGACAGCCCAGTTTATCAGCCATCGCAGAAACCCAGGGCTTGCTTTCACTGTCAGGTCCGATCAGAACCGGGTCAGGAACATTCCGTTTAATCCAGTCTGTAACAATGCCGGTTGCTCTCAGTACACGTGCCTTCCCCTTGTATAGATCATTCAGGTCTGTTATCCGATGCAAATGCGGCTCAATGCAAATAAGCTCATCTATCCTTCGGGAAATAAACTGCTGCATTATTGAAGCTGTGATCACCTCTCCCGACTGAAATCGAATATCCTGCCGCATATAGGGCAGATAAGGTGTGATAATACTGATCGTTTCGGCACCCATTTCTCTCGCTGTTTTACAAATGAGCATGAGCTCAATGATCCTGTCATTAGCGGGAAATAACGAGCCATAGATCCAGAGGTACCTGCCATTAAGGTCTGTCGGAAAGCGTATGTAACTTTCCCCATCAGGAAAATGACGGATTTCAAGCTGTATTAGCTGAATGCCCAGCATAGCTGAAATTTCCCGGGCAGAATGCTCATAGCCCGGGAAACTGGCAAGAATGTGTTTCTCAGGCAATTGTGATAACATGATCTTCTGTCTTTAAGAAATTGAGTGCATAATCCAGCTCACCGGTAGATTGGGAGTGGATCACAAAAAGCAGGTCACCCTTATGCACTTTTCGCCCTAGTGGTGCATCAAACCAAACACCAGCTTCCGGGTCTGAAGGAGCGCCAGCCAGCTTGGCTATCCTGGCCAGTTTACGATTGTCTATTTCAGTTATCGTTCCCGACTTTTCCGCGTAAATGTTCCTGGTATATTTGGCAATTCCAGGTTCAGTAAATCCCCCCTGAGCCATGCAAATTGCCATAAACTTGTCTAGTGCCTCGCCTGATTCCAAAATTCGCCGGGCAGCATCTGTGCCTTTTCCTTTCAGCTCCTGATCTACCAGCTCAAGAAGTTCACCTGCGAGCTGAATAGACTTTTCCTTTAATGCCCCGGGAGCCTGGGGATCATTCCGCAGTACCGCTAAGACGTCATGCGCTTCAAGTGCGGGCCCGATACCGCGACCAATGGGCTGACTGCCATCAGTGATCAGAACCTTGAGAACAAACCCAAGTTCCTTCCCTACAACTTTAAAATAATACTTTAGACGTTCAGCATCTGATTCACTCCGAACCTTAGCCGTTGATCCAACAGGAATGTCAATAATAAGGTGTGTGCTGCCTGCAGCGGTTTTCTTTGAGAGAACAGAGGCGATCATCTGACCTTCACTGTCGATATCCAGCGATCTTTCGACGCGTATCAGTGTATCATCTGCCGGACTCAGGTGATTTTCACCGGAAACAATGCAGCCATTATGCAAATAGACTATCCGCTGAATCTCTTCCAGGTCCAGTCCGACCTGCGTCATCACACGCATTGTATCTGCCGTACCCGCAGGTGACGTGATTGCCCGTGAAGATGTTTTTGGTATAGTGATTCCGGCAGCTGCGACGATGGCAACCACAATGGGAGTCGTACGATTTCCCGGCAAACCACCAACGCAGTGCTTGTCGGCAATTACCGACTTTTTCCATTTCAACCGGTCTCCTGCATCCACCATAGCACGTGTAAGTGCGATTATTTCATCGGTCGACAGTGAATCCCCTGCACATGCGGTGATGAATGCCGACAGATGAACTGCCGCATACCGCCCTTTCACAATGTCCTGAATTATCTCCGTCATCGCCCCGAAGTCCAGTGTTTTCCCATAAATTTTTGAGCGCACATGGCGTAAGGACTTGATATCACTTAAATGACTGATTTCTAATAAGTCACCTTCCTTTACCTTGAGCATTTGTGCAGCACCATTCGATAAACCTGCTTCGCCAATTTTCAGCAATGATTCTGACGTCACCATCTGTATACTGGCAACCAGCGATCCTTTATCACTCTTCACACGAACACGTGTGAGGGCTTCAAAGCCTTCAGAAACACAAACCTCACTGTCCTTGCGAATGAAGATCATATGCTCCTGGAGGGTCTCTATGCCAAGCTCCTTGTAAAGAGGTCTTCGGTCTGTTTTATTGATTATTTCTGACATAATACTTCGGCTTCTTCTATGATTCGGTCTTTCCTCTGTTTACTTCTTACCACACGGTCGAGCACATTGGGTTGGGCTATAAGTTCTGAACACAGCAATATTCCCAGGTCGATCAGTGCACGTTTTTCGGCCCTGGCAATGGTTGTAAGGCAGGTTACCGGATGCAATCCGCTGGACTCAATCAGATCTTTCAAAGAATATTTTTTAGGGTGTCCCCAGGAAACAAGCCTGAGGTCCGAGCACCGGCCATATTTCTCTGCATCTTCTGAAAAACGGGTATTGGTCACGAGCCAGCCCTCTTTTTTCCTGTTTTCGTCCGATAGTCCGCCGGCAATATCGATGAAACGGGAATTGAAATAAAGCGAGGTTTTAACATCTGATTTCCTTCCCTGATCGGTGTGATATTTACACTCCATGAATATGACCTTTTCCGTATTTTGCGCAAAAACATCGACCTCGTGCGTAACGCATTTGCCCTTTTGAATAAGATTGGTCTGTACTTCATAACCGTTATTTTCCAGTATTTTAGCCATGAATCCCTCAAAGGGATATCCTGCAGGTCCTAACTCCAGTATGGCGGACTTCAGTGAATACCTTGCTGCGGTACTGTTCTGCTGTTTTTTCAAATACCGAAAAGCCTGCTTATAGATTTCCTTCGTCGTAATAAGATCATGCATACCTTTCATTACGTATTCTACAACCTCATCTGCCAGTAGTACATCAGCCCCTGCTCGCTTTAATGAATTTCTTAGTTTATTGGCATCAAACTTTACTTTATCGCCGGAAGCTTTAATGACAGTATAGTCCTGATCATTCATGATTTCGTTATTTTCTTTATTATCCGGATGATAAACAATGGAGCAGCACTTGCCAACAAAATAATCAGCCAGGACCTGGGCTGAGGCATTGCCAGGCTGAGGATTTCGTTTAGGAAGGGTACCAAGAGTGCTATTGCCAGAAGAATCAAACAAAGCACAATGGCGATCCAGAGAAAGCGGTTCCTGAAAATTGGATTCCGGAAGAAGGAATCGCCTGAGCTGGTAAGATTAAACGGGTGGATCAACTGAGCCAGGGCCAGTGAGAAGAATGCGATCGTATTGGCTTCAGCGTAACTATCTGAGAGAAAATGTACACTGTAGTAATAACCCGCCAGGATAGTCAGGGTCATAACTGCCGAATACATGAATATTGATATCCAGCTTGAGCGATCCAGGATGGGGTCATTGGGATCCCGGCTATGATGTTCCATCACCCTTTCATTTCCTTTACCCATTCCCAGTGCAAGCGCTGGAAACACGTCGGTAACAAGATTCAGGAAAAGAATTTGAAGGGCAAGCAACGGTAACGAAGTGGAAAGAAAGGCCGCAATGGACACAACCATAATTTCTGTGAGGTTACACGAGAGAAGGTAAATTATAAAGTCCCTGATATTCCCAAAAATGATCCTCCCCTGTCGGATGGCTTTCACAATTGATGTAAATGCATCATCCTGAATGATCATGTCTGCCGCTTCTTCTGCCACCTGCGTACCCCGTTTGCCCATAGCGATTCCTATATCAGATTTCTTTAGTGCCGGGGCATCATTCACGCCATCTCCGGTCATTCCCACAATATGGCCATTATCCTGATAGTAGGTCACCAGCTGCAGTTTCTGATAGGGAGTAACGCGCGAGAATATGTGGGCACCTTCAACCATCGATTCCCATTGAGCCCCCTCAGTTTTATCCAGATCTGAACCGTGTATGATTTTTAATTCTCCGGAACCAAGTCCAATCTGCCGGGCGATCGCCTCTGCAGTGGCAGGATGATCCCCTGTGGCCATTATAATTGTTATACCGGCTTTATGGCATTCCATAACAGAATTTTCCACATCACTTCTGGCAGGATCGAGAAAACCAATCAGACCCAGAAAGTGAAGATCCGCATCAATGCCGGATGGCTCCTTTGTATGTCGATGTGCTGCGAATGCCAGCACTTTCAGACCCTCTCTTGCCAATTGTTCTGTGTGCTGATTCCATTCATCCAGAAATTCGTCGGTAATGGGGATGTGGTCCCCGGCAGACACACATTTATCGAGCAATTCTGCCGGACTTCCCTTTGCGACCGAAAGAAACTGTTCCCCGTGCTTGTAAAGGTTAGCCATATACCGAATATCACTATCAAAGGGTAATTCATCCACCTCTTTCCATTCATCCCTGATTTTTTCAAAATCCGCAGGATTTTCCTTTCTGAAGTAATCCCATAGGGCTGTCTCTACCGGGTCTCCCTGAAGGTCTCCATCCTGAGAAATGGATGAATTATTGCATAAAACAGCAGACATCATCAGCAGTTGCAAAACTTCCCCATCATCGGCCACAGGGACGACGGTATGTACCACCAGCTGATTTTCCGTAAGTGTTCCGGTTTTATCGGTTATGATAACGTCTGTTTCACCAAGTGTTTCAACCGCAGCCAATTTTTTAATGATCACATTCTCGCGTGAAAGCAGCATCATACCGCGGGCAAGTGAAATGGTTGCCACAATGGGCAGGCCTTCCGGAATGGCTGCCACAGCAAGTGCTATAGCTGTCTCCAGGATCAGGTAAAATTCATTTCCGCGAATCCAGCCGGTAGCTATAAAAATGAGGATCAGCCCCAGTGTTAGCCAGATCAGTTTTTTTCCAAACTGATTCAGCTTTTCATTCAACGGTATTTCGTCTTTATCTGCCGATTCAACCATTTGAGAAATTTTGCCTATCTCGGTATCAATTCCGGAATGAACAATCACGGCAACCGCATTACCTTTTGTAATAGAGGTGCCCTTATAGAGCATATTCACCCTGTCTCCCAATGATGTACCCTCTTCCAGTACAATTTTAGATTGTTTCACTACAGGAACTGATTCACCTGTAAGGCTGGCTTCATTTACTTCAAGTCGCTGATCTTCCATGAGGCGGGAATCAGCCGGAATCATGTCTCCGGCCTGCAACTGAATTATATCACCCGGAACTAGCAAACGTGACTCTATGGTTATTAACTCGCCGTTCCTTCTCACCTGGCAAAATGTCTTATCTAGCTTACGCAGGGCCTGCATTGAATGGATGGCCTGTGATTCCAGGGTATAACCGATACCGCTGTTCAGCAGGATCACACAGGCAATGGCAATGGACTCTGCAATATCTCCAAAGAAGTATGAAATGACGGCTGCAATTAAAAGCAGGTAAACGATCGGACTTTTGAACTGTCGAAGTAATATCTGCCACCTGGGAGTTTCGAAGGAACCTGGCAATTCATTATATCCATATTGTTCCAGTCTGTTTTCGTTTTCAGCGTCTGTAAGACCTTCCGATGTAACAGCTAAAGCCTTCAGTGTATCCTCAATGGATAGTGCGAAGGGATTCTCTATGGTTTTATTCTTATTCATTTGCCTATGATTCCCATGTTAGCGAATTCTCGTGCCAATTCGTTTGGCATAATGAAATGATTTAGCGCCAGAATGAGGGATCTGTGCGTAGAATACATTTCCCGGTTTACTGTGAGGGCGGTAGAAATATCGAGCGGTGGAACCTCTTTTTGAAATTTCTTTTCAGAAATGAGCAATGGTATGTCGTCGTAGTTCTTCTGAATTTCAGCACTTAGTTTAATCAGCATTTCCATGTCATGCGCTGTGGCAGAAAAAAAGATAACGGCATGTTCAATAAATTGGCCTGAGTTTGACTTGAACGCCTGGTAGAGATTCATCAACGAGTCGATGCCGGCATTTTCGAAATCCCGTAGATTCGGCTCTATATCCTTCAGGCTCTTGGCGGAATGAAGCGCATAGCGAACCACAAGCATTATCTGATTGAGTCGCACAGATTCTTCCGGTTGGAGCTTTTCCTGCTGTAGACTGTTGTAAAAGGCAAAAATTTCGGACTCCAGCTGTTTGACTTGAAGGTACTGCTTGCTAAATGCATCCCTGCCCTGCCAGAAGCTCGAATGAACCTGTTTGAATGCCAGCCTATTCAATTGTATTACATCTTCAAGAAGTCCGCCCGTTTCGTTCTTTAGTGCCTGAATGGCTTCTTCGGATAATTCAAATGAGCTGATTTGGTGAATGAATCTGCCCATGAATGGTGTTGACTTTTTAAAACGGTTTTCAAGGAACCGGGCGAAATATGAAAGTGTTGGTGCAAAAATCAGTATCCCAATCAGGTTAAACGAGCTATGAAACGCCACAACTGCCATCAGTGGATCGGCGATCCCTAGTACTTTCGTGATAAAATTGGTGATGGGTACCATAAAGATGAAGGCTATTATATCCGTCACAAGGTTGAAGAGAAAGTGCCCGAGGGCTACCCTTTTCTTAATAGGGATACCGGGCATACCTCCTATCAGAGCAGTAATAGTGGTACCCAGATCAGCGCCAATCACCATGGCTGTAGCAGCAGGGAATGTAATGATGCCACTGTTCAGCGCACTTAAGGTAATTACCATCGTGGCAGAACTGGATTGAATTATCGCGGTGAATATGAATCCTACCAACAGAAAAACTACCGGGCCATAATTGGCATAGGGCGACAGATCAAAGGTTTGGGCCAGAAAATCAATGCTGGTCTTCATAAAATCAAGTCCGAGAAACATGAATCCAAACCCGATGAGGAGGCGACCGATATTCGAGGGCTTTTCATACTTGCCAAGAAGCAGATAAGTGATGCCACCAATGGCAAGCATGGGCAGGGAAAAACTTTCAATGCTGAATTTAAATCCAAAGATTGCTACAATCCAGCCTTTCAGTGTTGTGCCCAGGTTCGATCCAATGATGATACCCAGCGCGCTCGTCATGGTCATTATTCCTGCACCTACCATGGCCAGGGTCATCAATGATACCACCGAGCTGCTTTGAAGAAGTGCAGTGATGACAATTCCGGCAAGGATCGCCTTGATACGGGTATTGGTATTATTGCGAAGAAATACACGAAAAGACCTGCCTGCAAGCGTGCGCAGCGCTACCTCGATCTGCGACATTCCAAATAGAAAAATGCCCAGACCTGCAAGAAATTTCCAATAGTCAAATTGGTCCCACATCGTTATGGAAGGTACCGAAATAACTGTTGCATAGGTTATGACCTTACTCAAGTTCGGCTTTGATTGTAATCACTTATTGCTATCGGGCTCAACAAATGATTCAGACTGATTAACATCATTTGTCAGGTTGAATCAAGTCATGGTTAATACCATCTAAAAAATGCTATTTTCTTCCGAACGATCTTGAACCTCCGGAAGAAATAGTTCCGGATAAAATAATGTTGTTATGGATGCCCAGAGAATTCTCGTACCTGTTGATTTTTCGCGTTGTTCAATGAATGCCTTGAATAGTGCAGTTCACATTTCAAAACACTTAAAAAGTGAACTCATTCTATTTTATGTAAAACAGGAAATGATTCTTCAGGATAATGAGCATTCACATTTTGAAGACGACTTGCTGGATCCTGATCTGGAAAAGAAATTCAAACGGCTTCAAAAGGAAATATCTGATCTCAGGAATATACCACACAGGCATATCACTCGTCTTGGTGAAGTTGACAAGGAGATCGCACGCCTGGCAGCAGAGGAAGAAGCAGACCTCATCATCATGGGCACCAAGGGTACAAGTGGAATATACGAGGTGCTCATGGGAAGTAATGCGTACTCCGTAGTTCGTACAAGTAAAATTCCCGTCCTTGTAATTCCACAAGGCTCCCAGATTGATGAAATACATCATGTTGCACTGGCCGGGGATTATAAACCGATTATGGCAGAAATGCTGGAGCCGGTGAAACTGCTTGCCGGCATTGATGGTGCCGACATTCATATTGTTCATGTTGGAGAGTCTGCCAATCTTAATGAAAAGGAAAAAACAGAAGCGATGAAGTACGACAGGTATCTTAAGAATTACCGTCATCATTATCATCTTATCGTCGGAACAGATGTTGAAGAATCTCTGAACGACTACTGTTCAAAAAAGAATATCGACATTCTCGCCATGATCCCACGGAAGCATAAATTGTTTGACCGTGTTTTTGACGGAGGCGAAACCAAGAATATGGTGTTTCATACCGACATTCCTTTATTAGCAATCCCGGAATAAACCTAAAAGACCATGAAAATCCTTGTACCAGTAGACTTCTCTCCCTCTTCAAAACGGGCCGTTACATTAGCAGAACAGCTGGCCGATGCATTGGATGGTAAGGTTATGCTCATGCATATTCTGGAACCTGTCGGTGGCGATGTTGCTTTTGTGGCTGATTATGATCAGATGATCACAGATGCTCAAAAAAGTCTTGACGGAATCCGGTCTTCCATCAGGGAGAAACGCATGGGTTCCGTTGAAACGGTTGTTGAGGTAGGATTTCCTACTGAGCGAATTCTGCACAGAATAGAAAAGGACGGCATTTCCCTGGTGGTTATGGGAATGGAAAATGATATGTCCTGGCTTGATCGTGATGTGTTCGGCAGCAATGCCTATGACATTATCAAAAAGGGAAAATGTGCAGTTCTGACCGTTCCCGTAGATTGCAAAGTCAGCAGCCTGAATAAAATCATGCTGGCTGTTGAATTACGGGAAAAAGAAAATATCTATCTGCTATCCTTCCTCAAGAGAATAGTCAGGGAATTCAATTCCGAATTGTACATAGTTCATGTTTCTTCTTCAGAACATGTGGATCTTACATTTGCCACATCTGATTCCATATTATGGCTGAAAGGTCAGCTTGAAGATGTGCCACATCACTTCATTAACCTCAAAGCGGAAAATGTACCTGATGCTCTGAACCTTTATGCCGAAGATCATGACATGGGACTGATGGTCCTTAGTCCGGAAAAACATTCATTCATTCAACGTTTGTTTGAAGGAAGCACAACAAGAAAGACGGTGCTCCACGCAAGGGTACCGATTCTAACATTTCCAATAGACTATTAAGACTACGATTATGAAACCTGCAAAGAGACAGTATGGTGTTTGGCTTGATTCCAGGAAAGCCTACATTTTTGAATTGGGTAAGGATGATTTCATAACAATCCAATCAGATATTGAAGAATATAATCCAAAAGGTGGGTACGGGACACAGGTACCATACCAGTTCCAGGATGCGACATCCGAAAGCACCTACCTTGAACGGAAAAAACAACAGGAGAAAAAATACTTTACCGATATCATATCAGCATTACAACATGCCGAAAAGATTGTTATAATGGGGCCTGCAGAAACCCGCAAGCATCTTGAAAAGGCAATCAATGAAGACCATAAACTAAAGGGTAAAGTAGAAGATAATCTTCCGCTGGATTCTCTAACCGAAAACCAGATCCGTGCTCAGATAAGGGATTATTTCAGCGTTCATTAATTGCGCCCAGTTCTTTCGAATAACCCTGCATTAAATCCAGGTATCGGGCAGCTTCGCCCAAATAAGCATCATTATGAGCATCGCTGATGGCTCTCAGAAGATTTACTTTTGCGCGGACGTTGGCACGGTAGGCTTTGTAAAAAACAAAGAGGGCATATTCCCTTTCGTTTCTGCAGATCGGGTAATTTGTGTTATAATATTCAAGAAAGACTTCAGCGAGTTCACGGCAGCCGAATGACTCCAGGTCCATACAGAAAAAAGCGATCTCATTCAGAAGATCTATGCGACGATAGTCCGGGTTAAATTCAATACAATCAAAAATTATGGGTCTTTCGGCCAGAAAAATATTTCTGGAATGCAGATCACCGTGACAGTCCCTGACAAATCCAGAATGCCCCCTTTCCTGAAGCATCAGGTGATTTTCATTCAGAAAACGGGTATTCAGATCAATCATTTGCCTGATGATAATCCCATATTCCTCTCCCAATTTTTGCGTTACATACTGCTCGTGTTGCTGAATGGCATTAACCTTTACCAGTAACCCCTCCGTATCCTGATTGTCGAATCGAGTGGTTTTCGAGTGAAACGTAATTAGCTGATCTGCAATGGCAAAAATATCCTGATCCCCAACCATTCCTCGTGTGAGAAGCAAATCCATACGGCGCTGATCGGGCAGTCGCTTCATGTGAACGGCAAAATCAATGGTTTCTCCCATGGATGTACCAATAGCAAATCGATCCTGTAATCTGCTTACTGTAACAACCCCTAAATAAATACCCTGAGTAAGCCGGTTGTTCAGTCGGACTTCCTCCTGACAGAAATATTTTCGTTGTTCCGGTGTTGAGAAATCCAGAAAATCATAATGGATTGGCTTTTTGATTTTGAAAACATCCTGATCGCACAGGATTATCCAGGAAATATGCGTTTCCTGTAACTCTGGTTGATTACAGGCACAGGAAAAGGAGCCCTTTTGAATAAGGTTATCAATATCGTCCCGGTTCATGGTAAGCCTGCTCAGGCAATTGCTCCATGCCAAAGACCCTTAAGGTTCGCCGGCAGCGCGTTTTCAATATCGGCACTTTCACCTGCTGAAATATGTCTTTTTAGTACAGTAATCACTGCTCTCAGCGCGTTTTCACCATCTTTCAGGGTCATGAAATCGTGGTGTCCTGCGGGATAGTCCTCATGGATCATTTCCCGGATCAGGCTTCCTGTATCCCGGATTGTCCTGTTGGGCTTTTCATGATATTTCCAGCCATCAACATAAAGTGCCTTGATAATGAACGGCAATTCAGCCAGCAAATGAAATGATTCCTGAATAGGCAAGCGTTCACGGAGTGCATGGAGGACGGATCTAAGTACGCGAAACGCGAGATCCCGGTTATTTTCCATTCCTAACTGTTCAGCCACCTCATCCAGAATCAGGTTGCCTTTTTCTGTATGTTTATTAAAATCCATGATTAGCATTTTTAAGTATTCTCAGTTCTTAACGGTCGTGGCGGGCTTAAAATCTTCGAGATATTTTAAGGCACGCTTAATCATCTCATCAAGATTTTCATTGGTTGAATCAAGTGTGAGATGCTCCCTGCGCATTGGTTGAAAATTCTTTTTGATTAATAAGTGGATCGGGTAATCCGCATCACTTTCGGGGCGATTAACATTTAGCCGGGTGCGGATAAGGGTATCCTCAGCCCTTATTTCTATCCATGCAATTCGACAACCAATAGATT
Organism: Fulvivirga sedimenti; assembly: GCF_020328055.1. Taxonomy (NCBI): domain Bacteria; kingdom Pseudomonadati; phylum Bacteroidota; class Cytophagia; order Cytophagales; family Fulvivirgaceae; genus Fulvivirga; species Fulvivirga sedimenti. The sequence continues at coordinate 79,298 of NZ_JAIXNE010000002.1, forward strand.
CAGCTTCATGATTGAATGGATCCCTGATTTCTCTGGTGAAGAAAGTTGCATCCATCACAAGGGGTTCTCGGCGATGCAGGTAATCGTACATGATAGCCAGCATCTTACGGTAAACAGCAAGTTTCTCATCATGAGAATAGGTGGGAGAATTAAATAATTCACGCCTGAGGCTATCCGAACTGATGTAGGTTCCCTCAAGTCGTTCTGCGAGCTTCCTGGCAAAATAGCTTTTACCACTACCGGGTAATCCAAATACGGCGACAATCATTGCCTTTTCTTTTCAATGAAGTTACAAAAAAGCAGTCAGACGGCTGTTGATTCGCATCAAGGCGCGCAGTGATTCTGGTCAGTAGAATGATGCATAAAAAAAGCAGACCATGTTGGTCTGCTGATAATTTTATCCAGGCTGTAATACTACCAGGTTGTGTCTTTCAGGTTCTGGCAAGCCCGCATGATGTCACGCTGACTGATCTGCCCGAGTAATTTACCATCCTTTACCACGGGAAACCTCCGAATCTTCATTTCGAGGAATTTCCTGGCAGCGTCAAAAATATTTGTTTCCGGAGGCAGGGTATACACTTCCCTTGTCATATGTTCCTCAACACGGCCTGATAAATTCGGTGTATTGTTATATTTTCCCCGAACTACCTCTTTCAAACAGTCACCTTCGGAGATAACACCAACCAGGTTTTCATTCTCATCAACGACCGGCCCCCCCGATATTTTCTTTGTGATCAGGGTTTTGATTACGATATCCATTGTTTGATTCGGACTGAAAGTGATCAATCGACGTGTCATGTAATCTTCGACATGAACATCTTGCATTTTGTGCCCTTTTTCCTTGACGACAGCGACACCCCGATAGCTCTTTACCATGATTATAAAGTTTGGTCCTTTCTGAAAATACAAAAAAATGATGGATTATCAAGATTTTCTATTCACTTCCATGTGTATCAGGGGATAATATTGGCATAGACACACTGGTTTTTCTTATTGATGATAGGTATATTGAACTGATATTGTAATAAAAATAAATCGGGTTCAATTATGACCAAGTCTGTTTTAGTTTTTTGTATTATCATGGCTTTTTGTTCCTGCAAAAGTACCAACACTATGAGTTCTTTTGATTTTCTCACACAAAAAGCCTGGGTGCTGACTCAAATGAATGGAGCATCAATTCAGGATGACCTGTTTACAGGTGAGTTGCCATTTCTTGAATTTAGTGATGGAGGCGGACTTACCGGATTTTCCGGGTGTAATAATTTCAATGGAAATTTTTCACTTACTGACGACGGAATTATGCTGGATCCTGGTGCAATGACCCGCAAAATGTGTCCCGGAGACGGTGAACAACAATTTCTGGATGCACTGGCCAAAGTGGATAATTTCGATGTCAACTCTGAAAGTCTTGTTCTTCGCGGAAATGGCAATAATCTACTTTCTTTCCAGCCAAAATAAAAAACGGGAACCAAAAGGCTCCCGTTTAATAATGGAACGGCATCCGGCAAATTATTCCTTGATCATGAAATAGACCGGTATTACCATTCTAACCCGCACTGTCTTTCCACGTTGTTTACCCGGGATCCATTTAGGGGCGCTTTTAAGCACTCTTACCGCTTCTTCATCACATCCGCCCCCTATTCCTTTTACCACAAGGAAATCCTGAAGGGAACCATCCGCATTCACAACAAATTGTACATAAACACGGCCACTGATCTGCATGCGAAGTGCCTTTGACGGATATTGCAGGTTTTCAGCCAGGTATGTCATAAAGGACTGCATTCCACCTACAGGTTCAGGTGCCTGTTCAACAATCAGAAATATCTCATCTGCATGCTCCTCTTCAGGTGCATCCATGTTTTCAATGATTACCTCTTCAATTTCCATATCTTCAGTAATCTCCATATCAAGATTGATCTCAATCTCTTCAATGATCTCTTCCTCACTCACTTCAACTATATTGGGTTGCTGTATGACTTTTTTGGGAGGTGGAGGTGGTTGTTCAGTTACCGGAATATCAAGCAATTCTTCAACCTGAGAGATATTAGCCTGCAGATCTATATTGTCTGCGCGGTCGTAAAACTTCCAGTTGAATAGCGTAACAATAGCAAGCATGCTCACCAGGAGGCCTATACTTGCAAACAACATTTTACGGGTTTTAAACTCTTCATATCGCTGGCGTTTCAGACGGATCAGATCGCCAACAAAATCGGCCCTCTCATATACCTTTCTGGTATTTTTATGACTGATGATCAGCGAGGGTTCTTGTGCGGGTTTTTGTAAGGGTAACATAACGCTGAAATTTTGTTCCATTAATCATATAGGAATATCACTATTTCAGCACAGTTTTAAACTGACCGGTATAATTCGTCAGCCTGATTGATATCAGATAATCAGCTGTACATTTATCATGCTAAGGTGAACTATTTGGTCTACAGAGTTATCTCCCTGCCATTTTGCATGGCGCTCTGATGAATGGCTTCTACAATGCGAATGTCCTTTAAGCCTTCTTCCCCGGGAACCAGAACTTCTGTATTTCGCAGTATTGCCAGCGCATCATCGTCCATCTGTCGGGCCTGCTGGTTGGGAATGTTTTGATTCAGCACCTTCCCGTCACTTGTGGTTCCCTGAATACCTGTATAGGATTGAAACGGACTGAGCTCATACCAGCCATTCTTGCAATCAACATGGAGTGTGTTCAGGCTTTCTGCAAGGCTTGTCTTGCATGTTGCCTGAACGCCTCCCGGGAATGTCAATTGAAAATGTGTGATCTCATCTGCCTTGCTGAAGATTTCAGGGCGCGTATATTCATAGGTTGCTTTAACCGACAAGGGCTCTGAATTGGTTGCGTAACGAACCGCATTTAACGGGTAGACTCCCATATCATACATGGCTCCCCCTCCCATTTCCTTGTTTAACTTCCAATGACTGGTTCTACCCTCACGGTAACCCGCCTCCGCAGAAAGTGAGATGATATTTCCATAAGGTCGTGTTTCTGCCCATTTCATGATTTGCCTGGTATTTGGTTCATGCTGCATGCGATATCCGATACTTAAATAACGTTTGTTTTTCCTGCAGGCATCAATGATAGTCTGGCACTCAGCGGCCGTACGGGCCATAGGCTTTTCACACCACACATGTTTACCTGCCTCAGCAGCAATTACACTGTATTTTGTATGCAACGAAGGAGGAAGGACAATGTAAATGACATCAATAGCGTCATTGTCAGCCACCTCATGCATATTTTCGTAGGAGTAAACATTCCTGTCCGAAATTCCATACCTTTCCTGCCATACCGGTATTTTTTCCTTGCTGCCCGTAACAATGCCCCGTAATTCACAATACTCTGTGAGCTGAAGTGCTGGTGCCAGCAAATCGGTACTGTAATATCCTAGTCCGACTAAAGCTACGCCTAACTTGCGGGATGGCTGACCGTAAATCCGTGTGAGTGGAATGCCTGTTGAAAGTACGGCAGCCCCGGCAGCCATTTTTTGGAGAAATCTGCGTCGTTGAATTGTCATAGTGTTTGGAGTTTGTTTAGAGCACGGGCTATTATTTCCTGGTGATCAAAAGCCAGTTCTGGTAGATTATTCGTATGGAACCAGCCGGCTTCCTTTGCATCATCACCGGCCTGAATGGCGGGTGCAGTCTCAAAGTATACCATGTATGCAACAGAGACTGTTCTTCCCCTGGGGTCACGTCCGGGTCTGCCAAATACGCCTACTTCGATGAGTTCATCACCCGCTGTAACATGCGTTTCTTCAAGCAGCTCCCTTCTCGCAGCTTCCGGAATATCCTCGTCGGGGTCGACAAATCCGCCGGGCAGCGCCCACGATCCCCTGAATGGTTCATTTTTACGTTGTATGAGTAAAATTTGAGGAATATCTCCACTGGCGAGTACGATAATATCGACAGTAAGTAAAACAGGTACTGGCAAGGTCATGCCAGAAGTTACATCAATATTTTTTGCAAATCAATCAGATAAAAAAAAGGGCCCAAATTTGGGCCCTGAATAAAAAATTAAGTTTGGTAGTTCAGGCTAAAAAATAGTTATTCAAATGACTTCCATGAATTATATTCATCCATCAGTACCTTCAGATCCTTGAAGGAATATTTATTGCTTTCCACATCTTTGGTGAGATATGAATGATCAGCGATATAACTTACAATTGTGGTCTTGAAACTGTTAGAAGAGATTTCACGTGGCAATAATTCGTCCGATCGTTTCAGAAGATAGATACTGCGGCCATCACTTAGCTCGGAAGCATAAAGAACAATTTCACCCCAGCTTAACGTTCTGATCCATACTGATTGCCCACTACGGTTACTCGACTGATCGATATAGAGTGTATTGATGTATTCCACCGTTTCACCGTTGAGCACAACCGTGATTGAACGAATCTCACTGCTCTCGACCTCCGTATTTTGGCCGGTTTCAGAATCCTTAAAAATAACTGCCTTGGCAGTGGCGGTTTCAGGCACTTTTACAAGCGTACTCAGGCGACTACCATCAACACGAAGCACCTGTCCCGGTATAAAATTATCTTCATCAGCTGCGTATAAAGCCACACTCAAAAGACATAAGGATATAGCAATTCTGATCGTTTTCATGTCCATTGATATCGCCCGCACCTTTGCTGTAACCTTTCATGTAAGGTATGCGTGAAGAATGCCCTAAGTAATTACTTAGACGTCTGAATATCAGTAACTTTATTGCTTCTTGAGCTGAAATGCCCGTGTAATATTAAATCCAAGGTGGATATCTCCGGCAAAAAAATCATTCATTGTTTCAGCAATAAACCCCTTTTCAATCATAGAACGTGAATTTGTCAGCTGAATCTGAAAAACATGTCCGCCAGTTTCAATATCAATGCCGATGGCCAGTGAATTGTAACTATCGTCATTCAGCGGTTCAACCTGATAATAATATTCAAGGTTTAGCGAGATCCTTTTGCTAAGCTTTACTCTTCCCCCTGCGCCAATTGCCAGAATATCATTTCGCAGGTCATTCTCCCCTATTAAGTTAAAGTGAATGTAGGATGGCATAAGCTGTAAGGAAACCGATTCACTGAATTTATGTGCAATCAACAACTGTGTGGTATAGGCAAGCTTGTCCTTGAAAGACAAATCCTTTTCGGGCTGTCGAAGTGTTTTAACTGTTCCGGAAGTAAAAAGTGTAACTGAAACAGGTGAACCAACACTCTTCTGTCGAATGACCCTGTATTTGAGAAAACCATCAAAAGTTTTTTCAAACGAACTTCGGCCAATTCCAATGTAGAGCTTATCCGATATTCCATACTCCAGTCCAAATCGGATGTTACTGTTATCGAGTCCAAAAAGGTTATAGCCCCCGCTGCTCAATTCGCCAAACCGATGCGAAATAATGAACTCAAGCGTCCCTGCTCCTCTTGTTTCCACAGAATGACCATTAATCAGACGTGTACCCTTAAAGGTCGATTCAATTATTTGAGTGGCTTCAACCTGTTCAGATTCGAGGCTTTCTAACAAATCATTCTGTGCCAGGCCTGGAAGGGCAATGATCATCAGGCTGACAAAAGAAAAAAACGTTCTTAACATGGATTATGGTTTTTAGAAAGAAAATTCCGCAGTTACATCTACGACTTCAGCAATATTCTTTATGACCAGTGTTGGAATCTCTATTTCATGGTCCGCCACGGTAACTTTAAAATTAGTCGTCACATGAAGAACACCACTTTTCTTCTCAAAAATAACTTCAGCTGTAATTTTTCGGGTGACCCCGTGTATAGTAAGATCACCGATCACTTCCCGTGATATTTTTTCTGAAGGGTTGAGCAGCGACCCATTAAAATCCTGGATGTTGCCAATGAATGTAGCCTTGGGATATTTTCCGGACTCCATATAATTTTCATTGAAGTGTTCCTGCATCAACGACTTTTCAAATTCAAAACCACGCATCAACATAGTCACTGCTACTTCTCCGGTGGTGCCATCGATTGCTGCCAGTGCCTGACGGTTCACAGCTTCGATATCTTCCAGCGGAGCTTTTGAGTAAAAATGAACAATCCCTTCCCGGTCAATGAGACGCTGGGAATGGGAAATTCCTATCGAGAATATTGCAAAAAGCAGCGTTAAAAATAATTTCATCTGAGGATACATTTACTGAGTTGGACGTCGAGGAGCATGCCTGTGCAGACTCCCTCGACAGTAATCATTTCATTTATTTCAATTGATTTCGGTAACTCGCTGATAACTAGGGCACAACTTATCAGCAATTGATTATTTGATTTAAGTAAGACAACTCCGCTTTCAGGGTTATAACTATCAACCAGACCCGAAACAGCCAGGCGTTTTCCGCTGAATTTCTCCATAGCCGACGTTTCATCCTGGCTAAATTCTTCTGCCAGCTCAGACGCAGTCAATTCATACTCAACCTTTTCCTGATCAGGCCAGAGGATTGTCAGCACCAGTAACAATATTGCCATCCCCAGTACAGCGAGATAAACATTCTTTCTTTGCATCACTAATTATCCCTCGCACCGTCATCAACCCAACAGGCGATCAATTGCTTCTGTTCCTCAGAAAGGGTGGCATTCGGCGGCATGGTTCCATTACCAGTACGGGTTTTGATGCGGTCTGCATTCGAAACCACATTTGCGAATTCACGGAAATCAGGCGGTTGTGTACCAGCGTGACATCCTGATATTGCACAATTGTTAACGATGATCGGTGACACTTCAGCGTCCCAGCTGGTTCCATTAAAAACCTTTACAGTCTGCGATGTTTCGCAATCCTGAGCATCTGAGATAAGAACAGTATACTCCCCTGCCGTAAGCTGACTGAATATGGCTTCATCCTGAAACGGCCCTCCATCAATCGCATAAGAATAAGGGGGAACACCTTCTATGGCGGTGACTTCTATAGCGCCATTATCTGAACTGCAACCCGCATCAGTAAGACTAACTGCACCGAATTGCACTCCATCGAGATTGTTCACGGTTGCGGTGACGTTCGCACTGCACGGTGAATTGTCCTTCACAGTAACCGTGTAGACGCCTGCAGCCACGTTGGTGAACTGACCATTCGTATTGCTGTTTCCACCATTAAGTGAAAACGTGTAATTTCCATCACCTCCGGTAGCACTTACGGTTATCGCCCCATCCGCATTACCGCAATTTGCATCGGTTGTGCTGCTGAGTTGAATTTGAAGTCCGTATGTGGAACAGTTTACAGATGGTTCTTCCTGTTCGCTCTGACAGCCGAACAGAAGAATGATTAGCGAAAGTATTGAAAGTTTCTTCATAGTGTTTTGTTTAAAGAAGGGGCGATATTCAGGGAATATCACCCCCTACTAACCATATCAACCAGTTATTAGTTATTCATTAATTTTAAAATGTTTGCGAATTGTAAACATCATTCCGGAACCGAACAGGTCGACCTTTCCAAACCCCACTTGCTTCATCGGAATCTTCGCATACGGTTCGAGCCTCAGTGATAAATTCCTTCCAATGGTCGATTCGACCCCGAATGAGCCATTGAAGTACCCAAGCCATGCACTGGAATTCTCCGTAGTTTCCCATCCTTCTGAACCATAATAATTCGGCACACTGAAGTCATACTTGTAATCCTCATTGAGTATGAAATAATTGCTGATCCCGGCGCCGATGAAAAACCTGATTTTCGAATCAGGGTTAATAATGAAATTCAGATTGATCGGTAAATCGAGTATGCCGCAAACTGCGCGTACCTCATCCGGAATCATACCATCGGTATAATAATCCCAATAGCCTTCCGGTGGATTATACTGGTCACCTGATGCCAGATATCGCTTATTGCTGTACAATAATCCGGTATTGACCGACCACTGTCGACTGAAAGTATAGAAGACCTGTAACCCGAACTCACCGGATACTCTCCAGGGATCGCCATTTCCTGTACTGTTGAAGTCGGGTGAAATGCCCAACCCAATACTCCAATTGCTGAAGGTATCTTCCCTCTCTTCATCTTCATTCTCCCCGACAGATAATTGTTGAATGGTATTATCAGGAATACTGATATAGACTTTTTCAGGCATCCATAGATTCAGACTTTGCGGAAATGGCTCAAATGGCTTAGGTTCCCATGAATGAAGCAGCCCTGCCGGGAGTTCAGGGAGTTTGCCCCCCTCCTGTCGGAGGTTTATATCACCGGCATTCAATTGCTCGTCCGAAATTGTTTCAACCTTAGTATTACCCGGGTTATTATGATTCAAATTGTGATTTATCTCGTCAGATTCCCTCTCAAAACCTGGTTTGGGCTGGTTGTTTGCCAGATCCCCGGAATCTGAAGATTGTTTACTATCCCCGGGGCGGGCGATTGTCCCGGAATCGGTTTCAGTAGCCGGGTTGGACCCTTCAGAATTATCAGTGATTTCCGAGCGGATACGCTGCGTATTTTGGGAATCATCCGCTTGACGGGATACAGCGGCATCAGAACGGGTATCTCCCATTTCTTCGGTTTTCGGATTTTCCTCCGCAATCTGAGGGCTATTGTCCTCCCCACCAGCATTCTCCACAGTGAAATAACTATGCATGATCCAGCCGGAAAGAAATGCAAGAATTACCAATGCAATCCAACCCCATGGACGTACGCCATTATTTCTTATCCCTCCCGCAAGAAGATCATCCTCATCAAGCCGCTTCTCCAGGTTTTCCCAATCTCCTTCATTAAATGGAAACTCCACCTGTCTCAGCCTTTTCTCAAAGAATTTTTCTATATCGTTATTTTCTTTATCCATTTCGTACGCCAAAATATTCTTTCAACATAATCTGCAACTTTGCTCTGGCCCGTGAATAATTCGATTTTGATGTCCCGGTTGATATATTCAATAGTTTTGAAACTTCTTCATGTTTGTAACCCTCAATAGCCACCAGGTTAAATACGGTTCTGTAGGCATCCGGCAGCTTTTTCACAAGCGACAACATTTCCTCATAAGTGATAGATTCCAGAATAGTACTTTGCCCGGCAATCGTTTCAGTGTGATATGTATCATCCTCAAAAAGCATTCGGCTCTTTCGCTTAAAATGATCGATTGAACAGTTCACCATCACACGTTTTAACCACGGCTCAAATGGCTGATCCAGTTCAAAGGAGCGTATATATTTAAAAGCCTTGAAAAATCCATCATTCATGATTTCAACAGCATCCTCGCGGTTTTCACCATATCTCATACAAATACTCATGGCAAAACTGTAATAACGCTGGTACAATTTTTTCTGCATCGCCCGGTCGTTATCCCTGCAGCCCTTAATAAGGTTGACAATATCATTGTCAGGTTTGTCCAAAAGTGGTTACTGGTTGGTTAGGTATTGGTATCTACCTGCAAACTATAAAAAAAGGTTGCGTGTGGTTATTAAATAATCAGGTAATTCTTACTTTGGAGCCTTAAAGACAATCAATGGGTGCTACTCAATACATTTTATCCGGTCTTGGAATTTTTGCATTGGGATGGATTTTATATAAAGTTATTGACGAATCTGTTCAGGTAACTAAAATCATTTTCAATTATTCGACGCAATACAGGTTCAAGCATCTCTGGCATCGTCATATGATCCGCCGTCCTCTAAAAGAAAAATACAGGGTTATTCTTCAGGACTACTTCATCTACTATCTGAAATTAGGGGAAGAAGACAAGCAGCTTTTCGAAAAACGGCTGCAGCAATTCATCGACATGAAGGAATTCATCGTGAGGTCAAAATCACTAACCCTGAGTGATGAAATGATTGTTCTGATCTCCGCAAGTGCAATTCAGCTTACTTTTGGTTTTCCGGGAATATATTTCACCCATTTTCAGCGGATCCTGATCTATCCGGACAACTATTACTCGCTTATTACCCAGAAATATCATCAGGGTGAGGTGAACCGTGCTGGAATTATCGTTCTGTCATGGAAAAACTTCCTTAGTGGGTATACCGACCGTACCGACGGAAGAAATCTTGCATTGCATGAAATGGCTCATGCGTTGCTCCTTGAAGATAAAATTGTGAACGGGGAATACGAGTTCCTCTCACGAAGGCATCTTCGCGCGTGGGACTTGCTGGCCACGATGGAAATGGAACGAATCCGCAACGGTCAATCGATCTTCAGGGAATACGGAGCTACAAACCGATATGAGTTCTTTGCAGTGGCAATCGAAATATATTTTGAAAAACCGTACGAACTGAATGCTTACAGTCCGCAACTCTACCGAACCCTGTCAAATTTACTGAACCAGGATATTATCAAACTTCATTCGGCATGAACGATGAAAGGGTGACCGAAACCAATCACCCTTCCTTGAGAAAGTAATTACCTATTCCTCAAATTTAAAAACAACGGGCAAACTGAATCTGTATGCAACAGGTGCACCATCCTTCATTGCAGGATTCCATGCGGGCATCAGATTAACAACCCTAAGTGCTTCTGTATTCAGCAATTCGTCCTCAGCCGGTTTTGTAACCCGGGCATCACGAATGCTTCCATCCGGAGCAACGACAAAGTCTACTACTACCGTACCTTCCGATTCATTTTCGCGAGCTTCTATGGGATAAGTGAGATTCTCGCGCACAAAATCATTCAACGTTCCTGGTCCGGCAAAAGAAGGCATATTCTCCTCTGTGAGGAAGGTATATACCATATTTCCTTCCTCATCAATGAAGAAATCCTGACCCTCTTTTATAACGCCAGATTGTTCTTCTGCGTCGTCCATTACTTCTTCCATGTCATCCGCATCGATCACCTCGGTTTCAGATGGCTGTGGATTGCAGGCAAATAGTAATGCACCACCCATGAAAACGATTGGGATTATTCGTTTTAATAACATAGCTATCAGGTTTATTTTCCTCAGAGAATTTACTCAATTTTCATGAGAATAAATATGAGATAAATCAGAACATATAGCGCAATGCAATACTGAATGAGACGATTGCAACAAAGTAAATGATCAGGCCTAAATTCATTCTGGTAAGCAATGGCTCGAGTGTATCACCGCTTGCTTCATCCCGTGACGGGGCAGACCGGAAAGCGGAGATGAGCAGCGCGACCAGTAAGCTCACAAAAAAACCAATGGCATTCCACCAAAACCAGAAAATAGAATTTCCTACGACAAGCCACATGAAAATATTTACGCCCACCCCTGTCAAAAGGCCGGTATTCATTGAAAATGCACCTACACGCTTAAATCTGATCGCAACGAGAAATGTCGCAAGGATCGGCCCGAAAAAAACGGACCCTATTTTGTTTATCGCTTCAATGACCGTTGGCGCTATATCACCTGCATAAAATGAAAGTCCGATACAAACCAACCCCCAGAAAAGTGATGTCATTCTGGAATATCGAACATACCGGTCGGGTGGCACGGACTTACCTCTTAAAACAAAATCTTCAGTTGTGACTGCGCTTAGCGAATTAATGGCAGAACTTAATGAAGACATAGCTGCTGACAGGATTGCAACAATCAGAATTCCTATGATCCCGTGAGGGAGGTAATCCCTGATAAAGACAGGAATCATTAGATCAGGCTTATCTGCCGGGATCTGAGCGATAAATTCCGGGGTATTCATTGCAAACACCCCAACAATCAACCCCATGATGCAGTAGCTCAATGTGATAGGGAACCGGAGGAGACCGTTATAGAACAACGTCTTTTTTACAGTCGCCAGGCTATCCGCTGCCAGCAGACGCTGAACCTGGCTCTGATCAGTCCCATAGTAGGATGCATACAGGAAAAAACCACCAAAAAGCATGGGCCAGAAGCCAAAGGACTCCCCTTCAGCAAACCCGAGTGATCCAAAATCCACTGCTGTTAACCTGTCTGTTTCGACTAATTCAGTAAATTGACTCCATCCACCCAGCAGATCAAGACCGTAATAAAGACATATGAGAATACCGCCGAATAAAATGATCATTTGGATCATATCACCGTAAACCACGGCTTTCATTCCTCCCTGGTATGAATAGATGAGTGTAACCAACCCGATTACCAGTATCGTTTGCCAGAATGGAATACCAATAACGCTCATGATAATGAGAGCAACCGCATAGATCATAACGGCCGTTGCAAATGCGCGGCTAATCTGAAAAACCAGGCTCAGAAGCAATCGGGTGGAAATCCCAAAGCGTTTCTCGAGATATTCATAAATACTCACCACGCCGCTCCGGTACAGTGCTGGTATTAAAACCGTGGCAAGAAAAATCATAGCCAGCGGAACAGCAAACTCGTAGCTGAGCCACTGCAGTCCCCCTCCTTCCCGGATCCCCACAAATGCAGGGGCAGACATAAAGCTTATGGCGGAAAGCTGTGTTGCCATCACCGAGAGACTCAGTGGAAACCAGCCAAAAGACCGCCCGCCAAGGAAATAATCTTCCTTGTTGTTTTGCTGCTTAAAAAAATAACCAAGACCTAAAAACCCAATGGCATATAGTATGACGATCGTGTAATCGAGTGTATTCATTAGACGTGGTTTAATCCGGAATCGGTTAAAATATAAATTTTAAGCTCGGAGTAAAAAGGAATTCCGTATTAATGCCGCCTGTAGAATACAGCTGGTTAACTTAATAGCAGGCTGACCCGTGATACAACTTATACCTTACAGAAATTTATAATTTGGTGGCTCTATACCATTCATCCGAAGATAGAGGTTCGCCTTTGCCCGATGATTGGTAACGTGGTCATGAGCAAAAATCACTGCCTGTCCGCGCGTAATGGTTGTGTTCTTTCCAAAAGGAAGTTCTGCTGCGAGATCTTCACTGCTCAGTGTGCCCATTGCAGCCATCATATCGTCAAATCCTTTGGCAACAAGACCCCTGATCTCATCCTTAGACATAGTTGAGGCATCGGGCTCTTCATATTTGATGCGATTACCCTTCATCATTGCCTCGCTGAAATAGTGAAGTGAATAGCCGATATGAACCATCTGGCTTCCAAAGGTCTTATTGACTTCGGTAGGCTGATAATTAAAGTTTTCTGCCGGCATTGCATCCAAAACTTCCAGCGTGTGGCTTTTGGCCGTTTCCATCAGTGGCATGGTGAGTACAATAAATTCCGGTGTTTCTTTAGTACTACTGGTGAATGCCCCGAGTGTGAGGACCAGTGCTGAAGCCAGTGTGAGCGTAATCAGTATTGAATTCTTCATGGTAAATTGGGTTAGTCGATGAATAAATAATTGAGGCGACAATGCCTCTGGGCTTTAATTTAGTTTTACGAAGACAATTTTTGTCAGGTTGTGTTATTTTACTGAACTTCACAATGAACCTGATTAAAATACAATGAAATACCTTCAATTTACAGACGGAACAAAGATACCTCAGCTCGGACTCGGCACCTGGAAATCAGCACCAGGTGAGGTCTATCAGGCAGTGATAGATGCTGTAAATGCAGGCTATCGCCACATCGATTGCGCTGCTATTTACGGGAATGAGTCGGAAATAGGAGAAGCACTTACCCATTTACTTAAATCAGGATCTGTAAAACGGGAAGATCTTTTCATCACATCCAAGCTCTGGAATAATGCGCATCAGCCGGATGCAGCGCATCTGGCACTGAAAAAGACCCTTTCGGATCTTCAGCTGGATTATCTGGATCTATACTTAATCCATTGGCCCATTTCAATTAAGGTTGATGCCGGTTTTCCATTTACAGGTTCCGATTTTATAAGTCCTGAAGAGCTCCCGTTCACCGTTACATGGAAAGCGATGGAGTCAATGAAAAAAAGTGGTTTAGCGCGGCATATCGGTGTGTCAAATTTTTCCATTCCAAACCTGAATAAACTCATCAGAAGTGCCGAACTCATGCCGGAAATGAACCAGGTGGAAATGCATCCGTTTCTGGCTCAAAAAGAATTATTCCACTTTTGTTCAGACCATGACATCCTTGTTACAGCCTACTCGCCGCTCGGATCATCGGATCGTTCGTCGGGCATGAAAGCAGATGATGAACCCTCTCTCCTGCAAAATGAAGTGATTCAGGGAATTGCAGGTGATCTTGACTGTAGTCCTGCCCAGGTATTACTCGCATGGGCATTACAGCGAGGTACCGCGGTGATACCTAAATCCACCAATAAGGGTAGGATTGCAGAAAATTTCAGGGCCCAGGACATATCCCTGAGCAGTGATCAGATGAAGAAACTGGAGGCTTTGGATGGCACCTACCGCTTCGTGAATGGCAAATTCTGGACGCCTCAGGGAAGTCCGTATACCCTTGAATATCTCTGGGGATAAACAGAAATAACTTTTTTGGGTTATACGATTATGCAACAGATGGCATTTATGCGTATAACCCTCAGGGCGGCCGCAATCTATAACATTGTATGGGGTGCGTGGGTCGTATTATTCCCACAACATTTTTTCTCACTTGCAGAGATGTCACCAATTAATCACCCGTTGGTTTGGCAGGGAATGGGAATGGTAATCGGAGTTTACGGCCTGGGATACTGGTGGGCTTCGTTCGACCCGGTCCGTCACTGGCCGATTGTCGCTGTGGGTTTTCTGGGCAAGCTCTTTGGTCCACTGGGATTTGTCATCAATTACCTTCAGGGCAATGTGCCTTTTAATTTTATTATAACCCTGATCACCAATGATTTTATCTGGTGGATCCCGTTCTACATAATCCTTAAAAATGCCGCTAATGAGGGCTGGCCTTTACGCACAACTACCAACTGATCATGAAATATAAACAAACCAGACCGGCCTCATTCGACGAGCACGTCTATTCAAAGAAATATATCATCAACTCCCCGGTTTCTGAGGTTTGGAACGTGCTCATGCGCGAGTCTACTTTCAGAGATACACAATTATGGCCTTTCAGGGTAGAATTTGATTCAGACGGAGCAGAAGACCGAATGACAGTGGGTATGGATAATGTCCACCACGGACCTCTCATGCTGTTTACCGGAGTTCTTACGGAAATACGCGAACGTGAATATCGTGATCTCCACTATTACCTTGGAAGCTATTTTCTGAGTGTCCGATGGATTCGCCCTGCACGGCTGGAATTTTTTGTGGTGGATCAAGGAGATAACACCGGCCTTGAATTACGTCTTACCACATATGTGAGGCCCTGGATTAAAGGTATATGGAATAGTATGCTATCAGTATTCTGGCTTAATTTCGGATCCTGGTTCAACAGGTACGTTAAAAAGCAGATCAGAAGAGCGTAGAAATTTCAGGCTGATTTGATTGAATTCTTTTGGATCATCGATGTTGCAGATATGTCCGGCACCATCAATTTCATGTATCATTACACGCCGGTTTTTTGAGGCGAATTCTCTTGCTGTTTTCAGAAAGACATAATCATCAGAGCCCATTACCACCATAACCGGAAATTCTATCTGCTGATTCCAGAATCTAGTAAGCAGCCTGAAGAATTCATCATACAACGTTACCCAGCGCAAATACGCCTCGGGATCAATTTTTCTTGCCTGGAGCCTGTAAATCCTGCGGGATCGCTGATGACTGTCCTTTGGCATCAGCAAATAGGAGAACATCGAATACATCATTCTGTAAGGAAGAAAAACATTAAATAACCTTGCCGCAGCGACGAACAGGCGTATCGGTACATTACCCCTGAATATGGCCCCAGCCATTACTGCCGCGCGAACCATCCCAGGCGCACGCATAGAGAGATCCTGCAGCAGAACACTTCCAAATGAAAGAGATATAAAAACCGCGCGTTGAATACCCAGGTGAAACAGAACCTCGAGTATATCCGAAGAGATTAATTCGAAGGTATACGAATTTTCATTCTTGCCCTCTGATTGTGACTTACCGTGATCCCTCAGATCCAGCAAAAGAACCCTGAAATGCTCCTGATATGCATCGGTCTGATATTTCCAGGTTTCAATACTTCCTCCTGCGCCATGAATAAATACAGCCCAGGGAAGTCGGCTATCCTGATTGATGATTTTGTAATGTAACACGGATAAGAACATTTGGCGGAGAAAAAAGTTAAGAACTGCATGGAGTATGTAAACATTTTCCGCAGTATGGCCGACTTTGGACTTGTCGTGCTGATCTGGTTGGTACAGATGATCATCTACCCTGGGTTTAATGTTATTGACCCGGCATCATTCGATAACTGGCACAGGAAATATATGGTTCTGATCACTTTTGTGGTTGCGCCTCTTATGTTTGCACAGGTTTTCCTGACTGGAATACAGCTATGGATGAATCTCACAATAATCAACATAGCCAGTATGGGATTGATCATTTCTGTTTGGCTCCATACTTTTTTTAAAGCAGTGCCTCTGCATAATTCGCTTGCCCGGGAGGGCAATCAAGCGCCGATCGTGGATGAACTGGTGAAAGCAAACTGGTACCGAACCATCATCTGGTCACTTATCTGGCTATTCGGGTTAGCTGCATGGTTGTTTACTTGATAGTGAATTCAAGTTGGTTTATTAACCCGGAAGGAGCAGAAGAATCTGTTAGGTCTTCATCAAATAAACGATCAATCCTGTTCCCGGATAGGTCCTCAATTGTATTTTTAATTTCAACTATATATCTACCTGTTATCCAATTACTTATAGGAGTAAATACTATTCGGCTTTGCTCAGTTGAAATACTAACTACACCCTGAACCTTCTCTCCGTCGGCCTTCATGATCTGGATTGCAGCAGGCGCAGATAAAAGGTCTAGCGGCTCATTGGACATGATAATCAATGACTGTTTTGTATTTAGCTCAGGAAACTTCATTTTCCAACGGGATGGGTCAATTCGGCTGCGGTCTGCCCGGGTTACATAAAATTTTTTTGAAACCGCCTCTGGTAACGGCTGCCCCTGTGCACTCATCCATCCATTCAAAATAAGTAGTTCATAGGATGTGCCTTGCCTGAGTGGATTACCTTCCTCCCGGTTAGGGATAAGATCACGCTTTATGCGGCCGGGATTTAACCACAGGGTAAGTGTATCACCACCAGGATTCCATAGTTCAGGGGATAGATCGAGGAAGACATTTTCGAGAAATCCATTCTGCCCTTGTTCACGGATCATTACAAATTCTGAACTTTTGCCTGACTGCATTTCACGATCGAAGACCAACTGCATTTTTAGCAAATTTTCAGGCAATGAATCCGGCGTTGGGTGGATCGAAAGTAATCGGGGTGGATTGGAAACGTTATCAGGCGTTCGAAAGGCCGCTATCCGTTCTCCCAGGTATGTAACCTCGTAATCAGAAGCAAAATCCAACGGCAGGAAAGGCAGGAAAGTAATGTAATGTTTTCTGACTTCCCAGCGGCCGGCGACCTCCCGCTCTGCTGATTTCAGGTATAGTTTAAGATGCTCCGGCGTTGAAACTTCTACTTCCAGATCAACTTTCGATATGCCACTTTGATCCAAGAGGAAATTAGCCTGCCCCAAGACGGACAGGCTTATTACTGTAAAAATGGCGGTAATGAAATATTTACAACCAGAAATCATTCCCGGTAATAAGATCGAGATCCCCATTGGATTGCCGTTTGAGCATAATCCAGCCTGAATCCCCCCATTTATCCATTTGAATCACATTGGTCATCGGAAAATTTAAATAAGGAACACCTGCTGTAGCTGCCGGTATATCAACCGGTTCAGTAAGGCTACCTTCATACGAGACTATATCACTCAACAGTATTTTCATCACCGGGCGATTTGAATTAGCCATCAGCAGTACTTCCCTGCCGTCTTTTTCAAGTATCACCATGTCCAGCGGAGTATTACCGGCACCTAATTCAGCGACGGTTCGTCCCTTAATGTGTTCACCTTTCTTTAAATCAGAAAGCGGAAATAAAACAAGAGGGGTACAGGTATAGCTCGCGATGACATAGGTTTCATTATTTAATGTAGCAGTTGTGAAGGTCTTAACAGGTGAGTGAGTTTCATACTGGCCGTGCGCTGCATGATAAATTTCAAGCGAAGCATCCTGTTGATCATCTGAAAATGGATAGCTAATACTTCGAAACGTACTTCCGAATTCCTGGTTTGAAAGGCCTGTTACAAGTAACTGGTCCCCCGAGAAGTGTATATCAGAAATAGCCCAATGGCGAAGCGGACGCCCTCTCCTGTCTTTGCTGTCCTCTTCTACGGCATTGGCAATCGACTTTTGGCTGTAGCTCACAGTAGAAAGATCCACCGGGTTAATGGCTCCCGACTGATCAACTGTGAGAAGAACAGGTTGATTATTTTTTGCATGAACGGCCATGTAAATCACACCACTTTTCGGATGCACTGCCATGTCCTGAATCGTTATCATATCAACGCTTGTCCCCAGAACCTGGGCAATGGAGATATCAATTTTTGACAGGTTTACTTCGCCGAACGAAGCTGTTGATTCCTGGCTGGTGGCTAATGCAAAAATCTTGGCTGATTTACTGTCTCCAATAAAGAGAATGCCTTCCGGACTGAATGTAAGGGCATTGATGGATTGTACTTCTTCGCTGAGAGGCATAGGCTTATCTGAAGAATAAGCCATAACCACAATCAGACAGAAGATGCCTGTAAGTATAGATTTCATAAAAGTGGTGGTTTGGTGTATACATTAAATATACTCAAACAAACCACCGAAGGTTTCATTTATTCCAACTTATTGAGCGGGAAAATCCCTGAACAGCATTTCTACTCCTTTATTGATACGCTTGATCATTTCACTTTCCTTCCCTGAAATTGTTCCTGCTGCTACACCCTGCCAAACGAGATTGTCGGTTTTGGTGTCGACAAAATCGAGCACAACAGTACCTTCCTTATACTGATTCACCACAACTTCCTCGCTTTGCCAGGAATAATTACGCTGGCCCATGTATGCAATGTCGCGATAGTCGGTTTCCCGGGTCTGAACCTTTTCTTCAACAGTGCTTCCTATGTTGATCATAAGATCCGGATTGTCACTCAGAGCGTATCCCTTTGTTTCCAGCTGACTCACAACCGCCTTTTTCAGATCATTAAGATACGGGCTTGTTGAGTTTTGCACTTCATAGAAGTTAAAGGTTTTGTAACCTTCGAAGTCCTTCTCAATTATTTCAGTAGACACAACACGCACAGGAGTGCATGCGAGCATGAATCCGGCAATAGCCAGAATTATAAAATTCAGTGTTTTCATGGATTATTGAAAGTTTCGGATTTAACACAACGAAAACCCAGGTGTTCCTGCCCGGAGTCGATGGCGGTCGCCATGCGCGCACTCGGACGGTAATTTGAACAATACTGAATGCTGCACAAGTAGGAACCGCCTTTTATCACCCGTTTCGGGTTATAGGGATCTGTGGGGTCATAACTTGATTCAGGACCGGTTGGATTCTTGCAAATGGTCATCTTATCCAGCTGTGCGTAAGTATCGGGTCGATACCAGTCGGAAGTCCACTCCCACACGTTACCAATCACCTCGTATAGACCATATGAATTTGGCGGATAACTTTTCACAGGGGCAATACCCGCATAGCCATCCTCACCGGTCATCCGGTATGGAAAATCACCCTGAAAAAAGTTTGCCAGGTACTTTCCCTGAGGGGTTAACTCGTCTCCCCAGGCAAACGGAGCCCCGCTCTTTGCATTTTTTGCTGCAAATTCAAATTCCGCTTCAGTAGGCAGTCTTTTTCCTGCCCAGTCGGCGTATGCCACCGCATCTTCATAAGCAATATGAACAACCGGATAATTATCCTTGCCCTCAATCGAGGATTCCGGGCCATAAGGATGCCTCCAGTTCGCACCTACCACCCATGCCCACCATTGGGAAAAGTCGTTTAGCTGAACCGGGTAATTTGGCGGTGAAAATACCATGGAGCCGGGCTGGAGAATACTGTCGGCAGGCTTGGGAGTGCCCGCAGGAAGATTTTTCTTTAGTTCTTCCCAGTCAATGGGCCGTTCAGCAACGGTCACATATCCCGTTGCCTCAACAAATTCACGATACTGGGCATTTGTAACTTCCGTTTCATCCATCCAAAAACCATTAACTTCAACGGTATGCGCCGGACCTTCATGTACGCTGGCTTCATTTCCATCGTTACCACGTATGAACGTGCCACCCGGAATCCATACCATCCCATCGGGCGCTTCACCGGGAGGTGCTTCCATGACCTGGGTTTCAGTTGACTCCATTGCCGGTTGATCCGGCTTTGAAGTACACTGGGTGAAATATAAAAGTATGATAAAACAATATGTGAACCGATGCATGAATTACGTTATTATTGTAATGTGAAAGTTACGATGGTAACAAAACAATTATCCTTAAAATTTTGAATTTTTCGTGAAATCCGGAATTTTTTTATGGTCAGGATTATAATTATATCCCTATTACTGATTTTTCCTGCCGTGCTTTTTGCACAGTCCCTGGATGATGTGGCTAATATGGTAAAGCCGCCTGACGTGGATTCTTCCTTTGTTGAACTGAATCAGAATGACTGGACGGTCCGGTTATTTTCAAATCTGAAATATCAAAGCTTCAGCTTAAAGAACAGGGACGGTCGAATTTTTTTTCGGCCACGGGGTCCATTCTCAGGCGGAATCGGAGGTTCCTACAAAACACTTCTCCTCGATCTGGGGCTCCGGTTCAATAACGATGGATCCCAGCGTTTCGACCTTCAAACAAGCTTATTGCTAAAGTCGTATTTCATTAACCTCTCGGTTCAAAAATACACAGGATTTGAAGAGACAAACCCGGATGAATTCGAAACATTCCGGGGCGATATTACGACCTTCACCATCAATCTTGAAGCAGCCGTTTTCCCCAACCACAGGGAAATTTCATTTCGTTCTCTTCAGTCAGGCATCGACAGACAAAAAAAGGGTTCCGGTTCCATATTGTATGGTGGATTCATAGGGTATCATAAAATGTCAGCCGACAGCTCAATTATACCATCCTATGCGGATGAGATTTTTTCAGAAAAATATGATCTCACATCCCTGACTGTCAGAAATATCGGCGTAATAGCCGGTTATCTTTATATTTACCCGGTATCAAACAATCTTTTTATAGCTGGAAGTGTCCGCCCGGGTTTGGGTGTCCAGTGGGGAAAGATTACCACTGAAACGGATATCATTCCCGATTACGGAGTATTGTATATGAAGATGGCAATCTCGGCCGGTGCCGGTTTTAACTGGCAAAAATTTTACTCCACACTTAATTATAACCTGGAAGCGAATTACATACGGCTGGGTGACAGCCACATTTACAACTACAACAGCGGCAAGGTAAAACTGGCCGTTGGCTATAAAATTTAGGGATTATTCAGCTGCCATGGTTTCACCGGGTATCTTGATGTATTCTTTGTCAATAGGCTCCCACAGTTCTATCTTTCTCCCTTCCGGATCCAGGACCCATGCGAATTTGCCATAATCATAGACTTCCAGTTTACCAACCTGCTGAACCCCGTTGGATTTCATTTTACTGAGAAGTCCCTCCAGGTCATTTACCCGATAATTGATCATGAAATCATGTTGGGAAGGCTCAAAATAATCTGTATCGTCTTTAAACGCACTCCAGACCGTAAACCCGGGCTCATTTCCCGTCGACTCTTTTCTCCATTGCCATTGTGCCCCGTACTGACCAGTAAGTATTCCGAGGTTTTCCCTGTACCAGGTCTTCACCATTTCGGGATCTTTGCACTTAAAGAAGAATCCACCCGGGCCAGTTACCCCGGGTTCCCTGGCAGGCACAGGATGTTTCTCCGTTTCACCCAGCCGGAAATGTGGATTTTCGATCAGCCCGACCGGGTTGCCCCACGGATCACCCATCACGGCGACCCTGATGCCACCCCCTACATCTTCCAAATTTTCCAGTACGGTTGCTCCTGCTTTACGAAAGGATTCAACCGACTCTTCCAGGTTGTCAGTTCCCCAATATGAAACATGATGCGTCGGGTCCAGATTAGTACCGTCGCCGGGCTGCAGACCGAGTTCAAAACCTCCTATATTGAATCCGATATAGAAAGGCTCATCAAAATATGGGGAAACATTAAATACATCGCTGTACCACTTCCGTGCTGCCTGGAGGTCTGGTACCCGATAAACAATGGTTCGAAGTCCGTTCATGTGTGAAAATTTTAAGGTAAAATACAAAAACATCTTTGATCTTCCCGGGTTTTATCAGCATGAAACGCATTGGCTGGATCGCACTTTCGATATTTTACATTGTTGCCGGACTGAATCATTTCAGGGATCCGGAATTTTATCTGCCGCTCATCCCGGGCTATTTCCCCAATCCCGAATTAATTAACCTTGGCGCCGGAATTGTGGAGATTCTGCTTGGAATTCTGGTCGCTATTTCCTCTACCCGGAAAGCTGCCTGCTGGATGATTATAATCCTCCTGGTCTGCTTTATCCCATCCCATATCTATTTTATTCAGTTGGGAGGATGCGCTGGAAAGCTCTGCGTTCCTGAGTGGGTAGCATGGGTTCGTCTTCTTCTAATTCACCCTTTGCTCATCATTTGGGCCTATCGAATAAAAAATGTTTAATCTTTTTAACAAAACATTAAACAATGTATGCCACTTGTGCATTATATATACAAACAAATAAACACCATGAAAAACTTAGTAAAAATAGTAGCAGTAGTTGTTGTTGGCTTAATGATTTCTGTTTCTGCCATGTCACAGGATAAAACCATCGTAGGTTTGGCAGCAGGAAATTCAGATTTATCCACACTGGTTACTGCAGTTAAAGCGGCTGGCCTTGTAGACGTATTGAATGGAGATGGTCCGTTCACCGTATTCGCCCCGACAAACGCAGCATTTGCCGCTTTGCCTGAAGGAACATTAGAAACTTTATTAAAACCTGAGAACAAAGACATGCTCGTAAGCGTTCTTACGTATCATGTGGTTGGCGGAAAAGTCATGTCAACTGATTTAAAAAATGGAATGGTAAAAACCGTTGAGGGAAGCGATGTTACTGTAAAGGTAGGTCCCAAGGTTTATATCAATGACGCAAATGTATTAAAAGCTGATGTGAACGCATCAAATGGAGTAGTTCACGTTATAGATAAGGTCATCCTGCCTCCTTCAATGAGGTAGATGATTGTTGGTTGATTGTTGGTTAAGGGGAGCCCTCACTTCGGTGAGGGCTTTTCTATTGTGTGGTTTTGAAGTTTCGGATCCTATACATAAAATTCAGCATGACATATTGCTGTAATACAACACTCGTGGCATCCTCGATATAGGTTTCTGTGACCGTCCGCGTTATACTTTGGTTTTGTTTCAGAATATCAAAAACCCGTAAAGAAACCTCTGCCCGATCATCGGCCATGAATTTCTTTCCTAAAGAGGCATTCCATAAGGCATAGTTTTGATTGAACCCTTCGGAAAGGCCATCATACCGCTGGTAATTAATATCTGTTCTGAACACCCATCCCTGTCCAAAAATCCAGTTCAGTCCGGCCGAAAACGACGAATTCAAATAATTTGTGTTTAATTCAGGCTGAATCGAATTATCCACAATATTAAAATTTCCCGAATAGCCTATATTGAAATCAACACGTTCGCTGATATTGCTGGCAATCACAATACCTGCGCTGAACCCATAATTATTGGATGTGTTTGATTGTTCATTGATAAGGCCCGGTATTTTGTTGTAATTAATGCCGGCATTTACGTTTATAATGGATTTCAGCAGGATTGATGGGATACTGTAGGTAAGCAGACTTCGCACATTCCAGTATCCGTCGAGATTCACGGGACGTGTTATCTGGCTGCCCTTTCGAAGTAAATAATCACCCACAAGGATGTCTTCATTTTCTGCGATAATGGTTTCATTTGAAATGTAATTGGCCGCAGTTTGAGCAGAAATGAAACCAAAGAAACTGGCGGAAGATTGTTGATTCGAATTGGAATACCGTACAACGAGTCGATGACTGTAGGCCTGGTCCAATGCCGGATTCCCCGTTGTAAGTATCAGGGGGTTTGAATTGTCGATCACATTCTGTAACTGTGAGATGGACGGGGCATCGGTATTGGTCCGGTAAAAAAACCGCAGATTTTTATCTTCTGTCAGGTTAAACCGGCCCGAAACGGTCGGTAGAATATTATTAAAACTACGGGTTAGCTGATCCGTCTGAGGAAACAATTGTTCATTCTCAAGTCTTGCATGTTCATAAGCCAGGCCTGCGCGAACAGAGCCAATTTCGCCCCGGTATGACAGGCCGGCTGTAGAGGTATAAGTTGTATAGATACTTTCAAAAACATTGGACAATTCCGGATTAAGCTCCCTTTCTTCAGAACGCAGGTCATAGTTCTTATTATCTGATTCATTCCACCTCCTTTCCATGGTCTGGGTCAGTTGTAACTGAAACTTTTCCCCAAGCCGGTCGGTGTAGGTCACATTTCCCTGTACTGATTTTTGAAGACTGAAACGATCTGTTTCCTGGGCAAGCGTATCTGAAATTACGGTTGTCCGGTTATAGTAATTAATAGCGTTCAGGTCAATATTCCCATCACTTTTGAGATAGGAATTACGCAGTCCGAACGACAAGGTCTGACCTCTTCTTTCAAATGCATGCCGGAAGACAAGGTTATTCGAAAAATTAATGCCCTGCAGATCATTCAGCTGCATATTTTCACTTCCACTGATCAACTCATCGGCCATGTTTGAAGTAAGAATACTTGTTGTCAGCTGATTCGTATTGTTTTGCAAACTCAGAGCAGGTGTCACAATCAGCATATTCTTTTTATCAATACTGTACTGGATGCGGGAGTTAAATCTGTGATTATAATTTACATTATCCTGAATGGAGTTCTGTTCATAGAAATAACTGCTATCTGCCGACAGAAAGTATTCTCTGAGGCTTTTCTGATCATTCGTATTTGTCGCGTGATTAAAAAAGTAACTGGCAGATAGTTTGAGGTCACCATTGAGAAATTCATCCACATAGTTTATCCCGAATGAATTAACCTGGCTGATTCCATTTTGCTGGGATGTGAGAAAATTATTGGCACCATTATTTCTTCCCCCTCCAAAATTTCCACCTCCCCTTCCTCTTCCGCTGGAACTGCTGCTGGCCACACCTACCAGGTCTTCCGAAGAGAAATTTTGCAGGTTAATATCGTTGCTCAGACCAACGATTGAAATTCGTTGCTGATCGTTGAAAAAATTGATATTACCCCCGAGATTGTAATGCGCGTCTGTCCCGCCACCGGCGTAAACACGTCCAAAACTGCCATTTCGCGTTTCAGGTTTGGTGACAATATTGATTGTTTTTACCGTATTCCCGTCATCATAACCGGAGAACTGAGCCTGTTCACTTAACTGATCAAACACCTCGATTTTCTCGATAACATCTGCAGGAAGGTTTCTGAGGGTGGCCGCAGGATCATTACCAAAAAACTCCCGGCCATCCACCAGTATACGCTGGACAGACTCTCCCTGTGCCTGAACACCATTCCCGTCAACCACCACTCCCGGCATTTTTTTAAGCAGATCACCCGCCGTGGCATCGGGATTCGTTTTAAAGCCACTGGCTAAGAATGCCGTGGTATCACCTTGTTGAACTACCACGATGGGCTTGTCTGTAATCCTGACCTCCTTAAGTAATTCAGTTTGTTCGACCAGTTGAATATCCGGAACACGATAATCCGGTCCTGTAATTCTGAGTATCCTTGTGAACGGCTGATAGCCAATGAATGAAACCTGTAATTTGTAAAAGCCGTCTTCCGGCAGTTTCACTTCGTAGTTGCCTTTTGCGTTACTGGAAGCAAAGGTCGTAATAGTGGTGTCTTTTACCAGCCTGAACTGAACAGTCGCTCCCGGGAGCACCTGATCATTGCCCTTAATAACCCCCGAAACATTCACCTGGGAAAAAAGCGATTGGCCGCAGAGGTAAAGGATCGCTAGTAGAATGAATGACTTATTCATTTGGCGGAGGTCTGCGCTGTCGGCGGTTTTGTTGCATAATGAAGGTAAGCCTTGCCATTTGCTCATCAGTTAATATTTCACTAAGCATGGTTTGCTTTTTTTTCCTGATTTCCTGCATGGCTCCCCTCATCTTATCACGGTCTCCCTGGTTCTCTGAAAATGCAGCTGTTATTTCTTCGGAGTAGGTCTTGTAAATTTCATCTATTACAAGCTTCTGGTCTTCAGAAAGATCCGTAATACTGTCAAGCACCATTTGTTTTTCACGGGCCACCATTTCAGATGGATTGCGCTGGGGCGGCTGGCCGTTCGTTTCGGTAATGAACAAGGGTCCAAGGATAATCAGCGAGAATAGAATAATGGTTTTCATGAATCTAATTTACCGCGTTTTATGGTCAGTTCTTGATTATTTCAATCAACGAAGCGATAAATTCAACCAACGCAGATACGCCTGATGTTCGTTGAGCGAAACGGTTGTTTGTTGAAAATAACAAAGACACATTTTTGTAAATGCGTATCTTACTTGCATGAATTCAGCATTACCCAAGGGAATTTATCTCCATGTGATATCATGGTGTGCTTACTTTGTATTACTGCTCTTCTGGTTTGCAATACCGTTCACCTATGAAACCGCCGCCTGGCATGCCGGCAGGATGCTGATCATTCATATAATCATCTTTTACATCAATACTCGTGTGCTGCTTCCACTCCTGATACAACGTAATTCCTGGGGTTACTATCTGCTTGGAATAACGTTGCTCATGATCGTTGTGTATTATATATTCACCGTCACCAATCAGTTCCTGCCAATCAACCGTCTTGAAGGTGTACAGATGAGGGTGCCACGTACTTTCCGGTCTTCCCGTTGGATCGTTCAGAATATGTCGCTTTCCTTCGGCGTATTATTTTTCAGCGCCCTCCAGTTTTTAATGGATGAATCAAGAAAAAGGAAGGACATGGATGCGCAGCGCATCCAGGAGAAACTCGTAACAGAAATGAAATTACTGCGGAGCCAGATCAATCCACATTTCCTTTTCAACGCACTTAATAATCTTTATGCCATGGCCATCAGCCATCAGGAAAAAACTCCCGACCTGATTCTCAAATTATCGGAAATGCTTCGGTATGTGCTCTACGAATCGAATACAGACCTTGTGCCGGCGGAAAAGGAATGGGAATATATTCTCAACTTTGTTCAGCTGCAGGAGCTGAAATTTGAAGACGAGGTGAATTTACGCGTGGAAGGTGAAATAGATCCCGGTTCACAGATCGCGCCTATGATTCTCCTGCCCTTCGTGGAAAACGCCTTCAAGCATAGCCATATTGAAGACGATGGAAACGGGTGGATAGAAATCTCATTGAAAATTCAACATGGCATGCTGGATTTTAAAGTTTCCAACAGCAATCCGGGAAAATTGATTTCTAAGGATAATGAAGGTGGTATTGGTATGATCAATGTGAAGAAACGCCTTGAACTTCTATATCCCGACTGTCACAAGCTGATCATAGAGAAGCCGGAAGGCAAATTCAGAATCCATCTCCATATTGATCTGCCATGAATAATTTACGCTGCGTAATCATAGAAGATGAATACCCTGCCCGCACGCTCTTAAAAGGCTATATCGAACAATGCGAAGGACTTGAGCTGGTTGCTTCGTTCAAAAATCCAGCCGACGGCTTACACTATGTGAAAACACATAGTCCTGATATCATCCTGCTCGACATACAAATGCCAGAGATTTCCGGACTGGAATTTATCAGACGTCTTGACAAGCCGGCCAATATCATTCTCACCACCGCCTACCAGCAATTTGCCCTTGAGGGCTATGAACTTGATGTGGTCGATTATTTACTCAAGCCAATCTCCTACGAACGGTTTTTAAAGGCGATCAATAAAGTTCGCGCAACACACCACAGTTACAGTACTCCCGGGTCTGGTGAACGGCTTATCAAATCAGGACACAGCGTCTATCGCGTACGCTATTCCGACATACTGTATATCGAAGGAATGCGCGAGTATGTGCGATATCACACCTCAGACAGCTGGTATATGGAGCTCGTATCCCTGAAACATTTGGAGGAATCTCTTCCATTCCCTATGTTTAAAAGAGTTCATAAATCCTTTATTGTCAATATCAGGTATACCAACAGTCTCCATACAGGTTACGTGATGTTGAACGATCAAAAAATTCCCGTCGGCCAAACCTATCGTGATGAGGTTGCTGACTGGTTCAATAAAAACACAATCGTATGAGGTATAAAATCAGTGTTTTGTATGGTTCTGTACGCACCAACCGACAGGGTATTCGTGCTGTAACATTCATTTCAAATCAACTAAGATCGAAAGGCTTTGATGTTCAGGTGATCGATCCTATGTTATTACCACTTCCTTTCCTGGATAAAATGTTTAAGGAATATCCGGATGGTACTGCTCCTGAAAATATGCAGATCATAGGTGATCATCTCAGCCAGTCGGATGGTTTCATAATCGTTACCGGGGAATACAACCACAGCATGCCTCCCGCACTTAAAAACCTCCTGGACCATTATCAAAAGGAATATCATTACAAGCCATCAGGAATCCTTTCCTATTCTGCAGGCAGGTTTGGAGGGATCCGTGCGGCTATCCAGGCAAGAATTACCCTGGCAGAGCTGGGAACACCTTCGATTCCCACTATTTTATCCGTTCCGCAAATTCAAAAAACAATTGATGCTGAAGGTTCAACGCAGGAAGAATGGCTGCTAAAACAAACCACCCGATTCATTAATGAATTTGAATGGTATGTTGCCGCTCTTGCAAAGCAACGAAATGAAGGCCGGCCAGGATCATGACCGTACCCTCCTGATACCTTTGATCTGACTCTGAATGTCTTCAATGATAATTTCGGGAAATTCATTTACCAGGTAATTCTCATAGCGAAGGATGTGAAAACCGAGCGTCTTAAGATGACAATCCCTTGTGGCGGAAGAAGATAACATCATATCCTCATATCCCTCCAGTTCAACGACCAGGGAAGCTGCAAAACTACAGAATTGGGCAGTGCAACAACCAAAGGAATGATACTGCTTAAAATTGAAATGCTTCAGGGTTCGGTGCTCATTAAGTAATTTCCACATGATCAGGTGTTCCCTGACATACAAAGGGTGGTTCCGTTGATTTCTGATTATCTTCATGGTAATATGTTTTACTGCATATTACCGGTCGAGGCGGACAAGAATTACATTATTAAAATTAGTTATTGTCCGTCCCCGGCAATCTCCATCCACGCTTCCCGAATAGATTCCATCCGTCTGCGGTTCACTCCCAGATCGTAATAACCTACCCTTGAGGCAGAACGGAAATGAATCTCATTCCGGAGTGTATCTGCCAGAAATTCAACATCATCCTCAAATCCAAAAAGAGCAATGGTGAAAACGACTTTCAGATAAACGTTCGATGAGTCGGTTATATCCGTTCGTGGCATTTCCCTTATCACATCCTTCAGCACTGCCATGGCCTTGTCATAATCACCACTGTAGCGGAGTGGCTCCATAGGAGTATGCTCCTCATCAGACTGATAGGAATTCACACAATTGGGTGAGTCGGGGCACGGTGCCAGCACGGGAACTTGCTGAACATTCCAGAAAAGGGCCAGGATAAGTTGCAAAGCGAGACTGTTCATGGAAGCTTCCTCATATAAAGAGCATTCATTATTCCTTTACGATTGTGAATTCCACCCTTCGGTTTAGACGACGCGTCTCTTCATTGCCATTATCAGCGATCGGCTTGGTTCCCCCATAGCCTTTACCTGTAATTCGCTTCTGATTAATCCCCTTGCTCACCAGGTACGCCTCTACTGATTCCACGCGTGCTTTTGATAGTCGAAGATTATGCTTGGGTACGCCTGTATTATCCGTATGTCCTTCCAGGCGAATCTGTACGGATGGATTGGTCCGCATGAAATCCACTACCCGGTCAAGCTCCGGATATGATTCGGATAAAATATCAGGTGACGATCGTTTGAAGAGCACATTCGGTAATTGAACCGTTGTACCCACTGTTATGGGCTGAAGTAAAAACTGTCGTTCAATAGCACTGGAATTACGATCTCCTTCCACCAGAACTGTTTCATTATTACTGATAAACCCGGGTGCATCCATCGAAAACAGATAGCTGCCTTCCTCGATAATGGGTACACTGAATGTACCCGTCACGGCATCTACCGGTACAACCTGCTCCTGTGTTCCAACAGTAAGACGAAGCGTAACGTTGCCTATCGGTGTCCTGTTATCTGCGCTCTTTACAGTACCGAAAATCACGTTTTTATCGATCTCTACGGTCGTCTGCACTTCTTCCAGCACTGAATCAGGGACATCCACCACCAGCGGTTCGATGCGCTGCTCGGGGGAATCTGTATACATCCGGATATCGCTGTAGCCGTCACTGTTCATAGTAGAGGTGTAAAGTGCAAATCCTTCATACGGACGGTATCCCAGTTCTCTTCCCTGGCTGTTGATATTGGGCACCGGAACAGGTGACGACCAGTTCTTCCAGGTGTCATCCAGCCGTGTCGACATGAAAATATCGCTGCTTCCACTTCCGCCATGACCATTCGTTGCGAAATACAACGTCTGCTTATCTCCGGAAAGGTAGGGCGTGAATTCCTGGGCGTTGGTGTTGATGGTTCTCCCAAGGTTCTTGGGCTCACTCCATTTGCCGTTCCCTTCATTGAAGCTTACATAAATATCCTCACCACCTACTGTATTGTATCCTTCAATTGAAAAAAGAAGGACCTGTCCGTCCACACTGATATATCCTCCGTGATTCTCTGAACGATTCAGGAAATAAGGAATTGTGATGTTTTCAGGATTACCCCACTTATTTCCACGCCGTATGGATCGCGAAACCCCCTGGGTGGCAGCCCGTGAATCATCTTTATTATAGTGATTGAGCAGGTAAATGGTTCTTGAGTCGACTGTAAATCCGATTACACCATTGTAACCCCTGTTATTCAATTCCACAGCATTTGCAGGAGCAGACCAGCTTCCATCTTCCTGCAATTCGCTGTACCATATGTCTCCCGGATCCTGAACTCCACCGACATTCTGCGGATGGCGTGTGCGGGTGAAGTATAATGTCTTATTGTCCGGTGAAAGTACGGGTAATTGTTCATCATACGATGAATTGACTTCGCGGAATATGTCCTGAGCCTGGCCTGCGGATAAACAGAATATCAGAAGCCCTAAAAAATAAAATCTCACAATACAGTAGTTTAGGTTAAAAAGCTAAGTTATGGACGCTCAGTTACAATATTAGAAATAAATCGTTGAATCAACCAATATCTCGATATCACCGTGGAAATGGCCGGCTTAAAAACCGGTTCCCGCCAATTCCAAAGCGCCATGGCAACAGGGCATCCTCCCCTGCGTAATCCACACCAATTCTCGGTCCTTCTACAATTTTACGTACACCAACGCCTTCATCGGAGATCCAGATCTGGTCTCCTAAAAGGGGTCTGCCGTCATGCTCCAGTGATATACTTAATGCTTCAGAGAGTTTACCGGGACCGGAGGTTAGTCCGGTATAGGCTATATTCCCCCTGCGTGACTTCATGAGTTCGACTCCGGTAACAGGTTCAAGAGCACGAATCAGAACCGCTTCGGCAATACCTTCCGCATTCGTTACAACATTGAACAAACGATGAATACCATAGCACAGGTATACATAGGCGGAGCCTCCGGCAGAAAAAAGTGTTTCCGTCCGCGCTGTACGCCTGTTCCCGTAGGCATGGCAAGCCCGTTCCCGATATGAGTATGCCTCTGTTTCCACGATCATGCCACCACATATTCCTTCGGGACCTTCAACATAAAGGACCTTGCCCAGCAGGTTACGTGCGGCGTCGCAAACGTCGTCATTGAAATAAAATGATTTTTTCAGTTTCACGTACTCCGTTAAAATTGTGTAGATTCGTACGACCAAAAATAAATGAACCATGAAAAGAATACTACTCATTAATTGCCTTTCCATTGCGCTATTGATCGCATTCTCAAGCGCGAATGCGCAAATCCAAATGCCGCAGCCAAGCCCTGCCGGCTCAGTTTCAACAACAGTGGGCCTTACAGATATTACCATTGATTATTTCCGCCCCGGTGTTAAAGGAAGAAAAATCTTTGGAGAAGGTGGTGATTATCTCCAGCCCTATGGCCAGATATGGCGTACAGGCGCCAACAACGGATCAGTACTTACCCTGAGTACCGATGCCATGATTGGTGGCCAGTCGGTCCCTGCCGGAAAATACCTGATATTTACCGTACCCGGAGCCGATGAATGGAGATTCATGCTTTACAAAGACTTAAGCATTGGTGGAAATACTGCTGCCTACAATAAAGATAATGAAGTACTTAACATTGGCGTTAAATCAAACAAGACATCCAATACCGTTGAATCACTTACATTTCAGATCCATGACATCAGTGCCGACAATACAGAGGCAAAAATTGCTATGGCATGGGAAAATGTTGCTCTGCGCATTCCAGTAAAGGTAAGTTTTGATGACATCGTCATGGCCGACATTAAGGCTAAAACACAGGTTGATCCAAACGTTTATATTCAGGCAGCCAATTATTACTATACGACCGGACGTGACCTTGAGCAGGCTCTTGCCTGGATGGACATGGGGCTTCAGGCAAACCCTAACGCTTTCTGGAACATTCACATGAAGGCACAGATCCTCGCCAAAATGGGTAAAAAGAAAGAAGCCATCGAAACAGCGAATGAATCAATGGCTAAAGCAAAAGCGTCGGGAAATGATTTCGGATATGTGAAAAGAAATCAGGATCTGATTAACAGTCTCAAATAAAGATCAGAAGATCACCAAGATAAAGAAGCCGGCTCTACAGTCGGCTTTTTTTAATTGCTGTTGATGATCTTTTGAATAATAAACCCGAGTATCACAACCATCCCGCAGCCAATTACATTATACCAAAGATATCCGATCGGAGTTGTCATGAACAGGAATATGACCATGGACTGGGAGATAACCGCCGCGATAAATATGGCATTACCTCTGATGTATTTAATGTAAAAAGCGGCCAGAAATATACCCAGGATACTTCCATAGAAAATTGATCCCACGATATTCACAAGCTCTATCAGATTCTCGAGCAGTGAGGCAAAAGTGGCGAACATAATAGCGATCAGGCCCCACATGAGCGTAAAAAGACGTGATGCATTGAGGTAGTGCTGCTCCGACTGCGCGGGCTTTACGGATCGCTTATAAATATCCACTGTAGTGGTAGATGCCAGGGCATTCAGTTCCGATGCGGTGCTGGACATTGCCGCAGAGAAGATCACTGCCAGCAAAATTCCAATCAGCCCATGGGGTAAATTATTCATGACAAACGATATGAATACATAATCCGTATCGTTTGTTTCAGCCTTGGGGTCGGCTTTTACGATGATTTCCTTGGCCTTATTCCTGATTTCCTCATCCTGATCAAGATAATTCTCAATCTGGGTTCGGTATGCCTCCGATTCATCAGCCTTATTCGCATTCTCCGCCTGTATGAGTCCTTCTATGGCCTGTCGCTTCTGGGCAAACAGGTCCTGATGCGCTGCTTCAACCTCTTCGAATTGCTCCCGGTATTCCGAATTTTTAACCACCTCAATGGCCGCATCGTTGAAGAAAACGGGTGGCTGATAAAACTGGTAGAAAACAAATACCATCGTTCCGATGAACAGAATGATGAATTGCATCGGCACCTTAAGAAGTCCGTTAAAGATTAATCCGAGACGGCTTTCACGAATACTTCTGCCCGACAGGTAACGCTGAACCTGCGACTGATCCGTTCCGAAATACGCCAGGGCAACAAAGAGTCCGCCAATGATTCCCGACCAGATATTGTATCTGTTGGTGGGATCGAATTCCAGGTCAACGGCTTCAAGCTTACCCATTTTCCCCGCAACGGTAATAGCATCACCGAAGTCCACGCCATCCGGGAGCATTTTAACAACCATGATTCCTGCCAGAATCATACCTCCCATCATCACTCCCATTTGCTGTTTCTGCGTAACACTTACCGCCTTTGTCCCGCCTGATACCGTATAAATTATTACAAGGACTCCAATAATCAGTGTAGTGAATGTAAGGCTCACTTCCAGGATACTTGACAAAATAATGGACGGCGCAAAGATGGTTATTCCGGCGCCCAGTCCCCGCTGGACCAGAAAGAGAAACGAAGCAAGTGTTCGGGTTTTCAGGTCGAACCTGTTCTCCAGGAATTCATAAGCGGTGTATACCTTCAAACGATAGTAGATCGGAATGAAGGTCACCGACAAAATGACCATTGCAATGGGCAGACCAAAATAAAACTGAATGAACCTGAGCCCGTCATCATAGGCTTGTCCGGGTGTAGATAAAAATGTAATTGCGCTCGCCTGGGTGGCCATAATGGATAAACCGATTGTCCACCATCGCATACTCTTATCACCCAGTAAAAATCCTTCAATGTTCTTGCTGCCACGGCTTGCATAGACTCCATACACAACAATAGAAATCAGTGTGCCGAATAATACAAGCCAATCGAGATTGCTCATGAAAAACTAATTGATAAGAAATACAAAAGTAGAATCAGTGCCAGCAGGTTGCCAAGCACGAGGATATACCAGGACTTCCATTTTTTGAAGAGCGGTGGCTCTTCCGGGTAGATCTCTTTTTCCTCGGAAGTCATTTTTTTACGTTAATTGAATTATCAATCAGATCGGCATTTCCCAGTGAAACCATATTGGTAAATAACCGAATTGCCCCTGGTACACCGGCCGGTAATTCCCTGAACCAGCTGTAACCGGTATAAATATAATAACCTTTGCCGTATTGGGCTACAAGTAATCCTCCATCAAGAGGGCTCTCTCCGGAATCATTACTGGAAAGAATCGCCGTGTACCGATCATCCCATTTGCCGGGAAAATACAATCCGCGCTCCTGGACCCATCCTTCAAAATCTGCCTGCGTTATCTTATTGGGCGTATTCAACACGGGATGTTCCGGGGTCAGTATCCGGATCTCCGCATCCTCTTCCGCGACACGATCCCGTGACAGCTGAAGTGGATATGGGGCAAACTCCCCGGTCTTCAATCTGAAATTGGTATTATACTGAACGATCAGCGTACCTCCCTCTTTCACATAATCCAGCAAGGCAGGCATTTGAAAAGCAATACGTTCATTGGTATTGAGAGCCCTTACACCCAGTATAATTGCGTCAAGCTGGCCAAGATTTTCGGGTGTCACATCCTCGTCACGCATCTCCCAAACCTGGTAACCGATCTCACGCAGTGTAGCCGGAATGGCATCCCCTGCCCCTGCAATGTACCCAACGCGATCCCCTTTCTTATTAAGTGGGATATGAACAAACCTTGATTTTGCATCAGGCAGTAATACCTGCTTTGGAATATGCTCATAATCAATTACTTCCATATTCTTCGAATAGGTGGCACCTGCCGTTCTTACCTGGGCAACCAGATCGCTTACAATCTGTCCTTCAGGCGGACTTACCCGGAAGGTTACAATGGATTCTTCCCCATCCTGTTGCAGGTTAAATGACCGCGTTGAAGGTGTTACTTCCCATCCATCAGCTCCTAAAAGCTGAACCTCTCCTGCCACATTCGCAGTTCCCGCTTTCACGAGTACTTCAATTTCACGCGAATTATTATCCGGGAACAGATATACCGCCTCCTTGATTGAAACGAGCGCAGGTGGCGTTATCACCAGCGGCTCATGTTTTTCACCCTGCACAGGATCATTCCACCGGTACTGCAGCGGAATTTCATAACTAAATGCCACTCCTTCTATTTCAACATCCACAGTTACAGGGATACTCGGATTATTTTCAGGAAGCCCTATCAATTGAGGGTCTTCAACTGTATACATTCCCTTCTTTTGTGGCAATTTCAACCAGTATGGATCTGAGTATGGAATTCCGGCTGGGATCGTAACAGCAGTATCCAATACTATATCAGTACCTGCGGTCATCTGCAAGTTCAGATTCATCCCAAGAATATCGCTCCTGAATCCTTTCAAAACTACTGACAGCGGTGATTGCTGGATGGCTTCCAGTTCCATGCGTATATTCTGACCAGGAACAACCTGTCCTTCGCTGGTGCGTGCTTCCAGATACAGGCCGGTCATATCTGAAATTATTTCATCAGCCTGTTCCAGTTTTCGGGATTTCCAGAAGGAATCCTCAATTTCTGAGATCATCCTGCGGATGCGCAACATATCCCGAACGCTGGCATAAGGCTTTCTGGGATCGAAATTGGAGATAAGCTCGTTGATCGATTTGCCAATCTTATCTCCACCGCTTACGCGGGACCAGCTGGTATCAATTCCCTCGAAAATATCCGATTTCGCTTCAACTCCTTTTACATATTCCAGAAATTCTTCGCTTGAGCCCCTGCTGCCTGTCGCTCCAAATCCCTGGCTTTTATGCTGACTTCTGCTGAGTGCAGCCATTTCGGTATAAGTCGTACCAAGCAACGGATTATATGTACCCACATCGATGGTAAGAACGCCCGGCTCACTCCCATCCATATTTGGATTCCACCAACGGCCTGTGTTGGTAAAAAGACGCTTGGGCGACCAAACAGTGAGGTCTTGCAGTTGCTCAGGATAATAATTTTTATCGCCCGATATATCGAAGGCGCGTTCAGCCATGATTGCCGAAGTAGTATGATGTCCATGCCCGGCGCGCTCATCCGGCGGAAACCGGGTGATAATCACGTCGGGTCTGAATTTTCGAAAAGTGCGCACCACATCAGACAGTACCTGATCCTGATCCCATACCTGAAGTGTTTCTTCAGCGGTCTTGGAATATCCGAAATCGTTAGCCCGGGTAAAGAATTGTTTCCCGCCGTCAATCCGACGCGCTGCCAGTAATTCCTGTGTGCGTATAATGCCCAGTCCCTCCCGGATCTCAGGGCCAATCAGGTTTTGTCCGCCATCACCCCGCGTCATTGAAAGGTAAGCTGTATGGGCCTTTCTTTCGTTAGCCAGGTAGGCAATAAGTCTTGTGTTTTCGTCATCGGGATGAGCAGCCACATATAGAACTGTACCCAAAAAATTCAGACGCTCTAATTTCAGAAGGATTTCAGACGCACTCGCTGGTTGTTGCCGCTGTCCGTAAAGCGGAAAGAAGTGCATTGATACAATCGAGACAAGCAGAAAAATAGATCGGATCATTGTTTTCTTAAGTATCATATCAAATGCAATTTTTCAACGAATTATCTTATCCTGCAACTATTCAACGTGAAATTACAGGAACGGTTTACTTATATGCAATCGATTGAAACGAACTGACCTTGGTGTATCTGTAATTAATTCTTTCAATCCCTTTTAAATGGCCCCTGAATCTGCTTATTTCGTCGTTAAATAGAAATACCTCATTCCGTGAAGAAATATTTTATCATAGATTTTGATTCCACATTCACCCAGGTCGAAGCCATGGATCTGCTCGCAGAGATTGCACTGAAAAACCATGCGCGAAAAAAGGAACGTGTGGAAGAAATACAGGAAATTACAGACAGGGGCATGGAGGGTACGCTTTCCCTCAAGGATTCCATCGAACGGAGACTTGAGCTGCTGGATGCCCATCGGGATCATTTGCCGGAGCTTATTTCATCCCTGAAAGAAAAGGTATCGTCCTCATTCCGCCGAAACCGTGAATTTTTTGAGAAATATTCTGATCGGGTATATATCATATCAAACGGTTTCCGTGATTTCATTGTACCGATCGTAGAGGAATTTCACATTAAGCCGGAAAATGTTTTTGCTAATAGTTTCACCTTTGATGACACCGGGAAGATTACCGGTTATGACAAGGACAATGTACTTGCCTCCAATAACGGAAAGGTTGAGCAACTGAGGCACTTAAATCTGAAAGGAGATGTTTATGTAATTGGAGACGGCTACACGGATTATGAGATCAAGGCAGCCGGTCTGGCCAATAAATTTTATGCATTTACCGAGAATGTGGAACGTGAATCTGTGACTGAAAAAGCCGATCACGTCGCCCCAAGTCTCGATGAATTCCTTTATATGAACAAGCTGAATACTGCCATTTCCTACCCCAAAAACAGAATCAACGTATTATTACTGGAGAACATTCACCCGCAGGCCATCAAGCTCATGCAGGAAGAAGGTTACAACGTTTCTGTATATCCTGCAGGACTGGATGAAGACGAACTTTGCGAAAAAATCAGGGATGTCTCGGTTTTGGGTATCCGGAGTAAAACCAATGTGACTGCCAAGGTACTTGAGCATGCAAACCGCCTGATATCAATTGGGGCGTTCTGCATTGGCACGAATCAGATTGACCTGAATGCATGTCTTGACAAAGGAGTTGCCGTATTTAATGCACCCTTTTCCAACACACGTTCGGTGGTGGAGATGGCCATTGCAGAAATGATTTTTCTGATGCGCAAGCTTGCAGATAAATCATCCTCGATGCATCAGGGTCTCTGGGATAAATCAGCTAAAGGGAGCTTTGAGATTCGCGGTAAGGTGCTGGGAATCATCGGTTATGGTAATATCGGTGCACAATTATCCGTCCTGGCCGAATCCATGGGCCTGAAAGTTATTTACCACGATGTCGAGGAAAAACTGGCACTGGGTAATGCTCAGAAATGTGATTCCCTCGAAGAGTTACTCCAAAAAGCAGAGATCATCAGCCTTCATGTTGACGGAAGAAAGGAAAACAAAGACCTGATTGGTCCGGAAGAATTTGCTCACATGCGGGATGGGGTCATTTTCCTGAACCTGAGCCGCGGGCATGTAGTGGATATTGAAGCACTTGCCTTAAATATTGAATCCGGAAAAGTTGGCGGAGCAGCAGTAGACGTATTTCCTGAGGAACCTAAAAGTAACGATGAGGAATTTTCGTCACGCTTGCGGGGTTTACCCAATACAATACTTTCTCCCCATATCGGAGGAAGCACGATGGAAGCACAGGAAAATATTGCATCCTTTGTGCCTGGAAAAATCATGGAATACATCAATACCGGTAGTACATCAAACAGTGTAAACTTCCCGAACCTTCAGTTGCCAACACTGAAGAATGCACATCGCCTGATTCATATTCACCAGAACATGCCGGGTATTCTTGCCAGGATCAATAAGGTGCTGGCTGATCATGACATCAACATTGTCGGGCAATACCTGAAAACAAATGAGAAGATCGGATATGTAATTACCGACATCGATAAGGCCTATGACAGGGATGTAATAAAGGCTTTACGGAAGATTGAGCATACTATTAAATTCAGGGTACTTTATTAATTCATAAACCCCTGATTAATAGGTATCTGAATATTTACATTTGAACAAAAAAAAAGGGAGTGCTTTCACACTCCCTTTCTCTTTTGAGAATTTGTTATCCCTGATTTTTCTTATCTTGAACTTCTACTCTGATATCTTGAGCAAGATTCTTTAATTCTTGCATACCCTTTCTTACGCGGGTACCTGCAGCATTATTTCCTTTTTCATAGAACTTCTCGAAGTCAGCCTCCAACGACATTACAAGGTCTTTGATTTCGTTAAATCTTTTCATGCTTGATTGGTTTAAAATAGTTTATTTAAAAAGTTTCTGTTGATTTATTTAGCGTTGGCAATATACTCAAAATGTGATTAAATCAACTAAAAACACACTTTTTTTATTTTATTTGGTCACTGCAACCAGTTCTTCCCTCTGATAGAATCCATTATCCAGCTTATGTTTGACTGCTGCGAATGCATCAATGGTTTCTTTCACATCATCCAGGCTGTGAACAGCCGTTGGAATAAGCCGAAGCATGATCACATCGCGTGGTACCACAGGATAGATCACCATCGAACAGAAGATGTTATAATTTTCACGAAGGTCCATGGCCATATTAGCACCTTCTCCAAGTCCACCCTTGAATAAAACAGGCGTTACCGGAGACTGTGTTGTTCCAATATCAAATCCATGTGCCTTAAGTCCGCTCTGCAGTGCATTCACGACCTTCCAAAGATTGTCTTTAAGTTCAGGTTGTGTACGCAACAGCTCCAGGCGTTTTAATGCACCGATAACCAGGGGCATTGGAAGAGACTTCGCAAATATTTGAGATCGCACCGTATATCGTAAATAATCAATTACACCGGCGTCTCCACCTACAAATGCGCCAATACTGGCCATTGATTTCGCGAACGTTGAGAAATAAAGGTCGATGCCATCCTGAACACCCTGCTCTTCTCCGGTACCCGCACCAGTTTTACCCATCGTTCCGAAACCATGTGCATCATCAACAAGCAGACGGAATGGATATTTCTTTTTGAGGGCTACGACATCTCTCAGGTTACCCTGGTTTCCAGACATACCAAAAACTCCCTCTGTAATCACAAGGATTCCACCACCGGTCTCATCAGTGATTTTCTGTGCACGCTGCAATTGTTTTTCAAGGTTCTCGATGTTGTTATGCGGATAAACGAAACGTTTTCCCATGTGCAAACGAACACCATCTATGATACATGCATGTGACTCCGCGTCATAAACAATGACGTCCTTCCTGTCCACCACCGCATCGATAATAGATAAAACGCCCTGGTAACCGAAATTCAGCAGTTGAACCGCCTCTTTATTGATGAAAGATGCTAGTTGTTTTTCCAGTTCAATGTGATGAACGGAATTACCCGACATCATACGCGCCCCCATAGGGTACGCCAGACCCCACTGGGCCGCGGCATCTGCATCCGCTTTTCTTACTTCAGGATGATTGGCCAGGCCGAGATAGTTATTCAGGCTCCAGGTTAGCACTTCCTTTCCGTTAAACTTCATCCGGGGCGCAATCTCCCCTTCAAGCTTTGGAAACATAAAATAGTCTTTGGGTAGGTGGGAATGCTGACCTAGTTCCCCTCGCTCCACTCTTAATTTATCAAATAGATCCACGTCTTATGTATTTAGTTCGTTTTTCCTGTTCATCAAAAAACACACAAAGTTAACACTATTGTGCATCTTGGCAAACCTGACCCTGTTTAATAAGGCTCTGTTTCGAAAATAATAATTTATTAAGTAGCATTGTAAGGACACCCACGATTATTATGATAAAGATTAAGAAAATTCTGGTTGCCAACCGCGGAGAGATCGCTCTTCGGATAATCCGGTCGGCCAAAGAAATGGGAATTAAGACCGTCGCCATTTATTCTTCGGCAGACCGGAACGCCCTGCATGTTCGTAATGCGGATGAAGCCGTCTGGGTTGGTGAAGCAGCCAGTTCTGCATCCTACCTGCAAATGGATCGTATTATCGATGTTTGTAAATCCCTCCAGGTAGATGCAATACACCCAGGGTATGGATTCCTTTCTGAAAATGCCGTATTTGCCGAAAAAGTAGAAAAAG
Organism: Fulvivirga sedimenti; assembly: GCF_020328055.1. NCBI lineage: Bacteria > Pseudomonadati > Bacteroidota > Cytophagia > Cytophagales > Fulvivirgaceae > Fulvivirga > Fulvivirga sedimenti. The sequence goes on from NZ_JAIXNE010000002.1 coordinate 120,476, forward strand.
CTGGTATCATTTTCATTGGACCCACCCCCGATGCTATCAGGGTTATGGGCGATAAACTTGCATCAAAAGCCGCCGTCGCCGATTATAACGTGCCGCTTATTCCTGGTACGGATGGTGCGATCGGCGATATTGATGAAGCGCGAAAGATATCCGGTCAGATCGGGTACCCCGTACTGATCAAAGCCAGCGCAGGTGGTGGAGGAAAAGGAATGCGTGTAGTAGAAAACGAAGAGGAGTTTGAATCTCAGATGAATCGTGCGGTGAGTGAGGCGAAATCGGCTTTTGGTGATGGTCGCGTATTTATCGAAAAATTCATCACATCCCCGCGTCATATTGAATTTCAGATCCTGGGAGATTCCCATGGAAATATCATTCACGTTTTCGAACGGGAATGCTCTGTACAGCGGAGGCACCAGAAAGTTGTTGAAGAAGCACCGTCTTCAGTCCTCACGCCTGAACTGAGAAAGCGAATGGGCGATGCCGCTATTGGAGTGGCCAAGGCCTGTAAATACCGTGGTGCAGGTACGGTGGAATTCATCGTTGATGAAAAACTGGATTTCTACTTTCTTGAGATGAATACCCGCCTTCAGGTTGAACACCCGGTAACCGAGCTGATCACCGGACTGGATCTTGTAAAAGAACAGATCAGAATTGCCGAAGGTAATCCGTTACCCTTTGCGCAGGATGATCTCAAAATTCACGGCCATGCTATTGAACTTCGGGTTTATGCAGAGGATCCGGCTAATAACTTTTTACCGGATACCGGCACGCTCAATACCTATGTTCGCCCACAGGGCCCCGGAATACGTGTTGATGACGGGTTTGAACAGGGCATGACCATTCCTATCCATTATGACCCGATGATCGCCAAATTAGCGGTTCATGCAGACAGCCGCGAAGAGGCCATCAACAGGATGATCCGTGCAATAGATGAATACCTCATTAGTGGGGTACAAACAACATTATCCTTTGGCAGATTCGTAATGGAACATGAGGCTTTCCGATCCGGTAAATTCGACACAAAATTTGTGGAACGATATTTTACACCGGATGTACTCGACGGGGTACCCGATGCGGAGATGGAAGAAATTGCAGCTGCATTAACAGCAAAAATCTATGGCAATGGCGCAAAATCATCTGCAGCAGAATCCAAGGTAACATCAACATCGGGCAATTGGAAAAAAAGAGCCCGCTTCCCGGGTAATTAGTTATGGCAGAAATTCAACCGCTCAGGGCGTGGAGATATAATCCGGAGTTTTCTTCCCGTATAGAAGAGTTCACTTCTCCCCTTTTTGACGTTGTATCAGACCGGCAGCGCGAAAAATTATACCTGAATCCGCTTAATAGTATTCACCTTTCTGTTCCCAGGGGCGATAATGCAGCCAGTAATGCTGCTGAACGTTTAAAACAATGGAAGCTCGATGGAACCCTGAAAAGAGATGAATTGCCGTCGATTTATGTTTATTATCAGTACTTCTCCCTGCCGGGTAACCGCCGTACGTTCTGCAGAAAAGGGTTTATATGTAACATCAGGGCATATGACTGGAAAGATAACGTTCTCCTGAGACATGAGAATACCATCCCTAAAGCTGTAAATGACAGGGTTGATGTTCTTCGATCCACCCAGTTGAATGTAAGCCCAACCCATGGCCTTTATACTGATCCATCGTTTACCCTGGAAAAGTATATGGATGAAAGCATGAAAAATCCCATTTACGATGTGGAAGATTATCAGGGGGTTCGTGACGTTCTGAGTGTAATTCACGACAGACAGGCCATCCAGGAATTTATCAGCCTGATGAAAGAAAAGCCTGTAATACTTGCCGACGGTCATCACCGGTATGAAGGGTCTCTGATCTACAAACATGAAATGATTGAAACCAATCCCGGCCATTCAGGAAATGAGGGTTATAATTTCCACCTCATGTACTTCACCAATACAGAAGCCGATGACCTCAGGATTTTACCAACACACCGATTGATCCAGGGTTTAACCAGCCTCAATGAAACGAAAATTTTGGAGCAGGCTGCCAATGACTTTATCATTAAACCAATTGATGACCCGCATTCTGCTGTTGAAATTATTGCCGGAAAACCATGGGCGTTCGCGCTCATGTTTCAGGAAAATGCGTGGAAAGTGCGGCTGAAGCCAGAGCGAATTGGGGAAATTCCCTGGAAATTCCCGGAAGTTGTAAAAAAGCTGGATCTAACCGTAATGCACTACTTCATTTTGGAGAAACTCCTGGGTATTCGGGGAAAAGATCAGCGTAGTTCAGAAAATGTTTCCTTTGAACGAAGTTTCAGTGAATGCCTGAACCAGGTTCAGCACGGTGATAAGCAACTTGCCATCATTACCAATGGAATTTCTATGCAGGAAGTAAAGAATGTATGTTATTCCGGTTATATCATGCCTCAAAAATCCACTTACTTCTATCCTAAAGCGATTTGTGGCTATCTTTTTAGTTCAATAGAAAATGAAGAATTTCAGCAAAACCATATTGCTTGCCTCTAACTCACCCAGGCGACATGAACTGCTGCGTCAGGCCGGACTGGGGTTCACTGTAGTGCAAAACCTGATGGAAGAAACTTTCCCACAGGATATGCCTCCGGAAGAGGTTCCACGCTACCTTGCAGAGCAAAAGGCTGAATTCAATAAAGAAATCCTGGAAGGTGATGAAATTCTTATTACAGCAGATACCATTGTTAAACTCAATGATCAGATCCTTGGGAAGCCCAATAGCACGCCAGAAGCTACTGAGCTGTTGAAGTCTCTTTCAGGGAAATGGCATGAGGTCATAACTGGCGTTTGTTTGCTTTCACGTACACTGCAAGTTTCCTTTTCAGAAACCACGCGGGTTAAATTCAGAAACATTACCGAGGAGGAAATCGACTACTATGTGAGAAACTACATGCCCTACGACAAAGCAGGGGCCTATGGAATTCAGGAATGGATCGGGCTCATAGGAATTGACAGAATTGAAGGTTCATACTTCAATGTGGTAGGATTGCCCATCAACAGGGTCTGGTATGAACTACAGCAATTTCATTAAATTCAGCGAAGCAGTCCCAGTTTATTCTTGAACCACTTGGTAAGCGTATAGTTCCGCATCTTTCGCTCGAAAACTTCCGGCAATACGGCGTCTACCATATTTTGATTCAAATCTTTGTATGGAACGAGTTTCGGATAATTATCCAGCTCTGATTCCTTCACATACATGAATGAATTCTGTGCATACCAACTCTCCACCCTGGGATCATTCCAAACATGGGGCCGAATGGTATCCAGGAGAATATAACCATGTTTTTTGAATATCGACTGCCAGTATGATGGCCACTGCTCATTGAAATGTTTTACGCCTCCCTGAAATGGGATCGCTGCTGAAAACAAAATAAGGGGCGCAAGAGACGTGAGATTGATCACAAATTGTTCGGCATATTCTTCCTCCAGGTGCTCGGCTACTTCCAATGAAATCGCCAAATCAAACTTTCGCTGTAATGAAAGCGGTTGCTTTAATTCGGCATGCATGAATTCATCTTTACCGATCACAACATTATCCACATTAACCCAGGATCCTTCTAATCCCATTACTTCAGCTATTCCCTTCTCTTTGAAAACCTTCAGCCAGGTACCCACGCCGCAACCCAGGTCTACAACACTATTTGGATCTGTCAGCTCCAATACCCTTCCGATTAACCTTTCTGCCGAATAACGGGTTCTGGCATCCCTGTCACCATAAAATTCCGAATCATATTTCTTATGCATGATCAAAAGAAGTAGTTAATTGAATAAGTCTGTCCAAAATAATGTCTAAAGAAACAAGAATTTCATCATTATCCATAATGCCAGCCGGTGGAAAACCTAATGCCTTGAGGACCGTATCAGCCATATTCTCCGGATCTGCTTTGCAGGTGAGGATATTTTTTTTACGCATTGCCTTGCGAATTCTTTCCTCCTGATCAGCCGATAATGCCACAGCCACACAAGGTATATCCTCAGCCATAGCCTGAAAAACGGCCCCACCCCCTCCGCTTAAAAATGCAGTGGACTGCGAGATGGCAACATGGAAAGCCTCAGGTGAAAGTTTAGAGATACCAGTAATTCCTTCCTGATCGAGCAATTCTCCGGTATAATTTTGTCCATATACAAAAACCACCGGAAGGCCGCTTTGTCGGTGGATTCTCTTCGCAGCATCCTCAAATAACTTTACCGCCGGCACACCGGAAATCTCATGACCGCCACCCCCGGGGTTGCAAAGAATATATTTTTCCTTCAACACCGTGAAGTTATCAAGAATCTCTCTTTTCTTTTCTGGGTTTATAACCGGAAAAACGGGTCCCGTATGGACAACGGTCTGATGAAAAAGCCTTGCTTTCAGGGCATTCCAACCGCTGAGCGGAAGGACATATTCCGGCTGAACAATCCATATTTCATCGGTAAAACCAAGACGGAGAAGCCCCAGAGCCCTGTTCAGGATTGCGGAATTCTGGGCAATGAACACCGTACGCGCACCTGATTTCTTAGCCAACCGAAGTTGGGATGAACGCCCCGTTGCGTCAAAGATGACCAGGTCAGGCTTATAATCGGCTATTGCCTGCTTTACCTCTGTTGTACAGAATGTAGGCGTATCTGGCAGCATGACCGCAGAATATGGACATGTTTCAGAAGCAGGAGATTGCCTGCTCAGCAAAAACTGAATATGGGCCGAGGGAAATCGACTATTGATGTGATTCGCAATATTGAGTGAACGGATATATTCACCCGAACCTTTCGGTCCTGATGCCGGTATGAACAGAATTCTTTTGAAAAATCCGGAAGTGTCCGCCATAGATTACGAAGGTACTGCATTCCCATAAAAAAACCCGACCAATAGTTAGCCGGGTTTCTTTTTGAAAATCAAATACGCTAATCTGATTCGGTATTTTCTCTAACCGGTGAATTGCCCCTTGACTTGCGGGCTGTAACATTGTCGCCATCCTCAAGGCGTTTTGACACTACCAGGAACGGACCAGTCACAATCTCCTCTCCTTCACTTACGCCTTCGATGATTTCGATATTATCAAAGTCACTGATCCCTGTTTTGACCACCCGCTTTCTTGCAACACCGCCCTCATTAACAAATACAACCTCCTGATCTTCACTCTTGGAAGTCTGCTGCCGGGCCTCATTTTCCGGTTCCTCTTCAGACTCTTTTCCGGATCGTGACCGAATAGAATTAGGATTTCGTGTGGTTACAGATGACAAGGGAACTGTAAGTATATTGTTCTTTCGCTGCGTGATAATATCCACACTGGCTGTCATTCCAGGTCTGAAAGGAAATTTATTCCCCTCAGAAGCCAGATCCTGATATGAGGAGTTCAGTATGCGAATGCGTACTTCAAATTCTGTTACGGCATCTGCCGAGGCTTTATCGTTCGCTGTATTGGCAATGGCAGTTACAATCCCCGTAAACTCCTTGTCCAGGTAAGAATAGGAATCCACATCAATTACAGCCGTATCACCAATTGCCACCCGAATAATATCATTCTCATTCACGTCTACACGAACTTCCATTTTATTCAGGTCTGCGATCCGCATGATCTCGGTTCCCTGGAATTGCTGGGTACCCAGAACGGTTTCACCCTGTTCCACATTCAGCTTTGAAACAATTCCACTCATAGGGGCGGTAACCGCAGTCCTCCGCAAGTTTTCGGTGGCCTGTTCAAGGGATGCCTGGCTGCTTTTTACAATGAAAGATGCTGCCTGAACGTTTTGCCGAGCCGATTTAAGATCATTTTCGGCAACGATGATATTCTGCTGGGCCAATTCCCAATCTGATTCAGAGATCACTTTTTCATCGTACAACTTCTTTTGACGGTCATAATCCTGCTTTGCCCGCTGATAGGTGGCCTGAGCACGCGAGAGCGATGCTTGTGAGGACATTAAATTTGCCTTTTGCTGATTCAGGGCTGCCTGTGCCTGATCACGGGCAGCAATGAAGTTGTCAGGCCTGATTTTCGCAAGCACAAAATTCTCAACCACAGAGTCTCCTTCCTCGACATTCAATTCGATCAGCTCGCCGGAAACTTCCGGACTGAGTTTTACTTCCACAACCGGCTGCACCATTCCCGATGCACTTACTTTTTCAACAATCGACTGCCGGGTGGCTTTTGCCATTTCAACCTCGATTTCCTTTGCTTTGCCTATCCAGCCCTGTGATCTTCCAACAAATAGTAAAACCACGATAAGTACAAGGGCTCCGATAACATAATATAACCAGCGGTTTGATGATTTTTTCTTTGCCATTTTTTAAAATTCTAAAGGTTTGCCTTGGTAGAAATCAAGTATTTTTTGTTTAAATATTAGGTCGTACTTCGCTCTTAACAAATCAGATTGCGCATTATAGAAATCATTTTCAGCCACCTGGTAATCCACAAAATTAGCAGCTCCGCTATTATACCTTTTTTCGATTACCCTGAAAGATTCTTCTCTTGCACGTACCTGTGAAAGGCTTGAATTATATGATTTGGAGGCAGCTTCCACATCATTATACGATTGCTGAATCTGTTGCCACAGTACGTATTCACGATTCTTTTTATCGATAATGGCACGATCCTGATTGATCATTGCACGCTGATAGTCATATTTTGCTGAAAAGCGGTTGAAGATTGGAATATTCATACCCAGCGAAACCGACTGACTCAGGTTTTCATTCATCTGTTCAGGGAAACCAAATGCCTCTTCAGAAACATTGGGTACATCTATGGTCGAAATTACCGGATCACCGGTGCCCTGTACCTGACCAATCACCACGGTCGTTGGAGTTGACGTCCCATCCGGCAGCGTTCTTGTATTAATCCGGTCGGAATAGTTGGTGAAAATATTTCCTGACAGGAGAAGTGATGGGTAAAAGGCCCCCTTAGCAGATTTCACAGCATATTCACTGCCTTCCACATTCAATTCTGCCGCTTGTATTTCGGGCATGTTGGCAAGTGCGATCTCGTATATTTCATATGCGCTCAATTCCAGGATCAAGTCTGTCTCTACATCCATTTCCGGAACCTCAATCTCAACTGATGCCTGCGGGGGCAGCTGCATGGCGAGCATTAACTGTACTTTGGCCTGCTGATAATTGTTCTCGGCTGTCACCAGGTTAAATTCATTCGTAGCGAGCTGTGCCTGAAGGTCCAGGAGGTTGGCCTGTGGTAATGCTCCGGCTTCAACCTGGATCCTTGTTCGCTCCACCTGTTGCTGTATAGAATTCAGCTGTTTCCTGGCATTTTCGGCCAACTCCCTGGTAAACAGAACATTCGTATAAAACCCTACTATATTCAGCATCACATTATTTCTTGTCACGTCCACTTCTTTCCGTGAGGCCTCATACTGAAACAGGTTTTGTTTCACCGTGTTGTTGATCGTCATACCATTGAAAAGTACGACAGAACTGGAAGCGCTCAGATTCACAGAATTAATCGCCTGGCTCACGAAAAGGTTTGTTACCGGGTCAATAGAACGACCCCAGTTTCTTCCTGCGGATGCCCGGCCGGTAAGATCAGGGAAGCGCTGCATCTTAGCCTGTTGATAACCAATTTCAGATGTCTGAAGATTCAATTCAGACCGCTGGATGTCCAGGTTATTTTCAAGAGCATAGTTAATACATTCTTCCAGCGTCCACACCTGGGGTCTTTCCTCCTGTGCCATTGCACCAAGTGAGAAAAAAACCAAACAGCTTGCTAATATTTTGAGTTTCATTTCAATTGTTATTATACATCTATATCAGGGATATAAATTACTTCCGTTACCCAATCAAGTCCTTTGATATATTCCAGCGACACAGGCTTTAACCCCGAATCCATCTCAATCACCAGGCATGCCAGATCATTCTTAGCTTTCCGTGAAACCGACATAGTCGCAACATTGCAATGGTCATGGGAAAGGACGCTGGAAATATGTGCAATACTCCCTTTTACATCATGTGCCTTGATGATCAATGTGTGCAGGCTCGCCGAGAAATCAGCTTTAAATCCATCCAGTTCCGCAATATTAATCACACCGCCACCCTTACTTTCACCGATGATCTCAATTTTATGATCACCTTTCTGAAGAACGAATTTCACCGTATTCGGGTGAACGGTAGAAGCGTTACCAACCGATTTAAACGTATATTTTAAACCTGCCTTTTCAGCATGATCAAAAGAATTCCTGATGCGTTCATCATCCGTTTTAAAATCAAGCAATCCGGCAATTGCCGCTTTATCGCTGCCATGTCCCTCATACGTACGTGCGAAGGAATTGTAGAACGTGATAGTGGCTTCATCAGGCCTTTCTCCTAAAACACGGATTGCCACCCTGGCCATTCGTACCACGCCTGCGGTATGTGAACTTGACGGGCCGATCATCACCGGTCCGATCATATCAAAAATTCCACTTTTTTCGCTCATTCAGGATGATTTATATTCCAATATTAAGCATATCTGCTGTATAGTGTGTGATGAAAATTATAAATGGTTAAATTCCCATTTGAGTCTCAAATAAAGGGTACTGAACAGGACAAACACTACAATAGATGAAGGCATTATTTAACAATAACCTGATAGATACACCACTTCCGATTATGCCGGAAAACCGCGCATTTCAATATGGTGACGGCATTTTTGAAACGATTTGGTTCCGCAACGGTAAAGCTCCGCTCCTTGAATTTCACAAAATGAGGCTGCAGCGTGCAGCCCAGGTTTTACGACTGGATATCTCCCCAAATGAACTACGTTATCTTGAAGCCAATATTGAAACATTAAGTCAGCTTAACTTTCCGGAGGAGACACAGGTGACGGCCAAGCTCATGTTCTGGAGACATGCCTCCGACAAACCCGGATATGGAGCAGATGCCACCACCACCGATTCACTGCTAACAATTCGCCCCTTCACTGAGGGAAATGGTTTGTATTCACTTGGAATTTCCAAAGAAATCAGGATATGCCCATATCCCTGGTCCTTTACCAAAAACATGAATGCCCTCCCCTATATCATGGCCAGTATTGAATGCCAGGACCGTGCACTCGATGAACTCATCCTTTGTAATCAGAAGGACGAAGTTGCCGAATGTATTTCTCACAATCTTTTCGTCCTGTTTGATGGAACCTGGATCACACCGCCGCTTTCGGCAGGAGGTGTGGCAGGTACAATGCGCTCCTTCATTCTTAAGAACGAAGATCACTGGTCAGTGCCTGTTCAGGAACAAAGTATTAAAACTTCCGACTTAACGAACGCCTCGGCTATGTTGATTACCCGTGCAACTGGCCTCGTTGTTATTCACGAATTTGAAAAGGCTAAAATTGATACAAAACCCGCTGAAGTTTTCAGAGAGGAAATCCTCACCGAACTCCATAAAAAAAGCCCGGCGTAACCGGGCTTTCATAATATACAGATCTGATTCCTTATTTTACTTTGTTTACAATTGCTTCAAAAGCTTCAGGGTGATTCATTGCCAGGTCGGCCAGAACTTTGCGGTTCAGATCGATATTTGACTTTTTAAGATTACCCATTAACTGCGAATATGACATGCCGTGCTGACGGGCACCTGCATTGATCCGCTGAATCCAAAGTTTTCTGAAATCTCTTTTCTTCGCTTTTCTGTCACGATAAGAATATTGCCATCCCTTTTCTACGGCATTCTTTGCAACGGTCCAAACATTTTTTCTTCTTCCAAAATAGCCTTTCGCGGCTTTTAGGATTTTTTTTCTGCGTGCTTTTGACGCAACATGATTTACTGATCTAGGCATTTTATTAAAATTTTTTGGTAAAAGGCGGCTGTTACGCGCTTAAAAACCTGTTACCTGGTTAAACACTAAAACCTGTTGATAACATTGAGAATCAGATTCTCAACATATCCCTGACGTTTGACTCATCGGCCTTGTGAACCAATGTCATATGCGTCAGATTGCGTTTTTGCTTTGTCTCTTTCTTGGTCAGGATATGACTCTTGTACGCATGCTTGCGTTTGATCTTACCCGTACCAGTGAGCTTAAAGCGTTTCTTTGCTCCTGATTTTGTTTTTACTTTAGGCATTTTCCTATCTGTTTATGATCTGTATATTCTCTTTATTTCTTTCCCGGCTTCTTGATCGGTTTGGGGGATAGAAACATCGTCATCCGCTTCCCTTCAAGCTTTGGCAATTGTTCTACCTTTCCATACTCCTCCAGTGCCTGGGCAAATTTCAACAAGAGAATCTCTCCCCTTTCCTTGAAAACAATACTACGTCCCACAAAATGAACGTAAGCCTTTACCTTGGCACCATCCGCCAGAAAATTTTGGGCATGCTTCAACTTGAAATTGAAATCATGCTCTTCAGTATTCGGACCAAAACGTATCTCCTTGATAACCGTCTTCTGCGCATTCGCTTTGATCTCCTTCTGCTTTTTCTTCTGCTCGTACTTAAACTTCGAGTAATCAATTATTTTGCAAACAGGTGGATCCGCCTTCGGCGATATCTCTACCAGGTCCAGATTCTGCTCTTTAGCCATCTGAAGCGCCCGGTTGATCGGATATACATCCACTGCCACGTTATCTCCCACGACCCTTACTTTGGGCGCAGTGATTCGTTCGTTAACCCGATAAGGCTCCTCTACTCTTCCACGGTAGCCTCTCCTTGTATTACGTTGTTTGCTAATTGTTACCTCCCTTGTTTTGTTCGACAAAAATAAGTTGCAAATATCGTGATATAATTTGTATTATTCAACGACTCCGCATATTTCATTTATAATTTCACCAGGGTTTCATCCCTTTCCCCCTGAAAGTAAGAAATAAATTCATCAAGTGCCATACCTCCTACATCTCCCTGACCATGTCTTCGTATGGAAACCGTACCAGTTTCCTGCTCTTTTTCACCCAGAATCAGCATAAAAGGAACTTTACTTACTTCCGCATCACGGATTTTCCGGCCGATTTTCTCATCACGGTTATCAAGGAATCCGCGAATATCAGCCTCACTCAGCTCCTGGAATACCTTTTCAGCATAGGCCTGATATTTTTCTGAGATCGGTAAAACGGCGATCTGATCCGGGGCCAGCCATAGCGGGAAGTTACCCGCACAATGTTCAATGAGCACTGCAATAAAGCGTTCCATGGATCCGAATGGTGCACGGTGTATCATCACGGGCCTGTGTTTCCGGTTATCTGCCCCGGTATATTCCAGTTCAAATCGTTCAGGAAGTGTGTAATCAACCTGGATGGTCCCCAGCTGCCAGCTTCGGCCGAGTGCATCTTTAACCATAAAATCGAGCTTCGGGCCATAAAAAGCTGCTTCTCCCAACTCCACAACGGTTGTAAGTCCGCGCTCATCAGCTGCCTCCTGTATTTCTCGCTCTGCTTTCTCCCACAGCTCGTCGGCACCGATGTACTTTTCCCTATTGTCAGGGTCCCGCAATGAAACCTGCGCTGTATAATCCTCAAATCCGAGTGCTTTAAAAACATAAAGAACCAGGTCGATCACTTTAATGAACTCTTCCTTTACCTGGTCTGGCCTGCAAAAGATATGTGCATCATCCTGCGTGAATCCCCGTACCCGGGTTAATCCGTGTAATTCCCCGCTCTGTTCATACCGGTAAACGGTTCCAAATTCTGCCAGGCGAACCGGCAAATCACGGTATGACCGTGGTTTGGAGGCATAGATCTCACAATGATGCGGACAATTCATGGGTTTCAGCAGGAATTCCTCACCTTCGTGGGGCGTATGAATAGGCTGAAACGAATCCTGCCCATATTTTTCGTAATGACCGGATGTTATATAAAGCTGTTTACTCCCGATATGGGGCGTAACTACCGGATCGTAACCTGATTTGATCTGCGCACGTCGCATAAAATTTTCCAGACGATCCCTGAGAATGGTTCCTTTCGGCAACCACAACGGCAAACCCATCCCAACTTTTTCGGAAAAAGTAAACAGTTCAAGTTCCTTTCCCAGTTTACGGTGATCCCGCTTTTTAGCTTCCTCGAGCCGCTCAAGGTATTCGGTGAGTTCCTTCTGCTTTGGAAAAGTAATGCCATAAATTCGGGTGAGTTGCTTCCTCTTCTCATCACCCCGCCAGTAAGCACCTGCCACATTGGTGAGCTTAACCGCTTTAATAAATCCTGTATTCGGAATATGCGGCCCGCGGCATAAGTCGGTAAAATTTCCTTGCTGATAAAATGTGATGGTACCGTCGGCCAACTCATCTATGAGCTCAAGCTTATATTCGTCTCCTTTTTCAGTGAAATATTTCAGCGCATCGCTTTTGGAAACTTCCTCCCGTTTGTATTCGTTTTTCTCACGGGCCAGCTCCACCATTTTCTGCTCTACACGTACCAGGTCATCTTCACCGAATTCCTGATCGCCAAGGTCTACATCATAGTAGAAGCCGTTGTCGATAGGCGGACCAATACCGAATTTAACCCCCGGATAGAGGGCTTCCAGTGCTTCTGCAAGTAAATGCGCCGAAGAGTGCCAGAAGGTCGTTCGTCCTTCATCATTATTCCAGGTTAACAATTCCACGGTGGCATCTTCCTTAATCGGCCTGAAGGCATCCCATACTTCACCGTTAACTCGTGCCGCCAGTACATTTCTGGCGAGGCCTTCGCTGATACCATAGGCAATATCCAGTCCTGTAACGCCCTGTTCGTATTGCTTTACCGTTCCATCCGGCAATGTGATATTGATCATAGGTTCGTGTTATTCTTGCTTTGTTCCGCAAAGATGCATAAAAAAAGATATGATGGGAAAATTTAGGTTACCTGATGGAATCATTCAGATCGATCCTGTCGGGCTCTGGAGGTGTCATTTGACTGGCCTTTTCTTCCTGTTCCCGTAAATATCTTAAATACTCGCTTCTACGCTCCAGCCGGGTGATCGCTTCAGAGGCTTCAGAAACGGTAGAATCACGTTCCAGGATTATTTTGTACTCGTTTTCCGCCTCGGAATACAATCGCTGAGCTTCAAAGGACCGGGCCAGAATCAACCGTGCCAGGGGTTCATCCTGCAGCATCAGGGCCTGGTTAGAAAGGATGGCTGCGCTGTCATACTTGCCTTGTTTGTAAAAATTTTCAGCCCGAAGTCTCAGAAATTCAGGGTCTGAAGGATTATTCAGCAGCCGGTAAAGATCACCGGCTTCCCTGTAGCTTCCGCTTTTCTCCAGCATTTGTGCTTTTATCATAAGAAAATCCCGGTCCAGGGGCTCCCTTGAAAGCCAAAGATCCGTCAATTGCCCTGCCTTTTCAGGCTTATTCTGACTCAAGTACAACGTACCGAGCCCCAGATAATTTTCGCGTATAGATGAATCCTGACCTATGGATACCTGAAACTCACGTTCTGCACGCACAGTATCGCCCGCTTCGAGTAGTACCTGCCCCTTTAACGTATGGAATTCGGGTTTTTGCTGTAGTGCCAGCAGTGTATTAACAGACTCAATGGCGGCTTTATTATCGCCCAGTTTCAAAGATGCTGCTGCAGATAAATAAAATAATTCATCCTCGGTAAAGCCCAATTCACGGGCATCTTCCAGGTATCGCTGCGCATCCGCATAGGAACCGAGGTAGAAGGCAGTTTTTCCCTTCAGGAATGAATGTTGCGGATTACTGACAAATTTGAATACTTCGCGATTGAGACGTGTCCAGGCCTGATCATATTCTTTTTTTTGAATCAATATTTCCGCCTGTTTTAACAGAAGATCACGTGAATTTCCACTTTGCTCCAAAAGGAAATCACTTGACTGCCAATCTACCTGAATATCAGACATTTGATCATTAGATCGACTAAAACAACCCCATAAAATGCCCGATAAAGCCGTGTAAACAATTATTCGAGTTATTTGTCTCATATTATAAATAACCACATTTACCGGTTACTACCGGAAGAATTATACTATTAATAAGTGTAAATTCGTGTTACACCTTACAATTATACCGATTAAAATGGTGAGAACCTTTAGTAAAATTTTCTTGAACGGCTTATTGTTGATGTTTTTTTCCTTGGGCCTGATGAACTGCGGCGCTGATGAGGAGCCTGTGAATGTTGAGGAACTGCTCATGAAGTCTGTGATCGATTTCGATAAGGACGGAATCTTCAATATCGTAGGTAATGTAACCCCGTTCACCAATGGGTTGGGTACAACAGGATATCAATTCAACCAGGCTTCCGATCTTCCGGGATGTGAAGAAAGCCCCAGCAGCTATATGACAATCGATAGTATCGGGCCAATATGGAACGATGGTTTTTCCGTTGTTGCAATCGTTGAGTTTTCAGAAAATCGATACTTCGAGCGCATCATTGACTTTGGAAATGGTCCGGGAGAACAGGAAGGTTTTAATGTTACCCTTTCAAGACTTCAGGAAAGTAACAGTCTTGCCTTTACGAGCTGGATCAATTCAGATTCATTATTAAACAGAACACGTGGCCGTGTTGTCGCAGCAGACGTTATCGAAAATGGACAGCCCATGTTTATTGCTGGTACCATATCCGAAAATGGAGTAATGGCTATTTATGTTGATGGGGTTCGAATCAATCGTAAATCCAACGGACATCCTGTGATTAATATTCCCAGGACCAGCAATTTCATCGGGCGATCAAATTGGTGTGATGAAGACCCGGATTTCAAGGGAAGAATTGAAACGCTGATGATCTTTAATAAGGATTTATCCAGCAATGAGGTTACCGCTCTATATGATTATTTGAAATCACTCTCTGCGATTTAGCCAACCAGGCAATTACAGGATGAATTGAAAACTGATCTTTACTCCAAATTTATTGGCGTCCTCTACTTCGCGGTATGTCAATCTGTGGATAAAATCTACACGAATCACCTTAAATATATTCTCGATACCATACCCGATCTCGACATACGGTCGATTCGGGTCGAGAAATCCAATGGGTGCCGTAAGGTTTCCTTCCTCGGTTAATTGTGGCAGATTATTCAGGTTTTCCTCCCTTAAAGATCCAAACAAGACATTACCGGTCGCCAGCAATCGCCACTTCAGCTTTTTCATTAATGGGATTCGATTGAGAATGAAACCTTCAAAGTAATGGTTCAATCGCAACGTCACATACTGGTCACTTGTGAATTCCGACCAGTTCATCAGGTTATATGCTGCAGTAGTATAAAAAATTGATTCGTTACCTACGTGGTTTTTAAGGAGCGGGTACGGAATAACCTCAAATATTTTTTCTGCAGTAAGGGACAGAGATGTTGTCCCTAAAAAGCCCACTTTATACTTATCGGTAATGTTAATACTCAGTTTGTTATAATTAAAATCTCCCCCAAGCAGACCCTCAAACCCACGTGTATACTGAACTGTAAAGATAGGCCACTTCAGGGTTCCCAGGCTCAAACGCTCATTGTCGTTCTGCACGTACAGTTCATCCTTGGCAAATCTCAGCTGCACGCGTAATTCGCTCGTGGTAAAATTAGTTGCGATTTCATCAAGTTGCCGGGATTCACTCGTGTAGTAGGCAAAATCAAATTCCGGTTTGTAGAATTTATGGGTAAAAGAAACACTGGGGGTAAATCCCTTCAGTACTTCACGCTCAAAGGTCATTCTGAAATAATCCTGGTAGTAAGGACGATTAAGCCTTCCAAAACGCGTTGCCGCAAGGAAAATGTTATTTCCTATCAGGTCCTCTGCTGAAAGCCCCACCTGGTCAATTTCATGTCCGTGTGCCAGGCGGAGGGTTGTCCAGTGATCACGGTCCAGGATTCGCTCCACAAACATCCGGTACTTGAACTCCTCATCCTTGATACCATAGGCCAGATATCCACCCAAAATCCATTTGTTACTGAAATCGATGTTGGTACGCATACCCAGGTGAAAACGGCTTCCTTCCACATTGTTGTTGGCATACAAGGCCAGATAAGGTCCAAGGTCAATCTTGCCAATCTTCCGGTATCCGTTGATCGCTACTTTAAGTATGTCTGTATAAGTTTTAACTACAGGGATACTTTTGAGCGTATCGATCATCTGATATACGTTCTTTTCAGTTTCTGACAGCGGTTCATGCCGATGCTGATCCCAATAATCCTCACTCTTGGCATCCAGACGGTAATCTTCATTCAATTCAATAGGCCTGGCATAGAACTTTGGTTCCCTGGGCTGATTTACTACCATTTCCCGGTTGGAAGTATAAAATTTTGCCAGCACTCCAGCCATATTTTCGGTTATCTCACCAATGTCAAGTAAAACACGTGTCTGCGAGGGCAGCCATGCACCTCCAGACGTCTTCTGAAGCTCCTGCTGGATCTTGATCTTCTCGATGTAATTCAGATTAGCCGTACGGCTAACTGTGGCATCAATCCGCTTTAGCGCATAATCCTCCTTCGTAATCCACATCGTTCCTGAGAAAGCAAGGTCCTGCTCACTCTTGGGGTAAAAATCCAGGCGATAACAGAAGTCATCATCTACATAAAGGCTATCATTAAGCTCATAATCATAGTAGGTCTTCCATCCTACCGAAATCGGAGAAACAAACTCCTTGCTTACAATATTGAGCCAGTTCTCGTAAAAATTATATTGCTGAAACGAAGAGCCAATAAATTGCGACACCAGGCTGCCGTCTTCAACACCAACACCGGTGATCTTGGTTTTGATGATCTTTTCATGCTGCATACGGGGATCCCGCCGGAAAAAATATTGCGACAAGGTCTCTGAAATAAATAACGGAAGAATCGGCTTACCGTCTTCCCCTGCCAGCTGATCAACACTATCCATCACGCTTGTGATCTTTTTCATGAATTTCTTTTCGCGAAATGACTCGGAAATATTGTCGACATCTACCTCGATCTTTGTATAAGTCTCGTATTCGTACGCATCCAGGGTGCTCTTGTCATTCCGACGCTTATTTTCAACAATCTTTCGAAGAATCGGGAATGCTGGGTTCTCACCGGCTATAAATACTACCTCATCCAGGCTGATCACATCCTCCGCTAATTGAAAATTCAACTCCTGCCGCGGAGCATTCGTCAGAGGCTTTGTCCGTGTCACATACCCGATGTAGGAAGCAGTAAGCGAGTCTGCCGATTCCCTGATAACCAATTCGTACTTGCCATTGAAGTCGGTAGTTACCCCTGTATTAGTGCCTTTGAGAAAAACATTCACAAACGGTATCGGATCACCTGTATTGGCATCGGTGACTTTGCCAAAGATGATCCGCTCCTGTCCGAGAACAGGAATTGAAAGAATCAGAAACAATATGGATATATAGAACCGCAAGTTGAAATGTATTACCGGTGTATTGAACTCAAATCAGAGGTTAAGGGTTTCCTTTTTGCCGAGAAATTTCGGCTCCTTATTGACAACATAAAGCTCCCAAACAGCCAGTGACCGGGCCAGGTATTCCCGCACAGCCATTTTAAAGCTGGCTGAGTGGACCTTTTTGGTTGCATAGGCATTCGCCTTCATGTCAAGGTAATTAGCAATAAAAAGGGCTCTGTAGGTATGAAATGGCTGCGTTATCACAGTTACTTCATTCTGCCCAAAGACCTTCTGGCACCTGAACATCGAATCGAGTGTTCGAAAACCTGCATAATCCAGTGTGATGGCAGTTTCCGGCACACCGCGCTTCAGCAATGCCTGTTTCATCTTTTCGGGCTCATTGTAATATACCGTGGCATTATCACCGCTCACAAGAATGTGCTTAATTTTTCCCATCTCATACAGGTCGGCTGCTGCTGATATCCTTTCTTCAAAATACGGATTAGGACCTCCCTGCATTGTTTTCGGACTTGTACCCAATACAATTCCAACAGCTGCAAATGGAACATCGGCGGATTGCTCAAAAACCTGTTGACGGGTTGAATTATAGACCCAGATATTCGTAACGCTCATAAATACAATTACGATACCCGTGAGAATTCCTGCAACTTTAATTATCCGCCTAACCATACACCGTAAACCTAATAACTTATTTCAACTTTTTGAGAAATTCTCTTTCCAGTATGTCATAACGATTTACCGACTGCCGGTACCAGGATAATCGAAGCTCATCCTTTTCGGCATCAGTTAATTGCCACGAATCCGAGGAATTTCGCAATGCGGGTATCACCGCACTCAAACATAACGAAACGCTCACTGAAATATTCAGACTTTCTGTAAATCCGTACATTGGGTAGGTAACCATCTGATCACATAAATCAATGGCTGTTTCAGATAATCCAAGTGCCTCGGTTCCGAATAAAATCGCTGGTTTTACCTCCGGATCCAGATCATAAATAGACATGGCGGTTTTATCAGGGGTAGTGCCGACAATTGTATAACCTTTCTGCTTCAATAAAGTCAGACATTCCGATGTATTATTCTCGGAAGTATTGAACCGGTACATATTAATCCATTTGGAAGCGCCGTGAACAACACGTGGATTGAGGTTATATTCATGCCGGTTTTCAATAATGTAAAGATCCTGTATCCCGAAGCAATCACATGTGCGCACGACTGCACTGGCATTTTGTGACTGGTAAATATCTTCCAGAACAACTGTGACCTGTCTTGTCCGGTCTGAAAGTACCTGGTCCATCAGCTCTTTCCGTGATTCACTTACAAAACCGCTGAAATATTCCAGTAGCAGACGGTCTTCCCTGTTCATTAAAAATCAAATTCTATGGTTTCACCGATATTGTAACCTCCTTCTTCCTTACCTTTTCCACTTCCACCCGATTTCTTCGGCTCCTTATTCTCAATCTCCTTTATTTCAGAACCCGATTCATTATTATCAGGTTTGTCCTCCTTTGGTTCACTTTCAGCCTTTGAAGGGGCCTTATCCTTTTTTTTCTTAGCTGTATCTGTTCCGCTTTCTGAAAGTAACTCTACTTTTTTTACTTTTTCGGAGGAAAGTTTATTCCCGATCGCTTTCCATCCCTTAACATCGATGATATCCTCGAGCTTCACGATTTCCTTATCATGCGATTTCGACTTTGGTTTCTGAACAGAAACTTCAACCTCAACAGATTCTGCCGTGGATGCCAGCAATAATTTGGAGCCCCCGGCTTCGCTGATAAATCCAAACCGCTTGTTAAGAGTGGATGTTTCGATCTGAAAACGCTTCACATAATAAGTTTTGCTTTCGCCGTCATAATAGACCGCAGAAATAACCTTTTCGGAATCAAATCGCTCAATTAGGATAATTTTTTCAGGCTCATATCGATTGGTGAGTTCATATGAGGTGAGCTCGTAAGAACCATCCTTATAAATGACAAGAATACTGTCATCACCATTAAAGTTTCCAATATGACGTCCACGTTCATCTTTATTGAGCCTGCCTACCGAATCGTCGTACCAGATATCGAGGCCACTCAACGTGGAAACGCCCTCGGCTTTCAGGTCAATACGCCTCACCGGATATTTCGTTAATATATTTCCTCCTGCGCCACGCCCTTTTATTTCAAGTTCTGAGAAATCATAATCAAAGATTTTGATTCGGGCTTTGGATCCTGATGTGAGTTTCACTGTCACAATTTCTGCCTCTCCATTCGGATTGGCGCTCAGGTAAAGGACGCGTGAATTCTTATGGCCTTTTGTGAGGTCATATTCCTTATCCCGGGTAATGGCAGTGATCTGGAACCTTTTTACCATGGACCTGCCGGTTTTTCCGTCCAGGTAGATCATATTATAGGTCATCCGGTCATCACCCTTTTTCCAAACACCTACATGCAGAATATCCTTGCCCATAAAGACCTTTTCTGCAATCCGGGAGACCATACATTTACCATCTTTACGGATGACAATGATATCATCCAGGTCTGAACAGTCACAAACAAACTCATCCTTACGCAGTCCGTAACCAACGAATCCATCAGCCCTGTTCACGTAAAGCTTCTGATTGTTGGCGGCTACCACGGTTGTATTAATCGCGTCGAAAGAACGAATTTCAGTTTTGCGCTCACGTCCCTTTCCATACTTCTCCAGGAGTCCCTGATAGTAATTGATGGCATATTCAGTGATGTTGGCCAGGTTGTATTCCGTTTCTGCCAGTTCATCCTGAAGCCTTTTCAATAATTCATCGGCTTTAAAGGAATCGAACCTGGATATACGCTTGATTTTGATCTCTGTCAGGCGTACAATATCATCCTCCGTGATTTCACGGTAGAACTGAGGCTTAAATGGATCCAAACCTTTGTCGATCGTGGAAATAACCGCCTCCCATGTCTCACACTCCTCGATATCCCGGTAAATTCTGTTTTCAATGAATATTTTCTCGAGCGAAGAGAAAAGTATCTTCTCCATAAGCTCGTGCCGGCGAATTTCAAGTTCCCTTGTCAGTAAGTCAACCGTCTGATCCGTATTGCGCTGTAAAATCTCACCGACCGGCATGAAATGAGGTTTGTCGTCAATGATCACGCATGAATTTGGCGATATGGATAATTCGCAATCGGTAAATGCATATAACGCATCTATGGTAATATCGGGTGACTGACCCGGAGCAAGCGAAACAAGAATTTCCACATCCCGTGCGGTATTGTCGACCACCTTCTTAATCTTGATCTTACCCTTATCATTGGCTTTTATGATCGATTCAATGAGGTTGGTAGTCGTTGTACTGAACGGAATGTCACGGATGACCAGGGTCTTCTTATCATATTCCTCAATCCGTGCACGAACCTTAATGCGACCACCCCGCATACCCTGGTTGTAATCAGAAAAGTCGGCCATGCCCCCTGTCGGGAAATCCGGATAAATTTTGGGTTTCTTTCCTTTCAGAATATCGATCGAGGCTTTGATCAGTTCACAGAAATTGTGCGGAAGTATTTTTGTGGAAAGCCCAACTGCAATCCCTTCAACACCCTGTGCAAGCAGCAGGGGGAATTTAACCGGAAAGGTTACCGGCTCCCTTTTCCTTCCGTCGTAAGATACCTGCCAATTGGTGGTCTGAGCATTAAAAACCACATCAAGAGCAAATTTTGACAAACGTGCCTCGATGTAACGCGGGGCCGCTGCACTGTCGCCTGTACGAATATCTCCCCAGTTACCCTGGGTTTCAATCAGCAGTTCCTTCTGACCCATGTTCACCATGGCATCACCAATGGAAGCATCACCATGCGGGTGATATTGCATTGTTTGTCCGATCACATTGGCGACCTTATTGAAACGACCATCATCCATTTCCTTCAGGGCATGCATAATTCGGCGCTGAACAGGCTTAAAGCCGTCTTCAATCGCAGGTACTGCCCTTTCAAGGATCACATAGGACGCATATTCGAGAAACCAGTCCTCGTACATACCGGATACAGGTATAACATCATGAATCTGATCCTCACCACTATATTTTTCAGGTTTTCCGTTCTCTTCGTGATTATCCATGCTATACTAAATATTTGCTTAAAACTTGTGAGTATAAAATTGCCAGGCAGACAGATAAAATATTGCCTATGAGATAAAAATCGTTGGTAATACGGTCGTCATCCTTAATGCGGGTTGCAATTTTCAGGGCTGCGAAAAATGTGAGTGCCTGGGGGTAGCCACTTATCAGGGCATAAACCAGGAACGCACGCTCCACCCAGCCTTTAAATAAACCTCTCCAGGTAAGCCGTGAAGATCGACGCACTTCAGGGGGTTTGGCATTCCAGCGGGCCAGCAAATAAAATACCAGTGCCGCCAGCAATTCACAAACGACAATAATCAATCCGACATGAATCCAGGCCCTATGCATCGCTTGCCATTAAAGTTATCAATTCCCTAGAGGCGTAAAAGTCTTTCATTTTTAGTGTTTTTTCTTTCCGCCACATGGTCGACGGATCTTTGCCATACATCGAGGAAAGGATCTTGTAATCCTGGTGCTTAATAAAATCAGAGGCTACCGACAAATCCTTTTCATGCCAGTCATTATAAAATGCCCGGTATAACCTAAATGCCAACTCGAGACGTTTACTGTTCGGTGCCGACAGGCCGGATACAACTATCTCAAGATCACCATTTTTGATCTCCCCAAGCAATTCCCGTGTCCTGGTGAGGCCAGGGCCCAGCATTCCGTATGATTCGATTGTATTAACAGGGGTTTGTATCTCGCCGTAATGCAATACATAACGCAAACGAAAGACCGGATCTGCAATCAGGCACTGTTCATCAATAAAAAATATAATTTCTGTGGCCGTTTGCACATCTGAAATAATCCCCTGAAACTCATCACCCAGCGTAATCGTCAGTGGAGACAGGATCCCTGACTCAAACTTTTTATTAGCCGCTTCTACAATTCCGGAAAATGCATTCATCAACGCTGCCCCTTCCTCGCGGGAACTGCCAATGATATCCGCCATCATTATTAAATAATTCATATTGCAATATAATTACAATTATTTATATTTTGCAATTTTATTACAATTTAAGCAGCTGTTTCTTCGACGAGGTCTTTTTCAATCCTCAGGTTATCCACAATAAAATCCTGACGTTCCGGTGTATTTTTACCCATATAGAATGACAGCAATTGCTTTATGGTTGTGTCCTTCTTAATGATGATGGGTTCCAGTCGCATCTCATCACCGATAAACTTTCCAAACTCATCAGGTGAGATCTCCCCTAACCCCTTGAATCGGGTAATTTCAGGTTTGTTCCCAAGCTTGGCGATGGCTGCACGTTTCTCCTCTTCCGAATAGCAGTAGATCGTTTCCTTCTTGTTACGTACGCGAAATAAAGGCGTATCAAGAATGTAAACATGGTTATGCCGGACCAAATCGGGAAAGAACTGAAGAAAGAATGTCAGCAGTAACAGGCGAATGTGCATCCCGTCGACATCCGCGTCTGTGGCGATAATGATTTTTCTGTATCGCAGACCTTCGATACCGTCTTCGATATTCAGTGCATGCTGAAGAAGATTGAATTCTTCATTTTCATACACTACTTTTTTCGTCAGGTTAAAACAGTTCAGGGGCTTACCACGCAAACTGAATACCGCCTGGGTTTCCACATCCCTTGATTTGGTAATAGACCCGCTGGCCGAGTCTCCCTCGGTAATGAAGATCATCGTCTCCTCTGCACGTTCCTTGCTCTTATCACTGAAATGTACCCGGCAATCGCGTAATTTCTTGTTGTGAAGATTTGCTTTTTTAGCACGATCGTTGGCCAGTTTCTTAATTCCGGCAATCTCCTTGCGTTCCCGTTCCGATTGCAAAATACGCTTCAGCAGGGCATCGGCGACCGGAGGATTCCGGTGTAAATAATTGTCGAGCTCTGTCTTCAGAAAATCATTGACAAAAGTTCGCATAGTGGGTCCGTCGGGCGCCACATTTTGTGAACCCAGTTTGGTCTTTGTCTGAGATTCAAATACAGGTTCCTGAACACGTACAGCGATCGCAGCTACCACGCTGGCCCGGATGTCGGTCGCGTCAAAGTCTTTTTTGTAAAAGTCACGTACAGTCCTCACAAGCGCCTCACGCAGCGCGGCCAGGTGCGTTCCTCCTTGCGTCGTGTACTGTCCGTTCACAAAGGAGTAATATTCTTCGCCGTACTGATTGCTGTGGGTAAGTGCAAGTTCTATATCGTTGCCCTTGAGATGAATGATGGGATAACGGATATTTTCGACATCGGTTTTCCGCTCCAGCAGATCACGCAACCCATTCTCACTGTGAAATTTTTGTCCGTTAAAATTTATAGTCAGACCCGCATTCAGAAATACATAATTCCAGATCAGGTCATTCAGGTATTCCGGAATAAAATGAAAGTTTTTAAAAATGGTTCCATCAGGCTCAAATGCGACCAGGGTACCATTCCTCCCGCTTGACGAACCGATTTTGTGATCCGTAATAATTTCTCCCTGCTTAAATTCAGCAACCTTCGTTTGTCCCTCCCTGTAAGATTGAACCTTGAAATAGTTCGACAGCGCGTTCACGGCCTTGGTTCCCACCCCGTTCAATCCGACTGATTTCTGAAATGCCCCGGAATCATATTTACCCCCGGTATTGATCTTCGACACGCAGTCAACAACTTTACCCAGGGGAATTCCCCGACCGTAGTCGCGCACCTCAACCCTGTGATCGGTGATTTTCACATCGATGGTTTTGCCATATCCCATCATATGTTCATCAATACAATTGTCGATCACTTCCTTCACCAGCACATAAATTCCGTCGTCCTGCGCTGATCCGTCTCCGAGCTTTCCGATATACATTCCCGGACGCATTCTGATGTGCTCTTTCCAGTCGAGTGACCGGATACTATCTTCGGTATATTGAACTTGATTTTCTTCAGACATAAATTTCCTTTTCAACACATGGCTTGTAAGCGAATAAACACGAAAAACACCATTTATTCAAGCAATGATTTTGATTTAATCAGGCTGTTCTTCTAAACAAAAAAATGAATTAATCTGATATAATTACCTGTATATTAAGTATTTATAATCAGGACAATAAACTACTTAGCTAAGTATTTTTCGGGAGAATACAAATGGCAGCATTAGGATCCAGAGCCCGATGAGCCCGAGGCATACATATACCAGGTAGCCGAAATTATTGTAATCAAAAGCCTCTCCGCTATTGACCAGCATCAGAAAAAAAACACTGGTTATAAAGAAGAGATTCAGTACCCCTGCGAAACTAAGCTGCCAGCTGATGAGCGTAGACCGCAGCTTTTCATCCCGGTAGCCCATATTTCTTGATAGGGTATAAAAAGTAAAATTAAAAATCACGAGGATTAGCAGAGCCAGGTAAAAATACCATTCCCTTGAAAATGTATAGGACCCGAATGTAAGCATTTCACCCACCGCCGCATACGTGTAGAGCAATGAGCCCAGTGCCACCAACAGGGTAACCAACCAAATAAATTTTATAAGTCGTAACATCCTAGCTGTGCGAAGTTATATTTTTATTCTTAAACTAATTTCAATTATTTTGAGTTTTTAAACCACCTATGGATTTCAATCCGATTATATTATCCATCCCCATTTATTTCCTGCTGATCGGTATTGAATTACTGATCGAACGGTTCTCAAAACGCAAGCTTTACCGGCTCAACGATGCCATAACAAATATCAGCTGCGGCGTCACCCAGCAACTCACCAATATCTTCTTCAAGGTATTGGGCGTTGCCGCTTTCGCATTCGTCTACGAATATCGATTTTTCACCATTCCGGAAAATGCCCTTACCTTCATTTTACTATTTATAGCAGTGGATTTCTGTTATTACTGGGCGCACCGAATGTCGCATGAGATCAATTTATTCTGGGGCGGTCACGTAGTACATCATCAGAGTGAGGATTATAATTTTTCAGTGGCACTTCGACAGGGGTCTTTCCAAATCCTATGGACATTCAGTTTCTATCTCCCGTTAGCGCTGATAGGTTTCAATCCCACCACCTTCGTATTTGTATCTGCGCTCGTTACGGTTTACCAATTCTGGATCCATACCGAGACCATCGGAAAACTGGGCTGGCTGGAATATGTTTTCAATACTCCCTCCCATCACCGCGTACATCATGGTCGTGACCCGAAATATATAGACCGCAATCATGCGGGTGTTTTTATTGTTTGGGATCGTTTGTTCGGAACCTTCCAGGAAGAGGAAGAAAGACCGGTTTATGGAATTACAAAACCAACCAATTCATGGAACCCTTTGTGGGTCAACCTGGCCCATTACCATCAAATGTGGCAAACAATGAAGGCCATCCCCTCTTCCAGCGATAAAGTCCGGTATATATTTTACAAACCAGGATGGCTTCCTGCAGAAATGGGTGGAATGCAGCCAATCCCCGAAGTAGATCGCACTTCCTACATCAAATATAATCCGCGTTTTCAGCGGGGTGTGATCCCCTATGTAATGACCCAGTATGTGATCGCGTTGCTCATTACGGCGGTATTTCTCTTCACAATGGAATCAAGTGCCTGGTACGAGAATTTAATGATTGTAAGTCTTATTATCATGCTGGTGGTATCCTGTGGAGGCATGCTGGAAAACCGTTCGTGGGTTACGCCATTCGAGTTCATTCGTTTATCACTGTCGGCAGGCATTGTTACAGTTATGCACTATGCATTAGATTTTCCGTTTTACCTGTTGCCGGCTGCCATGCTATATGCCATAGTCTCCGCCGGTTGGTTTTTCTATTTGAACAGAGCTCTTAAATCTTCATCCGTAAGTCTTTCATGAAAAATGTCCTTTTCATCCTGATCATCGCGGGCCTTTCGGCCTGCAGTTCGACTCCTGCTCCCGGTTATCTTGATAAAGATGAATGGAAATCTGACCGTAACGGATGCATGGGCTACCGCTCGCTTTTCATGCAGGAGCATCCTGATTTCATCGATGCGCTGAAGGGGCAGTCGGAAGAAACCATTTTGCTCTGGCTGGGAAAACCGGATAAAAATGAATTGTACAAGCGTAATCAGAAATTCTATATCTATTTGCTGGATCCCGGGCCAGACTGTGGAGAAGGTGACAGCACCTCCGGAATGGACCTTCAAATTCGCTTTTCAGCCACCAACAGGGCCACAGAAGTTATGCTTTATCGTCGCTAGCAGCCAGCCGGACGCCTTCACTTTCAAGCAGTACCAGCCGGTCCCTGTACAAATTACCCAGGGCTTTTTTAAATGCCTTTTTACTCATACCCAGTGTTTGCTGGATGACTTCCGGACTGGATTTATCGGTCAGATTAAGATATCCGTCATTCTTATGCAAAGCATCCAGCAACATTTCCCTGTGCTCATCAGCACCCTCACGTCCTCCCAGGCTCAGGCGCAGATCAATTTTTCCATCTTCCCGTATTGCGCGGATATACCCGTCCGTTTCTGTTCCGATGGCAAATTCGACAGGACACTCACTTCGATATAACAAACCGGAATAGGTCCCGTTAATTACCGCCTGAAAACCCAGATCGGTAACAGAATAGATTAAGAGATTTACCTTTTGCCCTTCTTCAAGTCCATCAGCATCTTTTTTCAGGAATGCCCGTATCTTGCTGGTGCCGATAAGCCGGTTAGTCTTATGGTCAAGCAGGATGCGAACCACATAAAACTTGCCCACTTGAAATGGAACATGCTGTTCCCGCTTAGGAACAAACAGGTCCTTCTCCAGTCCCCAATCCATAAAGGCGCCATGCGGATTACTATCCTTTACCTTCAGGGAAACAATACTTCCAACTTCCCCTGCAGGCTGAAGTGTAGTGGCTATCGGACGGTCTTCGGAATCCTTGTAAACAAAAACACGAAGTTTATCACCAATGCTGAGTCCATCAGGAACATATTTGGTCGGCAACAGTATTTCCTCATTTCCGTCCCCAAGGTAAAGACCAAAGTCAACTTCCCGGTTTACTGTAAGCAACTGATGTTTCCCGATTTCAATCATACTGCAAGGTTAAAAAAAAAGAGCGGCTGAACCGCTCTTTGATGTTATTGTTTTTTCAGTAAATCCCTTATTTCAGTCAGTAATTTTTCCTCATTGCTGGGTGCCGGAGGCGCAGCCGGAGCCGCTTCTTCCTGCTTTTTCAGGAAACGATTGTACGATTTTACTACCATGAAAACCGCAAAGGAAACGATAATGAATGTAATGATGGTATTTATGAAATTACCATAATTGATGCTAACAGCTTCCACCGTGCCATCTGCCAGTACATTTTCACCAATTTTCAGTTTCAGCTCAGAAAAATCGACGCCTGCAATCATCTTTCCTACAGGAGGCATAATGATATCATCGACAAATGATTTTACGATAGCTCCGAAATAGGTTGCCATGATCAAACCTACTGCC
The DNA here is from genome assembly GCF_020328055.1 of Fulvivirga sedimenti. Lineage (NCBI taxonomy): Bacteria > Pseudomonadati > Bacteroidota > Cytophagia > Cytophagales > Fulvivirgaceae > Fulvivirga > Fulvivirga sedimenti. The sequence continues at coordinate 148,128 of NZ_JAIXNE010000002.1, forward strand.
AACTCCAGAACGTTTCCGCGAGAAATAAACTCTTTAAATTCTTTGAACATAGTTAGTTAGATTAAAATTTACCGTCTCCAATATATAAATTAAATTTATATTGAGGGAGCAAAATATGAACTGTTGAATTGATTATTCCGTCCTGTTCATTTCTTCCTATATTTGAATCCAATCAAAAACACTACACATGATGAAAAATATTGCGGTAATTGGATCCGGAACCATGGGAAATGGAATTGCACATGTCTTTGCTCAAAATGGTTTTCAGGTAACGCTTATCGACATATCCGCTGAATCTCTGGAACGCGGACTTGCAACCATTTCCAGGAACCTTGATCGACAGGTAAATAAGGAACTGATCAATGAAAGCCAGAAACAGGAAACACTGTTACGAATTTCAACTGAAACAGCGTTGGAAAAAGGTGTTGCAAAAGCGGATCTGGTGGTTGAGGCTGCTACCGAAAATGTTGAACTCAAATTAAATATATTCCGTGATCTGGATAAATTTTGTTCTGACCATACGATTCTTGCCACCAATACCAGCTCGATTTCCATTACGAAAATTGCTGCTGTAACCAATCGTCCGGATAAGGTGATCGGAATGCATTTCATGAACCCTGTTCCAGTGATGAAGTTAGTTGAGGTTATACGTGGCTACAATACCACGGATGCCACCACAAATACGATAATGGACCTTTCTGAAAAACTGGGCAAGGTTCCGGTTGAAGTGAATGACTATCCCGGATTTGTTGCAAATCGTATTCTGATGCCAATGATCAACGAGGCAATATACAGTCTGTTTGAAGGTGTGGCTGGCGTGGAAGAGATCGATACGGTCATGAAACTTGGTATGGCACACCCGATGGGCCCGTTGCAGCTGGCAGATTTCATCGGCCTTGATGTTTGTCTATCAATCCTCCATGTGCTCCACGACGGGCTTGGCAATCCTAAATATGCGCCATGTCCATTATTGGTGAATATGGTTACTGCCGGACATAAAGGCGTTAAAAGTGGCAGCGGATTTTATGACTGGAGCCATAAAACAAAGGAATTAATCGTCGCATCGCAGTTCAAAAAATAACATTAACATATGAGTAAGGAAGACTTTCGCTCCATCATCGAAAAGGCGCATACCAATAAAGGAAGAGAAATTGTCCTGGGAACCGCGATGATCGATGGTGCTCCCCTTGATAAGGCTTTAATAAAGGCCCCTCTTAAAACCATGAACCGCCATGGCCTGATTGCTGGCGCTACCGGTACCGGAAAGACCAAAAGTCTGCAGGTAATGGCCGAAGCGCTCTCTGAACAGGGCGTACCTGTCTTACTCATGGACATTAAGGGAGACCTTAGCGGGCTTGCTGCACCGGGCTCCCCTCACCCCAAGATTGACGAGCGAATGGCGCATATCGGTATAGAATATGTGCAGCAGGGATTCCCGATAGAGCCCCTCACACTGTCGGATGAAGCCGGTGTGCGGCTCCGTGCAACTGTTTCTGAATTCGGGCCCGTGTTGCTCAGCAAGATGCTTGAACTCAATGATACACAGTCGGGTATTATGGCCCTTGTATTCAAATATTGTGATGACAATAAATTGCCCCTGCTGGATCTGAAGGATTTGAAAAAGATTCTTCAATATGTGACCGATGAAGGAAAGGAAAGCGTTGAAAAAGAATACGGAAGAATATCTACGGCTTCGGTTGGAACGATCACCCGGAAGATCATCGAGCTAGAACAGCAGGGAGCAGAACGTTTCTTTGGTGAACGGTCGTTCGATCCGGCCGATCTGCTACGCACCGACAAGGACGGAAGAGGAATGATCAGTGTATTACGTCTTGTGGATATTCAGGATCGTCCAAAGCTGTTTTCAACCTTCATGCTCTGCCTGCTGGCTGAGATTTACTCGACGTTCCCTGAACAGGGTGATTCAGATGAACCCAGGCTGATCATGTTCATTGATGAGGCTCACCTTCTTTTCAAGGAGGCTTCAGACGCACTGTTGGATCAGCTCGACTCGATCATTAAACTCATTCGTTCCAAAGGTGTGGGTATCTATTTCTGTACCCAGGTGCCGGATGACATACCTGAAAACATATTGAGTCAGCTTGGCTTCCGCGTACAGCATGCCTTACGGGCGTTCACCGCACGCGATCGTAAGAAGATCAAACTTGTGGCAGAAAATTTTCCTCCTTCCGAGTATTATGACATCGATGAACTGCTTACCACATTGGGTATTGGTGAAGCACTTGTTACCGTGCTGAATGAAAAAGGTATACCCACCCCGTTGGCGGCAGTATTGATGTCGGCCCCAAGATCACGCATGGGTATACTTACAGATGATGAGCTAAAAAAGATTATTTCAAAATCGGAGATACTTGATGAGTACAATGAGGAGATCGATCGCAGAAGTGCCTATGAATTGTTAAATGAGAAAATCGAGGCTGCAGCTGCTCCGGAACCCGAGACGAAAAAAACTACCAAAAAGTCAGAATCTTCCAATGATGAATCACTGGTGGAACAGTTGTCGAAGAATACAATGGTTCGTCAATTGGGCAACACCCTCATGCGGGAAATCTCAAGGGGACTGATGGGGGCGCTTGGAGTGAAACCACGCAGAAAAAGAAGAAGCACCTCCCTTTGGTGAGAGGTGCTTCAGCCTTTTGTACTAAAATTAATTAGTGAGTGATTACAGGGTCAAGCGTTTTCGCATGTTCAACGAACGCCTGAACCTTGGACAATGAAGGAAGCTGACGCACCAGTTTCTTCTTAGCGTTCACTTCAACCATTTTAGCGTGCAGATTCTCAGGCTTGCGTGTTCTCAATTCCTTTACGGTATCCACACCTGCTGCTTCCAATAATTCTGAGTATTCGCTTCCTACCCCTTTCACACGATATAAGTCGGCCATGTTGGCAAACTTGAGGAGTTTAGACTCATCAATGCCAGTAGTTTCAGCCACTGCCTTACGTCCCTTTTTGTCACAGCATGTCTTCAAAAGTCCATTTACTGATTTAATGCCTGCCTTTGCGAGCTTCTTCTCCAATGCAGGGCCTATTCCTTCGATATCCGAAATTTTAGCCATAGTATGTAATTATTATAATTGTTTGATTTAGTTTCTCAGTTAAATAATCCCTTCAGGGCGTCCGTTATACCTCCCATACTCTGTTCGCCCCCCAGAATTTGCGATAGATGATCTTCAGTTAGCCCCGACGACGGGGTACTTGAGTCAAGTTTCGACAATAACATGGGAATGAGCATGGCAGCAGCACTTTTGGCAATTTCAGGCGAGATGCCAAGCTTTGAGGCTATCTGGCTTGCAAAATTTCCAACCATACCATCGACCAGTGAACTGCTTCCAATGGCCTGGTTGCCATTAAACAGATTTAACATGCCAGACATGTCACCGCTTTTGGCATTTTGCTGGAATTGATCTGTGAGTGCGGAAGTCGCCATCGACAGAACATCTGAAGTCTTGTCTGATGGGATACCCAGATTTGTGAGTTGTTTACCTACATCGCCATCCAGGCTTTTGATTAAATCATCGAGCATAATTTAGGGTTTAGAATGTTTACCATAAATGGTTGATGAAGGTTAAGAGACTGGAAGTTAGCCATTAACCTTAAATATATCAACATCCAAATGTCCTAAATTATAATCCTCACCGCATTAGGCGGATTATTTGCAATATTTCTCGATGTATTGGGAGACTTCCTGATCAAGCGCCTTGGCTCTTTGAAAATCTGAACACGCTTTGTTGTACTGGTTGAGGTAAATGAACAAGCTTCCCCTGGAAAGGTATGCGTCAGCATAGGAATCGTTGGTGCTCAATGCGTCATTGTAGGCTGCCATTGCCTCGGTGAGCTTACCCATTTTTTGATAAGATTTGCCTTTCACAGTAAATGCAATGGCATTCGGATTAGCTTTCAGGACCTTATCCGCATAGAAAATGGCGTTCTCGTAGTCGCGCAGGCGGTTAAAATAATCATTGGATACACTCAGCAGCGCATTCACATTGAGCGGGTCTTCCTTAATCACCCGCTGAAAATCCTCCAGTGCTTTTTCATTCTTACCCAGTTCCTGGTATGCCCTGCCCCGGTTATATATAGTTTTAATATCACTCGGATTCAATCGAAGGTATTCTGTATATGCAGCAATGGCCTGTTCATAATTGCCTTTACGAAACATACGGTCTCCTATTTCTGACTGATCATTGGAACATCCCGTAAGGCATAAGGCCCAGGTTAAAAAAATAAAAACAAATTGTCTCATAAGTATACTACGCTCGATAACAAAAAAAGTGGCAGGAAAAGGCCACTTCCTGCAAATTTATAGATCAAAAACTGATTATTTTACCGATTCCAGAAAAGATTTCACCTTTTCCCAGTAATCCGCCGAATCCGGAAACTTCGACCAAAGTGCACGCGAACCGTGATTTCCTGTCGTATTGGGCCAGAAATAGCTTTTGTCCATATCCGATATTGCCACATAAATTCCCCACCAATTGCTCTTTTCATTATGGGCAGAAGTGATGAAAACGGGTTTAGTAATGTTTGCAGCGCTACTGGAAATATAATCGCGTGATTGCCCCTGCGATGTAAAATATTCTCCCGGTGAAAACGCAACCGCAGCATCAACCCATTCCGGATGATCACCCGTTACCTTTAAAACGAGGGCTGCGCTGAACGAGCTGCCCCAGATGATCAATTTCCCGGTACTCAGATTTTTTCTGGCATACTGAATCGAGGTTTCAATATCCTGAAGTCCGTCGATATACCGCGTTTCTTTATAAAGACCTTTAGCGGATTCATGGGTCTGATTGATCACGCCATTGATGCTACCCCCGGCCCTTAAATCCACTGCCAGGCAGTTATACCCCATTTCATTCAGCTTTGGAGCAATTTCATTATACTCACCCCTGCTCCAGCCTGCCTGATGAAACAGGATGATCATCGGGGCATCTTTGGAATGTGGAGCATACAGGTCTGCTGTAATGGTCACACCGTCTGATGACGGAAACGTAATGGTTTCCTTACCCGGCAACGGAAGACTTAATATGGCCAATACAATTAAAAGCATGTGCTATTATACAAAATTGAAATGAAAGCAGTTAGGTAGATATGGTTAAATTCTTACATCAGGAAAATTACAATCCTGAAACCGGATGTCTCAAATTGTTGAATCCGCTTAATTCAAGGGTTGTATTACCCACGAACATTTTTGCTTCAATCTTTAGCGGAACTTTGTTTTCATCAGCTGAAATCCATAATGTCACAGATTTCTCACCGTCGAACACACCACCTTCAGGCATAACAGGTACCAGTTTAATGGCCCTGAATTTCCCCGCTTTGGTCTTAATCCTTTCAACTCCGCCATATACCATTTTCATATCATAGAAGGTATCCTCCAGGAATCCGCTGATTTCAAACGAATCACCCTTTTTCATACCTGAGAAATCCACGGTCCTCAGGTAGAGGTAGCCAGCCAGCATATCCCTGATCTCCCGGCGCTGATTATGAAAGACTTTAGGTTCTTTATATTTTCCTGTTTTCTGATCCAGTGTACGGGTTTCAATAACACCCCGGTCATGATAAAACCGGGTGATCTCATTTTTCCGATAATTTCCTTCCTGGATATTCCGGTAGCTGATGTGGGGAACCAATGCGCTGGTATCCACATAGGAACCCCAATGATCATCCACACGTGCTACCCAGTCAACCATTCCAGTCGTTTTACCATAGACATCCACCTTGTACACGGGCCGGTCATTGACACTACGAACCTCCCTGTCGATGACCATCCTGGCATCACCAATACCGATTATTCCAAAGGAAACACGATATTGAAGCTCTTCACCCGGACCAAAACTGTCATGATCCACCGGTTGATAAACGCGGGGAGATGCGGCGGTAAACAAAATTACCGCACACAATGTGGCCGATATCTGAATTATAAAACTTTTCATCTGTGGTAAGATGAACAACTAATATGCCAAACGGCTAAACCGCTACATTATTTTCTCTCAATGCCTCATTCAAAGAGGTTTTCTTGTCGGTACTCTCCTTCCGTTGTCCAATGATCAAGGCACATGGCACCTGGTAATCTCCCGCGGGAAACTTCTTCGTATAACTTCCTGGGATTACAACAGAACGGGGTGGCACATACCCCTGATACGTAACGGGCTCACTCCCGGTTACATCGATGATCTTAGAACTGCCCGTAAGCGTCACATTTGCACCCAGGACGGCCTCTTTCCCAATTCTAACCCCTTCGACGATAATGCAACGCGATCCGATGAATGCGTTGTCTTCCACGATTACAGGCGCCGCCTGAACTGGTTCCAGTACCCCACCTATACCAACGCCACCACTGAGATGTACATGCTTTCCGATTTGCGCGCAGCTTCCTACTGTGGCCCAGGTATCCACCATTGTACCCTCATCGACATAGGCGCCAATGTTTACATAGGATGGCATGAGGACGACTCCCGGACTAATATAAGCCCCATACCGGGCTACCGCATGCGGGACAACTCGTACGCCAAGCTGCTGATAATTTCGTTTGAGGGGTATTTTATCGTGAAATTCAAACGGACCAACCTCTACCGTCTGCATTTGCTGGATTGGAAAATAAAGGATTACGGCTTTCTTTATCCATTCATTCACGGTCCATTCCTCAGCTCCTGGGGTTGCTACACGCAAATCACCCTTATCCAGGTCCTCAATTACCGACCTGATAAGCTCCTGTACATCCTTTTCTTTTAGTAATGCACGGTCTGCCCATGCCTTCTCAATGATTTCTTTTTTATTGTCCATTAACAACGTAGGTTTATCTTTATACTGTAATATGAAACGTAAGCGAATTGTTTTTGCTTCGGTGCTGAAACCGGTCGATGACCCGCGCACATATCTTAAGCTGGCAAAATCGCTTGTGCCTTCCGGCAAATATGACGTAAATATAATAGGGTTCCCGGGCAAAGCGCCTATAATTGACCCGGAAATCAACTTCATCCCCCTTGAGCCCTTCCCAAGAAAAAGCCTTAAACGGTTATTGATAACCACTAAAATCGAGAAATTAATTAGGCGTCTTGAGCCAGATCTGCTGATCATCAACACCCATGAATTACTGGGTATGGCCAAAAGACTGAAAAATAAAGATCTCAGGATCATTTATGATGTCCGCGAGAATTATTATCAAAATATCCTTCACCGGAAACATTTCTTCAGTCGGCCCCTGGCCAGGTTAACCCGTCGCAAGGAAACAGGTTCTGTTAAATTCATCGATCATTACATTCTTGCCGAGCGATGTTATGCAGATCAACTGGCTTTCACACGGAACAAGGCGACAATACTGGAAAACAAGGCCATTATGCCTGAATCCGCAACTTTTCCAGGAACTGCCCGTAATCCACTCACATTTGTTTTTACTGGTACACTTGCAAACCATACCGGTATATCAGAATGTATTGAAATGGTTGAACAAGTCAGGAAGATCGATCCCTCGGCTCGATTGCTGATTTGCGGAAATAGTTTTGACACCTCGTTTCTCAATAAGCTAAGGAACAGGATCACAAAATATCCTTGGATCGAAGCAAATATCAGCGAAGCACCATTACCCTACGATCAGATCCTGAGAACACTCGTGAAAGCTGATGCTGCCGTCATCAGTTACGAATCCTGGGTTTACGATAAAATGCCCTCTAAGCTTTATGAATACCTGGCGCACGAAATCCCCATTGTTTTTATTAAGTACAGTAGCATATGGAAGTCATTCTGCGATACCTATCGGGCGTCTGTCGTCTATAAATCGGATCCTGAACAGCTGATTAAAGAACTGGCAGATTCCCGATTCTATATGGATAAACCCGGGGCCGAAGTTCATTGGGAGCATGAAGCCCTGGATTTCAGGGCGCTTGTAGATAATTTACTAAACAGCTGAAATACAGCTATTAATGACTTTAACTTTACTTGAGTTAAGCTTAAATTGGGATACAAATGGTATAATTCATCAATTTTTATACATCTTAAATATTTTTTAGATTCGTCTAAATATCTATATTTGAATATGTCGTTAATCGAATTAAGCCTCGCCGAGGAAAACTACCTGAAGTCGATCTACCATCTTTACTCTGAGACGGGCAAACCGGTATCGACCAATGCCATCGCCGAAGCCATGAACACAAGGGCCGCGTCTGTAACAGACATGTTAAAGCGTCTTGCCTCTAAAAAACTGATCAGCTATAAAAAGTACTATGGGGTAATGATCACCGAATCGGGAACCACGCTGGCGCTACGTATCATCCGTAAGCACCGGCTTTGGGAAACTTTCCTGGTGGAGAAGCTGCGTTTCAACTGGGACGAGGTGCATGAAGTGGCTGAACAACTGGAACACATCCAGTCCCAGCTCCTCATAAAACGCCTGGATGAATATTTGGGGAGCCCGAGATTTGACCCCCATGGGGACCCCATTCCCACCGAAGACGGTGAAATAGCCGACGTACAGCAGGTCCAGTTGCTGGAGCTCAGGCCGGGCGAGGCAGGTAAGGTTACCGCTGTAAGGGATACATCAAGTGCCTTTCTGCAATATCTCGATAAAACAGGCATCTCTATCGGTTCATTCATACGTATTGTGGATCAGGTGGCCTACGACAATTCCCTGGAGATTCGGGTGAACGACACCAATACAATATTCATTTCACAACAGGTAGCCGGAAACCTGTGGGTTCAAAGGGTGCGAATATGAAATCATTCCTGTCATATCTACTGCTAATCGTTGTATTCGCAGGATGCGGACGGGTGCAGGACCAGGTTATCAGTGACGGTCAGCTGTACATCGTTACCACCACCGGCATGATTGCCGATGCGGTAACCAACATAGGCGGCGACTCCGTTCGTGTGGAATCACTGATGGGACCGGGAGTTGACCCGCACCTCTACAAAGCCACCCAGGGGGATCTGAAAAAGTTAATTGAGGCAGACATCATCTTTTATAACGGGGTTCATCTTGAAGGTAAAATGGGTGAAGTCCTCGAAAAGTTGTCGCGCCAGAAACGGGTCATTGCCATTGGCGAAAGCCTGGATGAAGAACGGCTGCGCGAAGCTGCAGGTTTTGCAGGCACCTATGATCCGCATCTCTGGTTTAACGTACTGCTTTGGCGGGATGCGATACGCTCTATTGAAATTATACTATCTGATATTCAACCAGATAAGTCAATGTACTTCAAGCAAAATGCTGATGCTTATTTCAATGAGCTCACTCAACTGGATCAATGGGTACGAATGCGCATTGAAGAACTCCCCCCCTCTTCCCGGATCCTTGTTACCGCCCACGATGCCTTCGGGTATTTTGGTGACGCCTATGGTTTCACTGTACGCGGACTGCAGGGATTATCTACCCTTTCGGAATTCGGTTTAAAAGATGTATCAGACCTGGTAAATTATATTGTAGAAAACCGTGTAAAGGCAGTTTTTGTCGAAACCTCCGTTCCGAAGCGCAGTATCGATGCTGTAGTAGCCGGTTGTCGTGAACGCGGTTTTGATGTCAGAATCGGCGGCAACCTGTTTTCCGACGCAATGGGTGCCGAGGGAACTCCAGAAGGCACATATGTGGGAATGGTGCAGTCGAATGTTAACACAATTGTTGATTCACTCCTATGAAAAACAAAAATATAGCGCTCGAAGTACATGATCTTACCGTGGCATACGACCGCAAACCGGTCCTTTGGGATATCGATCTGAAAATCCCCGAGGGTAAACTGGTTGGTATTGTAGGTCCCAACGGAGCGGGCAAATCGACCCTTATCAAAGCAGTAATGGGCCTTCTCCCCAATACGAGCGGGTTTATCCGCCTGTTTGATCAGCCGCTGGAAGAGATCCGGCAACGGGTAAGCTATGTTCCACAGCGCGAATCGGTGGATTGGGACTTCCCCGCATCGGTGAAAGATGTGGTGCTGATGGGGCGCTACGGAAAACTAGGGTTATTCAAACGGCCCCGAAAGGCCGATATGATGGCAGCCATGGACGCACTCAGGCAGGTTGGAATGGAGGCTTACGCAGGAAGGCAGATCTCCCAGTTATCCGGCGGACAGCAGCAGCGTGTATTTCTCGCCAGGGCCCTGGCACAGCAGGCCGATATCTACCTGATGGATGAACCGTTCGCTGGAGTGGATGCTGCCACGGAAAAAACGATCATTACCCTTCTTCGTGAAATGACGCAGCAAGGCAAGACCATTATCGTGGTTCATCATGATCTGCAGTCGGTAACGACTTACTTCGACTGGGTGATACTTTTGAATATGCGGCTCACCGCGTATGGTCCGACAAAAGATACGTTCACACAGGAACTTCTCCAGGAAACCTATGGCGGTAAACTTACCCTGCTCTCAGATGTAGGTGACCTGATGCAAAAGAAACGTTTTCCACACAGAGAAAACCCGTAGCCATGGATAAGGATATTTTGTCATTCTTCACCTTTTCCGACCCGAACGTACGGTATGTCGTCATCGGCGCCATATTGCTTACGGCAACATCGGCGGTGGTAGGCACCTTCACCTTTCTCAAGAAAAAAGCACTTGTAGGTGATGCTGTCGCCCATTCGGTACTGCCCGGAGTTTGTCTCTCGTTTTTGGTTTGGGGTGAAAAAAATCCCCTGATACTCATTCCCGGGGCCTTTGCGACCGGGTGGCTGTCGCTTGTGATCATTGATTACGTCCGTGCCAACAGTAAAATAAAAGAAGATACCGCAATCGGCCTTACTCTCTCTGTTTTCTTTGGTATCGGAATTTTTCTTTTAACCATTATCCAGAAAAGCGGTAATGCGGCGCAATCGGGACTGGATGCGTTCCTGTTCGGACAGGCGGCCTCCCTGATTGGTCAGGATCTGATCGTCTTTTCCATTACTGCATTCCTGCTCCTTATAACTGTTTTCTTTCTTTTCAAGGAGCTCACCATTTTAGCCTTTGATGCAGATTTTGCAGCGACAATCGGGATTCCCATCCGTGCGATTGAATTGGTGCTCACCACACTCACCGTTCTGGCAGTTGTGATTGGAATTCAGGCCGTAGGAGTCGTTCTCATGGCTGCCATGCTGATCACACCCGCGGCAGCTGCACGATTCTGGACTGAGAATGTCCATGTAATGGTCATCCTGGCTGCCATTTTCGGAGCAGTAAGCGGCTTCGCTGGTGCCTTTATCAGCTATACTGCTCCATCCATGCCAACGGGCCCCTGGATTGTTGTGGTCGTTTCGGCCATAGCATTTTTCTCGTTCTTCTTCGCACCTGGTAAAGGAATACTTCACCGACTGCTTGTCAGCCGCAGGATCCGGCACTCAATGACAGACGAGAATATTCTGAAGACATTCTATAACCTGGGTGAACGCGACGGCAATTTCGAAGAGTCCCGCTCACTGGAGGACCTGCTTGCCCTGCGGTCTTTTGAAAAGGAAGAGCTGCTTAGCGGACTCAAACGACTTTCCAGGGACGGATTTATTGTACGATCACCATCTGGTTATGCATTCACCACAGATGGGATGAATAAAGGAAAGAGAACTGTAAAACTGCATCGTCTCTGGGAATTGTACCTAACTCAATACCTGCGGATTGCCCCCGATCATGTGCATGATGATGCAGATACCATCGAGCATATTCTTACGCCGGAGCTTGAAGCGAGACTTGAGAAATTGCTTGATTATCCAAAGGTAGATCCTCACCAATCAGAAATCCCCTATTGATATGCAGGCACTACAAATCATATTCACCGGATCTCTCGTGGCCATTTCGTGCGGCCTGTTGGGATGTTTTCTTATCCTGCGAAAAATGGCCATGATTGGCGATGCCATTTCCCATGCCGTCCTGCCCGGCATTGTGATCGCGTTTCTGATAACGGGTTCCCGCGAATCACTCCCCATGCTCATCGGCGCCGGTTCAATTGGAATACTCACCACATTTCTAATCGAATTCTTCCATAAAAAGGGGAAACTACAGACGGATGCATCCATCGGGGTGACCTTCACGGTCATGTTCGCCATCGGTGTGATCCTGATTTCCGCACTCGCGGGCAAGGTCGACCTCGATCAGGAATGTGTGCTGTACGGAGAAATTGCCTACGTCCCGATTGATTTGTGGATCCTTCCCGACGGTTTGATCATGGGACCTCGTGCGATGTACATCAGCGGAGGTATACTCGTACTGGTCATTGCCTTCATCACGATCGGGTACAAGGAATTATATATCACGACATTCGATCCTGCGTACGCGGCCGCAATCGGAATTTCAACCGGCCTATGGCATTACCTGCTGATGGGGGCTGTTTCGCTCACTACGGTCGCATCATTCGAGACAGTTGGTGCTATCCTGGTAGTAGCATTCCTGATCGCCCCTCCTGCCACGGCCTACCTGCTCACCGATCGCCTGGACCGCATGATGATGATCACGGTGGTCATCGCCATACTCATTTCCATAGGCGGTTATTACCTGGGCGCTGCCTTCGACGGCAGCATTGCCGGTGGCATGGCATCTGTCGCCGGATTATTCTTTGCCATGGCCTTTGTTTATCATTTATATCAGCGAAAAAGGAATATGCAGTTGGGTGCAGAGGCGAGCGTTTAGGGGATACAGGATACAGGATACAGGATACAGGATACGGGATACAGGATACAGGATACGGGATACAGGATACAGGATACGGGATACGGGATACAGGATACGGGATACGGGATACAGGATACAGGATACAGGATACAGGATACAGGATACAGGATACAGGATACAGGATACAGGATACAGGAACACCCCCCTTAATCCCCCCTCAAGGGGGGACGTTATCCATATGCCGTCCCTACCCCGAAGGGATGCCTTTGGCACAGGACGGCCTACCTCCATGAGGAGATCCCTGCCTCCCGGCACGCACCCGGCCCGACTCCGCGATTCCACGGAGTTCCTACCTGCGCCATAGCCCCGGAAAGTAAACCGGGAGGCAGTAATAAACGTAATAGTGCCACTACTGACTACTGACTACTGACTACTGACTACTGACTACTGACTACTGACTATCCGCAAAAGGCGGACGCCAACGGCGCTGACTACGTACTACTAAAAGTCCACCCACTTCTTACTGTCATCATACCCGGCTTCCACTACCTTGTCGATGAATTGCATACCGCGGATACCATCTTCCACATCCGGAAAATCGAGCCATTCGGGCTGGGGTTCTTCACCATTCATGCGTGCACGAAGGGTAAGTGAGAAGTTGCGATAAATATTGGCAAACGCCTCGAGGTATCCTTCCGGATGTCCGCCTGGCGTGCGTGTATTGTGTTTTGCAATGTCACTCATATAGCCAAGGCCAGTGCGCACCATTTCGGTAGGCTTATCGGTCCACTTCACCCAAAGTGTATTGGGTTCCTGCTGTGCCCATTCAATTCCGCCCTTTTCTCCATACACGCGAATCTTCACGGCATTTTCTTCTCCGGCTGCGATCTGGGACGCAATGAGTACGCCCTTGGCTCCATTGTTGAAACGCAGCATGGCCGTACCGTCGTCATCGAGCTGACGTCCTGGTATGAAGGCAGTGAGATCTGCACTGATCTGGGTAGTTTTTAATCCGGTAATGTATTCAGCCAGGTGATGCGCATGTGTTCCGATATCCCCCATGCACCCAGCTTTTCCTGATCTCTTGGGATCGGTACGCCAGGATGCCTGCTTGTTGCCGGTATCCTCCAGTTTGGCCGAAAGCCATCCCTGCGGATATTCAACAATCACCTTTCTGATTTCACCAAAATCTCCTCTGCGGAAACGCTCCTTTGCTTCTTTCACGGCTGGATAACCGGCATAGACGTGTGTGAGTGCCAGCAGCAGACCAGTCTCATCCAGTTTCTCCTTCAAACTTACAGCTTGTTCCAGCGTAAGCGTGATGGGCTTGTCAATAACCACATGAAAACCATGATCCAGTGCCATGACCGCAGGATCGTAATGGGCAAAGTTGGGTGTTACGATGGTGACAAAATCCATGCGGTCACCTTCAGGCAGTTTAGCTTCCTTTTCAAACATCTCCTGGTATGTGTCATAAACACGATCAGCAGGAAGATAATAAAGCTTCCCTGATGCCTGTGATACTTCAGGGTGCACACTAAAACATCCGCAAACCAATTCTATCTGGTTATCCATAAAGGCCGCTAGCCGGTGAATGGCTCCGATAAAGGCATCGGACCCTCCGCCAACCATACCCATTCGTAATTTTCTATTCATGGTTCTAGTTCGTTATTTTGATTTGATTTATTTCCGGGCTACAATATGAGCAGGGCAGATAAAAAATCAAATTATCCTTCGAAGTTTTGATGATTTTAAACTCAAGAGATGGGCAATCATTCCCTGGACTTAGCAATGTAAAACTGCAAACCGAGTGAAAAAGATGCATTATCATAGAAGAACAGCTGTGAAACATCCTCATAATCAAAATTGAACGTTGAAAGAACCAGTTGTGTATGTACCTTCACAAACTCTCCGCCTGCGCGCAATGTAAGTGCAGGTTCAAAAATAACCTGATTCCCATTTTCTTTGAAAAGCTCCATAAAATCCTGGCTCAGGGGTTCTGATTTAGCACTCAGATAACCAACATAGCCAAGACGGGCCGACAGGATTGCCTCGAAATTTCTACTGGCAAACCCAATGCTTGGTTGCACGAAGGGTCTGATGAAAGACGCTTTGAATTCGATTAATTGATCATCCTCCGCCCTTGTTCCAGCATAACCTATCCCCGGGGCAATGGCCCATACGAATTTGGGGTTTTCACCAACCAAACCATGACGGATATAGTAAGCCTCGAAAAAGTTTAATGCACTTCTCTGTTCCGTATCGTTTTCGATACCCCGCAGAATATTCAATGAGGCACCTATTCCATCCTGCTCACCCACGCCTCCTGCAGCTGCAACCGCCGCGCCCTGGGTAAACCCGGTGTCGGCATAGGAAGCTTCGATTTCCATGTCACCTTTACCTTTAAGAACAGGAACGTGCTGAGAACTGGGGGCATAAATGATCGGGTCACACGCCATACACGTTAAAATCGCGAGTGAAATAAGTACGCATTTTTTCATGGAAAGTAATGTACGATAAAATCCAGAATTTAAAATTGCTCGTGCTTCCATTTGAATCATTTTTATCGGTTTATGCATATCAAACGCAATAATTGTGGATTGACCTGTTTCAAGCTAACTTTGCCGGATGAATCAGGATACCATTGTGGCATTATCGACTTCACCGGGTATAGGTGCCATTGCAGTGATACGATTATCAGGGCCGGAAGCCATTGAGCTGACAAACCACGTTTTTCATGGAAAGGATCTTACCAAACAGGAGTCCCACACTATCCATTTCGGAACGCTGCGTGATGGGAGCAAGATCGTTGATGAGGTGCTGGTATCGCTTTTTATTGCGCCCCGTTCCTTCACACGGGAAAATGTAGTAGAAATATCATGCCACGGCTCTCCCTATATCGTTCGCCAAATCATTCAGCTCTTGCTGAAGCAGGGCGCCCGGCTGGCAAAGGCGGGTGAATTCACCCAGCGGGCTTTTCTGAACGGACAGTTCGACCTTGCCCAGGCGGAAGCAGTGGCGGACCTGATCAATGCCGACAGCGAGGCATCCCACCGGGCGGCGATGAACCAGATGCGCGGCGGGTTCTCGGATCAAATCAAAGCACTGCGCGAGGAGCTGATCCATTTTGCATCGATGATCGAACTGGAGCTTGACTTCGGTGAGGAAGATGTGGAGTTTGCCGATCGCGATGACCTGAAGAAACTGATCAACCAGCTGCTGTCGGCCATCAATCCGCTGATCGACAGTTTTGCACTGGGCAATGTGATCAAGAATGGTATCCCCACCGTGATTGCCGGTAAGCCGAATGCGGGAAAATCAACATTGTTAAATGCCCTGCTGAACGAGGAGAAAGCGATTGTCTCCAACATTCCGGGAACAACGCGCGATTTCATTGAGGATGAGCTGAATATCGGCGGTGTGGTATTCCGGTTTATTGATACAGCCGGATTGCGTGATACCGAGGATACGATTGAGAAGATCGGTGTGGCGCGTACTGAAGAGCAGATGAAAAAAGCCTCACTCATTCTATATCTCATTGACTTAGAAGATGATACAGTAGTTGAATTACACCGTGCATTGAATAAGCTGGAGAACCTGGGCATCCCCTTTTTACTGATCGGAAATAAGGGTGATTCTGCGAAACCTGAAATGCGGACTGCATTGGAAAAAATACCGGGCAGCATCGTGATCTCGGCGGGAACAAAGGAAAACCTGGAAGGTCTGAAGGACCGGATCCTGGAGGTTGTGCACCTGGAGGATTTCAAAACAGGCGACACGATTGTGACCAATGTACGGCACTATGATAACCTGTTCAAAACGAAGCAGGCGCTGCAGGACGTATTGAACGGACTGGACAATAACATCACCGGCGACTTCCTGGCGATGGACATTCGTCAGTCGCTGCACTACCTAGGTGAGATCACCGGCGAGATTACGACCGATGATCTGCTGGCGAATATTTTTTCAAAGTTTTGTATTGGGAAATAGAGACGCTCGCCGCTGGGCCTCACTTTTTGCATTGATCAAAAAGTAAGCAAAAAATCTAGTGACTCGCCGAAACTCCCCTGTAGTTGATGCTAAAGCCTCACTACAGGCTCATACAGCGCCGAGTCACGATCCTTTCTGTAGCTCATTATCAATATTTAACTAATTCATTCAATTGAAACAACTGGAACAGTTTTATGTATTTCCATTTTGGTTTCATATTGATATGTGCCTATTTGCCTTGCACACATCTCCGGAGGAACTTGAATTTTTTCACTATCATAATAGGATTTTCCATTATAGTTCACCAGTAAAACAAGTGTCGTGTTTGGAAATTCACCAAATTCTGCCAAAGCCATATTAGGCTTTATGGTTTGAAAAATTTTGAGTTCCGATTTAGTTAAGCATTCTCCTTTTTCAGGAAACATTAAAAGTCCTGGTATAGAATCTTCAGGACTAAGAGTGTTTACATCAGATTGAGATGACTTGAATAATAGGAATAATCCTAAAAATGTCACGATTACTCCAGTAATAAACCCACCTAAAAATTTCATACTATCTTCCCGTCAATTATTTTTTATTTGTTATTATAAATGTCCCACAAAAGTAACTCTTCCAGCGTGATTGAGCAAGTCCAGCGGGACAGGTGCTAGCCAAGAATTTGACAAAAAACATCCTTCGTTGAAAATTAAAGCCATTTTTTAATTGTTCAGCAATCTTTAGCATCCCTTCGAAAACATTTATGTTCGCTCGATATTCGATACCATAATTAAACTCACAAAACGAGTCACACATTGACCATTTGTTTGGGAATAACTACTTTAGTTTCTGTATTGGGAAATAAGTCTATATAATGGACAAATCTTTTACATATTTCTGCTTCATTTTCTCAACTTTTCTGGTTGCCTTAGGAATATTGTTTGAAGTCAACCAATTGTATGTTCAAGGTCGGAATTGGTATACGAAAGATTACACCGCATACGGAGGAGTTTATATGATTTTTTTCGGAATACTCGGATATTTTCTCTGGTACCAGACTCTCTCACCCTTTAGCAGGATTAAGCAATTTTTTGAAAAATTTCGTAAAAAATGAGTCCTTTATGTTGCGTTGCAAGGTTTTACTAAGCAAAACGTACTTTAGTTTCTGTATTGATGACTATTTAGAAATGAAAGATCACAACTTAGAAAATGTTTATTAGGATTCAGACAAATATACCGTACGGGTTGCTATTCGCCATTATTGATTTATGGGTGTTTTTCGGCAGTTGTTTTTTAGTAAGCCTTATTCCTGCTGAAGGATACTATAACGAAGAAGATGATGAGTAGACTATTTTGAAAATCCTGGGTTCTGTAAATTATGTATCGGAAAGTGACACACAATACGTCCCCCTTTTAGGGGGGTTGGGGGTGTTTCGTTTAGGACAACAACAGCAAGATGCTCATTTAAATATCAGACAAAACGATTAGTTTAAAATTCAAAAAGGTCTATGCCTACGAAATCTGGTTACAATAAAATTTCGAAAACATCATATGGCATTAAAAAATTGATTTTAATAATCTGTTTTTCCTCGATTTCTATTGCATCAGTTGGATATCTATTCTTCAAGGATCAACTCCTGCTTACTATTAGAAAACTTCGAAAAGCAAAGCAATCGTTATAAAAACACAGCGAATTCATAGAGGACATGGTATTTTCACTAATAAATACACGTATCTGTTCGAAGCTGAAAATAATACTTATACGGGCACATATGATGAAAAAAACCTTTCTTCATCGAAGACAGAAACGGGCGATTCAATAGTAATTAAATACGTTGTGGAAAACCCAAAAATTTCCAGATACGAAAGTTTGTCTGAATGAAGTGCATTGAAGCAGCCAGATAACAGCCAATGTTTTCAACAAAATTGAAGTTTAATTACAACTGATTGAAACGAATCTACCTGACACTACAGGCTAAATGACCATGTCGAATGATTTGCGCATATGAATCAGGCTTGCTCTAAGGTTGATCTGCAATTTTGAAATTCAGATGGATATTATCAATTTGTGTATTGCATTAATTAAGCTTATTCAGTACTGAGCTGATCAATAATCAACTTTACAGGTGTTTAAATCCTTTCTAATTTCATATGAATGTCAATAATATAATCCGCTGCCTGTGGATACTTTTTTTAGTATCCGCATGTCAGTCTAATCCGCATGAGGCAAACCGATTTCCATCAGAGGAATTAGTGGTCAGTCAAATGGATTCCTTAGTAAAGGCGAGTGAACTGCCTGGCTTTGTTGCCATTGCTGTAAATAATGAAGGAGAAAGCATTACCTACACGTTTGGGAATGCAATATGGAATGAAGAGTCCCCGATCAGAGCCAATAACATTTTCAGAATTGCATCTATGACAAAACTGATTACGAGTATTGCCGCGCTTCAATTAGTAGAAAAGGATTCTCTTGAATTAGATGAGGACCTGACCGGTCTTTTACCTGAAATGGCATCCATACCAATTTTGACAACCGAAAAGGAATATATTCATGGAAAAAGGCCTATTACACTCAGAAGTCTATTAACCCATACCTCAGGGTTTGGCTATTTCTTTACGGACTCATTATTGGCAGAGCATGATGCCACTGACTGGAATTATGAGGACTTACCGAGAAGATTTGAAGCCGGGAGCCAGTTTCTATACGGAACCAGTACCGATTGGGTGGGCAAGGTGGTCGAAAAAATATCAGGGCGTACTTTGGAAGAATATTTTCGCGAAAACATAACAGGACCATTGGGTATGAACCGAACCTGGTACAATGTCCCTGATTCTCTAAAGAATGAAATTGTATCATATGGTCATATGGGAGACGATGGAACTAAAGAGCTGTCTGAGTACCCGGATAGAATTCCTGAAAATGAGACTCAATTTTACAGCGGTGGTGGCGGTATGTTTTCATCTCCTGAAGACTATACAAAGTTGTTATACTGTTTGTTGAATAATGGAATCTTTGAACAAGAACGAATACTACAAGAAGAGACCGTTAATCAACTATTTACCGAACAGCTGGAAGGTATTTCTATGGACATTGAACAGAATTATTTCCAGCAGGGCCTTTGTTGCAATTTCAAGGGGTTAATTAAACCTACTTCAAATTGGGGTTTAGCAGGCTTAATCGATACAGAAACGACTGCATATGGCCGGAAAGAAGGCACTTTACTGTGGGGCGGAATTTTTAACACCTATTGGTTCATTGATAAAAAATCAGGGATTGCCGGAAGTATCTATACGCAATATTTACCTTTTAATCATCCGGCAACAACATCGCTCTTTGATAAATTCTCCCAAATAATATATCAAAATTACAACCATCATTAAAGACAAGTTCGATGCTTCGTCGAAACTTTAGTTACTGAATTGGGAAGTGATACATTGTCAAATTTTTTCATTGAATACACCTGTGAAATCCACAAAACATACAGGGATATGTGTAAGGCTTTACATGTTGGAAATGGCGACCTTACCAGGTCACAACGAATAAAGAATAACATGAAAACCAGGACGAATTTAACACTTGTATATAATTTCTTTTTCATTACAACAGTGTTCTTATTTACAGGATGCTCCCAGGAGTTTGCTTTTCAAAGCTCTTCAGTAGTACCCTCTGCGGAAGGCTCAGTCAGTGTAAAGAAAGGCGACAACAACAATTACAACATTGATTTAAATGTGAAACGACTGGCCGAACCTGACAGGTTATCACCTCCGATGGCCGTGTATGTCGTTTGGATGGAAACCACTCAAAGCGGCGTTCAAAACCTTGGCCAGTTAGAAACTTCCACAAAAGGATTCTCCAAAATGCTTTCCAGTTCATTAAAGACCGTTACACCTTACCAGCCCACGAGCTTTTTCATCACCGCGGAAGATGATGCCCTTAGCAATTATCCAGGTCAAACTGTAGTTCTTAAGACCTCATCATTTAACATCAAATAGCAGTTGGCCTTCTAAGTGATCGCGGCTGATTCCATTTTAGGCTAAATTTGATTACTCCAAACATTAAGTAATTCTGATGCTTTGGAAAGAATAGTGAATTCAGAAATGACGTTCTTTTGCAATGACTACTAATAATGGGTTTTAGTTATAGAACGCTCTTTTTAAAAATCAAATTTTTGCATCCTTTTGCTAATAATACTCTGAGTATTTGTACCTTATCTAGGTATCAATTTTGGTTGCTTGGTAATCCCAACCTGATTAAGCGACAATTATGCGGGTACAAAAGATACATTTATCGGTAAAATTCGTCCATGCATTTTTTATGTATTGGATTCTTGTCTCCGTGCCCTCTTATGTCTACTCACAACAACCTGCGCATGCTTTTAAAAGATTTACTATTGAAATCAATAATGTTGCATATGATTTCAGCATTATTTCTATTGTACAAGATGATCTAGGGTACTTATGGATGACAACCGGGGATGGACTCCTTAAATATAATGGTTATGAATTTGAATTGTACCGCAATATTCCCGGAGATTCAACCTCTTTAATTCATAATACTACCGAATCCCTTCTTGTAGACTTCTACGGAGATTTATGGGTCGGAACAGGCCGTGGATTAAGTCGTTATAAACATAGTTGCGATTGCTTTATCCAATATCATTCCAGACCAGGTAATCCGGCGCCTTCGGGATTTATTACATCAATGTCTGAAGATACGTCTCATAACCTCTGGATTGGAATGCAGGAGGGCGGACTGTTTCGATATGATCGTGACCGCGATCGCTTTACACGGTTTCTGGATGATTCAGAAGATCCGAATTCACTAACTGGTGAAATTATCAGGGTGGTGTTGGCAGACAGCAAAAACAATATTTGGATTGGAACTGGTTATGGAGCCATAGAAAATGGTGGCGGTCTTATTCGTTTTGATCCTGTATCCGGAATTTCATCGAGGTTTATGCATGAGCCGGATAATCCAAACAGTTTGATGGATAACAGGGTGAGCGCTCTTATGGAGGACCGGGATGGCAACATATGGGTTGGTACCTATCAGAACGGATTGCATCGTTACGATCCAGGCAGAAAAGAATTTGCCAGAATGGTAAACGATCCTTCCCATTCAAGCCGGTTATATCCATCTCCCGGGCAAAAAGCGTGGGAACTTCCTCCATTTATTTCCGTGCTATATCAAGACCAGGCTGGTGGTTTTTGGATCGGTACCTGTGGAGGAGGAATAAATTATTTTAATCCTGACACCAATGAAGTGAGTTATTATGTCCACGATCCCGAAGATCCCAACGGGGTTTCAAATGATAAACTCTGGTCTTTTTTTGAAGATAAATCTGGTCAATACTGGCTGGGAACACTGGCTCAGGGGGGGCTTCATAAAATGGACCCATTCAAATCAAAAATCACAAGGTATACCACGTCCAATAATATGCATGTTATATGCATCCAGGAGTACAGATCCAAGCCGGGAAATCTGTTGATTGGAACCAGTAAACATGGTCTTCAGCAATTGGATATCAAAACAGATGAAATAAAGAAAATATATTCTGATGAATTACAACGAAGCAAGTTTAAAGAAAGCATTATCAATGATATTCTCGAGGACTCCAATGGGATGTTATGGTTAGGCCTGAGTGAGGAGCACCCTGAGGAAACTGCAACATCAGTTTCAAAGATAGATAAGGGAGGGTTGGCTAGTTTTGATCCTGAAACAGGCAAATTGATGCTCCATCCGTTCCAACAGGATAAAAAATCGGAAGTAACAAGTGAATCAATTTACAGAATTTGTGAAGATCAGGATGGCTATTTATGGCTCGGGATGGGTAAAAACGGTCTTTTCGGTTTTGATAAAAAGAATTCGATTTTCAATCGGTATAATTTACCCATGACGGGCAGGCAGTCTCGGCCTGAGATCTATATGATAGAAAAGGATTCGCACGGGACACTTTGGGTTGGAGATGTGTCAGGGGCCGGAACCTTGTTTCGGCGAAATAGCATGAATGAAAGGTTCGAACCTTTTCTGGAAGGTTACAAAGTCAAAAGCTTCTATGAAGATTCTTCCGGCAGATACTGGGTGGGCACTGAAAACCAGGGGGTACTTCACTTTGACAAGGACAAACGTATTTTTCGTCAATATACTGAGGATGATGGTTTGCCCAGCAATACAGTAGTTGGAATACTGGAAGGTCCACCGGGTACATTCTGGTTTTCAACCTACCGGGGATTATCCAGGTTTGATCCTGAATCAGCCAAGTTCACTTTTAAGGGATTGCCCAGTCATCGATTCGACAAGGCTAATCATAAGGCCAGTGATGGCGAACTCTATTTTGGAGGAAGCAGTGTATTGTTTTCAATAGTTCCCGATAAGACAAGTGGTAATCAGATTGCCCCGAGTGTATTGGTTAGCGGCCTCAGGATATCTGGGAAACCTTATGATCTTGACATAGGAAATGCTTCCAATTCAGAGAAGATCATACTGGCCCATTCACAGAATGATGTGACATTCGAATACCTTGGATTACATTTTAGCGATCCTTCAAAGAATCAATACAGATATAAGCTGGAACCCTTTGATCTTGACTGGATTGATGCCGGTACCAGGCGAGTAGCTCAGTATACCAATATCGATCCGGGTACGTACACCTTCCGCGTGATTGGATCCAACGATAATGACGTATGGAGCGAAAAAGGTGCATCACTTCAGTTTGTGATTAAAAAAGCGTGGTGGTCCAGATGGTGGGCATATCTCTTGTACGCAACTATTCTCTGTTTTCTCGCCTATAACATTTACAGATTTCTGCTTTCCAGAAAATTAGCTATCGAAGAAGGTAAACGTCAGAAACAAATCAATGAATTAAAAAATAATCTGTATACAAACATTTCACATGAATTCCGGACTCCACTAACCGTCATTCTGGGCATGACAGACACCCTGGAGAAGGAACTTAATAATAAAGCCACACACGGCGTTACTAATACACTGGAATTGATCCGGAGAAATAGTCAAAGTTTACTGATGCTCGTAAATGAAATGCTGGAACTGAGCAAACTGGAAAGCGGACATGTACATCCTGATTATGTGCAAATCGATGTTGTTCTTCTAATTAAATATTTGGGTGACAGTTTTTCCACCTATGCCAACAAAAAGAATATTCAGCTCAATGTGTTTTCTGAAATAGATGAACTCCTGATGGATGTGGATACCGAGAGATTTTCGGCCATACTTTCGAATCTCCTCTCAAATGCCATAAAATTCACGCCACCTCATGGGACTATTGAACTGCATTTTCAACGTAATAATGACGGATTTCTTAAAATATCGGTACGCGATTCCGGAGTGGGTATATCCAGGGAAGATCTGCCTCATATCTTCGACCGTTTTTATCAAGGTGATTCAGCAACCGTAAAAAAAACAGAGGGCACAGGCATTGGACTCGCGCTTACAAAAGAGTTAATAAACAAACTCGGCGGTGAAATTTCAGTGACAAGCACTCCAGGCAGGGGCAGTGTATTTACTGTATTGATACCCATTACCCGTAATGCGCCAATTAAAAGCCAGGAAAACCTCAACCTGAATTTGAAGGACTTCCCAGGTTTTCAAAATGAACTGGAGGAAGAAAATACTATTTCCACTTCAAATCCCGAACGTCCGTTAATTCTGATTATTGAAGACCACAAGGATGTGGCCGGTTATATCATTCAATGTCTGTCTGGTACATATGAAACGTTATATGCTGCAAATGGAGATACTGGCCTGGAATTGGCATCTACACACCTCCCGGATATCGTGATATCGGATATTATGATGCCTGGCAAGGACGGTTATGAGGTGTGCAAAACGCTTAAAGAGGATGAACTTACCGACCATATCCCAATTATCATGCTTACTGCGAAGGCAACAACGGAAGATCGTCTGAATGGGCTTTCGCTTGGTGCAGATGCCTACCTGGCGAAACCCTTCCTCAAAGAAGAATTGTTAACGCGTATAGAGCAATTGATATTACTTCGAAAAAAACTGATCAGTAAATTTGAATATTCCGGTTTCAGACAACAAAACCAGGGCCGAAGAATAGACCCGGAAACCAGATTCATTCAAAAGGCCGTCGCTTATATTCATAATAACTTATCGGATGATACTTTCGGTGCGTCCAGACTTGCGTCCGAATTGTTCCTGAGCGAATCCCAGCTATATCGAAAATTAAAAGCCTTAAGTGGGAAATCAACCGCCGTGTTTATCCGGTACGTACGTTTACAGGAAGCAAGAAATCTGCTGAGATCAACCGATCTGACCATCACCGAAATCGCATATGAAGTAGGCTTCAGAAACCTGTCCTGGTTTAGCCGAATTTTTAAGGAGGAATTTGGCTTTCCGCCCACTGAAGTGCGCAAATAATCAAACGCTCCATGTTAACAGTCTCAACACCTGATGTAAATGTTCAGGCTATTTAAGGCTATGACCAAATAGCAACATCGATTGATTAAATAGTGAAAATGAGTCTCTTAAGTATCTGTTAATTTAAGTTATCCGGTTGTTCCGGATATTTTCTGATTTGTCTTCTCAAAAAAAATCAAAGTGAAATTAAACAGGTAGTCATTATGAAAACGAAATTGATATTGCAGATGTTTGCTTATGCCTTCATTGGATTTTTTCTGGCGTGTTCCGATGATGAAGTCGAGACAGAACCACCACAGATTTGTGACACTCCGCCTTGTGGCCCCATAATTTTTGATAGGGTGGAAACTTTTCTTATTACGTCCAATGGTAAGCGTTGGGAAGCAAAAATATGGATCCCTGCTGAATACGAAACAAACAAGGACCTCCCCTCTATTTACCTAGTAGATGATGAAGAACAACACTATCCTGTGGCTACTGATGAATTTGAAAAGGTAATTGAAGGATGCCAACGGATAGGTGGTCTGAATGTCCTCGTAATTACAGTGGCAGATTTGGACCCGAACATGAATGTGGTTAATGACTTTCAAGAGTTCTATGACATTTACAAGGACATTGTTTCTTACGTTGAAACAAACTACACAGACAATGATTCCAGGACATTAATAGGACGGGGAAGTGCTGCCAGCTTGGTACTAGCGACGCTTTTTATGGAAAAACAAGAGACCACACTTTTCCAACATTATATTGCAACTACAGTGCCAGGCCTTGCATATTTCAACGAAATAATGGACAAGGGTAATTTCCCGCCGGAAAAGTCCGATAAAAAGCTACACTTTTCCTTTGATGGAGAAAGTAACTATGACTTAAATATGAGATTCATAAATACACTAAGCGATAAAGCCTATCCCTGGCTGGAATTTGAGTGGGCAGAATATCCTGATATGACTTTCATCAATTCATATCCAACAGCCTATGCGGATGGCATTGCTTTTATTTTTGAAGAGTAAATTACCAATTCCCTAACCTTCCCGGGAAACCGGATCAACCACGTTTTGGAGACGCAAAATCTTGCGTCTCCATTTTTTATTGATGGAAAAGAAAATTGAACATTATGCATTCCCAAAGAAATTCACAGCGTGCTCATCATTTACTTTCACTCAGCTCCTCTTCCGCTAATTGAATTATTTTCAAATTCAATTCCCTGACGCTCTTCAATTCGTTAACGGCATCCGTCATTCTGGAATAACGATCTGAAATATAATCTTCGAACAAAGGGTCCTGAACTAACCCTCTGTAGTCCGAAGAAAATTTGCTTTTCCCCATCTCCGTTCGGTCTGTGCTTCTGTAATCAACATTTCTAACGTATTTCTCAATCACCGGCTTTGCAGCCAACCTCGTATCTAACGATCTTAACTCATCCTCGCGGGCATCCGCCACCAGGTCTTTCCAGCTAAAAAGCATGTTCGTCAGGTCTTCGTTAATGATGAGGTTGATTTCGCCAGACGAAATTCCGGACTGCAGCGCCCCATTTTGCGGGTCAAAAGTCCACGTCCAGCTGGTATTTTGCAGTAAATTCCTTATGTAATCAGCATCATTTAAAATTGAGTCGGTATGACTAATTTTCAGAAACTCATATGAACTCCTGACGACCAGGTCATCATATCTCAGAACGGTATCCAGTTGTTGCAGATTCTGAGTGAATTCGCGTTGGATCGATGTTAGAAGTGCATTCTTTCTATCAATTCCCTTTCTGTGTTCATTCCAGTCATTGATTGCCAAGGCAATCAAAATACCAATAACTACCAGTACAATTTCACCGAATGCATATTTCAGGTACCCTATTCTACCTTTTGAAAGAAGCGTTCGCCTTATTTTTCTAAAGAATGTTATCATAGAATGCGGATGGTGATAATGAAGATGACCCTCTTCAAACTTGCCTAAATATATTAAATCCACCTAACTTTCACAGTCCATTGCACTGCCTTCTGCTTCAGGGGGTAAGGCAGGAAATTGAATTGGCTCATTGCCATACGCAAATGTCAAAGATCTCCGTCAGACGTTGACAACTATACCGTCAAGTGGTTATTATTTCACGGCTTCACCAACCTCTTCAGTTCCACTTTATCCCCGGTAATGATCCTGACCAGGTAAACCCCGCTGGGGTATTGGGAAATATCAAGTTGTACATTGCCGAGGCCGTTACCCGGATCAAGCCAAGACTCATAAACCATCTTCCCTGAATTATCCAACACCTGGATATGGGTCTTATGAGATGGATCCTGTTTCCAGTCAACAGTCACTTTACCCGAATTGGACGGATTGGGATATATGCTCATCGAGCTAACTTCTTCCGGGGCACAGCCGGCCAGGATTTCTTCAATGGTACAGGAATTATTTTTAAACACAAATTCACCTGTGATTGATCCATTTTTCAACAGGTTGTACAATCCGCAACAGTCTCGGATAACATTTACTCCCTGGATATCCAATGAGCCTACAGATTCCAGATCCTCCAGGTCGTCAAAAGATTCCAGATATAAATTATTAAGACGCAATCCTCCCACCTTCGATTTTCCTTTCAAACCCACAAGGATGTCTTTCGGGCCATTGTATTCCACATGCAGAAAACTATTTTCTCCCAATTTTGGAATAATTCCCGTATACAGTGTAGAATCAAATACCCAATATAGACGAAGTGTATCAATGCAAGGAACGTTCGGCAGCCAGTTTGAATTGCTCAAATGCAACTCATCCTTATCAATAGATAGATTATCTTCGATGAAAACATAATCAATAGTATCCATCAACGATACTATTTGACCTTTGGTCTTAGCCCATTTGAAGTCAATTCTGCCTAACGAGGAGAGATTTGAAAATGAGCCCAGATCAATAAAGGTGCCTGTAATATTTAATGATTCCCCTATGAATTTCAAATTTTGAAATCCGGGGAATTCCATCTGATCATAGCTTCTATAACCATAGAAAACAAGACTTCCTATAATGGAATCGAGTTGAAGGAAAGGTGTTGTTTCAATAGCTTCATTACTTCTTAAATACAGGCTGCCACCTAACGTCTTACACGCAAATTTATCCACATCATCCTGGGTGTAGACATAGTAATCCCCTTCACATGGAAAATCGCACAAATGCATCAGATCATTCAATTCAATGGCATTTGATTCAAAGATCAAATTTCCGGTTATCTCACCTTTGGACAGCAGATTACATAACGCCGAGTAATCTTCAGACTCCACTGCAATTAATTCAAGTTCATCAATCTCCATCAGCGATTCAAGTCCTCTAAATGTGTTTACAAACGCTGTTTGCAAATGAATCCCCCCAATTTTAGTTCTGCCTTTAAATCCATCAAATGAGTTAAAATAAGCAAATTGATCCCCGACATTATAAGCAAAGAAATGTCCATCATCACTTAAATATTTCAAAATATAATCATTACCAAAATAAGGGGTGTTGTAAATGGCAATTGTATCAACTGAGGGTACTAATGGCATCCAGTCGGTGGTTTTATCACCCCAGATTCCATTTAAATGTACTGACTCAACCTTATGGGTTAATTCCACAAGCTTACCTTTCTGAAATATACTATCAAGACAGATTTGCCTCACATGATTCAGGCTGGCAAGCGACGAAAAGTCAAAAATTTTTATATCCGGATTAATTCCATTATTAATGTAGAGTCTGTTCCCAATGAAGGCAAGGTTAGAAAACCCGGAATGATCCGCCTGATCAACATCAATTATGAGGTCCCCTTTTATGGAATCCAGGACCAGCAGCGGCGAGGTATCTACCTCTTCTCCCATCGTCCTCAAAGTGAGATTACCTTCAACCGTTTTACAAGTGAAATTATCGATGTATTCCTGGCTCTTCAGTACAATATCACCCGAACATGTATAACACCCTGACAGAATATCTTCCAGGCTACAGGAATTGTTGGAAAAAACAAACTCAAGAGGTTGGGGATCTCCCCGAAGGTAATGCGAAAGGCCACAACACCCTTCTGATGTCCGCACATTCGAAACAATGAAATAATCTGCCGAATCCAGCTCAGACAGACCGTCCAGGCTGAGACCATATGCCCCGGTCAAATCCAGCCTTTTTAGATGATGAATTCCTTTCAGTCCATCCAGTTTAGAAAATGCGGAGTAGTTCAGCGTTAACTCCCCTCCTTCCGGAATCCTCGAGAGAAACGCTTCATTGTGATCAGCGGCGATCGTACTGTTAAGAACCAGCGTCTGAATGGTGTCAATATTATTCAGCCATGTGATATCCTGAAAATAAGAAGCATACATGGACAGATGGCGCAAATACTTCAGGGCAGGAAATGAATTAACCAGTGTCACCTCGTTTACAGAGAGGCTTAAAAGGCTGTCCAGCTTCTGTAATGAACCAATCTCAATTCGGGTATCACCGCTGGATCCGCCGCGGGAGGAAATCTTTAACTCCCGGGCTTGTTTGAGGTTTCTTAATCCGCTCAGGTCAGGGGATATTTCAGGAGAAAACTCGATATACAGGGTTTTATGGACTTCGGTAAGAATTGAGAGGGGTTCTAAATTCAACTCCTCCGTTATGATCAGGGTTAAGTTCCCGTCAACAATAGCACAATTAAAATTGTCCAGGTCTTCCTGGTTCTGAATTTTAATATCTTCACTGCATATGGACTGGCTTTGAACACCATAAATCCCCATGAAGAAGATAAGAAAGAGGGTAGTAATGGTTTTCATATGTACGCATATTTTTTACGAATTTTTTATTCAGCATTATCCGTATAACTGCCTTGAAAAAATTTACAAAAGCATGAATTGAAAGGCAATGACGATTGTCATACCTGGAGGAAAAGTGTGATCCCCATAGTTGCTTTGCAGGAGGTTGTTTTTATGTGGTGATTGTACGGAGAGGTGACCAAAACGACTGCGGCGTCACGCTTAAACGGCTGAAAGAAACCCTCTATTCAAACCTGACTCTTCCGAATAACTTGTATTCATGAAAATTCTTTACGATGGGTTTCCATTCCCAACGGTCGCGCATGCCGGAATCATAATCCATCCTGTAAATATTCATTCGCCATTCCATACCGCTGGAGGGAGGCACGTTTCTCAGTGGCTTAAGTAATTCATAAGGAATGAAGAACTCTGCCGTCCACGATTCCACCGAAGCCATACTTTTCTTCTCCCCTCCTTTTACGCTTGTCTGATGTTTGATCCGACGTCCTCCTTCATAATGCCAGGGAATCCACCCCAGAAAGTCGCCGTCAAAATTTGGAATAATAAGAACAAGCTCATAATTCAGCGGGGATATCTCATATTCAAAATATAAGGGATGTTCTTCATCTGTCCAGAGAAATACCTCTACAACATCTTCATTGTACAGATCAGTATTGTCTTCAGTGAGTGATGATGTGAGTTTGCGGTCCTCGCATTCAACCAGGAAATACATTCCTTGATCCGAATAAAGCACCTTAGCCTGAGTACGCATCTTTTCTCCGTTACCGGTTCGCTGAGGTATCTCAAACCAGTCTGCTTTTCCCCATTCTCCGGCTGAACCATGGCCGGTTATTTCAAAATCAGAAGTTCGATGAATGGTCATTGGATTTTCCTGTGATGTTGCCACGATTGAAAAAAGGATTAAAGTGAGCGTACATAAAATTTTCATTAATCGAATATAAGCATTCGGACCGAGCTTTTTTCGGCTGATATGGAGTCTGACACTAAAGATGTATGACCGCAGCTCTTATTCTCACTGTGCGAAACGTCAACCGCGGGGAACAAAAACAAGTTGATTTAACCGCCTGGTCCTGTAGGTGAATCATAATAGCAAAGGCAAATTCCTTAAATCAAATATATTATATTGATTAAGAATTAAATATAACCGGCTGTTTGCTATCAATATAGGTTGTAATGAGCCTAAAACATTGATTTACATGGATTACGAACTTATCATAAATTCCGTCGCAAGTTTGGGAGTCATCTTATCCGTATTTTTTCTTGCCTACCAGATAAAGAAAAATACTACTGCTGTTAAAGCCAATTACTCTGATTCATTAAACAGGACCAACATGGAGTATTTGAGACAAATGATCGAAAACAGCGAGTTGGGTGAATTGATGGAAAGGGCATGCAATGGCTGGGATGAACTGGAAGAAAATGAAAAAAGAACTTCCAACTTCATGTTCATACAACTCTTCAGGCATTGGGAAAACATGTATTATCAACACGAGCTTTCTGTATTGGACAAACGGCTCTGGTCAAGTCATCGCAATACGATGATCGGCTATTTTCATCATAAGGGAACCCAGGAATGGTGGAAACACAGGAGGGTGGCTTTTGCCCGGGAGTTCAGGGAGTTTCTTGAAAATAGTGATAAACCGGCAAAGATCTACCCCACTATTAAGGATTTAACTGGTCAAAGTTTCACTGAAGAATGACAATAAAATAATTTAAAAGAAAGAGCCACTTTTATCAATACATAGTTAATGCAGGTAGGTTTTCAACCGTTCACTTTATAGATAATCAGAATCTGCACAATCAGGCCGATGGCAATCAATACCCCGATCTCAATTTTCGAAATGAGATCACTGTTGGCAATTGCCCGGTTTGAATACTCAATCTGCCGCTTCCCTTCCGTTAACTGGATTTCTGATAGTTTGGCAAGGAGGCTCTCAATTTCCTGGTACTGTTTTGTCACATCATTCCGAAGACTGTCATCCATAGCTTCCCACTGGTTTTCAACCTTTTCCAGCGTGGCTAATTTATCACGGACATCTCGCAGTAGTCCGGCCTCCCTGGAAGTGAGCTTTGTGCCGGAATACAGATCCATAAGAATCTGTAAAGAATCATTGGCCGTAGTTAAAACCTCAGGAATATGTTCCTCATCCCCAGTCATAATGGCCAGCTCCTTATGCTTGAGTTGTGCCGACATTCGGAAAATATAATTTTTTGCTACCAGCCGGTCTTCATAAACTGTTTTAAGCGTTTTCTTAACAACCTCAAAATGATGATTATCCATCATATTGGTCGCCAGAACCAACAAAAACACCAGCATCAGCGCAGCAAGTAATTTTAATTTCCGGAAGAACTTATTATTCCATTTCATATATGCATAACATTTAATTCCTGTTCAAAAGGCTCAAACCGGTCTTCCGGCAATGGCCTTAACGATATAACAACCTGATAGTTCTACAGCAAAGAATATGCCCTTTACTAATATAAACTAATTTTCTAAATCACATAAGTCTGCCGTATTCAGGCTGTAACTGCTTGTTTGTTGATTCATTGTTTGGTTTTCAGAATTAATTCCCTTCCATTTGATTGAAGTCATTTTATGGAATTTATACTAAATTGATTCTTTCTCATCATATAAATCATAAACCTGCATACAAATGAAAGGTTTTCAATCCCGAATTCACTGGCTATCCATAGCAGTGTATTTAATCTGTATCACTTCGACCATCAACGCCCAGGACGGAACCATTTATCCCCTGGAAGCTCCTGATGAACCAAATGCAATTCTTTTAAATACTGGCGGCGTGGAGGACCAGACTTCTCCCGAAACCTGGTTCCGGCAGTGGGGAGATCCGATGGCTCGGAATATTTCAATTGCCACCCTCACTCCTTTCCTTCCAGACCCGGAAAAAGCAACAGGCGCAGCCGTGATTGTAGCTCCCGGCGGAGGTTTCCGATGGCTATCCATGGGCAACGAAGGATGGGAAGTAGCAGAGGCGCTGGCAAAGCAGGGAATTGCTGCCTTTGTCCTGAAATACCGCCTCTTTCCTACCGCGGAGAAACTCGAGGACTTTTCCGACTGGATGAACCGTCCGAGACCAGCACCTTCAGATAACTCATCCGATACGCCTCCCTCCCGACCGCCACAAGTGGATCTTTCCAACCAGCTTGAAGATGCCGAAGCTGCCTATGCCATCATCGTCGACCGTGCTGAAGAATGGGGTGTGGATACCGACAGAATCGGGATGATTGGTTTCTCGGCCGGTGCAGGCCTCACCATGCATTCTACCTTGTATTCAAAGACCATGAAGCTGGCTTTTATTGGTCCTATCTATGGTGGAATGGGACCTGTTGATGTGCCTGAAGACGCCCCGCCGATGTTCAACGTGATCGCCACGGATGATTTTCTTTTCCGAGGTCAGTTTGGAGTGATTGATTCCTGGTATAAGGCAGGCATACCTGTTGAGTTCCATTTATATCAGAATGGCGGCCACGGTTTTGGTCTCGGCAATCCGGATCGCACCAGTAATCGCTGGTTTGAAGCATTCATCCACTGGCTGGATGTAAACAAATTTCTGACTGCCAGCACAGATCATTAATTTCCTCACATCAACACCCCATCAACAGGTTTCAGTTTTTCCGGAATTACATCGGATTCTACAGCTTCAAGCATATCTATTTCGATTGTATTGCAAATAGCATCCAGGGGTACGTCCCATCTGAAGTTTTCAAACGGATTGGCAATTAGAATTCCCAACCGGTGTATCGAGTAAAACGCCCATGAAATCATTACCGTAATAGGAAAGACCAGCCACCAACCATTCATTTGATCGAAAATGGGCAACAGTGCAAAGGGAAGAAACAGGATAAATAAGTCAAGCAGGATACTGTTAAATAGTTCGTAAGCCTTCGGAAAAGGCGTCCCTTTTATACGTTCCGATTTACCCTGGTAATCTGAAAACCGCGTAAGGGTGTTATCAAGTTGCATATGACGGAAGTCATCGATGAGTCCGGCACGCTGACAGTCTTCCAGTTTTTTTCCCTGCTGGATGAGCAGCTGCGTTGCCTTATTCGATTTGTCCCTGACCTGTGCCAGCGTATGCTCATTCAGAGTACTGTAAACTTTATCATTCCACATGTCTTGATCAGCAATGCCTCTTAACTGCAGTTTGAGCGCATTGATGAAACCTATGTGAGTATTGACGATATCTCGTTGAATCTCTTTCAACTTAATGGTTTCAGGATCATTGGCATTGTCCAGATTAATCATTGACAATACCTGTCGGGCATAGGACCGACTGTCATTTACCATTCCGCCCCAGATCTTCCGTGCTTCCCACCAGCGATCGTATGCCGAACCATTGCGGAACCCCAGAATTATCGCCAGCGCCGTACCCAGCGTAGCAATAATCGCCATTGGAATCTGCCATGAATTAACACCATAATTAAAATGAAGAACGGTGGCCAGTACAGTTACACTCAGGCTGAACAATATATTCTTCCAGCTGAATTTAAAAATGAAAGGCCAGTTAATCTTATTGTGTGTAATCATTGGTTGAAGGTTAAGTACAATGGAAACTATTGTTGATTAGACTAAGTAATAGAAAAAAAGACATTTTACAATGAATATGGACATTCGGTGACCGTCACAAAGCTTAATCTTAAGGTTTATGGTTCGTCTATTCAGAGGAAAATATCGTATCGATACAATCCGCTTATCAAACTGGGACTATGGCTGGAATGGGGCATATTTTGTAACCATATGCACAAAAAACAGGTTTCACTGGTTTGGAAATGTCCGGGATGGCAAGATGAAATTATCTGAAATCGGAAAATTGGCAGACCAATGCTGGCTATCGATACCGGATCATTTTCCTTTTGTCAAATTGGGCAATCATGTCATCATGCCGGATCATGTGCATGGGATAATAATTATTGACAGGCCTGTGGACATTGGCAATCCTGCGGAGGCGCAAGATCTTGCGCCTCTAGTCGCCATGCCGAAAAAACCATTATTACAATCCAATAATATTTTCGGCCCACAATCCAAAAACCTGGCATCAATCATCCGGGGTTACAAAATCGGGGTGACAAAAAATGCCAGGAAAATTCACCCGGATTTCATGTGGCAATCCAGGTATTATGACCGTATAATCCGGGACGAAATGGCTTACCGAAATATTTCAAGGTACATTAGGAACAATCCCGTCAACTGGATGAAAAATTTAGGATAATCAGATTTATCAAATGACTCCGGCTCATTTGTCGCGATACTATTTCAGAAAATAATAATCTCCCAAATAACTATTTATTCCATGAACATAGTATCTTATCAACTGTATTCATTCCAAATTAAATATTCATTTCCAACAACAGCCTGAATAAGCGAATCATCAGCACCTTCCTACTATCTTTATGATCACACTCTTTCGTAAAATCAGACGCAAACTTCTCACGCAAAATTCATTTACCCGCTATATTTTGTATGCCTCAGGTGAGATCGTTTTGGTTGTGATCGGAATCCTCATCGCCCTTCAGATCAATTCGTGGAATCAGCAAAGAAAGGATCGTCAGCAGGAGCAAATAATACTGAATCAACTTCATCAGGAGTTTATGAGTAACCTGGATCAGCTGGACGAAAAAATTGGTATCAGAAAATCCATCATACATTCCTCGTTACGCCTGTATGATTATATTGATCACCCGGAATTAAGATCAACCGACAGCATATACTCGCATGTATCCACACTCGGCATTGCTCCTACATTTGATCCGATCATCAATGATCTGATCGGTTCGGGAAAATTACAGCTTCTCCAAAACCAGGAATTAAAAGAAAGACTGTCCCTATGGACCAGTGAAATCATACAGCTCACTGAAGAAGAACAAAACTGGCTTCGTTTCAGGGATGATCATTTTATGCAGTTTGTCATTTTAAATTTCAATGTCCGGAATATCGATATTTACAGGTGGAATAATAATTCTATTTCGGCCTTTTTACTGGACAGGAATGATAGTCTGGGTATCAAAGCCACACCATCTCAACATGCCGACAATCTTTTTGCAATTCTTGATATACCCGTTTTTGAAAATCTGGTTGCCCGGGGCAAATTATTGAATGAGATTGCCAATTTACAGTCCTACGCCCTGCGAAAACGAATTGTAGAAATTATTTCACTGATTGAAAAAGAAATGAATACGAAACCCGAACCCCTGAAAACAGATAATGAATAATCCGAACAAATCAATTATTAGCCAACGTAGACAGTTCATCCGGTGGATGGGTTTATCTTCTCTCGCGCTGGCATTACCGTATGTCGGATGTGATATCAAGGACAGACCCGTGTTACTCGAGGAAATACAGGAGGCAGATCTGGCCCTTCTGAAGAATATATTTGACCTTGAAAAGCTTTCCGGCGAAGCTATGGGAGAAGATGCTTTGTCCTACCTGAATGGCGGTGCCGACGACCTGAAGACGGTACGGGCAAATCACGAGGCATACGGAAACATCCAAATCCGTCCCAGGAGATTAGTCGATGTCCGCAATATTTCCACCAAAATCGAGCTTTTTGGCAAGGAACTGGATAATCCCATCATCCTTTGTCCGGTAGGATTTCAGAAAGTATTTCATCCCGATGGAGAAATTGCCAGCGCAAAAGCAGCTGTAAACAGAAATCATCAAATGATTGTCTCTTCCGTATCCAATTTCTCGGTAAACGAAATAGCAAAAGAATCAGGCGCGGATTTATGGTTTCAGCTTTATCCAACTTCAGATCGTGCCATTACTAAAAAGTTGCTGGACCGGGCTATGGCTGCTGGCTGCAAGGTATGCTTCCTAACGGTTGATACGCCTGTTCTTGGAAACAGGGAAAACCACGGAACAAATCTCGCAAAAATGATCGAATCGGGAGAAATTGAAATGGGCAATTTCAGGGATATTTTACCTGAAGGTATGGGGATAAATGATCCCGGAATGACCTGGGAAATGATCGGCTGGCTTCGGGAAAACTGTGATATGAAAATAGTGCTCAAAGGGATTGTTACCAGGGAGGATGCCCGCCTGGCTGTACAACACAACGTCGACGGTATTGTGGTATCAAATCATGGGGGCAGACAACTGGAAAGCAACCGGGCAACCATCGATTGTCTGCCGGAAGTCGCAGAGGAAGTGAACGGAGCATTCCCCGTTTTAATTGACGGAGGTATACGGAGAGGAACAGATATTTTTAAAGCACTGGCCCTCGGTGCATCGGCTGTATGTATCGGCCGTCCTTTTTGCTGGGGACTGGGTGCACTTGGACAACAGGGCGTTGAACTGGCCCTTGAAATTCTGAAGACGGAATTGATTCGGGATATGCAGCTTGCCGGAACTCCATCTGTCAGCGATATAACCAGTAACTATGTATTGAGGAGCTGAATGCACCTTTGGTTTTATACATGTATGGGTTTCCCTACATATATCATGTACCCGCTGGCACTGGCAAAGGGACTAGGACTGCTGGCGATCTGGCTGAAAAAATCGAGACCGCTCACCGAATCGGCGTATGCAGAATTTTTCTTTAATACACTACTGGCACTAACCGGGCATTTGATGGTCAAAGATGGGGGTCACTAAATGGCACTGGTTGCATTTGTTACCGTTATTCTCTCCTGCTTTGCTTACCGTAATTTATATCAAAAAAATAAAAATGCTAACCGGCATTTTCCTCGACGTATTTAAGACTGATCGCTGGAGCCTAAATTATGTTCTGATTCTTTAATATGTCTGCAGCTCTGCAAAAATTAACTGAAGTTCAGCCCGCGTCTTCTCCAGCTTTACCGAAAGCCTTTCCAGCATGCAGTCACGGTGACCTTCTTTAAACTCAAAATCCTCATCTGATAAAACGGAAAACCTCCGCTTCAGCATGACCTTTTGTTCCCGCCAACTTCTTAAAATTTCCATTACTTTGTTGCCATTCTGGCTTTTTTATTTTCTGCGGCTAATTTCCTGTCTTCCACCAGTTCCCGCTCAAAATAGACAAGTTCCCTTCCTTCGCGGTTATCTTCCACGTTACAGTAATATACCTGGTCAATATACCGCCTGATAACAAGTTTTCTCCCGGGATCAGTTTTGGCATACACCACATCCCCGGCAATGTAGTTGTTTTGGAAAAATCGTTTGCTCATAATGTTATTCTGCTTCGTACAATAACTATCCTAAAGACCACCAATCATAAATTCCCCGATTGAGGAATTGATCATCTAATCTTCACTTCGCTTCTTCTTACGCTTCGCTTCCTTGGCAGCGCGCTTCTCCTTTAAGTTTTTGGCAGGGGCCGTCTTATCAGATTTCGCCTTGCCTTCTCTTTCCTTTGACATGATTTCCTGGTTTATGTTTCGACATTGATTATGGGCCTGAATATCAATAAATAAAAAGGGGGATTGCCCCCCCTTCGTGTTGGCTGACCGGACTTTTTATAAAGCCTGTGCAGGCTGCACTTTTCTGATGATGTTTACAACCTCATCATGATTTTTATTGAGTCGTTTTTCCACTCGTTTAAAAAGGTCATTTTCTTTACCTGCTTCATACTTCAAATCCTCATCTGTTAATTGTGAGTACTTTGCTTTCAACTGTTTAGATTGTTCTTTCCAATCACCTGTCATTTTGAAGGCTGCAGCGGGTTTTTGATCTTTAGAATGTTCCATGATCTTATTTTTAATTGTAAAAGTATTTTTACAACAACTCAAAGGTGCGATTAACAACTACATAAAGCCTTACATAGCACCAATTCATTGTTACATCTATCACACGTTTTGGCGAAATAAACGCTAAATTGGGTATTCATGACTGCAAAGAGGAAGTATGAGGTTGTATGTTAAGTATATGGTGAGTTTGCGATGCAAAATGATGGTAAAAGAGGAATTGAAAAAACTCGGCCTTCATTATGTGATCGTAGATTTAGGTGTGGTTGAATTACTGGAGGAAATCACGGCCGAACAACGGGCCCTTCTGAAAGCAAATCTTCTTAAGTCGGGGCTTGAATTGCTGGATGACAAGAAAAGTATTCTGATTGAGCGAATCAAAAATGTAATCATCGAAATGATCCATCATTCTGATGAACTTCCGAAAGTAAATTATTCCGACTATATCGCTGAAAAATTAGACTATGACTACACCTATCTGTCCAATATTTTTTCGGAAGTAAAGGGCGTTACCATTCAGCAATATATTATCATACATAAAATTGAAAGGGTAAAAGAACTGTTGATTTATGACGAACTGACCCTATCCGAGATTGCAAATATGCTCCACTACAGCAGTGTAGGCCATCTGTCAAATCAATTCAAAAAGATTACCGGACTCACCCCTACGTTCTACAAACAGCTCAGGGATAAGCGAAAGCGGAATCTGGAAGATATTTAATACAGTGGCCAGGCCAGGAATTAAATCATTAATTCTGGTCAGTATTCCAGCACAAACTTCGAAAGGTTTTGATGGGTATCGAGTCCGAGTTTCTTACGAAGCCGGTATCGGGCTACTTCAACGCCTCTGAGGGAGACCCCCATCAGGTTGGCAATCTCCTTGGTATCCATATTTAGTCGTAAAAAGGCGCAAAGTTTCTGCTCCCCCGGCGTAAGGTCTGTGAATTCTGTGGTTAACCTGGTGAGAAAATCTCCATGGACCCGATCAAAATGGTGCTCAAACTGCTTCCAGTCTTCCTGAACTTTCAGCGTAGAATCAATTTCACGTACTAAACGGTCAAGAGATTTGCGCGTTTCTGCAACATCACCTTTCACCTTGATCGACTTGATCTCTTCTTTTATATTCTCCATGAATTCGTTCTTTACGACCAGGTTCATGGTTGAGGCTGCCAGGAGGTTGTTCACATGTCGAAGCTCGCTCTTTACCTGTTCCTCCTTTAATTCCTTCAATTCAAACTGCTTTTGTGCCAGGGCAGTTTTCTTATCCTCTTCCAGCTTTATCTCCTTGGATTTATAATACTTCCGCTGAAGACGATAAAACACATATAATCCGACAAGTGCTAATATCAAATAGATGAACCTTGCAAGTATACTCTTGTAAAAAGGCGGACTAACACGTAAAAAAATCGGGTCACTTGTAACAAGCTCACCTACATTATTGAGGGTCTGCACATAAAACTCGTAATCACCTACTCCTATGTTATTGTATTCTTTGAAAACAGTATTGCTCCATTCACTATAGTGATCATCAAAACCCTTCAAAAAATAACGGAATTGAGCATTATTCACACCTTTGAAGTTGAAGGATTCTACTTTGAACTGAATAATCTTAGTCCCCTGACTAATGGAAATCGGATCAGATCCCGGTTCATAATTCCTGAATGGCAGTCGTTCAAACAAAATTGAATCTTCCCCCACATTGTAGATTTGTTTGACTATTGGTTTTCTTTCCAGATCAAGACGAGTCTCAAATTGAGGGTAATAATAAATAAACCCTTCATTAGCATTCATCACGACGCCATTGGAAATATTCCTGGACACATTCAGCAGATCATTGTTGAAAGAGTTGCGTAAAAGGAATAGAGATGACGGAATGTAGGCATAATTATTCTTACTTACCTGCTTAAAAAATCCAACAAGATTTTCAGTATATACATGAACATGTTTCTGATTATCCTGTGCCAGAAAATAGACCCAGTTCTTTCCAATCACCTCACTAAAATTATCAGCTTCTACGATGTCATCAGTCGTCTGATCAAGCCGGTATATTCCCTTTTCAGTTCCCAGATAAATCTCGTCATCAATACGGCTGAGAATCAAGTGCCGGTCTATAGGTAAGCCTGTCAAGTCAGAAATTTTGTTTACCGTGGCTGTTTTAAGGTCATCAGATAATTGCAGTTGATAAAGTCCCTTGTAAAATTGCCCCACCCAGATACGCCCTTTTCGGTCTTCCTCGAAAAATCGACTTGATTCGTTA
Organism: Fulvivirga sedimenti; assembly: GCF_020328055.1. Lineage (NCBI taxonomy): Bacteria > Pseudomonadati > Bacteroidota > Cytophagia > Cytophagales > Fulvivirgaceae > Fulvivirga > Fulvivirga sedimenti. The sequence goes on from NZ_JAIXNE010000002.1 coordinate 188,757, forward strand.
AACCCGCCTATCCTCCCAACACCTTCAAGCTCATCGTTTTCATTGAACCTGAATAGAAATAATCCGGAATAGGTTCCTCCAACAGCATAACCCGGATTGGATCGTAATTGACGGACAAGCCACAATCCATCGGTACTGGCACGCCGTCTGGCACGCCCATTTTCCAAAATAAATAATCCGGTATGATGACCTGCATACAGTTTATTATTGATAATCTGCATGCCGTAGGCAGGCCCCTCCGTACCTGAAAGAAATACACTGCTGGCGGCATTATTTGCCAGGAAATAGATTCCGTTTGAAGTGGTATAATAGGTTCCCTCATCGGTTTCAAATGCTTCGTAGCCACTGCCTTGCAGGTTAATATCCTCATTAATCAGCCTTGAGGCTGAATTAATATCGATCAATGCAATACCATTTTGCATACCCACCCATAGGTTACCCGTATGATCCTGGAAAGTTTTCAGACAGGCATTAGTCTGAAGGCCGTCCTCAATCGAAATATTTTCAATGGCGCCTGACTGCAGATCGTAGAAATAAATTCCTTCCTGTTGTGTTGTAATGACCAGCCGTGTATCTGATAATTCTGTTACATGATTTACATATTTCCCTTCGAGTGATTGTTGTAATTCCGGAAAAACTTCCTCTACACCTAATGGACCAGAGAACTCTATGGCTCCTGAATTATAAAACACCAGAATCCCTTCGTCCTTCGGTATAATACCGGCAACTATATCATTACGACGTTTTTGAGGAAACGATTCCGTCAGCTGAAGGTCATTAACTTCAAACAGTTTCCCGGTGGCTGACTGGGTGAAGATTTTATTTCCTGTAAAAAATGACTTGTTCAATCCAGGCTCATGACGGATCGTTTTAATAGACTGGCCGTCAAAAACAAAAATTGCCTGAAACGTGCAGAAATAAACATCAGAATTGAAGATAAATACGTTCCAGACTTCATCAAAATCACGCTCATCTTCCGGTATCTCATCAACAAGGGAAACATAGTTCCACTTCCCTTCAAAATAGCCAAAATCACCCTGTGACCCTACATATAACCTGCCGGTATGTTCATCAAATGCCAGTGACCGTTGCTTTTTTCCAGTGTTCAGCGCATATGTTTTCCATTCACTTCCATTAAATGATAACACACCAAGGTTATTGGCCACAAATAAATTCATGTCCCGGTTTTGTGCGAAATCTATATTCTGGATACCCGCAAGATAGTCCTCAGGCGTAAAGTTCTTGATCGGGTACTTACCTACCTGGGCGTGCATGTTCAAGGCCCCAATAAGGATTATCGCTACGCAACAAAATTGCTTGAGAAATTTCATAACCACATTCATGTATAACATGTTGTATAGTAAATATATGCAAATAAGCCTTATAAAGGGCTATTGGTGATAGTTTTGTAGTAGTATTTGTGGGAAATTGATGTAGTCTCTTTTTAGGAAGAGATGTTAATTTAGAACAAATTACGATCAATTCTATACATATGCATTTAACGGCGTACAGGTTTTGTCTCAATGCAATGAATAGAATCAATTTAAAATAAACCGCCTTCCGAATATGAAAAATATCTATTCAGCATTACTTCTTCTGTTGGCATCCACATTCGTGCAAGCACAGGCTGATCGGGTGACCATCCTGGAAAATAGCAATGGCATGAAGTTAGTCGTCAATGACAAGGATTTCATGATCAACGGTATGAACTGGGATTATTTCCCTGTGGGAACCAACTTCTCCTACAGTCTATGGAATCAGCCGGATGACATTATTAAAGCGGCATTGGACCGGGAAATGTCGATGCTCAAAAACATGGGAGTTAATACAATCCGCCAATATACAGGTGTTCCAGCCAGGTGGATTCAGTATATCTATGAAAACTATGGCATTTATACGATGCTCAACCACTCCTTTGGACGCTATGGATTAACGATAGATGGTGTATGGATGGCCAATACAGAGTATTCAGATCCACGTGTCAGGGAATTACTGCTGGCGGAAGTAACCCAAATGGTAAATGACTATAAGGACACACCCGGCCTTTTGATGTATCTACTGGGCAATGAAAATAACTATGGCCTTTTCTGGGGAGGTGCGGAAACCGAAGATATTCCTATAGAGGACCGGAAATCCACTGAACGTGCCAGAGCAATGTACAAGTTGTTTAATGAGGCAACCCTGGCCATGAAAGGAATGGATACTTCCCATCCCATCGCGATGTGTAACGGGGATGTGCTTTTCATTGAAATTATAAAGGAAGAATGCCCTGATATCGACATTTACGGCACCAACATGTACCGTGGAATCTCATTTGGAGATGCCTTTCAGGTGGTGAAAGATCAATTGAACAAACCAATTATGTTTACTGAATTTGGCGCTGACGCTTTCAATGCCAAAGAAAATCAGGAAGATCAGGAATCGCAGGCGTATTATATGCTGGGTAACTGGAAAGAGATTTATGAAAATGCCTATGGATTAGGTAAGGTAGGCAATTCAATAGGCGGCTTCACATTTCAATTTAGTGATGGCTGGTGGAAATTCGGTCAAACCAAGAACCTCGATGTTCATGATAATAATGCATCATGGGTCGGCGGCGGCTACACAATTGACTTGGTTGAAGGTGAGAATAATATGAATGAGGAGTGGTTTGGTATATGTGCAAAAGGGCAAACGAGTCCGCGGGGATTATATGAATTATATCCCAGAGCTGCATATTACGCCTTGAAAGATGCACATACCTTTGATCCGTTCGCACAGGGTGTGACATTGGGCACGCTGGAAGATCATTTTTCCAGCATCCAGTTAATGGATGCCGTTCTCAGGGCCCGGGGTGATAAAGCCGCTATGATTGGAGAAAGGGGTAGTCTCGTTGGTATAAGTGAACTTCGTGCCGAATTCAGCACCTACAATACCGGCGGTAAACTCATTACAACGCCTGACCAACCCGATCCGAACAACCCTACCATTCCAAACCAATTAGGGTTCGATCATATGGAATCCTTTTTCGTTGGTGTTGAAGCCAATCCGGCTGCCAACGTGCATGCAAATGTTACTTTTAACATCCTCGGTAATGTGGCCCAAAACCCCATTAATGAGATCTTCTACGAAAACCGGGGAAGGCCGCTGGCAGTCACCACCCCTACCGGTAATGCTGTACTCGACGCACTCGGGCGACTTCAGGTTTACCAGGCTGAATACAGTTGGAATAACAAATATTTTAACCTGACCGGGTTCTACCGTACAGGGCATTACCACTGGGGATATGAAGGTGATTTCTTCGGACTCTATCCGGAAGCGAATTACGGTCCGAATATAGACATCTACAATGGACTGGCTCCGCAGGGACTGGAAATAGAAGGCAAGAAAATGTTGGAAGGCTTGAAAGTCGCCTACGGCCGCGAACTGTGGTGGGGAGCCAATCCTGCGGTTTTGCTCAAATACACACGGGAAGTCGGGAATTTCAACTTTTCAGGGATGTTTCATGAGGACCTTGAAGAGCCTGGGGTAGCTGTTAGTTCCATTGCTGTTCCGCAACCGAGAACACGACGGGCATCCCTGGCGGTAGAAACTTCTTTAGGTAAATTGAAAGTGCAAGCCGGAGGAATTTGGGGAGGTCAGCCGTTGGTTGGACGCGAATTCCAATTCACGCGAGGAAGTGACGGTGATTATGAAATCTTTGTAGATAAAATTCAATCATCAGATACCTGGGGCGGAAAAATTAAACTGTCCTATTCAGCTGGTAAAATTAACTGGTATGCACAGGCCGCTTCAATGGGATTGGTAGCCAACGGTGGCGGTGACTATACTCAAACGTTCACAGGATGGAGACTCAAGGACAGCGGCAGTGGAAACCAAAACAATTTCCTTACCGGATTTACCTACAGTGTGGGTAACTGGCAAATCGCACCAAATTTCCTCTGGCAAAAGCCTCTTGTTGACCCAATGCCAGGCGATGTTCAAAATCCCGGACGACTTAGAAATATTCTGGATGACCCGTTTGTGGTTAGAAACAACAGGGAAACAGTTGCTGGTGAATTACTTCTGACATTCGACCCAACACCAGGTACATGGATGTACGAATGGGACAATGACAGGGCAGAAGATTCCAGATTTGCCGCGAGTATAGGAGTAGTTTATCGACACTTGCCGACCTCCCAGGATGCGGCCGTTATTTTTCCCGGAACCGGCCGTGTGCCTGTTGCTGCCGACGGAGCGCCCCCGGCACTGGACTTATGGGAAGTGAATGCGAGAATTGTTTCAAAAATCAATCCCGAATTAGGAATTATCGCCAACCTCTATGGCGGTAACGGACAGGCAAACGGACCTGATACCCGAACCGTCGAGCGGTACGGAGGTGAAGTGCGGGTGATTTACAAAACAATGAAACTCACATCACACCTGAAATTTAACGATTGGGGTCCTTTCGATTATCACAGGGATTTCAACCTCACTTTCCCACTTCAGGTGATGGCTGATATATCAACTTCAATCGCCAAGCAGGATTGGTTCATATTACCGAGCACAACGCTTGGCTTACGATTTACATGGCGTTCATTAAATGAGTATTCTCCCCGCTACCTGCCGAATGCCACTGCAAATGAATTTGCAAATGCTCCTATAGTAAGCCCTGTGGGATTTCCTAATGGAAATGAATGGGAAATCAGGACATATGTTAATATAAATATTGGGAAATAAGTAGACAGACAATGAAGAAGTTAAAAATTCTAAAACCAGGCATTTGTATCCCCGTCTTATTCGTCGCTGCGATTTTTTCGGGCTGCGAACGAAACCCATCAGATGATGTGGATTTCGCTAAATTTCCGGATCGGCCTGAAGTATTTATAGATGGATTCAGCGGAGGCCTGGAATACCTTCCTTTTGACGGTTCCAAACCCGATGCTTTCACCGTTGACAATGAGACAGTCTATCAGGGTTCCGCTTCCATGCGATTTGATGTACCCAACGTCGGTGATCCTACAGGGTCATTTGCAGGGGCTATTTTCCCTGATTACGGCGGCCGAAACCTTACGGGCTATGACGCACTCACCTTCTGGGCAAGGGGCAGTAAAGCCGCCACGATCAATGAAATCGGCTTTGGAAATGATTTCGGAGAAAACAAGTTTCAGGTAACCATCAACAATCTGCAAATAAGTACAGGCTGGAAGAAATATACAATTCCCATTCCTGATCCATCTAAACTGACATTGCAGAAGGGTATGTTCTGGTATGCCGAAGGACCTGAAGATGGCCAGGGATATTCGTTCTGGATTGATGAGCTGAAATTTGAAAAACTTGGAACAGTCGCACAATCCCGCCCTGCCATTCTGAATGGAAACGACGAGTCCATTCAGGCCTTCATAGGTGTGAATTTCTCAATGCCTGGCCTGACACAAACCTTCAATCTCGGCAACGGTCTGAATCAAACTATTTCTCCTGCTCCCTCCTATTATACCTTCACATCAACAAATCCGGATGTGGCCAGGATTAATGAGATTGGACAGGTATCCATTTTAGGGGCAGGTGAGGCCGTCATCACGGCAATGTTGGGAAATGTACGGGCGGCAGGATCTCTTACCATTGAATCACTCGGAAATTTTGTATCTGCACCTACCCCAACACGCGACCCTGCAAATGTTATTTCCATATTCAGCGATGCCTATACCAATGTACCTGTCGACTTCTATAATGGTTTCTTCGCACCATTTCAGACCACCCTTGGCGGAGCAGACCTGAATATCGGTGGAGATAACATTATCCGTTACACGCAACTGAACTTTGTTGCAACTGAATTCAAGAACCCGACCGTAAATGCATCAGGCATGACACACCTGCACGTTGATATTCAGGTAGAAAACCCGATCGCAAGCGGGGACTTCATTACAATTGAGCTGGGAGATTTTGGCCCTGATGGAGAATTTGGTGGTGGTGATGACTCGAGTGGAAGAGTAACAATTTCTGCTGACGAATTATCGACCAGAACCTGGCTGAGTTTTGATATCCCACTGGCAGATTTTGGTCTTTCAAGCCGAAATAATCTGGCCCAGATATTCTTTATCACCGACGGAACAAACCCTGCCCTTCCGGGCAACATCACGGAAATTCTGGTCGACAACATGTATTTCTATAAATAATTATGATGATGAGTAAAAATACACCTGACAGATTAAGATCTCTTCGGTATTTATCAATCGGACTGATACTGATCATTTCAGTATTAACCGGATGTAATTCCGACGATACGCAAACCGTCGTTACCTATAAAAACCTCGTCCTCCAGGATGAATTCGATGTTGATGGCGCGCCCGACCCGTCCCTGTGGAGCTATGAAATTGGCACAGGTAACAATGGCTGGGGTAATAATGAATTACAGTATTACACTGATCGAACTGAAAACGTTGAAGTTCAGAACGGCATGTTGCTGATCACCGCACAAAAAGAGTCTTTTGAAGGCTCAGGATACACATCAGCGCGGTTGATTACCAAGGGCAAATTCGAGCAGACCTATGGCCGGTTTGAAGCGCGTATGCGACTGCCTTACGGTCAGGGCATGTGGCCGGCCTTCTGGATGCTGGGTGCAGACATAGACACCAATCCGTGGCCCGGAGCCGGCGAAATCGACATCATGGAATACCGTGGCCAGGCTCCAACTATTGTGTTAGGGAGTGTTCACGGACCGGGTTATTCTGCCGGTAATGCCATCACGAAAAGCTATGACCTTCAGAACGACCGTTTTGATACAGGGTTCCATATTTTCGGAATCGAATGGGGGCCGAAATTTGTGAATTTCTATGTGGATGATGTTCTGTACAATCAGATCACACCCGACGATGTACCCGGTGAATGGGTATTTAACAAGCCTTTTTACATACTTATAAATCTTGCCGTTGGCGGATCATTCGTTGGACCGCCCAATAGTGAAACTGTTTTCCCGCAAACCATGCTGGTTGATTACGTGCGGATATATCAATAAGAATTAGGAACTATACGAAATGACCATGAAATCTCTACTAAAAAACATCACCTTACTTGCCTTCCTGATCCTGGCGACTAATTTCTTCGGTTGCTCGGAAGATGACGAAGACAATCTTCCCAAGGTAATTGCAGGTTTTACGCAAAAGATCAACCAGGAATCCGGAACTGTCACATTTTTCAATACTTCAGAAAATGCTGACCAATACCTCTGGGATTTTGGAAATGATGAAACATCCACAGAAATCAATCCGATACGTACATTTTCAAACGGAACCTACACGGTAACGCTTACAGCAATAAATTTTGCAGGTGCATCCGATACCTTTGAGGACACCTTTACCATCGCGGTTCCTGAAACAGCTGCCCTGCCCATCACCTTCGATAACAGTGGTGTCAACTATGATCCAACTGTTTTCGGTGGAACTTCCTTTGAGGTAGTGAGCAATCCTGACCAGTCGGGATCAAACGATAAGGAAACCAATGTAGGGGCCATAACGAACAACGGCGAAGAATTTGAAGGGTTGTTTTTCGATCTTGGAAGATCTATCGATCTCACCACCGACAAGAGAATATCCATGAATTTCTGGTCGGAAGCTCCTATATCTGTCCTTATGAAACTTGAGGAAGGAACAGCAGCAGCCATCGAAACCACTGCAAATCACGGAGGATCCGGTTGGGAAAAAATCTCATTTGACTTCACATCCATTGCAGAATATAACCGCCTCACCATCTTCGTAGACGGCCCGGGCACTACCGCGGGAACATTCTACATAGACGACATCATCCAGGAATCAGCTTCTTCCGGCGGACCTGTATTGCCTACATCTCCAGCTCCTACCCCTTCACAGCCCGAATCGGATGTGATCTCGGTTTACAGTGACGCTTATACAGATGTTCCGGTTGAAGGATTTAATTTCTACGGTGCTGCAGCCTTTGAAGAAGTTGATATTGCTGGTAATAAAGCATTGAAATACACCTTCGTGGAAGGCGACGGAGGAAACTTCCAGGTTATTGAGCTGGGTGGTGCTAATCAGATTGATGCGGCAGCCGCAGGAATGACCAACTTCCGTTTCGATATTTGGTTTCCCAATGAGGTTGACGAAACATCGGCAATGCTCATGAAACTGGTAAACTTCGGCACATCAACTTCAGAAGGTCTCATTAACGTGAATCCTTCATCATCCCCGGCAATCGCCCAGGGATCATGGTTATCGTTTGACATCCCTTTCAGTGAGTTAGAATCGAATGGCCTTACAGAAAGCAGCAACATTCAGCAAATCGTGGTGGATCTGCTTACTTCGGGTGAAGTTTACATAGACAATATCTACTTCTACAAAACAGCAGGCAGCGGAGGCCCCATACCTCCTACCTCTCCGGCGCCAACACCTACAGATGCTCCGGAGAACGTGATATCCATTTACAGCGATGCGTACACCGATGTTGCCAGAGAGGGATTTAATTTTTACGGAAACGCGGCATTTGAAGAGGTGAGTATTTCGGGTAACGGAGCGTTGAAGTATACATTCGTTGAAACGGACGGCGGCAATTTCCAGGTAATGGAACTTGGAGGTGCGAATCAAATAGATGCTGCCGGAGCAGGAATGACAAACTTCCGCTTTGACCTTTGGTTCCCGAACGAACTGGATGAGAATTCGGCATTCCTGATGAAACTGGTTGACTTCGGCGCCACAACTTCTGAAGCACTGATCAACATCAATGCTTCATCAAGCCCGGCAATTGCCCAGGGCACATGGCTCCAGTTTGATCTTCCGTTTACTGAACTGGAAAGCAACGGTCTCGCCGGAAGCAGTAATATTCAGCAGGTAGTTGTCGACCTTATCAATTCAGGCGAAGTGTATATCGACAACATCTATTTCTATAAGCCTGCCGGTAGTAGTGGACCGGTGCCTCCGACTTCACCGGCACCTACCCCTACCCAATCTGCGGCTAATGTAATCTCAATTTACAGCGACGCATATACTGACGTAGCCAGAGAAGGCTTTAATTTTTACGGAAACGCAACATTTGAAGAGGTGAGTATTTCCGGAAACGGCGCATTGAAATATACTTTCGCTGAAGTGGATGGCGGTAACTTCCAGGTAATTGAACTTGGAGGCGCCAACCAGATTGATGCTGCAGCAGCAGGTATGACCAACTTCCGGTTTGATCTCTGGTTCCCTAATGATGTGGATGCAAATTCGGCATTCCTGATGAAACTGGTGGATTTTGGAGCCGTTACATCTGAAGCGTTGATCAATGTAAACGCTTCATCAAGCCCGGCAATCAAAAAGGGCCAGTGGCTACAGTTCGATATTCCGTTCTCGGTACTCCAAAGCAACGGACTTGCCGCAAGCAGCAATATCCAGCAACTGGTTATCGATCTTGTAAATTCAGGAGAGGTTTACATCGACAATATCTTCTTCTACAAAGAGGAGTCAATGCCATCCGGAAGCATCATTAACCTGACTTTCGATGATGCTGCATCCATTACCAACTGGATGCGCCTCGCCGATGCCAATAGCGACGAAGCAAGTATAGAGTGGGTTGCAGACGGCGGTGTACAGGGAGGAGCAATGAGGCTGTCGGGTCTTAATCCAACAGACGCAGCCGGAAAAGCATATATCTTCCAGCTCGATTTAACGGACCTGAACTATGACGGGGCGTCGAACGTCCGGCTGACGTTTGATATGAAACTTGGGGCTCCCCTTGTTGCAGCCGTTGTTCACCTCCAAACCAACATCCCTGGCGTTGGCGTGACAAACAACTATGAAATTCATGCACAGGGTCTGAATGAATCTATTTACACAAGCCTGACATTCGATTTTTCGGGTGTAGACGCAGCGGGTTCTACAATGATGATACATTTCAATATCGCAAGCGGAGCTGTTGTAGGTGCCGGTGGAGTTGTTCTGGTGGATAATATCAAACTGGTTAAGAACTAAACCAAAATTATGATATATTGGCCGTCGGTTTTTTTGTCGACGGCCAATATTGGTTTTTGAAACCTGGGTGGATAGCTCACAGCCGTCAGGCACGTTCAATCAGAAATGGACCCTTTTAAAACTACCAGGAAACTAACACCATATTAATGACAGAGACTACATTCAGGAACGTTGAATTAAAGGAAGCACAATTTGAAAATGAAACGTATTATTTCATTTCAAATTCAGACAGGATGCGGCCATTTTTCATGAGTATCGTAAGTGATTCAAATCACTGGATGTTCATTGGAAGCAATGGAGGAATAAGCGCAGGCAGGAAAAATTCAGATTATGCTCTCTTCCCTTATTATACGGATGATAAGATCATCGAGTCCGCAGAAATAACCGGAAGCAAGTCGATATTTAATGTCACTAAAAACGGAAAAAATCATATCTGGGAGCCATTCTCAATCCGATTTGCACATCTCTATTCCACCACCCGCAATCTCTACAAGAATGTTCATGGCAACAAAATTCTATTCGAAGAGATCAATCATGACCTCGGTCTTGCCTATCGGTATCAATGGAACTCCAGTGATATCTATGGTTTTGTGAAGAAAGTTCAACTCACCAATAACACAAATGACCCGGTTGAAGTAAAGGTTTTGGACGGTATCCAGAATATTATGCCCAGCGGTGTTGGGGCTGCAGTGCAAAATTCAAGCAGTAACCTCGTTGATGCCTACAAGCGCAATGAACTCATCGGGGAGGGCGGTATTGGTATTTTTGCCCTCAGCTCAATCATTGTAGATAAAGCTGAGCCAAGTGAAGCGCTGAAAGCCAATATCGCCTGGTCAGCAGGAATGGATAATCCTTCATACCTGCTTTCTTCATTACAGCTCGATTCATTTCGGAAAGGCCTTCCCATTCACCAGGAAAAGGATGTAAAGGCTGAGAAGGGTGCATATTTTGTGTTCAGTGAAATGACACTTAACGGCGGATCACAAAAAGACTGGATGATTGTGGCCAACGTGAACCTGTCTATTTCAGCTATTGTGGCTCTTTCAGAAGAAATAAAAAAGGGAGGTGATCTGGCAGAGAAAATTCAAAACGATATCGACAAGGGCACCAGGAGGCTGCTTGAGTTAAATGCTGCTGCAGATGCATTACAACTCTCAGAAGATAAATTCAGGAACACCCGGCACTATTCGAATACACTATTCAATATCATGCGCGGTGGCATTTTTGATCAGAATTATCTGATTGAAAAGAATGATTTGTACCGTTACCTGGCGAATGCCAACAAGGAAGTGGCCAAACAGGGTAAAACCATGCTCGACAATCTTCCGGAAGTATTTTCTCTTGATTCCTTGACTGAACTCGTTTCAAGGACAGATAGCACTACTCTGAAACGACTATGCCTGGAATATCTGCCACTCAAGTTCAGTCGGCGCCATGGAGACCCTAGTCGTCCGTGGAACCAGTTTTCCATCAATACAACGGATGAAAATGACGGGTCGAAAATACTGGACTATGAGGGCAACTGGCGCGATATTTTCCAGAACTGGGAAGCATTGGCCTACTCCTACCCTGAGTTCAGTGAGGGAATGATTTTCCGCTTCCTGAACGCATCCACTTTCGACGGTTACAATCCTTACCGCATTACCAAGAATGGCATTGACTGGGAACGCATCGAGGAAGATGATCCATGGTCGTATATCGGCTACTGGGGTGACCACCAGATCATTTATCTACTCAAATTCCTTGAATTTACAGAGGCCCACTATCCCGGTAAACTTAGCAGCTACTTCAACCAGGACCTGTTTGTCTATGCCAATGTTCCATATAAGATTAAGAGTTATCCTCAACTCTTAGCCAACCCAAAAGACACCATTGATTTCGATCATAAGAAGGATGAGGCTATCCTGAGCAGAATATCAAAAATTGGTGCGGATGGTGCACTTTTAAGTGATAAAAATGGTGACATCTACCAGGTTAATTTCATCGAAAAAATACTTGCCACCGTGCTGGCAAAAATGTCTAATTTCATTCCCGATGGCGGAATCTGGATGAATACGCAGCGACCGGAGTGGAATGACGCGAATAACGCCCTCGTTGGAAACGGTGTTTCAATGGTCACCCTCTACTACTTAATTCGCTTTTTAAAATTCTTCAACAACCTTCTGGAGAATACCGATGTCGAAAAAGTTCATGTTTCGGCTGAAGTGAATTCGCTCCTGGAACAAATGCATCAGGTTCTGAGTGAACATAGAAGCATTCTTTCTACATCTGTCTCTGATAAAGACCGTAAAAAAGTATTGGATGGCCTGGGTTCTGCTGCAAGCAGCTTCAGGGAGAAGGTATATTCAGAATCCTTCGATGGCAGGAAATCCGAGCTGGATCTTAGGCAGCTGAAAGACTTTAATGACCTTAGCCTGCAATATTTGATCAGGTCACTCCAGTCAAACAAGCGGGCCGACAAACTATATCATGCTTATAATTTGATGTCCGTTAACGGTTCGGATGAGGTTTCGATCTCATATCTGAGTGAAATGCTGGAAGGCCAGGTCTCGGTGCTAAGCAGCGGCCTCCTTTCCGCGGAAGAAACAGCTGATTTGCTGGATGCTATGAAGTCAAGTAAGTTATACCGGGAGGATCAAAACAGTTACCTTCTGTACCCGGAAAAAACTCTTCCGGGATTTATGGAAAAGAATAATATTCCTGCAGCGGCCGTTGCAGAATCTCCTCTCCTGAAGAAACTTGTAGAGGATGGAAACAGGCACATCATTGAAAAGGACATACAAGGAACATTCCACTTCAATGGCAATTTCAGGAATGCCGCAGATCTGGAAAAATCATTGAACAGCCTGAGCGACGGAAAGTACGGTGATTTGGCTAAATCAGATAAGGCAAAAGTCCTGCAAATATTTGAAGCGGTTTTTAATCACAAAGCATTTACGGGCAGATCGGGCACCTTCTACGGATACGAAGGCCTTGGTTCCATTTACTGGCATATGGTTTCAAAGCTATTGCTCGCGGTACAGGAATGTTGCCTTGCCGCCATTCACGGAAATGAAAACAAAGATGTGATTGACAGACTCATTACACATTATTATGAGATTCTTGACGGCATTGGAGTCCATAAATCGCCCGAGCTTTATGGAGCATTTCCTACTGATCCCTATTCGCATACACCAAAAGGTAAGGGTGCTCAACAGCCTGGAATGACCGGACAGGTTAAGGAAGATATCCTCTGCCGGATCGGAGAGCTGGGAATCGAGGTAGATCATGGGAAATTGCGCTTTAACCCGCGTATTCTAAAGAAAGAAGAGTTCCTTTCCCAAAGTGCTGATTTTGAATATATCGATATAAATCAGAATTGGAATAAGCATGCGGTGGAAAAGGGATGCCTTTGTTTTACATATTGCCAGGTGCCTGTAATCTATAAACTTTCAAGTACTGAAGGGATCCGGCTGAATTTAAATGATGGCTCAACCCGTGAGGTTTCTGGGTTGGCACTTGACCAGCAAGTGAGCAAAGATATATTTGAAAGAAACGGAATGATAGCAAGTATTACCGTAGAAATAAGTCCAGACAGGTTACTCTGTTGAAATGATGTAAATGAGAACAACATGGGTAACTCCGATAAAAAAGAACTATTATGAAACTGATTATAAATTTAATAATCGCAGGAGCGTTCTTTATTGTTGCGTGTAATCCAAAAAAAGGCGAAACCGATCAAGTGAAAGAGACTAAAACCAACGAAGTGACTGCAAAAGATATATTGGGAAATCCCGACTACCAGGCGATTTCCTTTGGAGGATACCGGGAGAAATCCAGGGAGATCCAGCCTACTGTGGGACAATTGAAGGAAGATATGCTGATCTTGTCGGCAATGGGAATAAAAATCCTTCGGACATACAATGTCCAGCTTCCCCACGCCTCCAATGTATTGAAGGCGATCAGTGAATTGAAGAAAGAGGATCCCGGTTTTGAGATGTACGTCATGCTGGGAGCATGGATCGACTGCAAAAATGCATGGACAGATCAGGCGCCGGATCATAATGTGGAAAGCGAGCAGAATGAGGGTGAAATCGCCCGTGCTGTTGCGCTTGCGAATCAGTACCCCGACATCGTAAAGATACTGGCTGTTGGAAATGAGGCGATGGTGAAATGGGCGGAAAGCTATTATGTACAACCCGGCGTTATCCTGAAATGGGTTCGTCATCTTCAGAAGCTGAAAGCTGAAGGGAAATTACCTGAAAGCCTCTGGATCACATGTTCTGATGATTTTGCCTCCTGGGGTGGCGGTGACCCGCTTTACCACACCAAAGATCTGGAAGACCTGATCAGAGAGGTCGATTATATTTCAATGCATACCTATCCATATCACAACTCTCATTATAACCCGGAATTCTGGTTTGTTCCCGAAGAAGAAGTGGATCTCTCTGACCGTGAAAAGATTGATGCTGCGATGATGCGCGCACTGAAGTTTGCTCAGAAACAGTATGATTCGGTTTCAACGTATGTCAGGAGTCTGGGTGTCAATAAACCAATCCATATCGGCGAGACAGGTTGGGCAACCACTTCAAACGGTCATTACGGTCCGCACGGTTCTAAAGCAACGGATGAATATAAACAGGGGCTGTATTACAAACACATGCGTGAATGGACCAATAGTGCAGGGATTTCATGTTTCTATTTCGAAGCCTTTGACGAACAATGGAAAGATGCCGGAAATCCCAAGGGTTCGGAAAACCATTTCGGCCTGTTTACGCTGGACGGCCATGCTAAATATCCGTTGTGGAATTTGGTGGATAAGGGAGTTTTCGGTGAGTTGACAAGGGGCGGAAACCGAATTTCAAACACTTATAATGGTGACAGCACTGCATTGTTTGCCGATGTAATGGTGCCACCCTCCCATCCGGAAGTTGAAATGAATAAATGAAATTGATCACAAAATATATTCCCGTCCTGTTATCTATCCTCATGATGGGAGGATGTAAAACCGATATGAAAGCGCCTGCGATTGAAGTATATGAGACCTCTGCCGATGGCCATAAGCTTACCCGGCTCACCTCCTTTGATGAAGAAAGCAATAGATCGGTTATCAAACTGATCCCCGAAGATGAATATCAGACCATTACCGGTTTCGGCGGATCATTTACAGAGGCATCGGCTTACGTACTCAATCAGCTGAGTCCTCAAAACAGGGACACTGTACTCGAAGCATACTTCGGAGATTCCGGCGCCAGATATTCCCTCACGCGGACGCACATGAACTCCAGTGACTTTTCGCTGGGCAATTACTCCTACGCACCAATGGAAAATGACATGGAACTGACCCATTTTTCGTTGGATGAGGATAAGGATGACATCATTCCGATGATCAGGGATGCGATGAAGAAATCGACGGAAGGCTTCAAAATCATTGCCTCGCCCTGGACTGCCCCTCCATGGATGAAAGACAATAAGAACTGGGTTGGAGGAAGACTTCTGCCGGAATACAATGATGTCTGGGCTTTGTTTTTCGCAAAATATGCAGACTCTATGAAGTCGGAGGGAATTGATATCTGGGCGTTTACTGTCGAAAACGAGCCACTGGGAAATGGCAACAACTGGGAAAGTATGCATTTTACACCCGGGGAGATGACACTCTTCGTTCAAAATCACCTCGGTCCGATTCTGGAAAGAGAAGGAAAGGCAGACATTAAGATTTTGGGTTACGACCAAAACCGTGAGCACCTTCGGGAATGGGTAGACGACATGTACCGCAATGAGCAAAGCTCCAAATATTTCAGCGGTACGGCCATCCACTGGTATGCGAGCACTTTCGAGGTATTCCCGGATGAATTGCGCTACGCCCACGAAAAGGCTCCTGATAAACACCTGATACAGACAGAGGCCTGCATCGATGCTGAAGTTCCCAAATGGAAGGATGATGCCTGGTACTGGTCGAAGGAAGCCACCGACTGGGGTTGGGACTGGGCGCCGGAGGAAGACAAGCACCTTCATCCAAAGTATGTACCAACATATCGTTATGCTCGTGACATCATTGGTTGCCTCAATAACTGGGTGGACGGATGGGTTGACTGGAATATGGTGTTGAACACCCAGGGCGGTCCAAACTGGTTTAAGAACTGGTGCGTTGCTCCGGTAATTGCAGATACAGAAAATGATGAAGTGTACTTCACACCACTCTACTATGTGATGAGCCATTTCAGCCGGTTTATCAGACCGGGAGCGAAAAGAATTGGATTTGAATCGGAAGATAAGGAGATGATGGTAACAGCAGCGAAGAATCCAGACGGTTCCATTGTGGCAGTGGTTTTCAATCCAACAACAGAGAAGAAGAATTTTTCATTGAATATCGGTGAAGAATCATCATTAATTTCTATTAACCAACAAGCCATTCAAACCATCATAATAGCACCTTAACCCCCGACAATATGACTAAATCAACCCAAACAAGCGTCGCACAGGTACCCTTTGGTCTTAAGGTTGCCTTTGGTATTGGTATGCTTGCCAACCAAATGTTTCCGGCCGCATTGAGCATCTTCATGGTTGTTCTGGTTCAGGACCTGGGTTTCCCGGGATGGATGTGGGGCGTCCTGTTTTTTCTGCCCCGGGTATTTGATGCCTTTAGTGATCCGATTATGGGATTTATTTCCGATAACACTAAATCAACATGGGGCAGACGAAGACAATACGTGTTTCTGGGAGCCCTGGTCATGGGTATTTCCTTTATTATCATGTGGCAATTGTACAGGGTTAACGGTGTAACCTATAATTTTACATTCTTCCTGATCTGGTCATTCATATTCTACCTCGGGTTAACCATATTCAGTGTTCCGTACGTGGCCATGGGGTATGAAATGAGTACCGATTTCCATGAACGAACCGATATAATGGCTGTCGCCCAGTGGATCGGTCAGTGGGCATGGGTTATTGCACCCTGGTTCTGGGTTGTAATGTACGACCCCGACTGGTTTGAATCTGCCGATGTGGCCACACGAACGCTTGCGATCTGGGTTGGCGTGATCTGTATGATATTTGCTATGGTGCCCGCCATATTTATTAAGAGCAGATCAACGCTGAATGAAAATTATTCGCCTCTCACCTTGAAGCATATCGGCACAGGTCTGAAGGAAATTTTAAATGGATTTGTCGAATCATTTAAAATAAAGCCTTTCAGAAAACTGTGCATTGCCACATTCTTCATCTTCAACGCGTTCAATACGATTGCAGCATTCTCCTTCTTTATAGTTGTTTATTATCTTTTCAACGGTGATGCAGCAGCAGCAGGAGTCTGGCCTACCCTTTTCGGAAGTATCGGCGCGCTGGTCACAACTTTTGCTGTGATACCTGTAGTGGCGCGCATGTCGAAGAAGACAGGAAAGAAAAAAGCTTTCCTCATCTCGCAGGGTATCTCCATTATCGGATACATTATGCTTTGGTTTCTATTTATACCTGGCAAACCATACATGTTCATTTTCGCGTTGCCATTTTTCTCCTTCGGCATAGGCAGTTTGTTTGTTCTGATGATGTCAATGACAGCCGATGTGATAGATCTCGATGAACTCACCTCCGGAAAACGACGCGAGGGTATATTCGGGGCAATTTACTGGTGGATGGTGAAGTTCGGCTTTGCCATTGCCGGACTGTTAAGCGGTGCAATCCTATCCGTTGTTGGATTTGATCCGGATGCCGCATCTCAAACTGAAGGAGCTATTATAGGACTCAGAGCATTCTATTCTGGCGTTCCCATACTAGGTACATTGGTTGCAATGATTGTCATGTGGAATTATGATGTAACTGAAGATCGAGCTCATGAAATTCGCGCAGAACTTGACAAACGTAAAGAAGGTCCGGAAGAGAAACCCCTCACATATTATCAAGCGGAAAAGCTGCTGTCTCTTGTAAGGCTCGATATCAAAAATGGCCTTGAGACGGATATGGATTTTGCTGCGATGAACCATCTGGAAATCAAACAGCACTATGCTGAATCCTTAAGAAGGGGTATGCACGGATTGTGTTTCAGTCCGTATGAAGAGGGCCAGGATATCGGCGATATTTTAACAGAATCCCAAATCCGTCGACGTATGGGTGTGATTACTCCATATACCAAATGGGTGCGTTCCTTCTCCTGTACAGAAGGTAATGAATTCATTCCGAAGGTCGCCCGTGAAAGGGGTTTGAAGACCATGGTAGGAGCCTGGATCAGCAAGGATAAGGCACAAAATGAAAAAGAGATCAATTCACTAATTGAACTGGCAAAGTCGGGAGTGGTGGATATCGCTGCAGTTGGGAACGAAGTTTTGCTTCGCGGTGAATTAAGCAAGGATGAATTAATCCATTACATTAAGCGTGTGAAAGAGGCTTTGCCAAATATCCAGGTCGGATGTGTGGATACCTATTATCAATTCTACGAACATCCGGACCTGGCTGATGCCTGTGATGTTCTGCTTGCCAACTGTTATCCTTTCTGGGAAGATTGCGACATTGACAAGGCCACTGTCTACCTCGATCAAATGTATCAGGTTGTGAACAAGGTTTCAAAGGGAAAACCTGTTATTATTGCAGAAACCGGATGGCCGGGAGGTGGTGAAGATCACAAAAGCGCCAAACCATCCCCTGAAAATGCGATGAAATATTTCGTCAATGTGAATAACTGGCGACAAAAACAAAACATCGAAGTATTCTACTTCTCCTCATTCGATGAATCCTGGAAAGTTCACCATGAAGGTGACGTAGGCCAGCGATGGGGAATTTGGGACAAAAATGAAAAATTAAAATACAGTTAACGATGTCAAAACGTTCAGAGCGATTCTTATCTCTTTCGGCTGTAAAGCTATCAACTGCGAACCGTCAGGAATTAATTGAATTGTATAAAAAAACCCTTGAACAGGGAATGCATGGATTGTGCTTCAGTCCGTACACGGAAGGGCAACAACCTGGAGATCAGCTTTCAGAAAGTCAGATTCGTCACAGGATGGAAATCATAAAGCCCTACACCAAATGGGTACGGTCGTTTTCCTGTACCGACGGAAA
The DNA here is from genome assembly GCF_020328055.1 of Fulvivirga sedimenti. Taxonomy (NCBI): domain Bacteria; kingdom Pseudomonadati; phylum Bacteroidota; class Cytophagia; order Cytophagales; family Fulvivirgaceae; genus Fulvivirga; species Fulvivirga sedimenti. The sequence goes on from NZ_JAIXNE010000002.1 coordinate 207,704, forward strand.
TGAACTCATTCCCAAAATAGCAAAGGAATACGGGATTAAAACCCTGGTGGGTGCCTGGCTTGGCGATGACCCGGAGATCAATAACCGGGAAATTGAAAATTTAATCAAGGTAGCAAGAGAAGGCTATGTCGATATCGCTGCCGTAGGTAACGAGGTAATGTACCGCGGTGATCTGACTGAAGAGGAATTGCTTCAATTTATACACCGGGTGAAAGAAGCGCTCCCGGATGTTCAGGTTGGCTATGTGGACGCATACTACGAATTTGCCGACAGGCCTAAAATCACGGATGCTTGTGACGTCCTTTTGGCCAACTGCTATCCGTTCTGGGAAGGATGCCACAGCGATTACTCCCTTCTGTACATGAAGGAAATGTACAACATGGCGGTGAACGCGGGCAAAGGAAAAAAGGTGATCATCACCGAAACCGGGTGGCCGAGCCAGGGAACCAGTCTGAACGGGGCAGATCCTTCAGAAGAGAATTTCATGAGTTACTTCATCAATACCCAGCAATGGTCCAAAGAAGACGATATTGAGATCTTCTATTTTTCATCCTTTGATGAATCCTGGAAAGTAGGTGCAGAAGGTGACGTTGGTGCATACTGGGGTATCTGGGATAAGGATGAAAATCCCAAATTTCATTGAATATCAGAAAATCGTATCCGGTAGTTTCTTGTGCCGGATACATTTCACGATCTATAGAACAGAAAGGATCTTATCTATGGGTGTCTCACCAATAAATTCATTCTGAAGCTTCCCGTCTCCCGAATATACATACACCGACGGCGTGGGTATCGATCCGTAGTGGGCAACAATATGCTCGGGCAGCGCAAATCCAAAATGGAAATTGGTCAGGCCATTCAATTTGTATTCAATGGCAAATTGCTGGTTCTCATAATTGGAAGAGCTTGATACAAAGTATACCTGGTAGTCATTGAAACTTTCCAGGTTTTTCTGAATCTGAACTGCTTCCCGCTGACAATGATCACACCCTGGCTGATACAGGACAACCATGCTCTTCCCCTCTAATTCATCCATTTGCATTGTGGAGCCATCGATAAGCTTCACCGGGATTGAAGGAAGATCATTGGGTTCCTGGCTACAGGCTTGTAGAAAAATGACTAAACACAGGTACTTAAAATATTTCATGACGGAAATATACTAAAATATACAACTGTATTCAGGCATTTGAAAGAATTGATCTACTCCTCAAAGTGCAGCTTAATATACATGCTGTCGAGCGCTTCTGAATCGCCGTATTTCTGGCGTAACTTACCCAGGCGGATCGTTAGATCTGCCACCACTTCGGCATAATCCGGATCATTGTAGACGTTGTGCATTTCCATGGGATCTTTCTTTCTGTCAAACAGCTCCCATTCATCCACATCATAGTAAAAGTGAATGAGTTTATACTCTTCAGTAACAATGCCATAATGCCGTTTTACCATGTGCACTGCGGGATATTCATAATAATGATAATAGACTTCCTCCCGTGTCCACAGATCATTCTGACCCTTTAAAAGCGGAACCAGGCTTTCTCCCTGCATATCATCAGGCGCCGGAATATCTGCCATCTCAAGCATCGTTTGGGCAAAATCAAGATTTTGAACCATTTCGGTGGTCCGACTGCCCGGCGTCACTACTCCCGGCCAACGTATAAGCAAAGGTGTTTTGAATGATTCATCATAGATAAATCGTTTATCAAACCAGCCGTGCTCACCCAGGTAAAATCCCTGATCTGACGTATATATCACGATTGTATTCTCGGCTAGCCCGCTTTCCTCAAGATAGTCCAGCACCCGGCCGATATTATCATCCACAGATGATATGCATGCCAGATAATCCTGCATGTACCGCTGATATTTCCACCGCATTTTATCTTCCATACTGAGACCTGCCCAGTTCTCCTTAAACCAGGAATTGATCGAATCAAGGGTGGGGTCGTACAACGCCTTCTGCGCCGGAGTGGCCCTGTTATACGGACCGTAGAATTCATCCCAGGGCAACGGCTCCACATAGGGTTCCACATCTCCCATAGCTTCAAGCGTCTCCGGTCTTATTTTCGAATCATGACTATATCGCTGGTGCATCAGGATATTCATTTCTGCATCACGTGCAGCCGTACCCCTGCCTTCATAGTTATCAAACAGAGTTGGAGGCTCAGGAAACTGCTTCTTAGTGAATTCGGCAAACTTATCCGGACGAGGCCACCAGGGTCGGTGGGGAGCTTTGTGCAGGTACATCATCATGAAAGGCTTTTCCTTATCCCTGCCTTCTTCGAGCCAGCCGAGTGTCAGATCAGTAATTATATCAGTAACATAGCCTTCAATGGTAGTATCGCCTTCCGGGGTGATAAATTTCGGATTGATATAGTTACCCTGCCCGGGCAAAATCATAAAGTCATCCACACCTTTCGGATTATTACCGAAATGAAGTTTGCCATACATGGCTGTCTGATATCCCGCCTTCTGAAACAGTTGCGGAAATGTAACCTGCGTGGAATCAAATGGCCGCCGGTTGTCGACCTTCCCATGAATGTGAGTATGTTTTCCTGTCAGGATCGTTGCACGTGAAGGAGCGCATATCGAATTCGTCACGCTGGCGTTCGTGAACAGCATACCTTCCTTTGCTATCCTGTCAATATTTGGTGTCTCGATGAGGTGATTGCTATACGCGCTGATGGCCTGATAGGCATGATCATCCGACATGATAAATAATATGTTTGGCCGCTGAGGCTCTTCGGGTGATTCTTCCGAAGTTGAACAGGAAACAAACACGATAAGTGCAAAAAGGATTGTAAAGAGATTTCTGATTATCATAGGACAGGGATTATTCTGATACAAAATAGTCAATTCAGTCCGAATACAGAAACCGAATTCTTTTTCAGCAAAATGTGTAAGTGAAGAAACCAGTTGCTTGTGAGATTTTAATCTTTACCGATATGCATTAACTTGTAATCCGCTTAATAATCAAATCATGAAAGAACTAACCCCGAATCGCAGAATGTTCATTAAATCACTTGGAGTCGCATCAGCCTCCTCCCTTCTACTGCCATCCGGGGTTTTCGGAGGGATCCCGATTTGGTCAACAACGGTGGGTGATATCATCGACCGGTTTATCGGAGAGGTATCAGGTGCACCCTTTTCACAAACGGTAGACACACTTAAAGCCGGCCGGCGGGATATGGAAGTGACCGGTGTGGTGACCACCATGTTCGCAACCATCGATGTTATTGAAAAGGCACACAGCCTGAATGCCAATTTCATCATTGCTCATGAGCCGACTTTTTATAACCACCTCGATGATACAGAATGGCTCGAGCAGGATGATGTTTACCTGTACAAAAAGGAACTTCTGGAAAAGTATGCCATGTCGGTCTGGCGTAATCATGATTATGTCCATACTCTATATCCAGACGGCGTTCAGCAGGGAGTAGTCGATCGGCTGGAGTGGAATGATTACTTTGACCCGGACAACCGAAACCGTTACAGGATACCTGCCATGACGCTGGAATCACTGATTGAACATTTAAAAAAGAGTCTCGGAATCAAGACCGTCCGTTATATAGGAAATCCGGATCAATCCTGCAGCAGGATATTGCTTATGCCGGGGGCTTCAGGGGGAAGACGGCAAATTTCACTTACGAGCGCTGAAAAGCCGGATGTGCTGATATGCGGAGAAATATCCGAATGGGAAACGGCAGAATACATTCGTGATGCACGTTCCAAAGGCGATTCCATATCCCTGATCGTGCTCGGTCATGCTGATAGTGAAGAGCCGGGTTCGGCATTTATGGCCGAGTGGATGGGAGCAAATTTTCCGAACATACCGGTAACAAATATCCCGGCAACAAATCCATTCTCATTCAGGTAAGTGAGATCAGCCTGAAATCAGGTATCCCCCGTCTGCAGCGTATACTCCGCCGGTCATGTAGGATCCGGCATCGGAAGCCAGCAACATTACCAACCCGGCCATTTCCTCTGGTTCAGCAATCCTGTGTAGGGGCACCGCACTCATGTATCCCTCAACGAGTTTATCATTTTTCCATAACCCTTCGCTGAATTTTGTCTTTATCAGGCCGGGACATACCACGTTTGACCGGATACCATAGGGCCCCCACTCCTTCGCCTGGTTTTTTGTAAGCATAATGAGGGCTGATTTGGTAACACTGTACAACCCAAGACCAAACCCGGGATGAATCCCTTCTACTGAAGAAATATTGATGATGCTGCCCCCTTTATTAGCCTTCATATGCGGTAACACAAGGTTCGAAAGAATCCAGGGCGCCTTCACATTTACATCCATTATCTTGTCAAAAACCATTTCATCGGCGCTTTCCAGCGGACCGTAAAACGGATTAATTGCCGCGTTATTTACCAGTATATCAATCCGACCGTAATGCTTCATTGCTGCCGATATGAGGGACTCCCGTTGTTTGGCATCTCCTACATGGCATTCAATACCGATGGCTTCGAGCCCCATGGCATTAAATTCTTCAGCAACCGCGTCGACAGCCTCCTGTTTTCGGCTGCTGATGATAACGCGTGCACCGCTCTCCGCCAGGCCCTGTGCAATATACTTTCCAATACCCTTTGATGCCCCGGTAACAATAGCGACCCTTCCATCCAGATCAAACTGTGATTTAATATTTTTTGTCATGCAGGTTTATACTTAAAGTCCTATGAAAATAGTTCAGAATCATCCTGGAGTGTAATCGCTTCCTTATCCATCAATGTAACGGAAAGACCTATCGCCTTTGGCATTTCATATCGAAAATAGAATTTCATGGCTTGTAATTTAGCGCGGGTAAAGGCTGTTGATTCGTTACCACCTTTTTCCGGATCTATGGCCGTCAACGCAATTTCAAGCCATTGCCAGCCCACTACGATGATCCCCATATATTCCATAAGGATTGTAGCGTCCGACAAAAATCGCTCGTAGTCACCTTTTTGGGCAAACTCCATGAGAAAATTCACAATTTCATCCGTTAAACTAATTGTTGATCTGAGAACATCGGCAGCGGGTTTCAGGACTTCTGTTTCGGAGGCCCGACTGACAGTTTCGCGAATCTCATCCATGAGAAGTTTGTACGCCATGCCATTCTCCATGGTCATTTTTCTGCCAAGCAGGTCCAGTGATTGTATGCCGGTAGTACCTTCATAGATCGAGAATATTCGTATATCCCGGTAATACTGTTGTAGCACAAAATCTTCACAAAAGCCATAACCACCAAGTACCTGCAACCCCGCACTCACCGAATCAATACCCTTTTCAGCGGGGTATGTCTTGGTGAGTGGGGTCAAAATATCAAGGAGATGATTGTACTTCTTTCGGGTTTCAGGATCTGAATGAGATTCAGCCAGATCCTGGTACCGGGCTGATAGCAGGACAAGGCTTAACGAGCCCTCGGCCACAACTCTCTGTGACATCAGCATGCGTTTCACATCAGGGTGATTGATAATCAGCGTCTGTTCCTCCTGCGGGTTCTTATCCCCTGAGGAAGAAAGCTTTCGGCCTTGTGGACGTTCCCTGGCATAGGTAAGTGATGAATGATATGCCGCTGTTGCTATGGCAGCTGCGCCCCTACCCACCGCTATACGGGCTGTATTCATCATTTTGAACATGTAGTTAAGCCCTTCATTTGCATTTCCTACAAGCCACCCCCGGCAATCATCCCCGTCACCAAATGACAGATGCGTCGTACAATAACCTTTTTGGCCGAGTTTCTGAAAATCACCCAGCGTGTTCACATCGTTGGGATGCAGTGTTCCGTCTTTTTCGGGTCGTAATTTAGGAACCACAAACAAGGAAATACCCTTTGTTCCTGCAGGCGCGCCTTCAATCCGTGCGAGCAGAAGATGCACAACATTCTTAACACCCCGATAGTCCCCTCCTGAAATGAAGATTTTCTGTCCGTGAATTTTATAAGCCTCCCCATCAGGCACCGCTGAGGTCACAATATCAGATAATGAGCTTCCGGCCTGTGGTTCAGTCAGACACATTGTACCGGACCATTCACCTGCCAGCATATTCGGGACGTACATTTTTTTAAGTGACTCAGAGCCAAAGTGCTGAATAAGTTCTGCAGCTCCTGCAGTTAGTCCGGCATATCCCGGCAAGTGATTATTTGCCGTTTCCTTAATAAATGCAGCTGCTGAAAGCACCATATTCGGTAGCTGTAAACCACCAGTATCCTGCTCAAAAGTTGCCCCTATGAATCCCGATTCACCGCACAGTTTCAGAAACCTGACTACCTGGGGATGAACAATGATTTCACCATCCCTGTAAAATGCAGGGTCCCGGTCCATTTCGCGAAAGTATGGATACATTTCCTTATCTGAGAACTCCTTTACCGAATCGAGGTAATCATTGATTGCCGATGTGTCATATTCCCTGAAACGATTCATTTCGAGGATGCGACTCAGCTTATGCACATCAAACAGCAGGAATTTGAGGGTAGACAGGTCTACATATTGATCTTTCATAACGGAAGGATTACTTCACGATCAATATAGAAAAATTCTTCCAGTACTGGCGGGGCTTAGAAACACAAAGAAATTAAGCGTCATACCTTCTTTCGTATCAAATAACCCAATGAATCTATTGTTTACTATGTACGGGAAAGTTCAATAAATTATCGGAAGTTTGCCGACATACCAACTTCTCAATTAAAATGAAAGTTGCGCTGGGTCTTCGGAGGAATTGGCAACAATTCACTATACTTCTTGTGATCAATGCTTTTGTAGGTGGAATGGTCGGATTGGAAAGAACGATCCTACCTCAAATTGCGGAGGCTGATTTTGCGGTTGCGGCCAAAACAGCCATACTTTCCTTCATCATTGTATTCGGAGTATCAAAAGCAATAACCAACTACTATGCAGGTGCATTCGCCAACCGTTTTGGAAGAAAAAGACTTCTTGTCCTGGGATGGTTATTCGGTTTGCCAGTACCCTTGATCCTGATCTATGCAGGCAGCTGGAATGCCATTATCGCAGCAAATATTTTACTGGGGATAAACCAGGGACTCACATGGTCCAGCACCATTGTCATGAAAATTGATCTGGTTGGTCCCAGGAACCGGGGTTTCGCGATGGGCCTGAATGAATCGGCAGGATATCTCGCTGTAGGGGTCGTAGCTTTTCTTACAGGATGGATTGCCTCTGAATATGGCCTGCGCCCCTATCCTTTCTATATGGGTATCGCATTTGTACTCATTGGGCTATTCGGAAGTATCCTACTGGTTAAAGATACCATTCATCATGTGAGTATCGAATCCGAAACCAGTAGTGTACCTCTTCTTAGGAACGTTTTTCTGGATACAACATGGCTTAACCCCAATCTTGGATCAATCACTCAGGCAGGGTTAGTGAATAACCTGAATGATGGAATGATCTGGGGACTCTTTCCAATTCTCCTGGTAAGTAAAGACTTTACGTTGGAAGAGGTTGGGAAAATTGTGGCGGTCTATCCAATTGTTTGGGGGCTGGGTCAGTTAGTCACAGGAAAAGTTGCCGATCATCTCAATAAAAAATCAATGTTGATTTGGGGAATGGTGATCCAGGGAATTGCAATTCTGGGAATGTCATTCGCCTTAACCCTGAATCAGTTCCTGGCACTAAGTTGTACCCTCGGTTTAGGAACCGCCATCGTATACCCAACGTTTATGGCGGCAATTTCAGATTATACCAATCCACTGCAGCGTGCCAGGAGCATCGGTGTCTTCAGGTTATGGCGTGACCTGGGATATGCCATTGGCGCAATTCTGACAGGTATTGTAGCCGACAAATTCGGAATCTTCAGTTCCGTACGTCTTACAGCGATCATTACCCTGGTATCCGCTGTAATAATCCTGATAAGAATGCAAAACCCGGCCAAACAGCCCGATTCAAACATCATGTCACAGAACATTACTTAATTAATATTCGTATACTATAATACTAAGTATACCGATCATGAGTAATGGAATAGGATTTGCCGGACTGGGGAAATATCTTAATGATAAAAGCCTGAACCTTCTCAGGCGAGGGAAAGGTGCTGCCCAACCTGATCCGTATCGGGAGGATTTGAGGGAATCAAATACCAATAAAACTGAATACGAAAAGCTCATTACCTGGCAACGGGAAAAACGACGCGAGATCATTCGAATCCGGCTGATCATCTTTAGCGTGCTGTTTCTTGTACTCCTTGCAATAACGGCTCTCCTTGTTTTTTGAATCTGATCTGGATATTTTAATCAAATCCCGGATAAATTATTGCTCAATAAACTGGGTTTAACTGAAGTTAATTAATACTTAAAAAAAGGTTTCCCCGGCATGAAAATGCCTGCGGCCAGATAAATGATATAAGTGCATGATCAAATTATTCAATAACTTACTATATGAAAAAAGTGATCATCACAGGATCTTCCGGAATGGTTGGAAAAGGGGTACTGCTGGAATGCCTCGACAATCCGGAAATTGAACATGTCCTCATCATAAACCGAAAGAGTATACATCTTTCCCATCCGAAAATTGAAGAAATCCTTCTTGAGAATTTTCAGGACATCGCACAGATTCAGGACCGGCTAGCCGGATATGATGCCTGTTTCTACTGTATGGGAATTTCAGCGGTTGGTTTGAGTGAAGAACAATACACGGAAATAACCTATACAATCACAAAAGCATTCGTTGACATACTTTATGATCTGAATAAAAAGATGGTATTTGTTTATGTGTCCGGGCAGGGAACAGATAGTACGGAGAACGGCCGCATTATGTGGGCAAGAGTGAAGGGCCGTACCGAGAATATGATTTTTTCCAAAGGCTTTTACGATGCCTATGCGTTTCGTCCCGGATTTATACTGCCTGAAAAAGATATTACCTCACGAACAAGGCTTTACAATATAATATACAAGATCGCTAAACCTTTTTTCCCGCTATTGAGAAAGTCGAAAAACGTTACAACCACAACGAAATTAGGGCTGGCGATGATCGCAACGCTGTTTCACCCGTCAACAAAGAAGATTCTTGATAACCGCGATATTAATCAATTGGCAGAATCTGTTGTTTAATTATCGCAGCAAACAGGAAATGAAATGAAGCAATTCGGCGGTAAAATAACACAGGAATTAAAGGAACGATATTCGAAGTCAGACAACTGGTCGGAAAACAAATTCCAGAACCTGGTAAAGACAACAATGGATGTGAACATCCAGACCCTTCCCAAAATACTTTACAGGCAATTTTTTGAGACAGCTGGAAGGGAGCCCGGGTCTCCCCTTCCGATCCAGCCTTTCAGAGCCAGTGAATTTCTTACCCCAACAGAGACACCCAAATTCATCTGGTATGGTCATTCAGTACTGCTGATGCAGGTGAGTGGTAAGACCATATTGATAGATCCAATGTTTGGCTCGAATGCCTCCCCCATTGCGCCATTTGCCACAAAACGATTTTCAGCCGGGTCACTGGAGATCATCGATTCTCTTCCTGAAATCGACCTGGTTTTACTCACCCATGACCATTATGATCACCTTGACCTGGATAGCATGCATCGGCTGATTCCCAAAGTAAAACACTTTTATACGGCCCTTGGCGTTGGCAGACATCTTAAATACTGGGGTGTACAAGGAAAAAATATAACCGAATTTGATTGGTGGGACCAGGAAATATTTCATGAAATCCAGATCACTTTTACTCCTTCCCGTCACTTTTCCGGCAGAGGTCTTACAGATAGGGCAAAATCACTATGGGGAGGATGGGTTCTGAAAGAAAATGGTTCCAGTATATATTTCAGTGGCGACGGTGGCTATGGAGATCATTTTAAAGAAGTAGGCTCCCGCCTGGGGCCTTTCGATATTGGTTTTATGGAATGCGGACAATACAATGAGCACTGGCGACAGATACATATGTTTCCTGAAGAAGCTGTTCAGGCCGGATTGGACTCGGGTGTTAAGCGAGCGGTTCCGGTTCACTGGGGTGCCTTCTCCCTGGCTCAGCACACCTGGAAAGATCCCGCGGAACGTTTTGTTCAGGCAGCAATGGAACAGAACCTGAAATTCCTGACCCCGCGCCTCGGCGAACAGTTCAACCTGGAGACCAGTCCCGGTGCCCACTGGTGGAATGATCATTCATAGGTTTGAATTTATTGACAGCCATCGTAAATTGAAAATCAACTAATCTCATCCGAATGAAACCAGCATTGTATACATTTCTTATAATTCTCCTCACCGGATGCTTTTCTGAGCAGAAGTCTGACTCAGAATCTAAAAATGGAAGCCTCCTGAACGGTACCATTATCGACCTGACGTATCCCTTTGACAGTACAACCTTGTTTTGGCCTACAGCCGATGGATTTCATCTCTCCGGATCTGCTGGTCTTACAGATAAGGGGTTCTATTATTCAGCCTATTCCTTCTCCTCAGCTGAGCATGGAGGCACCCATCTCGATGCACCCGTCCATTTTTCAGAAGGAAAACAATCTGTTGATGAGATCCCGTTGGAAAACCTGATAGGTAAGGCCATCGTAATTGATATTTCTGACTCCTGTGTGTTGAATCCAGACTACCAGATCAGTATAGCAGATATACAACAGTGGGAAAAGGAACATGGCACAATTAAAGATCAGACCATCCTGTTATTTCGAACCGGGTTTGGGAAATTCTGGCCGGATGCAAAACGATATATGGGAACCGACGAAAAGGGACCTGACGCTGTGGCGAAATTGCATTTCCCGGGCATCCATCCCGAAACAGCTGAATGGTTAATAACAAATCGTAAAATCTCGGCAACAGGCATTGACACACCTAGCCTTGATTACGGACAATCATCTCTCTTTGAATCACATCGCATACTCTTCAGCGCCAACATTCCCGGATTTGAAAATGTCGCGAACATGGACAAGCTGCCTGAAACTGGTTTTCAGATCATTGCTTTACCTATGAAGATAAACGGTGGCAGTGGCGGCCCACTACGCATTGTTGCTATTGTACCATGAAAGGAATCAAATGAACACCTAATCCTGATGCCCGGCTTCTGAATTACCCTGTTCTTTATTTTCCTCCTCCTCCAGATGTTGCATTCCCTCCTTCATATGTTCAACACCGGCAGGAACCATGTGATCTATTACTTTTTCGCCTTTAACAACAAGGCTCGAAGGATCCAAAGAATCACTGAAGGTGGCACCGTAAATCTCCCACATGGTTATAAACAATGCAGCCACGACCGGACCAATGATCAAACCCGATGCTCCGAACAATGCCAGACCACCCAGTGTACTGAAGAATATCATCAGATCCGGCAATTCAGTTTCTTTACCAACCAGTTTAGGCCGTATGAGATTATCGATGTTTCCAATCACGATTGCACCAAAAAGCAATAAGCCTATTCCTGCGGTTATGTTTCCTGTGATTAACAGATAAATGCCTGCCGGCAACCAGACAATCGCCGGTCCTACCGCGGGAATAATGGAAAAAACTGCCATAATAACCCCCCAAAAGAGTGTATTAGGTATTCCGGCAATCCACATTGCCACACCTCCCATAGCTCCCTGTACTGCACCAATAACAAAGGTTCCCTTGAGCGTTGCCCTTGAAACCGTAATAAACTTTGATAGTAATAAATTCTCTTCTTCCGAATTGAGCGGAAGCATATAAAGGACCCAGGCGAGATAATTCTTTCCATAGATTAAGAAGTAGTACATTGAAAAGAGCATCACGAAAAAATGAAAAAACAAACTCACCGCCCCTGAAGAGATCTGTCCAAGGTTATTAATCACGAATTTCCCGATACCGGCAATGAGACCCTCTACTGTGTCGACAAATTTTTCGTGGTCCGGGAAGAACTTTTCCACAATCGGAATATCATTGATCCGGTCGAGCAACGTACTTTGATCTCCAATTTTATCCTTGAGGATCGGCCCTATTGTTTCAGTGGCATTGATCGCCTGATCCACGACTACAACCAGCAAACCACTAACGGGGAGTAAAATGAGAAAAACAAAAATCAGAAGGGTGACGATACTCGCCCCTGAAGACCGACCGCCAAACCGTTTCTTAAGTCGTAGAAATAACGGGTAAAGCAGACCGCTGAAAATGGCCGATAATAATATGGTCATAAAAAACCCCTTGATCATGGCAATGAAAAGAGCTGACACGGCAAGGGTAATGGTGAGAACGGTTACACGGTTGAAGTAATCTTTGTTCATAGTTTATTGAATTAAACAGATCAAGGTAAAAAAAACAATTGATTTTTGAACATGCAATTTTTGATTAACACTAAATACTAATGAACACCGGCCATCCCGGTGTCTATCGGATCTGATAGTTCACCTGCCAGGATTTTGAATGGAAGGCGATTCTGTGGAGGGGCAAATTTGCATGTTGTGAACTCAGAGAAAATACATGCGGGATTATAGGCATAGTTAAAATCAACCTGTACAGGACCATTCTTCTCCGGAAGTGTAATATATAAATACCGTCCTGCACCATATGTTTGGTCTGCCGAAGTTTCATCGGCGAAGGTGGTGAACCCTTCCTCCCCCACATCCAGTGTATAAGTCTCATCACGATAATTAAATTTAACCTGTCCAATAAAGACTGAATTTTCCTTGAAGTCCAGGGTCGACGGAACTTCCTCGATCAGGGGCTGATCGAAGTATATAAACTCTCCATCCAGTATAAATTCTGCATTCGGTTCAAACCAATGATATCCTTTGAAATTCATTGCCTCAGGATGTTCATGATCACGGATCCGTAAAAAGAAATTTCCTTCACGGTTTAAAAAATGCCAGCTGAACCGGCCATATTGATAATCCTCCGACCTGAACCAGCCTGTACGTGGCAGTTGCACGGTAGAGTCTGAGGATCCATCGGCAGTTTCGAATAAAAACCCGGCTGAAACAAAAATCAATGAGTCCGGAGTGAAGTGTACCATGCCCAATTCCTCCGGAAAATCCTCATATTCAACCATAATGGCCTTGTCAGGGCGGGTACCAATATAATTCTGTTGATCCGGGAAAAGTTGATAACGACCAATCAACTGTAGGTATTCCATACGGCTTTTTTCTGCAAGTGTCTCCCGATAACTGCTCAGTGAATTCAAATAGACTTCATCCAACTCAGATTCCTTTTTTTGTGAATCACATGAAAAAAGAACTGACAAGATCAGTAACACAGGAGAAAAATAGTATCGGCTGGATTTTACCGTGATTTTCATAACCTAATATTACTTTTATGGGGGCAAATAAAAAAGGGGCAAATGCCCCTTTCTCAGTGAATCCCAGTGCCTAAACCAAACCAACCCTGGATTCTTGAATCATTTTGAAAACTAGTTATTCATCATATCCTGATTTCCACCACCATCTTTCAGATCGTTATTTTCGACCTTACGCTGTCTTCTGCGTGTCTGACCGGTTGTGAGCTTACCGATACGGTAGCTGAAATTCACTTTGAAGTTCATATTCCGCATGATGTTGGTATTAAACTGATCTACAAATGGCGTTGTCACTTCACTGGTCATCTTCATTCCGTTATTCAGGAAGTTTTCAGCTCCAATACCGACACTACCGCGCTTCTCCTTGAACATCCGGTTCAAACTGAGACTGTAAACATAGTACCCTGTCTGATAACCCTGAAGCTGTACCTGACGGCCACGAATGAATCCGAAGAACTGCAGTGCCCACTGCTCAGTTAATTCATAACTACCAAACAATCGGCCTGATACGACAAAACCTTCGTTAGATGCGTTGAAGAGTGGGTCTTCCAAATTATTATCCAACATGGCATAATAAGAATCAATACCTCCGCTGAGTTGTAATTTACCAATCTTGCCATTCGCGAAAATACTCACACCCAGGGCATCTTCCTGACCAATGTTCTGGAACGTTGAGAATATCGTATCCTGTCCGATAGTTTCACGTACCTGCTGGATTGATCCTGTTGTATTTCTCCAGAATGCTGAAATATTGATCGAAGTTCCTTTTTTGAACGTACTGTAAGACACTTCAAAATTATCGGTGAATTCAGGGTCAAGTGTAGGATTACCCTGTGAAATATTCAGTGGGTTGGATGCGTCGATATTCGGGTTCAAAAAGCGTAGTGACGGACGCTGGATTCTTCGATTGTAGGCAAATTTAACTGTTTTCAACGGAGTCAGCTTCTTCGAGAAGTTTATGCTGGGCACGAATGTTCCGTAATCCGGAATCTCAAGATCTGCTTCATCCGAAAAGTTCGCAGCAATCGTTGTATACTCATACCGACCGCCGGCCATCAGCGTGTAACCCTTACCTAAATCAAAGGTACCAGAGAGATATCCAGCAAGTACATTCTGAACGTAATCAAAATTATTGCTCAGATTTACACCTTCTACTGGTGTTAATGAATTTTCATCATCTCCCACCAGGTACAGAAAATCACTTGTTACATCACGCATAATATTCTTGGCACCCATTTCAACGATGATCTTGTCATTGATGGGCTCCACATAATCCAGTTGGATCGTGAATTCTTTGTTGTAACTGTCGTTATTATTCCGGATAAATGCGTTATCTATCGGTTCGCTGCTTTGAAGAGTAGCAATGTCAAAATCATTGGTTTGCTTGTTCTGGCTATACAGCGTAAGCAGGCTGATTTCTTTACCTTTTTCTTCAAAGGTCCTGAGGTAATTCAAACTAACATCAACCTGGTTGCCAAGATTATCGATCCCCACATCTTCTGTTGATGAGCGCAGACCCATTGAATTATTGGTTTGTGTCAGACGACCATCCTGGTTCGAACTAAAATTCCTGATTCCCAGGTTCACAGAAGCGCCGACCCAATTGTATTTATTAAAGGCATAGTCGGCACCGAAGTTATAACGCCCAAAAAGATAGTTGTTACGGGTATCCGCGAACTGACTGGTCGTTGAAACAATCGAACCGAATTCATCCTTAGTCGTTTGTTCATTCTCAAATTCACCTACCACATTGTAGCCGGCTCTGCCATAGCCACCCAGGGACAAACCGAGTCGACCCGTACGATAACTGGCATTCAATCCTAAGCTGGATCCTCTTAACCCTGCGCTGGAATTGACTGACAATGATCCTCCCTGAAGGTCATTTTTCTTGGTAATAATGTTTATAATTCCACCCGTTCCTTCAGCATCATAACGAGCTGATGGCGAGGTAATTACTTCAACTGTCTTAATCTGATCTGCAGGTATTTGTTTTAAGGCGTCAGCGATACTGGATGCTGTGATGGTTGAGGGCCTTCCATCGATCAACACCTTTATATTGCTGCTTCCCCGCAGGGAAACATTACCGTCGAGATCAACTGTAAGCAAGGGCACTCTTCGCAGCACGTCGGTTGCATCTCCACCCATTGTCGTTTTATCCTGATCCGCGTTGTACACAATACGGTCTACCTTATCTTCAATTAGCTCACGTTCTCCTTCTACCACAACTTCATCCAGTTGAGTGCTTACACTTGTGATGTTCAATGTACCGACATCATAGGACTCTCCCTTTCCGGTAATCTCAAACGGCCCCTTCTCAAGGGTCTGAAAACCAATGAATGTAACGCTCAGTGTGTAGGTACCTTCAACAATGTCTCGAATAACAAAGGACCCCTTGTCATCAGCCACTGTTCCGTCTACAATCCGGTTACTCTTTTGATCAACGATTGATATGGCCGCGTATGGTACCGGTTCCTGATTTTCATCGAGGATGGTTCCGGAAATCTTGCCGTATCCTACTTTTTCCTGCTGACGTTGAGTTACGCCGGGAGGCGGTCCATTCTGTGCCTGAACGTTATCCAGGGCCAGCATAGTAAAAATTGCGCTTAGCGTAATAAGTAATTTAATGTTAATCTTTTTCATCAGTTGTTTTGTTCGTCAACAGTATAGACGCATAATTAGCCTTATTGTTTACACCGATAGATGGAGAGTGCCTTAAACTCGACAGTTGAGCCCAATGTATCGACCATTTGGCATTTAGCACCTATGAAATCCCTTCATCTATGGAAGTGTGGTAGTCATCGATCAAGAACGCTCTCTGGTCGATTTGAATAGATGGATTGAAGCTTTTCAACCCTAAATCGCGTTCTTACATTATGTTGCAACGAAAAAAAGGATTTGAATATGTATCCGTCGGTATTCTGTGGGTACTGATTCTAACGCTTACCCCGAACAGCGTGGATGTCAACTGGCCTGTGGAATTTTGGTACCGTCAGCTATTTCTGGCATTGCTGCTCACCGTCGGGTATATTTTGCACTCGCAATACTTACTTCCAAAACTTCTGGACAGGAACAAATTCCTGATTTACGGCTTGTCTGTAATCGGAGTTATTACAGCTATCCTTCTTCTGGTACATTTCTTTGAAGACCAGATTGAATTACCCCGAAGAATGCATGAGTTATTCAGGCCTGAAAAACCTTATAATCCGGAAAACCGGCGAGGTCCATTCGATTTTACAAGCTTCTTCCTGATCCTTTTCGATCTCAGTTTGGGTGTCATTATTTTTCTTGTCCGCAAACAACAGAATGAACAGGAGATCCGAAAGGAACTGGAGCAGCTGCAGGTTCGCACAGAGCTTTCCTACCTGAAAGCGCAGATCAATCCACATTTCTTCTTTAATACGCTTAATAATATCTACGCGCTTACATCTATCGATGTAGAGGCATCCCGTACGGCGATACTGAAGTTATCCGCCATGATGCGCTATGTTATCTATGACGGTGATTCACAACATGCCACTGTCTCCGATGAAATCAATTTTATCGAAAATTATATTGAACTGATGAAACTGCGCCTTTCAAAAAAGGTTACCCTGAAGTTCACCAAGCCATCAGGTACGTACGATCAGCCAATTGCACCAATGTTACTCCTTCCCTTTGTAGAGAACGCCTTCAAGCATGGTATCTCCTCTACAGTGGCCAGCGAAGTGATTATTACCATTCAATTGACAGGCAATGTTCTTGACTTATACGTGGAAAACCCGATTTTCCCAAAGTCAGGTGAACAGCACGAAGAACACGGAATTGGAATTGCCAACACCCGCAGAAGACTGGAATTACTTTATCCCAGCCGTTATAATTTTGAGATTGACGATAAAGACAATACCTTCAAAGTCTCACTGCAAATTGAATTATGACAAAATTACGGTGTATTGCACTGGATGATGAGCCACTGGCACTGGCCTTAATTAAGGAATTCATTTTAAAAACCCCTTTCCTTGAACTCGTTGGCACATGTGAAAATGCCATAGAAGCGCTTGAAATCGTGAGAAATGAAAAAATCGATCTGATCTTCTCCGATATTCAGATGAATGATCTGTCGGGGCTCGAGTTCGGACGCGTTATAAGTGGTATGGAAGGTACGGGCAGGCCTTTACTAATCTTCACAACAGCTTATGATCAGTATGCCTTGCAGGGCTATAAAGTAGACGCGATTGACTATTTGCTGAAACCCTTCAGCTACGAGGATTTTGTTAAGGCAGCTACTAAAGCCCTGAACCTCCGCAATGCGAGGGCTTCCGCCTCACAGCCAGCCAGCAACTTTATCATGTTCAAAGTGGAATATCAGCATGTCAAAGTATTTCATGATGATATCCTGTACATCGAGGGTCTGAAAGACTATGTGAAGGTCCATATCAAAAACCAGACAAAACCCCTGCTCTCACTGATGAGCCTGAAATCCCTGGAAGAGCGCTTGCCTGACAATAAATTCATGCGGGTGCACAGATCCTTCATCATCAATCTCGACGAGGTTAATACCCTTGGACGCAATACCCTTACAATTAGTAGCCATGAAATACCGGTTTCGGATAGTTACCGGGACAAGTTGCAGCAATACTTTAACAGCGAACTTTGAGAGAATAAACGTGGAAATCACAAACTTCGGTCAATGGGCAATGGTAGCCGGTTCAGCGGAAGGCCTGGGCGCGGCATTTTCACGAAGCCTGGCGAGACGGGGATTGAATTTAATTCTCGTTGATCAAAATGAATCTGCACTTGAATCGCTAAAAAAAGACCTGTGCCGGGTATTCAATATCCGTGTTGAGACCATTATAACGGATCTGGCAAAGTCTGACAGTCCTTCACTCCTTCGGGATGTCATGGAGCAACATGATTGTGGTTTGCTGATCTATAATGCCGCATTCGGTCCGGTAAGGCTTTTTAAGGATTTATCGGAAAAGGATATCGATACCACGATCAACGTTAACCTGGGAACCCCTACGCGACTTATACAAATGTGGCTTGAAGGAAGACAGGATAAAAAAACTGGCGTAATACTGCTATCCAGCCTGGCAGGATTCAGGGGAACCCGGCTGGTTGTGCCATACGCGGCCACAAAAGCCTATCTATGGAATTTCACCGAAGGACTCCATTATGAATACCAAAACAAACCATATACGTTCGCGGTGTGCTGTCCCGGTGCTATTGGTACACCTAATTACCTGGGCACAAAACCCCGGCCTTTCTGGCTCGCTCCAATCCCGTCCAAACCATCGGACGTTGCCGAATACACACTTCGGAAATTTGGCGGGCAACTCTTCATTATGCCTGGAAGAATGAACAGAATATCTCATTTTTTCATGTCATATATCTTGCCAAGAAGCTGGGCCAGTGGATTGCATAACTATGTAATGAGGAAGCTGTACGAAGCCTAAAAGAGCCGCTAAGCCACCCTGATGGCTATAATTATCATATTAATTTACCCAGGTAAAGAATTAATATTGGTGATTTCAAATCAAAATTGTGTATATTGAACCTTGAATGTTCCTTTTTCAAGACCTGAAGCGGAACTTCAAACCACTACTACTAAATAAGACTTGTTGAGATCTAAAATCAGTTTCAGACTGCTGGCTTCGGTATGTGCGGTTGCATTTGGCGTAATCTCGGGCTGTTCATCACCCGAGCTCGATGAGACAGCCTGCCGGTCTGCCACCTATGAGGGAGATGTCATTTTGAAAACTCAGAATGACATAATCAAATTCGCTAATACCTGTTATACCGGTGTGGATGGTATGCTGCAGATCGGCGCATTTGTTTCAACAGATCCCAATGCCATCACCGACCTGACTCCCCTCCGGTCAATCGTACGCGCCAACAGCGTTCATATCGTAAACAATCAATCACTCTCTTCGCTATCCGGATTAGAAAACATAAAGAACATAAGCGAAAGTATCCTTGTATATGGTAATCCTAAGATTCGATCACTGAGTGTTTTTCGAAATATTACAAATGATCATGTCGCCCTTACCATCTATGAAAATGAATCACTTACCGGCCTTGAAGGGCTTCAGGGAATCCGTGAATTTCATAATGTAGATATTGTCAACAATAAATCTCTTATTGACCTTTATGCACTTGAAAATGCGACAAGGATGAGTTGTCTCTACATTGAGAACAACAAAACACTCACATCTCTTTCCGGTCTGGAGAATGTGGAGCATGTTAATTGTATTTATATATGGTCCAACCCCGTACTCACCGACTTTTGCGGGATTGCACAGTTGTTTCAGCGCGAAAGCGCCCAGCTGGAGTTTCAATGTGAAAGCAATGCTTTCAACGTTTCTGCTGAGGACCTCCATGAAGGGCGGTGTACAATTTTCTAAAATAGTCGCAAAACTGACCTCAACGATTCATTCATCTAGAATTCAATTCGGTTCATTGTGAACCTGTTCCCCATATCAAGATTTTTGGTGAAATACCAATCTCAAAAAACGCGCTCATAAGTATTGGCGGAATTACACTTGTAGACAAATTTAAACAGATAATCTCCTCCCTTATCATCCCGTCAGATATTCAGGCTGTTACTTCAATCATTGAAGAATTAATAATTAAATCAATAAACATGCGGTAAGCTTTACCCTAAAAAAACTATTAAAGATTTCTACCTAATTCTAGTGAATTTTCATGATTTAATTCTTTTAGCAGTCTGAATATTAGAGATTTAATCGCCTATTAAGTATATTCCTTTAACGATTAAAACCGCATAAGCCATGAAAACCAGGAACGTCATTTTATTTCTGTTAGCCGCATTCTTCATAACAACATCCGCCGATGCACAGCTACTGAAAAAACTCAAACAGGCGGCTGAGGATGGCGTGCAGGAAGCTGTAGAACGACGTGTTGCCCATGAAATAGAGAAGGCCGCTCAGAAACAGACAGACCGTTATCTGGAACAAATTTTCGGACCGCCAACCCAGTATGAGGGTGCAGGATATGATTACAGTGAAATGTTAAAGGGCATCGACCTGAATGTTGAAACCGAAGATAGTTATCATTTCGAAGGATTTACAGATATGGAAATTTCTGGCACTGATGAAAAGGGAAAAGAAATAGACCCCACACAGTTCAGAACTTTTATGAGTACCAACGCCGAGGTTTGGGCCATGCAATTGGAAACGGATGATAAGGACCTGGAAAGAACTGTAATGATTTTTGATAACACTCATAAAGCCACAATCATGCTACTGGAAAACAAGAAGGGCGAGAAATCCCGTGTGGCATATGGGCTTGACTGGAGTAAAATGATGGATTCTTCAATTGAAAGCACCATGGATTCAATGAAGGTTGCAGATTTTAACATAACCAAAACAGGTAATACAAAAACCATCATGGGTTATACATGTAATGAATATCAGACAGAAACAGATGAGTATACGGCCCGCTATTGGGTCAGTGAAGAACCTATTCAGGGATATTCCTCCTACTGGTCCAAAAATAACTTCCTTTTCTCTCAGCAAATGAAAAAGAAATATGCCACATATTTCGACCAGCTTCCTGAAGGTGATGTGCTTGAAATGAACTATGTCTCTAAAACAGGCGACGGTGACACCACCATGAAGATCATAGAAATCAATACCACCGAAAATTTTGACTTTGTGATGGCCGATTATGAAAATGGCCTGGAACAGACAGAAGAACAGTAGTTATCCGGTTCTGACCATTTCACATTTGCCCTGTTCAAACACAGGGCTTTTTTGTTGCTTAAAACCCCGTTTATGCTCAAATCCGAGGCATTTATTACATGAGTATATTCGAACGTCTGATTTAAATCGATTGGACGTATGTGTGGCCTATATTTATGCCTCTTTTAAATTGGTATACTTATATGCAAAAAATTTTACTTTTTCTTGCGCTCACACTTACTGCACTTGGCGGTATTGGATTCCTTTTTTGGGAGCAGGAATATAAGTATACCCTTCCCACACCCATCCCGCAAAACCTTAAACAGGTAGAAACAGGCGACAGTGTAGAAGCGATCCTGCCCCGGCTTCCCGGCAAAAAGGGAGTATTCGTTCACTTTTACAATTATGATTGTCCGTGTTCTCGTTTCAACATCACTGAATTCCAATCTATGGTTCGCAGGTATTCAGATGACATTCAGTTTATTGCGGTATTGCAAAGCGAAGATCAGGATCCTCTGAAAATCGAAGAATTCAAAAAGAAATATGATCTGGGCATAGAAGTAATCGATGACCCGGATGGAAGCATCGCAGATGCCCTCGGTATTTACAGCACACCACAGGCGGTTTTAATACAGGACCATAAGATTTATTATAAAGGCAATTACAACCGGGCACGCTTTTGCGTTTCACGCAATACCAAGTTTGCCGAAATTGCCCTGGATGCAATGCTCAATGGGGAAGAACCTCCCTATTTCCCTGAAGTGGCATTAACCGCATATGGCTGCGAATTACCCTCCAACTCTGAAGCAAATAACAGTACAAACCTTTTATCAATTTTTTAAAAATGGCTACGAAAAAGGAAATACGTCAATTTTTTAATGAGGTTCACGGCAAGTCGAACCGTATTATTGAGAAAGTCCTGTTTGGATATTTTGCATTTGGCATCCTGCTGTCATTCTTTTATGACACCTGGATCGTAGGTATCGGCGTAGGATCACTCTGTTTGATACTTTATTTCGGAACGAAGGCAATTTTTAAGGAGAATTATATTCTTCAGTACGTTGGCAGCCTTGTCTTCGGAATATTCATGGCACAATTCATTTATCAGATGCATGGGCTGTTTGAAATGCATTTTACTGCATTCATTGCCATCATAGCCATGATCACATATCAGAACAAATGGGCATTCCTGCCGCAATTGCTGTTTGTGGTCGTTCATCACTCTGCCTTTGCATACATACAATATTTGGGAGTAGTCAATGAGAATATTGCTTATCAGCAAATCTATTTTACCCAGTTGGAGTTCATGGATTTCCAAACATTCCTGTTCCATGCCGGGCTGTATGCTTTTGGTGTTATACTGGCGGCAATCTATGCGCATAACCTTGCCCAACATACCATCTCAAATGCTGAAAATATCTTAAAGCTTCGCGCTTCCGATGCAATCACTTCCAAGAACATTGAAATTGCTAATGAGATTGCTAATGGAAACCTGGAAACTGAAATAGAACTTCGTGAAGGCGATTTGTTAGGAGCGGCACTGATGGAAATGCGCAACAGCCTGAAGGAAAGCAGCGAGCGGGAAAAAGAAGAACGATTTATAAACCTGGGCATCGCCGAATTGAGTGAAATTATCCGTGCACATGATAATGATCTGGACGAACTTTCATATCAGGTAATAAGTTACCTGGTCAAATACCTGAAGGCGAACCAGGGAGCTATTTTCATACACACTGAGAATGAAGACGGAGAATATCTTGAGCTAAAAGGATGCTACGCCTACAATCGCAAGAAGTTCCTCAACAAAAAAATAGAAATTGGAGAAGGATTGGTTGGACAATGTTTCCTTGAGCGTGAGCCAACCCTCCTGAAGGAAATTCCCGAGGGTTATCTCAATATCACTTCCGGTTTGGGTGAAGCCTCTCCCCGCTTTCTGGCAGTACTCCCGATAAAAACTGACCAAATCATTGAAGGGGTTATTGAAATAGCCACATTCAAGGATTTTGAACAGTTCCAGATCGATTTCCTGATCAAGGTATGTGAAAGTATTGCCTCAGTAATTGCCTCTGCAAAGGTAAACAGCAAGACAAAAATGCTTTTCGAGAAATCACAGGAGCAGACTGAAATGTTAAGGTCACAGGACGAAGAAATGCGACAGAACATGGAAGAATTATCCGCAACACAGGAAGAAATGCAGCGTAAATCCAAGGAATTTGAAAGCCGTTTTCAGGCGCTCAATGAAAGTAATCTTGGATTCGTTGAATTCGATATGAGCGGTAAGATCATCAATACCAACACGGCATTTGCCAGGATGCTCAGCTTTGCACCGGACGATCTTCTTGGTCAGAAATATTCTTCACTTATCAGCACGTCTGAAAAAGATCTTGATACCTTCCAGGCACTGATTCGAAATGTGCGTCCCGGAGAACCACTACACGGACGATTTGAGAAGATTGCATCAACGGGAAAGATAATTGCTTTCCAGGGATCTTATTCAATGATCACAGACGTGAATGGAGAGCCATCGGGAATCCTTCATGTTGGCATCCCTTTGTCAACAACTGTTGAAAAATCAGCCGAACTGGTGGCAGAATAACTTCTATCTGTATCCTGCCGCCTGAAGCTCGAATAATTCGGCATAAAGCCCTTTATTCTGCATGAGTTCTTCGTGGGTGCCGAGTTCTTCGAGCCGGCCCTCGCGAAGAACCAGTATCCTGTCTGCCATTCGAACCGTGCTGAACCTGTGAGAAATGATGATACTGGTTTTGTCCTGCGTAAGTCCTATGAAACGCTGAAAAACTTCGTACTCGGCTTTAGCGTCCAGCGCCGCTGTTGGTTCGTCAAGGATCAGCACATTCGCGTCCTTCATATATGCCCGCGCTAAAGCAACCTTCTGCCATTGTCCGCCAGACAATTCCTTTCCCTGAGCAAAGCGCCTGCCCAGCTGTTGATCCAGACCAAGTTCAAGCTCCGATATAACCTCACTTGCCAGACTCCTTTCGGCCGCGACCTCAATCCGCTCCATATTTTCAAGTTCATCAATATTGCCGACCGCAATATTTTCCCTCATCGTAAATTCATATTTGAAGAAGTCCTGAAAAATAACGCCGAAGAGCTGCTGGTATTGATCTCGGTTGTAGCGGCTGATGTTAACCCCCTCCAAGGTGATCTCTCCTGATGTTGGTTCATAAAACCGAAGAAACAATTTGATGAGGGTGGTCTTACCTGCCCCGTTTTGTCCGACAAATGCCATTTTCTCACCGGGCCGCAGTGTAAAACTAACATCGGTCAGCACGTTCTGAGCTGAACCGGGATAGGCAAAGGATAAGTTCTTCACCTTAAATCCCTCCCTGATAACCTTGGGAACCGGCAGCGACTGATCGGAAGGATCCTCAACGACCAGATCAATAAAATCAAAGTAATCCCGTAAGTACAATGCCCGCTCGGTGATACGTGTAAAACGAAGAAAAAATCCCTGCAGGTTTCCCCGTAAGCGGTTAAAAGAGCCCGACAGGAACGTGAGATCCCCCAGGGTCAGAACGCCCGCTATCACCCGTAAAATAATCAGAACATAGGCTCCATAATAGCTAAGAACACCCAGCATATTAAAAACGGCACCAAATGAAGTCTGACGAATAGCTAGTGCTTTATTGAGTTGATAGTATTCATCGGAAACCTTTTGGAATCGCCCTGCTATGAAATCAGAAATTCCGAATAATTTAACTTCCCTGGCCGTCTGGTCATTCGCTCCTATATAACGCAGGTAATCCAGCTCACGACGTTCAGCAGTCCATGAACGGGCCAGTGAATAACGCCTGGAACTGAATTTGATCTCATTGATAAATGATGGAATGATACTTAACACGAGCAAAATAAGTAGCCATGGTTCAAAGTAGATCAGTCCGGCGATGAGCGAGATCATAGAAATGATGTTTTCGACCTGGGTCAGAGATTCTGACATCAGGTTTACGCGGCTGGTCGTCTGTTGCCTTGCCCTTTCCAGCTTATCATAAAAATCAGGGTCTTCGAGCTGACTGATCGTAATATCCTTGGTCTTACGAATAATAATGATCGATGATGCATTGGCATACAGGTCACCGAGCAGGCCGTCAGTAAGACCAATAGCTCTGCTTAAAAGGTCGGAAAGCAGCGCGAGCACTAATTCGGCACCCACATACATCCATAAAGCAGAAAGATCTGTTTCGTCCAGTGAAACCTGGAGCACAATTTCATCTATGATTAATTTCCCAACCCATAATAGTGCGATCGGCACGAAGGCGTTGAGCAGGCGGCACAGCAGATTTGACAGGAATAAAAAGCGATTTGTTCGCCAGATTTCCATAAAAAACCTGGGGATAAATCGCAGGGCCCTGAAAGATCCTTTCAATTCTGGCTTATCTTTTATTGATTCGGGAGTTCGCATAGTGGTTTATAAAAGCGAAAATGCGTAAGCGATCTTTGACAAAATGCTTTTCTCACGCATTGCAGGAAAATATGCCAAAAATTAGATCAATTTTGCCTAACACTTGTTAAACTTGAAAACTAATTTAATTCATTACCCTATTCTATGATTGCAATTATTTCACCAGCTAAAACACTTGACTTTGAAAATCAGACCGATTTCGTTCAGACAAAACCTGACTTTAAAACAGAGGCTAATAAGCTGGTTAAAGAGATGCGTCAGAAATCGGCAGGAGATCTGCAGTCGATGATGGACATCAGCGAAGACCTGGCTACGCTCAATGTTGAACGTTTCGATAACTTTTCCCTTACGCGCCACCCGGCACATGCACGACAGGCCGTTTTTGCTTTTAAAGGTGAGGTGTATCGGGGACTGGATATCGAATCACTTGATGAAGAAGCCTGGAATTATGTTGGTGAGCACCTTCGAATATTATCCGGCCTGTATGGATTGCTCCGTCCGTTTGATGTTATACAGCCCTATCGTCTTGAAATGGGCACAAGAGTAGCTGTTAATGGTTATTCAAATCTCTATGAATATTGGGGAAACAAGATTACCCGTAAACTGAATAAGGCCCTGAAAGAACAGGATAACCCTGTGCTGATCAATCTTGCATCCCAGGAATATTTTAAAGCCGTCGATGCTGAAAAAGTAAAGGGCAGACTCATCAATATTGAATTCAGGGATTTCAGTCAGGGCGACTACAAATTCATTGCTGTTTACGCAAAGAAGGCACGCGGACTGATGGTTCGATATATGGCGGAAAATAAACTCACCGATCCGGAAGATCTGAAGGGTTTTAACCTTGAAGGATATGAGTTCGACGCGAATCGATCTGATTATAGCACTTTCTCCTTTCGAAGAAAGTAAGCGAAGTCGATCGAAATTCACATCGCTAAAACTTAAAGGAACAACTTCGTTCTGATCAGCCCGGATAATTCATCGCAACAGGGATTGCACAATTTACTTGTATCTTTGGTCAGGCGAAGTCTGCTCCTATGAAGAAGATTGATGTAACACACGTACTGGAAAGTATCCAAGAGATTCCGCTCATCGACGTGCGATCGCCATCGGAATATACATTTGCCCATATCCCGGGAGCAATAAATATACCCTTATTTACAGATCTGGAAAGACGGCGCGTAGGCATTTGCTATAAACAGGAAGGACAAAAAGCCGCTATTAAATTAGGGCTCAAACTGGTTGGCCCAAAGATGGTTCATTTTGTTGAATCTGCGGAAGCGCTCAAAAGTGATAAACTGATGATTCATTGCTGGCGTGGCGGAATGAGATCCGCAAGCATGGCATGGCTCCTTCAAACCGCAGGCCTTGAAGTCATGGTTCTGCAAGATGGTTATAAAGCATTCAGGCGTGCCCTTCTTGAATACTTCGCGCAACCCCTTCCGATCATAATCCTCGGTGGCAAAACGGGCAGCGGCAAAACCGAGATCCTTCTCGAACTTATGCGACAGGGGCATCAGGTAGTGGACCTCGAGGGCCTTGCTAATCACCGCGGATCTGCTTTTGGCAGTCTCGGACTCCCGCCGCAACCTTCCACTGAACAATTTCAGAATGAATTATTCATGACTATGTATGTCATGGATCATGATCAACCCATATGGCTGGAGGATGAATCATCGTCGATTGGGAAGGTAGGCCTGCCTGAGGACCTATGGAAACAGATGTCCCATGCGCCGGTTGTAATGCTGGATATTCCACTAAAAGAGCGGGTGCGCCGGCTCGTAGATGAATATGGGGAATTTGATCGAGCCACCCTTGGGGAAGCTATTCAGAAGATCGGAAAGAAACTTGGCGGCCAACATGAAAAAAGGGCCATGGAAGCACTCAAATCAGGGGAACTGGCTATAGTTGCGGAAATTCTGCTTACGTACTATGATAAGTCATATGACTATGTTAAAAATCGAAGAAATCAGCATATAGTTGATATTCTCACCTTACAGCACGATTCAATTGCTGAGACGGCATCCGTCCTTTCGGAAATACCCAATAAACAAAATGCGTCGATCCTACAATGGAAAAAATAAAACTAACCCAATTTAGTCACGGTGCGGGATGCGGCTGTAAAATTGCCCCTGACCTTCTTGAACAAATCCTGCAGCATAATCCAAACTCCTTAACGTTTCCTGGACTCCTGGTTGGGAACAGTACGAAGGACGATGCGGCCGTTTTTGACCTGGGTAATGGTGAAGCAATCATCAGCACGACTGATTTCTTCATGCCCATCGTAGATGATCCGGAGGATTTTGGTGGTATCGCTTCTGTAAATGCTATTTCAGATATATATGCGATGGGCGGTACTCCCCTCATGGCGATAGCGATTCTCGGATGGCCGGTGGATAAACTTTCTCCGGATATCGCCGCTCTTGTATTAAAAGGGAGCAGGACAGCTTGTGAATCTGCCGGAATACCCCTTGCCGGAGGTCACAGTATTGATGCCCCCGAACCGATCTTCGGATTGGCCGTAACAGGGCGTATAAAAACAGGGCAAATAAAAAAGAATGATGGTGCACTTCCCGGCTCCTTGCTATACCTGACCAAACCTATTGGAGTAGGCATCGTTACAACTGCACAAAAAAAGGGGATCGTGCGCGATGAAGACCTGAAAGTGGTTCGTGACAGCATGCTTACACTGAATAAAACAGGGGAAATGCTGGCCGGATTGTCCTATGTAAACGCCCTCACCGATGTTACCGGATTTGGATTACTCGGACACCTGGTCGAGATGTGTGAAGGTTCGGGCGTAAGTGCCATGATTGATTTCGAAAAGGTCCCAAAATTTAGTTTTCTGGAGCCCTACATTGCCGGGAAATGTTTTCCTGGCGGAACTAAGCGCAACCTGCGTAGCTATGGACATAAAATATTAGCAGAGAATACCGACTGGCTGGATATTCTTGCGGACCCACAAACGTCAGGAGGATTACTAATCTCCGTAGACAGCGCCTTCCGGCAGGAGTTTGAATCTGTGATGTCTAAGCAGGGAATGAACTTGTGGCCTTTCGGTGAATTGCAGACACCGGCAGAGGATATTCCTCTGATCCGGATTTCCTGAATCATAATCCTGATCGGGAAAATTCACTAATTAAAATACACCTGATATTGTAACAGAACGGCTCCTCTCCTGCCATCCAGATCACCGTTGGTGCGAAACAAGGGCCTGTTTTGATAGGCAATGGTCAGCTTTGATGTATTTGCATCGAGCAACCAGTTAATACCGGCATCATAAAAGACCATCGTATCGTTCAGTCGTTCGAAAAACCCTATTTCAGTGGCGATATATGGCATAAATGAAGTTTTCCACAATGCATTGTCTTTAAGCTTATACCCCAGCTGCCCATACAGCATATTACCAGTTCCGCCCACCGGATATCCATTTCCTCCCCCATTCAAAAGAGTGTTATCACTGGTCCCGTTTGCCGGATTCATGAGGGCAAGGTTCCGGGTATAATTCGGTCCGAAGTCGTAATGGGTAAAGACGCCATAGAAGCTTAATGTCTTTCCTTCATTACCAATGGGACTGTCATAATAAATGTCGACCGCCACGTTAAGCAAGTCGGTCGTAACGGTATCCATCGGGGATACGGTATGCCACATGGCATCGGGCTGAAAAATGAACCCTGCCCCAATATTGAATACATCCTTCTTGCCCAGATAGGTTCCGGTCATATAGGGCATTTTGTTTGATTCAGAGTCCCTGAATTGATATTGAAAGTATCCGTTCCACTGTTTTTTAGGAGGTTTGGCAGAGAAAGTTGATACAGATGAAATCTCCGGATTATAAAAACCTGATTTCTGAATCGCCATGGGATGGGCAATGGTTAGCCTGTAATCAAAACGACCTAATTTTCCTTTGGCATATACTGACAGCTTTCGCAGGAACTGGTCAGTGATATCGTTCGTCGACTGCAGGAAGAGCGGTACATCAATTCCCATAATGGAAGTTATCGATGGGGTGGAAAACCTTGAAAGTCCGGACCAGGCAGTCAACCCTGTTCCCATGGTAAATTTATCAGCCACTATCTCATACTCTCCCAGGGCGTCATGGACAAAAAAACCAGCCTTTCGGTCACTGAGAAAGTTGAAGTTATTCTCTCCAATCTGACTGTAAATAAATACGCGATCGCTTAATTGCCCATAAAACTGAATCCTGAAACGCCGTATTCCAATATCATATCCATCGGATTGCGGCTCCCCGTATACCGTTGTCCCCGGATTGAATTTCTGATAGCGGTTCCAAACCTGTGCAAGCAAGGTGAATTTCACATAATGAGTACCGTCTTCATTAAGGGTGAGTTTGCCGTCCTTCAGCGTTTGGCCTGACCCTGAGACTGAGAGCGAAAACAACAGAAAGAACAGAACATACTTTCCTGGGTTAAATATCATCAGGTGGAATTTATGAATTCGTAGAATATGTTAATTGGATCATAACATATTTATGTCTGCCCAATAACCCAAGTCATTTGTCCTTTATTTCTGAAGGCAAGATTAAATAGTTATATATCGTCGATGTTTTTTCTATTTTTAGGGATTAAACCTTGATCAAGCTACTACATTATGCTAAAATTCAGCCTCATTCTCATCCTTAGCGTTTGCTGTATGACTGCCTTTTCACAACCTGCACCTATTCCGGGAAAATTTGTTCACTCAGTTTATTTCTGGCTGAAAAACCCCGACAGCGAATCCGACAAGAAGGAGTTTTTGGCTTCACTTGAAAAATTCATACAAAGCAGTAAATACATAACTTCCTATCACATTGCCCCACCTGCAGGTACCCCGCGGGAGGTGGTTGATAATTCCTATACCTTCAACCTTGTCGCAACTTTCGAAAGCGCCGAGCTGCAGGATCTCTACCAGAAGGAAGATGTGCACCTGACCTTCATCGAGGAAGCCAGCCACCTTTGGGAGCGGGTACAAATTTATGACTCCTATCCGGGCCGCGACCTGAAGCCTGATTTTGTTCGGAGCGACATACAGGTCGGAGTGGTCGTCAGTGACCTTGAAAAATCGGTGAACTTCTATACGAATGTTTTGGGGATGGTGAAAACGGGTGAATTCTCGATCGATGAGGATTTCGGCAAACGTTCCGGACTAAGCAATGGTGAGCCTTTCGATGTGGTGGTTTTAGGAACCTCGGATAATCCATCAGCCAGTCAATGGAAAGTAATGAGTTTTAAAAATCCTGCACGACAGGCAAAGAATAATCACATTCAGGATCACCTGGGCATGCGATACATTACGCTTTTCGTGAACAACCTCGACACACTGCTGAACAGACTTGAAGCAGCTGGCATTGAATTACTTGGCGAATCGCCCACTTCGCTGCCCGACGGTCGCCGCTTTGTGCTCATCCAGGATCCGGATGGAATTTTCATTGAATTGATTGGTAATTGATAATCAGTTCGGCGAATTCTTTTTGAACCATTGATTTTTATGAAAGCGATAGGCTACAATAAATCTCAGATTACCTGTATTCAGAAGGTTTCGGTAATTATTACTAACCTGTACGCGTTGGGTTACGAAAAATGCACTTACCGTAAACCTGTTGGAATTGTAGCCGATAGCGGTTTTTAAGCCCAGATCAATACAAGCATAGCTTTCACGGAATTCGTCATTTTCTGCACCCAGCTTATAGTATCCAATACCCAGGTGCGCTGTGGCTGAAATCAGGAAAAAAAAGTGTTCTTTCAACACAAATTGATGGGCGTAACCACCGTTCGGACCAATTTTAAAAAAATCCAGTTCATCATATTCAATTAACTGTTCTACTTCAAATGAACCAGGAATAAGACTGCTGTCTGCCTTTACTTTTCCAAAAAAGAAGTCTCCACCCAGAATCCAGGTACCTGCAGATCGCTTCTGATATTCGGAATTCATCATCGCAGCCCGAAAAGAGAATTTCCGGTGATTAAAAATGTATTGATAAACCGCGCCAAATTCACGAACCTGTAAATCTTCCCTCAGATATTTTTCTCCGGATGCGGTCGTGTAGTCTTTCAGGTAATAACCCCGGTAAAACTGACCGAACAAATCGATATTCATTTTTCCCAGGTATTGATGTGCCTGCAGGTCGAGATACCTTGTTTTACCCTTGCCCTGATCGGGGTTCATGAAATCGAATCCATACGCCAGGTTTAACGTAGCCCATTTATAGGTGGCACCAATACCAAGATTACGCGTTGTATTTGGAAGATATTTGAACGTTTGATCTACCAATAATGGATAGCTAATATTGAAACCCGTGTATTTCCTTGAAAAATAGAATCTGGCCGTTACCTGGTCCGGAAATGTTTGTATATACGTCGTATCAATATCAGAGAATACTTTATCCTGTGCTGTTAATGAACGACTCAAGGAGAGTAATACTATGATTACACTAAATAGTATACAGGATTTCACTGACCTGAAGTTAATATTTATTTCGGGAACAACGAATCGTCAGCATACCTCACCGTTCACAGGTTAAAATTGGCTGTTCACTAAAGTTTCGATGGAAAATGAAGTTTCTGGGTGTATGTTCGGAAGAACTGAAAATATGAACCCATGCAGCTAACCATTTCAAATCTTTCTAAAACATATTCTAATGGCATCCAGGCACTTAAGGATGTAACCCTGACAATCCCTCAAGGTATGTTTGGATTACTCGGCCCCAATGGTGCCGGAAAATCAAGTCTCATGCGAACCATTGCCACTCTCCAGGAACCGGATTCCGGCGAAATTACCCTCGGCGATATTGACGTGCTACGGCAAAAAGATGAAGTCCGTAAGGTACTCGGATATCTGCCGCAGGAATTTGGTGTATACCCTAAGATATCAGCCGAGGTTTTACTGGATCACCTCGCAATTCTTAAAGGCATCTCAAACAAGGGAGAACGTGCAGATCTTGTGGAAGCTTTATTAAAGAAAACCAATCTCTATCAACACAGAAAAAAGAACCTGGGAGGTTTTTCTGGTGGAATGAAGCAACGATTTGGTATCGCACAGGCGTTGCTTGCAGACCCAAAACTGATCATCGTGGATGAACCTACCGCGGGACTTGATCCGGCGGAACGAAACCGTTTCCATAATCTCCTGGCTGAATTGGGGGAAAATACAGTAGTGATCCTGTCAACCCATATCGTAGATGACGTACGTGAACTATGTACCGATATGGCTATTATACACCAGGGTCAGGTACTGTTAAAAGGAAACCCCGCGGAAGCTATTGATGCAATTAAAGGAAAGATCTGGCGGAAACGGATTGAAAAAGGTGAGATTGAGGGCTACCGTTCACAATATCACGTCATTTCTGAAAAAATGTTTGCCGGACAGCCGGAAATACGTGTAATGAGCGATCTTCAGCCGGACCCCTCCTTCGAGGCGGTGGAATCACATCTTGAGGATGTTTACTTCACAACCATCCTGTCGGAGAACTCAACCGTAAACGAGGAGAACTATGTGGCTTAAGATTCTTGCTTTCGAACTCAAATACCGCTTCAAGCGGCCGGCAACCTATATTTATTTTGCCATACTGTTCCTGCTCTCATTCCTGGCAATATCCACCGACGTGGTACAGATTGGCGGTGGAGCCGGACTGGTAAAGGAGAACGCGCCTACAACCATCGCTACCATGATGGCCATTTTGGCCGCCATTTTCATGATGATCCCGTCTGCCATCATGGGGGTTGCTGTCCTTCGTGATTATGAACACGACATGGCCTCCATCATGTTCGTGAATCCGATTTCAAAATTTGATTACCTGGCAGGACGATTTGTAGGGTCATTCATCACGCTTCTTTTTGTTTTCAGCGGTATCCTGTTTGGATTCATCCTCGGTGAATTCATGTGGTGGAGAGATGTTGACAAACTTCTTCCCTTCAGTCTCTGGAATTACCTCCATCCTTTCGTCTGGATAGTTATTCCGAGTCTGTTTTTCTCGGGAGCCATCTTTTTTGTCAGCGGGGCGCTTTCGCGAAAAATGGTGTATGTATACCTCCAGTGGATTATTTTATTCATTGTATATCAGATTACAGCCATTCTTTTCGAAGAGATAGATAACCGGAGCCTCGCATCAATACTTGATCCGTTTGGGATCAGCACCATAAACGTGGAAACACAATACTGGACAGTGGATGAAAAGAACAGTCTTACCATTCCAATCGCCGGGGATTTCCTGTTAAACCGGATTCTTTGGACCACCATTGGAGTGCTGGCACTGATCGGCGGATACTTTGCTTTCAATTTTAACGTGGTACGCTCACGAAAAGGCCGAAAAATTCAAAGGGCGGTTAAAGACGCGGTGGCAGCCACCATACCGATTCCGGCAGCAACACAGCTTTTTGGCTTCAAAACGACTTTGAAACAACTCACAAGTCAGACCTGGTTCTATTTTAACCAGGTATTAAAAAGTATTCCCTTTCAGGCCATCGTCTTTTTCGGGATGTTCATTCTGATTGTGAATTCGTTTTACATGGGTCGCACATTTGGTACGTATACCTACCCCACAACGTACCTGATGCTGGAGCTTATCAGCGGTTTCCAACTGTTCATGATGATCATCCTGGTCGTTTACAGCGGTGAACTCATATGGAAAGAACGGGAAGTAAAGATCAACCTGATCTATGATGCCATGCCTGTGCGGGATATGACCAATTTGCTGGCAAAATTCTTTGGCATGGTCCTGATCTACGTCACACTTCTGCTGGCACTGATCGTGACGGCAATTATTATCCAGGCAGCACGAGGATATTATAACTTTGAGCTGGGTGTATATTTCTCGACACTATTTAGTGACACACTGTTCTTCCTGATTCTGTTTACCATGCTGGCATTCTTCATCCAGGTAATGGTCAACAATAAATTCCTCGGTTACGCGATGATGATCGTTTTCTTTATTTCGACCCTCGTATTAACGAATTTGGGTGTTGAACACCGGTTATTCAGGTTTGGCAGTTCCGATCTGGGTCCTTACTCCGATATGAACGGTTTCGGTCATTATGTACCCGGATTCAGCTGGTTCAATGTTTACTGGTTCGGCCTGGCAACCCTTCTGTTTGCAGTCGCTACTTTGTTTGCTGTCAGGGGGTCTGAGGCACTGCTGAAGATCCGATTCCGAATAGGAAAACTCAGACTATCAAGGTCACTATCTATTTTTATTATGACCTCCGTTATCGTATTCCTGCTCTCCGGATGTTATATATTTTATAACACCAACATGCTGAATAAATATCAAAACTCAGATGACCAGGAGGAATTGCAGACAGATTATGAAAAAGAGCTGAAACAGTATGAATACCTGATTCAGCCCAAGATCACCGATGTTACCATGGATGTAGATATCTACCCGTATAATCGTGATTATGAGGCAACAGGTAGCTATATATTGAAAAATAAAAGTAATGAACCTATTCGGGACATTCATGTTCAGCTGAGTACAGATTTCCAGATTCATACCGATACCATCTATTTCGACAGACCGGCAGTATTATCTGAGAACTTCAGCAAATTCGGGTATCGGATTTACTCATTGAATCAGGCACTCGAACCAGGTGAAGAAATGGAAATGCATTTTAAGACCTCTTTCATCACACGAGGATTCGTTGAGGGCAGTCCGAATAACACCGTCGTATTCAACGGAACTTTCTTCAATTCGTCTCAATTCCCATCGCTCGGATATAACGAAGGATTCGAACTATTCTCCGACAGCGACCGTAAGGATTATGATCTGAAACCAAAGGACAGGAATCTTGACCGGGATGATCCAAGAGGGCTGGCAAACAGCTTTTTCGGAGATGACGCCGATGGCATTATGTTCGAAATGGTGGTAAGCACAAGCCCGGACCAGATTGCCATTGCTCCGGGTTACCTGCAAAAAGAATGGGAAGAAGGTGACCGGCGATACTTCCACTACAAAATGGATGTACCCATGGCCAATTTCTACAATGTAGTTTCAGCACGGTACGAAGTGATGCGGGATAAAATGACGATTCCGCTTGACAGTGGTGAGAAGGAGATCGCTCTTGAAATATATTATCATAAGGGCCATGAATATAACCTGGACCGTATGATGAAAGCCATGAAGCAATCGTTCGCCTATTTCTCCGAAAATTTCTCGCCGTATCAATATCGTCAGATGCGAATTATGGAATTTCCCAGGTATTCAAGTTTTGCGCAGTCATTTGCCAATACTGTTCCTTTTTCCGAAGGCATTGGTTTTATGCTGGAGATAGAAGATGATGATGATGTGGATGTCGCCTATTTTGTAACGGCTCATGAACTCGCTCACCAGTGGTGGGGACATCAGATCGTACCTGCGAATGTGCAGGGAGCCGCCATGCTTTCTGAGTCTCTCTCACAGTATTCGGCTCTTATGGTAATGAAGAATGAATACTCCATGGAAAATATGAAGGAGTTCCTGAAGGAAGAGATGAACAGGTATCTTTCAGGACGGTCTGGCGAACAAAAGCGTGAAATGACCCTTACAAAGGTGGAATCACAAAACTATATCCATTACGGAAAGGGTGCGGTAAACATGTTCGCATTACAGGATTATATTGGCGAAGACAGTGTTAATACGGCATTACGGCGTTTTGTGGAAGAATGGCATGCCTATGGAGACAAGGACCGTTATCCGTCAACCAAGGACCTCATCCCCTACCTCAGAGATGTTACTCCCGATAGTCTGCAATTTCTTGTTACGGATCTCTTCGAAAAAATAGTTCTTTTCGAGAACAAGGTTAATGAGGCTTCCGTCGTTAAGAAGGGAGATCAGGAATGGGAAGTAACACTGGATTTGAGTGCAAAAAAACTCGAGGCCGATACGCTTGGTACGGAAACCGAGGTTCCTATCCGGGACTGGATCGACATTGGGGTATATACCTTCAAGGACGGCAAGGAACAACTTACGTACCTCAAAAAACACAAGTTTGAGAGTAATGAACAAACGATTACTATAACAGTGAATGAGGATCCGGTAAAAGCGGGAATAGACCCGATTAATAAACTAATAGACCGTAACCCGACTGATAATACCAAAGCTGTCACCTTCAGTGATGAAGGTACCTGATAAACCGATTGGTTTTTGTTTAGGAAACGCCCCTTTGAATGAAGGGGCGTTTTATTTTTCCAAACCCTTGGTGAGAAATTGAGTTACCAGTAATTTAATGGTATGGAAGAATTCTCAATTTACACGGTATTTAATCAGCCCAAAGCGGGATTACTCGGAAATACGGCGGCAGTGGTTTACCAGGAAATTATGCCTTCAGGTGATTATATGCAACGGCTTGCCGCCGACCTGAATCAACCTGCAACAACCTTCATTGCTCCTGCAGGTGACGATGTTCATTACCTGGTTCGATGGTTTGCACCTGATGCAGAGATCGGATTGTGTGGGCATGGAACGCTCGCTGCCATAGCTCATCTCGCAAATGACACCAGCACAACTGTCCGTTTGATTGCGGGTGAACAAAAATTATACGGTCAGATCACTGCTGAATCGCAAGCAGTCATGGAACTCGATTCGATCCTGGTGAGCGGACAAACTGACGCCCCTGACGGACTTCAGGAAGCACTTGGCAAACAAATCGTCGGGTATTTCCCGACTCCAAACAAAGATATCGTTCTTCTGGAAACTGAAGAGGACGTTTTTAATATGGAGCCCGACTTCGCCGCCCTGCGGCAAATCAAAGTCTTTGGGTACGCTGTAACCGCCCCCGGTAATGTAGCGGATTTTGTAAGCAGAACACTTGTGCCCCATGTTCAACAACTGGAGGATCATGCCACCGGGTCGTCCCATGCTGCTCTCGCCCCATTCTGGGCAGAACGCCTCGGGAAGACGGAACTGAAAGCGGTTCAACTCAGCCCAAGGGGTGGATATTTTAAATGCCAGGTTCAGTCAAATACGACTCGCCTGCAAGGCTATTTTCAAAAAATAGCAACCGGAAAATTAACCGTATCCGAAGTTGCCAATGTCGGATAAGTGCATTATCCTTTTCCTGTTATTAGTTTCGCTCTGTAATATCTCATTCTCGCAGGTCACTTTTGAAAAGAGTATTTCAGAGGAGAAATTTATACTTAAAGCTAAAAATGAATTACCTGTTGATATCAGACTGATAATCAAAGATTCAACAAATATTAAGACATATTTATTACCTTCCGGAAATGTGCCTGAGACTGTGCTTGAGTTGCCTCTGAAAAATCAGCCGGATACTACGGCCATTCTTGATTCTTTTAATTTCACCGTGCGGATCGGAAGTGGAGAACAGTTAAAAATCAAACGGTATAGGTACACGCTTCCTTTCAAGGAAGGAAGCCGTTATAAACTCATCCAGGGATTTAATGGTGCTTTCTCACATGACTCAGAAGCCAGCAGGTATGCGCTGGACTTCTCGATGCCTGTCGGAGATACTGTCTGCGCTGCACGGGGCGGGATGGTGGTCTGGACCGAGGACCAGTTTGAAGAAGGGGGCAACGACCGCAACCTGATCAACAAGGCGAACAGAATCCTCATCATGCACGATGACGGAACCATCGGCTTCTATGTGCATTTGGTGAAAAATGGCGTATTGGTGAAAATTGGAGAAAAGGTTGAGGAAGGCGACCCTATAGGATTAAGTGGCAATTCCGGGTTTTCAACCATGCCACACCTTCACTTCGCTGTGCACGACGATGACCAGTCAATACCCATTCGATTTAAGCAACAACCCCGGAAACTGGTAACGGGAAATTATTATGTGAATCAGTGATTTGGTTTGATCTTTTAAGGGAATATTAAGGTGTCCTGATTGGACATCGGGTTATTTCATGCGTATTTTGGAATATGAGAATTCTCATTGTGGAAGATGAACCGGGTATAGCGTCATTTCTTAAGGAGGGACTTGAGGAAGAGGATTTTAGCGTGGATCTTGCAGGGGACGGTGAGGACGGATTGAAAATGAGCCGGTCTGCCAACTATGACATAATGCTCATCGATTGGATGCTTCCAAAACTATCCGGTCTGGATCTGTGCAAAGAAATACGAAAACGTGACAAGAACGTCCCGATCATATTTGTAACTGCGCGGGATACCCTGGAGGATACCGTTGCAGGACTAAAATCAGGGGCAAATGATTATATCAAGAAGCCGTTCCATTTTGAAGAACTACTGGAACGAATACGCGTTCAATTGCGACCCATCCAGCGAACTGGGGAAGCATACAAACATGGTAGCCTTACCCTGGATACGGTAAAGCATTCAGTAGATCATGATGGAAAGCCCGTGAGTCTCACGCAGAAGGAATTCGCCCTGCTGGAATACCTTTTGAAGAATAAAAACAAATTATGTTCGCGCAAGGATATCATCAGAGACGTTTGGGACATTCATTTTGAATACGACACGGGTGTGATCGATGTCTACATCAACTCGTTGAGAAAGAAACTCGGACTGGATGTTTCCGGGGACTTTATTAAAACCGTCCGTGGATTGGGCTATATTATCGAGGATTAGGAGGTATGTCATACAGAAACAGGATTGCATTTAATTTCTTACTCGCCACCGCGTTAATAATGGCACTTGTCTTCGCGATGGTTTACATGATAGTTCGAATTAATGTATATGAGCACCTGGATAATGACCTGGAATACGAAGCCCGGAAACACGAGAAAGAGGTGATGTACGTAGATAACCAGGTAGTCTTCATCAATAAAGCAGAATGGGAAGAACGGGAACACCGCGAAGTACAGGTTAATCCTGTATTTATTCAATTACTGGATGATACGAAATCAATAACCGATAAGTCACCCAATCTTAAAACTGATTCATTAACACTTCGAACGGAAATTCCAGCATATGAGCATCACAGTGCAAGTCTTCAGGGCAAACCCATCCGACAGGTGTATATTCCTTTGGAAAAGGACGGAAATGAAACCGGCTATCTGATCGCGGCCATCCCACTGGAAGATGCACAGCTTGTTTTATCCAGTCTGAAAAGGATCTTACTCACCTCCTACCCGCTTATTCTCCTTTTTCTGTTTTTCAGCACGCGCATGCTGGCTGGAAAAAGCATTGAGCCTGTGCAGACTATTACAAGTACCGCAGACCGGATTACACGTAAAAAGCTAAACGAGCGCATTCCACTGCCAAAGTCACGCGACGAGATTTATACATTAACCAATTCGATCAATGATCTCCTGGACCGGATTGAAGGCGCTGTGATCCGGGAAAAACAATTTACTTCGGATGCTTCTCATGAGTTGCGAACACCTCTCTCTGTTATGAAAGGAACATTGGAAGTATTGGTCCGAAAACCACGGACGAGCGAAGAATATCAGGTAAAAATATCGGAAATGATCAATGAAGTTGATCGCATGTCCGTCATGGTGGAACAGCTCCTCCTGCTGGCCCGGTTTGACAACATGACAACATCGGTTAAGAAGCATCCGGTGCTATTGAATGAGATTGTTGATGAAAGTATCCTCCACTTCAGAACAGAAATTGAAAACTCAAATCTCTCCATCAGAATTTCAGACCCTGATCAGGTCACGGTCACTTCCGATCCCACATTGCTTCAGATTGCCATGGACAATCTGATTTCCAATGCCGTAAAATATTCCGAAACCGGTGAGGAGATCAGTATAGTGATTGGAAGGAAGAACGATCTACCCTTCATCTGTATCAGGAATTCAGGAAATTCAATTGCCATGGAGGATCGCGAACATATCTTCCAACCCTTTTTTCGCGGGAACATTACCCACCAGAAAAAACACCGTCCGGGACAAGGACTGGGATTATCGATTACCAAAAAGGTCTGTGATGTTTTGCAAATCGAAATTGAGCCAAAATTTGACAGCGCTGATGCAATTTCCTTTACACTAATATTTAATGAAAGTGAAAATTAAGAAAGCTTTAAGCATTAATAAGGCCATTGACAACGCTCATATTATAATTTTATGATCTAATTACGCCACATGCTCGACTCAATAATACGCTTCAGTCTTAAAAACAAACTTCTGATATTTTTAATGATATCGGGTATTTTGGGATTTGGACTTTACGCCATATACAATATTCCAATTGGTGCGGTGCCGGATGTGACCAATAACCAGGTTCAGGTAATTACAACTTCAAGAAGCCTTTCAACGGAGGACATTGAA
Source organism: Fulvivirga sedimenti (assembly GCF_020328055.1). NCBI lineage: Bacteria > Pseudomonadati > Bacteroidota > Cytophagia > Cytophagales > Fulvivirgaceae > Fulvivirga > Fulvivirga sedimenti. The sequence continues at coordinate 248,153 of NZ_JAIXNE010000002.1, forward strand.
AAATACGTAACCTACCCTGTCGAACTTGAAATGGCCAATTTGCCCGGTGTAAAGGAAATTCGTTCTATTTCAAAATTTGGTTTGTCGGTCGTTACAGTTGTATTCGATGATGATATGGATACATATCTGCCGCGCCAGTTAATCGCAGAAAAGCTTAAGAATGCAGAATCCATAATTCCCAGTGGTTTCGGAACGCCTGAAATGGGACCTGTAACAACGGGTCTGGGAGAAATTTATCAATACGTGCTGGACGTTGAACCTGAATACAAGGATCAGTATTCCATTACCGACCTGCGAACAATACAGGACTGGATCGTAAAGCGGCAATTGTCCGGAATACCCGGCGTGGTTGAGATCAATACCTGGGGAGGTTACCTGAAGCAATATGAGGTGGCCATAAATCCGGAACGGCTCAGGTCGATGAATATCAGCTTGCTGGAAGTATTTAGTGTGCTTCAAAAGAACAACAGCGTCGCTGGTGGCGGGTATATTGAAAAGGGCGGAGAAAGTTATTTTATCCGTGGCGAAGGCCAGATAGAATCTCTGAATGACATCAACAACATCGTCGTTACCATGCGCGCTGGTAATCCTGTATATATCCATGATATCGCAGAGGTAGGTTATGGCAATGCTATTCGCTTTGGGGCCATTACCGGCAATGGAGAGGGTGAAAAAGTTCTTGGTCAGGTTATGATGCTGAAAGATGCCAACTCAAAAGCGGTTATCGGGCGTGTTAAGGAGCGGGTTGCTGAAATTCAGGATAATCTTCCTCCGGGGATTTTTATCAATCCATTCCTGGAACGCAGTGTCCTGATAGAAAAAACCACCCATACGATCATCGAAAACCTGGTACTCGGTTGTTTGATTGTAATTTTTGTAGTGGTCCTCCTGCTGGGTAATCTCAGATCAGGTTTGATCGTAGCCTCCATTATTCCGTTAAGCCTGTTATTCGCACTGGGAATGATGTTCATTTTTGGCGTGGATGCAAACCTGATGAGCCTTGGAGCCATTGACTTCGGAATTATCATCGATGGGGCCGTCATTATTGTGGAATATATTGCATTTCGAATTGCCCAGAATTCTGATCAGCTTACTGGTTTAAATAAGGCCGACCGTCGCGTCGCGATGGATGATGTGACGTATAATGCCACTTCACGACTGATGAATTCTGCGATTTTCGGTCAGCTGATCATTATAATTGTTTTTATTCCCATCCTTTCGCTTTCGGGTGTTGAGGGCAAAATGTTCCGCCCGATGGCCCTTACCTTCAGTTTTGCGCTTATTGGCACCATGTTGCTCTGTTTTACGTATGTACCGGTCATGTCGTCGTTGTTCATCCGACCCGGCAAACAAACAGATAAAAATATTTCAAGGCGACTTATCCACTGGATACAACGGCAGTATGAGCCTGTGATTACTTTTTCACTTAAAAACCGGAAACTGGTACTGGCAGCTGCTTCAGCAGCATTGGTTGCTACCGGCTTCATCTTCTCTACCATGGGCGGTGAATTTGTACCTACACTGGATGAAGGGGATTTTGTGATCCAGCCCGTACTGAAAACAGGCACGTCCCTGGAACGGACGGTGGAGATTATGACCGACATTGAAAATATTCTCCGGCAATTCCCCGAAGTGGATCAGGTTGTCACCCGAATCGGAGCCGCTGAGGTTCCCACCGATCCGATGTCAATGGAAGAATGTGATGTTATCATTACACTGCTTCCGAAAGAGAATTGGGTAACGGCCGATACCAAAGATGGGCTTGCCGAATCATTTAAGGAGGCCTTATCGGCTTTGCCAGGAATCGATTATGAGTTCACCCAACCCATCGAAATGCGTTTCAATGAGCTTATAACCGGGGTTAGGGCCGATCTGGCCATTAAAATATTCGGTGAGGAAATGGATGTGCTGAATGAACTGGCCCAAAAAGTTGAAAGCCTGATAGAGAATGTAGAAGGAGCTTCGGATATCACAACGGAAAAGGTCGTAGGCCTTCCGCAAATGACCGTCCGGTATTACCGAACAAAGATCGCGCAGTATGGATTGAATATTTCTGACCTGAATCAAATGGTTGCCCTAAGTTTTGCGGGATTAACGGCCGGAAGCGTTTATGAGGGAGAAAAACAATTCGACCTGGTGATCCGCTTTCAGCAAACCTTCCGGAAGGATATTGATAACCTGCGGAATTTATATGTTCCGCTTCCTTCGGGCGGACAAATACCTTTACGCGAGCTTGCCACCATTGATTATGCGACAGGTCCGGCCAAAATTTCCAGGGACAACACACGGCGACGGATTGTAGTCGGCGTAAATGTACGAAACAGGGACCTGGAATCTGTCGTGGAGGAAGTGAGCGGTATCATAGATGCGAATGTTCAATTACCCGTAGGATATTCTGTCACTTACGGGGGACAGTTTGAGAACCTGCGTTCAGCGCGCGCACGTTTAATGATTGCTGTTCCCGTTGCCCTGCTCTTGATTTTTATCCTGTTATACCTTGCCTTCAATTCCCTGCGAGATGCCTTAATGGTTTACAGCGCCATACCCCTTTCTGCTGTTGGTGGAGTTCTTTTGCTCTGGATACGTGGCATGCCCTTTAGTATCAGCGCAGGTATCGGGTTCATTGCTTTGTTTGGTATAGCAGTTTTGAATGGTATTGTTCTTATTGAGCATTTTAAAAAACTTAAGGATGACGGCCACAGTGATCTGCGGAAACGAATCATCAAGGGAACCAGGGAGCGCTTACGGCCTGTATTGCTTACAGCATCGGCTGCTGCACTTGGATTTCTGCCGATGGCTGTTTCAGGGTCTGCCGGCGCCGAGGTGCAACGTCCGCTAGCGACTGTAGTAATCGGTGGATTGATCTCCGCAACCATGCTTACGCTTGTTGTTCTTCCAATTCTTTACTCCTATTTTCATAAACCTCAGGATACCCATGAATAAACAGATCTCTTGTACCTTTATCCTGATATTGATAATTTCCGTATCTGCACCCCTTGCCGCGCAACAGGACAGCGTCATCCTCGATCTGCCCGAAATCATTGACCTTGCTATACAGAATAATGCCAGTCTTCGGGCCGGTGCTCTTGAAGTCGACCGGCAGGAAGAACTGGTTCGCCAGGGGTACAACTGGGATAAAACAGGCCTGTTCTACCATTACGATGAAAATAACATCGCCGAGAATGGTTTCCCGGTACGCGTATGGGGTGTTCGGCAATCCTTTGCATTCCCAACGGTATATAATGCCAGTAAGCAGGCACTAATGGCAAACGTTTCCTTAACCCGGCATGAATATACATTGCGCGAATTCGAACTGAAGAAACAGGTTTCCAGGGCTTTTCATCAACTGGGATATTATTCCGAACTCCAGAAACGTTTTGTCTACCTCGACAGCCTCTACCGTAATTTCTCAACAGCTGCCCGCAGAAGATTTGAAACAGGCGAGAGCAATTACCTGGAACGGATTACGGCAGAAGCGAAGATGAAAGAAGTTGAACTGATGATGAACAAGAACCGTCAGGAACTGGCCTCGGCCCGGCTCGAACTTCAGACCCGTATCCAATCCGACAGCCTTATCGGTATCCCCGATGACAGTTTCAGGAAAACAGTACCACCCCAATCCGCTGAATTTTCGATTCATCCCGGAGTCGAGATTTGGAATGCATATGAGGAAATGGCCGACTGGCAAACCCGTACCGCCCGGAATCAGCTTCTTCCCGACTTGCAGCTATCCTATTTTCAGGGAACGAATAATCAGCCGGAGTCAAAGGTTTATCAGGGCTTTGAAGTAGGTATCGCAGTTCCATTGCTCTACGGCACGCAGAAGGGCCAGATCCGTGCAGGAAGAATCCAGCAGAACATTTATTCACGACAGAAAGAAAATTATTTGATCGGACTGGAATCACAGCAGAAAATACTTCAAAATAAACTGGCCCAGATCCAGGAATCACTGGATTACTACGAAAACAACGGACAAACGCTGTCAAGAGAGATAATCAGAGCCTCGGAAAGAAGCTTTCAGGAAGGCGAGATTGATTATTTTCAGTTTATTCAAAGCATTGACAATGCAGTTCGCATTGAGATGACCTACCTTGAAAGCCTGCTGAATTATAACCTGACGGCTGTTGAATTACAATACCTTACTAACAAACCATGAAATACGGAACGTTATTATTTATACTAATCCTGGCATCTTGCGGACCTCAAAACGGGGAGCCGGCGAAGAGCGAACCAGCGGGAATAATTCCGGCAACTCAGGATCTCTCATTCAATGAAGAACAACTTGCCGCACGTAACCTTAAAATAGTACAGCCTGATAATTTCAATTTTGGGAATTACGTTCGCGTTAATGGCTATATCGATGTTCCACCGGAAGGCCGTGCGTCGGTTAGCGCCTTCTACGGCGGTTATGTAAAAAGGCTGGAATTAATCCCGGGGCAAACAATTAAAAAGGGAGAGATTCTGATGTCCCTTGAAAACCCGGAATACCTGGAAATGCAACAAGAATACTTGAGCACACTTGATCAAATGACCTATCTATCAGATGATTATGAAAGACAAAAGACGCTCATGGATGAAAATATCACTTCTAAAAAATCTTTCCTGAAAGCAGAATCAGAATACTTAAATGCACGTGCCCGGCTGGAAGCTCTCCGGCAGAAACTAACCATGCTGGGTATCTCCGTCTCTGATGTAACCAGCGGAAAATTCACACCCGTCGTTCATCTTCGGTCACCCATTTCCGGTCATATCACCGAAGTACAGGCAGTAATCGGCCAATACCTGCCCCCTGCTCAACCAGCGGTCAGCATTGTGAATTCAGATCACATTCACCTGGAACTGCAGGTATTTGAAAAGGACCTTACTAATATCAGTATCGGACAGCCAATCCGCATGAGGCTTCCCTCTGCGGGTGATACGACTACCTACCATGCTTCCGTTTACCTGGTAGGCAAAAATATTAGCGGGGATAACAGGATTGCACTGGTACATGCCCACCTGAATAATGAATCTGATGAGGAAAAATTAACACCCGGCATGTATATCGAGGCAGACATACTAATCTCCGAAGAGATCAAACCATCATTGCCTGCACAAGCCATTCGCAGATCAGGTGACCAGGCATATATACTGGCTTCTGACGACGAAAAATGGCCCAAAACATTCCGGAGGATGGAAATACGGATTGGAAAGGAAACCGACTCTCACACTGAGATCCTGTCTGAACTGGAACCAAACCTCTGGGTTCTGACGGGTACCATATAATTTTTTTCAGGCTTTCATTAAACCTTTGTTTGCGGGCTGCATCAAAGACCCAAATCAAACAAAGAAATTATGAAAAAGTCAGTTAATCACACATTTCGCCTGATAGCCATCTTACTTACGGCAACTTACTTCACTGCGTGTAACAACGACGAAGATGCCGTGCAGGCCGATACCAGCGCAGAAGATCTGGAAATCGTTTCAGAAGCAAGTTTCACCAACACGTTAGCCGACGAAGACCTGGAAATGGTTGAACTCGTTACCGAAGCAAGTATTTCCGGAGGGAAAACGTCAAATCACCACCTGCCTGAATGTGCTGTGGTAACCCGCGATGCAGAGAACCAGCAGGTCATCATAGATTTTGGTGAGGAATGCATCGGACCTTTCGGACGGACACGCAGTGGGAAAATCATTATTTCCTATGGAGGGGAGTTCAATGATCAAATGGCCAACAGGGTAATCTCATTCGATAATTATGTTGTGAACAATCGTCAGATCTCCGGAACAATTGAACTAAGGAATTTTAACCGCAGTGAAGAAGGATTTCTTACTGCAACACGTGCACTCGTAGGGTATACAGTAACCTATCCTGACGGAAATTCAGTAACTGTAAACGGCAGCACACTCAGAGAATGGATTGAAGGCGAGGGTGACGGGGATCCTTTAACCAATGTGATCCGGATTACAGGTGGATATGAGGGAACATCAACACGCGGCGTTCGCTTTACCCACACGATCACCGAACCCGTAATTGCCCGTTTCGCTTGCAGAGCCCAGGGAGGGTTCCTTCGGACTGCCGGAATCATAGAAATGATCCGAAAAAATGAGAACTTCAGCAAGGAACGTATACGAACTATTCTTTATGGTGATGATATCTGCGATAATACAATCACCGTTATAATCAACGGAAGAGAGTTTACCATTACCGAAGAATAAGTATCTATCAGAGAGCGTTTTTTGAGGTGCCGGGAGTTAACCGGCACCCATTTTTTATGTTAGGCCAGAATTAAGACTTTTGTATAACGCGATATCCACCGAGAATTTTCGAGAGATCGTTCGTGCACACCAGGAACGTGTGTACCACGTGATCCGTAAAATGGTCATTGACCATGATGATACGGATGATCTTGTACAGGAGGTATTTGTCAAGGTTTGGCAAAAACGCGACAGTTTTAATGGCGAATCTCAATTGTTTACATGGATCTACCGGATCGCGGTGAATGAAGCCCTGCAATTTCTTCGTAAAAAGAAACGGCAACAACTCATTCCAATTGACGAAGAGGATAACATGATCGAACGTAAATTGAAATCAGAATTATCACTGGATGCAGATGAAGTGCAGTTTCAGCTGCAGAAGGCCATTGCATTACTGCCTGAGAAGCAGAAGGCAGTATTTATAATGAAATATTATGATGAAGTTCCATATGAGGAAATGGCTAATATCATGGGTGGTTCCGTGGGGGGTCTGAAGGCCAGTTATCATCATGCCGTGAAAAAAATTGAAAATTCTTTAAAGGCGGGATTAAACCATTAACCGGGAAAAGCATCTAATAAGCAGGATATGAAAAAAGACTTAAACGATATTGACAAAAAACAGCCATTCAATGTTCCTGAAGGCTATTTCAATAGTCTCGAGGACAGGATTATGGCCCGGGTGGAGGAAGAGCAGAAGAAGGAAGCGAACCCTAAGGTGATCAAAATAAATACATGGATTAAATACGCCGTGGCAGCTTCCATTTCAATTTTGGCGATTTTCTTTATCCTGAATACCAACCAGGATGCCGCCCCAACCGCAGAAGAAATCCTGGCCGACATCCCTGACGATGCAATTGTGGATTACCTGGCCTTCAGTGATCTTACTGCCGACGAAATCATGGACGCTGCCTCATTTACTCTTTCAGAGGCAGATAGTCTGCAAACGGTGAATCCGCTTGAATTAACGATCGAAGAAATTGATGTATTGCTTGAAGAATATAGTCTTTATGACTTAGATAGCAATAAGTTATAAACTTAATAATGCACGAAAATGAAATATTTATTCACTCTTATACTTGCTGTTTTTTTCACTACCGGATTGGTAGCGCAGGACGAAGCAGCACGGCAAAAAATTGAAAGCGCCCGAATAGCGCTGATCACTGAACGCCTTGAACTGACACCAGATCAGGCCGAAAAATTCTGGCCGATCTATCGGGAATATCAGGAAAAGATGAATGGTCTCCGCCAGGAATATCAACAGGCACGCGGAAATGTTCGCCGGCAGGACCTGACAGAGGAAGAAAGTCAGCGACTTCTTGAACTCGGGATGAAAATGAAGGAACAGCAACTCGGAATGGAGAAGACCTATTCCGAACGGCTAACAAAAATCATTACAAGCCGACAGTTGCTGGCACTCCGAAAGGCAGAGGATGACTTCCGACGGATGCTCCTTGAGCGTTTGGAAAAACGACGTGAAATGCAGCAGAGACTGCAAAACCGAAAGGATCAGATTGATAATCAATAATTGTTGAACAATACAATAAACCGATTCCCCCTGAGGAACGCCTTTTTTACAGGCGTTCTTCTTGTATTCATACCCCTCTGGGCTATGTCACAGGACCGGTCTGCCCTGGATTCACTGTACGACGAACTGGATGTGCTTTTTGAAGAAGCAGATCTGCCGATTGGCTTACTGGAAAAGGCTGACAGCCTCATGCGTCTGATGGATATCCAATATCACAGTCTTGGAATGCGTGCCGGTTATATGAGCAATGTACTTACGGCCGGCAGGGATCTGGGAATTGATCAGCATGGATTCAACACCGGTCTCTCCTACTTTCACCCTTCAGGAATGTTCGCGGATTTTTCAGGATACTGGAACAGCGAATATAACCCGACCTACTATCTGACAAATATTGGTCTGGGGTACTGGCATAATTTCAGCAATTACTGGACCCTTAGTATCGGCCACGATTTCATGCTCTACGATAAAGAAATTGAATTCCTGTTTGATAAAGCCGCGCGTGCATCGGTATTTTATCAGCGAAAAAACTGGGAGGCAGGGCTTGACTACCGCTATCTCTATGGCAGGGAGAAAGCCAACCGGTTAGTGGGTATATTCAACGGGCGAATCAGCTGGAAAAATGTTGGATTTATTGATCGGGTCAGCATTATTCCCGGGGCAACCGTTCAGTGGGGCAATTCTGACGTAATTTATTATCGCCAGTCGGAAACTCCGCTGCAGGACCTGTACAAGGTATTGCAGGAAGGCTCCTATCCTCCCCTCAGCGACCGTGAATTTTTGCGGTTGAGCTATTTTATATACCAGGGTTATGATCTGAGAGCCTACCAGTTTCTACGGGAAAAAGGCTTCACAAACAATGACATACAAAACATTTACGATGATTATGAGTCAAACCTGATCACAACCGACAATTCCTATGGCATTATGAACTTCGCGCTGAATACAGCCATATCAATTAGTGAGAAAAACTGGAATCTCTTCATTAACTACACGTATAATTTCCCACAGGCCCTGCCCGGCGAGACCTATGAATATCCAAAAAATGACTATGTGAGTATTTCTCTAATGTATACGATCCTTTGGCCCGCCAAATAAAAAAGGGCCGGCAGACGCCAGCCCCTTTCAAACCTGAATTAAAGTCTTAACCCTGGCCCCTCTGTTCAAATGCTTCACGCGCGTCTTCAATCTTTTCACGCGCATGATCCACTTTATTTTCAATCCATTTGCTTCCTTTCCTGATCTTGAATGAAATCACGATCATCAGAATCCCCATGACAATGGCAAAAAATGCCAACAGACCGATGAGTCCTGCAATGGCCATATCAGGACGGGCGAGTAACACAATTCCCAAAATAACTGAAACTGCACCTCCGGCAATGAGCCAGCCCTCCCCCTTTATTTCCTTTCGAACCTGGATCGCCAGACCGATCTTAACGACACCCGAATAAATAAACCAGAAAGCAAGCATCAGCGATACATATAATAAGGTAATACTGGGATTTCGAATCAACAGGATACCCAGTACAATGCTGATAGCCGCCTCGGCAAACATCAGCCACTTGTCGTCATTATCTTTCCAGTGCCGGAAAGTGTGAATCAGGGCAAAGACCCCATCAATGAAAAGGAAGGCGGCAAACCAAATTGCCAGGGTTGCAGCGGTAACTACCGGACTTACAAATGCGATGATTCCGAAAACCACAAACAAGAGTCCGCGCAGCAGCCAAACCCACCAGTTAAGTGTAAATAGAGATTTCATAGTTAGGTTGAGTATTGATTTGCAGATAATATAGCGCTTTAAATACTCTAATGAAACTTACGATTGTAGCGATTTATCATATGGAACAATCCCCGGTCGGCAACTTTCAAATACGGCACAGTGCATGATCTGATACAAATTGATTAACTTATCAACCTACTTAACCAACAATCCATTCATATGAAATCACACATTTATTTCTTTCTGTTATTCGGACTGCTATTCTCCTGCAGCAAAACGGAGAATTCCGAAAAAGCAGCAGACATTCCGTTGTATACCATCGAGCAATTCATGGATGTAGAGTCGATCAACGGAAGTTCGTTTTCACCGGACGAATCAAAAATATTAATCAACAGCAATAAATCCGGTGTATTCAACGCGTACGAAATTTCCATCGAAACGGGAGAGATTACCCAGGTGACCTCTTCAGAAGACAATGCAATTTTCGGACAGAGTTATTTCCCGGAGGATGACCGGATCATTTATTCAAGTGATCAGGGAGGCAATGAGCTTACACAGGTATTCATCCGCGAACCGGATGGATCCACCCTTACACTTACTCCTGACAGCACGGCCAAATCGATGTTCGGTGGTTGGAGCCATGACCGTCAGAAATTCTACCTGGTCTCCAATAAGCGGGATCCGCGTTTTTTTGACATGTACCAGGTGAATGTTGATGAGATTGGCGAAGACAATGTTTCCCAGTCGAGTATCATCTATGAAAATGTTAAAGGTCTCGACCCATCGTCCATTTCCGACGACGGGCGTTATATAGCCCTGGTGGAAACCATTACCACAAACAACAGCAACATGTATCTCCTGGATACGGAATCTGGTGAAACCCGGCTATTATCAGAACATGAAGGTGATGTTCAATATCAGCCACAGTACTTCAGTTCAGACGGGTCTGAATTGATATACCTGACAGACGAGGATAACGAATTCATGTATCTGAAATCGTATAATCTCAAGGACGGCAGCACATCGGTCATTCAAAAAGCAGACTGGGATATCTGGTATTCATACCTGTCACATGGCGGCACCTATCGTGTAACGGCGATCAACGAAGATGCGCGTACCAAAATGGAAATATTGAATACCAAAACCGGCAAACTGGTTGAACTTCCCGACCTTCCGGAAGGTGATTTAACATCGGTAAATATTTCTGAAAGCGAAAAATACATGACTTTTTACGCGAGTAACTCGAAATCACCCAATAATCTGTACCTGTATAATTTCGAAACCGGGGAATTAAAAAAATTAACCGATACCATGAATCAGGAAATCAATCCTGACAACCTGGTGTCCGGGGAGGTGATCCGGTACAAATCATTTGATGGAATGGAAATTCCCGCGCTGCTCTACAAGCCTAAAACAGCCAGCGCTGAAAATAAGGTTCCTGCCCTCCTTTGGATACATGGAGGTCCGGGGGGACAAACCCGATTAAATTATTCGGCGAGTTTGCAATACCTGGTGAATCACGGTTATGCGGTTCTCGCAGTGAATAACCGGGGTAGTTCCGGTTATGGCAAATCATTCTTTAAGGCAGATGACCGTAAACATGGTCAGGATGACCTTCAGGACTGTGTTGAATCGAAGAAGTTTCTGGCTCAGCTCGATTACATTAATGCCGACAAGATTGGAATTCTTGGTGGAAGTTACGGGGGCTACATGGTAATGGCTGCCCTTGCGTTTGCTCCTGAGGAATTCGAAGTAGGCGTAAATTATTTCGGTGTTACGAACTGGCTAAGAACACTTAAAAGCATTCCACCATGGTGGACTTCCTTCAAAGAAGCGCTCTACACGGAAATGGGTGACCCGGTAGCTGATTCTGTTATGCTCTACAACAAGTCTCCGCTTTTCCATACAGAAAATATAACGAAACCCTTTATCGTATTACAAGGATCAAATGACCCTCGCGTGCTACAGGTGGAATCGGACGAGATTGTTGAAGCGGCGCGGGCGAATGGTGTTCCGGTAGAATATGTAATCTTCGATGATGAAGGACACGGATTCCTGAAGAAGGAGAATAATATTGAAGCCTCGCAAAAGGTACTGGAATTCCTGGACACCTACCTTAAGGGCACCGGAGAAACAACCCCCTAATAGAGAAAATCATGCACCGGTTTGATCGGTTCGGGAAGATCTTCCTCTCCAAGAATCTCCCGTAAATCAATTTCAATAGTCCGGCTGAGGGCAGTTATAGGAATATCATTATAGCTGCCCTCAAACGGATTCTCACTGTAATCACCAATCATTTCCATTGTAAAGTAAAGCCAACCGATCAAAGAACTGAAAGGAATGGCCAGCCATACATTGACATCGTGAAAGGTATCGATCATTCCAAGTGGAAGCAGAAACGCAAAAATCCAGACCGCGATGGTATTGTAGGTGGCATATTGCCGGGGAAAGGGATAATTTTTGATCCGCTCACTCTTACCCTGCTGAGTATAAAGATCTATTAACAGGTCCTGCAACTTCATATGGCGGAACTCGTCGATAAGCCCTTCTTTTCTGAGAACTTTCAGACGCTCACTCTGTCTTGAAATGAGCTGGGTTGCAGCGTTGGCACTTTTGATAATGGATTCCCTTTCCTTTGATGGAATCAGACTGCCAAGATCATCCTCCAGGGAAATCCTGTATTCAGGAACAACTCCCTTGAAATAGGCTTCCTCCTTCGCTTTATTCCTGTGCTCCCATCGTCTCCTTTCACGAAGCTGATGCCGGAGAGCAGTAAGCCATGCAATATGCCGATACACCAACTCCTTATGAATACGATCCAGTTCTTCCTGATCCACGTCTGTAAAGGTGTCGGTAATAAGGTCACGCACTGAAATTGCCCAGGAACGGCTCGTATTTACGATCGCACCCCAGATCTTTCGGGCTTCCCACAGTCGGTCGTATGAAGCGTTGTTTTTAAATCCCAGGAAGAATGCAACAGCGACACCAATCACCGACATCGGTAACCAGGGAATCTTCAGCCAGTCTTTACCCAATAATTCATAGAGGGCAACAACGACGCTGGAATAAATAAACATGATCACCAGGTATTTTGATGACCACAATATCGTTTGGGTAATGGAGTAATTTCTGCGGGTTTGCAATTCGTTGTTTTTAGTTCAATGGTTACAAAAATCAGGAATCGCCTCAATACCTGAAGTATTCAAAAGATACTGAAAATCCTGAAACGATCCTCTGATGGCCAACTAAAATTGAATACGGCACATGATTCATTGCGCAAAAACCAGGCAGTAAACGGACATTCCTTGTGATTCAGAATCTTTGGCGAATTCAGAACCTGGCCGAATGCCGAGTAAATTCTAATGCGTACCTTTACCTTATGATCGAAGGAACAGAATTGGTAATTAAAAATATGGTCTGCCCCCGCTGCATTCAAGCGGTTAAATCGACATTTTTGAATCTGGATATCCCGGTGAAACAGATTGACCTCGGAAAGGTGATCATCGATCGGCCGCTTCAGGAAGGCGAATACGAAAAATTGGCTGTTTCATTAAAGAATGAAGGTTTTGAGTTACTGGAGGATAAAAATGCCAAGTTGGTAACGGCCATCAAGAATGCGTTACTAAAACAAATCCATTCATCGCATACTCCCATTCACATTAATTTCAGCTCATTCCTGTCGGATTTATTTAACCACGAATACAGCTACCTGAGCCGTCTCTTCTCCTCAGTTGAAGGTATCACCATTGAACGTTACATCATACGGCTGAAAGTTGAAAAAGTGAAGGAACTACTTACCTATGAGGAACTAACCCTTACCGAAATTGCAGACCAACTCGAGTATAGCAGCGTGTCGCATCTTTCCTCCCAGTTCAAGAAGGAAACCGGAATGACGCCGTCAGATTTCAAGGCGCTGCAAAATCCGCCCCGGTCCTCGCTCGACGAGATTTAGACAAAATTTCGTAAACTATTATCAGTATTCTGAAAGACCGTCCTCAGCCATTCTTCGTACTTTTACATAGTAATCATGAAGGCTACGAAAGAACAATTTGCTATTGACGGGATGACCTGTGCATCCTGTGCCACAAGTCTTGAGTCCTACCTCAGTCATGTGAAGGGTGTGCTGAACGTTTCGGTCAACTATGCGGGCAAATCACTTCGAATCGAATACGATGCCGACCAGGTAAACCCGCAAATACTGGATGACAAGGCCCGGGAGATTGGATATCATATAATCACAGGGAAAGACAATGCGCGAAAGCAGGAGCTGGAAACACTGGAAAAGTCGAGGATGATCACCCTGAGAAGAAAACTCATCGTGGCTGTGCTATTTTCAGTACCTGTTTTTATTCTTTCCATGTTTTTTCCAAACGTATTTCAGGGCTCGCACTTCCTGCTGTTACTGCTGTCACTCCCGGTAATGATATACAGCGGCAGCGAATTCTTTGTCAATGCCTTGAACCGCTTGCGGCACGGCTCTACCAACATGGATACCCTGGTAGCGTTGAGTACAGGCATCGCATTCCTGTTTAGTGCATTCAATACTTTTTTCCCTTCCTTCCTGGCAGACCGTGGTCTGCCCGTTCATGTCTATTATGAATCTGCAGTAATCATTATTACCCTGATCCTTCTGGGGCGATACCTGGAGGAACGGGCTAAGAAAGGAACCACAGAAGCTATCCGGGCTTTAATGGGTCTTCAGCCAAATGAGATGACTGTAATCCGGAATGGTGAAGAAATGCGGATTGCCATAACAGAAGGCATGGTTGGGGACCTTGTTATCATAAAACCGGGAGAAAGAATACCCGTCGATGGAAAGGTGAGGAAGGGTTCTTCCTTTGTTGATGAAAGTATGATCACGGGAGAACCTGTGCCTGTTGCGAAGGAAAAGGGTGATGAAGTATATGCGGGAACCATTAATCAAAACGGTCATTTACGCATTTTCACCACCGGGATCGCCGGCGAGACCATGCTTTCAGGAATCATTAAACTCGTTGAAGAAGCCCAATCAACCAAGCCCCCCGTTCAAAAAATGGTCGATAAGATCGCAGCGGTTTTTGTGCCGGTGGTTATCGTCCTGGCAATACTGGCAGGTATTACCTGGTGGGTATTCGGACCCGAACCCGGGATTACGCATGGAATCATCATACTCATTACTGTTTTGATCATCGCTTGTCCGTGCGCCCTCGGTCTTGCAACGCCTACGGCCATTATGGTAGGAATCGGCAAGGGTGCAATGAATGGAATTCTGATCCGTGATGCTTCTGTTCTCGAAATTGCGGGCAAACTTGATACAGTCGTCCTTGATAAAACAGGAACCATTACTACCGGTGAAATTTCCGTGCAAAATCTGGCTTTTAAACCCGGCACAGATCATGCCTCCAGCGCAGCGGTGTGGAAGACCATGGAGACACATTCCGAACATCCACTGTCAAAAGCGATCATCGAGCACTTCAATGATTATAATGAAATTAATATTACTGATTTTCAATCTGTTACCGGAAAAGGATTAAAGTGTTCATTTAATAATGATACCTACTATACGGGCAATGCTGCCCTCATGGATTCTGTCGGTTTATCTACGAAAGATGTCTGGATGAACGAGGTAATCAGCGACGGCGAAAAAGGTGCAACGATCGTTTACCTGGCGAATGAAACCGAGGTAATGGGGGTTATCTCATTAATGGACCAGTTGCGGCCTGACACCCGGAAACATATCGATGAATTACACAGGATGGGGCTGGAGGTTCATCTCCTCACCGGTGACAATCAGATGGCTGCGCGGCACATGGCTGAAGCAAGTGGCATCACCCATGTACGTGCAGGGGTTCTGCCTGCTGACAAGGAACAGTATATAGCAGGGCTGCAAAAGGAAGGAAACATTGTGGCCATGGTTGGTGACGGCATTAATGATGCACCCGCGCTCGCCAGAGCTGATATTGGGATAGCGATGGGTACAGGCACAGATGTGGCAATCAAAAGTGCTTCCATCACCATCGTAGGTCAGGGAATTGGGAATGTTGTTTCGGCGATACGTTTATCCAAATCCAGTATTAAAACGATCCACCAGAATCTTTTCTGGGCATTTTTCTATAATATAATTGCCATTCCTGTGGCAGCAGGTTTACTGTACCCCTTCTTTGGGATTTTACTGAACCCGATGATTGCGGGAGCCGCGATGGCCTTTAGCTCTGTTTCTGTTGTACTGAATAGTTTAAGACTTAAAAAAAGTAAGATCTGAATGTATACCTATAAATTCAAAACCAATATGACCTGCCAGCATTGCATCATGACGGTCACCCCATTTCTGAATGAACTGGATTTTGTCGACCACTGGCAGGCAGATCTGAATCCACCCAACACCGTTTTAACTGTTGTCGCTGATGAGGACCGGCCTGGTGAAATTATCGATGCCGTAGTAAGGGCGGGATATTCAATCGAAAAAGTAGCAGAACGTTCGTAATGTTCGTATCTTTTAAGAATGCCTCTGAAAACAGTATTATGTGGTCATCTTAAAGATTTGAAGGTTATCCCTCCTGATAAGGATTATTGCGAGGAATGCCTTCCATCAGGAGACGAGTGGGTACACCTGCGTAAATGCCAGGTTTGCGGGCAAACCCTGTGCTGTGACTCATCAGTGAATCAGCACGCCCGAAAACATTTTGATAGTACAGGTCACGAAGTAATCATTTCCGCGGAACCTAATGAACACTGGTCTTACTGCTATGTCGATAAGTATTATAACATGAACGCATTCTGATATGAATTTTACCTATCCGCCATTACCACTTGAAGCCTGGGAAGACAGCAAAATAACCCTTCATTTGTATCTTCAGATCGTCGGTAAGATCATGCTTGACATGAATGTGCGGAAGAATCACTGGTGGCATATGACCTTCAAGTTCACCGACCGGGGATTAACGACTGGACCCGTCCCCTATTCAGAAGGTTATTTTACGATTCTTTTTGACCTTGTAAATCATCAGCTAAGAATTACCACCAGCACAAACGGGACAGTGGCATTCGCTCTTCATGATGGATTGTCAGTGGCGTTTTTCCATGATAAGCTGTTTGCTTCACTCCATTCATTAAATATCAACCCAACAATTGTGGGTGTACCGTTTGATCATCCATGCAAGGAGCCATTTGATGTTTGCACCACCCATCATCACTACGATAAGAAATATATACAGCGCTACTGGGAAGTACTACGGCATATCGCCTATGTATTTGAGAAGTTTTCCGGCGAATTTTCGGGTAAAGTGTCTCCTGTGCAGCTCTACTGGCACCATATGGATCTCGCCGTTGCACGATTTAATGGCAACGAGGCACCAGCCATGCCTGAAACTGCACGCATTTCTGACAGGGATGCCTATTCACATGAAGTGATCAGCGCTGGATTCTGGGCGGGAGATGAGCAGGTGCGGGGCGCTGCTTTCTACAGTTATACCTACCCTTCACCCGACGGCTTAGAAAAGGAGCCTGTTTCACCCGCTGAGGCCGCCTGGGATATGTCGTCAGGCTCACCTATGGCGGTTCTGATGTACGACGATCTGATTCGGTATGAGAATACAGATGCCATATTGCTTGACTTTCTGAGATCGACGTATCGGGCGGGAGCCAAACTTGCCGGATGGCCCGTAAAACAGCTTGAATATACCCCTCCGGCATAAATCCACACCTCCTTTTTACCGTTTACATAAAAGGGGCGGAATATCAGAAAAATCACATACAAAAGCGCTGGTAATTTGTTCATCTTTACATAAAGCGATGAGGATTTTATGAAATATTTGCCATTTCTCGGTCTGTGCTGTGCCCTGATCTTCAGCGGTTGCAGTAAAGAAAAACCTACAGTTTCCCGATCACAGGGGTCATCGGGCGGATTGGCTGTAGAATATTTTATAGCCCGGCCCACTTACTTTCAAAGCACCGTTTCAACCACGGCGGAAATCATTCCTTCTGAGGCGGTTATGCTGCGTGCTCCTGTTTCCGGAACAGTTCTGGCTATTAATTTCAGGGAAGGCAGCTATGTACAGAAAGGCCAGTCGATTATTCAGCTGGACGACAGGGCATGGAAAGCGCAAATCAGCGGACTGGCGGCAGAACTGAATCGGTTAAAAAGTGACCTTGAAAGAAAGCGTATTCTGCTGAAAGTTGAAGGAGCTACACAGCAGGAGGTCGATGTAATTGTCGCAGAAATGGCCTCAATAGAAGCACAGATGGAAGAACTGCGGGTGAATATTCAACTTGCTAATGTTTCAGCCCCTTTTAGCGGACAGGTGGGATTGCGTGATTTCAGTGTGGGCTCATACATGGGCCAGGGTGACGAAATTACCACACTCGCCGATGTTCAGTCACTCAAGGTTGAATTCAACCTGCCGGAACGTTACCAGGATGAAGTGAGTTTGAATATGGACCTGAGTGTTATCGCTGATACCGATACGTTCCCTGCCTCCATATATGCCATTGATCCGATCATTAATCCCGAATCAAGAACACTGCGAGCGAGAGCACGTATCTCGAACCAGGACAAAGGATCACTACGGCCCGGAGTTTTTGCAACTGTGATTTTACCAACCCAGGTATCGGAAAGTGCTCTGCTGGTGCCTACACAGGTAGTGGTGCCGGAAATAAATGTACAAACAGTGTATATAGCCAGGAATGGAACAGCCATTCGGAGGGAAGTTGAACTGGCTGGCCGGAATTCGGACATGGTCCAGATAGTTTCGGGCATTTCGCCCGGAGATACGGTCATCACGACCGGTTTATTGCAGGTGAAGGACGGTTTACCCGTTTCGCTGGTTAAAGGTACAAATACATTAGCGCCATGACCCTATCAGAATTAAGTGTTAACAGGCCTGTGTTGGCGACGGTATTCGCCATTGTCATCGTCCTGCTGGGTACCGTAGGATATTTCTCCCTGGGTGTTCGTGAATATCCCAGCGTGGACCCACCCGTAGTTACGGTATCAACCACATATGTGGGTGCGAATGCTGAAATCATTGAAAATCAGATTACTGAACCACTGGAGGAATCCATCAATCAGGTTCCAGGAATTAAAAACTTAAGTTCCGTGAGCACTGACGGACGGAGTACAATAACTGTTGAGTTTCTTACCGATATCGATCTGAATAATGCTGCCAATGATGTGCGCGATAAAGTTTCACAAGCGGTTCGCAGTCTCCCGCCCGATACGGAACCACCTATCGTAAGCAAGTCAGATGCCGATTCACAATATATCTTCGGTGTATCCATACAAAGCGACCGGCGCGACCTGCTGGAGCTTACACGTATTGCAGATAAACTGTTCAAAGAACGATTGGAGACCATCAACGGTGTTTCTTCCGTAGGGATCTGGGGGGATAAGGAGTATGCAATGCGCATCAAACTGGATCCGGTAAAAATGCGTGCCCTGCGCGTAACACCACTTGACGTACGGAATGCGGTGAACCAGCAAAACATTGAGCTTCCGAGTGGCCGACTCGAAGGAAGTGAAACAGAACTCTCTGTTCGCACCGTTGGCCGGCTGAATACCCCGGAAGACTTTAATAATATGGTTATCTCCGACAGGGGTTATACGTTAATCCGCCTAAAGGATGTGGGTGAAGCAAAGCTCGAACCTGCCTCATTGCGTTCGGTTCTGCGAGGGAACGGCGTGATCCCGATGTTAGGCGTGGTTCTCCAGACACAACCCGGATCTAACTATATTGAAATTGTTGATGAGGCATTTCGCCGTATCGAGCAAATTAAGAAGGATTTGCCTGCGGACATCCAGCTGGATGTATCCTGGGATACCACCACCCCTATTCGTAAGGCATTGAAAGAAGTTCGTGAAACGATATTTCTTGCTTTCGGACTGGTTGTACTGGTGATCTTCTTTTTCCTCCGAAACTGGCGCACAACACTCATTCCCGTTATACTGATCCCAATTTCACTGATCGGAAGTATGGCTGTATTGTATGCAGTGGGCTTTTCCATCAATATATTGACGTTACTCGGACTGGTACTCGCAACGGGTTTGGTTGTGGATGATGCGATCGTGGTAATGGAAAACATTTACTCTAAGATTGAAGATGGGATGAATCCCGTAAAGGCAGCTATGGAAGGTTCACGCGAGGTATTCTTCGCAGTAATTGCCACTTCGATTTCCTTGGTGTGTGTATTTCTGCCCATTTTTTTCCTGGGCGGACTTACGGGGCGGCTTTTCCGTGAATTTGCTATGGTGGTCGTGGGATGCATTGTAATCTCCACTTTCATAACCCTGTCGCTTACCCCGATGATGAGCTCAAAAATGCTTAAGAAAAGCAAGCAGAAGCTCAAAATTCAACAGGCGCTGGGGAATTTCGTAAAACAGCTAAGCCGGCGTTACGGCTACACACTCAAAAGGTTTATGAAAAACCGCTGGATTGCATTCCCGGTTGTGGCGGTTCTGGCTGGTGGAATTTACTTCCTTGCCCAGTTCATTCCTTCGGAACTTGCGCCACTGGAAGATAAAGCGCGTTTCAGAGTTGTATCCACCGCACCCGAAGGGACATCATATGACGCGATGGATGCCTACCAGATACAGCTCATGCAATTACTGGATTCTTTGCCGGAGCGGGAAAATCTGTTGGGATTAACGGCTCCGTCCTACGGAAGTTCAACTTCTGCCAATACATCTTTTGTGCGCGTTGCTCTCACCCCTCCGGAGGATCGTGAACGTTCACAAATGGAAATTGTGGCCGACGTTAATGCCCGGCTTAGAAATTACAACTTTGCCCAGTCATTCGTCATTCAGGAGCCCACGATCAGCGCAAGCCGTGGTGCCGGAGGAAGTCTGCCTGTACAAGTTGTTCTTCAGGCGCCGGATTTCGAACAACTGCGGGATAAAATACCCACATTCCTGGAAAGAGCCCGACAAAGCCCTGTCTTTGAGGTTGTTACAATGGACCTTAAGTTTAACAAGCCGGAATATAAGATTGAGATCAACCGTGATAAGGCCCTGGGAATGGGCATCAGTGTGGCGGATATTTCACAGACATTGCAGACATACCTCTCAGAACAGCGGATCGGTTATTTTGTAAAAGATGGCAAGCAATACTATGTGATTGCCGAGGCGGAGATGATGAACAGAAATGAGCCTATGGACCTTCGTAATATGAGTGTCCGGAATAATATGGGCGACATGATTTCTCTCGATAACCTGGTGCAAATGGAATTAGTCAGCCGCCCTCCCAGCCTTTTAAGGTATAATCGATATTCATCTGCGACGGTATCAGCCTCGCCAGCTGCTGGATACTCTATTGCCGATGGAATTGAAGAAATGGAATCCCTGGCAGATGAAGTACTGGGTGAAGCGTTCAGTACCGAACTGGCAGGAAGTTCATCTGATTTCCAGGAAAGCTCTGCCGATATCGTGCTGGTATTTGTTTTTGCCCTCACGCTCGTATATCTCACGCTTGCCGGTCAGTTCGAAAGTTTCCGCGACCCGTTAACCATTATGTTCACCGTGCCCCTGGCGCTGGCCGGTGCAATGTTGTCGCTGTATTTCTTCGGACATACCCTGAACATTTTCAGTCAGATCGGTATGATCGTACTTATCGGTATTGTAACAAAGAATGGTATACTCATCGTTGAATTTGCCAATCAGAAACGCGATGCCGGCATGAGCCGATACTACGCTGCCATTGAGGCCGCGGAGCAGCGTTTCAGGCCGATCCTGATGACCAGTCTTTCTACGGTATTGGGTGTATTGCCCATTGCACTTGCATTGGGAGAATCATCGACCAGCCGTATACCTATGGGAATTGCGATCATTGGCGGACTGCTCTTTTCATTATTACTCACATTGTATATTATCCCGGCGGTTTACTCGTTCCTGGCCAGTTCTGCACCGAGAAATTTAGAGGAAAAGACAAATGCATAGATTCCTTCTCCTGATCCTGTTTTGCCTGTCAATTTCAGCCGGCGCACAACCGCTTGAATTTTTTATTCAGGAAACACTTGAAGCTAATTACGATATCCGGATCGTACGTGTTGAATCGGATATTGCCGCCAACAACAATACTCCTGGCAATGCGGGCTTTCTTCCGGTGATTGATGCCGGTGGCCAATACCAGATTAGTGAAAATAATACGGTTCAGAATTTCTTCGACGGATCAACACGAGAAGGAGCCGGCGCACGAAATACCGGTCTTAACGGAGATATAAGCCTCAACTGGACACTGTTCGATGGCTTTCGAATGTTTGCCAATCAGGACAGGTTTGGATATCTCGAATCTATCGGGCGTTCAAACGTTCGCTTTTTCATCGATCAAACCGTGGCAGACCTGACGGCCGTCTATTATCAGATCGTAAAGGAATACCGTGTTCTTGATATCCTCGAGTCCTCCCTCGAGGTATCCCGATACCGGTTCAGACTGGAAAATGCAAGAAAGCAAGTGGGCGCAGGAACCGCTCTTGATTACAACCAGGCCCTCGTTGATTACAGGAGCGACAGCAGCCTGATCATCCAGCAGAAGGGACTTATCCGTCAGCTGGAAGTAGAACTCAACCGGATATCAAACCGGAACCTTGATGATTCATTACAGCACACCAACGATATACCGCTCGAGATGAATCTTCCATCGCGCGAACAAATGGAAGCACTTGCTATGGAGAACAATCAGAATCTGGAAATTTCCCGCTTGAATGAACTCATTGCAGAATCTGATATCCGCATTGCACAATCCGACCGATACCCCACGGTAAATCTGTTCGGAAATTATACCTATAACCGGTCTACAAGTGAAATTGGATTCGTGGAATCCAACCGGAGCTATGGGCCCCAGGTGGGAGTCCGCATCCGGATGAACCTCTATAACGGCGGGAATATTAATCGTGAGATTCGCAATGCGCAAATGCAGCGTAATGTGGCCGGACTCAACCGCGAGGCGGCAGAACTGAATATTCGCGCGGAAATCTATCAGCAAATGATCATTTATCAGGCTTTGATCCAAAGGTTGGCCATAGCCGATGAAAATGTCATCTCTGCCGGCAGGGCACTTGATGTCGCAAGGGCCCAGCTGAATGAAGGGGCCATCAACGGGGTTGATTTCCGGGTCGTACAGCTTACACTCATCAACGTGCGTAACAACCGCGAACAGGCCCTCTTTACCTTGAAGGCAGTAGAGATAAATTTACTTCGCCTTATGGGCCGCGTTGCCAATTACTTCATGTAACTATTCTGAGCGGAGAGCAAACCGCCTAAAATTCCAACATCAGCGTCCAGATATAACCCCGGTTCACCACAGAAGTGAT
Organism: Fulvivirga sedimenti; assembly: GCF_020328055.1. NCBI lineage: Bacteria > Pseudomonadati > Bacteroidota > Cytophagia > Cytophagales > Fulvivirgaceae > Fulvivirga > Fulvivirga sedimenti. The sequence continues at coordinate 270,910 of NZ_JAIXNE010000002.1, forward strand.
GTGGGACATCCCGGCACCCAGTACTTTCCGGATACTTAACTGCGAATATCACATCCCAAGGGTATCGAGATGTTTTACCTTATGGTAGGTTAAAGCTGCCTTAATGCATGATTTCAATTCCCTCACCGGAATCTGATCGTTCAAAGCAAAAACGATTGCCCTGCTCCCTTCATATCTGAAGGTATTCCCGAAAACTGTTTTAAAAGTTTCCACCAGCCTGCTCGTGCATTTAAAGTAGATCGCATACTGATCCGGAGATCTGGGCTTCCAGTCCATCCGAATGGTAGAACCATGTTTGGTAAGATAGGAAGGCTCCCCCCATTTCAGCGTTTCTTCAAGCCTTGCAATTCCTTCTGTTTCGCGAGCTGCCTGGAATACCAGTTCTCTCAGAATGCCCATCTTTTTTCGGATGTGGTCAGGATAGCTGTCAAAAATTCGCTCTACCTCCGGGCTCGTATTAATTTCCAACTGTTCCATGATATCACAAAGGCTTATTTTTTCAATTCAATACGGATCAGCCGCAACAGTTCATTGATGGAGGCACTGATCTCAACAAGATAATTTCTGCCAGTTGAAAAAATGCCAAAGATATCCTTGCTCTCATTGGTGAGCTCAACATAGTGTTCCCTGAAGAGATCAGGATCAGCATGACTCAGAATGACAAAATCCGGGTTGTACTCACCAATAAAACCAATCTTCTGACGAAGTACCGGACCAAGTTGATAGTGGTATTTATGATCAATGATCGCATCCACATTTTCATACCGCTTGTATTGAAAATCATACAGGTTTATCAACAATTCCTTTATTCGCGCTGATTTCAAAAGATCGATGCCATCATTCGAAACGATAAGATCATAGACCCCTGTCTTTGGAAAAAAACTCAGTGAAGCACTTGCAATATGTGTAACGAAAAGATCCAGGCTGTCCCTGTTTATTTGCAGTTGGTTTGATCCACTTAAAATTAACTTTCTGTGGACTTCAAGGCTTTGGGTCTGAATACGAATTATGTTTTCCACTTCAGCAGAATCCTGCTCTAACGATGTAAGCAGATTTGCATACACATCCCTGGCCATCAGTTGCGCTTTCCTGCCTTCATTCCAGTTATTGATGGACAGGGCGATAAGAATCCCAATCACTACCAGCACAACCTCGCCAATCGCGTATACAAGATACCTGCCAAAGGGCGTGGCAGGTTTTCCTAACCTGCTTTCTGACAGTAAACGTTGTCGGATTTTTCGGAAGAATTGAATCATGTTAAAAGAAGCCGCTGAATGTGAGGATGGTACAAATGCCCAGGAATAAAAGACTTACGATCATCAATATATCCGCTTTCTTTCGAACAGCAAATCGTATTCCGATGACCAGGAAAACGATCTGTGCCAGGAGAAGTGGGATCGAAAGTAATTCTCCCAGCACGGAAATCAGCTGAAAATCAAGCTGAAAATAATAGGCCAGGTAAATCAGGACAAAATATAGAACGATACCAAAATTAATAAGGGTGAGCTTGCGCTGATCTGTCATATCTTGGTATTGTTACGAGACAAAATGAACTGATTAATGGTGATAATATAAACATTCTACCCGGTAATGAAATGGACATTACTCCATTTCATATTGCTTCAGTATACTTTTAAAGATAAGGTCGCCTCCCAGGCCGTCCGCTTCAAGTCAATGCTATCTCTATCGTCTTTCTAATATAATTAAATCGTAGTTACCTTAACGAAGCGGACACTTCCACATGCTCCATATCACAGGGCAAAGAAGAAGACAAATGATGCCAGGCAAACGATATTTTCTTACTGCTATAATAGTTTATCCATGTTAAGCAGGAAGGTATTTGGGGAATTAACTTTGACCATTTTCAATTACCGAAATTATTTCTTTGGCCAGTAAAATGGTCTTTGAATAAAACTGCGCCAGCCTGATTGCCTGATATCTTCTGCCATTCACCATAATCTCCAGTCTTTTGTCAGCGATAACACTTGCCAAATCAATATTATCAACGGGTCTCGGATCATCCACATAAAAATTCGCCTGGCTGGGCCAGGGATTCGTTTTATTGTAGATCCAGTAGTAATTTTCCTTCACATAGGGCTCAAACATCGTTTTTATTTCTGCATTCGCATTTATCTCCCGGCTTTCCAGCTGCTCTATATGCCTGTAATACTCCAGGATTTTGGTTTGCAGGTTTTCTTCAATATAGGACAGACCATTGGAATTCAGCAGTGCCCCTATTCCACTGTCATTCACCTCAATGTTGCGTTCATACATGAGATAGATCAAATACTTCTGAATATTATTATCCGGCGGTATTTTCGTTTTGAACTGATCTAAAAATATGCTTGAAAATTTCATGGCACTATCGGTTTCTGCCAAAAGCATTTCCGCCTGAGCAACATCATCAAGAAGGTTGAGATTGATTGTGGACAGGTGTTGTTTAGCCTGTTGAAGATTATTTCGTTCCGTATTCCAGTTGTTAATAGACAAGGCGATCAGGATCCCAATTACTACAAGGACGATCTCGCCCATGGCATATTTAATATACCGGCCTGGCCGGTAGGAAGGCGTGTCGGTTTTGTTTTTATCCATAAGGTGATATCTGAATTTTCTGAAAAAGTTTATCATTGATTAGTTATTGATCCGGATAAATAACAGCTCATTTACGAAATTTCTATTTTGGATTAATAGTTACGATAACTCTTTGATACCTTGATAGCTGAGGCTCCCCTTTATCAGTTACTTTCAAAATGAAATGAGCCGTTTTCTGCTCACGTACTTCAGGTGCTGTGAAATATGCCTTGTACACATTTTCTGCTCCGTTAACCTTTATCGGTTCTTTATACGTGCCGGCCTCAGCATAATTAAACCACAAAAAGCTCAGGTTATCACCATCAGGGTCATATGATTCAAAAGCATCCAGAATAAAACCAGCGCCTGACTCCACCGATATGCGGGCAGGATGAGATAAGACCGGGACCGGCGGGTGATTTGCTTGCTCAACGGACATGATACACCAATCCATCCTGGCGGCAAAATCATGTTGAAAATCATCTCTCCAGCGCCAAAGTGTAGCTTTGAAATCCAGAAATGTTAGTGTGTCCTGTTTTAAAGACCTGCCATATTCATTGTCAATATAAGGTTGATAAAAATCCACCGCATTTGTCCAAATATCCCTTGTTTCAGGAGCAATGGTGACTATTGAACTTCCATCCTTCATTGTTGAAAAGTCAGGTTTATAGAGTTCATATCGACCTCCCCACCCACCCCATTCAGGATGTTCTGAATCATTAAGTCCATTTTGAATCAAGGAAAGGAACGCCGGTGTATCACCCTCTACTCCCCAGGCGACATCCGGATAGGCAGCACCGAGAGGGCCATGATTTTGCTGTATATTCATCGCTAACCAGCTATTGCTGATAGTAGTATTATCTATACCCTGAATATAACTATTGATGCCCGTCCAGGTCGCACTACCATAATCATCTCCCGGACTCACGATGTAAAACAAGTCAGGGAAATTATCCCGTATCCAGATACCGCTGTCATCCTGATCTGAAATGGTATAAACCCGCAGTTTGGAAATAAGTCTGTCGGCCTCTTTTTTACTTTTGGTCTTGTTTATCTTATGCAACGCCTGGGCAAGGGTATTCACTCCGCCCCATGTTGAGATCCATAAAGGCCGATCGTCGTCATCCTCAAGAGTTTGAATAATCCACTCCGACCCTTCAGAATCCATACCCTCACCGACCCCATTCATACCATATATCGGTAAGCCACTCTTGATCAACATAGATAATTCCTTTGCATCCGGAAACCCCGGCTCGTGTTTTAAAAGGTTTGGCTGAACCTTGCCGTAAGCGTCGATTACTTTTTGGATGGACTCAGGGTGAATCGCTGAAGTTTGCCAACAGGAAGTTGTAGCAATGATACCTTTAATATCGATCTGGTTGGAGTATAAAAACAGCCGAACCAGCGACTGAGTATCATCAGGATCTGCCTCAATGTCTGTGAGTATTATAACCCTGTTATTTTTGGAGGTTTGCCCGACTAAGTAGTGGACATTCAGGAACAGGAAAAGACAGAAAATGGCGGTTTTTATCATTACGCATCAATTGGGATAATCAAAAGCAGAACCGATGATTAGTCAACTCGGTCATAATTAATTCGAAAACATTTCAAAAAAGGCCTCAGTATCCCTGATATCCTGTAACCCTAAAATCCAGCAAACCTCCGATAAATCAGAAAAATCGAGACCCCCGGCCGCTATGGCCTCATTATTATATCTACCCTCTTTTCCGTTATATTGGTTTGACAAATCAATGGCCAGCTGCCAGATACCCCTAAGGCCTGGATCCGATAGTATATCCATGAGTTTGTTGTAATCCGGGGACCGGAATCCGGGTGTACCGTTACCCACAGCGTTGCCATCCGGAATTTTATGATAATCGGCGTTTTCCTTCACGAACTTCAGTTTTTCCGGTGAAGTGACTTCTTCATTCCAATCACTGTGCTGCACCACATGAATCCGTTTTCGGGTATTAATTCCGGGTAAATCAGAATGGAGTCTTCGGACAAGCATTGCCGTAAAATCAGACTGCCCTGCATCCGCGATCCAGATATCTCCCTTCTCATCCAGTGTTTTAATAACTACTGACATCACCTCATCAACAGCCGCATTCACATTTTCATGCGCATCGGTCCAGTTATCTCCAAAAGCCAATTGAAATAATGAATTAGGCGGCACGTATAGTCCGTCCTGAATCCCATACGTACCGGCAACTGCATGATATTGAATATCTGAATAATCAGGGTGATTAAGTAAGGTGACAAGAGCCGCTGCCGACTGAAGGTCATCCACATCGGTCTTGCAATCAAACTGTACCAACAGCAGATCCCTTTTCCGATCAAAATTTTTGGACAGATTGGACTTCATACCAACAGTGAAACAACAGATGAAAATCACTGTAACTGTAAAGAGGTTTCTAAATTTCATTGTTCACTTTTTTATTCCAACTGATCTATCGAAGCGATGATAGATTTTGAGGACTCGATTAAATCACTATAAAATTTCTGTAGTGCTACGCACTGGTAATATCGCGAAACAAGTTGTGACTCCAGGGTTTTATCTTTTAAAAACTTATCGGCATCCATCATATACACAGGCCGCGGATCATTCGCGTAATATGATTTTACAAAATCCCAGTCATTGTCAGATTGGAAAATATCTGCATACTCGTTGTTAATATAAGTCTCGTATTTAGTTTGGATCTGTGTATTGGATATATGTTCCCGCTCCTTCGTTTTTTCGATCAGCGCATAGTGATCAAGTATGGCTGTACGTAAATCAATATCCAGGGAAGGCATCTCATTCGATTGGGTAATGGTTTCAATGGCATTGGTATTCGGACTGAACTGAAATTCCTGAACCAGCGTAATCAGATATCTCTTTACGTTATTATTTACCGGAATCAGGGTCTTAATCTGGAGCATTAAGGAATCTGCACACTGAATATTTACAGTCATATTCTGCTTAAGGCTTTCCAGTTGAGTCTGATCCTCCTGCAGATTTTGCCTGAGAATTTCGAGGTGACTTTTTATGGACCTTTCGATCTTCTTTTGCTCATTCCAGTTGTTGATTTGGAGGGCAATCAGGATACCGATGACAACCAGGATAATTTCACCAAGGGCATATTTTAAATACTTTCCGGATTTGCCATCTGAAAGCAATTGCTGGCGGATCTTTCTGAAGAATTTTATCACTTTCTGCTAAATTGACTTTGCATATCCCGCATTCTGACAAGGTTATATTCTTCTGTTAGAATACAGTTGGTATACGCCTCTATTATTTCTTTTGCTTTTTGCTCCGAACCCGCAAGCTTAACCACACCATTCCACCATTTTGTCTCTATATCGGCATTTGGCTCACTTAATTGCTGCGGGCCATCCTTGAGGTGCAAATAGGCGATATGATCCCATTCACCCATATCAGACTCAAATGTAAGTACGAGTCTTCCCGATATTTCATTGGCTCTGTAAAGGTATTCCTGGAGCAGTCTCCGCGCCTCCATTGCTTTCCCCGGTTTGAATTTGACATATTTGGCCTGAAACCAGTCATAATTCTGAAAGCCCTCCTGATCCTGGGAAAATGCGGCAAATGTGAGAAATACAAAAAGAACGGGAATGAGTTTTTTCATTGAAAATGTATCGTTTGAAAATCAGGGTTTATTCGCCTGATTATTTAATTTTTAAATTACTGACAATCACATGAAATCCATCAGGATCCTGAATCATTATTCCATTGTCATTCCAGTATGGATTCCTGGCTTTCAGCTTTTCAATATTATTCGCCTCAATTTGATGAATTATCTCATCATATTCTTCCTGATGCGTGGGATAAAACACTAATATATCCTCCGCATCAAATTTATGTTCAGCCTTGTCCCCGGAGGTAGTGAACTCCAGATGCCAGTCATGCCCTTCCTTGCCAAGGAATACACCACTATAGCTGTTATGATCTTCAAAGGAAAACAGGACGGTGAGACCCATAACATTCGTATAAAAATTTTTGATCCGCCCTAAGTTATCCGTATGTCGTGCACTTCTAAATTCCATAACCTTTTTATTGTTTAAAATTGCTCCTGATAAAAGCCCAATACCAGTCCATTGGGTTCCTGAATATAAAAACTTCTGTGCCCCCAGGGCTGATCAATGATCTCCTGAATAAATGGAAGTTCTTTTTCCTTATAGATGCCGAATAATTCATCAATATTCGAAACCTGGATTCCGGTAAAAACACCCTGAGGTACGCGATAGTCGAGTGCAATATGATTATTTTGAGGATTTTCAGGCCGTTGCAGAATTTCGATGACACCCTGTCCTATCTTAAAAAGTGCTCCTTTATCATCATCACTTCGGTCCCATGAATGCTCCAGGGCAAAGCCCAATTTGTTCTCGTAGAAATCAAAGGTCTCCGGGTATTTATCAGTAAAGTACGTAAATCGGAAAATTCCTTCATTTTGTTTCATGATACCTCCTTCAAATCATGATTGGTTTTTGTAAATGACGGGACCCTGTGTTTTTGCTCGTAATCAAATTCATGCCGGATCTTATTGTCTACGATGCATCATCCCTTTTGCTCTGACTAAGTCGTGCTCCAATTCCTGCTCCCAATGCCACTCCTATGCCTATCCATGTTCCAATATTATCCAACGCAACACCTATCGCACTGCCAATCGCAATTCCAATGGCCATCCCAATTCCCATTTGTTTTTTGTCCCTCATAATATTGAAGTAAAGATCCCTATTATTCATTTTTCATCAAACCAACGGAATATACACAATACCCCTGTATTTTTAAATCGCACAAGGGGTTATCCTGGAAAAGAGAAGGTACTGATGAGAAAACAGATGGGTGGCTACTTACGGTCTGCCCAGCCGTTCAGGGTTTTAGAGCGGTCGAGCCATGGGGTTTCCTCAGGTGTTTCCTTGGGCCGTTTGCCAACAACAGACTGAATCCAGCGAATCAGTTTCTTAAGCATGTCTGTAGTAGTAGTCAATAGTACAAGTTATAACACATTTTACTATAAAAAGATCACGGTTTCACCTGAATTTTTTCTTCCGGTCATTTAACGGTAACAGGTTGTCCGCCCCAATCCCCACATTGTTCCTATGTGGAGAATACTAAATTTCCTGTTGCTCGTTAGCCACTCAATTTCAGCTCAAACTGCCTGGATCAATGAATTTCATTATGATAACGCCGGCATTGATGCGCAGGAATTCATAGAAGTCATTGCCGGGGATTCAATAGCCAATCTAACTTTGTACCTGTACAACGGCGTCAACGGCCTGCCCTACGACAGCGCACTCCTGGATACGTTGTCGTGGCACCCGGTATCACCGGGCTTCAAAGCGACAGTCTGGTTTAAGCCGGGCATACAAAACGGACCGGATGGGTTTGCACTCTCAACTCCTTCGGGAGTGCTCGATATTCTCAGCTACGAAGGCGATTTTACTGGTTTAGGGGGGCCGGCAGCCGGACTTATATTTGAAGCTGTTTTGGTGTCGGAAACGGGGACCTCACCCCTGTCCTATTCCATTCAACGAACTGGTCCGGGAAGCCGCGGACCGCATTTTACATGGAAGTTCCAGTCAAATGCCTCGCCCGGAACCTTGAACAAAGATCAATGGTTAACCTTCGCTCCAACGTTGGTTTCATTTGGAAGTGACACGCTTTTCTTTGGAATCGTCCCATTTGGCACGAGTTCGTCTGTTCAGTCGTATGACTTTACCGCAGTGAATATTTCTTCCGATGTGTCGGTTTATCCTCCCCTCGGATATGAGATCTCTTTGTTTCCGGATTTTGCTGAATCGCATACGTTCCTGCTGCCCCTGATTTTATCTGCAACGACCGATTGCCTTCCTTACCAGCGTATTTATGTGCGCTTCAAACCGCCTTCTCCGGACGGCCTTAGCTATGATGATTTTGTGGTTCATGAAACCCCGGGGATTACCTCGCTGCAAATCGCTGTCAGGGGAACCGAAGGAATTCCTGAACTCCCCAACATGTGGATCAATGAATTTCACTACGACAATGTAAGTACAGACACGCTTGAATTTGTCGAAATCGTAATCCAGTATCCTGAAAGATATGATCTTAGTAAAGTACGATTGTCTCTTTACAATGGATCCAGTGGGCTTATGTATCGTTCCCTCGACCTGAATGATGCATGGGCAGGAGAAAAGGATGACCCTGGATTTCAACTTTTTGTGTTTCCCATTTCAGGGATACAGAACGGATCACCTGATGGTATTGCACTTTCCTTTGGTGAGTTCACCAGTGAATTTATTTCCTATGAGGGTGCTTTTACAGCGTCTGAAGGACCGGCAGCGGGCATTAATTCCTCGCCGCTATTGCCAGAAGAAAGCGGCGAAACACCTCCTTTATCATCCATTCAACGTATTGGAAAAGGTGATCATGCCGATAGCTTTGAATGGATACTGGTGCCCGGCAATCATACCATGGGTGAAGTGAACCTGCAACAGATTCTTCCGATACATTTGCTCTCCTATAATTTGCGGCGCATTAATGATTCTTCGGTGGAAATATCCTGGCAAACAACCACTGGTCCTGAAAATTTTGGATTTGTCCTCGAGTCATCGGAATCCGGAATCATCTTTGATTCACTATCTTTTATTCCGGCCACATCGGGAGGTTTTTATTCTCAGACAATCTCTTTGGCTTCCAACCTTCAATATATTCGTATTCGTCAGCTTAGTTTTAAGGGTAACTATGAAATTCTGCTGACCGACCGTGTGCCTGAAATAACCCCTGGGAAAAATGCTTCCCTTCTGATCGGAAAGAACCGTTACATTCTGAATTATCCTGGCACCGAACCCGGAAACGTGGTGATTGCTTTGTTGAACAGCCAGGCGCAACACCTTCGAACCCTGCATGATCGAATTGAAACAAATGAATTGAACCTTACCCATTGGCTTGCCGGATTACCTGCAGGCATGTATCTCATCCGGGTACGAAGCGATCATGCAACACAGACGATCAGGTTTATTATAGACTAGGCAATGCTACTTCCCCAAAAAGAAGTACCTTTGCGCCTTTAATGGAGATTCTATGATTGCAGTAAACAACTTATCGTTACAGTTTGGAAAACGCGTCCTGTTTGATGAAGTAAACATCAAATTCACCCAGGGAAATTGCTATGGCGTTATCGGTGCCAATGGCGCGGGGAAATCAACTTTTTTGAAAATACTCTCCGGCGAACAGGATCCAAATCGTGGTAATGTGAGCCTGGAGCCAGGAAAACGCATGGCAGTGCTGCGACAGAATCACTTTGCATATGATGAATTTTCGGTAATTAATACGGTCATGATGGGTCATGAGCGGCTATGGCAGATCATTCAGGAGAAAGATGCACTTTATAGCAAGCCCGATTTCTCAGAAGCCGACGGTGTAAGGGCCTCCGAACTTGAAGGTGAATTTGCAGAGCTTGACGGTTGGAACGCCGAATCGGACGCAGCGGCATTACTGAGTGGTTTGGGGATCGATGAATCACTTCATTATACCGACATGAAGGAATTAAGCGGACATCAGAAAGTTCGTGTATTGCTGGCCCAGGCGTTGTTCGGAAATCCGGATGTGCTCATATTGGATGAACCTACCAACGACCTTGATATCCACACCGTAACCTGGCTGGAAAATTTCCTGCTGGATTTTAAAAATACTGTGATCGTAGTATCTCACGACCGTCACTTCCTGGACACCGTTTGTACCCATATTGTAGATATCGACTTCAAAGAAGTTCGTTTATTCACGGGTAACTATAGCTTCTGGTACGAATCAAGTCAGCTGGCCCTGCAGCAACGGTCATCTGCCAATAAGAAAGCTGAGGAAAAGAAAAAAGAACTACAGGAATTTATCGCTCGTTTCTCAGCCAATGCGTCAAAGTCGAAACAGGCAACCAGCAGAAAGAAATTGCTTGATAAGCTCAATGTGGAAGAAATTAAACCCTCTTCAAGAAAATATCCGGCCATCATCTTCACTCAGAACCGTACTGCAGGTGACCAAATTCTGCAGGTGGAAGGCCTTACGAAATTTGGGGAAGAAAAGCCCTATTTCAAAAACCTGGATATTATGGTTAACAAGGGTGATAAGATCGCCATTATTTCAAAAGACAGTCAGGCAACTTCGGCCTTTTACAAAATTCTTGCTGAAGAAATCAAGCCGGATGCGGGCTCATTCCGTTTCGGTCAAACCATTACAACAGCGTATCTGCCAAATGACAATGAAAAATACTTCCAGTCAAATCATAACCTGATGGACTGGTTGCGCCAATATGCGGATGGCGAAGAAGCCGATGATGTATATATCCGCGGTTTCCTCGGTAAAATGTTGTTTTCCGGGGAAGAGGTTTTCAAGAAATCCACTGTACTCAGCGGAGGTGAGAAAGTACGTTGCATGATCTCACGAATGATGCTGAAAGGAGCAAACTTCCTGATGCTTGATGAGCCTACAAACCACCTGGACCTGGAATCCATTCAGGCATTTAATAACGCGCTGGCCGATTTCCCGGGTACGGTCATATTCACATCACATGATCATACCTTTACCCAGTCGGTTGCCAACAGGATCATTGAGATCGGCCCGAACGGATACCTTGATAAACTGATGTCATTTGATGACTATATCAATGATGAAGCAATCGAGGAACAGCGAAAGACACTTTATTCATCAAGTAAACTGGAGAAGAGCCTTTCATAACCATCCAGGGTGTTTTCTATGGAAAAATCAAGACGGGCAGTTTTATAACCGCCTTCTGCGAGTTTTTCCTGTAATTCCGGGTTTTCGCGTAGCAGCACAATCTTTTCAACAAGCGCATCAATATCTCGGTCGTTGAAGAGCAGACCGTTGCGACCATCTTTTACCAGGTCAAGATTACCTGCCGCTGCAGTTGCTATCACAGGAACTTTCATGAACATACTTTCCAAAAGGGATTGCGAGAGACCCTCCATCGTTGATGCCAATATCATGATGTCAAAAATGAGATAATAAGGCAATATGTCTTTGGCAGGAAGCCTGCCCTCGAAAAATATACGGTGGCCTTTCTCTTTTAATTTTTGAATATCAAAACCCGGAATTTCCTCAACGCCTACAAAGATCATGGTTACAGGATCATCAATTTGTGCGAGGGCCTGCAGGATTTGCAACTGGTTCTTAAGTCGGGAAACACAACCGATCACAAAATCGTCCGGATTGATATTCAGCCTCCTGCGTATATTTTCGGCTGCGTTTGTATCCACAGTATCGTATTTGGAGGCAGGGGTTCCGTTATAAACCACCGAAATATTTTTCGCTTTGATACCATCAGAAATCAGTGAATCACGTATGCCGTCGCTTACGGCCACAAACCGGTCGGCACCCCATTGGTACAGCCAGCTTTGTGGCCCCCCGATACTTTTGGAAACCTGTCTCCGCGTGAAGACAAGTTTTGATTTCATGCCAAAAATTTTTTTGGCTATCAGGCTGGTGTATCTGTCGAGCGAAGACTGGGCATTGACAATATCAATATCATAGGTATCCGTGATACTCTTCAGGTTGCGGGCATTCCTGAAGTCCAGCTTACCCCTAAAGACCATCGGAATCACTGTTACAGGCGAGTCTTCAAAGTAACCGGCCAGCAGGGCATCTGCCGGGCATCCAACATAGACTGCATGTCCCCTTTCCGCCAATCCCCGGGCAAGGTACGTTATAGACAGGGTTGATCCGGCAATACCACCCTGGTAGGTCAGCAGCAGAATATTCATAGTGCGAAGATACAATATCCTGAAGATTCATTGATTGATCTGACACATTCAGGTATTTTTAACATGACCATGACAGAAAAAAGAGAAACCGCACTTAAGCGTATCGAAGCAGTTTCCAAATTAATGGATTCGCAATTTGAAATCCCGGGAACAGGTATACGGTTCGGACTGGATCCAATCCTCGGGCTAATACCCTTCGCCGGAAGTTTGATTGGTTATTTGGTGGGCGCATACCTGGTGATTGAAATGTACAAGAACGGTGCGAGCGGAAAACTGGCAATTAAAATGATCGGTAACGTAATACTTGATGCAATATTTGGATCCATTCCATATGTGGGAATCATACCAGATGTCTGGTACAAGGCGAATATTCGAAATTTAAAACTGCTTAAAGAACACTACCAGGAAGGTAAACATACCGGCAGCGGATTCGGAATTATCATAACAATACTTGCAATCACACTCCTTTTGATCGGTTTACTGGTGTACGGAGTTGTCGCACTCATCAGCCTCCTTTTCAGTTCGCTGGACTCACTAAATATGTAATGTTAATTAGTTACCGGTATGGATAGTTGTCGCCTGTTTCAACAGATTGTCGAAATCAAAACTTTCTGACCGAACGGGATAATCCTTGTGGAAGAATTCACCGCGATGTGCATCAAACTTATAGTCCAGTGACCATTCAGGTGCATTTGATGCAACCTGCTCGATGGCATCCAGAACAAAATTGAGTTCCTCATCGGTCATTGTAGGATGAAGTGATAGTCTCACCCATCCCGGCTTTTCGCTCAGATCACCCTGGTCAATTTTACAGGTAATCGCATCCGACACGTCTTTGGAGACATTCAGCAGTAAATGGCCATACGTACCCGCACAGGAACAGCCTCCCCTTACCTGAATACCGAAATGATCATTGAGCAACGCCACAACAAGATTATAATGAACTCCTTCAAGATAAAAGCTCACAACACCAAGCCGGTCTTCAGGGGCAACGGGCTGATCAGCCAAAATATGAAGTCCTTTAATTTTTCTGAGTCGCTGAAAAGTAGATTTCAGTAATTGCTCCTCCCTTTGGTGAATCGCTTCAATGGTCAATTCTTCTTTCAGCTTAATACAAAGCGCCGTCCGGATTGCCTGAAGAAAACCCGGAGTTCCACCGTCTTCACGAATCTCAATTTCATCAAAATAACTTCTCCCACCCCATGGGTTGGTCCATTTCACGGTACCCCCACCCGGCTGATCCGGAATAGTGTTATGATATAGTTCTTTATTGAAGATCAGAATTCCGGCACTTCCCGGTCCGCCCAGAAATTTATGTGGCGAAAAGAATATGGCATCAAGTCGCTCGTCAGGATTCTCGGGGTGCATATTTATCTCGTCATATGGCGCCGATGCTGCAAAATCAACAAAGCACCAGCCTCCATGGGCGTGCATCAGCCCTGCAAGTTGATGATAGGGTGTACGAATACCCGTAACATTGGAGCATGCCGTGAAGCATCCGATCTTTACAGGCCGGTCCTGATATTCATTCAACGCATCTTCCAGTTTCGCGGGATCAACCAGTAAGTTTTCATCCGGAGGAATCACCACCACATCAGCCATACATTCAATCCATGAAGTCTGGTTGGAGTGGTGCTCCATGTGAGTAATAAAGATTACCGGGCGTAATGAATCGGGAATATCACAATATTGAATTACCTGTTCAGGAAGACGAAGGCCCAGTATACGCTGTAATTTGGAAATGGCACCTGTCATACCTGTGCCGGTCGCAAGAATAACATCGTCTTGCGATGCATTCACATGACGCTTGATCTGATTTAACGCCTCATGGTAGGCCTGGGTCATGGTAGCGCCTGTGAAACTGGATTCGGAGTGGGTATTAGCCACATACGGACCGAAATGATGGGTCATCAGATCTTCGATGGGCTTGTACAATCTGCCGCCCGCGATCCAGTCGGCATAGATGATCTTCTTTTCACCGAAGGGGGTTTGAAATTTATGATCAATACCTACTATCTCCTGGCGTATGTTCTCAAGGTTGCCCATCTCCATTCATTCAATGTAACTGTTGCAAAGATATTAAATTTTGAACCTGTATGTCCTTAAATAAGCAATAAATGCACTTCTCGTCTGAACGATTCATACAGAAATACACCGATAAAACCGGTGTATTCCATGATTTTCAACTATGACTAATTGTTATCTGCTGCCCGTAAATAAGGCAAGACCCAGAAATACAAAAATGATCAAGTAGAGCACAAATATGATGGCTAACCAGATCAGGGTCGCTTTTGCCCAGTTCTTTTTGTTTTCGTTCGTATCACTGCCAAAGGCCCACACAAAGAGCATAATAATATTTACAACCGGGATTGAAGTGATCAGGATGGTGATGATCCAGTCCTGAATGGACATTACAGAGGTATTACGATTTTCCATTTTAGGTTGGTTTTTGGTTTAACTCAAATTCGGGAAAGAACAATTCAAATCAAAATCTTAGAATTAATTCATTTCTAAAACGATCTTACCCATATGTTCCGATGTCTCCATGAGTTTATGTGCAGACAGAGCATTACCGAACGAAAATGTGCGAAAAACCACCGGTTTAATGGATCCGTCGGCCATCAGCGGCCAGATATTCGATTCCAGCTCTTCAGCAATCCGTTGCTTGAACTCCGGCGAACGAACCCTCAGCGTCGAACCCGTTATCGTAAGCCGTTTTACCATCACCCGCATCAGATCCACCTCTGCCTGACGACCGTTCATCGCATTGATAATGATAAGCCGTCCCTCTTCACGCAAACAGTTCAGGTTTTTCGGTGTATAATCCCCTCCGATCATATCAAGAATTATATCAACGCCTCCGAATTCCTCACGAATGACCGATTCAAAATCCTCGGTCCTGTAGTTAATTGATCTGTCTGCTCCAAGCCGCTTGCAAAAAGCACATTTTTCATCCGTACCTGCGGTAATGATTATTTTCCCTCCCATAGTGCTGATCATCTGAATGGCTGCCACACCAATGCCTGATGAACCTCCATGGACGAGCACAGTTTCGCCTTTTTGAAAATGGCCTCGCTGAAATATATTGGCCCACACCGTGAAAAACGTTTCAGGAACCGATGCCGCCTGTATGAAATCCCAGTTGGCTGGAACGGGCAAGCACTGACCCGATGGAACTGTGACATATTCTGCATAACCCCCTCCTGCCAGCAATGCGCAGACACGGTCACCCACTTTCCAGCGAGGGGCATCCTTACCCACCATATCAACCACTCCAGCCACTTCAAGGCCGGGAATGTCTGCCGGAACACCTGGGGGAGCCGGATAACGCCCTTGCCGCTGAATAACATCCGGTCGGTTTACTCCGGCCGCGTATACCCTGATCCTAACCTCCCCCGGGCCGGGATCTGGCAGAGGTGCATCCCGAAGTTCGAGAACATCCGGGCCTCCCGGCTCAGAAATTACAACCGCTTTCATTTATTCCTTCATACCTTCGGGACGGCGCCATTTTACCGGAGCCGGAGGTTCCGGCTTCAGCTGGAATTCATTATTTTCCAATAGACGAAGAGCCTCTTCAACCGCTTTTTCCAACTGGGGATCGTGGCCTTCCAGAATGCGCTTCGGATCCTGAATAACTTCAATATCCGGACTTACCCCAACACCTTCCACAGCCCATTTTCCATCTGCGTCGTAGAAACCGCCGCGGGGTGCAACCATGCGGCCGCCATCTATGAAGAGTGGAGTATCCCATGTGCCTACAAGTCCGCCCCAGGTGCGTGTACCCACCAAAGGGCCGATTTCAGCCTCTTTAAACATGTAGGGCAAAAGGTCCCCCCCGGAACCGGCGCGCTCATTGATGATCATTACCTTTGGTCCCCAAATACCCGCCATTGGGGTGGTCCATGGCCGGTTATCATTTGCCTTGCTGTTGAAGAAGCCAAAAAGCTTACGGTTCATCACATCGATCATATAGTCTGCCGCGGATCCCCCTCCATTGTTGCGCTCATCAATCACAGCACCTTTTTTATCCTGCTGCGCAAAATAATACCGGTTGAAATAGGTGAATCCGGGACCACTGGTGTTTGGCACATACACATATGCAAGCTTTCCACCGGAAAGCTCATCAACCTTGCGACGGTTACCTTCCACCCAATCCATACCACGAAGCATTGATTCATTGGCAACAGGAACCACCAGTGATTCCCTGGCTCCGTTCATAGCGGGGTTGGAATTTGTCGTTATGGTCACCGCCCGACCTGCGGTTTGCTCAAACAGACTGTACGGGTTCATCGGGGCCCGCAGTTCAATTCCATTTACTGCCAGCAGATAATCACCCTCTTTCACCCCAATGCCCGGAACACCCAAAGGCGCAGTTAAATTAGGGTTCCATGTCTCTCCATCATAAATCTTTGCAATCCGGTAATATCCGTCCACCACTGCAAAGTCACACCCCAGTAAACCCACAGGAACGAACTCTGTATCAGGCATATCCCCACCGCGTACATAGGAATGCCCGATGGACACCTCACCGCTCATGATATCCACAACATAATTCAGGTCACTGCGATGACGAACGTGATCGATCCATGGTGAATACCACGCGTAAATCTTATCCCAGGGTGCCCCATGAACGTTATTCACATACAGGAAATCACGCATATACCGCCAGCCTTCACGAAATATCTGATGATATTCCTGCTGCGGATCAACCCTGATGCGCGCATCCATTTTTAAGGTTCCGTTATCTGCCTTTCCTGTTGTCGGGATAATACTCCATGCGTTGCCCTTTCGGATCAGCATTTGTTTCCGATCGGCAGACACGACGCCGCTCTGTACGCCCGACTGGTAGTCTTCGGCTTTTTGTTTTTTCACATCATACCGATGAATGGTCAACCCGGGAGTATTGGGAACACTTTCTGCTACAAATACAACATGCTCCGGGCCTGCAACAAGTCCGGCATAGTTTCGGTCGGGAAGCTCCAGCGGGACTATACGTTGCTGAATACCGTCAACATCGATCACTACATTTACGCCCTTCTCTTCCGGAGCAGGTTCATCTGTCTTTTTCTTTGACTTTTCTTCCGGTTTCTTTTGGGGTTCTTCTGAAACCGTTTCCTCGTCACTTCTCGGAAGTGCCGGAGCTTTGCCATCCTTTGCTAAAACGATGCAGTATAAACTGCGTGTTACGGACGGGTCATAGCTGCTCATATCCAGCCAGCCCGACTGAAGACCATAGTTCGTACTGGCCAGTGTATACAGATAGGCCCCGCTCTCATCCCAAACAGGCGTAATTGCATCAGCCATTCCATCGGTGAGCTGATGGCGGGCACCCGTTGAGACATTGTAAACAAAAATAGCCTTGAAATGACTTTCCAGCTGTCGGGAATAGGCGATCCATTTGCTGTCGGGTGACCACACCGGATTCATGGCCCTGTTTGGATGGGCATAGCGATCTGTATCAGCGATTTTCATTGTCCCGCTTTGCAGGTCAACAATCCAAATATTATAGTCTGTATCCGTAAAGGCAATATATTTTCCGTCCGGTGACCAGTCGGGCTGGAAATAAAAAGTTGGATCAGGCATTTTAATTTCCCTCACATTGCCTCCATCCTGATCTGCCACCATGAGTGCATACTCTCCAGACTTATCCGAGAACCATGCTACTTTATCTCCTTTCGGTGACCATACTGGCGCACGATCCGCCACGCCCGGTGAATTGGTGAGGTTTCGCCAGGTCCCTTCCTCCTTAGGAAAAGTGAATATTTCTCCGCGTACCTCAAAGATTGCGCGCTTTCCGGTTGGAGATATTGCCGGATTGTTTAAATCGCCCGCTGAAACGGATTCCCATCGGGGGCGGGAAAAATTCATGTCCCCCCGAACATTAATCACCAGCTGCTGGGTATTTCCATTTGCCGGATCCAAAAGATGAAGGTATCCTCCTTGTTCATAGACAATTCCGTTCGGACCGGCATCAAGACTCTTAACATCAAATTGTTTATGAAAAGTGATTTGGGCTTCAGCTTTGGTAGCCGGATTGAATGACCAGATATTACTGGCATAGTCCCTTTCGGAAAGATAATATACTGAGCCATTATACCAGACAGGGTCAAGATGACGCTCTTGCGTTGGCTGAGGCGTTCGGATAAGGTCCATTGTTTCCATATCGACGATCCAGATCGGCATGGCCTGTCCGCCCCGGTAATTACGCCATTCAGGATCCCAGAAGGTAATGGGTACATAGGCAATATGTTTACCATCCGGCGACATTTCACCAAAGGCTGCCCTTGGAAGCCCCACGGGTTCCGGCATTCCACCCTTCCGGTTAACCTTAAAAAAAGTACTGGTCTGTGTAGGGTGCCCTACTCTGCCGGAACGGAACATTACCTCGCCATCCGGAGTCCATCCCTGCACAAAATCACCGCCCGGGTGCCAGGTAAGGCGCAGCGGGGTTCCTCCCTCCGATGGAATCACATAGACATCTGTGTTGCCATCATACTCTGCACTGAAAGCAATCCACTTTTCATCGGGAGAAAAGTGCGGCAACGATTCTGATCCTTCGTGACTCGTTAAACGAACGGCGTCTCCACCTGCTCGGGAAACTTTCCAAAGATCATCGGCATAAACAAATACAATGCTGTTGGCAGAAAGGGTTGGCTCCCGAAGAAGCTGGGTACCCTGCCCGTTAACAGGTAAAATCGAAATAAGAAATAGTAGAGTAAATAGGGTTCGCATAGGGTTCTGATTAGTGACAAATGAAAATAGTCATTAATTGGAAATAATCCCTTACCGATTATAACAATGTAGCTTATTTATAAATATTTGGTAGCGGCTCCGAATCAGGGTCATAGGGTGCTATGCGCTCACCTTTAATTTTATAAATAGCCCAGTCATCCAGTGCGATACCCTTGTTTATCCGATTTCGAAGCGCATCGATCCAACCCATCTCCCTGGTAGTGACATACTCAATATCCGGGAAAAAACTTCGCGCAAACGTCTCATTGTCCGACAGGTCTTCGTCGCGCCCCACACAGAGAACCAGGTAATTTGGATATTGGCTGTCTGGCATTCTTTCCATGATTTGCATCACGCTGTCGGGTGTAACAGTCGACCCTATGTGCGGATAGGCCTCATAAAATCCTCCATAGTACAACGGCGCATCCTTAATTCTTTTATGGGTAGGATCCATTAAAACAAAACCTTTCAGATCCTCCTGCTCACCAAGGAACCGCATGCCTTCCACACGGGCTCTTTTGTTATCATAGGCGGAATAAAGAATAACCAGCGGGATATTTAAAATCCAAAAAAAGACCCAGCTGAATCTGACAAAAGAAGATAAGACTTTGCCCATGTTCCTTCGCTCAACAAAATTTGACCACCCGAGATACCCAAGGATAATAATATGGGGCATGATCGTAAAAATGAATCGCTCCTGCTTATTTGGAAAAACGGAATGGAAAACAAAGAATAAAAGTGCTGCCAGCCATACTGTTGTGCTTACTTTATAGGATCGGGCAAATCCAAACATCAGCAAAATACTTAGTGGCGGAATGAATACTCCCAATAATATTCCAAGATAAAAATGCCATGGTTCCGTAGTATAATCATTTGCATGTTCTACATTGAAAAGGAAGTAATACTGCAGCTTGCAGAACGGCGATCCGCATAAATAGTAGTCCCCCACACCATGAATGAGCACTATTGCTCCAACAAATACAGCTCCCAGATAGATCGATTCCTTCCATTTTCGACTCCACATTAAGCCCAGACCAATCCCCCCGGCAAAAAGAATTGTTTGATAACGCAGCGAAAAGCAAATACCCAGCAACAGTCCTGATAATAATATATATCGCAGCGGGAGATCACCTTTCAAAAAGCGAACCACCCAATAGGAAACCAGCAGAAGAAGAGGAATTGGAATGACTTCAACCAGATTGCGCACCGACATCTGGGGAAACATCCAAAAAAGTGCAAGCAAAAGACCCACAACGCGTGCTTTATTCCGATCGCCCAACTCCCATGTCAGCTTGTATCCAAAGTAAATGATCAATAAGGAATACAAGGCATGAATCAGGCGGTTAAAAACCATTTTGAGCGAAGGGTCAGACATCCCCAGAAATTCGGCAGTTCCGAGAATCACATAATTTGCGGCAGGATACAAAAGACTTCGTCCACTGGTATTTTCTTCCGGAGAATCCGTAATCATATTGCCTTTATCACGTCCTTCCAGCCAGCTTTGAGCAGGTTCAATTACTAAAAAATGATCATCGTGATATCCATAACCTCCGGAAAAAAATACACCAATCAATCGTACGGTAAGGGCAAGCAGAATGATCAGCAGCAGCGGACGTTCATTCCAAAGACGTTGAATCAGAGCCATAGTCAAATTTTGTGCAATATTAGAAATCCTGAATCGGATTCAAAAAATTAAACGAACGCCGGCTCTTCTTAAATTAGTATCCCAGGTTTTGTATACCGGCCGACCAGTAGAGAGTCGCCACAGATTTCTGATAATCTGCGCGCAACTTCAGGAGTTTCGTCTGTGCTTCGATAAGCTTTTCGAGCTGAATATTGATCTTGAATAGATCACTTTCACCATTTTCCAGGTTTATCCGTTCCGCTGCCAGGATTTGCTGATAACTAGTCACCATTTGATCAAGCTGCGTCAGGATCGCCCCGGTATTTACTACTGCTGTATACTGCGCATTAATTTCGTTAACGATCTCACGTTCCACGAAATCCTGTTCAAGATTGTTATCCCTGATCTTCAGATTGGTCTGCCCGATTTTTGCGCGCTCTTTTCGAAGGAAAATAGGAAAAGCAAAATCAATTCCTACCCTGTAATTATTATCGAAAGTCCAGCCATTATTTTCACCCTCCGGGGTAAAGGGCTGATCCAGGAACTGATATTTAAGATCAATTCTGGGCTTCAGATTTTCGCGGGCCAAACTTCTTTCAACGATCAACGCTTCATTCTTCAACCGCAACTTTTGTAATTCCGGGTGGTTTGCACGGGCCAGAGTCACAAGATCCAGGAGTACCGAGTCGCCTAATTCTGTTACGGGCAACGCCTCCGGACGGATGTAATCCTTAAGCTCCAAAGGAAGGCCTTCCGGGCTCCACAGGTGATTCGACAAGGATAAGGCAGCTTTGATCCGGTCGATATTAGCCTGCTGAAAATCTGTAATACGGTTCAGCAGGGTGATTTTTGCTTGTATCGTATCTATTGCCGCAACCTCCCCATATTCAAATCCCATTTTGGTTCGATTAAAGATATCCTGAGTGATGGCAATATTCTGCTGCATCAGTATATAATTGTTATAGGCATAATACCATTCCCAGTAATCCTTGGCAGCCGTTAAAAGCACCTTGTTGATCTCCTTGATTTGCTCTGCCTCAGCCATATCCTGAAAAATCAACGCTTGCCTGACCGTAGCTCTGCGCTGATCGATGAAAAGGCCCTGACCAATGGGCACCGATACACCCGCATACAACTGCTGATTATTGGTGGCATCAGAAATGAAATTCTCAGGATTCAGATATGCCCCGCGATTTTGCATGAATCCCACCTCGGGATTCACCGGGAACCAGACTGGAATTTTCAGAGAGACATCCAGCAAATTATAATATTCCGTGTCGCTGAATCTTTTTTGATTCCAGCTACCCTGCAATTTCGGATCAAATGCTCCCCGCGCAAGCCTGACTTCCTGAATCGCCTGGTCGGTAAGCAGGTTTGCCTGCTGGACTATGGGATGGTATGCGAGTACGACGGCATAAAAATCATCGAATTTAAGGATCGACGAACTGTCCATCGAAACAGACTGAGCCTTAACCCCATAAAAGAAGCAAGCAAATATTATGATCCAGATTGCTCTCATTTCTTCTTCTCTTCAGAAGTTTCTTCATTCTTATCAGATGTTTTCTCATCCTCTTTTCCCAGCAAACCCTGGTTATTCGGATCCTCGTATAGACTTGGCGGGAAACCGTTAAGCTGTCGCCATATTTCATACCACACCGGAACATCGTCGAGCATTACCCATCCCTTCGTTCCTGATCCGATTCGGAGCAGCTCAGGCCACGGTTCATCTTCCGGATCCGGGGTTACCAAAATACGGAACATTCCACCGCTTGAATTAACGTAATCGATCACCTGAACGACTCCGCCAAAAGTTCCCACAGAGACGCTTGGCCATCCCGAAAACTGCAGCGCAGGCCAGCCGTCAAATTCAATCCGTACTTTCCTGCCCTTGGAGATCAAGGGAACATCCATGGCGCGGACATACATTTCCACTGCCATATCCGGATTGGTTGGTGCGATAGTAACAACCGCTTCCCCTTCCTTGATGGTTTCACCGATTCCGGCACGCATCGCCTTTACGATATAACCATTCTGGGGTGAAATAATCTGGTACTGCTCATTACGAATCTCCATGTTGGCATACTCATTCCTCAGCTTGGCCCGGGATACCTCCGCATCATAAAGTTCAGACAACGTTGCATTCAGATCAGATTCTGCCTTTGAGATCTTGTCCTGGTACTCAGCTCGAACACCTGAAAGATTTACACGGGCATTGATCAATTCAGCCTTTGTCTGAAGAAATTTGTTCTCCGAGGAAACTACCTTCATACGGGACTCCTGATATTTCGATTCAATGTCCTGGAATTTAGTCAGCGCAATGTTTCCAGCCTCGTATAACGTTTTATTCCGTTCATACTGATTCCGGAAGTTGTTGAATCTGATTTTTTCCGCCTCATAATCCACGCTGTCACTAACAAGTTTCAATTCGGTCTGGCGAAGTTTGTTCACAGCCTGTTCATACTTCACATCGAGTGACTGTCGCAGGGCTGTGATCTGAACGCGAAGTGCATCAGCCTTGCTTTGTTTAGAGTCGATGCTGCTTTCCTTCGCCTCCACCTGTTCAGAAAGTCGTGTAAGCAATTGTGGATCAAAGTAGTCGGATTTAATTTCCGAAAGTGTAAGAATGGTATCTCCTTTATTCACGAACTGTCCTTCCCGAACCCGCCAGCTGGAAATTCTGCCCGCAATGGCAGACTCGACCGACTGCGGTCGGTTGCCGGGCGTGAAGGCAGTCATCTTGCCAGTACCGCGTATGTTCTGCTGCCAGGGAACAAACAGCATGACGAAAAACACCGCTCCCAGTCCCATAAGGATTTTTGCCAGCCTGCGGCCAGCACTGGGTGTTTTCAGCGTCTTTAGTGTGTAGAGCTGATGGTCGCTAATTACTTTCTTTAACTCCTTCATAACCTACCTCACTATTTTATTGAGTGCACCTGATTTAACCAATTCGTCGAACTTTCCGTTACCTGTGATCCTTCCTTCTTCAAAAAGAAGTACCCGGTCACAAGCCGCCATAATAAACGGATCATTTGATACCACAATAAGTGTCCAGTTATGTTCCTTTGCTGTTAGCATCTGAATAAGTGAGAGCCGTTCCGACTGGATGAAATCCTTAAAGAAGTCATTCAGGACCAGTAGACTTGGCCTTTTAGCCAGGCATCGGGCCAGAATAATTTTGTTTACAACACCGCGTGACAACCCCTTGCCACCGCTAAGCATAGGCGTATCCAACCCTTCCGGCATCGCATTGATGGTGTCTCCAACATTCACCTTGTCCAGTGCCCAGAGCGCATCTTCAGCCTTGGAATTCGGCTTGGAAAGCAAAACGTTCTCAAAGATAGTCCCTTCGAAGATATCCTCCTGGGAAACATTCTTGCCTATTTTATCCCGTAAATTCGTAAGATCCAGGTCGCGCAGAGAATAACCATCCATGGTGATGATTCCTTCATAACCCTGGTGAAGGCCGGTAAGCACTTTTGTAAATACCGTTCTTCCAGATCCCGCACCACCCGATATACAAATGCGTTCACCACTCCGGATATGCGTTTCCACATCCTTGAGTACATAATCCGTACTACCAGGAAATTTATATGATAGCTTTTTAACCCTAACTTCCATACCCCGCTCCAGCAGGTGCTTGGGAATATCAATACCTCCGCTTTTTTCCAGCGGCAAGTCTGTTACCTGCGAAATTTTGTCCACTGCCGTAAGCATATCATAAACCACATCCATGTACATGATGATCTTCTCAACAGAATTCAGTGTTAGAATGATGATCACTTCTGATGCTACAAACTGGCCCAATGTAATTTCACGCTGTACAACCAGGATAGTACCGATAATCAACAGGCCACCCGTTACAAGTCCCTTAAAAAGGAGAATAAAAATATATTGATTAACCAGCACACCGAAATGCACCTTCCTGTTCTTCAAATAATTGTTTACGTTATAATCAGTCTTCCGGATTGGCAGCGGTGTATTTCCAGATATTTTGAAGGAATTGATTGTTCTCGCCAATTCTTCCAGCCAATACACAACTTTATATTTATACTTCGATTCCTTGATGGAAGAGCTCAAACCCTTCGGGCCCGTAAAGTAGAAAATAAGCACGAGCATACCCACCAGCAGCAGACTGAAAAATACAAAGAACGGATGATAGAGCGACAGGAGGATCAAACCGAATAAAATTTGTATCACACCTGCCGACAGGTCGATCAACAGCTTAGGAAGTCCCTTTTGTAAGGTAAGAACATCGAAAAACCGGTTCATTAACTCCGGTGCATAATAATTTAAGAGCGCTTCGTTCTTAATTCTGGGTATCCTGAAG
This sequence comes from Fulvivirga sedimenti, assembly GCF_020328055.1. Lineage (NCBI taxonomy): Bacteria > Pseudomonadati > Bacteroidota > Cytophagia > Cytophagales > Fulvivirgaceae > Fulvivirga > Fulvivirga sedimenti. Next base: position 295,914 of record NZ_JAIXNE010000002.1, read on the forward strand.
GCAAATTCAAAGGCCGCTTTTGTGAATACCCTGCGCTGTAAAAATTCCACCAGGGTGATCTGCATCACCTGCAGACCCCCTGCAGCAAATACCCCGATGATCACTAATGCGATTAAAACATAGACAGAGCTGAAAACAACCCCGCCCGAAATCAGTGATACTGTTGCCTGAATACCCAGGGGTAAGGTTAAGCTGATCAGACCGATCAGTACTGCGTAGATGTATATGTAAAATATATCTTTCTTTTCCTCCGAAAGCAGACGCATTAACCGCTGAAGAGGATTCAGTTTTTTAAGGTTCTCCCCATTTTCAGGATCATCACTTACCAAACTTTTATAACCAAAAATACCCATGAAGCTTACCTTGCCGTCTTCCAGCATCAGGTTGGGAAAGTAATCAGCATCACAGCTCAGTGTTTCCGAATCACTGATGCGAATTCTTGACACTTTGAGCTTACGCTTTTCCTTAAAAATAATAATAGGAATAAGATCATCCTCTGTTTCCTCAAAGGCAAATATCGGAATCTCCACGTCATCCAGAAACGACCTGATCTCTTCAGGGGCTAATTGATTTTCAAGAAAAATGATCCGCTGTTTGGTAGCGGCCTCAATCAGATCTCTCCGGAACTCAGGAGCGTCTTCCCGGTCGTAGTAACGGGGTGAGGCTTCCATTTCCCTTAAGGTAAAACCATCGAAGTCCTGCCCCAAATATGTTGAAGCCTCCCTGATTACCTGAATAATCTGGCTGCTGTTCATCCGCATGGTCTTTATTTTTTAGGTGTTATGGTATTGAAAATCATTTCCCCAAGAAATGCTTCATTCTGAGCCTGTAAGTTACCCTTCTTCTTTTTAATATCCGTTAATGATGGCAAATGCTCAGCATAGAAAAGTTGCTGATGCGCCATTTGAAGCACGGTGCTGATCAGCGAATGTGGGTATTTATACGCTGGATTGATTTCTGTGATATAGGAAGCAATTTTCGCGCATAATGACTTGAAGCCCCTGAATAATCCTTCCCGGTTGTCGTCATCCACCTGTTTGGTCAGATAGGTCTTATCAGATTCCCAAATGACAATCCGATACAGCGCCTCCTCGTCGACCTCCGGAAAAAGGGGATCCCTGTCTTTTTTCTCTGTTACGAGCGCCAGTGCTATCTGCAGTTTCTTGCGTGGATCAGAAATATTCTGCGTACCGAAATCAATGCGGTATTCAAGCCAATTCCAGTACCAGGCGATCAGATAAACAAGTAAACGATGCTTATTTTCAAAATACCTGTATACCGATGCTTCGGTAGAATCGATCTTTAAAGCCAGTTTTTTGAATGTAAACTTTTCGAAACCCAATTCATCGATCATTCGGATACTCTCCTCAATGATCTTCCTTCCGAGTTCTGTTTCCTGCGGGTCCCGCACGAATAAGTTCTCATTCATTAATAATTGCAGCGTAGCCATCTTCCAAAAATAATATAATTACTCAATTATAAAATAGTAATACTATCATATATGATATTCCTCTAACGCAAAAAATGAAATAAGGTTATACTGAAGTGAATTATTTTCCGAGAAGTGCCTTTATCAGGCCGACATTTTCACCTGGCTTCTTTACTACCAGCAGGTACCTGTCTGTTAAGCCTGAATAAACCCGTTCGGAAACACTGCCAAGTAATGCAGCAGCTGCTGCTGTTTTTCCACGTGCCCCGATTATAATCATATCGGCAGGGTGATTTGATGCCCATTTCAGGATGGACTGACCGATATCCGTCGATTTATTGATGCCTTCGATGAAGCAGTCAGGATTGATCGCACGGAAAGGCTCCACGAATTCCTTTAGTTTGTGCTCTGTGTAAGTAGCCAGCTTCTGATCAAGCAGGTTTCTCTTGACGAGAATTTCTTCCACCTCATCGACAGTTTCTGCGACCTGATTGATGTATTTGGATGAATCACGGTAAACCGTCAGGCAACTGGTATGTTTATGAAGACTTTCTGCAACATGCATGGCCTGCAAACTGTGCTCAGAAAAATCGACCGGCACCAGTACATGTTGAAATTCCATCTCCTTCTCAGGAACGAACAGAATACTGATGCCCGACTTTCGTGCTATTTTCCTTTCCACCAACCCCTCATTTCCTTTTTTACCAACAACGACCAGGTCATTTTCCAGATCCTGGGTAAGTTGTAAAATAACAGTTAGTGCATGCCCTTCACGAACTTCTATATCATAAGGTGTGGTTATACCCGATTCATTTATATATTGCTGAATCCTGTTTTCATAGAATCGTAATTCGGGTTCATTGAGGTCCGGAATATCAGACAGTACTTCCCGGGGCAGGTCGGCTGGATGAACTACATGTAAAAATGTTAACCTTTCAGGCTTAAGTTCCTTTTCAAGTTTAACCAGGTTGGAAAAAATGTACTGATCTGTATCAGACATGTCCAATGCGATTAACCAATTTTTATAGAAGTTCATATATATTAAATAATAGTAATACTTTTATTATAGATAGATTAACAATCATATTTTCGCAATGTTATAAAAAAAACTGATTATTCATGTCATCAGATATCCTCATACAAAATCTGCTGAACCCTGCAGTTCTTTTTTTCTTCCTTGGATTACTGGCAGTATTTATACGTTCAGACCTTGAAATCCCCCAACCCATCCCGAAGTTTCTTTCCCTCTATCTGCTGCTGTCAATTGGTGTGAAGGGCGGAGTAGAGTTGTCCCACAGCGGCATAACGAGCCATGTGATGACCACCCTGGGGATTGCGGTCTTCATGTCGCTCCTGGTACCGCTCTATTCATTCTACATTCTGAAGAAACGGGTAAGTATTTATGACGCCGGCGCCATCGCCGCGACCTATGGATCGATCAGCGCCGTAACATTTATTACTGCAACTTCTTTCTTGAAGGATCTTAATATTGAATATGGCGGACATATGGTTGCAGCCATGGCTCTGATGGAATCCCCTGCGATTATTGTGGGCGTTTTGCTCATTAATATTTACCGAAAGGATAAAAACGATGAAGAAACGTCCTATGGAAGCATTATCAAAGAAGCGCTTACAAACGGCTCTGTCGTACTGATCCTGGGAAGTCTTATTATCGGACTATTGGGAGGAGAACGAACCGAACAGGCGCTGGAACCCTTTACCGGCGATATTTTCAAAGGTATGCTGGCCTTCTTTCTCCTGGATATGGGCCTTCTCGCGGGTAAACGAATCCGATCACTGCGTAAGGCCGGATCTTTTCTTATTCTTTTCAGCCTTATCATCCCGGTTATTAACGCGGCTATTGGAATTGCTCTTTGTCAGCTTTTCCATATCAATATAGGTGATTCCCTTCTGCTGGTTGTGCTGCTTGCAAGTGCCTCCTATATCGCCGTTCCGGCAGCAATCCGGATTACAGTTCCTGAAGCTAATCCCGGATTATATGTACCGATGTCGCTTGCAATCACATTCCCATTTAATATCATACTGGGGATTCCCGTTTATTATCACATTCTGGAATATTTAAATTTACATACATGAAAGCACTGAAACGTGTAGAGATTATCACCGGATCCCTGGAATCTTCCAAGGTCATCAGAATCCTGGATCAAAATCAAATCAACGGATACACCCTGATTAAAAATGTCCTGGGACGCGGAGACAAAGGTGAACAGGATGGCGAAGGACTGCATAATGCTTTTCAAAACACATATTTCCTTGTGGCATGTTCTGAAGAAGAGCTGAATAAAATAACCGAACCGCTTCGGAAGCTGCTTAAAACTTCCGGTGGGGTCTGCCTCATCAGTGACGCTCAGTGGCTTATGCACTGATGAATCAACTCCTGTTCATACAATCGGAGTTAGGCAGCTGTATACATTTTTATTAATTTTATCACTCATCGGTTTACGCTCATAGAATGAAAAATTTCACCTACTTGTATATCCTCGTTTTGACGTTTGCGCTATTCGCCTCCTGTACGTCGGAAAATAATGACAACATCGAAAACACGAAGCCTGGTCAGTCTTCCTTGTACTTTAACGGTGATATCATCACTATGGAAGGCGACTCACCCGAATATGCAGAAGCCCTGGTTGAACAAAGTGGGAAAATTTTATTCGTAGGTACTGAGGAAGAAGCACGTGAAAAGGCCGGAACGAATTATGCAGAGATTGACCTGAAGGGCAAGACACTTGTTCCCGGTTTTATTGATGGCCACGCCCATTTCTACGGTTTCGGTGCTCAGGCGGTAATGGCAAATCTCCTGGCAAGTCCCGACGGAAACTGTGACAGTATTCCCGCCCTTATTACCACATTGAAAGAATGGCATGCCGCTAACGGAACCGACAAGACCAAGGGTTGGATCGTCGGGATGGGATTCGACGATGCAGTGCTGGCTGAAAAACGCTTTCCAACAAAAGAGGATTTGGATCAGGTCTCAACAGAAATACCAATTATGGTCATCCATATCTCAGGACACTTCTCAGTTGTGAATTCCAAAGGTCTTGAACTGCTCAACATCACTTCTGAAACAATGAACCCCGAAGGTGGCGTGATTCGTCGTATGGAAGGGTCCAACGAACCCAACGGCGTGCTTGAAGAACTCGCTGCCATTCCTGCCATGATCGATAAAATCAGTCCGACCGAACCCGAAATGATCGATTATTACATGGACAAAGGTCAGGAAATGGCGGTACGATATGGTTACACAACTGCTGTGGAAGGTCGTGCCATGAGCAATCATGAGCAAATTGCTGATTATGCCAGCCGGGGAAAGCTAAACATTGATATTTTGTCGTATATCGATTACATGTTCCCCCGGTACATGGAAACGGAATGGTATAGCAAGGAATATAAAAATCATTATCGCATTGCCGGACTTAAACTGACACTGGACGGATCACCCCAGGGAAGGACAGCCTGGAGAACCATCCCCTACCTGATCCCTCCTGACGGGCAGAAGGATGGATATAGCGGATACCCTGCCATACCTGAAGACGAGAAAGTGATGGAGATCGTTGATCTCGCATTTGCAAATAACTGGCAGCTCAAAACACATTGCAACGGCGACGCTGCATTTGATCAGTTATGCCGGGCATTGGGTCCTGCTGTAGCCAAATATGGGAACCAGAACCGAAGAAATACATTAGTTCACGGACAACTGATCCGGCCGGATCAAATAGACAGCCTTAAAAAATATGATCTTATCGCCTCACTTTTCCCCATGCATACATTCTACTGGGGCGACTGGTATGACGAGATCATCGGCCCGGATAAGGCACAACAAATCAGTCCGATCAAATCTGCATTGAACAAAGGTGTACGCGTTACCAGTCACACCGACGCCCCGGTGGCACTCCCGAACCTTATGATGATCATGTGGACCACCGTAAACCGTGTGAGCCGCAGCGGTAAAATTATGGGGCCCGCTGAACGACTTACACCTTACGAAGCACTTCAGTCATTTACCATTGGAGGCGCATATCAGTTCTTTGAGGAGAATGAGAAGGGAAGCTTAAAAGCAGGAAAACTAGCTGATATGGTGATACTTGACCAAAATCCGCTGAAAGTTGATCCGATGAAACTCAAGGAAATAAAAGTGCTCCAAACCATCAAGGGTGGTAAGACCGTTTATTCTGCGATGTAGACACATTAAATAGAATTATCTGTCTGATGATCAGAAGATAATTCTATTATTTCGGTTTATTTTTTGTATTTTGATTGACAATCAACCAATCAAAACTATGAGAAAATTAACCCTAGTGCTGTTTGCAGCATCAATGTTTTTTGCTTGCGGTCAGCAAGAGCAGGCACCCCCACCACCCCCACCTGTTGAAGAACCTGCAGGACCCGTAACTGTAAATGCAGATGAAAAATATGTAGCTATCTGTAAAGATGGACTGGCAGCCATGTCCAGTGGTGATATGGAGCGATTTGTATCTGACTTTACCGATAATGTAGTATATCAGTTTGCCTATGGAGACAGCCTTGTTGGCAAAACAGCAGTTCTGGAATACTGGAAGGATCGTCGTGAAAACGCCATCGAGGATATTAATTTCTCCAATAGCGTATGGCTGTCCGTAACAGTAGACGCTTCCAACAATTATAACGTTGCTCCCGGAGACTGGGTAATGGGCTGGTTCTTAACAACAGCCTCCTACAAAGCCACGGGCAAAAGTATGACGCAAAATATTCATACCTTGTATCATTTTAATGGTTCAGGAAAAGTTGATAGGGTAATTCAATACCTTGATCGTGCCGCAATAATGCAGGCGAGCAGTCAGTAATTAATATAAAGGTCCCGTCTGGAAATAGACGGGACTTTTACATTATATACTTCAACCAATTAGATACCACCCTTAGAAATTTGGGGATCAATCATTATATTATGAGATGATTTTTGCTTCCATATGAGGTTACCTGGTTTTCGATCAATTCTTTGGCTTCCGGCCAGTTTTTTTATAATACTGACAAGCTGTGGCCCGAATATTCCTGAGGGAGTGGAAACTTCGTTTTCTTCTCTTCCCGAAGAAATTGACTTCAACCTTGATGTAAAGCCCATACTATCCGACCGTTGTTATCACTGCCATGGTCCGGATAAAAATAAGCGCAAGGGAAAGTTACGGCTCGACACGCGTGACGGACTTTTCGAAGCCCTCGAAAATGGGGAGAAAGCCTTTGTACCGGGAAAATTGTCCAGGAGCGCAGCCATCGGGCGCATCCTGCACACCGATCCGGAGTTAATGATGCCCCCTCGGGAGTCGAACAGGTTCTTATCTGACCGTGAAAAAGCAATTCTGATTAAATGGGTGGAAAGCGGAGCTCAATGGAAGGAGCATTGGGCCTATATTTCACCGGAAAAAGCCAATCCACCGGCTCGGATTTCCGGATGGAATGCCAACAACGAAATCGATCTGTTCATTCAGGAAAAACTGAAGTTGCGGAATCTCGAGCCGGCACTTCAGGCTGATAAGGAACGGCTGCTCAGAAGGGTAACCCTCGACTTGACAGGGCTGCCGCCAACCATTGAAGAGCAGGATGCTTTTCTGGCTGATTCAGATGAAAATGCCTATGAAAAGGTGGTGGACAGGCTGCTGGCGTCAAAAGCCTACGCGGAAAGGATGACTTTGGAATGGCTGGATGTGGCGAGGTATGCAGATTCACACGGGTTTCATGCAGACGGGGCCCGCACCATGTGGCCCTGGAGGGACTGGGTGATCGAAGCATTCGATCAGAATATGCCTTATGATACCTTCGTAACCGAACAGCTAGCCGGAGATCTCATCCCTGATGCAAAACGGGAGCAGATCGTGGCCACTGCATTTAACCGAAATCATCCCATGACTGCTGAAGGGGGTGTGGTGGATGAAGAATTCAGGCTGGAGTATGTGGCCAACCGAACCAATACCCTGGGTACAGCATTCCTCGGGCTAACACTGGAATGCGCACGATGCCACGACCACAAATTCGATCCGATCACACAGAAGGAATATTACCAGGTAAGTGCCTTTTTCAACAATATGCGCGAGCTGGGCATGACTGGTGACGATGGCGATTTTGGCCCTATGCTGCCATTGCCCAGTTCTCAAACCGACAGCATCATTGCCTACCTGAATGAGGAGATATCTAGCCTGGAAACGGGACAATCCTCTGTTTCAAAAACTACCAAAAGACAGGAACCCGTTCTTCGGCAGCAACTTGATAAGATCACTCCTACAGATTCTACAAAATTCATGGACCGCAATCCCAATGTCTATGCGCAAGGTCCCGTGGAACTCATCGACGGTGTAAATGGAAAAGCTGTTTTATTCAATAACCAGGACGCCCGCCTCTATATCAATAATTTTGGACAGTTCGAGGCATTTGAACCTTTTACGGTAAGCGCATGGGTACGCGCAGACAAGGAAACAGGGAAGACCAAAGTGATTATTGGGAATGCCGGTGAAAAGAATAATCTATGGCGCGGCTGGGATGTTTACCTCGACTCCACAAATCACCTGAGTTTCAGGCTCATCAATACCCTCCCTCACAACATGATTCACGTCAGATCCGCAGATACGATTAAACTGGGCCAATGGACTCAGGTTTTGGTATCCTATGACGGGTCATTAAAAGCTTCCGGAGTTAAAATGGGAATTAACGGTGACCAGGTAAAAACTAATATTCTGTACGATCGTCTTTATAAAAACATCCTTCCAACCAACGTTTCAAGGACCCGCGACAAGCGGGGCGTCGTTCTCGGTAAGAGTTACAGAAGCTTTACTGGTGACAATGGTATTCTGAAAGGCTCTATTGATGAACTCGCAGTCTACGATTTTGCAGTCGACCCGATGGAGTTTAAATCCATTTATGAATCGACAAGGAATGGTTCCGTGGCAGGTGTAACCAGGAGAATTTCACAAGAGGAACGGAAGCTTCAGGAACTACGAAAGAAAAAAATCTACACCCTGGATACCATACCTGAACTTATGGTCATGGAGGAAATGGAGGATAAGAGGCCAACTTTTATTCTGACAAGGGGCGAATATGACAAACCTACAGAAAAGGTCCAGCCTGCTACGATCGATAAAGTCCTCCCATTTGATGAAAGCTACACGAGAAACAGACTCGGACTCAGCAAATGGCTGTTCGACAGAAATAATCCGCTTACCGCCCGTGTTGCCGTAAATCGTTACTGGCAGATGATCTTCGGAAGGGGTATTGTTTCAACCGTGAATGATTTCGGCAGTCAGGGTGCACTCCCCTCCCATCCAACGTTGCTTGACTGGCTTGCTGTAGATTTTATTGAAAACGGCTGGGATGTGAAGGCATTACTGAAAAAGATGGTAATGAGTGCGACCTATCAGCAATCAAGCCAGGATTCCAGGGATAAATTTGAAGCAGACCCCGAAAATATATTCCTGGCCAGGGGACCCAGTTATCGACTTCAGGCTGAAATGATACGTGATAATGCTCTGGCTTCCAGTGGATTATTAAATCGGAAAATTGGCGGTCCCAGTGCTAAACCATATCAACCCGACAGTCTATGGATTGAACTGGGAAATTTTTCACACTTCCTCCTTTACTATAGACAGGATCATGATGATCAGCAGTACCGCCGAAGCATGTATACGTTTATCCGCCGGACATCTCCGCCACCCAACATGATCATTTTCGATGCAACAAACAGGGAGGTTTGCACTGTATCGAGAGAACGCACGAATACACCGCTGCAGGCATTGGTGTTGCTCAATGATCAACAATATGTTGAGGCCAGTAAGGCATTAGCCTACAGGATAAGAACCATGCCCAATTCTGAAGATGTTGAATCGCAAATTGAAAACGGATTCCGTCTCGTCTTGTGTCGAAAACCGAACCGTGATGAATTAGCGGTACTTACGCGGCTGTATGAAAGTGAACTGAATGCTTTCCGTGAAGATCAGCAAAGTGTAAAAGAACTGTTGGCAGTGGGCGACTTTGAGATTCCCGACGAATGGCAAAATGCTGAATTAGCAGCACTCACACTGGTCTCAAGCACGCTTTACAACATGGATGAATCCTATATGAAACGATGAAGTACTATGTGTCATAATCAACACAGCAATTACACACGAAGAGACTTTCTTACCCGCACCTCATTGGGTCTTGGAGCGTTATCGCTGGGTTCGCTGCTCAATGGTACCGGCGCATTTGGCAACTCACTATGGCAGGATAATGCCCCACCCCATTTTCCTGCACGTGTGAAACGGGTCATTTACCTATTCCAGAGTGGTGCACCTTCGCAGTTAGACTTGTTTGATTACAAGCCCCAGCTTATTAAGATGAATGGCGAACAACTCCCTGAAAGTATTCGAAAGGGACAGCGTCTCACGAATATGACAGCGGGTCAGTCATCCTTCCCACTGGTAGGCTCCATTTTTGATTTTAAGCAGCATGGTGAAAGTGGCGCATGGATCAGCAGTCTGATGCCTTATACAGCACAGATCGCAGATGATCTCACCTTCATCAAATCGATGTATACCGAAGCAATTAATCACGATCCTGCTATAACCTTTATTCAGACGGGATCCCAGTTCCCCGGACGACCATCGATTGGCTCCTGGGTGAACTATGGCCTGGGAAGTGATAATGAAAATCTGCCTGCCTTCGTGGTGTTGGTGACAAAAAACAAATTCGGACAGCCACTATATTCACGGTTATGGGGTAATGGCTTTCTTCCTTCTGAATACCAGGGGGTACAGTTCCGTGCGGGTAAAAATCCTGTACTTTATCTGAGTAATCCTCCGGGGGTTACAGAAACTGCACGCCGGCGCCAACTTGACGCGTTAGGGGATGTACAGCAAATCCAGTTCGATAAGGAAGGTGACCCGGAAATTCTGGCGCGCATGTCACAGTATGAAATGGCCTACCGCATGCAAACCTCAGTCCCCGAGATCATGGATGTTTCCGGAGAGCCTGAGTATATCTACAATCTTTACGGTGAGGACAGCAGGAAACCAGGTACATTCGCCGCCAATTGCCTGCTGGCAAGACGGTTAATTGAAAAGGATGTAAAATTTGTTCAGCTCTACCATCAGGGCTGGGATCAGCATTATGCCTTGCCCGAAAATATAAGAATTCAATGCAAGGAAACCGATCAGCCAACTGCCGCATTGATTCAGGATCTGAAGCAGCGCGGGCTACTCGAAGACACACTTGTGATCTGGGGAGGAGAATTCGGACGGACAAACTACTCACAGGGCACACTAAATGCAACAAGTTTTGGAAGGGATCACCATCCAAAGTGCTTTACTATTTTCATGGCAGGTGCGGGAGTGAAACCAGGAATCAGCTATGGAACTACGGATGAGTTCGGATATAATGTTGCAAGCGACGGAGTGCACATTCACGACTTTCAGGCAACCCTCATGCATCTGTTGGGTGTTGACCATGAAAGGCTCACCTTTAAATACCAGGGACGGAGATTCCGGTTAACCGATGTGCATGGCAAAGTGGTAAAGGATATTCTTTCATAAATAATACAAGCAAAATGCCGACAAGAAGAAAATTCATCAAGGGAAGTGCCGCTGCACTGGCATTGGCATCATCAACTCCGGCATTTTCAATTGCTAAGATCCGGCATTCCAAAAATGCTCCGGTTGTTGGACATGGCGCTCATACCTACCGTGTACACAAATCATGGGGTGATCAGGACCCTGCTAAAATTCCGGTTCGTGATTGCCACGAAATGGTTCAGGACCGTTCAGGAAGATTGATTCTTCTTACCAACCATGTGAAGAATAACATTATTATTTACGACCGAAGCGGTAAGGTTACAGATACGTGGACACTTGAAACTCCTGGAGCGCATGGATTAACCATCGTTGATGAAGGGGGTGAGCAATTCCTCTTCATTACAGATGAACGGATAAATAAAGTTTACAAAACCACCCTTGACGGCCGTGTTTTGCTCAAACTGGATTATCCAACCATGATCCCGGCGTATACCGAAGCGGCTAAATGGAAGCCAACAGAAGTGGCCGTTGCACAGAATGGAGACTTTTATGTGGCAGATGGCTATGGCCTCAACTACATCGTTCAATATTCTCCACAAGGAGAATATATACGGCATTTTGGCGGTCAGGGAGATGGGGATACGGAATTCCAGTGTTGCCATGGTGTAACATTGGACACGCGTTTCGGAAGAAATGAATTGCTCATTACATCGCGGACGAAAAATGAATTCAAACGGTTCAGCCTGGAGGGTGAGCACCTGGAAACAATCAGCCTTCCGGGTTGCTGGATCTGCAGGCCGGTTATTAAGGGCGATGAGCTTTACTTTGCAGTAATCGTTAGCAAAGAGTGGTTCAGCTACGACGGTATGCTGGCCATCCTTGATAAAAATAACAAAGTAGTTTCATTACCCGGAGGAAGCGAGCCTGGGTATGAAAACGGCATGCTGGTTCCGCCTATATCTGATGATGTGACCTTTATGAACCCGCACGACGTCTGTATTGATAATGATCTGAATATCTATGTTCCCCAATGGTATTCGGGCAGAACATATCCGATTATGCTGGAAAGAGTTTAGAAAAAATTAAAACGAAATAAGTACCATGGGAGAATTACGAAAGGAAGATGTAAAACAGGAAGTTTTTGACTTGTATGATGATTATGCACATAATCGTATTGAGCGCCGGCAATTTATGGAAAGGCTGTCGGCCTATGCAGTTGGCGGAATTACACTGCCATCATTGCTGAGTTTTGTTATGCCGAATTACCAGGACAGGATACAGGTGCCTGCCAACGATCCACGGCTGAAAACTGAGACTATTGAATACGATTCTCCCAAGGGTGGCGGAAAGATAAAAGCACAATTATCAAGGCCTGTCAGCAGCTCCGGGAAATTGCCCGGCATCGTGGTGGTTCACGAAAACCGCGGATTAAACCCGCACATCGCCGACGTAGGAAGAAGAGCTGCGCTTGCCGGATTTATCTCCGTTTCACCCGATGCCCTGTCCCCTCTCGGAGGTTATCCGGGCAATGATGATGATGGCCGTACCATGCAGCGTGAACGTGACCGCGATGAGATGCTGGAGGATTTTATCGCAGCTTTTGAATATCTCAAAAACCACCCCGGATGTACAGGTAAAATCGGTGTGGTTGGTTTCTGTTTTGGCGGATGGATTTCCAACATGATGGCGGTTCGAATCCCTGACCTGGGTGCAGCCGTTCCTTTTTATGGCGGACAGCCCTCTGCCGATGAGATACCGAACATCCAGGCTCCGCTCCTCATCCATTATGCCGGATTGGATGAACGTGTGAATGCCGGATGGCCTGATTACAAAAAAGCCCTTGAAGAAAATAAGAAAGAGTTCACGACCTACATTTATCCCGATGTGAACCATGGTTTTCACAACGACACCACAGGAAGATTTGATGCTGATTCGGCCAGGCTTGCGTGGGAACGTACGGTGGCATTCTTTAAAGAGAAACTGACTAAGTGAATCCTATTAACCAATACTTCTCAGAAATTTGATTAGAACTTTCTAACTAATCAAATTACCTTCATCATCCCACTGGGCAATGTCTGCGCGTTTGTCCTGATCCACGCACTTGGCCAGCCAGGCGGGATCATAGGCCACCCCATGCTGATCCAATACCTCCTGTGGAACACCATCCCAGACATTCGGGGTATTGCCCTTATAGCCGAGGTCATCCAGGCCCATTCGAGTGGTATAGTATCCCGTCAGCACAAGATTCCGAATCCTGGAAAAGAAAGCTACTCCCTGTGCCAGCTCTGGAGCGGCATCATCGGGGTAAGCAATTTGATCCAGTATTTGCTTTTGTTGGGCTGCTGTAGACGAACTGAAATTAGTTTTGAATAATCGGTTTGAATAATTATCAAGCCACATCAATCCACCCCGCATGGGTGTTTGATGGTAAGTAATATCCTTCACAATAAATTCAATGAATTCAGGCACTCCCGCCTCAGTGGCGGAGCCGGCCGTATCGGATGCCGGAAGAATCAAATCACAAAGTACTGCGATTGTATCAATTTCACTGTCATTGAAAAAAGTCTGATCCATTAATTTGGCATCGTGTGCTTTTTCCTTATCTGTTCGCCCATATGCAGGCGCTTCAGGAAGCAACGGTGGCGTGCTCACATTGGTTGCCGGTTCACATGAAGTGAGGATCAGTCCGCCTCCTATTCCACCGGCAAGTAATGACTTTATGGTTTCTCTTCTGTCCATGATATTAAATATTCCGTTGCTTAATCTGTTCAACAATGTAATCTGAAGTGCGCCATGATAACGCCAGAATGGTCCAGGTAGGGTTTTTATCAGCCTGTGACACGAACGGACCGCCATCCACGATAAATACATTCTTCGCGTCATGAAGCTGCTGATACCGGTTCACTACCGATTTCCTGCGGTCGTCTCCCATCCGTGTGGTTCCAACTTCATGAATGATCCTGCCCGGCGCAGCCAGTCCGTAGTCCTGATCCTTCCCGGGTTTCGAACCCAGCACAACTCCTCCCATTCCGTCAAATACCTCTTCAAATGTATCATGCATGTGCCGGGCCTGGTTGCGTTCATGATCAGACCAGGTATAATTAAAACGCAAAACCGGTATACCGAACTCATCGACCACATTGGGGTCGATCTCACAGTAATTATCCTCCCGCGCGATACATTCTCCCCGGCCCGAAAGCCCAACTACAGAGCCGTAGAATTTCTTCACGTCATCCCGAAGCTGATTTCCATACCCTCCGACTTTCTCACCGATATATTGGTTAAGGTCATTGGGATTAAATCCGAATCCATAGGACGGCATTCCCATGCCACCCCAGACCTCCATGTGGTACCCGCGAGGAAAATCGAGCTCTTTATTATCAAGCCACCACGGGAAGTATATATGGGCACCGCCTACACCATCTTCGTTATAAGTTTTACGGTTCATCAGGTCGGGTATAAACGCTGCCCTGCTGGCACCTGTTGAGTCATGTAAATACTTACCCACAACACCACTGCTGTTTCCTAAACCTGCAGGATGCTGGGCGCTTTTTGAATTAAGCAGAATACGTGCAGAGCTACAGGCTGATGCGGCAAGAACAACCACTTTCCCCCTCAACGCATACTCCTGTCTATCTTCTTTATTCACGTATGACACTCCGGTTGCTTTTCCCTCATTATCGGTAAGTACTTCCCGCACCATGCTGTTCACATAGAGGTCGATCTGACCCCCTGCTTTTTGTGCCGGGAAAATCAGACAGGTTCCAGAGGAAAAATCGGCATATACGGAACAGGCCCGGTTGCACTGACTGCAATAAAAGCACACTCCACGTTCTTCATTGATCCGCTTGGTTAAAATTGACAGCCGGTTTGGAATGACCGTAACTCCTGCTTTTTTGGCGCCTTTAATGAAATACAATTCATGCAGCCGAGGCTTTGGGGGCGGTAGAAAAAACCCATCCGGTTCATTGGGTATATTCTCTTTGGAACCGAATACGCCTATCAGTTTGTCTACCCGGTCGTAATATGGCTTAACATCCTCATATCCGATCGGCCAGTCCTCACCCAATCCGTCGATGCTTTTATGTTTGAAATCATTGGGGCCAAACCGCAATGATATTCTTCCCCAGTGATTCGTTCGTCCGCCCAGCATCTGGGACCTGAACCAGTCGAACCGTGTCCCGGGCGCATTGGTATACGGCTGGCCTTCAATTTCCCAGCCTCCATAGGCGCTGTCAAAGTCGCCGAAAGGCCGAACACTCGAAGCTCCCCTTCTCGGAGATTCCCAGGGCCATTTAAGTTGGGTTCGCTGTTCCGGGGCTGCCGGGTCGTAATACGGACCGGCTTCTACCACAGCCACTTTGAGACCTGATTCAGAAAGTACTTTCGTTGCCATTCCTCCACCGGCACCGGATCCTACAATGATGACATCATAAACGTCGGGTGATTCTTTGATTTGCATAGATACATGGATGAGTCAGACTATAAGATAGTAAAATTCTGAAGGAATGGCAGTGACAGATTTGTAATTAATCTTTGAATAGGTTCAGATCCAAGATGGAATAATTAGGTAGTATTGGAAGATATATGTGAGTATTTGAAAGAATTATGTTAATCTGTTAAAATTCCCAAAAACAGGTATCATAAAAGCGTCAATCATTGGTTGATAGCTGTTAATAGAATCAGTCAAATCCATCGAATTTTGATATGTGGTATTTAGTACCGCTGCTATAGAATCGAAAATTTGAGGACTATGAAATCATTGAAAAACTCTGCGAGGAATTCCTGCAGCTTGTTCGCGCTAATTACTCTTTTCCAAATCACATCGTCAGTAAATACCCTGGCACATCAGCAAATGATGTTTTACGAAACCGATGGTCATTACTGGACAGTTTTACTTGTTTGTAAACAGCTGGGCATTCCTGAGGCTGAAGCGATTGCCTATGCCGCAGAATATCCGGACAATGTAATGAACCAAGACGGGTATATCGTTAAAAGCCGGATGACCTACCTGCTTCCAAAGTCCCAGAAAAAAGTTCATGCACTTACCGGCGGCTTGCCCGAAGAGGAACTGGTAATTTCCAGGATCATGTTAGCGGAAGCTAAATCCGCCAGGCAAAAAGGGACAGCTGCCCATCGCCTGGGAGATACATATGCACATACAAATGATAAAAAGCATAAAATGTTTCCTCACATCATTGGGCATCTTTTTCATATGAAAAAACCAGATCAGATACATAGAAATCCCGGGAAATATCTCCAATATGTAAATGATCTTATCAAATCATTCGGCGGACCGGAGGCTGAGATTGACATGTTTGTATTCAACTACATTTCTGACCATGGATTAGACTCAGAAAAGAATGCGGCAATTCTGAAAACAGAATATAACAGACTAAATGGTGCCCTTGCTTTCAGCGTTGAAAAAGACCATATCACGGTAGTTAACGATTACCTCCTCAGCAGAAATTCCCTTGGGTCATATGCCATACATCGGAATACAGATTCGAAAGGAAGAGATACAGCAACCATAATATTTATTAAGGAAAGTGATTCATACGTTACTAAATATGCATCCCGCAATAAATAACCCCTGTTCTGATGAAAAATTTGACATTCGCTACATCAATTATTTGTTTATCTGTCTTATTCAAATCTCATTTATCTGCGCAATGCATTCCAAATTTCCCATACAAGGATGGATGGATGGGTGGGGATTATGCCATATCTGTGCTTCTCCCCGATGAACGAACGTTATGGTTATTTTCTGATACATTCATAGCCCCCATCGGTGAAAATTCACGCAAAAATGCGGTAATGATTGCCAACACCATGGCCGTTTCAAGTTGCAATGAAGATAAATGGAATATCCGGTATGATTGGAATAGAAAGAAGCCCGATGAGCCGCAAGCGATTTTTTTACATAACGATCCATCCCATAAATACTGGCCAGCAGATGTATTCATTTCCGATAATACGTTATGGGTAATTTTATCTGATATTGGCCCTAAACCAGAAGCTACCTCAGATGATCTATTCGATTTCAAACACTACGGAACGACGATCGCGAAAATAGAAAACTATGGCGATCCTATCTCTGATTGGCTCATTGAATACTCGCCATGGGAAGAAGATTTCGTGCCCAAAGAATGGGTACAAGGTATAATGCACGAAGGTTATTATTATGTCTTTTATTCTGATAATGACCGGATTCTTCTCAGCAGGTTGTTCATCAATGACTACGAAGAACGACTGGAATACTGGTCAGAAGATCTTTCCTGGAAAAGAGGTTTCAATAAAACAGATGCGGCTGTCTTATTTACTGACAAAGTCGGAGGAAGTCTCACATATCACTCAGAGAAAAAAGAATGGATCCTTATTTACGGTCCAAACTTCCTGAGCAACCGTATCATGTACAGGACTGCCACGGACCTCACAGGCCCGTGGTCTGATCCTTATGTATTACTTGAAACCGAGGAAAATACTCCGGGAACACATCGATTCAAATCAACTAATTTCTGTTATGGAGCACATGAACAGAATCAGTTCAATCATGAAGATATGATTGTAATAACTTATGACTGCAATTCATCCAGCATCGATAGCCTGATTAATGACCTTTCAATATATCATCCAAGAGCGATCCACATTAATTACCCTTCTTCAAGATAACCTTAATTACTTCACCAGGGTGTACTTAAAATCGCATCCATCTTCGTCATTACCCGTTAAGGTCAGTGTATTACCCGTGATTTGATAACGCATTTCCTGGCATAAGTCAAACTGACAAATGTTCACTTTATCTCCTGAAACGGTGTAGGTTCCTTCAATATCAAGAAAAGTCGCTCCGGCAAAAATCAAGACAAGTCGAACGGTATTATCTTTTCTAAAAGTAAAGGTGAAACATTCTGTATCAGAACAGCTATACGTACTGTTGCTATTGTTCGATGGATCATCACAGCTGGAGTACACTTCAGAAGTTACTTTCCATGTATTTACAAGGGGGGCATCCGGTGTGGTTTCATCATCATCCTTATTACAGGAGGAAAATGTAAAAAGAACCGATAATAGAAGCAAAATAGAGATTATAAGATTTTTCATGGTGTTTTTTATGCAAGATCATCATAATGATGCGGGCATCGTTAGCACTAATCTTGCGATTTCTAACACATTTATAATACTGTGAAGAGACATGGAATTACGGGACTGTTAATGTCCAGCGGGCGGAGGGTTTTTAAGATATTCAATGGGCGTTAATCCGAATTTCTCCTTAAAGACTTTCGAAAAGTAGGACAGATTATTAAATCCAACCAGGAATGCAATGTCACCCACATTCCCTGCCTGCTGCCGCATCAAATCGGCCGCACGCAGAAGTCGCATATGCCGTATTAATTCATTCGGACTGAATCCTGTAGTTGCATCCATTTTACGATATAGTTGAGTGTAACTTACTCCCAGGTCACGAGCAAGATCTTCCACTCCAAAGTCAGTTTCAGCTAGTCTTTCCTCAATGATTTCCATTGTTTTCTGAATGAAACGTTCATCCATTGACTCCACAATAACCGAGGTTGGATTGATCGTAATTTCCCTGGTATATTTCTCACGAACCAGCTTTCTGTTAAATAGCAAATTTTCAATCCGGATCAGGAGTTCATTAACCTTGAATGGCTTAGGAATATATTCATCAGCCCCAAACTGGTATCCCTTTAATTTTGTTTCAATATCAACTTTTGCAGTAAGTAATATAATTGGTATATGGCAGGTGCGTTCATCTGCTTTTAACTCCTGGCAAACTGTAAGACCATCCTTCAAAGGCATCATAAGATCTGTAATGATGAGGGTAGGTAATTCCCTGATGGCTGCAGCAATTCCCTCCTGCCCATCCTTGGCTTCAAGCATGGCATATGTATCTGATAGCTCAGATCTGATATAATGCCGGAGATCCAAATTATCTTCAATTATCAGAATGGTATCCTGCTGCAGGCTACCGACAGGGAGATGCCCGGAATCATTTATTTGATCTCCTGCATTCTCAGGAGATCCAACCACGTCCTCACTAATCTGAACGCTGATTTCATCATCATTTAAATGAGATCTGCCAAGCGGAAGACGAACTGTAAAGGTTGATCCCTTTCCAGGTACACTTTGTACTTCAATCGTACCATGATGCAGCTCAACAAGTTCCTTTGTAAGTGAAAGACCAACACCACTTCCTTCAAATTCCCTTGTACTGGAAAGATCTACCTGATAAAATAAGTCGAATATTTTACCCAACTCCTCCTCTGATATTCCAATCCCGGAATCACTTACGTTTAAAATCGCACAACCATCCGGAAACTGAGCGTCAGGTGCTGCCTTCAATATTTCAATAGCAATCTGGCCACCCTCCGGCGTATATTTGAATGAGTTCGAAAGCAAATTACCCACTATCTTCTCCAACTTATCCTGATCATAATACATTATGACCCGGACATCTTCCGATATTTTGAAAGTAATTTCTTTTGAGGCTGCAATTGAAAAAAACTGACTTGAGATTAATGAAACAGCCGTTTGCAGTTCCCCGTAAACGCATGATAGTTTCATAGCCGAAGCTTCCTTTTTGGAAAGATCAAGAAGCTGGTTTACCAAATTCAGGAGTCGGGATGCGTTTCTGTACATTTGCTGAAGCTCCGACTTTTCGGCCGGATCCTTAGCCGCCTGGATTCTTTTATCAATTGGACCAAGTAGCAATGTTAATGGGGTACGGAATTCGTGGGAAATATTGGCAAAAAAACGGGACTTCATCAGGTCAAGTTCCTGGTATTTTGAAATTTCCAGCTGCTCTAGTTTAATCCTGGCTTTTAACCTTTCGCGACTTATAATTTGCCTTCTCACGGCCAATAATAACAGAATTATGCCTAATCCATAAAGAGAATAGGCCCACCAGGTTCTCCATGGTGGTGGTAAAATGATTATCTCCATCGAGGCACCTTGTTCATTCCATACCCCATCATTATTGGTGCCTCTGACCCGAAAAGTATACGTGCCGGGATCAAGATTTGTATATGAAATATTTCTTCTTGATCCGGAATCAATCCAATCCTTATCAAATCCAACCATCTGATAGCTATACCTGTTTTTTTGTGGCGCCGTGAAATCGAGTGAAGCAAACTCAAAGGATAATGTATTTTCCAAATATGAAAGAGTATAGCCATTCTTCATTAATTCACGTGGTTCATTGAGGATATTGAATTGAGTGATAACCACCGGAGGAACGGTCAGATTATGTTTCAGACTATCTGGATGAAAAATATTAATCCCATTGATCCCGCCAAAACACAAATAACCATTCTCAAGATTACATCCGGCATTAGAATTGAATTCATTACTCTGAAGACCGTCTTCCACAGAATAATTGATAAACGAATTATCCTCCCGGCTCAACCGGGATATACCTTTAACATGCGATAACCAGAGATCGCCATGAATGTCCTCGAGGATTTTATAAATCGATGAATTTGGCAACGCGCTATTATTCGAATCATAAAATTTCAAAAGGGTAAGACGAACTCCCAATGATGCATCCGGTTCAATCTGATAAGAAAACAGTCCAACATTGGTGCATAACCACAGTAGTCCCTTGCTATCGAATTTTGATGAAAATAACTTCATTGGACGATCCGGCTGCAGAACCATGCTAAACTTATTTTCAGCATTCATGTAATAAACAGCTCCTGACTGAGATGAAACCCACAGATGGCCCATTTTATCCTCTGTGATCGACGCGATGGAGGCATGTTTGTAAGACGATGGATTGTCGGCTGCAGGGATCAGTTTTAAAAACTTTCGATTACCTCCCTGGTCAACATCTGACTTAAAAAGTCCATCATTTGTCCCTGTCCAAAGTGACTGGTCCGCAGCTACGAACGTTGTTCTTACTCCATTATTCTGAAGACTGTAAGGATTTGATGGATCAAATCCATAAATGTCAAATTCTTCCGTGGTTGGATCAAAATGGTATAACCCTCCTCCCAGGGTTCCTATCCATAATGAGCCATCCGAGCCGTCAGATATTGAAAAAATATCAGGATGGGCCATGGTCTTCCTGCTGGTTCCCTGGCGGTATTGAGTAATTGAGTACGGTCCGGCAAAATTATTACGATCAAAAACAACTTTATTAAGTCCGCCTTCCAGACTACCTACCCATATATTACCAGCATCATCCTGTTGAATAGCAAATACGTTGTTTGTGATGAGACTCTGTCCATCAATATCAGATTTACCAATATGTAAAAAACCTTTATTGCTGGAAAGTTTGCTCAGGCCCTTGGAAGCATATCCTATCCAAATGGTTCCTGATCGGTCTTTTAAAATACTTCGAATATCATTTTCCATGATACTTGAAGTATTCAGTGAATTGTACTTAATATTTTCGAAATTGTCCTTCACGGGATCATACACACTTATACCCCATCCGGTCGCAATCCAAATTTTACCATCAGCCGACTTAACCAAATCCCTGGTGTTATTATCGATAAGACTGCTCTGATCAGTGATTACCTTGTTCAGGTCCTGGTAATAATTCCTTACGCGTAATTCATATTCATTATTCAACACATCGATCCGGGAAATACCACCGCCGGGAAATCCTGACCGTGCAATCCAAATTTTACCATTCTCTGTGACCAGGATTGACATAACACTATTATTTCCAATGGTGTTCTTCTCTAATGGGTCATGCCTGATATTAGTAATAAACTTTTCCTGGTCCGGGTTAAAAACGAAAATCCCTTCAGCAGTTCCCACCCATAAATTTCCGTACATATCCTGAGCTAGTGCCCTGGAGTTATTGGTTGTAATGCCGTCAAAAGTGATCGAATATTGCTGAAACCTATTTTCATCCTTCAAAAACTGATGCAGCATTCCCTGACCTTCATTTGTATTTGCTGTGGTGATCCATAACCTTTCATTCTCATCTTTAAAAATCTTAAGAATTACATTGCTACTGATTGAGTTTTGATCATCACCATTTTGCCGGTAAACAGTAAACTTCTCTTGAAATGGATCAAACTGGTTCAATCCGCCACCGTATGTGCCAATCCACAAATTGCCTTCCTGATCTTCCTCGATCGACGAAATATCATTGTAACTAAGAGAAGTGGAGTCAAAGGGATTGTTCCGAAATACCTTGAATTCATAGCCGTCAAAACGGTTTAACCCATCTTCGGTGCCAATCCAGAGAAAGCCCCTGCTATCCTGAAAAATACATTGCACTGTCGCTTGTGAAAGCCCTGATTCAAGATCGAAATGATCAAATTTATATGTGTAATTCCGGGCATGGGGAGGAAACTCTTGGGCATTTTGTGCGAAAGGAATAAAGAACAAAATAATACAGGCAATTAACTTGTTCATTAAATGCATTCCATTAAGTCAGGAAAAGATAGTTATTCTTTCAGAATTAATGGAATGATTTTTTCAGGATAGAATCCTTTTTAAATTCCTCGTCTCAATGGAAATGAGAATAAAAGGAATTAAAGGAGTTACACCCCTTAAAGAAATTGATAAAATGCTGTTATTGATTTGATATGACGATCCTGGTCAGCTTCACGAAATCACGAAAGAAACTTCTCAATTTGGCCATTTCAGTCGTATTTACCTGCATGGCTACCGCAATGGAATATTCCGGAAGATAGACACCAATGGTATAATAACCAGGGAAAAATCCGCTATGACCATATGCTTCACCTACTTCAGGAATTACCAGTTTTTGATAGCCCATCCCGTAACTTCCGCCGATCTCCGGAGAGGGAATATCCTGGAAATAAGTCTCCCCCATCTTTTCCATGTCAAACGCATTTCCCTCGAAGAGCAATTTCAGCCACCGCGCATAGTCGCGCGTCTCAAATGCCAGTCCGCCTCCTGTCCACTCAAACTGGAGGTTGTACCTTGAAATCCCATCTTCAAGCAAATGATCATTAAATCCCAGCGGAGATTCCTTATCCATATATCCCTGCGCCAACTTTTCAATCTTACGCGTATTAGTGGGTAAAATTCCGGTAAGATCCAGTGGTTTCAGCAAACGATCCTTCAAAACAGTATAATATTCTTCCCCCTCAATTTCCTCTATGATCATTCCAAGGAGAATGTAATTCGTATCTGAATAGGCGAAACCCTCTCCTGCACTGAATAATGGCGCATCGTCCAGGACATAAGCAATCAATTCAGCCGGTTTCCATACCCGATCCGGGTTCTTCAGTACTTCTTCGGAAAATTCCGGTTTGAATTCATAGCGCTCCATACCGGACTGATGCCTCAGTAGATTCATGATGGTTAGTTCTTCACTATTCGGCAAACGACTGTACCACTCTTCATCACCGAGCCATTTGGAGGCCCTATCTTCCAACTGCAATTTGTTCTCTTCGATTAACTGCATCAGAACCGCTGCGACAAAAGTCTTCCCCGTACTGCCACTTAAAAGACGATTCCCGGGTGTCATTGGGGTTCCCGATTCTACATCAGCCCAACCTGCTGTAAAAGACGTTGCTTCACCATTGGGATAAGCAACACTGAACACTATACCCGGATATTTACCCTGGGCAATAATACTGTCAACTTCCGCCTGGATTGCTTTGTCCTGTGCATGGCAAAACAGCGGAAAAACCAAAAAAAGGAAACAATATTTCATATAAGTCAATTTGCAATGGTTATGTCTCAACCGATTGTAAGAACACCCAGTATGGTCAGCATTGAATTAATCCATTAATTAAAAAGAAATGCACATATCCAGCAGCTACTAACGGCTGAATATGTGCAAATTTCAAGGAATTATCAATTCCGACCTGACATCAGGTAAAATGCAGATTTAAAAGGTTAATGCTACATCCTTGTTCCGGCACTCTGCAATTCTTTGCCAAAAGGCTGATTGTAGAATCGCTTACCAGTCACCTTGTACATGGCATTTGCCAATGCTGCAAACACAGGCGGGAATAAAGGTTCGCCAAGGCCCGTTGGGTCTTTGTCATTCTCCACAAAGTGCACTTCAATGGATTTTGGCGCTTCCGTCTGCCGAATCATCCGGTATGTGTTGAAGTTTTGTTTCTGGGGCACACCGTCTTCAAACGTCATTTCCCCGAACAGCGCGTTTCCTATACCATCCACGATTGCGCCTTCCCCCATATTGGCGGCGGCATCCGGATTGATCACAATTCCGCAATCCACGGCAGCGATGACCTTGGGAATGACTGGCGTATTATTTTTCATCTCCAGCTCAAGGATTTCGGCTACGTAGGTATTATGACAGAAATATGCTGCAACGCCCCGGTTTGAATTATCCGACTCATTCCATTTTGCCTTATCCCTCACCAGCTTCAATACGCCTGCATACCGATCCGGATCATAATCATTATTTTCTCCTACAGGATTGTTCTTTGCACGGTCAAATAATTCGAGTCGGAATTCGATTGGATCCTTACCAGCAAGTTCGGCCACCTCGTCAAGGAATGACTGTTCTGCCCCACCGATAAAGTTCGATCTTGGAGCACGGAAGGCACCAATCGTGATGTTGGAATTAATAAACCAACCTTCAGCGAGGTAATTATCTACAGCTCCAGCCGGAAAGCGGTTGGCTGCTACCGGGTGTTCCGGAATTCCTCCCCCTTTTACATGGAATGCAATTAGATTATTATTCTCATCAAGCCCGGCCCGGTACGTAGCCGTATACGTAGGCCTGTAAATACCGTAGGACATATCATCTTCGCGGGAATAGACCATCTTTACAGGAGCCTGAATCTTTTGTGAGATCATTGCGGCCTCCACCATGTGGTGACCGTAGGCCCGTTGGCCGAAACCACCGCCCATACGGGACAGCCTGAGATGAATATTTTCCTTGGGCATACCCAAACAGGCCGACAATGTTTGCATAATGAGTTCAGGTGCCTGAATTGGTCCGTACAATTCTGCCTTGTCTCCCTTAACACTGGCAAAGCAATTCACCGGCTCCATGCAGTTATGGGCGAGGTATGGTGCATAATAGGTTCTCTCAATCACCTTGGCAGCGTTTTTAAAGGCAGTTTCCGGATCTCCGTCTTTTCGTAATACCTGTGCAGGCTTTTGAGCCATCTCCTCCATCCTTGACTTATGCCCGGCTGTGCTTTCGGTTCCACCGGGAATCGTAACTTCCTGCTTACCTCCCCATCCGGCAACAACCACTTTCTTGTCGGTCGTTCCCTCCCATTCAACCTTCAGCTGTTTCCTGGCATTCATCACCTGCCAGGTTGTTTCACCAACGATTGCGACCAACTCGGTAAACGATGTGGTATCGAAGCCGTTTCGTTCGTAGTCGTCCTTAAGTGTTTCAAATACAAACACATCACGGATACCCGGCATGTTTTTGACTGATTCTGCATCCACAGATTTAACCTTCAAACCGAAAGCTGGCGGATGGGCGACCATAGCCACAAGCATCCCGTCCTCAAAGTGGTCAATGGAAAACATGGGTTTTCCGGTGACAATATTTTTTGCCTCCACGTTTTTACGTGAAGTTCCGACAATCTTAAAATCACTTATTTCCTTGAGTTCTACTTCTTCCGGCACTTCAAGTGTAGCAGCGAGTGAGGCTACTTCACCGTAGCCTGCCTTTTTACCACTGGCTGTATGGGTAAGCACCCCTTCTGAAGTAGTTATCTCATTGGCTGGAACATTCCAGGTTTGTGCCGCGGCATTCACCAGCATCTGGCGTGCAGTTGCTCCCGCAGTGCGAAGCGGTTTCCATCCAAGTAAAATTCCCATACTGCCGCCGGTAAACTGACGATCGAAGCGCTCCGGAAAGAAATCGGCCTGCTCTACCATCACGTTTTCCCAGTCGACATCCAGCTCCTCGGCAAGTATCATCGGCATGGAGGTTTTTACATTGGATCCGAACTCAGGATTGGGCGACATCAGGTTGATTCGACCATTATTTCCGATCTTAATGTAGCTGTTCAATTCATACCACTCATCCGGGAGTCCGAGCGCCTCCTGCTCCTTAGGTGAGCAACCGGCAAGCCAGCTGAAGCTCAGCATCATACCACCACCTGCCAGGGCGGAAACTTTCATAAAGGACCTTCTGTCTATGGGTGTTTTTAAATTCGTCATGTTGAGTTTTTTTAAGCGTTTGATGCGTTCTTTATAGCTTGTTTGATACGGACATATGTTCCGCAGCGGCAGATATTTCCTGCCATAGCTGCTTCAATCTGATCATCCGTGGGTGACGGATTTTGTTTTAGCAGTGACACTGCATTCATGATCTGACCGGCCTGACAATAGCCACACTGGGGGACATCGATTTCGAGCCATGCCTTCTGTACCGGATGATCTCCATTTTCCGAAAGTCCTTCAATGGTAGTTATGGGCTTATCTGCCACCGCAGAAACAGGAAGCTGGCAGGAACGAACAGCAACGCCGTCAAGGTGAACCGTGCACGCACCGCACTGTGCGATCCCGCATCCGAATTTGGTTCCTGTTAGCTGCAGGTGATCACGCAATACCCACAACATAGGTGTTGAAGGATCCACATCCACCTGTTTTTCCTGTCCGTTTACTTTCAGATTAAATTTTGCCATGATGTATCTGTTACGATTGATTGATGCATTTTATATCAAGTAAATATACGAAATACTCACAGTATGATCTTACAGATTTCAACCATATGATTACGAAAATCAAACAGTCTGCCCACGAACTCCGCCATTATACAGACAGCGCTTCATCAACAGTATTTCACCAAACGCAAATTCAAGTAAAATATTAAAGGATGGAATGGATCTCAATAAAGGAAATTAACACTTTACACAGAGCCATGCCTATGACATTGTCTACCGGCATGCGCTGGCCAATTACCATGATGAACTTGCTTTTGGGACTACCACCGGCAACGTTTATTACTCCAATGATCTTGGCGATTCATGGGATCAGCTCGCCGGAAACCTGCCAATGGTGTATGCAGTGAAATTTATATAAATCCCTTCAGGAAACCATTTTGATTAAAATGTAGGTCAGAATAAAAGCAAAAACCGGGGCAATGGCCCATACCAGGAAAAACCGTTTTACAGTTTTGTTACTGAAAGTCGGACTCCACCCATTTGAGGAAATACTCAAAGCGATGAATGCCGCTCCGTTAAGTTGCACAAGTGAAGTGGGAATTCCCTTCGATACGGAAGCGATCAGCAACAAACTGGCCACGATAATGGCAATAACAGTGGCATTAAACGGTGTTACGTGCACCATGTTTCTACCCTGACTTTCAGTTACCTTGTGACCCAGCAGGGAACTGCCTATTCCAAAACAGGGAGCGATGATCAGGACCGACAGGATGGTGATCGGAAGAAAGTTCTGTATGGATTCACTCCCCAGTGCGTTGATCGTTAGCGATGAAATGGGCGCTGCGGCATTGGCTACGTTGTTCGCCCCGATGGAAAATGCCACATAACAGGAAGCAAGGATCAGTATCAATTTAAAGCCTGCATGACTTTTCATGTGTGAATAGTCGTAGGAGTAAACCTTGCTTTTAATCAATGGGAATATCCATTTCGTGAGTGTGAGCATGAGGAGAAATGAAATAACCGGAAGGATAAACCAGGCCGGAATGATCTCGTAAAAAAGTTTGTGTGTGTTAAGTCCGCCCACAGCAGTAGCCGCACCAGCAATCGATAGAACGGTCGACTGACTGGTCGATTGAGGAACTCCCAAAAGATTGGAGATCAGCAGTGATAATCCAATAGCCAAAAGCACAATCGATGTATTAACAGGCGTAAAAAATGTCTGATCAATCAATCCTGACCCTAGTGTTAGCGTTACTTCTTTCCCAGCCAGAAGCGCACCTGCCAGCACCATGATGCCAAATAGGCCTGGAATCATAGATCTTTTAATGACATTTGCACCATAGGCCGCTGAAAACGACGGAGAAGTTCCGCTCGCCCCCATATTCAGCGCAAGAAACATTGCAAGCAAAAAAGGTATCGTTAGAAAATTGTAGAGTTCCGACATTTATTCGATTATAGATGAAGTCTGCATCACAGCTATAAATAAACTGGCCGCGATATCAGTTTGACGCAAAGCACCCTAACTGGTCACATTAATTCTTTAAGTGACTTTTTATGTATCCTCCGTCTAATACTTCAGCATATGAAAGATACGGGTATATATTGGTGGCTGTTTTTCTTCGGACTGATCACTTTTCTGTTAATCATCGACCTGTTTGTTGTGTACCGGAAAAACAGGACTGTAACCCTCAAATACGCACTCCTTGAAACGGCAGGCTGGATAATCGTTTCACTGGCTTTCAACCTTCTCATCTATTACCAGATGGGTACAGTAAAAGCGATTGAATTCACGACTGCCTACCTCATCGAAAAGTCCTTGAGCATAGACAATCTGTTCGTGTTCATGATCATTTTCTCCTATTACCGCGTTCCTGATAAATTACAGCACGGAGTATTGTTCTGGGGCATCATCGGGTCCATTGTGATGAGGGCCGTATTTATTTTTCTTGGGATTGAACTGATTGAACGGTTTGAATACATCCTTTATTTAATGGGTCTGATCATTATCTACGCAGGAATTCAGTTTCTGCGCAATAAAGAGTTCAAGGCCGATCCAAAGAACAATTTCGCTGTGAAGCTTACCCGCAGAATATTTCCGGTAATGAAAAATTACAGCGGAACGAGGTACCTGATCCTCAGACAAGGTAAATTGTTCATAACGCCCCTTTTCATTGTACTGGTTGTTATTGAGAGTACCGATATCGTTTTTGCGCTGGACTCCGTGCCTGCGGTTCTGGGTATCAGCAGAGACCCATTCATTGTTTACACCTCCAACATTTTCGCTATACTCGGACTAAGGGCACTGTATTTCGCCCTGGCCGGGGTGATGTCGATGTTTCACCTTCTTAAATACGGGTTGGGACTCATCCTGATCTTCATTGGGTTAAAAATCTTACTGGAGCACTATGTACAGATTGATATTATGGTATCGCTGGCAGTGATCCTCACCATATTCGCAGGTAGCCTTTTATTATCATTTCTAATCAAACCTGCGCCAAACACAGTTAATTATCTTAAATCAAATGAAAACACCTGAAATTATCCTTAGTATCACATTTACTGTTTTGATCTTCGGACCATTCTGTTACCTCTATTACCTCGGCAGGAAACGACAGCTCAATGTCACACGTGAACTTGAGCGGGCTGGTAAAAGCCTCGGACTCAACTTTTCTGTTAAGGAGGCATGGGGAGACAGGATTATTGGCTACGACGCCGCACACCGATCCATCGTATATTTGTCAATTGATAAAACCGAGATAAAACAGGAGACCATTTACCTGATGAATGTACAATCTGTGCGGATGATCCTTCCCGACCCTCAGCGTATTGTCCTGCGGTTTAGCGGACGTAATCAATCGACGGATATTGAAATCTACAACGCTGCCATTGACTCTCAGCATGATGAGCGGTTTCATGAAAACCTGGCAAACAAATGGGCAGCCTTTTTAGGAAGTAAAATCGACATCAACCCAAGGAGAGCCGCCTGATCGGAACTTCGGGAAGGGCCTTTACATAGCAGGCATCAGGAGAGTAGAATAAAAAAAGGCCGTCTTGCGCAGACGGCCTTTTCACAATACACTCAGTGCAAACCGATCTTATTGAATCATTACTTTTGCACCATATTTCTCCTTGATAACATTATTAAGCGTTACTGCTTTGTCCCTGGCCAACACTGCCCTTTCCTTAGAAAGCTGCAATTCACCCTGGCTCAGCAACTCGGCAGTCTCACTCAATGTTGAATCAAGTTCCATTTGCTCCTGGTTCAGACTTTCAAGATCGTTATTCAGGTTCATTACATTTGAAGACTGGGAAACCTGGAGGATCATCTGATTATTTTCTTCAAGCAGAGAACGGACTTCTTCAACAGTCGTTAATACCTCATTCCTTACCTCTTCTTTCTTTTCAGCTGTCTCCAGGTTCACCTCTTCAGCGAATGAAGCAACTCCCTCCAGCTGCTTTATCTCTGAAGTATAGTCTTCCAGAAACTTTGCCTTTTCCATCTCTACCTGTGCAATGGTATTGTTCAGCGAATCGCGGAGTTTCTGAAAACTTTCCGGTGCAAAGACATTTGCTCCTTTCAGTTCCAAACTATCCACAATAGCTATTGTATTCTCTATTTGTTCCTGCGGAACTTCCTGACATCCCGCAAACACCATCATACCTGGTATGACAGCAGTCATAATTAATCTATTAGATTTCATCACCTTATGTCCATAAAGCAGACCTGCTTTATAGCATTGTGACGGCAAGAATGTTGAAGGTAACACGAAATTTATTCCTAATTTTTTAGTAGTATTCCTTGTTCCATATGAAAGACCCCGGAAAAGATAAACTATCAGATAAAGATATCATTGACCTGATCAGGGCAGGTCGTGAAAACAATCGATATTACGACATAATTTACAGTCGGTATTTCGATAAGGTAAGAGGGAAATGCTATTCATTGGTAAAGGATCGTGAAACTGCCAATGACCTTGCCGAAGATATTATGGTGAAGATTTTCGAGAATCTGGTTTCATTCAAAGCCACCGCTATGTTTTCTACCTGGATTTATTCCATTACCTATAATCACTGTATCGATTATCTGAGGAATAAACGAAGTAGTCATTACCCGAAATGGAATAAGGAACATGAAATGTCGGAAATACCGGATAACCTCGAAGATGTTGAGAATGAAATAGACTACGAAAGGCTCAAAACCGTTATGGAAGAACTGCACCCCGAGGAACTCGCACTGATCAAAATGAAATACCTGGATGATATCCCGTTAAAACTGATGTCGGAAGCATTGCGAATCACCGAAAGTGCCTGTAAAATGAGATTGAAAAGAGCCCGGACCCGTTTGCTCTATCTATACTCAAAAAAATATTTAAAATAACCCGTGTTACAAATTCAAGCTATTCCGTCCAATAACAAAAAGCTATTATGTCAGATACGCTGAAATCGATATTCCAGGCAAAGCATACGCCGCCTTCAAACTGTTTGAATGCTTTTGAGTTGAAGTTCCCCGGGGCAAAACATGTCGAGTGGTTTATAAGCAAGGCGTACATCGAGGTTGTATTTTACCGCGAACATCTTGAGTACATTGCCAGGTTTTCACCTGCCGGCGAATTGATTGAATACCGGCGAAATTTACGTGAGGGATTTCTTCCCCTGAAGATCCGGGAAATGATACTGAGCAAAGGTGAGATCATGAACCGGGTGATCCTGAACCGGGGCAATGAAATTCTCTATGAGGTAATTTACCGTAATTCAGCCGGAGAGAGATTTATGATTTTGATTGACGATCTGGGAGTTATGATTGAGGAAAGGATATTATAATCACAGTCTCCCAAAAAACAGGGTCAAACGAATTTTCAAATCACATAGGGCTGCTTATAAAATCTCTTTCCCATTGACTGGTAAAGCGCATTGGCAAGGGCTGCAAAGGCTGGCGGAAACGCCGGTTCACCCAACCCTGTCGGATCAATATTATTTTCCACGAAATAAACCTCGATCTTCCTGGGTGCTTCCGACATACGTATCATCCGGTACGTATCAAAATTCTTCTTCGAGGGGACGCCTTCTTTGAATTCCAGGGATCCGTAGAGCGCATTACCAATCGCATCCACGATGGCGCCTTCCACCAGGTTTGAAGCGGCATCCGGGTTGACGACTATACCGCAATCCACTGCACAAACCACCCGGTCGACCGCAGGTTTTCCATTCTTTTCAGTCATCTCAAAAACAAGGGCCGCATAGGAATTATGGCAAAAGTAAGCAGAAACCCCTTTAGGAACGTTTGAATTATCCCAGTCAGATTTTTCCCTTACTAATTTCAACACCCCGGCATAACGCTCCGGATCATAATCATTGGTTTGGTCTTCCACGGGATTCCTGATGGCATAGTCGAGTAATTCCAGTCGGAAATCTATAGGGTCCTTCCCTGCCGCTTCGGCAACTTCATCCAGAAATGACTGTTCAGACGCGGCCATAAAATTGGAATGTGGTGCCCGGAAAGAGCCTACAGTTATATTGCTGCCGATGGTCCAGTCTTCTGCGAAATAGTGCTCAACGGCACCCGCGGGGAAACGATCCGGTGAAAGCGGACTTTGGGGTATACCCCCGATGTTCACATGATAGGCAACCATATTCCTGTTTTCATCGAATGCCGCCCTGAATTTTCCATAGTAGGCAGGTCGGTAAATCCCTGAGGTCATATCGTCTTCACGTGTGTAGATAAGCTTTACAGGGGCATTCATTTTTTGAGAAATAATCGCGGCCTCGATAAGCCAGTGTGCATAGGATCGTCTTCCATATCCGCCCCCAAGCCGTGTCATTTCAATATTGATCTTTTCTACCGGCAGTCCGATCCTTTCCGAAAGTGTGAGTTCGGTAAGCTCAGGCTTTTGCAGGGGACCTGCCAGCTCTGCCCTTTCGGGTGTTACATCCGCAAAGAAGTTCATAGGCTCCATGCAATTGTGCGCGAGGAATGGTGCGGTATAGGAACGTTCTATGACGTTGGCTGCGCCCCGAAACGCCGCTTCAGGATCACCATCTTTTCTTCTGAGGTTTGCGGGTTTGTCTGAAAGTTCCTTCATCTGCCGCAAATGTTCTTCCGAACTTTCCAGTCCGGACGGAACAAACTGGGCATATTCACTTCCGAAACGACTCCGTTTTTCCTCACGGGATTCAATGGGCTCACACTCGATCTTCAGTTCCTTCTTTGCATTCATCACTTCCCATGTTGAATTGCCAACTATTACTGCAACTTCCGGAAAAGAAAGCGTATCAAAATATTCCCTTCTGAAATCATCTTCAAGTACCTTGATGGTAAATACATCACGAATGCCCGGCATGGACTTCACAGCGCTGTCATCGATTGATGCAATTTTCAGTCCGAACGCCGGAGGATGCACAATCATCGCGTAAAGCATGCCTTCCCTGTAATAATCCATTCCGAAGAGCGGCTGCCCTGTTACGATTTTTTTGCCGTCAACATTTTTCTGTGAGCGACCGATAATCCTAAAGTCCTCCATGGATTTGAGCTCCACTTCTTCCGGAACAGTGATTTCTGCCGCAAGAGCTGCCATTTCTCCGTAGCTTCCCGATTTTCCGCTGTTCCCATGATGGAGCATTCCGGCGTTGGTTGTAACCTCCTCAACAGGCACCTTCCATTGTTCGGATGCCGCCTTTCTGAGCATGAACCGTGCGGATGCACCCGCCATTCGCAGGCCTGGCCATCCCCGGCGAATTGCCTGACTGCCGCCAATAAACTGCCTTGAATATAATTCGGTATTCAGCGGAGCCTGTTCGACGATCACATCTTCCCAGGCAACGTCCAGTTCCTCAGCCACGATCATGGGCATGGAGGTTTTTA
This sequence comes from Fulvivirga sedimenti, assembly GCF_020328055.1. Classification (NCBI taxonomy): domain Bacteria; kingdom Pseudomonadati; phylum Bacteroidota; class Cytophagia; order Cytophagales; family Fulvivirgaceae; genus Fulvivirga; species Fulvivirga sedimenti. The sequence continues at coordinate 329,286 of NZ_JAIXNE010000002.1, forward strand.
CATTTTGTCCGCCCTCGGGGTTGGGAGAAATAATCGTCACCGTCCCGTTACTTCCAATTTTCAGGAAGGCATTGATATCGAACCATTCTTCAGGTTTGGCGGCTTCGTCGGTCACCCTGGCACAGGATGCCAGCCAGCTAAAGCTGATCATCAAGCCCCCTCCTGCCAGTGCACTCCCCTTGAGGAAGGAACGTCTGCCGATTTTTGTCTTAACTAAGGTCATTGGATAGGTTTATTTAGCGCATGAACCTTTTGAGTAAAATACATAATATTTTATAAAGAAATGAACAATTCTAAAATCACCATCAATCTACTATCTTGTAGAGCAAACAAAATCAACCAAATGAAGAAATTGATCATTCTGTTATTCGCTGGATTTACTTTTTTATCGGGCATCACCAGTTGTTCAAATCAACCTCCATCAGAAGCCGCCGCCTCCGCTGTCATACACATCAACCAGGTTGGATTCCTGCCAGAATCGACAAAACCCGCGATGGTGATTGATGCTGACGGCGATGATTTCACCATTGAAACAGCCTCCGGACAAGAGGTTCTTTCAGGCAAGCTGTCGGACGAAAAGGAATGGGAAGATTCCGGTCAGCGTGTAAGACTGGCAGATTTCTCCTCTGTCCGGGAAGCCGGGAATTATATTCTTAAATCGGGCAGCGCCGCTCCTGTTGATGTTGTTATTTCACCGGATGCCTATACCGAACTTGTTAAGGCCTCAGCCAAATATTACTATTTTAACCGTGCTTCCACTTCCCTGGATGAACAGTTTGCCGGACCATACCAACGGCCTGCAGCACACCCCGATACCCTCTCCTATATTCATGCTACAGCGGCAAGTAACGAGAAGCCTGCCGGATCGGTCATATCCACACCATACGGCTGGTATGATGCAGGGGATTACAATAAATACATTGTCAATTCCGGGATTACGACCTGGACACTGATGCAGGCATTCCTCAGGAATAAAGCTTTGTTAAGCGGATTAACATGGAATATTCCGGAAAGCGGCAATGATGTACCGGACATTCTCGATGAGGTTCGGTGGAACCTGGAATGGATGCGCTCGATGCAGGACCCTGATGATGGCGGGGTTTACCATAAAAATACGACCGCTAACTTTGAGGGATTTGTGAAACCCGAAGAAGCACAGTCGAAACGATATGTCACGGCAAAAAGCACGGCCGCCACTCTGGATTTTGCAGCCGTTATGGCAAAGGCTTCAGTGGTATACGCCGATTATGACCCCGAATTCAGCAATTCGGCATTGCTTCAAGCTGAAAAGGCCTGGGAATGGGCAATACAGCATCCGAACGAGATTTTCAAAAACCCGAAGGAAAGCGGTCCGGATGGCCCTGCCGTGAACACTGGGGAATACGGGAACGTACAAGTGAAGGATGAATTCTTTTGGGCAGCAACCGAGCTGTACCTGGCAACGGGAGATCAAACCTATGCCGATAGCATCCAAATAGAGGAATACGGGGACTTCGGAGTCCCTGCCTGGCCGAATGTCGAAACGCTTGGCCTGATCACTTTGGTGACAAGCGATAAGGCCAGTGATGAACTGAAAGCATTGGCATCTGCCCAATTACAAAAACTTGCAGATCAACAGATGGATGCATACAATGCCTCTCCTGTTCACATCACGTTAAACTCCTACCGGTGGGGCAGCAATTCGGATATCCTGAACCAGGGCATGGTTTTAATTGCCGCTTATGACCTCACAGGAAATGAAGAATATTTAACAGCGGCATCTTCCGGACTCGATTATGTTCTTGGAAGAAACGCTACAGGATATTGCTTCGTCACCGGATTCGGAAACGTTTACCCCATGAATGTTCATCACCGCCCGTCTGCCTCGGATGACATCGCCGAACCCATTCCAGGAATGCTCGCCGGCGGTCCGAACCCAAATAATATGGAGCAGGATTGCGGCAAGGATCAATATCCCGATCACCATCCTGCAATGGCCTTTGCAGACATTGAATGCAGTTATTCAACCAATGAGGTAGCTATCAACTGGAATGCTCCGTTGGTATACGTATCGGCGTCGATTCAGAATTCATTGAGTGAATAATTGCAGCTAAGTTATCAGACTTTTACCTGGAATCAGTCAAAGAAGTTCATTCCTCTTGAAAAGGGAATGTATGCCCTTCATAATATCATTTATTTTTTCGATTAGGTCCGAAGAGCGGTTCGGTTAAAAACAGTATACCAATCTCGAAGCCTGCCCCATATGATTTATTGAAGGCCCTGCTATAGGTGCCAGCAACAATCAAATTCGTATGTTCCCATCGGATGCCCGCCCGGTAACTCAGTGGAGAATAAGCTCCCCCTGCCGTTCCGAATATTTCACTCACAATGGCCGACTGTGGAATGATTTTATAAATGGCCAGCCTGGAGCTATAGGTAAAGCCCCACTTTGTATTCCCTGATTGTTTATGATTCAAATTCACCGTGGCGCCCGGGAGAATATCCCACAATATAGTATTATTGGCAAATGCATATGTCGCCACCCCCATAGCCCACCAGGATCGAAAGCTGCTCGTGACCTCTCCCTGGTCCAAGTGCTGAGGAAAGAGACCAACTCCGGCCAGAAATGCGTATCCGGCTGTTTCGGCTTCATTTTGTGTAATTCTATGTTTCAGATAAATCGAAGGTGATGTATACGAATCGGAATTCGTCCTTGGATCATCGTAATAATGAGTTAACTGTATATTCAACTCCCAGTTCGGAATAATAGCACCGACCAGATAAAATTGAGAGTAATCCTGACCTACGGTTCCAACTAACGTCACAACACCGTGGGGAGCTACCCATTGATTATCTCCTGCGAATTGTTGTGCCCATACCCCGGTTATCGGCATGAGGGTTAAGGCAATAAGCCACAAAAAGGATTTTAACATTGGTGCAAATGTAAGCTAAAGTCATTTCAATTTTTTTCTTGAAAGTAGATACATTTTCTCTCATTTCAATTCCTCCAGATTATCAAATATTTGGTAAAAGAAACCAATAGACTTACCATACTCATCAACCAGTATGCGCTCATTTACCCCATGAAAACCTTCAAATTCTTTGGTGTTTTCCAGTTGCAAAGCAGTAATGGTATATACATCCGGAGCAAACGGGCGTGCCTGAAAATGCTTGGAGTCTGATCCACCAATCACAAAGAATGGAGAGACCATGAGGTCATTTCCCCAGATTTGGCGAATGGTTTTTTCCAGCATATTATAAGAGGGATTCCCAACCTCAGCAATGTTGGTCGCAGGCGTAGAAGCAGAAATATCCTTTACCGTAATCCGATCGTCCTGGATGGCATCTTTTACGTGTTGGATAATCACTTCAGGAGTATCGCCCGGCATAGGACGGAAATTCACTACCGCCGTAGCTGCAGGAGGCAATACATTGTCCTTAACTCCTGCATTAAACATAGAAACGGCAATGGTTGTATGCAACATGGCCCTTGTTACCTGATTTTGCGACATCACATCGATAAATTTCTGTTCCATCGGAGTAATCTCATCATCTTCACCAAAGGCAACGGCAGCGTACAATGGCTGTTGCTCTTCTGGTAATTCCGGACCCATATAACGGTATTGTGAACGGACAGCCGGGTGAATTTTATAAGGAAACTGCGCCGCTTCCAGTTTGGTAATGGCCTTGGCCAAAATTCCAATATTCGTTTCTGCCGGTGGCTGAGACGAATGTCCGCCAACCCCTTCCATTTTCAATTCAAGACTAATGAAGCCCTTTTGAGCAATACCTATAAGCGCTGTATTCCCTTCAATTCCTGGAAAAATACCAGGTGCTAATGGCGCGGATTCGTCCATCACATACGCAAAGCGTTTAATACCTCGTTGCTCGAGTACATCCGCAATATGTTTAGCACCTTCCGGCCCTCCTACTTCTTCGTCCTGGCCAAATACAAAATAGATGGTTCGCGATGGCTGCCAGCCTTCTTTAATTTTCATTTCGGCAGCTTCTAAAATGGCATGGATTTGATTTTTATCATCCAACACACCACGACCCCAGATATACCCATCTTTTACAGTTCCGGCAAAAGGATCGACTTCCCATTGATCTCTGGAATCTTCCGGCACAGGCACGACATCCTGATGTGCATAAAAAAGTGCAGGCTGTAAACCTGGGTCTTTTCCTTCCCAGGTAAATAGCAGGCTATAAGGCCGGGGGTCACCGAGGACCTCTTTTTTCAGCGTCTTGTGTACCAGTGGGTAAGCTTGTTCTAAAAACTTATGGTAATCGGTAAATGCTTTGCTGTCAAACTCATTTCTGTCCTGATTCGAGATTGTCGGGAAAGTTACTGCCTTTGATAAGCGTTGCACCGCACCCTCCAGATCCACCTCAATTGAAACTTGTTCAATCCCGGTCATTTGCATCGACGTAAATTCATCCAGGTTGATAGCCTGGTCTGATTTTTTGTCTTCTGAGCGTTCTTCTGAATTTTTATTACAACCACTAAATAAAAATATCAAACCAAACACGAAACAGAGAGAGTAATTGAATTGTGATTTCATGGGATTTCCTTTAAGACGAGATATTAGATAAGTAAACTCAATAATAAAAAATATTTCATTGTAAAAGTTGCTGAAATGCCTAAACGCAAAAGGGCTTTAATAATCTATACTTTAGTCTATTTGATGCACTGTCACCATAGCAACGGAATCACAGGCGCTACGGTGAACCGTAGTTGATGCGCAGGTCCGAAAGCATCCGGGGCTGCAAGATAATACCAATATTGAACGCCCAGACGCAGGGGTATTTTACCAGCCCTGAGGACTTTCTGAACTCCGGTTCCGATAGGGAACGTAAACTTATTTCCATCAGACCCATTGTGATTGTAGGCATACGTAGGGGATGCAGTGATTTGCCATCCCTCTTTCAGGTTAATGGTATAAAAATACTGGCCGGCAGTTACGCTCGCACTTGGTGAACCATCGGCGGTAATCCAATAATCATCGGGTATTAAGGATAAACTTCAATTAAACCAGGAAGGTGCTTCAAGAGAAGCATACCTCTCTTCTCCGCCTCAGGCGGATACGGAGGACAGACAGGTAAAAACAAAAACAATTCGATGCTACTGTATCCAGGTAAAAGTAGGAACAGGATACAGGAACAGGTGTAAAACAATAAGGGTGTGCATCTACTGTATCCAGTTAAAGTGAAGGATACCTACCTTCTCCGCCTCAGGCGGATACGGCAGGCAGACAGGGAGCAGGATACCCTCCTACGCCTTTGGGCTCCGGCGGGCAAAGCAGGGGCAAAAAAATTTGGGTTCAAGTATACTAGTAAGTGCACGAAACGTATTTGAACAGATGAGCGTCAGGAAGTTATGCCTCTGGATTTTGCTATACCAAATAGATTAAAGCCCATCAATCAATCAATCCATTCCTTCCACACGTGAGCCGCCGGCAGCGACAACCTTTTCACTTATCTCCCTCACTCTGGCTTTAATCGAATTCAGCCGACCTTCCATGGCATTCATCTGATCTGTGATGATCTTCATCGTCTGCTTATGCGTTTCCGTAGGACCGTATGTTGATGTTGTGATCCCACGTGACAAGGCAAACGCCCGTTCACTCAGCAAGGGTTTATTTCGCTCCCCGATCTGATTTTTCGCCGCATTTCCATTGAACTCGGAGTCGAGCTCATTTAACTGATCCCTTACTTGTTCGATCTCTTCAAGTAAAGCATTATCGACATCAGCCTTCAAGGCAGCCATTCCTATTTTATCAATCTTTTTCTGCTCATTTTGAAGCGATATGCCTAGGGCGCCCAGATCGCGGTTCATTTCCTCATAAGTTCTCCAGAACGCAACAACCTCTTCCATCGGACTGCCTTCCAGGGTACCTTTCATCATCGGCTCAACGAGAACATTGACCGGCCCCGCCAGCTGAGTGAACTTACCTTTTTCGTATTTATTCAGGGTTGCCGTATAGGTTCCTGGTGCACAGAGTAGTCCCTGAATCTCATCCTGGTCACCTTCGAGGGTAAGCGCTGCATTCCCTCCCACCCGAAGATTCCAGGCCACACGATTGAAGCCCTTTTTATTCTCTGCCTTGAGGCGGTTGATCAGATGACCTTCCTGATCCCTGATCTCAATATAGATGAAAGGTTCAATCTCCCGTGTCTCATCTTCCAGTGCTGCCCAACCAGGAAATGGAATATTTCCAGTAACATCTTTTTCACCGGTCTGACGCTCCTTTTTCAGGCTTTCAATCCCATCCTTGAGGTAATAGGTGAATACAGCGCCAAAATCGGGATTAGGCGCGAGGTAGAGCTGCGTGCCCTGTGATCCTCTTGCATTCTCAAAATCCATGATCGAGCGTTCGATATACCACCAGGCCTTCCTGGGTTCAAATAACACGGCTTCCGCATCGAGCTGTTCGCGGCTTATATTTCTCAATGCTGAATAATCATCGAGAATATAAAAACCTCTTCCGAACGAAGCCGCGACCAGGTCATTCTCTCTTCGCTGAATCGCAAGATCCCGGAATGATATTGTCGGTATGCCCGACTTCAGCTTTGTCCAGCTTCCACCGCCATCGAAGGTTACATAAACGCCAAATTCGGTCGCTGCAAACATCAGGTCTTTATCAACATGATCCTGTACGATCCTCCAGACCAGGTTCTTCTCCCCCAGCCCGTTATCAATCCTCGTCCAGCTGGAACCGTTATCCGTACTCTTCAGCAAATATGGTTTAAAATCCCCTTCCTTATGATTATCGAGGGCGACATACATAGTGCTCTCGTCGAAAAGATCAGCCTTAATATCATTCACATAGGAACGTGCAGGGACACCCAGCGCACTTACTTCAATTTTTTTCCAACTCTGACCTTCATTTTCTGTAACCTGGATCAATCCATCGTCCGTCCCGATGAAGATTACCTTTTCATTCACGGGAGAAACGGCTATGATGTGATGGTATTGAAATTTGACATGGCACCCACATCCCATGGTGAATCCCAGCTTTGCGTACGGCCCATGATCGGGAGTGCGAGACGTTCCTGGTTACGGGTAAGATCACCGGAGAGCGAGGTCCAGCTGTCGCCGCGATTGGAAGACTTCCAGAGGCGCTGTGATCCATGGTAGATTGTTGCCGGATCATGGGGTGAAACCAGTATGGGCGCATCCCAGTTATAGCGCTCAAAGTCCTCATCGGGACCAGGTTGTGGCATGATATCAATCACTTCCCCGGTGGCAAGATCCATTCGTGAAAGCGTTCCCTGCTGGCGCTGACCGTACATGATATTGGGATTGCCGGGTTCTGTTGCGGGCTGATGTCCGTCCCAGTCAAGTACCACCTTCCAGTCGGCATTCCGGATGCCGTGATGGTTGTCGGTCCTTGAGGGACCGCCCTGCGTGCTGTTGTCCTGTGTTCCCCCGTAAACATTATAAAAAGGCTCCGCATCGTCAACGGCAACCTTGTAGAACTGCGTTACCGGCAAGTTTTCCATGTATCTCCAGGAAGCGCCCAGGTCGAAGCTTTCATACACTCCGCCATCAGTGCCCACCAGCAGATAATTCGGATCAGAAATTTTAAACGCTACGGCATGATTATCGCCATGCTTAGCGGTTTCATCCATATTTTCAAACGTCTTGCCGCCGTCTTCCGATTTCATCAACGTGTTATTCATCATGTAAAGACGGTCGAATTTATGCGGTGAAGCATAGATTTCCTGATAATAATGCGGACCTGTCGCACCAGCTACAGCATCAGACATTTTTGTCCAGCTGCCGCCTCTGTCGGCTGACCGCCACACGCCTCCTTTGGTGCGGTCGAGCTCAATCGCAGCGTAAAGAACATCAGGATTGATCGGCGAGATGGCCAATCCGGTTTTTCCCCAGTTACCTTCGGGCAGGCCCGTTTTCAGCTGCGTCCAGGTATCACCCCCGTCTTCACTCAGGTAAAGTCTTGACTTCTTTCCCCCTCCCATCCAGGCAGCTACAGTGCGATGATGTTCCCAGGTTACCGCATACACACGGTTGGGATCACGAGGGTCGATCACCATATCCGTGACTCCTGTATAGAATTCATCGCCGAGTGTTTTTGTCCATGTATTGCCTCCATCTGTCGATTTGAAGAAACCCCTGTCGCCCCCAGGACTCCAGAGCGGTCCCTGGGACGCTACCATGATAACATCTGAATCATCAGGATGTACTATGATCTTTGAGATATGTTCCGAGTCTTTCAGGCCCATGTTTGTCCATGAAGCACCTCCGTCTGTACTTCGGTACACGCCGTCGCCGAATCCGGCATGGCGTCCTCCAACATTCTCACCTGTTCCTACCCAAATGGTATAGGGATTATTCGGATCGATTGTTACACAACCGATGGAATAGACGGGCTGATCATCAAAAACAGGTTTGAAGGTAGTCCCTGCGTTGACGGTTTTCCATACTCCGCCTGAACCGACGGCGACATACCAGACACTTTCATTCGTAGGATCAATCGCCAGATCTGCAATCCGGCCCGACATAAATGCCGGTCCGATATTCCGGAATTTCAGGTTGTCAAACAGTTCGCTGTCATATGGTTTTGGGGAAGTTTCAACGGATCTTTTCCGCTGCGCTTCCGAGGTGATTGAAAAACCAATTAATAAAGTGAAGATGAGGAGGGTAAAGGTATGTTTCATAGGTAAGTTCCGACTTTAATTAAAAGTATAAATAAAAGTGTATACATGTAAAGCCCCGATACAAATTGTGCTGAATTAAATGGCCATAATCGATGCTACTGTATCCAGGTAAAGTAGGAACAGGATACGGGATACAGGATACAGGTATAAACAATTTGAGTGTGATTCTACTGTGTCCAGGTCAAGAGAAGGATACAGGAGCAGGATACCCTCCTACGCCTTTGGGCTCCGGCGGGCAAAGCAGGGGCAAAAAAATTTGGGTTCAAGTATACCGTATCCGGTTATATGTAGCATACGGGATACAGGGGCAAAAAAATTTGGGTTCAAGTATACCGTATCCGGGAAAGTGAAGGATACGGGATACAGGATACAGGTATAAACAATTTGAGTGTGAGAATACTGTATCCAGATCAAAGTAGGATACGGGATACGGGATACAGGGGCAAAAAAAATTTGGGTTTTAGTCTACCGTATCCGGTATCCTCAAACCCAAACTGTTTTTGCGAGCCCCCTGCCGGGATCGAACCAGCGACCTACTGATTACAAGTCAGTTGCTCTACCAGCTGAGCTAAGGAGGCAATTTACAACCGGATCAGATCCGATTTGTAAATGGAGATGCAAAAATAGAGTTGCCTGAATTAATTCCAAGCGCTTACCCGAAATTTTTGCAAAAAGTTTTTAATTGAGCACTCTAGTCGAACTTCCAGCGCACAAACGCTTCCATCGCCTCATATTCCGCCAGACCCAGGTCGTGATAATTCAATGCGGTTTCACGATTCCGTTCCTCGGCACGTACCCAGAATTCACGCTGGTCTTCACCCGGGAATACAGGCGTATCCTTTTGTGACTGATGCTGGAAGATCGCCATGCGCTTACGCTCCACTTCCTGGGGCGACAACGGAACGGCCATCTCAATCTCATGCGTTTCAAATTCATGCCATGCCCCTCTGTAAAGCCATAACCAGCAATCCTTCGTCCACTTTTCGGTTTTCCGTAATCGAACCAATGCCTCATGCACAATATTGAAACACTTGATATGCGTACCATGAGGATCGGCAAAATCGCCCGCGGCAAATACCTGGTGCGGCTTCACTTTCTGAAGTAATTCCATGGTGAGCACAATATCGTCTTCCGTGTCCGGGTTTTTCTCCGTCTTACCACGTTCATAGAACGGCAAATTCTGAAAATGGATATGGTCGTCCTCCAGTCCCGCATATCGGGCGCCCGCGATGGCTTCGCTTTTTCGGATAAATCCTTTCACATCCAGGATCTCCTTCAGGTCCAGCTGATTAGGCTCCTTTGTCTCCAGGAAGACACGCATCCGCTCATAGGTCTCACGTAACCTGGTAGTATCCTCTCCAATGCTTTCCTTGAAATCAATGGTAAATTCCACATACCGTAACACATCATGATCCCAGATCGCCGTATTCCCCGATGTCTGGTACGCCACATGAACGTCATGCCCCTGGTCGACCAGGCGGATAAATGTCCCTCCCATGGAGATCACATCATCGTCAGGATGGGGTGAGAATATAATGACACGCTTCTTGGCAGGCTCTGCCCGCTCCGGCCGCTGTGAATCATCGGCATTCGGCTTACCACCCGGCCAGCCGGTAATTGTATGCTGGATCTTATTGAAAATATGGATGTTAATATCATAGGCCGGTCCCTGATCAACCGCCAGCTGCGCCATGCCATGATTGTTATAATCTTCGTCAGTAAGCTTCAGGATGGGCTTATTCACGGTCTTTGATAACCAGATCACCGCCTTCTTCACAAGCGCGGGCTCCCACTGACAGTCCTTCACCAGCCATGGCGTGTCGAAACGGGTAAGTTCCGAAGCCGCATCCTTGTCAAGCACGAATTCCACATTCTCCGAATTTTGCAGGAAAGTGGCCGGTACATCGCTTGACATACTGCCCTCAACCGCCTTTTTGATGATGGGTGCCTTCTTACCACTCCACGCCATTAGAACAATCTCACGGGCCTTGAATATCGTACCAATACCCATGGTAATCGCCTTGGTGGGCACATTTTCCTTTCCACCAAAGTCGCGCGATGCATCCCGTCGGGTGAGATCATCCAATGTTACCAGGCGTGTTCCTGAATTCGGAGCGGAACCAGGTTCGTTAAACCCTATGTGACCGGTCCGACCAATACCAAGCACCTGGAAATCCAGTCCCCCCGCATCCGTGATCTTCTGTTCATAGCGCAGGCAGTAGTCATGGATCTCGTCTTTCGGCAGGGTTCCATCCGGGATGTTGATATTCTCCTTTTTGATATCTACATGATCAAAAAGGTGTTCCTTCATGAAGTAGACATAACTTTGCACCGATTTCGGCTTCATCGGATAATACTCATCCAGGTTGAAGGTGATCACATTCTGAAAACTCAGCCCTTCCTCCTTATGCATGCGGACCAGCTCTTCATACACGCCGATAGGCGTTGCTCCCGTTGCAAGTCCGAGAACTGCCATCTCCCCGGCTTCCTGCTTCCTGCGGATGATCGCGGCAATGCGTTCCGCAACTTTTCTTGAGGCAATTTCCTTATTTTCAAATACCGTGACCGGCAGCTTTTCGTACCGTGTTTCTTCCAGTAAATTAAGTCTCTTCATGAATTTTGGTTGATTGGATATTGGGACAATTAAGGTTTTTCGAATAGTGGTTAAAGCGAAATGGCAATTTTTGCAATATTTTTCAATTTTGACAGTAAAGTCTGAAATTTTTAATTGAAATCGTGAATAACCCTGGGTAGAGCAGAGGTGGGAATCTTTTTTGTGCAATGAATCAGGGGATCCTGAGACCCCAAAGGGGTCCCTTTGGGACAAGCTCAGCCTGCCTGCCGGAAGGCAGGGATGACGATGGATAAAGACCGGCGGTACCCTAAATTCTGGTCGTAGAATCCCTTCTACGACACTGCAATGCAGATCATTAGGTCGTAGGTAGGAACCTACGACCTGGATATGGGAACCCACGATCAGGCATTGGGCGTGCCAACGGTACGCTCCATGTGTAGAAAATGACAATGTTAAAAAGAAGGCGTGCCGCTCCGAAGGAGTCCCTTCGGGAAAGGTACGCTCCATGTGTAGATAATGATAAGGGATTTACCCGGCCGTACGAATAATACGCAACTGTTTTTTCAGGTGCTGAAGCTCATCAGCGGCGGAATCAATCTTTGACTGGAACTCATCCTTCAGCTTATTGGCCTTCTTGCTGTCGGCAAAAAACTCCAGATTATTCTTCCAGACCGCTATATCGTTCTCTATGGAACTGATCTGCTTACGCAGGGACTGTTCCTTGCGGTAGAGCTTTTGATCGGCGTTCGGACTGTGAAGAATGTCACTTACTTCGTTTTCAATACGAAGCTTTTCCTTCTGATCCTCATCGAGGGTCTCCAGGCTCTTGATGTAGGTATCAACCGCCTTCGTATACATATCCCGAATCTTACTAATATCCTTTTTCGGAACGAAGCCGGTTTCATTATACTCTTCCTGGTACTTCTTGAACTTCTCGACGTGATCGCCATCGCCCTTTGCCAATTCCTGGATCTTCTTGCAAATCTCCTTCTTCTTTTCCAGGTTCTCTACGTATTCCTTGGAGGCGTCATCACGCGAAGCCCGCTTCCTTTCAAAAAATGCATCACATGCTTCCTTGAATTCCTTATAAACAGACTCACGGAATTTTCCCGGCACCGGGCCTATCTCACGCCATTGGCGCTGTAATTCCTTAAGCTTCTCTGCTGTATCCTGAAAATCCTCACTATCCTTCAGTGCGAGGGCTTGTTGTACCATAGCCTGCTTTTTCTCCAGGTTGGCCTCACGTTCCGCATCCAGTTTCTTGAAGAAATGATTTTTATTGCTGAAAAATGTCTTGAATGCCGACCAGAATTTCTTATTCACCTCTTTAGCCTGGGCACGCGGCAATCCGCCTGTATTCTCCCATTTCTTTTGTATCGCAAGAATTTCTTTGGTCTTTTCATTCCAGGCCTTGATCCGGTCGGAATCAAATTTCTCAAATGCCTCTACCTCGTCTGCCAGCGCAGCTTTAACCGCGAGATTCGCCTCAAGCTCACCCTTCAGCTTATCGACAAATTCCTTTCTGCGTTCATATACCGCATCAGAAGCGGCCTTGAAACGATGCCAAAGCGGTTCCTGCTCATCCTTCGGGACGGGGCCAATGTGCTTGAATTCGTGATGAAGTTCATTCAGCTCCTTAACCGCATCAGAAATCTGATTCCTATCTAACAGCGCTTCTGCCTTATCACAAAGCTCAAGCTTAGACTCAAGGTTTTTCCTCCGGTCGAGCTCCTTCAGCTCATAATAAATACTCCGGTTATCATAGAACCGGTCGATCAAAGCATTATAATTTGCCCACATCGTACGAGCATATGAACCCGGCACCGGTCCGACGTTTTTCCATTCCTCCTGGAATTTCTTAAATGTGTCGAAACTAATGTTTGTTTCTTCAGAGTCGACGAACTCACGAAGCCGCTCCAGTATATCTTCCTTCTTCTTCAGGTTTTCGTCTTTCTGACGCTCCCTGTTCTTCGTGTAGTCGTGTTTTCTGTCACGGATCAGCTGATAATTCGCATCGAAACGAAGTGTTAATTCATCCGGCCGATAGGAAAAATCTCCTTCTTCCCCGCCTTCAGCAATAAACCTGTCGAGTGCTTCCTGCCGCTCATGCGCCCTGAACTCATCAAAGAAATGCTTGATCTCGCGTGCTTTCTTCTCCGCCTGAATCACATTATCCGCCTTCGCCAGCTCTTTGATTACTTCAACGAGTTCCTTCCTCGAGTAGACACTGTAATCAATATCTTCATCCTCATGGTCTTCATCATCATCCTTTTCCTTCAGATCATGTTCAGACTCCAGCTCAGTTTTTGTTTTTTCGTTATCCCCGGAAGATTCAGGCTTTTCAGCAACAACACCTGCAGAAGGTTCATCTTGGTGAGCCCCCTGGCCTTCGTTCTTCGATGCATCTTCTTCGGCTTCGTTGGCTGTAATATCTTCATTGGTAACTTCAGCAGTTTCAGCCTCCGACTGTTCGGCCTCATCACCTGTGACTTCAATTTTATCTTCAGAAACAGGCGATTCCTCAACAACTTCTTCCGTTTCCGGAGAATCGGTTGTTGCAACAGGGTCAGATTTATCTATAGGTGCTTTTGTGTCCTCAGAAGGCACAGGCTTTTCATCCAGAGGCTTTTCTTCTGTCTCTGTAGTGGACTTTGGTGTGCCGTTTGTCTGATCGGCTCCATCCAACGCGGCCCGCACTTCTTTCTCTTCTAAATCCTTATCCTGCGCCATAACATTTTATTACACCTCTATAACTGTAAAAATACTAAAATCATTCAATTAAGTCTTGGGTCGGTGGGATAATTTGAATATACATAAAAACGGCCTCCCAGCTGTTTTAACACAGTTTTCCATAAACTGTTCACGTCGGAGTCAAAGATAAGCTCCGGACTTACCGGAGGAGTGACGATCCAGGAGTTGGCGGTTAGCTCTTCTTCGAGCTGTCCTTCCGACCAGCCGGAATAACCTGCAAAAAATCGAAAATTGTTAATATCTATCAATCCTTCCTGCCCCAGAAAGGTGAGTTGATCAAAATTTCCTCCCCAGAACAGGCCCGGGGATATCTCCGTGCCACCTTCAATCTTGTCCGACCGGTGAACAAAATGCAATGTATTCTGCTGAACCGGACCACCCACATACACCGGTGTTTCAATCATGTCAAGATCTTCCATGATCTCACTCACTTTTACCTGGGAAGGTTTATTCAATACGAAGCCAAAGGAGCCGTCTTCATTATGTTCGCATAACAGTATGACCGTCCGTTCAAAATTAGGATCCGGCAGAAAAGGCTCCGAGATCAAAAGGGATCCTTTTTGCGGTGGAACTTCATTATTGAACTTGAAATAATCCATATCAGTGTAAGGCAGCTTTGAGTGGTAATTCGGCCAGAATCAGCGATTCCTGGTGGTTTATTTCCTTCAACCTACTATAAACCTCCTTTTCATCAAAATAATTAAGAGCCATTTTTACAAAAATATGGCCGTGCTTCGCTTCGGAAGCCCATAAATCATGGTAGAATTTCTTTAGATCACCCTCCGGAAGCGCTTCATAGATCAAACGGAACCTTTCAGCTCCCCTGCATTCCACCACCGAAGCCACCAGCAGTCTGTCAAGAAATCGCTCTTCCCTCCCGCTCCGGCAAAAGTCAACCAATGCTTTCACATAGGGATCTCCCGGAATTTCGTGGGGAAGTGACAAGCCCCGGGATTCCATGATCTCATAGACCGACCTGAAATGTTCCAGTTCCTCAACTGCCGTGTCGATCAGTTCCGGGATTATCTCAAGCCTGTCGGGATATTTTGCCACCAGGCTCATGGCCATTGCACTTGCTTTTCGTTCACAGTGTGCATGGTCCAAAAGGAAATTATCAAAATCGGATATGACCGTTTCCACCCATTGGGGTGAACTTTCACTCTCAAGTTCAATGCTTAATTTCATGGTATCAATCTTAGTAAATCCACCACTGAAAGGAAAATTTATCGGTATATTTGAGTAGAAAAAATAACGCCATGAAATCTTCGATTGCCGACCTAAGGAAGGAATATTCAAAAAAAATTCTCGACGAGTCCCATGTTGACAAGGATCCGATCCGTCAGTTTTCCCAATGGTTCGAAGAGGCCCTCGCCTCTGAAATCATGGAACCCAATGCCATGACACTTTCTACAGTCAGTGAAAATGGGTTCCCCTCAGGAAGGGTCGTTCTTCTGAAAGGAATCGAGAATAATGGGCTCGTGTTCTATACAAATTATCAAAGCTCCAAGGGCAGGGATATGGAGAATAATGCCGTCGTCTCCCTCACATTTTTCTGGCCGGAACTAGAACGACAGGTCAGAATACAGGGAACCGCTACAAAAGTGCCCCGTGAAGTAAGCGAAGCCTATTTCAAAAGCCGGCCAAAAGCGAGTCAGATTGGTGCATGGACCTCCCCTCAGAGTACACCGATCAAAAACCGGTCGATCCTCGAGGAACGTCAACAAGCTCTCGAGAAAAAATACAGTGACGCTGAGGTGCTTCCCCTTCCAAACCAGTGGGGCGGGTATCATGTGGCTCCATTTCTGATGGAGTTCTGGCAGGGACGCCCCAGCAGGCTTCATGACCGGGTCCTCTACACGCAAACGAAAGATTCCTGGAAGATCTCACGGCTTGCACCCTGATCTGAAAATATATTTTGAACGGTATGCAGCCGGACCGGCATTATTGCCGCCTCCTGAAACACCTCCGGAACTGATCTTTACCATCCCTGCTCACCGGGAAGAGAACATCGCGCACACGATCGATTCATTGTTGGATTGTGAATTCAACCGCCCAAGCGAAATCCTGGTGCTGCTGAATTACAGCGAAAACAGCCCACAGGCTATCAGGGATGCCCATCACCGCGACCTGGAACACCTGCGTAACAGGTATGAGGAGAAGCACATGGACAACGTAGCCCTCCATTTTCTCCTAAGGGAGCTGCCCCATAAACACGCCGGCGTAGGACTTGCGAGAAAAATACTGATGGATGAGGCAGCACGCCGTTTGGATCCGGATACAGGCGTAATCATCGGTCTGGATGCTGATTGCCTTGTTTCACCAAATTATGTCAGTGAGATTGAAAAACATTTCCTCCTTCATCCTGAAATACACGGAGCTTCCATCTGGTTTGAACATGCCATTCCCGAATCCGGATTACAACGCGATGCCATCATAGCCTATGAGCTTCACTTGCGGTATTTCATCGAAGCCCAGCGCATGCTGAAATTACCTTATGCTTACCATACGGTAGGTTCGTCAATGGCAGTGCGGCCTATGGCATATGCCAAAGCAGGTGGAATGAACAGGCGTAAAGCGGGTGAAGATTTCTATTTCCTGCACAAGATCATCCCCCGGGGTTTTGGTGAAATCAATACCACCGCCGTTTACCCCTCAGCCCGGTCATCCGATCGGGTCCCATTTGGTACTGGCAGAGCAGTCCAGGACCTTATAGCAAGCAAGCGGGATCCCGCGACCTATGCCCCGGAAAATATTATGATTATTAAGAATATGCTCAATAATATTTATAACAAAGTCCTGAATATTAATAAGTTAAATTCAATAAATAAACAATTACTTGAATATATGAATGCTGAAGAAAACTTTCAGCGGATACGACGGAATTCATCCGATCTCACTGCCTATCACAAGCATTTTTATGCCTGGTTTGATGGCTTTCAACTCATGAAAGCACTCCACTTCTTACGGGATAACCTCACCCCGGATGTGCCGGTGGATGATGCCGGGACCTGGTTGCTGAAGGTGTATCATAATATTGATTTTGACGGAAGCAGCCTTGATCTGTTATTGAAATACCGGCAAATTCAGCGGATTTAAAAAAGGACTCCGGCACGGAACAGTGCCTGCCGGAGCACCTTCATCTTAACCATACCCTGCAAATCTAGTATCATTGAATTAACCCCCTGTAAAGGGGTCGTTACCAAACAATCACTATTATTTACAGCTATGTTATTTCAATATGAATTTGGTTAACTAATTTTGACCTATGCCAAAGATTTATTTCACCCCCGGTCCCTCACAACTTTACTTCACCGTTCAGGAACACCTGCGAAGAGCTTTAAGAGAAGACATCCCTTCCATTTCACACCGTTCCACCAAATTCCAGAACATCTATGCGGAAGCGGTTGATAATATTTCCGCATTGCTGAATCTGCCTTCTGGTTATAAGATCCTGTTCACCGCCAGCGCAACGGAAGCCTGGGAACGGATCATACAGAACCTCGTGGAACGGGAGAGTTTTCACCTGGTTAACGGCGCGTTTTCCGCCCGTTTTCATGAAATATCACAGCAATTAGGGCGTACTGCCCTTTCCGCTGAAGCGGCTGAGGGCTCGGTGGTTGAAATGTCATCATTACTGATCCCAGAATCCACCGAGCTTATCGCCATTACACACAACGAAACAAGCACCGGCGCCCGCCAACCTGAAAAGGATGTTGAAAGCATCAGGAAAGCCTTCCCCAATCAACTGATCGCACTGGATGTCGTTTCTTCCGTACCGGATGCGGAAATCAATTATAACCACGTGGATACAGCATACTTCAGTGTTCAGAAGGCGTTCGGACTTCCTGCCGGACTGGGTGTCTGGATAGTCAACGACCGTTGCATAGAAAAATCAGCCCAACTGCAGGAAAGCGGAACCATCACAGGCAGCTACCACTCAATCTCAGCAATGCTTGAAAAAGCGGTTAAAAACCAGACGCCGGAGACACCCAATGTACTGGGCATATATCTGTTGGGGCGGGTTGCCGGCGATATGCTGGAAAAGGGACTGGATCAAATCCGGCGCGAGACTGCATACAAGTCGGCGATGCTTTATCATACCTACGAAAACCACCCACGCCTGAGGGCATTTGTCACCAATCCGGAACAGCGTTCACGTACCACCACCGTTGCACATGTCGATTCAGGGAGTCCGGAATTGATCAGCTATCTGTCATCCAGGGGTTTTATCGTTGGAAGCGGCTATGGAAAATATAAATCCGATCACATCCGAATCGCCAACTTTCCCACCCATTCGAAGGAGCAGATCGAAATGCTGGCAGATTACCTGTCGGCCTGGAAACAATAAGTATTTAGCAAAGTAAATGTTTCATTTTGAGGGAAATGCTCTATTTTTGCATCAAAATCCAATGTTAGTATAATGGAGCCAATTAAAGATATTATTGTAGGGCTGGATATGTCGGAGATGGATAAGACACTTATCGAATTTTCGGCATTCATCGCGCGACGCGGCTTTGTGCAGCGGGTCCAGTTCTGGCACATTGTACGCGGGGAGAAAATACCGGCAGACGTGAAACTTGAATTTCCGGATATGTCGGAACGACTGGTTGCAGAACGCACCGCGAAGATAAAGGATAAGGTTGCCAAATACTTCCGGATCGACCGGGAAATCAAATTTGAATACAATGTTAAAGAAGGCAGTGTTGCCTCCCTCCTGGACATGGCTATCCGGGGCAATGCCGACTTAATAATTATTGGTCAGAAAAAGACCATGCAGGGCACAGGAATTCTGGCTCAGCGTTTAGCCAGACGCGCCAGCTGTAATCTGCTCATCATACCTGAGGGAGCCACCCCCAGTGTCCGTAAAATCCTCGTACCGGTTGACTTTTCAAAGTATTCAAAACTGGCGCTGGAAACAGTAGTGGAATTGAGCCAGCACCGCACCCAGCCGATTGAAGTCTACTGCCAGAATGTATACTCCGTCCCGGCAGGCTATCATTATACAGGGAAGACCTATGAGGAATTTGCAGAGATAATGCGCAAAAACGCAGAAAAGGATTTCAATAAACTCATCAGTAAGGTCGACATGAAGGACGTCCAGGTAACTCCGGTTTATTCCCTGGATGTGAATGAGGATCTTTCGAGCGATATCCGTGATCTTGCAACGGAAATCAAGCCAGATGGAATTGTCATCGGTGCCAAGGGAAGAACTGCTGCAGCTTCGCTGTTTTTGGGAAGTATGGCAGAGAGATTACTGAATACCAATCTCGATTGTCCCCTCCTCATTGTTCGTCCGCGTGGCAAGGCAGCCGGACTGCTGGAAACCTTCCGGGATATTAATTAACCACCCATATAAAATCACGATACGACATCATGAGTCCGGGAATATTTAAATATTTTTGGACGACTGATGGAACACCTGCGTTTACTTGAACTCAATCAGCTTATACGAAGCACACTCGACAACAATCTCGAGCCTTCTTATTGGGTGGTGGCTGAAGTCGCTGAGCTTCGGCTGAATCAGAAGGGCCATTGCTACCTTGACCTGATCGAGAAAGAGGACGATAGGCTGGTGGCCCGTATCCGGGCGACTATCTGGGCCTATACCTTTCGCGGACTTTCTGCATGGTTTGAATCAATAACTGGAAAACCCCTCCAGAACGGGATGACCGTGCTCTGCAACGTAAGTGTTGAGTACCATGAGTTATACGGGATGTCACTGAATATCCGGGAGATTGACCCGCGGTTTACCCTCGGAGAGCGGGCCCGCAAGCGACAGGAAATCATTGAAAGGCTTACACGGGAAGGCGTGGTGGACATGAATAAATCAGTTGCCTTGCCGGTTGCGCCACTGAGGATCGCAGTGATCAGCTCACCAACGGCTGCGGGGTTTGGCGATTTTTCCGACCAGCTAAAAAATAATTTGTACGGATACGCCTTCCGTACCCGTCTCTTTAAAGCAGTGATGCAGGGTGATGAGGCGCCTCCATCGATCATAGATGCACTGAACCGTATTCACAACAGTATCAACTCCTTTGACGTAGTCGTTATCATCCGGGGCGGTGGTGCGCAGGTAGATCTTGATTGCTTTGACACCTACGACCTCGCCAACCATGTTGCCCAATTTCCGTTGCCTGTACTCACCGGAATTGGCCATGAGCGTGACGAAACGATACTCGACCTCGTTGCGCATACCCGGCTAAAGACCCCTACAGCGGTTGCTGAATTCCTCATTGGTGGGGTGCGGAGCTATGAGGAAAGAATGATCAATCATTTTGAAACAATCGCCTATCACGCCCAACAGCGATTGAAATATGAGAACCAGCGTCTGAAAAACCTGGAATACCGTCTTAAAAGCGGGGTTCGAAAAGTTACTTCCCAACAGGATCTGTTGCTAGAAAAAAGAAGCGGTCAATTGAAAGCGGCAGCCAGGAAATTCCTATCCATGAAAATGGAGCGACTGCGCATCGCATCCAAATCCCTGGAACTTGTGCATCCCGATAACATCCTGAAGCGGGGATATACGTTAACAACGCTGAATGGGAAATCCATTCATCAGGTTGAATTAAAGGAAGGCGATACGATTACAACCTATACGATCAACAAAAAAATCAACAGTCAGATTACAACCATAAACAACAACAAAAATGAGTGAGAAGAAAGAAGATTTCAGGTTTGAAGATTCACTGCAACAAGTGGAGCAAATCGTGGAACGGATTGAAAAAGGAGAGCTGGATATAGATGATCTCACCAGCCAGGTGGATAAAGCCGCCGAAATACTGAAGAAATGCCGTGAGTTTTTACGAAAAACGGAAGACGACCTGGAGAATTCACTGGGTGAACTGGATCAATAATGTATTTTTAAAAATCAGGATATAACAATATATGAAAAGCTTGTATTTACTTATTTTATCAATTCTCACCGCACAAATATCCATTGCCCAGGAAACACCTGTGGGATATTGGCAACAACGTGTGGAATACGAAATGGATGTGAACATGAATGTGGAGACACATCGCTTCACAGGAGATCAAAAACTGACCTATTATAATAATTCACCCGATACACTTACCCAAATATACTATCACCTTTACTTCAATGCATTCCAGCCGGGAAGTATGATGGACATGCGGTCACTCACTATTGAAGACCCCGACCGGAGAGTGGGGAGCAGAATATCTCAACTGTCTGCCGACGAGATTGGTTATCAGCATATCAACTCCCTCAAACAGAAAGGAACGGACCTCGCATTCAAGGTTTCAGGCACGATTCTGGAAGTTACGTTGAATGAACCGATACTGCCCGGGGGAAAAAGCGTCTTCACACTGAGTTTCGAAGGCCAGGTGCCTGTCCAGATCCGCCGATCCGGCCGTGACAATGCTGAAGGCATCTCCTACTCAATGTCACAATGGTACCCAAAAGTGTGTGAATATGATCACCGCGGATGGCATACAAATCCTTATATCGGACGTGAATTCCATGGTGTATGGGGTGATTTTGATGTGAAGATAACGATCGACCCATCGTACACGATTGGCGGAACAGGTTATCTCCAGAATCCTGATAAAATCGGACATGGCTATGAATCAGAAGGTAAAGAAGTGGCTGCCTCAGAAAAACCTCTTACATGGCATTTTATTGCCCCCAATGTACATGATTTCATGTGGGCCGCAGACCCGGATTACACGCATACCAGGATCCAGGTACCGGACGGTCCCATGCTCCATTTTTTCTACCAGGCTAACGAGGAAAACCAAGCCGCATGGGAAGCATTGCCCGGGACCATGGTTAAAGCCATGCAATACATGAACAAAACTTTTGGAGTGTATCCCTACGAACAATATTCCTTCATCCAGGGAGGAGACGGCGGAATGGAATATCCCATGGCAACGCTCATCACTGGAAACCGAAGCCAGGGAAGCCTGGTAGGTGTTTCTGTGCATGAGATGATCCACAGCTGGTTTCAGGGTGTCCTTGCCACGAACGAAAGCCTGTACCCGTGGATGGACGAAGGATTCACTTCCTTCGCTTCAGCCCTTACAATGCAGCATCTTTCAGGTGAAACGGGCGGCAATCCTTTCCGGGGATCTTACCAGGGATATTTCTTCATGGCCAACAGCGGCAACGAAGAACCCCTCACCACACACTCAGATATGTATCACACGAACCGGTCGTATGGCATCAATGCCTATTCGAAAGGCGCGGTATTCCTTGCACAGCTGGGATATGTAATTGGTGAAGAAAACCTGATGAAGGGAATGCGCAGGTACTACAACACCTGGAAATTTAAACATCCCACATCAATCGACCTGATCAGGGTTATGGAAAAAACCTCAGGCATGCAGCTGGACTGGTACCTGGAAAATTTCGCATACACAACCAACAGAATTGATTACGGTATCAGCGACGTAACAGGCGTGAATGATGAAACCATCGTGACCCTGGAGCGTGTCGAAGCTATGATGATGCCCGTAGACCTTTACATTGAGTATACCGATGGCTCTTCAGAAATACTTTATATTCCGCTGCGTATCATGCGCGGAGAAAAGCCGGTGGAAAACCTGGAAGTGTCAAGAATCACCAAAGAAGCGTGGCCGTGGACGTATCCAACCTATTCGCTGAAAATTAACCGTCCGATCACAGAAATTAAGTCGATAGAAATTGATCCGACTGAAAGAATGGCCGATATTGATCGGAACAACAATACATTTGAAGGAGTTAATTCAATTAAAATCTACAAAGACCCAACCCGGTAATGAATCGCGAAGAGGCGAAAAAGAAGATCGAATCCCTTTCGGAAAAAATCGATTATTACAACGAGCAGTATTACCAGAATAACCGATCCGAAATAAGTGACTTCGAATTTGACAAACTGCTTGAACAACTCATAGCACTGGAAGAGGAATATCCTGAGCTAAGGCAACCCGACTCTCCCACCCAGCGTGTTGGAGGAACGGTAACCAAGTCTTTCAAAACGGTATATCACAAGTATCCCATGCTTTCACTCGGTAATACCTATTCCCGGGAAGAATTGGAAGAGTTTGATAACCGGGTAAAAAAGGGCCTTGGCGACGAACCCTATGAATACTTCTGCGAACTTAAGTTTGACGGCGTAGCACTAAGCCTGACCTATGAAAATGGATATTTGTCACGCGGGGTAACACGGGGCGATGGCACCCGGGGTGATGATATCACAGCAAACGTGAAGACCATCCGTACCATTCCGTTAAAGGTGAAGCACATCAAGGACAGTCCGCCTTTTTTCGAAGCGCGTGGTGAAGCATTCATGCCCCGTCAGACATTCATAGCCTTGAATAAGGAGCGTGAGGACATTGGTGAAGAAGTGTATGCCAATGCACGGAATACCACTTCAGGTACGCTAAAAATGCAGGATTCATCGATTGTTGCGCAGCGTAAACTCGACTGCTATCTTTATTCTATTATGGGTGATGACCTACCCGTAGAAACACACGCAGAAGGCATTCAACTGCTGGAGCGCCTGGGATTCAACGTTTCACCGACGTACCGATTGTGCAAAACCCTGGAAGAAGTATTTGATTATATCGCAGAATGGGAAGATAAGCGTCGTTCGTTACCATTGGAAACAGATGGTATCGTAGTAAAAGTAAATCGTCTCGACCAGCAGGAACAACTTGGCTTCACTGCCAAAAGCCCGCGCTGGGCAATCGCTTACAAGTATAAAGCCGAAGATGCCATAACCACCCTTAAGGATATAACATATCAGGTTGGCCGAACAGGCGCAATCACTCCTGTGGCAGAACTCAAACCAGTCTTCCTGGCAGGCACAACTGTAAAGCGCGCTTCCTTACACAATGCCAATGAAATCGAGCGGCTCGACCTTCGTATAGGAGATCAGGTTTTTGTTGAAAAAGGCGGCGAGATTATCCCGAAAATAACCGGGGTTGATTTGTCGGCAAGAAAGGAAGGCCTCGAACCCGTAACTTATATTACCCATTGCCCTGAATGTGGCACAGAACTGCAACGAATGGAAGGTGAAGCAGTTCATTATTGTCCGAACCAGGACGGTTGTCCGCCACAGATAAAAGGTCGTATAGTCCATTTCATCCAGCGCAAAGCCATGGATATCGACAGCCTTGGAGAAAAAACGATTGAAATGTTATTTGATAAAAATCTTGTTAAGTCGCCTGCCGATCTGTACGACCTAACCTATGAGAATATCATTTCTCTGGAAGGTTTTAAGGAAAAGGGCACAAACAACCTGTTAACGGGAATTCAGAAGTCAAAATCAGTACCATTTGAGAATGTTCTTTTTGGTTTGGGAATCCGGTTTGTGGGAAAAACGGTTGCCGAAAAACTCGCCCAGGCATTCAAATCAATTGATGCCCTTATGAACGCTTCCTATGAAGACCTGATCGCCGTTCCGGAAATCGGGGAACGCATTGCCCATAGCGTAATTGAATTCCTTGGAAATGAGCAGCATATTGATGAAATCAATCGATTAAAAAATGCCGGTGTTCAGATGGTTATCGAAGAAAAGGAGGAAATTAAACTTGGAAATCAACTGGAAGGAAAAACTTTTGTAATTTCGGGAGTATTCGAAAGGCATGAACGCGATGAACTTAAAGAATTGATTGTTGCTCATGGCGGCAAGGTTCTTTCGTCTATTTCGGGTAAATTGGATTTTTTACTTGCAGGTGACAATATGGGTCCTTCAAAAAAGGAAAAGGCCGAAAAGCTCGGGATTCAAATTATTTCGGAATCTGATTTTGAAGGAATGATCAGTCAATAAGATGTTCAGAGATTTGTTTGTAAAGTACAGAACGAATGCGCAGTTAAAACGCAATAACGCTTTCCGCGGAAGCGTGCTGTATGAAGATGCGAAAAACGTTGGCATCCTTTACACAGCTGAAGATCTTACCAAACATGACATCATCAAGGACCTTGCAAAGAAGTTTGAGAGTGATGGTAAAAAAGTGAGCGTGATGTCATTCCTTCCTAAGGACGTTCAGAACTTCGAATTCCGGTATAATTTCTTCACCGACAAGGAGATCGGCTTTTTCGGGAATGTAAACTCGGAAGATGTGCATACCTTCGTTAACAAACCCTTTAATTACCTTCTTTATGTAGATTTCGAGGGAGACCCAATCATGCGATATTTATTATCGATGAGCCGTGCACAGTGCCGCGTAGGGTTTTTCGAAGAAATCAACCGGCCTTTCTGTGATCTGATGGTGGCCCCACAGCAACCCAATTACAAAAGTCTTGCTCATGAGATGTATAAGTATACAAAAGTCCTTTCATGATGAATAGGTTATCCGGAACCGGAGTAGCGTTGGTTACGCCCTTCACAAGGTCGCTTGAAATTGATTTCGAAGCCCTTGGAAGGCTGATGGATTATACCCAATCGAATGGTGTCGACTATTATGTCGTAATGGGCACTACCGGTGAAACCGCCACCCTCTCTCCCGCTGAAAAAGCAGCCGTATTAAATTTTGTCAGGGAAAACAACCGGGCAAACTTACCCATCGTTTACGGATTGGGAGGAAACAACACGGCTGCACTCCTTTCAGAATTAAAAAATACCGAACTCAGTGGAATTGATGCACTTCTGTCTGTAAGCCCATACTACAATAAGCCTTCACAACGGGGAATCGTTGCGCATTATGAGCAACTGGCAAATGAGGCACCGATCCCAGTTATTCTCTACAACGTTCCCGGAAGGACTGCCAGTAATGTAACAGCAGCATCTACACTGATTCTTGCCCATCACCCGAACATAATTGGTATTAAGGAAGCTGCTGGTGATATGGATCAGGTGATGCGCATAGCGCGCGATAAACCGGAAGACTTTCTTCTTATCTCAGGCGATGATCTTTTAACGCTTCCCATGATGAGTGTTGGTGGTACAGGAGTGATTTCAGTTCTGGCAAATGCCATTCCGAATACATTCCAAAGAATGATGACTGAATTCCGGGCTGGCAATGTACAGGGAGCAGCACTAACTTCATATGAAATGCTGGACCTGAACCCTCTTATGTATGAAGAATCTAATCCCGTGGGAGTAAAATTCGTTTTATCGGAACTTGGAATTTGTGAACCTCATGTACGGTTACCGCTATTCGAGGCCTCTGAATCGCTTAAAGCGCGTATACGGGAGATTTTGCATAAAATGTAAGGAAAACATCCCGTTTAAAGTGAATAGTGGGTTACCACATCGAAAGGATAGGAATTTATCAGTAAAGAAGTAATAATGTTCAATTTATTCAGATCAAATCGGCACGGACAGGTGATGAGTCATTTAAACAACCTCATTGCTGTAGCACTAGCAGATGGCACTCTGGATCAGACTGAGTGGGATCGTCTGGCTACAATTGCCGCAAACAGAGGCGTAAGCCAGGAGGAACTCCATCAGATACGTGAAGAGGCTGAAACCATTAAATTTGTTGCTCCTGCATCCCATCGGGATAAAATCTTCCAAATCTATGAATTGGTTGAGGTGATGATTGCCGATGGTCGGGTTGATCAGGAAGAACTATTGATATGTCGAAAATTGGCTGAAAAACTGAGTATACATCCCAGGATAATCACAGATATGCTGGCCAGGATGCTCCAGCTTATCCGGGAAGATAAGGATCCCGAAATCATCATCGATGAAATATGTGCACTTACTAATCATTAAACCATAAAAAAACCCGCTCGATGGCGGGTTTTTATATTATTACGCTCTTCTCTATTGCTCACGGATCACTCCGCAGGATACTCTTCCCCCGGCAGCACCTGATGGCTGGGAGGTAAAATCATCCGCACCAGCGTGAATGATTACTGCATGATTCAGGATATTGGTAGCTGAATCTCCGCCAATCGTCCATCCTGTAATTTCAAGTGAATTTGTTGCCGTACTGTCTGCTCCGGCTTCAAGGTTTATAATGTCGCCGGCATGATGCATTCCATCACCCATACGGTTGCCATGATCCACACCGGATGGATTCCAGTGACCTCCGGCTGAACTGGCATCGTCGGCGCTGCAATCACCCTTTTCATGCAAATGTATCGCATGTGAGCCTGGTACAAGATGATTGATTTCGATATCCATCTGAACGGTATTGTCGCCTGTCTGGGTGAAAGTGATCGTACCAGTAACGTTGCTGCCACTGGCCGGTGACATTGATGCCATCGCCATCGGCGCGGCAGGAACTTCCATTTCTTCAGCTAATTCTGTGGTCATATCATCCGTAGCTGCCGCCTCTTCCTTTGTAGAAGTTGAACATGCACCAAAGACAATTAAAAAGCCCAATACATAGATTGATCTTGATAGGTATTTCATAGTTAATTTTGCTTTATCTAATTTTCGCAAAATTACTAATACCTGACTGCCTAACCAAAAAATAGCGGTGCCGCAGCTAATCCGTCAATAACGCCCGCCACTGTACACCCCCACATTAAAAGAAGGCGTGACCCTGGGTCCACCAGGACCGAAAGACATATTCATTCCCATGCTGGTGCCCCAATGTGCATTTGAACAGCTCTCCAGTGTTCCGATAGCCGCAATCATGAGGAGGCAGAATGATAATTTTTTAACAAATGTTTTCATTTTGATCGAATTTAATTGAACGGCCACTTTTGAATACAGAAAATTGCTCCATTGGGGTCGGTAAGAACGGCGACAGAACCATTTCTTATTGCCTGATTCGGTGCCATCAAAATGGTCGCACCCAGTGATTTGGCTCGATTCACGGTTTCCTCCGGATCCGTAACTTTAATATAAGGCACCCATTGTGTTGTCATATTTGAGATCGGGTTCGGACTTATCCCCGCTATTTTAAGTTCCTGCTTACCGAAGATCCAATACGGTTTTCCATTAGCAACCTGCTCAGTGATATCATAACCTAACGTCTTACCGTAAAATTCAGCAGAGGACTCAGGCTGGTCAGACCATAGCTCCATCCATAACCATTCATTTGCATCTGCTTCCAGCAATGGCGGGTCCCCTGCGGAAGAATGAATTATACTCACAGCAGCACCCTGTGGATCCTTCAGTAAAGCCATGCTTCCACGTCCGGTGATTCTGGTTGTTCCGATGACGGTCGATGCGCCCATAGAGCTAAGAAAATCAAGTGCCTTTTCAGTATCCTCGACAGATATCGCTCCTATCCACAAATTCTGTTGAGATTTGGTCTCAATCATTCCTCCCAGATACTTATTTCCCTGCCGGATCAGTGTATAGTTTCCATCGGTCGTTGGAATTGATTCAAATTCCCAATTGAATAATTGCCCGTAAAATTCCCTGGAAGCATCCACATTGGATGTACCAAGTTCATGCCAGACAAACTGACCATAACGGTAATTATAAGTAGGAACATCAACAATTGGCGGGTAATTATCGGCTGAACAGGAAGCCAGTATCATCATGAAGAACAGGCTTACCGGCAAACATAAATATTTCATTATTAAGAGGTTGTAGATTGCAACCTATAATACAAAAATTGGAACAAATGTCCAGAGCTTCGCTAATTTTGTTTGTACCAAATCCTTTGATTTGATCAATTTGGAACAATTAAGGCGTAATATATTCGATAACGATCCCGTATATCCCCTGCTCAGCATCACTTAGCTGATTTGTAATTCCTGCTATATTGAAATCGATACCGATCATATATGTATGATTCTGATTGTCGATCACAAAAGGTCCGTTCAATGTGGCAGTGAATATTCCAGGCCCATTTTCATTGGCATTTAAACCGCCGCCAAGATCGACCTGGCCGCTGCCAAATGACCTTTCAAACAGGCCTAATTTAACGGGTGGGCCGTGCATATCCATGAAATACATTGTGATGGATTGAACGACCGAACCGTGCGGCAAATGTACAGGGGCATAAATGGATCTGCCCAGTGTCTCATCCTTGATCGTGACAAGACTATTATCACTCTCAAAGATCAACACATTATTTTCCGAATTGGCAAAATTCTGTCTGTAAACGCCTGTGAAATCTGAAGGGTCAATACTGTAATAGCTTGCTACGGGTACGACGGCTGTGGTGGCAGGTGCCCATTGCGTACCATCCCAACGTAGGAGATCTCCAACGGATGCCCCGGCCTGGTTGAGCTTCGACGGATCCAAATCACTGATTTTAACATTGGAAACCGCACCGTCCTGAATGTCTGCAGTTTCAATACTTCCATCCAGAATTTTCTGACTGTTAATCGCCCCGTCCTTTACAACGGCCGTTCCAATAGTACCGGAAAGATCACTTGCTGCCGGGAATGATATGTTGTGCAAATCAACTGTTTTCTGTCCGGTGCCATCCCCCTCAAGGGTTAGCTGAAGGATCGAACTGTTTACGCCGCTTAATACAAATTCAGTTACCTCCTGATCATCGGTTCCGGTTGGCAGCCCTGACAACGGGATACTTCCTGCCAGCACACCATTTTCCTCGATCTCAATATCAGTTGCTGTTATGCGAAAATCAGTGATCGCCTCATTGGACGGGTCGGCATCCGCATCATCCGATGTAGTAACATAACCCAGCGACGCCAGATCTATCGGAGCCCCACCGTCTTCGAGTGTCAACACACTGCCTGCCAGGCTTATCTGCTGATCATCTGTGCCCGTCGGTAATCCTGATAAGGGAATACTTCCCGCCAGGACACCATTTTCCTCGATTTCAATATCGGTAGCCGTTATGCGAAAATCAGTGATCGCTTCATTAGTTGGGTCGGCATCCGCATCATCCGATGTAGTGACATAACCCAGCGACGCCAGATCTATCGGAGCCCCACCGTCTTCGAGTGTTAACACACTTCCAGCCAGGCTTAACTGCTGGTCATCAGTGCCAATGTTTATTACGGGCGTCAGATCGAGGGTATAGATCAGGCCGTTTTCTTCTATTTCAAGTATGTTGCCGTTAAGGCGAACATCTGTAATCAATTCATTGGAAGGGTCGGAATCCGCGTCGTTGATCAGTGAACTCAAATCAACACTGTTACCGTTTTCGATGGAAAGAAGCGCCGTTGCCTGATTAAAGGCAAGGTTCTGAAATGTACCGGATGAATCCCCTAGTCCGGCGATCCACTGTGCGCCATCCCAATAATAGAAAAGGTTATCGGTAGTGTCATACACAATCAAACCCCTTTCAGTTGAACCCAAACTCATGCTCGTGCGCTGACCGCCCGTAAGCCTCGGGAGCAAAACCCCCTGGTTGTTTCCCGGTGCAACCACATCCAGTGCCGCATTGGAATTGGGATTGGTGGTTCCGACACCGACAGACTGCGCCATTACTTCCGGCATCACACACGGAATGATCAGCAATATGAGAATGGCTAAAAAGTAGTTTTTAATAGTACTGAATGTCATGGCCACATTTAAGTTGGCATTCTAAAAATGTATTTCACCCAAAAAATATCAGTAATATGATAAATCGACCTTACATTTTTGTAGCAATAGACTATCTAAAATTACATACGTAAAGCATGCGGATGATAAGGTCTTATTACCAAAAATAAATATATTTATTTAATATTCAGATTACTGGAGAGAATCCGGGCAATTGATTTATTTTTTTATGTACCTCAGAGCAGCACTATTTTTACTCATTTTTACGATTCAATCCAATCGGTCGGCAGCGCAGACCATACAGGACGGTTCAGTGTTATTTATTTCTGAAAACGGAATATTAACCGCTGATGCTGCGGTTTCAAATGAGGGTTTTCTGCAGAATGAGGGAATCTACCATGTGCGTCGGAATTGGTCCAGCAACGGCATATATCAAGGGGCGGGCACCATAGTTCTGGATGGCACTCAAACGCAGACATTCCGCCATAACGGACAGTTCATTTCCATATTGGATGTTGGCAACCCTGCAGGTATATTGATTCGCGGCAAAGTACCCGTTCGCCGGCAACTTCTCCTGACAGATGGGGAAATCACTACCTCGTCTATCGACACGTTATTTACTGAAACGGATGCCCTGATTTCAGGCGGATCACCAGGAAGTTTTGTAAATGGCCCCCTTCACAGGGGCGGGCGTGGCCTGGTGGAATTCCCTGTGGGTATTTCCGGCACCTACCTGCCGGTATCATTGCTGGATGTTACAGGCGGTAATACCATTACCGTGTTGCAGGCCAGGGCTAATTATTCCGGTAACATACCACAAGGGGTTACAAGCGTTAGCCGGGACTTTTTCTGGGAGCGAAGTAATTACCGGGATGCATTTGCCGGCAGTGAGGTAAGCCTGCCTTTTTATGATGATCAGCTGGACAGATCATCAGCGGTTATTATCGGACTTGACCGAAACTCAGGTGATTTTACGTTATATGACGATCTCGACTTTTTCACGGGCTCATTCTACGAAATGATATCTACTAATGCACCCGTTTCAGAACATATTCTGCTACTTGGAACACTGGAAGAAAATATACGCGATGAAACGGCATTTTACATTCCCAACGTCCTCTCTCCGAATGCGGCCGACCAGGATAACAGGGTCATCAAGGTTTTCGGCGACTTTGTAGAAGAGGATTTTTCATTCGTGGTATATGACCGGCGGGGGATGCAGGTTTTCGAAAGCAAAAGCCTCACCCGAATGCAATTCAACGGATGGAACGGAACATCTGCCCGCACCGGCGACTTATTACCACAGGGAGCCTATGTATATGCCTTAAGGGCGCGGAACAGCCGCAATGAAGTTATAGAACGAACAGGGACTTTAACAATTCTTAACTGATGCTGAAATACCTGATCGTTTTGTTTCCTTTATTTTTTACCCTGAATTTCTCAGTGGCGCAGTCACCTGTATTTTCTCAGTACTATACCACCTCGCTCTATCTGAACCCGGCATTGGTGGGATCTGAAAGTGATATCACGATCGGCATGAATTACAGGGCACAGTGGAACCAGCTGGAATCCCCCTATCAGACCGCTCAGATCACCTACATGCACCCATTGATCAAACCAGGCGGCCGCAGCAAGCATGTAGGGGGAATCGGGGTTTCAATCCTGAGTGATCAGGCAGGAAATAACAGTCTCTCCAATACCGGAATCAATTTCTCAGGGGCCTTCAACTATCACCTCTCCTCCTATGGAAACAACATTTTAACATTTGGATTACAGGCCGGCGTTTACAGGAATGCATTGAATATTGAAAATTTACAATGGGGTTCGCAGTACAATGCATTCAGCGGGTTTGATCCCACAATTGAGGTTGATCCGGGAAATTTGCAGGACCAAAGGTTCTATGCTGTAATCAATGCGGGCATGATGTGGTATTACCGGCAACAGCAGCGGTATAGTACAAAATCCTGGTCGTCCTATGCAGGAATTTCAGTCTATCACCTGAATCAACCGAATACGTCCCTGATCAATGATC
Source organism: Fulvivirga sedimenti (assembly GCF_020328055.1). Lineage (NCBI taxonomy): Bacteria > Pseudomonadati > Bacteroidota > Cytophagia > Cytophagales > Fulvivirgaceae > Fulvivirga > Fulvivirga sedimenti. The sequence goes on from NZ_JAIXNE010000002.1 coordinate 361,618, forward strand.
AGGACAATCTGCCACTCAGCCTTCGTTTTCATGGCGGGATTAGTTTCCCCATTTCGGCACAGGCAAAACTCACCCCGAGTGCTCTGGCGGTGTATGAGCTTTCAGACATTCAGCTGAATGCAGGCGGATACCTGACCTATTCGCTGGGAAGTGCATCCAATGCCTCGAATGCCGCCGTAATCCTGGGAGCATGGTATCGCCTGAGTGATTCTTTCATCGTTCATGTAGGTACTGAAATCAAGAATTTCCGACTCGCCTTCAGCTATGATCATAATGTTTCCTCTTTCCAAAGGTATTTTGGAACTTCAGGAAGCTACGAGTTTTCCATTCAATACAGAATTATCCGAAAACACCAGTCCGTTTATTTCTCAACGCCACTCATATGAAGTTTTCGCGATTACTTCTATGCATCAGCATGCTAACTGCATTACCCCTGACCCTGGCGGCACAACAAACAGCGCTTCGGTTTGAGGAAATCAGGCAATTGGAAAACTCCGGTCAATATTTCGCAGCTATCGATGCCCTGAACGAATTGCTCACATTTGATGAGAACAACATCGATGCTGTATTTTCACTTGCCGAAAACTACCGGCAGACATTCCAGTATGAAAAGGCGCTCGCTCAGTATCAGAAGGTGTTTTTTCTCGACGAAAATGCCAACCCGCTTAGCGAATATTACCTGGCTCTCATGCAGAAATATACGGGCAAATACAGCGCATCCATATCATATTTCGATTCCTTTATTGCCCGTTGGGATTCAACCGGTCGCTATCCCGCTCTTATTGAACAGGCCCGGGTGGAAAAAGCGGGAAGTCAAATGGCCATATCCTATAATGGAAAGGAGAAGTTTAAAATCCGCCAAGTGGCTGAACCCCTGAATACGCCCTTTAATGATTATGCACCGGTGACCTTAGCCGATTCAGCACTTCTGATCACAAGTTCAAGGATTGAACATAAAAGGCAGGCAAGAGATCAGCGATTTGGCGAGGGTTTTTCAGATCATTATTATTTCTCTTTGTCAGAAAATGCCATCAATATTGTTGATGATACAAAGCTCATCGATGCACTGAATACAAAATTTAATGATGGCAGCGGCAGCTTTTGTAATGAGGATGGCGCATACTACTTTACCGTTTGCGGGTACAAAGCTCCATATTGTCAGATTTACGTAAGTCATCTGGAATCAGGAAGATTTTCAGAGCCGGAATTATTGTCGGAAAATATTAATTTACCAGGGAGGAACAGTAAACAGCCGGGTATTTCAATTTCAGGGGATACATTGTTCTTCGTATCGGACCGGCCTGGCGGTAAGGGCGGCAATGATATCTGGATGTCCGTTAAATCAGGCAGCGGCTGGGGACCCGCCATGAACCTGGGCAACAAGGTTAATACTTCACTGAACGAGAATTCACCCTTTCCGATAATGAATAACATTCTGATGTTCTCTTCCGATGGTCATCAGGGATTCGGCGGAATGGATATATTTATGGCACGTCGACTACTCAATGGTGACACGGTATTGGTGAATGCGGGAATCCCTTTTAATTCCAGCAGGGACGATATGTTTCCAAATGCCTCATCGTCCTATATATTCTGGTCATCTAATCGTTCAGATGGAGAAGGGGGTTTTGATGTGTACAGCTCATCAATCCGATCCAGGTTATATCTTACTTCTCTTATTTCTGCATTGAATCATAATGCAAGTCGTGACGATGCATTAAGTGGATCTGTGATTCTACCTGATCCGGGAGGAGAAATCACAACTATCGTAAATACAGGTGATGTTGACTTCAGCAAACTGTCTCTTGCAGAGCAGGCGGTCATCAATGATATTGCCCTTGGCAAGCCGGGCGTCACCAGTACATTCAAAGATCTGTCACAGGCTCAGGTTGATGCATTGCTTAAAGAGCGCAAGGCTGAATTAGCAGCATTGGACCGCCGACGTTATCAGGTTGACTTCGACCATCATGAAGAAGAGGGACACTTTGAAATAACGGGCTCACTGGATTGTGAATATTGTGATGACATCCCAACAATTTATATGTCGGACCTGAGTGGCGAACGTCGACAATTAACCATTGCCGATTCATCCGGAAATTTCCGTTTTAGCCATTTAACAGGCAATGAAAGCGTTCTCCTTGAAATTGATACTGCCTTCAATGGCCTGATCCAATTCTCGAATGTGCAGACATTATTTATCCCGGATTACAGGTCATATACCTACACTCCGGTTTATTTTGATCTGGCTGAAAGTGAAATCCGCCATGAATCCTATGGAGTACTACAGGAGATGGCTGTTTTTCTAAACAACAACCCGGGATTTCAACTGGAAATTGTTGCGCATGCAGATAACACCGGAAGTGAGGCCTACAATTTGCTGCTTACACGAGAACGCGGACAGGCTGTATTTGATGCCCTTCTCCGGTTAGGGGTATCCCCTCTTTCCATGATGATCCGGGCGAAGGGGTTTCGTGAACCTGTTGCCGACAATGAATCACCTAAAGGCAGACAGCTTAATCGTCGTGTGGAATTTCTTATTTCAGGTATGGGGAGCAAGCCTGAAGAAACCTATCATTACTGTTTCACAACCAGAGCCATGAATGGTGATGAACTCACCCGGGCTTTAAAGGAAGAGACCCTGATCCGATTAAATGGTATCGATGAAAGCGAGCGATACAGACCCTATATTCCCATCCTTGTTAAGGACAACAACCTGCTTAATACAGAAATTTTCGATTGTAATTAATTACCCAGGTATATGAAGGGCGCCCAATATTTTGGTGCCTGATACTTTTTCTTCATTTCATCAACTGCGTATTCATAGGCAATCCTCTTATTTCCAGATGCCAGCAGTTTTGCATAAAAACTTGACATGTACTCCTTGGTGACCTTATCACTTACCTGCCACAGACTTATGATCATTGATTCTGCTCCCGCTACGAAAAATGCGTATTGCAACCCGTATACCCCATCGCCATTTTTCAACTCTCCCAGACCGGTTTCACAGGCCGATAATACCACCAACTCTGTTGCTGACAGATCCATATCAGAAACCTCAAACGCAGTCAGGAGATCTCCCTGCCTGGAATCTGTGGCAGTTAAAACCAGTCCAGACCTGAATAATTCCAGGTCAGGCAAATCCTGACGCTGTTTAACTTCCCTTCTCGAAAAGAATCCGTGCGTCGCGAAATGCATCAATGCAGATGGCTCCTGACTGTAGAGTCGGGCTTTCGTTGCCTCCGTGCCTGTGAGAGAGGTAACACCCCACCCTTCCTTTTGCAGCGCGCCTGAAATCTGTATAATCTCCTCACGTGTGCCTGGAAGGGATGCGAATCTCGAATCGCCCTGTGATTCACTTAAAACGGGATCACCCACGAGCAGTGCCTGGTGCGATCCATTGAATACCCCTTGTCCGGCCTTTACCTTCACGATCTCTCCGGCATTATGTAAGTGGCGAATCCTCATAGTTGAGCCCAAAAAACTACTGTTTTCAGGGTTCATAAGTGACTCCGGATTAATCTTAAAATACAGCCCGTCATCAACAAGGTATGCCGTCTTTATGCCTTCAAGCAGTGACTCAAATGGCTTCCAGAAATAAGTATAGGAAGTTGTATCTGCGACCTCATATTTAATGGCATTCAGATAAAACTTCAGCTGCCGGTTTTCCAGATAATCACCGGATCCCAGTTCGACCACCTGAGGCCCATCCTCAAACGACGGTTTTATCACAAGTCCAACATAATTGATGCTATCTGTTTCTCCATTTAAACGGCTGAAATTCTGATTTTTATATCGGATAATTTCAACCACCGCCTCATCATCATCGAGGGCGGAACGTATGGAATTGTAATCAGCTGTTGCAGAAAGCTGCCGGCCGGTATGTCTCGCAATCTCAGATTCAAGTTCATTAAGACGACGTATCATTGATTGCTGGATTTCTCCATCGAATCCACCTCGGGTAAAGGAACTGGTCAATTCCTGACGAATGGCGAGAAATTCTTCTAATAACCCGGCCGTTTTATCATTCTGATCTAATTTTTGGATTTCTTTCAGGCCGCGCTTCGATTCCAGGGTGAGGCCCTTATAGAGCAGCTGTTTATTGATCATTATATGCGCAAGATCGGTTCGTTCACCTGCCAGCGGAGCGATCGCTGAATAAATGACATCCAAATCTTTCCTCATTTCTGAAAGGAAGACCGTCTGCTCGGAGCGTGACAACATGGGAAATATGAATCTGATGAGCTGTTCTTCCTTATTACTCGCAGCAAAGAGATTTTCAGAACCCTCTTCAAACCTCCCTGAAAGAATATAGCAAACCCCCAGGTTATTTTCAATCTGCCTCAATTGCGGTGCAGCACTGCCATAAACCGTAACGTATTTCTGCTTTGAAATTTCCAGCGATCGGATGGCCTCATCAATGTTGCCTTCGTAGATCGCCCAGGCCCCTTTTGCCGCATAGAAATTGGCCAGATCCATATCTGAAAAAACTTCCCCGTTTCTTTCCACCAGCTCAGCAGCTTTGTCAAGAGCCGGATTTGAACCGATAGCCTGAGAATTCCGGAATGTATTGGCATAGTTCAGAAGAAATACAAGCTCCTCATTCGGTGATTTGAATGAATAGTCGTTGAAAAGGTCATTAAGAATAATCTCCGATTCCAGGACCTGTCCCGTTTTTAAAAACAGTGCAGCTTTGTTCTGAAGCAGGCGTTCACAATGATGGGTACAGTTTTGCAGGGCGAGATCGATATATGACAATGACTGACCATAAAGACCGAACTTCTCATAGAGGTTGGCGATATTATTCAGGGTATTTACAGTCTCTTCCTTTGGTAAACCCAGGTATTCCTTTAATTCCAGAACTTTCTTGAAGCTTGCTTCAGCCTCGGTGAAATCCTGTCGCTCCATGTAGAGCATTCCCAGTTGTTCGAAGTAGGCCGATTCTACAGATTTCTGTAATAAATGATTCGAAATACTGTCCATTCTAACCGATACGAAATTCAGAAGGTCAAGGGTTTCCTGAAAGTTCCCTTCTCTTCTTTGGGCGTCAGCCTGAAGAAGCAAAATCATAAAGTCAAACTCCTGAGAATTGTTTAACGAAGCTGAATTTGAAAGCAGGGTCAGTGCCCGATCGTGTTCGCCCAACTCAATATAAATGTCATAGAGGTTCTGAAGCGCTTTTATAGATGAAGAGCCTCCGGCAGTTTTTAAAATACGTTCATAGATGATAATCGCCTTTTCCGTGTCGGTATACCTGTACAGTTGAGCGAGATTGAGTTGTGATATTATCCTTTCCTTATCAGTTGGTTCAAGGATTTCACTGCGGAATGCTTCGGATGTTTCGAGGACAGTCCGCGCTTTGCTAAAATTACCCGACTCATAGTAGGCAATTCCTAAATCATTCAGAATGACAAGATAGTCATGATCAAAGATTCCACGGTCGACTTTTGCCTGTTGTTCAGCCTCCTCAAGATATTTAATGGTGTTATCCCAGGAAACTCCCCAGTTTTCATGAGCGAGCGTATAGGATTTCTTCCAATCCTGACCGAAACAAGGAGTTACACTGAGAAGCAAAAAAACTCCCAGGCTCCGTTTTAAAAAATGTATGACTACGGAATGGTCCATAAAACAAAAAATACCAGCCGGAATTATTCCGGCTGGTTATCAGTGTACAATTTTCTTCTGCTACTGCCTTAATTTGAGCAGTTTATGACGTATCAGGAACTCATTGTATGCAGAACGGTAATCCGGCACATTAGGCGCCAGTAACATCGCATTCACATAACTGGTGAAGGCATCCGCTAACAAGTTATTATCTTCAAAATAAGCAGCACTGATCAGTTCGAGAAGCGCGCTATTTGAAATATTGCTTGTTAAAGAATTCAAGTTCTGGGTATGTTGCGTCCTGGTCTCATGATCAATACGCTTAAGCGCAACTGCCTTTGACTCTACATCATTATCCTGATAAACCTTTACAAGCAAAATTTCTTCTTTTTTGAGGTTTTCATTCTCAAGATTCAGCATAGTACGCTGTCCTTCCACACGTTCCTCAAGCAGAACCTCTTCAAACATGTTCATAACACGGATTATCGAAAATTCACTTTCATTCGCCCATTCCAGTGCTAGTTTATCCCCATACAATTCAGTGGCTCCGGGGATGTACAGATTCACCTCTGAGTCAGAGAAAGGCTCGAAATCACGCATGATTTCATAGTTTATTCCGGCTGCTTTTTCAGAGATCTCCCGATTTAGAATGAAATCAGTATAGCGGGTGACAATCATATTCGTCTCAGTCACCTCAATCTTTCCATACAGATCATTGGCGTCATATTTTCCGCTTTCCTTTATTTCCAGCACATGTCCGCTATTATGAACAAGTCCGAGATAGGCGCCTTCTTTTACGGTAAGTGTGAAATCTCCGGAAAGGACCATGCCTTTTTTCAATTGAGTTACGACCTCTCCAATTTGAATCTCCGATTCACCATTTTGGACGAGAATCTTAAAAGTGTTGATTTGAGCGTTTCCAGCGACAAAGCTGAAAACCAAAATCAATGTGGTTAAAAGTGGTTTCATAACATTATAGTTTGTTATATCTGCTATATATCCCATTCATGAATAAAAGGTAACTACCATCCGGGGCATTATGAATTATGTTAAAGTTGGCAATGAAACAAAGCTATGCGCAAATTCCTGATTGCTAAATTGTTTAACCAAATAAACCCCATGTCCTTTCTCCTCCGGCATTTAAATAAAAAGGCCGGATAATTCCGGCCTTTTAAACCAAATAACACCCATGTAACAACCATTTATTACTGTATTCTTATTAAAATCCTGTTTAAACCGGACTTTCCAGTGCCTTTCTTAATGATTTAGTGATGGAAATCAGGTTATGATGATACTTTTTTAAGCGTTCATGCGCTTTATGCTGTTCCTCATGTCGTTTATATTCATCTTCGTGCTCCCGGGCGAGTTCGATGTCCAGTTTTGTGCCTTCACCTACCAAACTTATATCAATCTCGTGTCTTTCCAGCTTACTCCGGTGTTCAGCAAGGACTCTCACATGATCTAAAAGTGCTATTTTATGTTGTACAATCGCCTCTTCGAAAAATTGCAAAACCTGCTCCTGAGACTCAATTTCCTGTTCCCACATTTTCAGGTCGTGGGACCACATTTTGATATCGGACTGCCATATTCCATGTTCCCGATGCATGTTAAGATGCGTAGTATTGTCCATTTCAACGTAAATTTAAATAGTGAGATTAGCCATTCTTGATTTTCCATTTTGCATAAGCCCCGGGATAGATTTGAGGGTCAGCCTTATCAAATCATTCAGGCGACTATCGCGGGTGTATTCCAGTACGAGGTGTTTTGAATCCATTGGTTCAAATGAACTCAACAAAGTGCGGTAAATTGAAAATTTATCTGAAATAGCCGGGTCATGCCGGAACAGGTTCCAGCCTGAATTATACGTATCAGAGACAATTTCAATCCAGTAGACCTCTGTATTCAGAATATCTGCCACGTCATGAAAATCCCGTCGGATACTTTTCAGGTAAAAGGTGCCTTCAAGAACCAGGTTTTTTTTGTCAAGGGTATGTTCAGACATTTCCTGGAGAAGATTCAAATAGACTGCCTCCTTTTCTTTTTTACTGAACGAAGGTGATGCTATCCATTTACGCCGAATAGCGGCAGTGTTTAAAAAATCGAACTGTAGGTATTGAGCCAGACGCTGAGCAAACTTGACTTTTCCCGTTCCTGGTAATCCAAATACAATTATCACCATGACCCTGCTGATTTGTTTATAAGATCAGCAAAAAGTCTGGCGAAAGCTATGAGGACGGTCAGCCGGTCACGTGATAGACATCAACCAGCTCAGGCGACACGCATGGAAGGACGACGTCCGTATTCTTTCAGCGTTAAATAATGAGAACGAACCGCATTTCTGAAGCCGGGCTGATCATTATACGGAATTCCCATTTTACCAGCCTGTTCAGCCACAATCGGCGATAAATCCGGATAGTGAATATGACAGATATGCGGAAAAAGGTGATGTTCAACCTGGAAGTTCAGGCCTCCCATATACCAGGTAAGAAACCAATTTTTACGCGCAAAATTAGAGGTGGTACGCAGTTGATGTTCCGCCCATGAATTCTCGGGAGATTCAGAAGACTCGGAATGGTCAACACCTTCAACCACGTGCGCCAACTGGAAAGTTACACTCAAAACAAAACCTCCTACCATATGGAGGGTAACAAATCCGATAATCAGATACCAGAATGGAATATTCAGGATCAATGCCGGTATTCCAATGATGTAGGCATAGTAGAGAATTTTTGAAACGATCAGAATGACCCATTCCCTGTTAAGGTTTTTCGCATACCTGGGATCATCATTCAATTTGATCAATTGTTTAAAGTCCTTGAACGTCACCCAGCTTAATGTACCAAGTGTATAGAGGAACCATGAATAGATGTGCTGAAAGCGATGGAATTTATACCATTTGGCATGCGGTGAAAGTCTAATTACATTCCCGTTCTCCAGATCTTCATCTGCGCCGTGAATATTCGTAAATGTATGATGTTTTACATTGTGCTGAATAACCCAGTTAAAGCGGTTACCCCCGAGGAAATTCATTGAATACGCAAGTACCTGATTCACAATCCTGTACTTTGAAAAAGATCCATGGCAGGCATCGTGCATCAATGACATGCCTAGACCTGCATAGGCAAAACCCATTATTACGCATCCCAGCCACATGACGAAAACGGGTATTGGTAAGGTGAGTATGAGCACAAACGGCAAAATGTATGCGGTAAGCAAAAGGAATGATTTAAGATACATCTTAAAATTACCCTTACGGGAAACTCCCGTTGATGTGAAGTGATTGTCCAATGCCTTTTGCAGATTTTTCTGAAAAGATTCATCAGATCTTTTGAATCGTACGATCATATAAATTTAATAAAATACAGGGCTACCTATTATTAAAAAATTAAGCCCACACTAGGTGCAGAAGAAAATAGAGGACCATAGCTAAAAATACTCACCCTGCGTTCCGCCGACTGACTAAGATACAAAAGGTAGTGATTAAACGTTCCATTGTTGAGGACATTTCGGTAATATTTGGTACGTCTGGTAACTTGCAGTGATAAATACCGTGATTTTTTGTATTTTCGGAGGCAATATTCAGAACACCCAATGGAATTAATAAAGAAGATAATCAGATGGACTTTCGTGTCTCTTGGAATACTGGGTTTACTCATATTTCTCTTCCTCTATTTTGCCAACTACAGCGATGGATATCGTGCGGGTACGCCCATCAAGGTGAGCCGGAAAGGAACCATCTTCAAGACCTGGGAAGGTGAAATGAATATTGGCGGACTCACCAGCTCCGGGGATGGTGTCATACCCACAACCTGGGAATTTACTGTACGTGATGGCCAAAGCCAGGTGCGTGAAGATATTGACCGCGCTATCGAAAATGGCAAACGTGTTAAATTGTACTATAAAGAAAAGTATGTTCGGATGTTTTGGCTAGGTGATACAAAATATTTTGTATACAAAGTCGAAGAAATCCTGTAACGTCCTAGGGCAGTGCGAAAGCTACATAGTAATCTCCTGATGGAGATCCAAGCTTGCCTCCTCCACATGCTATTACCACAAACTGTTTCCCATTTATTTCATAAACCGAGGGTGTGGCAAAACCCGCTGCAGGTAACTTTGATTCAAACAATAGTGCTCCGTCCCTCTTGCGATAAACCCGAAACATTTGATCAGGGGTAGCCGCAATGAACAGCACACCCCCTTTGGTTGCAACCGGTCCTCCGTAATTCTCAGTTCCGGTTAAGATACCTCCTGTTTCAAGCCCCGGGTACTTCCCAATTGGCACTTTCCACCGAATTTTTCCAGAGACCAGATCGATCGCGTTGAGCGTACCCCATGGGGGACTTATGGCAGGAAGCCCTTCTGGAGTCGTTAGCTTCTCATAGCCCCGGATTGAATATCCCCGGAAAAAGGAAGAATCTGAAGGCAATTCCGTAATTCCCTCCCGATAATTCAGCACATAATCGGTTACTGCATCAACCTGTTCATCAGTCAGAAAACTTAAAGCTGGCATCATGCCGCGGCCTACTCTCAGCAGTTCACGCACGGTACGATCATCTGCCTTATTTTTCAATCCAATCAGACCGGGATAATTCCCAGCCCCTTCCAGCGCAGGACCATGACATGACAGGCAGTGCTCCTGGTAAATAACCTGCCCCTTGGTAAGACTTTCAACATTTCCGGATTTCCTGATATTCGTGATAATCCACGGAACTTCGTTGGCATTAATAAAAAGCATACTGCTTTCGGCATCAAAAGATGATCCTCCCCACTCCGCTCCACCGTCCAAACCCGGAAAAAAAACAGTTCCCTCTTCTGAAGGCGGTGTAAACAGGTGACCTGAATTATACGTCATAAACTGCTCTTTCAGGGCTTTGAATGAGGAATCTGGTATAAGGCCGTTGAGATCATCAACAGTCATCCGTTGCCTCATAAAGGGCTCTGGTTTTTGTGGGATCGGCTGGGTGACAGAAAGTACCTCCCCCTGTAAATGTTCATCGACCGGAACTTTCATTTCTTCAACTGGAAATACGGGCGCTCCGGTATCCCTGTCGAGAACAAATATCAAACCTGTCTTTGTTGCCTGAATAGCAACATCCCTGTTAACACCATCAACCGGTATCGTGGCAAGAACTGGCGGAGCAGGCAGGTCGCGATCCCAGACATCATGGTGAATCGTCTGAAAATGCCAGCGATAAGTGCCTTTTTCTGCATCCAGAGCGATTATAGAATTGGCAAATAAATTGTCCCCTAACCGGTCGCCGCCATAAAAGTCAAACGCTGCTGAACCCGTCGAGGCATAAACCACTCCCCGTCCTTCATCGAGACTCATGCCCGACCATGAGTTTGCTCCGCCTGCACGCATATAGGCAGTGCTGTCGTCCCAGGTGTCAAAACCATATTCCCCTGGATGGGGAATCGTATGAAAAATCCAAACTCTTTCTCCCGTTCGCACATCAAATGCCCTGATATGTCCCGGTGCCGCAGGGTTCGACTCAGATACCCGGGAGCCTAGAATTAAGAGATCCTTATATATAACCCCGGGAGAAGTGGCCGTAACATATAGTGATGTTGCATCACGGTCAAGCCCACTGCGCAAATCAATTCTTCCCTCAGTGCCAAATGAGCGATCTGGCAACCCTGTGAGTGCATCAACTGACAGTAAATAGGAACTCACAGCATAGAACAGCCGTTTCTTTTCTCCGTCTGTCCAGTAGGTTACCCCCCTGTTGGTATTCAGTGCTTCTGGCAATTCTTCAATAACATCCCTGGGATTGAACGTCCAGACTTCTTTGCCATTTGAGGCATCCAGCGCAAACAAACGCAATGATGGTGTCGTAGCGTACAGAATACCATCCAGTACAATTGGATTGCACTGTATTTGAGATCCTTCCCTGGCATCGCCCGTTTTATATTCCCACGCTACCTGCAGGCGGCTTACATTGGAAGTGTCGATCTGAATAGCTCCACTATACTGTGTGCGTGCGGGATCCCCCCCCGCTACGGTCCAATCGATGTTTGCAGACGGGCTTGTGGAACACGCGGCCGAAATACATAGCAGAAAATACAACAAGAATCGATTCATAATTCAATATAAAGGAGCATTCGCTTCGAAACAAAAAATCCTTTCCGGGTATTGAGAAAGACGACGGCCGGTTTAACAAAAGTTCAATGTCAATGTTTGATAGGATATAGGTTATGTGAAATGTCAAAAAACGCCATTATCATCGGTTCTGGAATAGCGGGAATTGCAAGTGCATTGCGATTAAGGAAAAAAGGATACGATGTAACTGTTTTCGAAGCTAATCCATATGTCGGTGGAAAACTGCATGTAGTCGAAAAGGATGGCTTTCGATGGGACGCCGGTCCTTCGCTCTTCACAATGCCGCACCTGGTTGACGAACTGTTTGAGTTACATGATATTGATCCCCGAACCCTTTTTAATTACAAAAGGAAAGAAGTGGTCTGTAATTATTTCTGGGAAGATGGTACGACGTTCAGTGTTCATGCTGATACCAACAAATTCATCAGCGAAGCAGCAAGAACTTTTAATACATCTGAAGTTTCGCTAAAGAATTACCTGAGGAATGCCAAGGAAAAGTATGACCTGACAACATCGGTTTTTCTCGAAAAATCACTTCATAAGGCTTCAACATACCTCTCCTTCGACACCTTAAAGTCACTCATCCAGAGTCATAAACTGGACATCACATCAACTTTAAACTCGACCAATAAAAAATATTTTTCCGACCCCCGGCTGGTTCAACTGTTCAATCGCTACGCCACCTACAATGGTTCATCACCGTATCAAACTCCGGGAGTTATGTCGTTGATTCCTCATTTGGAGATGCATTATGGATGTTTTCTTCCAAAAGGCGGGATGCACGCCATTACCAAAAGCTTGCATCAGCTGGCCATTGATCAAAAAGTTCAATTCAGGCTCAATGAACCTGTAAAGAAAATTCTTCATGAAAGTGGGGTGGCCAATGGTGTGCAGACAGAACAAGGCAGTTATTATTCTGACTTATTGGTTTGCAATATGGACATCTATTCCACATACAATCTTTTGTTGAAGGATCTGAAACGTTCAGATAAAATTCTCAGGCAGGAACGCTCCAGCTCTGCCCTGATTTATTACTGGGGCGTCGGCAGAACATTTAAGGAACTTGACCTTCATAATATATTCTTCAGTAAAGATTACCGGGAGGAGTTCAGGTGCTTGTTCAAAGAAAAAACATTCTCGGAAGACCCCACTGTTTATATTAATATCACAAGTAAGGACGAGACCGATGATGCGCCTGAAGGAAATGAAAATTGGTTTGTCATGATCAATGCACCTGCCAATTATGGTCAGGATTGGGAAACACTCAAAAAGATATCAAGAGACCGCATTGTCCAAAAGATCAACAGGATTTTAAAAACGGATATTGAAAAGTACCTGGTAACGGAAGAAATTTTAGATCCGATTCTGATTGAGAGCAGAACAAGCTCACATCGGGGATCGCTGTACGGAGCATCAAGCAATTCTAAATTCTCGGCCTTTTTAAGGCATCCGAACTTTTCAGGAAGACTGAAAAATTTATACTTCTGCGGGGGCTCTGTTCATCCGGGAGGCGGCATTCCATTGTGCCTTCAATCTGCCAAAATTGTAAGTGACTTAATACCAGACGCATGATCCGGGGACTCGAAATACGGCAGGAATTAATTTCAATACCCAGGCTGACCATCGGTATTTTCCTGGTCTATCTTTTTCATATTTCTGCATTGATTGGCGTGACACTGGGTTATCAAAACTGGTTCATTGAAAAAACGCCTCTAAATCTTTTTGCGATTTTCTGCCTGCTGGCATGGCTCTTCCCTATTGATTCAGGAAAAAAGATTCTCGCCGTTACAATGTTTTTTTCCGGAGGAATGATAGCAGAATGGCTCGGGGTTCATTATGGAATATTATTCGGCGTTTATGAGTATGGTGAAAATCTCGGCCCGAAAATCGACGGTGTCCCGTTTTTTATAGGGATTAACTGGGCAGTATTGGTACTGATCACAGGGGTTATTTCCAACAGGATCAAAGTTTCAAAATGGCTAAAGGTCCTGATTGGCGCCGGATTAATGGTGCTCTTTGACTTGTTCATGGAGGTGCCAGCCCCTGTATTTGATTTCTGGGTTTTTGAAGGAGGTATCGCCCCCTTGAGTAATTATATTGGATGGTTTGTAGTAGCTGCCTTCCTTCACACAGTGTTCCAGCACATTAAAATTGAAGGTGATTTTCTTTTCAGCTTGCATGTTTACATCTGCCAGCTGTTATTCTTCGCGTACTTCTATTTCTATTACGGTCTATAGGTAATTCATTTCAGGTATGGCGAAGTGAACCACGCCGACTTCATTACCCCTTCACTTTTCCGAGCCGGATCCCAATGGCTAAAAACAGCCAAACCCAGGGCATTCCATGAAGTAAAAGATCGAAATAATCCATGGCTTGCATGCCGGTTCCCCCGCCCATGACCCATCTTATTTTGCCCACAATATGGGGTTCAGGCACAAATGGCGCTAATCCGAGGGTCAGGCTGGCCAGCAATGGCATCAGTAAACTACGATAGCTTTTTTTCGATTGCGTCGAGTCGTTTTTCAATTTCCTGGAGTTTATGAATGATTATGATATGTGTTTTTTTTGCATCAATTCCTACAACACTTTCCTCGCTTGATATCATTGACGCAATTTCCTCGTAGACTTTTTCGGGTACAACCTTCGATTTCATAGCAGTATATTTTAAATGTAAAGTTCCGGTAAGACAGGCCCTTACTGTGTAACATGAGTTACAAACCAGTGCCTTAAATCCTCGTTAGTTTGTATAAATGTTTTCAAAAAACGAAATAGAAATGAATAAAATTGAAGAATATATTTTGAATGGTGCTCCGGTAATTGACGTGAGAACTCCACAGGAATTTAATGGCGCAAACGCACCGGGCAGTATAAATATACCCTTGAATGAAGTAACCATGCGGCTTGAGGAACTAAGAAGCATGCCTCAACCGTTAATATTGTGCTGCAGAAGCGGCAACCGGAGTGGACAGGCGGCATATTATCTTTCACAGCAGGGAATTGAATGTTATAATGCCGGTTCATGGACCGATGTGAATTATATATTATCAAAAAAGGCAAGTTAAAATGGCTGAAACCAAAAATGCTTCGTTTGATGAGTTGATCAACTCTGAAAAACCTGTCCTGGTCGATTTTTCGGCCGTATGGTGCGGACCGTGTCAGATGATGGCTCCCATACTTAAGGAACTTAAAACGCGCGTCGGGGAAGATGCGGTCATTATAAAAGTGGATGTTGATAAAAACAGGAAGCTGGCAATGGACTACCGAATCCAGGGTGTACCCACATTGATGGTCTTTCAGAAGGGAGAAGTGAAGTGGGGGCAGTCAGGGGTTGTCCAGGTAACCCCACTTGAGCATATCCTGAAACAATACATGCCCGCAAAGGCATAGGTGATAAGGCCGTGTAATCCGGCCTTATTTTTTTTGATTTAAACGGTATAGCAGAAGCGCAGCCCGTTTGGTTAGATCAGGCAAACGGTTTAGGTCGGCATATTCGTTGGCGGTATGATCATTTCCGCCGCTCAATCCAATCCCATCCATCGCGGCATCCACAAGTCCGGAAGTAAATGAAACATCCGCCGCTCCTGCACGGAGTGGATCTACAGCCGAAACCGGCCCCAAACCAAGATCAGATGAAACCGTACTGTACAGATCCAGCAACTCCCTGTTTCCCTGTGTTGGCGGCAATGGCGGATACCCTTCTTCAAAGGTTATCGCAGCCTCCGTTCCCGGCAAATGGGATGAAACGATTCTTTCCATGGTTTCTTTGGTCATGGCGAGCTGCTCAGGAGAAACCGCCCGGATATCACCGGAAACCACCACTTCACTGGCAACCACATTTGATTTACCGTATGCGGTACCACCGTCCTTTCCATTATCAAATTCAACTGCCGTGCCGCCCAGGATTACACCAGGATTAAAGGTTAATAAGGGCTCCTGGGAAAGTTCGTCATAAAATGCCTTCAAAATTCGGGAAGCCTCATAGATCGCTCCGGCACCCACCTCCTCCGAAAAAACCTGGGAACTATGGGCCGCATTTCCATTAACTTCAAGTTTCCATCGTATCGAACCCCTCCTGGAAATAACTGCCGTTTTGAAATTACTGTCCCCGTTTTCAAATCCAATAGCGACATCAGCCCATTCTGCAGTCTCAACCAGGAGCTGCTTCGACAACGATAACGGACTTCCACTTTTTTCTTCGTCACCCGTCATTACAACCCGGACATTCATATTCTTCAATGCACCAGCCTCGCGCATCGCCCGCAGGGCATAAAGAATGATTACATCCCCTCCTTTCATATCCACCACACCCGGTCCGCGCATAACCGAATCTCCGTCAATAGTATATGACTGATATGGATGATCCGGCTCAAAAACTGTATCCAGGTGACCTATCAGCATTACTTTCAGGTTTTCCGGTTTTCCTTCATGAGTTGCAAGAAGATGACCGGCCCTTCCAAATTCCTGGCCATCAACCCAGGATGTTTCAAATCCAAGTGCCTCAAATTCTTCCATTAGCACCTTGCCAACCGCCTGCACGCCATCGAAATTCATCGTGCCGCTGTTCATGTTGACCACTCGTTTAAGGAGTTCCAGCTGTTCCGGAGCCAGGGAATTTACTTCCTGCACTATCTTTTTTTCCGTACGGGTCAGTTGGGCACGGACAAGGCCTGAATGATTGAAAAGGATGAATACTGACAGAATTAAATACTTCATAGTTATTTCTTAAAGCACGAATTTACACCAGCTGGGGGAAACAAAAAAAGGGCGCCTCTCAGCGCCCTTCCCAACTTCACCCTGATTTGTCAGGCATCCTGAAGTTCTTTTTTAGAATGCTTCAGATTTGCCTGTGCTGCGGCTAATCGGGCAATAGGAACCCGGAATGGAGAACAACTCACATAATCCAAACCGGTCCTGTCGCAAAACTCGATTGAAGACGGATCACCTCCGTGTTCACCGCAGATACCCAAATGCAGCTCTTTATTGGTCTTCAGACCCAGGTCAACAGCCGTCTTAACCAAATATCCAACACCTTCATTATCAAGCACATTGAACGGACTTTCCTTCAATAATCCCTTCTTCAGATATTCCGGCACAAACGTTCCCATATCATCACGGGAGAATCCAAAGGTCATCTGAGTGAGGTCATTCGTTCCAAAGGAGAAGAAATCTGCATAACGCGCGATTTTATCTGCTGTAATTGCTGCTCTTGGCACCTCTATCATTGTTCCGATAGAGAATTTGATTGAAGCGTGTTTTTCTTCAAAAACAACTTTGGCTTCATTCAAAATAATTTCCCGCTGCATTTTCAGCTCTTTATAATCACCTACCAATGGCACCATGATCTCCGGAGTTACTTCGAGCCCTTCGGCGGAAATATTCAGTGCCGCCTCCAGAATCGCACGGGTCTGCATGCGTGTTATTTCAGGAAATGTATTACCCAGTCGGCAACCGCGGTGTCCCAGCATCGGGTTCACTTCACGAAGTTGTTCCGCCTTCCGGGTGATTTCTTCCACAGGTACGTTCAGTGATTTTGCAACTTCAGTCTGTTCTTCCAGTTCAAATGGAATGAATTCATGGAGTGGCGGATCCAATAAACGAATGGTAACAGGATACCCTTTCATTGAACGGAATATACCCTCAAAATCAAACCGCTGCATCGGAAGAAGCTTTTTGAGGGCTTTCTCACGTCCCGCTTCATTGTTGGCAAGTATCATTTCACGCATCGCTACAATCCGGTCTCCTTCAAAGAACATATGCTCTGTTCTGCAAAGACCGATTCCAGTAGCGCCAAAATGCCGTGCAACTGAAGCGGCATCCGGAGTATCAGCATTCGCCCGTACTTTCATACGTGCATGGCTGTCGGCAAGTGACATCAACTCTTCAAAGTCGCCTGTAAGTTCCGGTTCAACGGTATCAATTTTACCTTCATAAACATTACCTGTAGAACCATTCAGTGAAATATAGTCACCTTCCTTATATACCTTATCCCCTACTGTCATCGTCTTATTTCGGTAATCGATCGTGAGGGCTCCTGCTCCGGAAATACAACATTTACCCAATCCGCGTGCTACAACAGCTGCATGGCTTGTCATTCCGCCACGTGCTGTTAAAATACCATTCGCTGCGTACATCCCTTTCAGGTCATCTGCAGATGTCTCGATCCGAACCAGTATCACGGGTTCCTTACGTTCGACATAGGTAAAAACATCTTCCTGGAAGAAAACAATCTTTCCTGTGGCTGCACCGGGTGATGCAGGCAAACCATTGGCAATAACAGTAGCCTTATCCAATGCACCGGCTTCAAATACCGGGTGGAGGAGCTCATTCAGTTTTTCAGGATCCAGGCGTAACAAGGCTTCCTCGTCGGTGATAAGACCTTCTTCGCGCATGTCACGGGCAATTTTAAGCATGGCACTGCCGGTTCGCTTACCGGTCCTGGTCTGAAGCATCCAGAGACGTCCTTCCTGAATGGTGAATTCCACATCCTGCATATCCCTGAAATGCTCTTCCAGCAATTGACGGATATCCATCAGCTGATGGAAAATTTCAGGCATATATTCTTCCAATGAAGGATAATCTTCGGCGCGTTCCTTTTCACTTACGTGGGCAAACTTCGCCCAGTTCCTTGAGGCTTTCAATGTAATCTGAAGCGGGGTACGGATACCAGCCACTACGTCTTCACCCTGGGCATCAATGAGGTATTCACCATTGAAAACATTTTCTCCCGTCGCTGCATTCCTTGTAAATGCCACGCCGGAAGCAGATTCATCACCCATATTTCCATACACCATAGCCTGTACATTCACCGCGGTTCCTCCTTCATTGGAAATACCATGAATTTCACGGTAATGGATGGCCCGGGGTGTATTCCAGCTTTCAAACACTGCCATTATAGCGCCCCATATCTGATCCTTGGGATTCTGAGGAAAAGGTTTGCCGGCATACTTTTCAGTAGTCTCCTTGTAAAGCTGAACAAGCTCTTTCAACTGATCTACAGTGAGATCCTTGTCATAACGCTTTCCGTATTTGCGCTTTTGTTCCTCAAGAACGGTTTCATAGGGATTTTCACCGTGTTCATCTACCACCTTCATTACAACATCCCCGTACATCTGAATCAGGCGTCGGTACGCATCCCATGCGAAGTGGTCTTTCCCTGTGAGTTTGGCAAGACCTTCAACTGCCTCATCATTCATACCAATATCAAGAACCGTATCCATCATTCCAGGCATGGATTGTTTGGCACCGGATCTAACAGATAGCAAACATGGATTTTCGCTACTTCCAAAATCAGTGCCCATAACATCCTGGATGAAATGCAGGCCATCAAGGGCCTGATCGAATATCATATCATGTATTGCATCCCTCCCTTTTTGCTGGAAGAGCTTGCATACATCAGTGGTAATAGTAAATCCGGGAGGCAATGGAATTCCAATTCTGGCCATTTCAGCCAGGTTTGCTCCCTTGCCGCCCAGCAGGTCTTTCATTCCAGAATGACCGTCAGCGGTTCCGTTTCCGAATTTATAAACATATTTTTCCATAATAATTGGGCATTTGAGTATGGTTGAAGTTGCCCAAAACCTGTATCAAATGCCGTGACAATCATCATGGAAATACCTGATAATTGAGGTACGGTGAACTGACCTACATATATTGATTCAGAATGTTTTCGTAGCGCTCCTGCTGACCGCTGATTTTTGCGGGTTCTCCCATTTCCATTGCCAGATTCGCCAGCTGCTTCAGGTCGAGGTTTCCATTTTCAAAATCCTTTCCCGGACCGGAATCAAATGAAGCATACCGATTTTTAAGCATTGAAGGATAGGGTGATTCAGTCAGTATCCGGTTTGCAATGAGCAAAGCCCGTGCAAATGCATCCATTCCTCCGATATGCGCATGAAAGATATCTTCCAGATCGGTGGAATTTCGCCTGGTTTTTGCATCAAAATTAATTCCGCCGGTGGTGAACCCTCCGCTGGATAAAATAACCAGCATCGCTTCAACCAGCTCATATATATTCACCGGAAACTGATCGGTATCCCAGCCGTTCTGATAATCACCTCGGTTTGCATCAATGCTTCCAAGTACCCCTGCATCTGCCGCAACCTGTAACTCATGTTGGAAGGTATGGCTGGCCAGGGTCGCATGATTCACTTCAATATTAAGTTTGAAGTCATCCATCAGATTAAATTCCTGCAAAAATGCGATCACGGTTGCCGCATCAAAATCATACTGATGCTTGGTGGGCTCCATGGGTTTTGGCTCAATCAGGAAGGTTCCTTTAAATCCCTGTGATCGTCCGTAATCCCTTGCCTTGGTAAAGAAAGTGGCGATATGCTCCTTTTCCCGTTTCATATCTGTGTTCAGCAGGCTCATATATCCTTCACGTCCACCCCAGAATACATAATTCTCGCCACCCAGCCTGATGGTAGCATCTATTGCATTACGTACCTGGAAGGCGGCGTGTGTAACAACCTGAAAATCCGGATTGCTCGCCGCACCGTTCATGTATCGCGGATGACCGAAAAGATTCGCCGTTCCCCACAACAATCGTATACCGGATTCCTTCTGCTTCTCTGCAGCATAGGCAGTGATCTTATCGAGACGATCTTCTGACTCCTTCAGTGTAGAAGCCTCATCCACCAGGTCATAATCATGGAAACAGTAAAAGGGAATGCCAATTTTAGAAATGAATTCGAAAGCAGCATCCATTTTCTGGCGCGCAATCACATTGGCATCGCTTCCCACATTCCAGGGAAAGTCTTTTGTAGGCGCTCCGAAGGGATCCCCTCCCGTACCACAGAAGGTATGCCAGTAAGCCACAGCAAATCGCAAATGCTCCTCGAGCGTTTTGCCTGCCACAACCTGTGATGGATTATAATACTTAAATGCGAAGGGGTTATCTGAATCTTTGCCTTCAAACTGGATCTTACCGATACCTTTGAAGTACTCTTTGTCTCCTGTTACAATATTCATAGTGTTTTTATTAGTTTTTCAATAAGTATTTTCTTCCAGGCCTGATATAAATTCAGGTATTCAGACCTGCCTGCATCACTCGGTAAATAAGTTTTTTTCAGTTTTAGAGGTATGTCCTGCATCGAAGGATAATATTTCAATCCGACACCTGCAGCCAACGCTGCACCACGCGCCCCATCAGTATCGTACAACTCCACACGACAATTGGTGAGGTCGGTAAACAGCTGGCAAAATATCGGGCTCTTGAACATATTGGCATCTGCAACTCGAATGACAGATGGCTTGCTTCCGAGTGACTCCAAGACCTCAAAACCGTAGTACATTGCGAAACAAACACCCTCCTGAACTGCCCTGAAAATATGCGCATTTGAATGTCGGTTAAAATTAATTCCCAGCAGAGCCGCATCCATCTTTCTATTTGATAGCATCCGCTCTGCCCCATTACCAAATGGAAAGAATTGGAGTCCGTCGGATCCGGGATTAATTTCTCCCGCCATCTGATTGAGTTCGTCGTAGGGTTTGCCAGAATCTGCACTGATGCGCCTGATCCAGTTGTAGGCGATCCCGGTTCCGTTTACACACAATAAGATTCCATATTTTTTGCCTGCCTGGGATGGGTGTAAAAATGTATTTACCCTTGAAAGCTTGTCACCTGAAGGAATATCTGTAACCGCGTAAATAACCCCGGAAGTACCGGCTGTCGCAGCTACCTGGCCTGCCTCGGAGACTTTTAATGAAAGCGCGTTGTTGGGCTGATCACCTGCACGATATCCGATGGGAACACCGGCCTGCATGCCGAGTTCTTTTGCTGCACTTTCTCCCATGCGTCCCTGAAGACCAAATTCCGGAACCAGGTCCGGCACAAGCCCGCGTTTTACCCCCAGAACATCCAGCACAGGTCCTGATATTTGCCAGGATTCAAAGTCCCAGAATATGCCCTCCGATAAACCTGTGGATGTGGTGGAATATTCGCCAGTAAGACGGTACGCAATGTAATCTCCCGGAAGCATGAAACGATGTACACGATCAAAAATTTCCGGTTCATTTTCGATGACCCACTTAAGCTTTGATGCAGTGAAATTACCTGGCACATTGAGCAAAGTGTCGAAGCAATAGGATTCCTCCAATTGTTCTGTGAGCTGATCTCCGGCGTCTACTGCCCGGCTGTCACACCAGATAATGGCCGGACGAAGAACCCTGCCCTCTTTATCCAGCAGAACCAGGCCATGCATCTGATATGAAATACCAATGCCTTCAATACGGTCTGCACTGCCCGGATGCCCCGCGGTAACTCTCCTGATAGCCCGAACCGTATTCTGCCACCACATCTCAGGGTCCTGTTCAGCCCAATCCGATGATGGTGAATGAATCGGCATCTCTTCAGAAGGCTCGAAACAGGAGGCGACTGCACTCCCTGTTGCCAAATCGACAAGGGATGCCTTTACTGATGAGCTCCCCAGGTCAATGCCAAGAAGGTATTTTTGATCACTCATTTTTTTTCTTTAGGAAAATTCTATAACTTATGGTCATATTGACTACAAGTTAAGTATTATTTGTGAATCTTAAAAAGAAATCTTCAAAAATGTCTGATCATGCGATTATCGGAACTGTATCCATTGATTGTGTGATTTTCGGATTCAGGGATGATCAATTACAGCTGTTGCTGGTGAAACATGCCGATGGGATTGGCAAAGGTAACTGGGGGCTTCCGGGAGGCTGGATTTGGGAATCGGAAGGCCTGGATGATGCGGCATACCGAATATTGAAGGAACTTACAGGCATACGGGAGATTTTCCTCGAACAGCTGGGTGCCTTCGGAGATGTAGACCGCTATCCTGCCAGGCGCGTAATCACCGTCGCATATTTCGCATTGGTTAACCCGCAGGAATATGAGCTCATACCCGGATTTACCGCTGCGGAAGCGAGTTGGTTTCCGATAGATCAATTACCCGGTGTGCTGTATGATCATAGCAAGATCATCAATGCCGCCAAGGAACATCTCCGGCAGAAAGTACGACATGAACCGATCGGTTTCAACCTTCTTCCCGAAGAGTTTACCCTCCTGGATATACAAAAACTCTACGAGGCGCTGCTTCAGACACAATTAGACAAATCCAATTTCAGGCGGAAGATCAAACGGATGAATCTACTTGTAAAGTCAGAAAAAAAACAGTCGGACGTACCCCACAGGGCCGCCCAACTATATTCTTTTGACAGGACCATCTATGAAAACCACCGCAAGAACGGGTTCAGCTTCATGCTGTAGCATGCAGGTCCTATTTCTGTACTACTCTATTTTGAAAGTCGCAGCGTTCTCAATATTCTAAAGAGGAAGACCGTCGACACAGCCGCAACTACTCCAAGAATTCCGGCTCTGGAAAAATCACTGTAGATGATGCCTCCAATACAGAAAAGACTCGAATAGATGGCGATACATCCCAGGAAGACCAACAGGATCTGCTTGGGCATTTCCCATGCTTTACCTTCTTCTGCCTGATTGATTTCGATACCTTCTGCTTTAGCCTCCTCGATTACACGCTTCCAGCCCGGTCCGCCAGGATGGGTAAGTCGGTAGAAAGTCCGAAGGGTTTCTTTGTTTTCAGGTTGAGAAGAGAGCGTGGTGAGCAGCCAGGTGATGGTAACGACTCCGACAGTGATCAGCAGCTTGATCGTAAACGGATCCAGCAGCTGCCCTTCAAAAGCCGAATCTTCCACGACCAGCACCATGATCACGGCCATCAGTGTGGCAACTACCATCGCAACAATTTCTGTAAGTGCGTTTATCCTCCACCAGAACCACCGAAGGATATAGATCAGGCCGGTACCTGCGCCTGAAAGCAGCAGAATATCAAATGCCTGGGTCGCATCTTCCAGGAAGGTAAGCGAGAATGTCGCCGAGATAATCATCAGCACAACAGTTGAAATCCTTCCCATCCGTACCATTTGCTTTTCAGTGGCTTCCGGATTGACAAATCTTTTATAAAAATCATTCACCACATAGCTGGAACCCCAGTTAAGGTGAGTCCCAATCGTTGACATGTAGGCAGCAATTAAAGAAGCCACCACCAGTCCGAGCCATCCCGGCCCGAGTCTTGTTAACATAGCGGGATAGGCTACGTCATTTCCCAGGTATTGGTCAGTGATATTTGGAAATTCAGCCTTAATGGATGCCAGATCAGGAAATATGATCAGTGAAGCCAGCGCCACGATAATCCATGGCCAGGGTCTTAAGGCATAATGCGCGAAATTAAATAGTAGTGTGGCTCCGATGGCATTCTTTTCGTCCTTAGCCGACAACATCCGCTGGGCGATATAGCCACCTCCGCCTGGTTCTGCACCCGGATACCAAACTGCCCACCACTGAACGGCGATTGGAATGATCAATAATGGTATATACACCGAAGCATCTGAAAAGTCAGGCATAATATCGAGTTTTCCGGCAACATTCGGGTGATTGAACAGTGCTTCAAGACTGCCGATCTCCGGCTGTTCAATCGCCACGACGGCGGCCATCACCGCACCCAGCATAGCCATTCCATACTGAAAGAAATCAGCCCAGATCACTCCTTTAATTCCTCCCAGGGCCGCATAAAGGACAACCACAATGGAGGCTCCGACAACCACGGTTACAGGCGTTAAACCCAGCATAACCCCTCCTATCTTAATGGCAGCCAGCGTGACCGAGCCCATAATAAGGCAGTTGAATAATATTCCCAGGTAAAGGGATCTGAAACCTCTCAGAAACGAAGCAAGTTTCCCTCCATAGCGTATTTCATAGAATTCCAGGTCGGTCATCACATTCGATCTCCGCCAGAGACGGGCATAGATAAATACCGTGACCATCCCGGTGATCAGGAACGCCCACCATGCCCAGTTCTTAACTACACCATCTTCACGAACCATACCCGTCACAAGGTTAGGTGTATCAGCCGAAAACGTACAGGCAACCATCGAAATACCCAGCAACCACCATGGCATGCCCCTGCCTCCCAGAAAGAATTCACTCGTACTTTTTCCGGCGCTTCGCGAAGCAACCCATCCGATTCCCAATACGATTGTGAAAAATATTCCTACAATTACCCAGTCGATCGTTGATAATGCCATATGTGAATATTAAGATGAAACTCGCCCAATATATAAATATTTAATCTTATTTAAACCGGCCGCTTTACAAGTGGTTGTTTATTTATACAGACTTTGTTTTAAAATGAACAGTGGATTGCTCCCGTAATACCTGTGCGGCATACTCAGCTGTGATATCCCGCTGGGGATTTGCGAACATTTCATAGCCCACCATGAACTTCCTGACCGTTGCGGAACGTAAAAGTGGCGGATAAAATGAAAAGTGAAAATGCCATCCGTCGGTGCCTGCAGTACGAACAGGAGCATTCATCATTCCTGCGGAATAGGGAAAAGACGTCTGGAATAAATTATCAAAGCGCACAGTGGTTTCCTGGAGGATTGAGGCAAATGCGTCTCCTTCCGCCTCATCCATATCCGTGATCCGGGCAAAGTGCCTGTGGGGAATAATCATTACCTCGTACGGCCAGACAGCCCAAAAAGGAACCAGCGCCGTAAAATGTTCATTCCTGGTTATGATCCGGTCTTCCTTCTCCCATTCGGTATGAAGATAATCCGAAAGCATGGAGCGCCCCTTCTCCTTATAATAGTGCGCCTGGGTAAAAATTCTTTTTTCAATTTCAACGGGCACCGAAGATTCCGCCCATATTTGACCGTGCGGATGTGGATTACTGCATCCCAGCATTTCACCTTTATTCTCGAAGATCTGAATATTTCGTATGCCAGGAATAGCTGCAAGCTGTTTATATTCAGTCATCCATGCCGTTACGATCTTCCTGATCTCATTTACCGACATATCCGCCAACGTTTTACTATGGTCCGGCGAAAAACAGATAACCCGGCATATTCCCGGGTTGCCGGTGGCTTCTAAAAGTCCGTCCGACCAATGCTCCTCCGATCCACCGTTAAGGAGAGCAGGAAAGTCATTATCAAAAATAAAGGTGCCGGAATAATCGGGATTGATCTCTCCGTTGTTCCGGGTGTTTCGGGGACATAAATAACAGGTGCTGTCATAGGCCACAGGGCCCTGGGCAGCAATTGTTTCGGTTCGTCCTTGCCACGGGCGTTTCATGCGCTGCGGTGATACCAATACCCACTCGTTAGTCAGGGGATTTTTTCTGCGGTGGGGTTCTTCAAAGAGTTGGCTCATAATTTACAATTCACGGGTGCCATCTGTTGTCTCTGCGGTTATAAAAGTGGGCGTTTTACCAAATTTCTTAACATATTCAGAAATTACAAGGTCGCTAAAGGCATTCACATCTTCATTCTTAATAATATTGATCGTACATCCGCCAAAACCACCTCCCATCTGCCGTGCACCTAAAACTTTGCCACTTGAATGAGCCAGTTCAACCAGGAAATCAGTTTCATCACATGTGACTTCATAGTTTACCTTCATATCATCATGTGCTTCATACATTTGCTGTCCGACATCCGGCAGATCTCCGGCCTGCAGGTAATCTACAACACGCAGCACTCGGTTATTTTCACGGATCACATACGCGCACCGCCTGTAAACCACAGGATCCATATTTCCTTTGGTCCGTTCAAGCATTTCCAGAGAAACTTCCCTCAAAGAAGTAACATGTGGAAATTCCCTACGAACTATGTCCACACCGTTCCTGCACTGCTTCCTTCGTTCATTGTAGGCTGAATCAGCCAGCTCATGAGCCACATTTGAATTACACAAAAGCAAGCAGTATTCCCGTAATTGAAGAGGAACCTCGCGGTGCGTTTCATTCATGCAATCGATAAGAAGAACATGGTCCTTTTTCCCGAAAACGGATGCATACTGATCCATGATGCCACAGTCAAGCCCAACGAAGGAACGTTCCGCATTCAGGGCCATCCGGGCCATTGTGAGCGGTGCTAATTGTACCTGGTAAAGATTGGAAAGTGCCATCAGTCCGGCACATTCAAGGGCTGCAGACGAAGACAATCCAGCCCCCTGCGGAATATCCCCTGAAATCACCATACTAAAACCACGATCAATGGTAAATTTCTGCATAAATTCATGCAGAACGCCCAGGATATAATCCTGCCATCCGCCCACAGAAGCGAATTCACCAAGGCGGAACTGATATGTCTTGTCCAGATCGAGCGCAACGAGTGTACACTCATCTCCTTCAGAAAATCCCGCACAAATATAAACGGATTGATGTATCGCAGCCGGTAATACAAATCCGTTGTTGTAATCGGTGTGTTCACCGATCAGATTGATACGTCCTGGTGCACTTACGACAATTGAAGAATCGCCAAACCTGGACCTGTATTCCTCTGCAATTCGATCTGAGATATTCAAGGGAGTTTTTTATATTGGATTAAAACCAATATTGCCAAGTTTCCTGAAATAAAGCAAGCGGAAGACTATGCAGGTTATAAAACGAAATAATTTAAAAAACATTTCGGGATTCAGGCAATATGAATTATTATTGTATTTAGATTTAGTCTAAATAAAATGAACGATACATTTTTCCCTGAAGATACTTCCCTTGAAGGTTTTTTTTCCCGTGAGAACCTGATGTGTTCCTCTGAGTGTGAGATGAAAAAGTGTTGTAAGAAATTCAAGAAAAAGGGGCGCTACTGCAAGAAATGTCCAAGAAAATAATCACTCCTGAGGCTTCAGGATAAACCCTTTCCCGTGAATGTTTTCAATATGGATATTTGCAGGCTTTAGTTTTTTTCGAAGACGGGAAATGAAGACATCCATACTGCGTCTGTTGAAAAAATCATTTTCCCCCCAAATTGACCGTAATATATCTTCGGTTAGTACCAGGTCTCCGGGGGATTTAAAAAACAATTCAAGAAGCTGGACTTCACGGCCCGTGAGCTTTACGGTTTCATTGCCCATCATCAATTCCTGCCGTGCTATGTTCAGAGATACACCCCTGAATTCAATCTGATCTGCCGCTTTTCCTGAAACCCTTTCATACCGCTTTAATACCGCGTGTATTCTGGCCACAAGCTCCTCCTCATCGACCGGCTTTACAATATAATCATCTGCACCCTGGTTAAAACCTTTTAAAACATCCACCTTCAGCGATCGTGCCGTCAGAAAAATCAACGGGATTGCGGGCTTTGCAGCACGTATCCTTTTTGCCAGTTCAAAACCATCCATTACCGGCAAGGTAACATCCAAAATTGCCAGATGAACCGGGTTCATACGAATACAGGCAATCGCCTCATCCGGGTGACTTACCCATTTCACACTAAAATCCTTTAATTTCAGGTATTCAGATAACATATACCCGACATCCTTATCATCTTCTACCAGTATAATGTGATAATTCATCTGGATTTTGGAATATGAATGGTAAATAAACTTCCTCTGCCTGGCGTGCTCTCAATGCTGATGCTCCCTCCCATCATAGAAACGACCTGTTTTACGTAGCTCAGACCAATCCCAAATCCCGGAACTCCATTTCGGGCCCGAAAAAACTTTTTAAATATATCATCGCGCAATTCAGGATCAATTCCTTCACCATAATCCCGAATTGAAATCCGGACCATTGAATCTGCGGCTTCACAGCCAATTTCAATCCTGTCGTTACTAAATTTGATGGCATTCTCAAGCAAATTAATCACGGCATTCTTCAAATGGTATGAATCTGCCAGGACCTCGCAATCGCATTCACTTTGTACTATAAACTCTCTTTCCGGATTTAACTCCTGAATGTTTTTTACCGATTCCCCGACGAGCTTTGCTGTTTCTATGGTTTCCAGCTTCAACACCTTGTTTGAATTTTCAAGAGAGGCCAACTCAAGAATTTTTTCGACATTCATCTTCACAAATTCTATCTTGGTACGCGCAGTTTGGATATAAGGCATCAGATCCGGACCTGATTTCTGCTCAAGTATCTTCAACGAGAGACTGGACGCAAAAACCGGGGTTTTGATTTCGTGCGTCAGGTGATTGATGAAATCGTTCTTTACCTCATTCAAAAATCGTTGTTCCCTTACTATACGAATGAGTAAGACAAAACCAGCCGTGAGTAGCACCAGAAATATTATTGCCGGAATAACATACCACCAAACGTTATTCCAGAATTGCCGGTTGTAATCAACGATCCGGATATTCAGATATGGGGCACACCGGCAGTCTGAGGCGATAATACCCTCAATAGGTATCTTATAATTTCCTTCTTCCTGAAACCCCTGTTCAAATTGTTCAGAAGAAAAGTAAATATCTCCATTGATTCGATCCTTCACTGCGAATTCAAACGTTGAGGAGATCCCCGCCCTTGTCAGCCTGTCAGTAAGATACATTCTGTAAAACTGAGATCCTGCAGACTTCAGGGAATCCAACCCAATAGGAAATGTAACCGTGTCCTGCCGTATGATGGCCGACAATAAATTACTGAAAGGCGTTCTGTTGTAAATTTCATCACCCGTGAGTGCCAGGGTTTCCGCTATACGCTGATCATATTTTTCTTTAGACACAGTGAGATTGCTGCGTAGCATTAAATACTGGATGAAACCCAGTCCGACCAACGAAAGGATGATCACCAACATGATGATATAGCTTTTTTCCCGTGTAATTCTGTACGGCATAACAGAAAAGTAAGAATTATTTCACGAGTTATTCAAGGTATTAACATTTCATTAAGAAACATTAACCTATCATTCACCCTTCGCCTTCAGAATTCTCTTCAACTTGGTCTAATAATCGTAATCCATAACGTTCCATGCGTCTCAGGTTATTCCTTCTTATACTTTCACTCGTGCTCATCTCTGCCCAATCATGGTCTCAGGGGTGCGTGGCAATACGACATTTTTCAACCTGCAGTCCTACATATGGACAATCAAATCCGTCTACCCGCGGTGACTTTCAGACAGGCCTTAATTACAGATACTTCAAATCATTCCGGCATTTCAGAGGTACGGAAGAAGAACCTGACAGGGTAACGAATAATACAGAGGTGATCAATCATTCACATTCGTTTGATTATTTCCTCTCCTATGGCATCACAGATCGCTGGCAGGTGGCTGTAACCATTCCGCTTGTTCTGAACTCAAGATCTTCTTTATATGAACATGGCCGATCGGAACGCTACAGTACCTTTTCCAGGGGTATGGGTGATGTAACCATCAATACAAATTACTGGCTTATTGATCCGTTCATTAACAGCAGTTTTAATCTTCAGGCCGGATTTGGGGTTAAATTACCTACCGGAAGTTACAATGCTTCGGATATCTTCTATAATGTCGGTCCGAACGGTTCTCCCGAAACCCGACCTGTCGATCAAAGTATTCAGCCCGGTGACGGTGGGTTCGGTTTAATATTGCAGGGTCAGGGCTATTACGTTCTGAATACCAGGGCTAGCATCTATGCTGCGGGATTTTACCTTTTCAATCCGAGAAACACCAATGGTATCCGTACTTTCCGGGAAACACTCAGTCCGCTGCTTGAAAATGAAGCAATCATGTCTGTTACCGATCAGTTTTCTGTACAGGCAGGATTATCGTTCGTGGCAGGAACACATATGAGCCTCCAGGCCGGGGTTCGATATGAGGGCATTCCTGTAAGCGATGTAATCGGCAAGAGTGAAGGTTTCCGAAGACCCGGTAATGTCCTGTCGGTAGAACCTGGCATTAATTATACAGTCGGAAACTGGAATTTAATGCTTTCTGTACCAGTGGCGGTACGCCGCGAACGTCCGCAAAGCCTTACCGATAAAGAAATTGAAGATGAAACGGGAAATCCGAGGAATGGTGATGCTGCTTTTGCCGATTACCTGATCAATGTGGGGGTCAGTTTACGGATTCCCGGAAAAAGAATAACAGATATTTAAAATAGCTTTCTTCATAAGGAGGAGCCCGAAAGGGTTCCTTTTTTTTTGCCCAAAACTAATCGTAATACCAGCACATATTTCATTCGCCCATGGAATTTAGTAATTTTGAAAATTAGACGTGGAAGTAAGTGATAGAAAAGTAACCCGGTCATGAAAGGTATTTGTACAATTGGATTCGTCGCCTTACTGTTATTCACGCGTTGTGGTGGCGATGGTGACGATGTACAGGTGAACTGTGCTGATACCGGCTTAAAAATCCAGGTTACAGCGGTTGATTACACCGATTGCGGTATACCAACCGGAAGAATTCGGGTTGTTGGAAGTGGTGGATCTGAACCATATTCATTCAGTATTAATTCTGGAGAATCCAATACCACCGGAGTCTTTGAAAATCTGAATACAGATTATTACACCATTATCGTGCGCGATAAAAACGGATGTACGGCTGAAGTTGAGACTTTTGTTGGAAGCAATGAAGGCATCCGTGCTGTTGCATTCACAACGGCTTCGGGGTGTAATGAGACCAATGGAAGTATTATCGTCACTGCAAGAAACGGCAAGGAACCGTACAAATACCAACTTGGAGAAAACAGCAACTACCAGGATTCCCCCGAATTTTATGATCTCGCCAGTGGCTCATACAGTATCTGGGTAGGCGATGCAAATGATTGCTTCATCGGTATTTATGTAGATCTTTTGAGTGGCATATCCTTCGCCAATGACATAAATGATATTACCAGTGCATCCTGTGCATCTTCCGGTTGCCATGACGGTTCGGTTAATCCGAATCTCTCAACGCTGCAGGGCATACAGGATAATTCACAGGCAGTTCTCGCCAGCATCCTGGATAAATCGATGCCGCCGGATGTTCCCTTAACTCCCGATGAGATTTTCCAAATAGAGTGCTGGATTAAGGATGGGGCACCTGATAACTAATTAATTCAATGATCAGATCATTAATTCTAACAATATTATTTTTAGTATCCTTCGCCTTTGAGAATAATGCACAGGTACAACATTCCATAGCACGTCAATGGAATGAGGTTCTGCTGGATGCAATCCGGAATGACTTCGCACGCCCAACCGTACACGCCAGAAATTTATTCCATGTGTCTGCCGCTATGTATGATGCCTGGACGGTTTATTCCGACGAGCCGGCGCCCTGGCTTCTTGGGAATACACGTGGTAATTTCACTTCTGTTTATTCGGGAATCCCCGTATCCACAGATATTGAAAACGATCGGGAAATGGCTATCAGTTATGCTGTTTACAGGTTAATTCTGCACAGATTCGAATTCTCACCCGGGTCTATCAAAATCCGTAATGAAGCATTCTCACTCATGATGGATTTGGGTTATGATCCGAATGTCACGGGCACCGACTACAGGTCGGGCGACCCGGCACAGGTGGGTAATTATATAGCTTCGCAATATATAGCATTCGGCTTGACGGATGGTTCAAATGAACAGCTTGACTACATAAATCAATACTACTCACCTGTTAATCCACCACTTGTCCCAACACGCAGCGGAAATCCGCAAATTATTGATCCCAACCGTTGGCAGCCACTTTTCCTGGATAATTTTATCGACCAATCCGGAAATCCGATCCCTGTAGGACAAATTAGTTTCCTCAGCCCGGAATGGGGTAATGTAACACCCTTTGCCATGGGAACTTCGGACAGGAAGTTCAATGAGCGTGATGGCGACACCTATTGGACCTATATGGATCCCGGGCCTCCGCCTTTCATTCAGGAAGATGGTGAAGGAACCAGCGAACAATACCAATGGGGGTTTTCGCTTGTAGCCATCTGGTCGGCTCATTTAACGCCCAATGATGGGGTAATGTGGGATATATCTCCGCGGTCCCTGGGTAATGTCACGCAACTCCCGTCGTCCGCGGAAGAAATGCAGGCATATTACGACCTGATTAATGGAGGCGACCCGGGCACCGGATATGCAGTGAATCCTTATACCGGTGCTCCTTATGAGCCTCAGATGGTTAAGCGTGGAGATTATACACGTGTTCTTGCTGAATTCTGGGCCGATGGACCGGATTCTGAAACACCCCCTGGTCACTGGTTCACGATTCTTAATTATGTCAATGATCAGCCAGAACTGGTGAAGCGTTTCAAGGGCGAAGGACCTTTGCTTGATGACCTGGAATGGGATATAAAAACCTATTTCACCCTTGGTGGCGCCATGCATGATTGTGCCATTGCCGCGTGGGGTGTAAAAGGCTGGTATGATTACATCCGTCCGGTTTCCGCTATCCGGTATATGGCAGATAAAGGCCAATCAACTGATCCCGGTGACCTCAGTTACCATCCCGCAGGAATTCCATTGCTCGAAGGTTACATCGAACTTGTTCGGGAAGGTGATCCGCTGGCTGGTCCGCAAGGAAATAATATCGGTAAAATCAAGTTGATGGCGTGGAAGGGGCCAGATTATATTCCAAATCCTGAGGTTGATTACGCAGATGTGGACTGGATTCTGGCTGAAAACTGGTGGCCTTACCAACGGCCTACATTTGTTACCCCGCCTTTTGCGGGTTATGTTTCAGGCCATTCAACATATTCAAGGGCTGCAGCCGAAGTGCTCACCATGATTACAGGGGATCCGTATTTCCCTCGTGGGATGGGTGAATTTATTGCCAGAAAAAATGAATTCCTTGTTTTCGAAGAAGGACCCAGTGAAGATGTCATTCTTCAATGGGCAACCTACAGGGATGCATCCGATCAAACCAGTCTTTCCAGAATATGGGGAGGAATTCATCCACCTGCGGATGATATTCCAGGGCGGAAAATGGGAATTAAAATAGGTTTGCTTGCATTTCAAACCGCAGAAAAGATTTTCAATAATGCCGTCATTACATCATTGGACGAACCTTTTTCCGCAACCGCTGAAATATTCCCAAATCCGGTAAAGGAAGGAAGCCCGGTTAGAATTCAGCCTGACCCCTCCGGCGACATATCCGAAATAAAAGTAATGGATTTACAAGGCAAAATCCATCGGGAATTAACGTTCCCCAGCCCCGTTTCTTCCTTAACGATTGAGGGATTTTTATCATCGGGATTGTATATCTTACAAGTCAGTAATAGTCGGGGTGAAATATCATCTTTCAGACTGATAGTAAAATAATACGGACGGTATCCGAAATAAGAATAAATGAAGTGCAGGCTGATTCTGTTCCTACTGATGTGGGCACTTGCTCTTATTCCTGTCTTTTCCTACGGACAGGCAGATACGATCAGACTACCCATGAATAAGATCCTGGTCCTTCCGGACTCAGTGTATATTCCGGACAGGGATACGGTTTTCATAGTTCCAGAAGGTTTCAAATACAGGATCAAGCCTAACCCCTACTTTAAAAGTCAGAATTTTTACGAAAAACTGAGAAATAACAAGGAGAAAAGTGCCCTGTCCCGTGAATTATACGACCTGGTCATCAGGGATACCACCTACAATGTACTTGATAAGACGAAACCTGTGCGCGCGGAGGCCTATTTCAGGGACTTCCGCGGAATGAGAATTAATTCGATTCGTCATTATCCTGTGCAGCTCATAACAGGTAGTGTAACCGATACCTTAAGGGAATCCTCGAATTCATTTATTGACAAGCTCGATGAATCCCATATAGATACCCGAACCCGCCTGGTGCGAAACAATGTCCTTTTCACGGAAGGAGACCTGCTGGACCCCTTCCGAATGGCCGATTCAGAACGAATTCTCCGATTATTTGAATACATCAATGACGCCCGGATATATGTACTCCCCTCTATCGATAATGAAGGTAGTGTTGATGTTATTATCGTTACCCAGGACCGGTTTCCATGGGGACTGGATCTGGATATTTCGAGTTTATCAAAATTTGAAATAGGACTTTCGCAACGAAACATACTGGGAACGGGAAATGAACTCTCGGCAGGATTCATTCGCAACAAAAATGACGAGCCACAAAATGGCTACGTTGTTCAATACGTTTCTGCTCCATACAAGAATACATTTACAAATTTGACATTAACGGCAGAAAACAGCTACATCCGTGAATATTACTCAGTAAAAGCAGAAAAGAACAACATCAGCCCTGTCATAAAATATGCGGGCTCCCTGGAGCTGGCGACGCTGTCGAGGGATTTTAATTTTGCGATCGAAGATTCGACTTATGAAAATTATTTAAGTCTGAATTATGCCGATATATTTTTGGGACGGGCATTTCAGACTTTTAGTGATGACCGTAAGACAGTCAATATTGCATTGCGGAATGTTTACGTAGATTTTAGTGATCGACCCACGGTGGAAAGTGACAGCAATACAATTTTTTATAATCGGAATACATTAATTGGAACATTTGACATACGAAAAACCAATTTCATCAAAACTACCAATGTGGTAAGCATTGGAATCACAGAAGATCTGCCGGTTGGATACTATATCGGAGCATCCCTGGGAGGGAATTTTGATGAATTCAAAAACCAGGTGTATACAGGCATGCGATGGCAGTGGAGCAATTATCTGAAGTTTGGATATATATATTTGAGAAGTGAACTGGGGACTTTCTTCAACTCCAAAGAATTTTCTGACGGCATGTGGGTCAATGAATTCGCCTACATGACCCAATTGTTTAAATTACGACGGTCCACATTCAGGTCGTTTGCCAGATTTAACTATATAAGGGGCATCAATCTTTCCCTTCCGGTTTCCGCCCGTCTCAGGGATTACATCCGTGGTCTTAAAGGCTATTACACCCAGGGAAATGAGGCAATTGCTTTAAATTTTGAGTCCGTATGGTTCACCCCCTGGTACTGGTATGGCTTCCGGTTTGCTCCGTTCTTCACTTTGGATATTGGCTATGTAAGTGAAGACAGGGTTTCCACTTCCTATAAAGAACTTTATCCGGCCCTGGGCACTGGTTTCAGGATTACCAATCCGGGCCTTTTTCTGAGTTCATTCGAAATAGGAGTGAAATATTTCACGAATACCCCGCCCGATGGTAATACCATTTACTTCAACCTGTCAGTCTCTCAGCGACTGCGGTTCAATTATAATACAACTGTAAAGCCAGATGTGCTACCATACCGAGCCTATAAATTTTTATGATATTCATTTTGAAATCCTGATAAATAGATTCTTCTTTCGGAATACCTCTTAACCAATGGTAAAAGCATTCTTTCGATTCCTGTTTAAAATTAAAGGATGGAAGCTGGCCCCGGGCATCCCTAAGGACGCACATAATTGCATTATGCTAGCAGCCCCACATACCTCCAACTGGGATTTTATTTATGCAATAGCCGCACTTGATATGCTTGGAATCAAGGTTAGATTCACAATTAAAAAAGAATTCAACCGGTTTCCGTTGGGTCCGATGATCTCCTCTATGGGTGCCCTCTGGATCGATCGCTCACCACGAAAAGCGGGAGAAGAACGCCCCAGCATGACAGAGGTTATGGCTGATTTTTTTAACCATGAAGAAAACCTGCCACTCGCCGTCCTTGTCACCGCAGAAGGAACACGTTCAAGAGTGACCAAATGGAAAACAGGATTTTATCATACAGCATTGAAAGCAGGTGTACCTCTCTGCCTGTCCTATCTTGACTACAGGGATAAAATAGCCGGCATCGGCCTCTGCTTTATGCCAACAGGCAATATTGAAGAAGACATGAGGATCATAATGGATTTTTATGCCGATAAATCACCCCGCCATCCGGAAAAATTCACGCTCGACCATCGCTACAGGTAACTTTATTCTGATCTGAGCGCTTCAATCGGATTATCCCTGAGAACCCGTGCCGATTGAAATACAAGGATCATGAAGGCCACGCCAAACAGTATGAGCCCTCCACCCAGGTAGGTAAATCCATCAATGGGAATCTTAAACTCAAAGTTGTCCAGCCAGGAGCTTACAAAATAATAGGTCAGCGGAATTGACAGTAATGTGGCGATAATAACCAGCAACAAATAGGACTTACTGAGTTCGATAACCATATTTCCGATCCCCGCTCCAAGCACCTTGCGTATACCTATTTCCTTTCTGCGGGCATTCATTGTCAAAACAGCCAATCCAAACAGCCCGAGTGAGCCGATCAATACAGAAATAATCGTTGCTGTAACTATAATAGTATTCAGATTACCTTCCCGCTCATACTGGGCCTGGATTGTATCATCCAGAAAAGTCAGATTTATTGGGTCTTCCGGAAAAAGCTCATTCCACGTTTCCCTGATGTCGGCTAATCCATCCGCAGTCTGTCCGGCACGAAGCCTCACCATTAATCTTGGTGCAACGGATGAGTGAATGCTCAGGCCATGGATCCCCTCAAGCAAAATCTGCGGGTTAATCACCAGGGCCAGCGGCCCTACCTTATTGTGAAGAGAAGCAAAATTAAAATCCTTAACAACGCCAATGATTTCATGATCCTGAAATTCTTCATGTGGAATTCTCTTACCCACAGGGTCCGTTAGATTGAACTCCTTCACAAAAGCCTCGTTCACGATTACAGATCGTCGTTCATCAGCCTGATCCTCCTCCCGAAAATTCCTGCCCGCTACCATTTCCATCTCAAGTGTCTCGATGAAAGATGGATCCACAACATTAAAAAAGAATCTGTGCATGCTTTCCTGCGCGTCTACATAGCTGCCTTCCATCCATGTGCCTTCCTCGAAATTCTGACAGCTAATTCCGACGCTTTCAACGGTGGATAGTCCTTTGAATGTACGCTGACCTCTTTTAGCCTTATCCCACCCCTTGCTGATCACATCCATGAAACCACGTGTATCGTTAACGGTTATTGGTAGAACAACAACTTGCTCACGATTGAATCCAAGGTTTTTTGACTGCAGATAATTCAGCTGATTCTTCATGAAAAGAACCGTCGTGATGAGAAATACTGACAGGATCAATTGAAGTGTTATAAGACCCTTTCGCACATTCTGGCGCCCCTGCCCAACCATTAAATTGCCTTTCAGAATATTAACAGGTTTAAATCCTGAAACAACCATAGCCGGATAAGCACCTGCTAAAATTCCAACCAAAATGGCAAGCCCTGTAAAAAGTAAAATTTCATCAATATTCAGATTGAATGACAGCTCCTTCCCTGAAAGCTGGTTAAAGAATGGCAGTGCAAAATAAGCGGCAATCAGTGCGATCGCCAAAGAAATCAAGCTAAGGATAATAGCCTCTCCCAGAAATTGAGAAACCAATTGGCTTCGATGCACACCCACTACTTTCTTCACTCCGATTTCACGTGCCCTTCCAAAGGATCTTCCGAGTGAAAGATTCATGAAATTAATACAAGCCATCACCAGTATCAGGAAACATATCGCAGATAAAATCAATGTATACTTGGGGTCACTAACAGGAGCGAGACCGCTGGGCATATCGGTATCCAGGTGCATATCGCCAATGGACTGTAATCCTATGGTGAAAGTCCGCCCTTCCAGATCATCTCCAATAGCCCGTTCCACCAAGGCGGGTAACTTGGCAGCAAGGCTTTCCATCTCAGCCTCCGATTGAAGCAGTACATACGTCTCCGAGGCTACAAAATTCCATGAATTCATCATCTCCTCCGGCATAATATCTTTCGCATGACTGGTATTCAGTAAGAAATTGAAATGAAATGAGGAGTTGGACGGCGCATCCTCGACTACCGCGGAGACAATAAACTCTTTTTTACCCGGACCGATGACGATCGCTAACGAATTTCCGGCCACCTCCACTTTTCCAAAAATTTTGAGAGCCATGGATTTTGTGATCACAAGATCACCAGGCTCATCCAGCGCCCCTTTTGCGGTGCCCGAAATCACTTTAAAATCAAACATCGAAAGGAAGGATGAGTCAACCATATGAAGTGACTCCTCAAATGTATCGCCGCCTTCTTCAACCTGACTGTTAAATTCAAACCAAATTGTTTTTGCCTCTGCTTCCGGGTAATTAGCCAGAATTTCATCACCCATGATGATAGGTACCATCGGGCTTTTATTCAAGGTCCCATCTATTCTTTCGGCTTCATAAAAAAGACGGAACAAGCGTTCCTTCTTACTATGAAACCGATCAAATGTGAGTTCATCCTTTACAAAGAAAATGATCAGGATCGCGCAGGCAATTCCCAGGGTAAGTCCGAGAATATTGATAAATGAATATAACCTGGTTCGGGAAAGGTTTCGAAGAGAAATCTTAATGATATGTTTGAGCATTGTTTTTTGAGTTTGACCTATCAATTATACAAAAATGGTTCCTGCTCTATAAATTTTTCCTGTTAAAAGATGTTAAACAAAAAAAGAGCCGCGATTGCAGCTCTTTTTAAATCTGTTTATCCAGGTTAGGCTAGCCCATTTTCATCGTATGACTTACAAACGGCTGATCATACAATCGCTCACCTGTGAGTCTGGCCATGGCATTTGCCAGTGCGCCCATAACTGGAGGCAGTGATGGTTCACCAAGGCCGGTAGGATCAATTCCATTATCTACGAAGAAAGTTTCAACCGCAAGCGGTGCTTCGTTATGACGGATGAGCCGGTAGCTATTAAAGTTATTGGACCTCGGTTCACCGTTCTGGAAGGTCATGGCGCTGTACATGGCATGACCGATACCATCAATGATACCTCCTTCCACCTGGTTTCTTGCGGCATCGGGATTCACAACAATTCCACAATCAACTGCACACCATACCTTTTTCACACGAGGCTGACCATTATCAAGCACAATATCCAGCACCTGGGCCACATAGGAATTATGACAGTAATATGCGGCAACACCCCTGTACACCCCGGGTGTTTCCTTACCCCATCCCGACTTCTCCCGAACAAGTTTCAGCACACCGGCATAACGTTCGGCGTCATAATCATTATTCTCTCCAACAGGATTGCTGATTGCACGATCGAAGAGTTCCAGTCGGAATGCAATCGGGTCTTTTCCTGCCGCTTCAGCGACCTCATCGAGAAAAGACTGCTCAGCGCCTGCCACAAAGTTTGATTGGGGCGCACGCCATGCACCCGTTGAAATATTTGATTCCAGGTTGAGGTTTTCACAAATATAATTGTCAACAGCACCAGCCGGATAACGGTTTGGAAAGAGCGGACCTCCCTGAACTCCTGCACCACGGGCATGAAATCCAATGAGATTATTATTCTCATCAAGAGCAGCCCTGTAGAGAATTTTGTAAGCAGGACGATAGGTGCCCTGTGTCATATCATCCTCACGGGTGTATAATAACTTCACAGGAGCCTGTAATTTATGCGAAATTACTGCCGCTTCAACACCGAAGTTTCCATACAGTCTGCGGCCAAAGCCACCTCCCTGACGGGTCATCATAATGGAAATATTATCTTCCGGAATATTGAGAATTGAAGAAACCGTTTTACTGAGGTATTCCGGCGTTTGTATCGGGCCAAGTAATTCAGCTTTACCATCCCGTACGTCCGCGAAGAAATTCATCGGCTCCATGGTATTGTGAGCAAGGAACGGAGCAGTATACGTACGTTCGATAACCTTGGCTGCACGTTTAAAGGCACCCTCCGGATCGCCGTCTTTTCTTTGGGGTTCGTCTGCCGGATTGGAAACTAATTTCGACAGTCCTTCTTCATGGCCTGAGGTATCTTCAGCAGGTGAGGTCCTCTCCCATTCAACTTCAACCGCTTTTTTGGCTTGCATCACCTGCCAGGTAGCATCCCCCGCAACAACCACCAATTCAGGGAAGGCATTTACGTCAGACCATTGGAACTCTGCACCTTCAGGACGGGCATTAATTGTAAATACATCCCTGATACCAGGCATAGCCTTTGCTTTTTCAGCATTCACAGATTTTATCTTCATTCCAAATGCAGGCGGATGTATGATCATCGCCATGAGCATACCCTCCTTGTAGGTATCAATACCATACAATGGCTGTCCTGTGACGATCTTTGGTGCGTCCACATTTTTACGCGAAGTCCCAATAATTTTGAAATCCTTTGGATCCTTCAGCTTAACATCCTCGGGAACCGTCAATGTTCCTGCCACCGACGCAACTTCACCATAGGACAACTCCTTCTCCCCGTGCATGAGTTTACCCTTTGATGTCTTGATCTCCGAAACGGGAACCTGCCACTTTTGAGCAGCTGCGTCCATAAGCATACGGCGGGCAGTAGCTCCTGCCATCCGCAAACTTTGCCATCCAAAACGTATTGACTGACTTCCTCCTGCGAGCTGCCGGGTGAATTTAGAGACATCCAGCCCAGCCTGTTCCACCACCACATCATCCCAGTCTACGTCGAGCTCCTCCGCAATAATCATCGGCATGGATGTCTTAACATTCTGTCCAATTTCCGGATTCGGAGAGAATATGGTTACAAGTCCGTTATCAGCTATTTTCAGATAAGCGTTAATGTCAAACCAATCCTTTGGCAATGATGCAACCTGTTCCGGGGTAGGCTTACAAGCCGTTAACCAGTTGAATGTAATCATCATACCTCCGCCTGCCATCGCCGACGCTTTCAGAAAGGTTCTTCTGTCCAGTTTATTTTTTTCTTTGATCATGATCAGGTTTGTTGAGTGAGAAGTATGAAAAATCAGGAATTGGAAGCGGTTTTAATGGCAGCTTTAATTCGGACGTAAGTACCACATCTGCAGATATTTCCCGCCATTGCCGCCTCAATCTCCGTGTCGGAGGGTGTCGGATTTCGTTCGAGTAGCGCGGCTGCATTCATGATCTGTCCGACCTGGCAGTATCCGCATTGCGGCACGTCATGTTCGAGCCATGCCTGTTGCAATGGATGGGATCCATCTTCAGACAGTCCCTCGATAGTCGTGATTTTCTTATCTCCCACAGCAGATATGGGAAGTGAGCAAGATCGAACAGCGGCTCCATCCAAATGAATGGTACATGCTCCGCATTGCGCAATTCCACAACCGAATTTTGTGCCCACCAACCTGAGATTGTCGCGCAATACCCATAGGATCGGAGTGGTTGGATCAGCCTCGACAGACTGACTCTTACCATTTACATTTAAGGTATAATTTGCCATAATGGAGAGATTTATTAGAAAAATTAAAAGATTGAGTTCTATTAAAGTTCATGACTTTTAGCCATAAAAGCAATATATACCCCGCCTATTTCAATAATGAAGGCTGTTCTGGCAGGCCAGGCTGATCACCTCACCAGGAGTCGATGTGTTTCAGAACCCCAACTGCCTGAAATCAATATCAGATATACCCCGGGAGAAATAACAGGAATATTCACCTTTACTTCATTTTCAGTGCCCAGAAATTCTTCAAAAATGTGCCGGCCCGTCAGATCCAGCAAAGTCATCTTCGAGTAACCGGAGGGTTTCCTGATACTCAGTTTCTTGTTTCCCTGCAAAGGATTGGGAAAGATAATTACTTCCGACGAGCCCTGTTCTTCCAATGAAGTAATAACCTCCCCGTTAAAGATACTATTGGCCAGGTCAACTGCCTGCTTTCCAATTTCTATTCCAATACGCCGGCCCGGAATATCATCCTCCGGAGGATGAATGCCGCCCCAAATCCTGGACATACTGCTTTGATCTGATGCATCCCGATACCGGGCCCATTGTAATTTGATATCCATACTCGGCCCCTCCTCAAATACAAGGAACTCATTCTTTCTGGCGATGTATTCCCCCAGACCACCTGGAAAATACTCACTGCCGGTTATAATACTCAGTACTTCAGCACCCGCGCTTGAAAAAGTTGAATGCCCTGAAATATACCCGGCAAAAGGAGGTGTTACAAACGTGGGGCGCTGATAGGAAAACCAATTCTCTGCGAGTATCCAGCCAACGCCTGCCTCATCAATCTCAGGGTTATCAATGAATTCATGTCCCCGCCACGTGTAGAGTTTAATCTTATGTACATTTTCACCATTCGTTCCCTGAAGCTCATCACCCGGGTATACGAGTTCTACAAAGCCCTCCAGCAAGGGTAATCCATGCGGATCATAGGACGGTAGATCCGGATCAGAAGACTGACCTTTTGCCGCCATATACCGAATGGCTGAGATGGGACGCACGTAATCGTAGTAGCCCTTGATAGACCAGGACGTGACCGCAGCATCGTGCATTGCGCCTCCCATGGCCATGTAGGCTTTTACATCCCATTCCAATGGATTCATAAAATGCCCCTCTCCAAGCCAGCGAGGCTCAAATTCGGGGTGGTCGGTCACATCATTCAGTAAGGTAAACCAATGTCCGGGCGGGGTTTCAGAATCAGGCCCGTCTGCCCAGAATTCTGCCAAAACCCGGCTAAAATCACCCCTCGGAACAATCTGTGGATCATAGGGATTTCCAGTGACGGGGTTTATTTCATAACCGGTCCCTGCATCCCCGCCATTAAAGTAATCATAAAAGTTGCTGTAACCGGATGGACTGGATGGATACGCCAGGTTATTCCCAAACGACGCAGGGGATATATCGATCATAACCCCATCATGCGGATCCAGGTGCGAACCCCAGATACTCACCATGGTATGTGTCCATTTATAGGGATCTGTAAGTCCGGGTTCATTCCCGATATATGCCGGTGCACCAGGATCATGGAATATGCGATATTCATGACCATCCCGGATCCTTTTAACAGCCGCAAGTGTATCCAGGGCAAAAGGAACCAGGTTACCCCATTCAGGTCCCAGAAACGGCGGCGTTGTACCATCTGCATTGCCACTTTGATCAATAAAATTTTCCAGCTGAAGCGGTTGCCACCGGTTAGCATTAAAAATAGTCGGATTGCCCGGATCGAAAGGGTTTAACGGATCATTTACAGGCTCGTAATAGGTATTTGAATAATTATTGGATTCATTCGAGCCATCGGTTTTACCAAAATTGATCACCTCTCTCCCAATATAATTTCCCAGGCCCGCAGCATCGCCATCAAGATACGCCGAACTGGTATAGTTCACGTCGTACCCCAACCTCTCCATCAGGGCTCTGAAATAAGCCCTTGAAACTCCACTTCCCGGAGAGTTTTGAAACCGGTAATCCAGAAGCCTGTACGCAGCATAACTAATCGCTTTTATCTGAGCATCCTCAGGCATCACTATACCTGCGAACTGACTTTTATAGGAACCCCGTTCCTTGCCCAACAGGTATGTATTCCCCCCGAAAGCGGCCCATGCATCGTACATGGCAACTGACAAATGAAATAAATTCCTGGCATGAACTGTAGGTCTTGCGAGATCATTGCGTATTGCAAAGAGCAAGGCCTCATTCCATTGCCGGGCAATGCTTTTAGAAGCATCGGGCAACGGCGGAAGTGCAACAAGAGGCAGGGATCCAAGGTCCGAGGACGTGATCAGGTTATTGTAGGTTCCGGAGGTGTATGGTAAAAGGCTTTCTGATTGGGACAAAATATACCTCTTATTCACCTGGTCCGGATAATGTCTGGAATTGGTACCGTCGGGCCAATTCACAATTATCGAATCAACTTTATCCGCCTGCCCAAGTCCGAAATATTGACGAAATCCATTCTGACTTGCCCAGCCGGTTCCTGCCCTTACCTGTGATACCTGGCTTTTACCATCAAAAAAGACGGAGATTCTGGCCCCAAGCGCAAATGCATTCACCGTTGAACCAACCAGATCCAGTTGAAGCCAGTTGTTTGCCGAAACCGTCTCATTTTGAAATATCCTTACCGCCTTGTCGGTCTCACCATTCACCAGGATGATGTCCTGCAGACCATCATTGTTCAAATCGGCAGTGGCCATACCATAGCCGGTCAGTTTATTTTCAAGAGGTGTGCCTTCTGCGATATCTTCAAACGTATTATCAGATTGATTAATGAATAAGCGGCTTATGTAGGAAGAAAATCCGTACGCATTGTGCACATAAATATCAATATCGGCATCATTGT
Source organism: Fulvivirga sedimenti (assembly GCF_020328055.1). Taxonomy (NCBI): domain Bacteria; kingdom Pseudomonadati; phylum Bacteroidota; class Cytophagia; order Cytophagales; family Fulvivirgaceae; genus Fulvivirga; species Fulvivirga sedimenti. Next base: position 405,997 of record NZ_JAIXNE010000002.1, read on the forward strand.
CAGCATCGAATAGGCGAATTCCCCAGCTCATTCCGTAATCATTTGAACCAGATGCCATGGCTCTTTCATTATAATCGCCGGAATTACTTTCAAAAAGATAGTTGTCAAACAGGTTTGTTATGTAATAATCAGGCTTCCCGTCGCCATTGATATCCGCCTCATCTATTCCCATGGCCTGGCTTTCCGTTTTTAAGCCCCATTTTTCGGAAGCATCCGAGAAATTACCTGATCCGTCATTTTCAAAGATTTCCGTTGGCTCATAGGTGTCATAAACCAGGTAGATATCAAGATCTCCATCAAGATCATGGTCGACCAACACGCCTCCCATACCGGTATGAACCGTCGCTACGCCCCTGTCTTTCGCATCATCGATGAGCAGCCCATCACCGGCATTTAGCAGAAGTTCATGCGGATCGCGGAAATTCGCAGAGAAAATATCAACCCAGCCATCATGATTCAGATCCCCGGCCAATAGAGATTGTCTTCGCGCAATTCCAGGAGAAAATCCCTCGCGGAATGTTCCATCGGTATTATTAATGTATACATCAGAGGAAGTCCAGCTACTGGAAACAAGATCAAGCCAGCCGTCATTGTTCAGATCAGTCCAGACCGCTACTGATGCTTCCGTACCCCCCATTCCAGCGGAGGCGGTTACATCTGTAAAATTCCAGTTGCCATCATTACGGTAAAACCGGGATGGCCGTCCTGTAACAAAGAAGTCTTCATCGCCATCGTTATCAAAGTCAGCCACGGCAACTCCGCGGGCTCCATTAATTGAGAATAAACCCGGGTTTGATGTCTTTTCGGTATACAGAACCTGAGCGGGCAGGGTAATTATACGTGCAAACAAAAGCGAACAGACGATCGAAACTCTCAACCACATCCGGTAAAAATAAATAAAAGGTTATTCTGATAGTCTGAAGTCTCCGGAAAAAGATATTTCAGCGCGGAAACTTAGCGGTGAAATATAAAAAGCGGATAGGTTGCTTTACGGGTCATTTCCCGAATCACACTTTTGTGGAACATCGATTCAAAAAATTTCCGCTGGCGTGAAAATAATGCAAGAACGTTCGCATTATGCTCCAACATGAACTGATCAATTTCATCGATCATTTTACTTTTACTCAGATGTTGTACCTGAATAGCTTCTGAGCCAATACCGGGATGGGAAACACGTGAAATCGGAGCAGGATCCTCTGTCTGAACGCCTTCGAGCAATGTGATCTTGGAGTTCCATCGTTCTGCCCACATTGTCAGTTGTTCTATCGGCGTTTCTCTTTTTTCCGACGGATCAAAAGCAAAAGCAATACGATCAATTTTTTCAAATGTAAATTCATCCGGAACCAGAATCATTGGCAATTCAGTATGTTTAGATACCTGAAATGCCCTGCTTCCAAAAACGTAGCTGAACAGATCATAATCCTGATCAATGCCCATGACAATCATATCAAACTCACTTGAAAACTCCTCGATCAGCCCCACAAGCGAACGACCCGAAGCAATTACATCCGCATAACAGGAAATATGAAATGCCTTCGAAATCTGTATGCACTGGCTCTCCAGTTCATTGGCTATCGACTCGGTCAGGGATGATTTACCCAGAATGATTTCTTCCGGTGACGCACTCCAGAGTGAATGTTCATGAAACAGAACAAGGTCGGCATTCGATACCTGGGCTAATTTAGCCCCGTATGCAATGGCGTTTAGCGAAATGTCGCTAAAATCGGTCGGACAGAGTATCTTTTTCACGGCTTTATTGTTTACAAAATGTATAAAAGACAATGTTGTATTCCAATGATACACATCAGTGAATTCGAAGATGAAAATCAGGGGTATATGATTATTTTTTTACAATTTAGCATTCCAACTAAACACATCAAGATGAAGAGAATTATCTTATTTACGGCAATGATATTAGGCACGAGCCTTTATTCGACGGCCCAGGACAAACCGGATAAATACATCCTATCGGGTGGTGAACTGATATTTTCTTTTGCCAATGTAGGTTCAGGTTATGACAATATCATTCGTTTTTCACCCTTCTTTAACGCCCAGTCCTGGCGAGTTTATGACTGGGGTGAATTTGGCCTGTTTCATGGACTGGCCATTCGGAACGTCGGATTTATCGCTGAGGATCGTTCCACCAACACACGTGTAAAATTCAGAACCTACAACATCGGCGTTCCTGTTGGATTCAAATATGATTTCAGTCAGAATGTTGGAATCTACGCCGGATATGAATTTGAAGTGCCTTTCAATTTCAAGCAGAAAACCTTTATAAACGAGAAGAAAGAAGATAAATTCAATTCATGGTTCAGCGACAGAACTCCTACCCTGGCACATGGCTTGTTTGTAGGATTCCAGTTTGTCAACGGAACCAATATTAAGTTCAAGTATTATCTGAACAGTTTTCTGAATACAGACTATGAGGCGATTGTAGATGGCACACCTTTCAGGCCTTATGAAGACCTCGATGCACATGTCTTTTACTTCGCCCTGACCTTCAATATTTTTAAGGATCTGGATGTTTATGTATTGGACTAAATAAAAATTACCAGGCATAAAAAAGGTCCGCTAACTAAGCGGACCTTTTTTTATTCTTAAATAGCGAATACTCAATCCCTGCCAAATATCCTTGGCTCGCCGATAATGATTCCTTTATTAACGATTGGATCCCCGGCATAGGTGATGATAGGTTCTCCGAAGGAGGTTATTTCCAGCTCATGGCTCGCATACAGAGACAGCTCGCTTTCACCATATATTTTAGTGTTGGTATGCTGACTTTTCAATCCGGAAACCTCCACTGAATTATCACCGTAAAGTGTATATTTCTGGTATTCAACATCTCCATTCTTGACCGTGAGCTCATTTTCTCCAAACAGAGATACTTTAAAATACTCAGCATTTACACGATCGAATGTAACATCATTCTCACCATAGATTTTCAGCTTGAACTGTCTGGCATTGATGGGCGATTGAACTTTTACCCATTGATCACCCCGAATTTCAAGCATTTCAAGTTCCGTAAATGTCACATAAGCGGTCACCTCTGCTCCGTCATAGATGCCTTTGCTGTAATGATAATTTACCTGCTCAGTCTTCTCAATCATTTTAGCGTGTTCGAGGTAAATCCGCAAGGTTGAGCCATTGACTTCTACATTAATCTCGTGTTTGTCAACATTATCATATTCAATGCGAACTCCTGGGGTATCACCGGTCTCCAAAACCAGATTTATATGTGGCGATAGCACCAGGCGATTAAAATCACCTGTTTCACGTTCAAAGGATTGCTGGGCATTTAGAACCAGGGGAGCTGACAACAGCAGGGTAATTGCGATAAATCTGTTCATAGTATGATTGCGTTTAACCTAAAGACGTTCAGATTTATCTATGGGTTGCATATTGATTGTAATAAAATGTCACAAACATCAGGAGAACTCACGAACAGCATGGTCCACCGCTCTCGCCGCAAATGCCATGTAGGTAAGTGATGGATTCTGCGTGGAGGTTGAAGTCATACAGGCCCCGTCGGTTACATATACGTTCTTGCAGTTGTGCAATTGATTCCATTTGTTAAGAAGTGATGTAGCCGGGTCTTTACCCATTCGAACACCTCCCATCTCGTGGATATCAAGCCCGGGTGCCTGTTTCTTGTCATACGGACGAATATTGGTAAAACCGGCCTTTTCAAACATTTCAGTGAATTGCTCAAAATAGTCGGCTATCATCTTTTCATCATTTTCATCATAGTCAACATCAATCCGCAGCTGAGGCATTCCCCATTCGTCAGTTTGATCCTTGTCGAGCGTGACCCGGTTGGTCTCCTTAGGTATGGTTTCACCCATCATATGAGACCCGACACGCCAGGGGCCATATGAAGGATTGAGAAGATTATTTTTTAAGGTTTCTCCAAATCCGTCATAATCGGTTCGTACCATCCTGTCAGCGCCAAATCCAGCTGCATACCCCCGTAAGAAGTCTGTTTCCTGCGTTTTCACATTTCTGAACCTAGGAACGTACATGCCATTCGGGCGGCGTCCCACGGTATGCATATCTGGAAAGCCATCATACTCCGCACTAATTACTGCCCGGTAATTATGAAAGGCGATATACTTACCCAGCAGACCATTGTCATTTCCCAATCCCTCCGGAAAGCGGTTTGAAATTGAATTTAACAGGATCAGGTTGGTGTTAAGTGCTCCTGCATTCAGGAAAATGATCTTTGCATAATACTCAGTCTCTTCCTTGGTTTTTGCATCAATCACACGAACGCCCACAGCGCGTTTCTCTTTTTCATCATACAGGATTGAATGCACTACAGAATCGGCCCTTAGTGTCATATTACCTGTTTTTTCTGCCCATGGCAGCGTACTGGAATTGCTGCTGAAATAACCTCCGAAAGGACAGCCCCGCTGGCAAATATTGCGATGCTGACAGAGCGTCCTGCCCTGGGCCGCAAATTTCTCGGCGCTTCCTGTGATATGGGCGCACCTTCCTATAATGATGTGGCGGTTGCCTCCGTATTCCTTTTTAACAACCTGACTGAAGTGATCCTCCACACAGTTTATTTCCATCGGAGGCAAAAACTCACCATCAGGCAATACATCTATATTATCCGGATTACCTGAAATACCTACAAACTTTTCTACATGGCTATACCATGGTGCCAGGTCATCGTAGCTTATTGGCCAAGGTACGGCGAACCCGTCCCGGTCCGGACCTTCAAAATCATATTGGCTCCATCGTTGTGTCTGACGGGCCCACATCAATGACTTGCCACCGGTTTGATAACCCCGAATCCAGTCAAACGGTTTCTCCTGAATGTATGGATGTTCCTTATCCTTAACAAAAAAATGTGCCGCATCTTCACGGAATGCATAACAACGGCTGATAACAGGATTTTCCCGTTGGATTTCCTCGGGAATCCTTCCCCGGTGCGGAAATTCCCAGGGCATCGTATTTGTGGTCGGATAATCCCGCAAATGCCTTACTTCCCTGCCTCGTTCGAGGACAAGCGTTTTTAAACCCTTCTCCGTCAGCTCTTTTGCAGCCCATCCTCCACTCATTCCGGAGCCAATCACAATGGCGTCGAAGGTATTCTGTTTTTTTGCGTTGATATTTAAATTAGCCATTGATATTGATTCGTTTAGCTGGATCTACCTTCAGGCATCCTGAAGCAGGTCCTGGTACAAGTTTGTAAGGCATCACTTCCGTCATTATATACTCAGAATCCATAAACCCCTCGATTGTAAATCGCTTTGTCTGTCCGACGAAATATTGGATATCAGCCAAATTGAACTCCGGGTTCCCCTCCCGGTCTTCAGGCACAGCATAATCTGCCGGAAAGGATACTATTTCAGTGAGTACTTCTGATCGCACTGCAGGTTCAATTTCCGAAAATGACTGACCCCGAGTATGCTTCAAAAGCTTGTTGACCCCCCCTATTCCATTCATGAACCGGTCCTGATCCTTCACATCCATACAATCATCGGCCATGACCCAGACAAAATTATGTACTTCGAGAGATTCAGCACCGGGAAGGTCGGTTTGAGGTATAATGACTGAAACAATTTCCTTCAGGAGATCTTCCTGTTCGACGGAAACTTTAAGGTTGTTCAATGCGATAGGAAGTCTTTCTTCACCAAAGCCGCATCTTGTAAGGAGTGTGACACTCCCTGTAGCAAGTGCAATATTACGAATTGCCGTTCTTCTGTCCATAAGCCTGGAAATGTAATCCGACTTTAAATAGCTGAATTTTTTGAGAAAATAAAAGGAACCCGATGAGAAGGTGATGAACGGCAATACTTCTCATCGGGCTTTGGAACCAGGGTAATCTGCTACCCTGTTAATTTGATGAATTTTTATTCCTGCAGAACCTTCATGGCAGCCTTATAATCAGGCTCATGTCCAATTTCGCTTACCAGTTCTGTGTGAATTACCTTCATCTCTTCATCCAAAACAATCACGGCACGGGCATCGAGACCGCCAAAAGGTCCGTCCTCGATCAGCACACCCATATCTTTCGAAAAGGATGTGTCTTTGAAATCTGAGAGCGTCTGAACATTTTCAATTCCCTCTGCACCGCAGAACCTTGCCTGCGCAAAAGGCAGATCCTTCGAAATGCACAATACAAGGGTGTTATCAAGATTCGCTGCCTCCTTGTTAAAAGTTCGCACCGAAGTTGCGCATACCGCCGTATCAATACTCGGAAATATATTCAGGATCACCCGTTTGCCCCTGGCATCCTGAAGATGAAAGGGTTGCAAATTGTTCTGCGAAAATGCATAATTCTTAATGTGTGTTCCGTGGGAAGGCAGTTCGCCGCTGGTATGACATACTGAACCACCAAGTGTAATTTGAGCCATATTTTTTTATTTCTTTTAACACGTTTCAATGATGTTTGTTCCACGAAATCATTACCGTAGAATGATTGGTGAGTTCAGCCATATGTACTTGCTTTTATCATAAAATATTTCTGGCATCAAGATTGTACCACTGTAATTAAGGTTGTTGTTTTGAGTTTATAAGGAGTCGCTTCCAGCAGGGAGCGGCTCTTTTATTATAAAAACATCATCAGGGTGGAATTAAACCCAAATCACATCCTAAATTTGAATTTTGGATGAATTCCAATTTTTAAGACAAATTACTGATTCGAAGAGGGTTACCTCATGTATTTGAAGGGCATTAAGAAGTGGTATTCCTACCTGGCAATAATGAAAAATCCAGACTCGTGAAATTCTCAATATTGCATATCAGATAGTTAATTGACCAATAGTTATTCAGTATATACTTAATATATTTGAAGTTAAAATAAGCACATAAGAATCATAAGAAACACCTGATGAAAGACCTTATTTCAAACAACATAATCGCCCGAAAACTAAAGGAGACCGATGTTTATTTCCGTTACAGAAGGTATGTGAAGAGAGAAATTTACAACAGACGTATAGAATTTGTCGATTCCATTTTCCCTAAGAATGGTGTTGGGGCAGAATTAGGTGTACTCAATGGACATTTTAGTCAGATTCTGCTGGATGTGGCCAAACCCAAGAAACTTCATCTTGTTGACCCCTGGTATTTCCTGGAGCCACATTGGGAGTGGGCCAATGGAAATAAGAGTACTGTTCGCGCGGTTCGGACAATCCTTAAAACATATAAGAAAGAAATTGAGGCCGGCCAGGTTCTCGTTCACGTTGACTTTGATATTCCAGTTTTGGAGGCGTTTGCTGATGATTACCTGGATTGGGCCTACGTTGATTCCAGTCATCAGTATGAGCATACCCGCCAGGAGTTGAACATATTGAAACATAAAGTGAAAAATGGTGGTATAATCGCCGGGGATGATTATAATTCAGATCCAAATCATGTTCACCATGGTGTTCTTCTGGCAGTAGATGAATTTGTTAAAGAAAACGGGCTTGAACTGGTATACGCCAACAAAGAAAATCTGCAATGGGCAATTCGGAATAAAAAATAACCAGGCAAAAATAGTAAATACCTGAAACTGCAAAGCACGAATTTACGAGGTAACAAGACGGGCCGTCAAAAGATTTTGACGGCCTGTTTCTTTATATAAGTATTTGATATTCAATTCGGAATAAGTATTTTATAATTAAAAATATCGATTGAATAACCATAATAATTTTCTTGACATCTTCCGGGCCATCGGAAAACAGGACTACGTAGTGCATGACAGGAACTACATTCCGGAAATTCTTGAGAACCCCATCGTTGGCGGACTGTGGTCGGTAGGCCCATGGTTTTGCTTTATCGCCAATATTTTTACCAAAAAGCTTGAACTCGTAACCGGAAACAGTCAACAGGTTATAGGTTATTCCCACCACGAGATTCTTCAGAATAATGAGCGATTCGTGGAGGCCTTCATCTACCCACCTGATTTTCCCTTTATCACGTCAATCATTGGACGTGCCATGATGTATATAAACTCAGTACCTGACGATGAAAAAGAAAGCGTATATGTAGTATTTCAAAACCGTTCAAATCATAAGAACGGATCAGTTATTACCACGCAAAATCAGAATATTCCGCTCGTTTTTGATGAAAACAGGGTCCCGTTCGTTTTTGCCAACATCATCACGGATATTTCGCACCTGGAGATCAGCAATCTGCCGCAAGCCACATTATTTAACCAAAAAAGAAATGAACATTTTCATCTGGACATGAAGCATATGGAGCTCAGACCCTCAGAAGATTTGTTTACATCGAGGGAAAAAGAAATTCTCCGCCATCTGATCCGGGGGGAAGACAGCAAGGAAATAAGTGAAGCGCTGAATATCAGTTATGAAACTGTACGAACCCATCGTAAAAATATCCTGAAAAAAGCCGATGTCCACAGTACCGTTGAACTGATTTCTTTTCTTATGAAAAATAATACAAATATCTGAATATACCCCAAATGCGGTATGGTCAGACCAAGCCATTAGTTGGATTTTGCATAAAACCCATACTGATGAACTCACTTATAAAATCAATTCCGGCCTTACTGTTATGTTTTGGTCTGCTCCTAACCATAGATTCATGCAACAATTCTGAAGATCCCGACCCGGTTGCCAATAATGGTAACAACGGGGGAAATTCTGGCGGTACCGATGGAGGCAATGATGGAAGCGATATCGAAGGTTGCCAGTATCCCATTCATGATATTCTTACAGATGGTTCCTACACCATTGAACAGGGTGATTTTAAAGCCCTTGGAGATCACACGGGTGTCTATACTGTTTTTGGATATACTTTCACAATCGCATATGACGGAGAATTGAAGGAAATTGGAATTCAGGTGCCTGAAAATGGTAATTACCAGGTTAGGCTCTACCGGTCGGACCTGAGTGATAATACCGTACTCGCTGAAACGACTGTAAGTGCAAATAATGCCGACTGGCATTATAATACAGTTACAGGTGTTCCTCTTTCTGCAGAGGATGAATACCTGATAGCAATATATTTTGCAGCAAAACCTGAAGAACTGGAAACATATTTCTTTTCGATACAGGATTTTTCCTATCCTGTAACCAGTGGCGATGTGACAATCGAAAGTTATGCCTTCAATACTTTCCGCGGAGACCTTGAAAAGCCCGAACCAAAGGACCCGGATTTATTCAAGCTGTTCAATGGATTAGTTGACTTCTGTTTTGAAGCCAACTAATCCACATATTCCTTAATTAGTTTTCATACTCAGGGCATTGCCCTCTGCAGGCATAAAGCTTGCTGCCACATGCACCATCAGGCTTTGCCCTTCAGGCGCATTCTCATTCTTGTAAACAAAATAAAGGTCATGCTTACCCGAGGTTGGCGATAATGAAATCATGGCTGTTCTTGGAGCCACACTCATGATAGGCCCTTCGACGGGCGAAAGCATTTCTGAGGTACCAATCACTGGGCCATCCGGGCTATCAAGGTGAATCTCGATGATTCCGCCAGCCGCATTCAACATATTAACCGGAACTGATGCCACACAAAGAACCCCATTAATCCCGGTCAGGTCTATGGCGCTGAACTTAGCATAGGCTCCGGATTCCTGAATAATCGCAAGCTTCCGGGTGGGATTATTTGTTGTATAGACGTTTACACCTTCCATTTCATCGGCATCTGCGGGAATTATGTTGGGGCTTTTCAAAATAAACATATCCTGAGATGTAATGGGCGGAACCCCATTCGCTCCCCTGTCTGTGTAGGCGGCACGTATAATGACTACGCCGTCCTTTGACTGACCATCTTCAATTCTGGTAGTATAGGAACCACGTACAGGCAATGATACCACCGGCTCTGCCTCCCTTCCTAAACTAAAAATATATTTTACAATGTTTGCAGCATCATCGTTGGACATTTGCGGGTGTGCTGCCATAGCTACATCCCCCCAGACACCACTTCCACCGTTAATAATTTTAGTGGCCAGGTAATCAATCGCACCGGGATCGTCCATGTATTTTGCCGCAATCTCTTTAAAGTTCGGGCCAATAGACTTGCTGTCAACCTTGTGACAAGCAGCGCAATCGCTTTCCTCCATTAGTTTTTTACCTCCAGCAGCCGCAACCGCATCATTGGCCATCAGGTGACCCTGCGCAATTTCAATTCGGTCAAATCCTTCAGGCAGATAATCGATAGTCACCGCTACCTGATCCTCGTCGATCCCATTCCCCAATTCACCATCTTCAGCATCAGAAACCTCTACCTCATAACTGAACGGTATTCCCTCAAAGAAAAAGCTGGTATTATGATCGATGATGTTAAACGATAATGACGGAGGTTCATTTCCGGCAATCAATTCCGTTTCAGCAATGGCTCGCTCTCCCTTGTCATCTGTAACTGAAAGTCTGGCATTGTAAACCCCGGGTTCATCCAGTGTAAAGGTAGGATTCATTTCTGAAGATGACGCTACCTGGGTGCCCGTTGCATTTAAAACCTTCCATTCATAGGTCAGAGGGTCGCGATCAAAATCCTCGGTGCCCCTGGTATCAAATGCAACGGTTAAAGGAGCTGCACCTTTTGTTTTGCTTGCGGCAACCTGAACCAGCGGCTTTCGGTTTCCTCCGTTGTATTCGATTCGAACAAGACGGGCATCATCATTTTGCACAAACCAACCGGTACCGTATTCAAGCACATACAGATCACCGTCAGGGCCGAACTCCATATCCATAGGGTTGCTGAATTTATAGTCGGGCATAAAACGCTCCATTTCGGCATAATTACCTTCCTCATCCATTGTGACGGCGATAATCCATCCCCTCATCCACTCATAAATAAACAGCTTTCCGTCGTAGTAATCGGGAAACGCGCGTGCAGCACCCTCAAAATCTCCTGAATAATACACAGGGCCAGCCATGGCCGTGCGGCCCCCGGATCCCAACAGGGGAAATTCCTCAGATACTGCATACGGATACCAAATGAAATTGGGCGATGTTGGCGGCAATTCAGTCAATCCCGTATTATTTCTTGAATCATTTATAGGCCTCTTCGGATCAAATTTTGGTCCGGATACGCCTGTTTCAAAATCATAATCATTATACGCTGCATCATTTCCGGTAAAAAGCGGCCATCCGAAAAAACCAGGGGTTCGGGCCTGATTAATTTCATCATAGGCCATCGGACCGATACCGGAGGAATCTGAGCGGGCATCCGGTCCTACATCTCCCCAGTAAACATAACCGGTTCGCTGATCAACGGATATCCGGAAAGGATTACGTGTACCCATTACAAAAATTTCCGGACGTGTTTTATCTGTTCCAACCGGGAACAGGTTTCCTTCAGGAATGGTATAGCTACCGTCAGCTTCCGGGTGAATGCGAAGAATTTTACCCCGCAGATCGTTCGTGTTTGATGATCCCTTACGCGCATCCCATGGAATACGCCCCGGACGGTCATCAATCGGCGCATAGGGTGTTGCACGCGGACTGGTATTATCGCCCGTACTCAGGTATAGGTTGCCTTTTGAATCAAACGCGATGGAGCCTCCTGTGTGACAACACTGGTCTCGTTGCACAGGTACCTTCAGCATCACCTTTTCTGAAGACATGTTCAATTCATCATTTCTGAATTCAAATCTGGAAAGTACGTTCACAGGTTCATTTCCCGCAGGTGAATAATAAAGATATATCCAGTGATTATTATCGTAATCCGGATCAAGTGCAAGACCAAGCAGTCCATCCTCAGCCTCAGGTTGATTACCGTCCTGGTTAATATATTTATGACTTACATCGATTTGTCCGACCTCTTTTATACCTCCAGCCTCAGGGTCGAAAAGTCGAACTTTTCCCAGCCTTTCAATGAAAAGGACCTTTCCTGAACTCATCACGGCAAGTTCCATGGGCTCATTCAATTTTTCAGCCAGTATAACTTTGCTAAAACGGTTTCCATCCGGCACCCGAATTGTGCTGGCCATTTTATAATCAAGATCGGCCGGTTTTTCTCCGCCTAATGCATACTGTATTCCGCCCGCCAGGTTATATAGAAAATAAGGTTCTGAATAGGATTCATCTGTATGTCCCATAGCCGTGTAGAATGCCCTTCCACCGTCAAAGTCATGATACCAGACCATCGGGTGAAAATCTCCATTGGTTCCGCCCTCATAGGTGCTCTCGTCGATCGTAATAAGTACATTCAGATCCTCCTGAATATTTCGGTAATTGTAAAATTCATCAGTGCGTTCATAACGTGCCGGAAGGGAATCGGTTGAGATATGGGTATTGTCGACAATATCAAACGATGCCGTTCTCACATTCGGACCGTTGGGATGTCCGTTAAAGTACCCTCCCACCAGTCTGCCGTACCAGGGCCAGTCATATTCGGTGTCTGCCGCAGCATGAACACCCACAAAACCACCACCAGCCTGAATAAATCGCTCAAAATCATTCTGTTGCTGTTTATTCAGCACATCTCCCGTAGTATTCAGAAAAATAACAGCCTTGTAATTTTGCAGATTTTCTTCGTTAAAAGCATCGCTGCTTTCGGTGGTATCCATTACAAAATTGTACTGCTTAGACAGTTTCTCAATTGCCTTGATCCCTGCGGCTATCGATTCGTGACGAAAACCGGCAGTCTTTGAAAATACCAGGACTTTTGAAGGCCCTTTCGGACCGCTGCAGGAAACAGCTGCAATCATTAACCCGGCAAATAGCATTAATATGACAGACTGAAATAAATTTCTAACTTTAAACATGGTGATCGCTTGAGGTATTTACTTGTTAAATTACGGATTGCCCGAAGGTACAATGATAAAAGAATTTTTAATGTGTTCCAGTAACACATTGACTAATGGTTTAAAAACCTTATGAGGTGTTGAAATTCTTCTTTAACCAACCAAAATTACACCGATTGAACTTAACAGAATAATATGAAGAGAGTTTTAATGATTATAACGGCCATATCGCTTGCCTTATTGGCATCCTGCAGTCAAACAGGGGAAGGTTCAGAGGAATTGATCAATTCCGTCCGTGAAGCTGAAACGGCATTCGCGGAAATGGCCCAGCGTGATGGTCTGCGAGCCGCTTTCGTTGCATATGCCCATCCTGATGCCGTATTGAACCGGGGGGAACTTATAAAAGGCAAAGATGAGATTGACCGATATTACAGCGATCCAAATTTTGATCAGATAACCCTGAAGTGGTCCCCATCCTATATCGATGTATCCAGCTCAGGTGACATGGCTTATACCTACGGGCCTTATGAATTGATCCGAACCGATAGCGCAGGCAATTCAGTCACCAATCAGGGTACGTTCCATACAGTTTGGAAACGGATGTCTGACGGCTCCTGGAAATACGTATATGATTAAGGCTTTTTTCAGCCGAACGGCTATGAATAGTCCTCCAATACGCTTACTGGCTTGTTCGTTTTCCAATGACCCCGTGTAAAATCGGGAACATCCACTGATGCCGACCGGTTGGCAACAGACCATTCACTTAACGGGCTGATCGAACTCCACAGTGCAGCATCATATACATCCTGGTCGAGCGGTAAGCCATTTCTCAAACAATCGATCAATCGCCAGTCCATGATAAAATCCATACCGCCATGCCCCCCAACTTTCCTGGCGAGATCGCCCACTTTTTTCACGATTCCCGGCGTATATTTTTCTTCAAGCTCCTTCACTTCCTCAGTACTATACCATCCATGGCCTTTGGAAATATGAGGCTCCGGCCACTTTCGTGCCATAGCCCTGGTACCACTGATTAAATGAATCCTGGAATAAGGCCTGGGTGAAGAAACATCATGCTGAATCATAATGGTTTTTCCATTTTTCGTACGCACAAGTGTTGTATTCATATTACCACGGTAGGTATGCGCCGCAAACTCGTTAAAGAAGGCATCTTCCTGCGCGAGTTCCCTGGCATGACCAGCCATGGTAAAATCATTTGTACTCATTGAAGTGAGATGATCCATCTGATCCCCGCGGTTAATATTCATGATCTGGCAAACAGGCCCCAATCCGTGAGTTGGGTAAAGGTTACCATTCCTGAAATTCTGTTTAAGCCGCCACATGCCCTGATAACCAGTTTCCTTGTTAAAATTCAGATCAACAAGATTATGGATGTAAGCTCCCTCGCCATGAATAATGTCGCCGAAAAACCCCTGACGGGCCATATTAAGGGTCATTAATTCAAAGAAATCATAGCAGCAGTTTTCAAGCATCATGCAGTGCTTCCTGGTTCTTTCCGACGTTTCCACCAGTTGCCAGCATTCGTCAAGTGTCGTTGCGGCAGGAACTTCAACAACGGCATGCTTGCCGCTTTCCATCGCGAATACAGCCATCGGAGTATGCCATTCCCAGGGTGTAGCAATGTATATCAGATCCAGATCTTCACGTTCACACATTTCTTTCCATGCAAAAGATGAACCGCTGTACAATTGAGGCTTATGCGGAGTATCCTTCAGGGAGGCTTTCGCTTTTTCCGCACGTTCCGGGATCAGGTCGCAAAGAGCCCTGATTTCTACGCCCTCAATAAAACTGAGTCTGTTCACTGCACCCGGCCCGCGCATACCCAGTCCGACTATACCTACCCGAACGGTCTCCAGCGGGGGTGCCGCATATCCGCTCATGTTGAATTCGGCATTTCTACCTATGGTGCGGAACATAGTTGTCCGGGCATTTACCTGGCTCACACTGCCAGCAAACAATCCCAGCCCTAAGAGACCTGAATTTTTGAGGAATGACCTTCGATCTGTAGATTTCATATATACAAGGTTAAAACCCGTATGCACGGGCTGCATTTTCATAAAACAATTTAGAAAGAACTTTTTCAGGAAGATCAAGCCCCTGAAAATCTCCATCAAATTCAGGAGCATCCTGCCATTCGGAACTTGCAAAAAAATTCCAATGACGTTTCCATAAATCACCAAAACGTGCGGCAATACCGGGGTCAGAACCGTCGTCAATCACATCCGTTCCATAGATTATACGATCCTGGTATTTGATCATGAAATCCCTTACTGACTCCCGGTTTTCCCGGGCCTGTAGCTGCAGATGACAGATGCGCTCGGCCAGATCAGTCATTGCATTGGGAAACCGGTCCAGGCGCCTGGCTACTTCTTCAATGGAATACTCAAGACTCATCAGGTGTAGTCCTACAAAGCGTAATTTCGGATTTTTCTGTAATCGGTTATCGCGGGCATCGATCTGTTTTTCATATGATGGGAATTCCGGATGCAGGAACATATGATATTCCGGATGGTTCTTAAAATAATTTCGGTCGGAATTAACCGTCATTTGCTCTAATGGAAGCCAACAGTTACGCGGTTCACCCTGATGCCCCAACACAAGAATCTGATGGGTTTCGAGGTAATCAAACACCGGATCAAGACGATCATCATCGATCATCACAAAATTGCCGGATTCATCACGCAGATCCATTCCCAGATTCTTCCAAATCTTGATACCAGCAGCGCCTTCATTGACAGCGGATTGGATGTTATAGATGGTTCTGTCAAGCCATTCTGGCGAAGGGAAACCCTTAAAATCAAAGGTGGCGATGTAGCGCACCATTTCCGGGTAAGCAAAGGCCAGCGTACGGGTAATGTGTTGCTGTTCTTCAATGGATACGAAATCCGGCACGTCGGTATTAATCGATACAAATTTGCCGCCCATAGCCTGGGCGACCGATATTTTTTCCACTGAAAGGGAATTCAAATGGACGTGAGCATCTATGAAAGGATTTATCATATTCATGTTTCTGTCGGATGAATCTAATGAATATTTAAAATATTTCGAAGTTCATTGGAACTACGGACGAACGGTAGTTTAAACGGTAACCCCGTTTTCAAAAAACATCCCCCGGAGAAGCAGCCAGCATCATCCGGGGGAAAATCTTTAGAAAATATGGAACGATGATCAGGACCAGGCAGGATCGTATACCGCCCGGGGTTTGATTTGCTCCTTGTTTAACAACAGCACTTCATCGAGGTCATAACCTTCCACCGGCAAAATTTCCTGGCGGTTATTATCCCAGTAAATCCGCTGCCCTAATTTATAGGATAAACCTCCCATGTGCGCGGTGATTGCTTCCTCGAACCCTTCCTGAATGCCGCAACTTGGTTTACCGCCATTACGAATACAACTCAGCCATTCGCGCAGGTGGAGGAATGTGGAATCCACGCGTTTGCCATCTACATAGGTCCATAACAAGCCCTTGTCTGCAAAGTATTTTGACGTGGCTGAAGTCACTCCGTCTACTGCATTTGCCGCAGGGTCATACTGATAAATCGGAACATTCGGATCCATTCGCTTTTCTTCGAATGCCTGCTGGTAACGTGTAGACCGAGGATCTGCCCAGATGGTCAGCCGGTTACCGAGTTCCATGGTTCCATCATGTCCCATGAGAAGGGTCGGTCGGTTGAATTGGTTGCCCAGTGTTGCACTGTATACCAGTGTCATTCCGTTTTCCTTACCTGGCTCCTGGCTACTTCCGGTTGAAAAATCCGGGAACTCCATGTTGATCTGCATGACGTCAGGCACGTTCCTTCCGTCGTTATGGGTATATATACCTCCGGATGTCATTACGGATGCGGGGATTCCCATTTTCAGGACACAATTGAGGCGATCATAATCGTGCGTCATCAGGTCTCCCGATAACCCGGAACCATATGCCCACCATTTTCTCCATCGGAAGAAATGTTCTTTATTAAAGGGCTCTTCCGGTGCATTTCCGAGAAACTGTTTCCAGTCGATGGTGGCCGGACTCGCCTTCTCATGAATTTCATATTGCCATGCTCCATTGTCGTCATTCCTGTTGGTATTGGTCTCCACGAGTGAAACATGACCAATCACCTTTTTATCGATAATATCCTGGGCAGTACGGAAGCTTTGAGTCTGCCGATGCTGGTGCCCAACTGCAAATACAGCACTTGAATTCAGCGCCGCATCGCGTAATTCATAGGTTTCCTTAATATTATGCGTCATTGGTTTCTCCACATACACATGAACCCCGGCGTTAAGCGCAGCGATCGAAATGGGTGCGTGCCAGTGGTCAGGGGTCGCAATGATCACCGCATCCACATTACCGCTATTGATCATTTCCTCATGTGTCCGGTAACGCCTGATTCCTTCAAAGGATTCCTGTGCAATTTCTGCACGAACGTCAAACAGATCACAGATACCTGTGAGTTTTACATTCAAATCTTCCTGATCCAGAAATTCAGCGAGCCTTGTATCCCTGGGATTATTCCTGGCTGATTCTTCCATACTGGTGAGCCATTCTTTGGTAGCGAAACCCAGTGCCCGGGTTAATTGCTGACCGCGTATACCAAATCCAATGATTCCAATTCGAACAGGATCACCACTCATTGGTCCCGTCGTAGCGGGAGCTGCGGCCTGAATATTCAGGGTCTCAAGGATCGCTTCACGTTCCCTGTTCTTTTTAACGGCATATCTTCCTCCTGCCCACCATACGGTTCCAACTACCGGTAAGCCTCCGAGGCCCTTTAACATATCTCTTCTGGTCCATTTCATAGCGTTACAGGTTTAGGTGTTAGCGAGTTTTTTATCCCCGGTAAATATCCTCCTCAAGCCGAATGCAGCACTTGTAGGGAAATAATACAGGGCAAGAAGGGTAAATCCTTCAATCAGGTTTTTATTCACGATCCAGTAGTTGCCTTCTGTAGGACCCTGCTCCAGTCCGGGAAACGCCGGATGGGCCAGGTAATACAGCATGAGCAATACGAATCCAGACAATGCCGCCGGTCTTTCCAGAATTCCTGCAATGAGGGCAATGCCCACAAACATCAGTATCACGATATTGGCAGAATCAATAAATCCAATTTGCCCGTCACCTGCCATCCAGGTGAAAAGCGGACGAAAAATGCCCTGAGAGGAAAGCAAAAAGCCCTTTGCCGTCCATTCAGGATTATATACTTTTAATACACCTTCATACAGAAAGTGCCAGCCGATTAATATTCTTAGGATAATAAGGATATTCAGCTGCGGTTTTGAATAGTTATTAATATTCATGGCAGCACGATTTTTTTTGTTCCCTAAATTTTATCCCTTTGTCGGATTTATTTTATGCGGATTGTCAGTTTGAAAAATGAACTATGGCATCAAAATACAGTTGATAAACTTTAAGCCAGCACCAATTTGAAACCCCCGGTGACAGTGAAGGGGGTTAGACGAGAATTGGGTTTATACGACTAATAGGTAGCATGAAAGTCACACCAAAATCCATAACTGGAATTCGGATGTCTTTCATCAAAGGATCTGAAGGATTCCAGGAACTCCGTTTTAACCTGGTCATAGGTGAGCCAGTCATTGGGGAGTAATTCTCCAAACGGACCAGAGGTACCGATCTGATATGTCAGGTTGGAAGAAGGATTCAGTAGAAATTTAAAGATTTCCCTTCCTTTAAATTTGCGCAGTGCCCTGATAAAGAAATTCTTATTATACATGACCTGTAAGTAAAGCCGGTCATTAAAGTTCATTTTACCGGGATTCAATTTCATTTCATAGGGAACGCTCACAGGAGTGAATGTATTCTGATTGATACATTGAAACTTGGTATATCCAACATCCCTGAGTGCATCAAGGGATTCCAGATCTGCCTTGTTATCCGCTTCGAGCGAAACATACTTTGGCAAATTCCCAGGCTTCAGATCCCTGACACAATAAATATCATTACCCTCAATATCAATCTTCAGATAAAACGGAACGCCGTGTTCCTCGATGATATCAGCAAACGGAACACAGGTAATCTTAATTTCCCGGTATGGCATGTTGTCACGTCCGGTTATTTCCTTATCGAAGGAATTCCAGATTGGCATTGCATCGTTTACATAAAAAGTATCCGTGCCCCGTTCCTGGGTTATTCCTACATTTATAATCTTGAGTCTGCCCGATTTAATGTAATTGCTGAACTTTCTTTTTGCCTTTTCTACGAGTGTGGGATCAGCCTCTACAGCAACAACATCATAGCCCAGGGATAAATACTTGCGGGTATCTGAACCGTCGCACATTCCGATATCATAAACAAGATTTTTATTCATAAGTATAATTTAAAATGTAATTCTCTTTTCAATTATACTCTTACTAATAAATCAATTTAATCTGTTAATGCAAGGAAGAAACTCAATATTGCAGCTACCATCGTTCAACTTTAAATCAAGAGCAGAATTTTGCCCCCGGGGATTTCCTCCTTATCGCTCAAATTTTCTAAAAAAGGAATCTTCATTCCACTTCGGACGTTCATCATCCACACTGATTTTGTAACTGTTCATAAACTGAAGCTTCACATATGTCCTGGCCGCTTCAAAATCAAAAAGTCCGTCCACCTCATCCGAAGGTTTGTGATAGACATTTCTGGTAAATGTATTAATCAGGGAATCTAATCCGGTTTCGGAGTCTTCCGTTTTAAGTCCGTATTTCATGCGCAACGCCGGAACTCCTTCAAGGATAAAATTATAGTTGTCACTTCTTACAAACCTCACCTCCTCGGGCATGTGATCCTCATTCACCTGTAGGTTCAACAAGCGGGCATTGGTCTGTACATGTTTCATAATGCTGCTGTGTTCTGCACCCAAGGGCTCGATCGACAACAAAGGGGCGATCAGCGTTGGCATATCCGTATTTACATTGGCAATAACTTGTTCTTTTGGAACCGGCGGATTACGGGCCAGGTATTTTGATCCCAGTAATCCCATTTCTTCGGCCGTAACAGCCGCAAAGATTACAGATCTCCTGGGCTTTGAGTCCATGGAGGTGTAAAGTCGGGCAATTTCAAGCATCGCACTTATGCCCGATGCGTTGTCGTGAGCACCGTTATAAATTGAATCGCCATTTACAGGCTCGCCAATGCCAACATGATCTAAATGAGCTGTATGGATAATATATTCATCTTTTAAATCTGTCCCTTCCAGCAAGCCCAGCACGTTCGCACTTTCAAATTCCTGCCAGTCAGAGACTACACTGCCAGACAGAATTAGTTCTT
The DNA here is from genome assembly GCF_020328055.1 of Fulvivirga sedimenti. Taxonomy (NCBI): domain Bacteria; kingdom Pseudomonadati; phylum Bacteroidota; class Cytophagia; order Cytophagales; family Fulvivirgaceae; genus Fulvivirga; species Fulvivirga sedimenti. The sequence continues at coordinate 425,922 of NZ_JAIXNE010000002.1, forward strand.
CACCAGGCTGGAGGAGTTCTCCCTGTTCATACTTGATAAGCAGTGAATCCATTGCACCTGGAATCAATCGGTCAAGTGATTCCATGTTATAGAAACCGGCAATTTTTAAATTCTCACCTAAATTTGCCCTTCCATCAGCCAGACCCGATGGCATCAGCACATTGGTTATTCCCGATTCAGAATACCGGCGGCTGGCACCCTCAAAGCTGCCCCTTCCATTTGGCGGATAGATCAGTAAAACTCCACTGGCACCTTTGGCATCCGCCGTCTGCATCTTTGTTGAGAGATTACTGAAGTATGCCCTTTCGCTTGGTGGCAGTGTTTCAGGAGCACCCAATAGCACAAGCACAATTTTATTGGCTACGTCTATTCCTGCATAATCATTATGACCAAAAGTATCGGCTTCAATGCCATAGCCAACAAATACAACGCCGGCCTCAACGGCCTGTTGCTTCTGATTCGCATTTCCCATATACAAATAATCCGAACCGGCCTTGAGGGTATCACTTCCAAGCAACAAATGAGAATGGTATGGATTCACTCGTACCGTTCGCAGGGTCAGGTGTTGTAAATAACTTCCGTTATCCCCTACCGGCTCAAGTCCGAATGCCTCAAACTGGTCTACCACATATCCCATTGCCTTTTCATATTCAGGAGTTCCGGGAAGTCTGCCCTTCATGCTGTCGTCAGCCAGCAGGGCTACATGATACCTGAACTGGTCGGATTCTACCTTATCTGCGAAAGCGAGGAGCTCTTCATCGGTAAGGACTTTGTCTTTACAGCCGGCAAAGGAAATGAGTAGAATAAGGAAGATTGCAGTTAATCTCATGTTTAAAGTTGTTAGTCAGATTCAAAAATTCCGTGGTAATATAAACATTAACCAAAGAAATTAATGCAAATTTTTAACACACCAGGAAGTGTTCTTAGAAATCTTTTGTGGAATGCTAATGCAATTGCGTCAGCATAGTTAAAATGAGAGCAATTTGTTCAATAATCGAAGATATGCTCAATTGTGGATGAAGACCGTTTCATTGAACGGATAAAAGGAAGCAAGTCATCCACATTCATTAGTACAACCATTCGCTTTTGATCCGGTTGGGTGACAAGTTCCGATGTATACAGTATTTCTGCATCGCTGAATTCCAAATCCTGATCCTTATTCAGAATTACGGAAACCGCTATCTCATCATTCCCCCCAATGTCCCGGATGATCATATTGCTGCTGGTGAGTGTTAGCATAGTTTCGGTAAATGCTCCCCAACGGGTAATGGCCAGAATATATTCATTTCCCTCTGCCGCAATAATCTTTAGATCACTGGTGGGCTGAATATCCTCTACTGAGGAAGCGCTTACATAAATATCTGTAACAGGTTCTTCATAACTGGCCCTGGCAGCCCATTCAATCAATTGAGCATATCCTGCTTTCAAAGTAAATTCGAAAGTAAAGAACAGCGTCCGCTCCCATTTCCGTAACCAACTCGCAGAGGATTCATCCCGCTGCCTCCATACTTTGCCAATCCAGGGCAAAAATTCAAATTCATACCAGGCTGTATGATAAATAAAGTTGCTGTAGGCTCGCTGTGCCTCCATGATTGTTCGTTCCTGCGTTGATATTTCCTCATTGGCGAACCAACCAAAAACTCGTCCGACCGTATTCTCATAAATCATTTTACCAGCATACTCCATCGTAACGCTAACGCCGATCACATTTAACATGGTGATATATTCGTCGTTAGGTGGGTATGCACTCGAGGCCAGTTTAATCGAACGATCATATAGTTTCCAATATTCATCAATTGACGAATAGTACGGAAAATCTGAAGGGTTGTTCCCGGATTCCAGCCAGTCGGCGTATTCTTTCGGGTTGAAGACGAGGTACCACTCCGGCACAGTGAGAATAGTCTGCTCCTCGGCACGTACATATCCCGGGATTTGACCTTTTTTTAACTCAATCGAATTGGATTGAGAAGGATCATATTTATCAAGGAGCTTATTGGTAAATCTGTTCAAAGAATCAAACTGGTGTTTCACTTCAAAATAGCGTGGAGCTGATGAGAAAGCCTGATAAAACTGCTGTTGAGTTGCGTGCGGCTGGTACGGCAGGTACCATTTTCCATTTTCACTAAGGATGGCATCGGTCATTTCTACCGTCCATTCTTTAACTTTCTCGCGCGACTTGACATCCGTACCTTGTTTATAATACACCACAAAGGCAAAGACCTCCTCATCGGCCCATGATAAAAAGGACTCCTTATCCGGATAGGCATGTCGAAGTGAGACATTGATGACATTCACATCATATTTCTCAAAAACGTCTCTCATTTTAGGAATAAAGGAAGTTATCCTTTTTACCGGAATGAAATATTCCTGTAATACGTAGGTTTGCTTTTCCCGGGATGAAGGCTCCAGTTCTGCTACATCATAGCTGGCTTCCTTGTTTCTCCACACAACTGATTCAGATTTATAAACATAGGGGTCAATAATTTTTTTCCGAACCCATTTACCAAAATCTCCCCAGGAAACCACGTTCACCAACCGGGGTTCAAGCCAATAGGTTTCCCCTTCAGGGGTCACACGCGTGGTATCGGTAAGTTCCCTTTCTGATGTCCGCCAGGAAACGTTATTTATGACCTCATAATCAGGCGGGTACAGATCACCGTTTTGAAAGATAACTGTGCTGTCATTTCTAACATTTTCATCAAAATAAGTCAAATAATCCTCCACATTGAGCAATTCCGTTCTGCGCTCCACCTTCACATTTTCTGCCAGCTGGAGTGTTGCCTCGGCAATAACCCCGACACCGCCGTACCCTCCGATCGCTGCCCGAAACAGTTCGGAATTCTCCTGCCGGCTTGCGTTAACCACTTCGCCATCGGACGTAACTATTTTCAATGCAATCACAGAAGAAATGATCGGACCATGACCAACATAGCGTCCGTGACAGTTAACCGATATCGATCCACCCACGGTAAAGTTGGCGTAGGTTTGCATAATTTTTACGGAAAGGTCTTCCTTGTCGATAATCTTCTGAAGGTCGCGCCAAACGATCCCAGCCTGCAGGGTAACCTGTTTTTTTTCTACGTCCAGGTCCAGCACTTTATTGAATTGCCGCATATCCAGGTGCAGACTATTTTCAAACGCAGTCTGTCCGCCCATGCTGAATCTACCTCCCCCAATTGATATGGGTCCTGTGGTAGACCGAATGGCGTCTACGATATCATCAACCGAATGCGGTTGAACGATCTTACCCACCATGACAGGATTAAGCTCGGTAACGTCATTTACACGTTTATCGGGAAGTACTTTTTGATATTCCGAATCACCCGAAATGGCGATGAGTATGAAGACAAAGAGGAAGTATGCACAAACGAGGTAAAACGGAATAGCCCTCCTCTTTTTCTTATTGATGAATCTGAAAAATGAGGTAATGGTTCTTACAATGAACCGAAATATCCAGACGAGTACAACCCACGCCTTAATGAAAATTATTTTCAACAGTCTCATGAGTTGGTCTCTAAATTTTGGTAAAAAGCATCAGCGCATTTTTGGTTGGATCACCCGCCTGGTAGAGGGAACATCCTTCATACCTGAAACCCAGGTTGGATACAAAGTTTTGAATGAATGCCAGGGAGTAAAAATTCCGAATCTCCTTTTCATTATTCTCCCACGGCTCCTTCGTTCCCATATTAAAAACATCGTGGGCCAGGGCCACAAGTGTTTTTTGTTCCTCTGTATCACAGTCGTGGTCTCTCAAAACCAGTTTACCACCTGTTCGCAGGGTATCGCGAATGGAAGAAATAAAGGATGTTCGTAATTCAATCGGGCAGTGATGAAAGCCGATATAGACTGTCACGAGGTCGAGGCTTCCCCTTGGGATTTCACATCCATACTGCGTTTCATAATTTGTAAAGGGAATATAGCTGGCTCCAATTGGGATTTGACCCCGATCAACCATTTCAGTAATAGAATAGCCGGGCTTCTTTCCATCGGCATAATAGCGTTCCCCGGTTATTTTTACTTTTTCTTCAAGGTAATCCAGGTATCTGCCCGATGAACCAATCTCCAGGTAGCCATTATAACTGCTATTCTTCCCGAGCAACTCCATGGATTGCGCTGCCATCACATCCTTCTGATGAAATAAAGCAGGCAGCTGATACTTGAATATTGAAAATAATGGGGTGATTTCCTTGAGCTTCGACTGAACTTCCAGGTAAACTTCCCGGTCACCCTCTTTCACGCTTACCACCTGTCCGATCAGTTTGTGGAAATCATCTTCGGGATAGAGGTTGAATACATTTTGCAGAAACAGAAAGAATTCATTCCGCAGTTTTTCATCCTTATATATCCGCATGAAATTTCTGCGGGCATCCACGATTGAGTCGTTATCAAGGGCGTTAATGAAACCTGCCGGTAGTAATGACAGAGGAATAACACCGGCAGCCAGTGCCGTTAAAAATTTACTTCTGTTCATAAATAAAGCCTTTAGACAATTCCTCAGGGGTATGCCTATACATAACCCCGGCGATTGAAAGGTAAACGTAGAAATCTATTTCCTATTGCGGTTCGCGTATTTTATGCGAATTTCGACGAAGGGTAACGAATATAAATCCGATAAGAAATGACTGATCCACATCGCATGGATCAAAAGTTTGAAGTGAGTGGAGTTAAAAAGTCAGATCCCTCTACAACATTTTGATTATTAAGCAGTTATTAAATGAATAATAGCTAAATAGACCTTAAGATACATGAAAACCATCACGCTTATTTTCTTTGGCATTCTGTTTTCCATAGCCGTTTTTGCGCAGGAGCCTGGTCTGCGAATCATAAATCGGGAATCGGGCAAGGAGATCTTCATTAAGGAATCAAAAAGAGTGCGGGTTAAGAATAGATTCGGACAGGAATTCGCGGGACGATTTGTCGTTACTGACCGGGGAAAGATATCAATTGACGGAAAGACCATAGAATTAGTAAATATCCAGGAGATTCAACGTGTTCCCATTTTACAATCGGCACTTACCCGCGGAGTACTCATCTATGGCGGGGCGGTTGTTACAGGAATAGGAGTCCTTATTGGGGCGTTCGGTAATCCGGCAGGATTTTTACTGATCATCCCCGGCTCGGCCATGATCTACCTTGGGGTAAGATCCAAAAATTTCAATAAACGTTATCGAATCGAGGATGACTGGATTTATGAGCTGGATGGAGCATTTTAATGAAATGCCTTCTGAATCACCGGTAAATGAGATTGAGTAGAATAATCACTCATTCTCTTTCTCATTCTCTTTCTCATTCTCATTCTCTTTCTCATTCTCTTTCTCTTTCTGCATTTGTAGCCCGTCCACCTTCGCTAAAGCTACGGCGGATGCAATAGGAGCACCGGGTGATAAGAAAAGCTCCAGTAGAGCTTTTTAGCGAAGAGGCCAGCCTGTCGCGCAAGCTTCCACGAAGGGCTACAACGCAAAAAGGCTACCTTCTGGTAGCCTTCGCATTGTAGCCCGTAGGGGAATCGAACCCCTGTTTCCAGGATGAAAACCTGGCGTCCTAACCCCTAGACGAACGGGCCATTTGTTAAATGGAGTTGCAAATATAGATGGCTCTTAAATATTTGCAAAACTTCCCCGAAAAAAAATTTACAATACCTTCATTTTTTACTCCGGCGCTTCCTTTGCATTTCGCCTGCAGGTAATGTAATTTTACCGCTCTCAAAAAAAGAAAGAAATTCTAACTTAAACACTTATACCCATGACTAGAGTAGCTATCAATGGTTTCGGTCGCATTGGCCGACTGGCATTCAAGATCCTCCTGGAAAAAGAGAATGTCGAAGTGGTTGCCATCAACGACCTTACCGATAACGCCACACTCGCTCACCTTCTGAAGTACGATTCTATCCACGGAAGATTTAATGGCACCGTTGAATCAACCGATGAACATATCATTGTTAACGGAAAGAAAATCCTTGCCCTCGCAGAACGCGATCCTGCTGCCCTGCCCTGGGGAGAAAATAAGGTAGATGTCGTACTTGAGTCTACCGGACGGTTCACCGACCGCGAAAGTGCCGGAAAACACCTTGCAGCCGGAGCCAAAAGAGTAGTAATCTCTGCCCCTGCCAAAGGAGACATTACAACCGTTGTACTCGGCGTAAACGATGACACCCTTACCGGCGACGAAGACATCCTGTCCAACGCATCATGTACCACCAACTGCCTTGCTCCTGTAGCCAAGGTGTTGAATGACACATTCGGTATTGAAAAAGGTTTTATCACTACGATCCACGCCTATACGGCAGATCAGAACCTGCAGGATGCCCCGCATAAAGATCTTCGTCGTGCACGTGCTGCGGCACTTAACATCGTTCCTACTACTACCGGTGCGGCTAAGGCGGTTGGACTTGTACTTCCGGAACTGAAAGGGAAACTGGATGGAAATGCAGTACGCGTTCCTACTCCTACCGGATCGCTTACCGACCTGGTTTGTATCCTGAAGAAAGAAGTAACTGCCGAGGAAGTCAACGCAGCGATGAAAGCGGCAGCCGATGGACCAATGAAGGGAATCCTTTGCTACATGGAAGATCCGATCGTTTCAACAGATATTATTGGTGATCCACACTCTTCCATCTTCGATTCAGGCGTTACAACAGCCAATGGAAATTTGGTAAAAGTAGTATCCTGGTATGATAACGAGGCCGGATATTCAAACCGTGTTGCAGATTTAATCGCAAGACTGTAATACCTGATCAGCATTATTAAAAAAAGGCCTGTGAACCAGGCCTTTTTTTATATCTCACCCCGAAGGGATTTGCCAATCACCTCAGCTTTGCTGTGCACATGAAGCTTGCTGTAAATGTTTCGAATATGATACCGTACCGTTTCAATCGAAATAGACATCCGATCGGCAATCATTTTATAACTCAACCCATCCACCAGCGCAATCACTATTTCCTGTTCACGATCAGTAAGCACGTTCCGATGGTTTTCCTCTTTCTCCCTTTTGCCGGTAAAGGTCTCAATGACCAGCCGGGCGATCTGGGGCGACATGGGTGAGCCTCCCGACTGCACCTGTAAAATTCCTTCCTTGATATCGGGGAGCGGTGTGTTCTTCAACAGATAACCACTTGCACCTGCCCTTAACGCCGGGAAAATCTTATTGACATCATGGTATATGGTAAGTATGATGAATTCCATTGTGGGATGACGCTGCTTGAGCAGCTTCACTCCCTCAATTCCCGACATACCCGGCAGCTCTATATCCATCAACATAACGTCAGGCATGAGGTTTTCACTAAACCCGGACAATCCTTTCTCAACACTTTCATACGCACCCAGGCAATTGAATTCCGACTGACGGTCTATATACGTTTGTAATACCGTCCTGATCTGCGCATCGTCCTCAATTATACCAATTCCGATCATATCTGTCCCGTAAAGTGATTTCAAGATACCAAAAGCATCGTTTCGTGTAAACCACATGATTATGTGGTGCCAAATGGTCACCCCACCTCAATGGTGGTACCCCGATCCGGCATCGAATCCATGGCGAATCTCATACCTATCCGATCGGCACGTTTTTGCATATTTTGCAAACCATTACCCTTTTGTTCCTTAATGGAAACATTCAATTCGTTCTGCCGGGTTCCATTTTCCAGCATCATACCCCTACCATTATCGGTTACGCGCAACGAATATTTTCCATGATCAAACATTACTTCCACCAATACCTTTGTTGCCCGTGAATGCTTGCAAATATTATTTACCGACTCCTTGAAAATCAGATAGAAATTCTGTCTGAAAAGCGGATCAATAAATGCACCGGATTGCACGCCCTTTACGGTGAATTCGAGATCAATATTGAATGCCTCAAACGTTTCTGTGGCAAATTGTTTCATACGTATGATGAGGTTGCCTGCCGTATCATTTTTATGATCGATCGACCAGACGATATCGCTCATCTGACTGATCACGTCACGGCTTAATTCACCAATATTTCTCAGAAATCCATTTGATTGGTCATCTTCTTCGCTATTACTAAGAAGACTCGAATAAAGAGATATCTTGGTGAGTGATGATCCAATATCATCATGCAGGTCCTGGGCAATCTGATTTCGAAGGTTTGCCACGGCGAGTGCCTTCTGTAAACGATAATAGTGAAGAAAATAAAGCAATCCGGCAACCAGCACTATAGCCAGCGAAATGAACCACCAGGTCTGCCAGAACGGTGGATGGATCAGAATATCAAGTTGAGCAGGTGGGCCCCAAATTCCTGGCACGAGAGAAGCCTGAACCTCAAACGTATAGTTTCCGGGATCCAGGTTTGTAAATGATACTTTAGAATCAGAAATGCCACTCACCCATTCATCGGTAAACCCTTTGAGTCGATAGCGATATTCCGAAGACCCGCTTGAATAAAACTGCAGCGCGCCATATCCAATGGTAAATTCCTTATGCCTGTAATTAAGTTTGATCTGGTCAGTATAATCCAGGTTCCTCTCCAACGAAACACCATGTATGCTATCCCGAACCCCCACCCGTACCGGCCGGTTCAGAATACTGAGCGATTCAAAATGCACGGAAGGCCCATCAACAGGGGACTGAAATTCATCTTCATTTAAGATATTAAGCCCCTTATCAGATATGACCATGCTGATATCAGGCCTTGATCGGTGCAGTAAATAAAATTCTGTACCTGTCAATCCATCTTTACGGTCAAACTGGTTGTATCCTCCGTCGGATTCGAGCCGAAGTACATCCCGCCGACTGACCAACCAAGTGACCGAATCTGTTATTTTCATAATTTCGATCAGCCGCTTATCCTTGACAATCCCGGGGGGCAGGTCGAACTTCCTGAAATCAACTGAAGACATGCCATTGTACGTTGCTTCTATGAGATCATTTGCATCATTGAGGAGAACGATTCTTCCGGAAGGCGACTCAGCAATACTGTAAAAATTGAAATTACTGACCGGCATTTCAGGCTTTGCATTATCGATTACGCTTACGAACTCATGTAGTTTTTTGTCATAGAGGACAACTCCCGAACTTGTCAGGATCCATACATTACCGGATGAATCCTCGTAAATATTGTTTACATCAACGTATTCCTGTAATGAGGATTTTGGAAAGTTATAATTGCCAAAAACACCTGTATCAGGATTATAGGTCCCGTAGCCGCTCCCATATGACCCATACCATATAACACTGTCGGTAGCCAGGACAGTACTAAGTGCATTATTAGAGACACTGTTTCTCCCTGCTTCAAACAGGTAATGATCGAATATCCCCTCCCGAACATTGAAGTGATTAAGACCTCCCCCAGCCAGACTGAGCCAGAGGTCGCCCTTACCGTCTATACTCACACCGCTCACATGGTTATAGCCAATTGAAGACTTATTGGAGGCATCATGCTTAAAGTGATCTATTTGATTCGTGATGAGATTCAATTTTACCAGTCCCCCGCCGTTGGCCCCGATCCAAACAATGGAATCAGACAGAGACGCAGCAGACATGATTCCATCAATAGATAATTGATCATGCGTGAACTGCTGAATCCACTTTTTACGGGCATCAATTTTAAATAACCCGGTATTATCGGTAAGCACCCAAACAGATTCATCCTGGTCCCTGAACAGGCCGGTGATATTATCCTCCATCAGGGATGAGTTCTCACGCGTTATGTAGGAAAAATTTCTCTTTTCAGGATGATAAATATTAATACCACCCCCATAGGTTGCAATCCAAATGTCCCCGTTACCAACTTCCACCAGAGCCCAAACTGAATTATAGTTCAATGATTTTCCAGCTTCCCCGGTAGAATAATAGTGGCGCACTGAGAAATCTGATTTGGAAGTAATATGCAGCCCTCCATATGTTCCTGCATAAAATGCGTCTTCCGTTTCAAGAAAGTCACGGATCACATTGTGCTTATAGTTATCTTCTGGGTTTTCCGAATTATACCAGAGGCGGTAAAACTTTTCTTCCTTAATGTTCAACAGGCAAGTACCTTTTGTCGTACTGATGGTTATAAAGCCCTGCTCTGTACCCGGCGAAATATCGGTAATCAGATTATCGGATAAGCTATCCGGGTGATTGTACATGCGATATGTTCTGAGGGTATTTTGTTGACGGTTCCAGAAACACAATCCGCTGTTGAGGGTTCCGATCCAGAAATTCTGAAGTGAATCCTGATAAAACGAGAGCGCCACGGCCGGAAGGCGGGTAGTTGAGTCATTACGTATTTCAAAGTAATCCCTCAGGGGGTCATAGGACAAAATGGCACCAGATGCTGTGGCTGTCCAAATCCCACCGTGCGGATCCCTGTAAATACGCATGGCGGATGTTTCCGGAAATCCGGGGCCTGAAAGCTCGTTATTCAGGTAATGCCTGAAACTGGTACCGTTAAAACGGCTCAATCCTTCCTGGGTAACCATCCACAAAAAACCTGAGGAATCTTGCGCAAGTTGGTACACTTTGTTGTTGAGCAACCCATCCTCCACAGTATAATGTTCCATAAAGACCTGCGGCGATTGAGCCTTTGCGCATATGGCTGTGACAAGCAATAAAAAACATGACCATAGTTTCAGCTTCATGGCAAGTTGCATTTACTATTATTTACAACTTTTTCAGCTGATAATCAATGATCTACAGTCAATTGAGAAGGGAAATACTCATTTTTAGGTATAAAAAAAGCATGTCCCGGACATGCCTTCTAACTTTTCAAAATCAGTTACAAAGATTCAAGCTGCTCTTCGGTGGCATCAAGGTTATGATAAACCTTCTGCACATCATCATCGTCCTCCAACGCCTCAATCAGTTTCATCACTTTTTCAAACCCATCATTATCCAGACTTACATTGGTAGTAGGAATCCTCACAAGACCCGCCTCCTCAACTTCAAGCCCAAGTTCATCCAGCTTTGTCTGCATACTCCCAAAATCTTCCATCGCGCTGGTCACACTGATGTATCCTTCGTCAAATTCCACTTCTTCGGCACCGCCATCAATGAGTTCCAGGGTCATGTCATCATGATCCATTCCGTCTTTTTCCTTGATGAGAAAACTGCCCTTACGCTCAAACAAATATTCCACAGATCCATTTACCCCAAGACTTCCACCATATTTCGAGAACAAACTACGCACATTGGAAACAGTCCGGTTTATATTGTCGGTGGCACATTCCACGAATACTGCGACGCCATTAGGACCGTAGCCTTCGTAGGTAAGTTCCTGGTAGTCGACTGCATCCTTTCCTGACCCTTTATTGACCGCCCGGTCAATATTATCCTTAGGCATGTTTTGCCCCTTGGCATTCTGAATCGCCAGCCGCAGGCGCGGATTCATATCGGGGTCCCCGCCACCTTCCCTTGCAGCAACGGTAATTTCCTTGATCAGTTTCGTAAAAATTTTACCTCTTTTCGCATCCTGGGCACCCTTGCGATGTTTTATATTCGCCCATTTACTATGTCCTGCCATAAATTGAATAAAAATGATCCAGTTGTAAAATTAATTAATTTTTGGCATCCGATATTGCTTGTACCACAGATTAAGAACAACTCCGAGTAAAACAACGGCCATACCCAGGTAAGTTTGAAGATTGAAGTTTTCACCAAAAATCACCCACCCGAAAATCAGGGCATAGAATATCCCGATATAGCTCACGCTTGCCACCTTATTTAATTCCTCTTCCTGGTAGGCACGGGTCATATAATACTGTGCAATTTGTGTAAGAACACCCACCATAAGCAGGAAAACCCATTCCCAACCTGAAGGCTGAACCCACTTAAAGGCACTGTAAGCACCTGTAAGTGGCATGGTGACCAGGGGAAAATAAAATATAATCACCAGCGGGTGTTCGGAAGTCTTCAATTTCCGGATAAAATTATAGGCCAATCCGCTAAAAAATGCAGCAACAACACCAATCAGTAATAACTGCGGGGTAATGCGCGGATCAAATCCCTGTACCAGCAGCACCCCTGAAAAGGCAATAAGAAAAAATATCCATTGCACAGGTGCGACCCGTTCACGGTTAATAAAAATGCCAATTATAGTGGTGAAGATCGGGGTGATGAACTGAATTGTAACTGCAGTGGCAAGAGGAATGAGCTGTATGGTAATAAAATAAAGGACAAGCGCGATTGCTCCGGCAGTTCCCCTCAGGAGAAGCCAACCCCTGCTTTTACCCCAAATGGATACACCCTGCGAACGCAGAATAACCACACTGATCACCAGCGAGATCAGTGAGCGAAAAAACACTATCTCAACAGCAGGAATCGCTGGCAATAGTTTGACGAATACGTTCATTAAGGCAAAAACAAATGTCGCCAGCAGCATGAAGCCTACTCCTCTTGAGATCATGCCCTAAATAACACGATTTGAAATGACTTGCCCCAACCGAACTTGGCTAAATTTCCTATCTTCAGGGAAAATGCCACACTATGCATCCCATACTGTTTAGTTTTGAAGTATTCGGTAAGGAATTCACGGTTTACAGCTATGGTTTCTTCATTGTTCTTGGCGCCATTCTCGCCGTTATTTACCTGGCGCGTCAGGCAAGGAAGGAATTTAACGTACCCTTCGATACCATTAATAACCTTTTCCTTCTTTTGCTGGCCAGCGCCTTCATTGGCGGAAAGGTATTCCTGTTTTTTGAGAACCCTCCGTATTACAGGGAAAACCCGGCAGATCTTTTCTCAGGACGCGGATTTGTGTTTTATGGTTCGCTGCTTTTCTGTATTCCTGTCATGCTGTGGTATTTCCGTAAAAATAAATTACCCGTACTACCTATGCTTGATATCATGGCAATCGTAACTGTAATTGTGCATGGATTCGGACGTATTGGCTGTTTCATGGCGGGATGTTGCTACGGAAAAGAAACCCATGGATGGCTGGGGGTCATTTTTTCCGATCCGGCTTGTTTTGCCCGTCCCCTGGATACACCCCTTCACCCTACTCAGCTCTATTCAGCCTTCATGATCGCAGCAATAGGCCTGACATTGGTGATGGTAAAACGGCGTAAGATGTTTCCGGGTCAGGTGTTTTTATTGTACCTTATCCTATACGGAATTGGCCGGTCGGTCGTTGAAATATTCCGTGGCGATGAAAGCCGCGGTTATGTGATTGAAGGAATTTTATCACATTCCCAATTTATTTCTTTGCTTGTAATTGCGGCAGCCGTTTACTTTTATCGGCGTAACTACATTAATGTCAGGAAAACTTCAAAGACTTCATAAAAGGAATGCATGCAGAATTATTATGAATTGCTTGGGATTTCTTCCACTGCATCGGACGATGAAATAAAGAAAGCATATAAAAAGCTTGCAATACGGCATCATCCCGATAAAAATGACGGAAATTCTGCCGCAGAGGAAAAATTCAAACAGATCAATGAAGCCTATCAGGTTCTGTCGAACCCTGAGAAACGTTCCCGATATGATTTTATCCTGGAGTACGGCCATATCGCCTATTCCGCGTTCGAAAAAGCACAGGAGCCTGTTCGTAAAAGACCACCGATCTATCCGCGCTATGCACGGTTTAAGGATTACGGAGGCACCGATTTCGGCAGGCATAAGGAATATCAGGTTGACAGGAAGTATTTCCGGGACCTCTTTCTTTCACTGGGTTTATTCGTCATTCTAAGCGGCTTCTTCCTTGGCTTTTACTGGCTCAACGATTATATATCGCATCGCGAAATGCTTAGGATTCGTGAAGAAAGCATCTCAAGGTTAAATGAAGCACAGGAAATATTCTCCCGGGGGGATTACCGAACAGCTCTTCAGGAGGTCTCAACACTCGCCGTACGTATACCCAATGAAGAAAGATACAGCGAGGCCAGGGACCAAATGCTAAATTTCCTTCGCAGCAAGGCAGCAGATCATTTCAACGAGGGAAGTTATGACAAGTCGGTGGAAACGTATGTAATTGTCAAGGATTTCGAGGAACCCCTCAACCTGAATACCTGGTACCAGATTGCCATGTGTGAATATAAGATGGGTGAATACCGGAAAGCGGTCCATGCCCTTGATTATATTCTTATACGTGACAGGAATAACCTCTCCTTGTTGCTCGAAATTGCGGGCATATACGATCATAACCTCAATGAACCCACCGAAGCTCTGGCATATTACAACGATGCCAAGGCACTGTTTAAGAAATTCCAGGCAACCAGTTACGGGGAGGCATTCGAGCTCGTCATGCCTGTCGACCAAACACCTGATATCTACTTCGAACTTTTTATGAAACGGGCTGATCTGAATTCGCGCCTGAACAATATTGAAGAAGCCATTACCGACTGTAACTGGGCTGTCTTTCTTCGGCCAACCCTGGTTGCGCCCTACATGCTTCGTGCCCGAATGCATTTACGGCAGCAAGACGTTCGTAAAGCTTGTGCAGATTGGACGAAAGCCACTGAATTAGGAAATGAAGAGGCTGAAGCACTCCGGCGTTCAAATTGTGGTTTTTAACTTTGAAGAAATGGAAAATCAATCTATCATGCATCCATAAACTCTGAATCATGCAGCTTACTCCCGAAGAAATCAGTTCAGTTAAAGACAGTTACATACAAATTCTCAAATTATTCCTGAGCAAGGAAGTCGTTGAAACCAAATATATTACGTGTCTTCTCAAATGGGGTGTTCACCTGAATGTGAATGTTCAGGATATCAAGGCATACGAAAGTATTGCGCTTAGAAAAGAGTTTACCGATACCGCAGATAAGGCAAGATCTCTTTACAATCTCGTGTATATGATCTATCTGGATGACGTTGTGGAAGATATCGAACTGGAAATTGCAATATTGTATGCCCGGGAACTTGGAATCGACACATCGCTGGTTGGGGACTTCTTTAAGGCCATTGCCACAGCCCCTTTTGACGGAAGAAATGCACGTGACGTACGCAACGAAATTCATGATTACCTGAAATTGTATGGCATGATTGATTAGCTGGATCCGATATAAAATGTTTGATCAGCAAAATTCGGCAATGACCAATTGCCTCAAAGCACTAACCCCCAGATATTTACCGGCAAAAACTCCCTCTACAGCCGTTTAAATGATCCGAATCTCACCTCTTTATTTCTCCTTCAATCTATCTAAAAACCGTCAAAACGGCCTAAAAACGATGATTCAGGCACTTTTCGACAATTCTCCTTTACACATCACTGTATTTTAACGGCAAAGGCTGTACGTTCATCGTTTCCAGCCGTTCGTCGTCGAAGAAAGAGGTTACTGTACCCTGTCAGGG
Organism: Fulvivirga sedimenti; assembly: GCF_020328055.1. Taxonomy (NCBI): domain Bacteria; kingdom Pseudomonadati; phylum Bacteroidota; class Cytophagia; order Cytophagales; family Fulvivirgaceae; genus Fulvivirga; species Fulvivirga sedimenti. Next base: position 441,149 of record NZ_JAIXNE010000002.1, read on the forward strand.
GGTATGAAAGGTAAGAATCTGTCGTTATACGGCGGAAGGGAAAGTGATGAGAGTAGCGTTATTTACGATATTATGTTTGATTTTCTCTGTTTCCGGATCTTTTGTGTCTGCACAAAACATAAGTCCCGGGAAGCAGTGTAAAGTCCTTATTAAAAAGCGTCAGGGAAAATATCACAGATCTGTGTCCCGCCGACCACGCGTTAAGAAATCCAAAGATCCCAAGCCGTTTAGAATGGCTGAAACCGAATCGTCCGTTGTGTCTGCACCTACTAAAAAGAAGGTGAAACAGCAGAAGTCAACAACTACCGAGGCAGGTCTTGCCGGAACCAATGTTATCATTTTCAACAGCATGCAAATGCCTTCTGATGATGAAATGGAAGACATCCGTAGTGAGGTAACTGAAATGATTGCTAATAAGAAGGACGGCGCACCGCTCAAACTTGACCCACTGTTGTTTAAAGACAATAATGGTCAGCTTGAAATAACAAACATGCGACCTTTCCTCATGGCTGTTGAATTTGGCAGACAGGGCAGGATCATTATTATCGACGGACATTTAGGCTCGGCAGAGGCCTCAGCCGAACGTATGGAACGTGTAAAAAGCCTGATGGTGAACATGGGTGTAGATGAGACATTGCTATCCATTACAGGAAACCAGCCCCTCGCGAGCAACACGTCGGCACCTCGTATCGATTTCACAGTATTTTAACATCGGTATTCCTCAGGTCTCAATTTCCTTTGTACTTTTGAGGCATGGAATTCAGTCACGATGTCTTTCTGAAAAATATTGCCCAGACAACCGGATCACCTTTCCTGCTGGACATTGAAAAAGCAGAAGGGTTGTATTTGTACAGTCCGTCCGGGAAGAAATACATGGATCTGATTTCAGGAATTGCCGTAAGCAATATCGGCCACCGTCATCCCGATGTTGTCAAGGCTGTGAAAGACCAGGTTGACCGACACTTTCATGTGATGGTTTATGGTGAATTTGTACAGTCTTCCTCCAACCTGCTCGCTCATCGCCTCATTTCATTCCTTCCCCAAAACCTGAATTGCTGTTATTTTACAAATAGCGGTACCGAAGCCAATGAAGGGGCCCTCAAACTGGCAAAGCGTGTGACCGGAAGAACCGAATTAATTGCGTTCAGAGGATCCTATCACGGAAGTACACATGGGTCACTAAGTGTTTCCGGTAATGAATACAAGAAATTCGCTTTCCGCCCCCTCCTGCCTGATGTCCGGTTCTTGACTTTCAACAAGGTGGAGGACCTGGATAAAATAACGCGCAAAACGGCTGCTGTGATCATTGAGACGATCCAGGGTGATGCGGGGGTCCGGATTCCAGATTTAACATTTCTACAGGCTCTGCGGCAGCGCTGTGATGAAACCGGGGCAATCCTGATATTCGATGAAATTCAGACAGGCATCGGACGTACCGGAAAATTATTCGCGTTCGAACATTATGGCATTATTCCAGACATCCTTACCACTGCCAAGGCATTGGGTGGCGGACTCCCACTGGGCGCATTCATTGCATCCTATGACATGATGCAAACGCTGACGCACGACCCCATGCTGGGACACATTACAACTTTCGGAGGAAATCCCGTTTCTTGTGCTGCCTCATTAGCAACTCTCAATGTGGTGGATCAGGTTTTACCGCAAGCAGAAGAAAAAGGCAAACTCTTCGAGTCGCTTTTACAACATCCGCGGGTAAAGGAAATACGAAGAAAGGGACTTATGTTCGCCATTGAATTCAACACGCCTGATGAGGTATATCAGATCGTCAGACTTGGCATTGAAAAAGGCATTATATGCTTTTGGTTTCTTTCCAACCCCAATAGCTTCAGGATTGCGCCCCCGCTAACAATTACCGACAGTGAGATCAGGGAAGCATGCAGAAGAATACAGGAATGCTTTGATTCCCTAAAATAACTCCTTTACATTTTCAGGCGGCCTGCCGATAACCGCCTTATTTCCGGCAACTACTACAGGACGCTCCATTAATATGGGGTTTTCAGCCAGAACATCCAGCCACTCCGCATCGGTGAGTGACTGGTTTTTGTATTTTTCCTTGTATATGGCTTCCCCCTTACGGATCAGTTCAGCGGGCTTAATTCCCAGCTTCTCAACAATATGCTCAAGTTCACCTCTGGATGGAGGCATCTTCAAATAGTCAACCACCTGCACCATCTGGCCGGCATCTTCAATAATTTTTAGCGTTTCCCGGCTTTTCCGGCATCGTGGGTTATGGTAAATGGTAAGCATCACTTGATCGTTTCTATAATCAGATTATGATTCGTGTAAATACAGATATCTGCAGCGATATGAAGACTTTCCTTAACGATTTCTTCCGCGGTTAATCCAGATGCATGTTTTTTCAGTGCCAGTGCGGCTGCCTGTGCATACATCGCACCCGACCCGATCGCAGCAATCTGGTGATCCGGCTCCAGTACATCACCTGTACCCGAAACCACCAGCAGTTCGTCCTTGTCGGCCGTTATAAGCATCGCTTCCAGTTTTCGAAGATAACGATCTGTTCTCCAGTCCTTTGCCAATTCAATGGCGGCCCTTTTCATATTTCCGCCGTAGCTGTTGAGCTTTTCGTCAAACCGCTCCAGCAGTGTAAAGGCATCGGCCGTCGAACCGGCAAAACCGGTAACAATCTTTCCTTCCTGAAGCTTACGGATTTTACGCACATTGCTCTTGGCCACATAATTTCCCATGGTCGCCTGACCATCAGCGCCTATCGCCACCTCACCGTTATGGACTATCGCCAGTACTGTTGTTGATCTTACTCTCGTCATTATTTCCTATGGTAAAAAAAACCCTGATCCGGTAACGGTCAGGGTTCGAATTTAAAATTGTCTTAAATCAGTATCCTGACCGGATCTTCAAGCAGACCCTTCAGGGTTTTGAGGAATGCAGCACCTTTTGCGCCATCCACCACGCGGTGATCGCAAGACAGGGTCACCTTCATCACGTTGCCCGGTACGAGTGCCCCGTCTTTCACTACGGCAGTTTGCTTGATACCTCCGACGGCCAGAATACAGGCGTCAGGCGGATTAATGATGGCCGTAAATTCCTCAATGCCAAACATTCCCAGATTCGAAATGGTGAATGTATTTCCTTCCCAGTCACTCGGCTGAAGCTTTTTGCTATGTGCTTTCTCAGCAAGTTGCTTTACTTCAGCGGAAATATGGGACAATGATTTATTATCAGCAAAGCGGATCACCGGAACCAGGAGTCCCTCATCAACCGCGACTGCCACTCCGATATGAATATGCTGGTTGTACCTGATTTTATCACCCAGCCAGGAAGAATTCACATCCGGATGCTGGCGAAGCGCTGCCGCAACCGCCTTGATCACCATGTCGTTAAAACTAATCTTCACCGGAGCATATTCATTCATGGATTTACGGGCCTCAACGGCCTTATCCATATTGATCTCCATGGTCAGATAGAAATGCGGTGCGGTAAATTTGCTTTCTGAAAGTCTCTTCGCAATTGTCTTACGCATTTGGGAGACTGCTTCCTCAGTAAACCGTTCCTCACCTACTACGGCAGGAATAGCCATTTCTGCAGCGCCGGACGTGGTTGCGGCTGGCTGAGCCTGGGCAGGTGTGAACTGTTCAACATCACGCTTCACAATTCGGCCGTTATCCCCGCTGCCAGGAATCTCGTCGAGCCTATATCCAAGATCCTCGGCCATCTTTTTAGCCAGTGGAGAAGCTTTCACACGGCCATTACTGGCACCACCGGACTGCGCTACCGCAGGTTGCTGAACGGGTGTTGCTTTCGCTGCACCATTGCTGGCTGCAGGAGTGCTCACCGCTTCTTCTTTAGCAGGTTCCTTTTCTGTTTTTTCTTCGGAGGCTGACTTTTGTTTATGGGCTTTCAGCAGTGTTTCGTAGTCGGCCCCTTTTTCCCCGATAATGGCGATTACATCATCTACCGGCACCGCATTCCCTTCTTCAACCCCAACGTAGAGAAGCGTTCCGTCTTCATACGCTTCAAGCTCCATGGTCGCTTTGTCGGTTTCCACTTCTGCCAGTATGTCTCCGGACTTCACTTCATCACCCTTCTTCTTCAGCCAGGAAGCAATCGTTCCCTCCGTCATCGTATCACTCATTTTCGGCATTGTGATGACCGATGCATTGATTGACGATGTATCAATCTCTGCTGCAGCAGGAGCCTCCTCTTTCTTTTCTTCCTTCGGTGCAGAAGAATCGCTTTTAGCTTCGCCTCCTTCGGAATTCATTTCTTTCAGAAGACCTGATATGTCTTCACCCTTTTCACCGATGATCGCAATCACGCCATCAACCGGAACACTATCCTTTTCCTTTACACCAATATGTAACAATACCCCGTCTTCATATGACTCGAGTTCCATGGTGGCCTTATCAGTCTCAACCTCGGCGAGAATATCGCCTGATTTTACTTTATCGCCTTCCTTTACCAGCCAGGAGGAAATCACACCTTCCTCCATGGTGTCGCTCATTTTGGGCATTCGAATTACTTCAGCCATTATTTTTGTCTTTACGTAAATGAACGTCAAAAATAGCGGTTATATCTACTTTTGACAAAATAAATGATTTCTAATTTAGTCAGTTTCAGAAATCAATATTCAGAAGAATATTAACAGTGTTTTCTCCAGTTGTTAAAAGTCTTGAATATCGTACCCCCACACCAAACTCCTGCGGGAAGCGCATCACATGCAAATCAAGGGAGGCTTCTATGCCTGCAGACCTGAAAATATCTGTCTGCTCCGGTGTTTCCAAACCGACATTATTCTTGTAATCATAGAAAAAGAATTTTGTTGTCCCTTTACCATAATCATAGAAAAGATTGGCTCTCAACCGTTTGATGAAAAGGACCGGCCCCAGTGAAATATCAGGATACCATAGTGGCAGCGTATAATTTACTCCGGCATATTGGAATTCAGGATACAAGGGATATGAATATCCCCGTGGTCGCGGTATTTGATTCCTGAAGACATACAGATCTTTGGTCAACTCCATGTCTGAAGACTGCCAGGCACCAGTAAAAAAAAGCGAATGATGCTTAAAGGCAGGCATTCCGGTCAGCTGCAATGGCGACGGCAGATAAACCGTTGCCCTTGCCGCATATGTATGCGCGCTAAAGTCCCCTCCGAATGGCGTGGAAAGCCAGCGGCCATTCAAAATAATGCCATACCGACTGTTGATATCGCGCTCACTGCGCTTCAACAGCGCATAATAGGTAACAGACAGGTTGTTCGAAATGAGGTTCCCATCAGCCAGCTCATCTTCAAAAAACAATGCAAGGCTGTCACGCGGACTCCTTAAGAGTGGAACCAGTCGCTGCACAAACACCGAATCATCCACCCTTGGCGGAGCTGTTGGATTTGTGAATTGAGAAACGCGCGTATACTCCACCCTCTCCGAAATTGTAAACTCACTGAGCATTTTGGATCTGGTCAGCAGGAATGGCAATCGAACTCCACCATAAATAGTGGTTTCCTTCCAGTCAAACACCACTTCCCGACCGTCGTCAAATCCTCCCCGGTTGGATCGGCGGTTGCCCAGTTCCACACCAAAATCAAGGATCGGATATAGCCCCTGATAGCTGATTTCTGCGTAAATATCACCAGTTTCTTCACTAAGATCATATATATAACCGGCTCGTAGCTGTGTGGTGCTCAGGACATCCTTGCTCGCTACACCCACTTCAATGGAATTGAGATCGGTGGAAGCCAACGGTCCCCAACTATGGATATTAAACATATGGGCCGCCTTGCTGTACTTTTGTACCACAAAATCCTGCTGCGGAATCGAATCGAGTATATCCCCTCCTTCCTGCGCCAGCAAAGGTTCGAAATACATTTCCGGTTGCGGCACAGAATCCGGAACCTGCTGCCAGAGATCACGCTGGATCCTTTTGCGCACCACATCCATGCCATTGAGACGATGTTCGTTGTAGATGATCCACTGACCATCTTCACTTACCTCCGGATTATAGGCGCCATATCGACTGTTGGTCACCTGGTAGTGGATACCTGCCGACCGGTCGAATGCAAAAATGTTGTCGATGCCCGTACGAGGTGTATTGTAAAATATTACAGAATCATACGGTACAGGGTGGGCGATGTTTTCATCCCCTGCATCCCAGAGAACCTGTTCTGTATTACGCAGATAATCATATGCAATGAGTTTTTTTCCCTGGTCGTCCAGCCTGACCGCGATAACCTCATCCCCGTTCCATCGTGGCATGAGATACACGGAGCCAGCCGCATTAGATGTTGTATTCAGCCGGGTTCCAGTGAGCGCATCAAGGACAACCAGCCTGCCCGTCTGATCTGTGGTTGATTCTGAGGTCACCACCTTCCGTTCATCAGGAGCGAGATCTGCACCTATGTACCTCGTGCCTTTTGAAAGAGTTTTAATTCGTCCCGTGGAAATATCATACATTTTCAACACGCTGTGTGTACGGTTTCGCCACCTCGGATCGAATTGGAATTCATTGTATACAATTTTACTTCCCCGCGCTGACAGCATTCCGGCATCGTTGATCACTCCCGGGATAAAGAGCTTTTCAGGGAACCCCTGACTATTGAACGTAACAAACTGCGAAAAATCACCCAGGCCGCTCATGAGGGCTACAATTCGGCCGTCCTCCAACTGCTGGGGATATAAATAGTCGGTAAACGTTGTTTCCTTCCTGCGGTTCACGTCACCGGGGTTATCGAAAATGACTTCCGCCTCTTCTGCCTGCCATATTTCAGACAACTCATCCATCATCATTTCATAATTCGGAACCAGGTGAGTACCGGTGTACTTCTTCATGGAATTTGAAAACGTAAATGGAACCAGGGACTTACTGAAGGCATCACCCGTAATCTTTTCCCAAATTTGCGGATCTCCTGTCCTGCGCCGTATATGAGCAACAAAGTAGTAACCAAGCTTGTAATGATCCGGCACAAAATCCTTATAACTCCGAAGGTGCTGTTTGTTGTAATTATATCTTTTTTCTTCAAGTAAATTGGCCCGGAACACCCGGCCAAAGGCGGGAATGCGTCCCCTCCCGCTTCCTGAATAAAGGGTTTCAATGAGTGTGGCATCCCCTTCCCAAAACCATCGGGGCACCGCGGCAAAGGCCATTCCAGCCTGTGTTTGCTGTCCGAATATGTAATACAGGATCTTGTTTATACCTCTGCGGCTATGATGAAACTGAACAACGTGGCGATATTCGTGGGCCGAAATCAGATCGTCCCACGTATTGGTACCTAACAGTTCTGGCCGCGGAGATGGCATCAGATTGAACTCAGAACGCCATGGGCCCATGGTAACAAATGCATTGCTGATTGATTGAAACTGATTAAGAACGATTGGAATTCTGGGTACAGGCGTAACAGACATGGTCTTTGCCTCCTGCCCCTTCAGATGTTCGAGTGTATTAGCAATTCGCAGCGCCTGTTGATCGTAACCCGACGGGAAGATAACCTGAAAGGAAGGTGTAACCACCTGGTCCCAGCGGACAGATCCGGGATTACTGTTCAGAACCGGCGCCTGGGCAAAGGATCCGCTGAACAGGAACAGCATAAAAAAAAGTATGGCACCCTTTCTCATAATAAAGACCCCTAATGTAATAAAATTTACCTGCCTCATTTCAACTAAATTACCATAAGACGGGACTACGACCATTTTTGGTCAGAAATTCATTTGATTTACTGAAATGGCGACAACCGAAGAAGCCTTTGTGTGCTGCAAAGGGTGAAGGGTGAGCGGCTTTGAGTACAAGGTGTCGGTTAGTATCGATTATTTCTCCTTTACGCTGTGCATAAGCACCCCATAACAGAAACACGAGGCCATTCTTATCTTCCGACAACTTTCTGACCACCGCATCGGTGAAAATCTCCCAGCCCTTGTTCTGATGGGAGCCCGGCGAGGATGCGCGCACTGTAAGCGTCGCATTCAGCAGTAACACGCCCTGATCCGCCCAACGTTCAAGGTTTCCGCTTTCCGAGACCGGAATTCCTATATCATTCGAAATCTCCTTAAAAATATTCTGAAGTGATGGTGGTTTAGCAATACCGTCAGGAACCGAAAAACAGAGGCCGTGTGCCTGCCCGGCACCGTGATAGGGATCCTGACCCAGTATGACGATTCGAACCTGATCATAAGGGCATTGTGCAAAAGCGTTAAAGATTTTCGGCCCGGGGGGATAAATCGTGAATTGCTGGTATTCCTCCTTTACAAATTTCACCAGATCAAGAAAATAAGGTTTCTCAAACTCCCCATTTAACTTCTCCTTCCAGGAAGGTTCAATTCGTACATCCATATGTTTTGCAATAGAAAAAATACTCTTTTAAAGTTATAACTTCTTATCTTTTAACGACGTTAATACTATAAATAATCGTATTATTGAATATGGTGACTGAAATCACACAGGGGATCAAAGTAAGCGTGGTCACGGAGTATCAACCAGTGTACTCCAGCCCTAGTCAGTATCATTTTGTTTTCACCTATCGCGTACATATTGAGAACCAAAGTGAAAACACAATTCAGCTGTTGCGACGCCATTGGCACATTTATGATGCCGGTGCCCGAACCCGGGAAGTGGAAGGCGAAGGTGTTGTCGGGCAACAACCTGTGCTCGAACCCGGTCAGAAGCATGAATATGTTTCGGGATGTAATTTGAAATCAGGTTTAGGGAAAATGACAGGTACTTACCTTATGGAACGCATTGTTGACGGTAAGCAGTTTGAGGTGAAGATTCCGGAATTCAGCCTTATTGTTCCCTTCAAGCTCAACTAGTATTGTCATTCACCCATCAGGCAACGATGTTTCTGCGCCATTGGTTGCTTTCAACCGGGCGTCATTCATTGCATGAACCATTCATATATGATCTATATGATCGTGTCATTTGCGGAAAAGAGCGTCCTGCATCTTTTCCACTGATCGAAGAAATTCGTCAGGGCTATACTTCAGAACAACATATCAAATTACCAACTTTTGGTGCTATATCTCATCAGAGCGACAGGTCTCTTCGTCAAATTGCCCGTGATGGAAGTACAACACCACAGATCGCATGTGTGATCAACCGACTTATTTCAGAAAGAAAATATAGGAATGTGCTTGAACTTGGTACTTCTCTCGGACTTACCACACTTTATCTTTCTGATAATCCTGACGTACAGGTGACCACGATGGAAGCAAATCCTGATCTGATCAGGCTGGCTCTTGAAAATTTTAAAAAAATAAATCGGGAGAATATTTCGCTAATCCGTGGAAATATAGATGACACGCTTGATCAGGCGCTAAAAACAATGGGACATGTAGATCTTGCCTACATCGATGCCAATCACCGCTTCTCCCCAACCATTGATTACTTCAACAAAATTCTGCATTATGTGAATGAGGAAAGCATTGTGATACTGGATGATATTCATTGGTCTGTTGAAATGTCTGCTGCATGGAATGAAATCCGGCAGCATGATTCAGTAACCATGACTATTGATTTTTACCGCATGGGATGGGTTTTCTTTCGTCCTTTCCGGAATGTGTATCATTATCGTCTGGAACTGCCGGGGAGCTGGAAATAGTTGATTGTAATATTGAATCGAATTCGGCATGATGCATCGTATTATTCGCGTTCAAACCATCATGATACTTGTATCAGGGGTATTCCTGCTGCTTTTGCCAAATATTTTCAACGCCCGTGAAACAGCGGCTTTTGATGGTTCCGACCGTTTATCCGGCAGGTATATCATAAGGGACTCCGATACATACACTACCGCTGGCATTTCTGATTTCTATGACCGTGGAACAGTGATTACGTGGTTACTGGGAACGCATCATCGTGAACTTTGGTCTGTCCCGGTGACACTACCTGTATTTCAATGGATGAATGATTCATCGCGTTTGTTAATTACTGAACTCGGCGGCGGGCAGCAGACAACGAGTTTTGCTCTGGAAGATGAAAATGGATTATCATATACGTTACGTTCGGTAAATAAAGATCAGGCCAACGCTTTACCATTTTGGTTGCAAAAAACAGGAATTCGCACGCTATTCAGGGATCAGGCCTCAGCGTTGGACCCATTTGCTGCCACTGTTGTCGATCGGCTGGCACGATCCGCGGGAATTTTTTCCACACAACCGAAATTGTATTTCATCAAAGACAGCCATATGGTTCCGGAAGAATACAAAAAGTTGCTCGCCAACAGAATAATGCTTCTGGAGATAGAGCCTGATCAAACCTGGCAAGGCCATGATCTAACCGGTCGTCCTCAGACGGTGATCTCTTCCACCAGTATGCTTGAACTTTTATCAGCAGGTAAGATCAAAGTTAATGTCTCTGAATATGCCTATTGCAGGTTATTTGATATTGCAATAGGCGACTGGGACCGGCACGGAAAGCAGTGGAAATGGTCAGTCGATTCGACATTTACCGCACATCCACTTCCCATGGACAGGGATATGGCATTTTACAAGTTTCACGACGGGCTGATCAATGCATTAGCGATTCGCGTAAACCCTAAATTCCAGTCATTTGTGGCTGACATAGATGATATTTCCGGCTATTTGATCAATGGAAAGGAATTAGATTCGGTGTTACTGCCATCGATTTCATCAAAAGAATGGATAAGAATCGCTGATTCACTGCAAACCAATTTATCTGAATCGGTAATTGAAGACGCTTTCAGGGCCTACCCGGAACCAATTTACAACCGTATTGGACCGCAGCATGCTGAAATTTTAAAGCAGCGTATAGGACAGTTAAACAGGGTCGCTGATCAAGTTTCGGAAGTCTATACCAGCAGTCCAGATCATGGCAGTGAATTGTAGCTTTGCTGGACCTTGTAACTGGTTTAACTTATTAATTAATGGTATATTGCTAACTCAATAAAAACCAACCTATATGAAGTAATATAAAAATTCAACTCAACTAAAGTAACCTTATTTTCATGAACATTGACAACGAATTCAAACCAGAGCGAATCATTATGCTTCGCAACATGCTGCAATTGTCGCAGGTGAATTTTGCAAAGAAAATCCACATTTCGCAGGGCGCCTTATCGCAAATCGAAAATGGAAAATCGCAAATTTCGCTCGAGACATTACGAAACATCAGCCATGAGCTGAATGTAAACTGCAATTGGGTAGTAAACGGGCAGGGAAACATTTTCATGAATGGTGAAAGTGAACACCCTAAACAAAAAGAAGTAAAACAAGTCGTAGTAAAAGCGACCGGGGTGAAGAAGCCGGGGCTTCCACTGGTGAAAGCCAGTCAGCAAAAACAATATGCCAAAAAGTTCAATCAGGGTGATTTTATAAAGGGACTGGACATGTTTCTGATCCCAGGCTTTGAAGATGGTAATTATCGCATGTTTGAGGTCGCAGACGATGCTATGGCTCCATCATTATCACCAAAGGAATATGTGATCGGTACACCTGTTTCAGATCATACAACCATTGAAAACGGCACATTGGCGGTAATCGTGAATAAAGACGGGGTTATCATCCGGCGGGTACATTTCTATGCCAATGAAAAACACGTTCTTATTCTGAAAAGTGACAACCGAAAAGTAAAGAATCTTAATTTACATCACGACAAGATCGATGAAATCTGGGTCATAAAGGGAAAAGTGACAACCGCTTTTACCTCTGCCGGATTAATCGATTCGAAACGGATTGAAAGACTGGAATCCAGTTTGGATAATCTTCGAAAGGAAGTGAAGAAATTAATCAGATCCTAGCTTGGAGAAAAAGGCCTTCCTGAATACCCGGAGGGCCTTTTTTATTTTACGTAGACCGTCTTGATATTAACAAATTCGCGAATTCCAAACGAGGATAATTCCCGTCCGTAGCCCGAGGTCTTTATCCCGCCAAAGGGCAACCGCGGATCTGATTTCACAAAATCATTTACAAAGCAACAGCCTGCATCCAGGTATTTTTCAGCGATTTCACGACCATGATTTATATCGGATGTAAATACAGCCGCTCCCAGTCCAAATATTGTTTGATTGGCAAGATCAAAAGCCTCCTCTTCGCTTTCAGCTCTTATTACAGCCGCAACCGGTCCGAATAGCTCTTCATCGAATGCCGGCATTCCGGGAATAACATCAGCAAGAATGGTAGGCGGGTAAAAGGCTCCAGGCAAATCCGGAATATCTCCTCCCTGTATACACACCGCACCTGCCTTGATACTATCTTTGACCTGTTTATGCAGCTCATCGCGCAGATCGATACGCGCCATAGGCCCGATGCCTGTATGATCATCGGCAGGGTCACCCATGGAAACCTCAGACATCTTAGATTTCATGCGATCCAAAAACTCATCATATATGTCGGCATGAACAATAAATCGTTTCGCTGCAATACAGCTTTGTCCCGCATTAATCAGTCGGCTGGTAACACATGACTCTACTGTTTCCTCGAGGGGCGCATCTTTCAAGATTACATAAGGATCACTCCCTCCAAGTTCAAGAACCGACTTTTTAATGGCCCTTCCTGCAGATTCTGCTACGGACCTCCCTGCTGGCGTGCTTCCCGTGAGGGTCACCGCCTTGATAACCGGGTGCTCAATAATATCAGCCACATCCGAGGAAGGAACGATAAGTGTGCTGAACAGGTTCCTGGGGAATCCTGCACTGGAAATAATATCCTGAATGGCCAGTGCACATCCGGTAACATTTGAAGCATGTTTCAATACTGCGGCATTACCAGCCATTAAGGCTGGTGCCAGGAACCTGAAAACCTGCCAAAACGGAAAATTCCAGGGCATAACTGCCAGCACGACCCCAAGTGGCCTGAAAGCGACAAAGCTTTGTGATGCATCACTTTCTATTTCTTCCTTTCTGAGAAAACTTTCGGCATTCTCAGCATAATAGTCACAAACCCAGGCACATTTCTCAATCTCGCCAATACCGTCCTTTCTGCGTTTGCCCATCTCCTCCATCATCAAATCTGCCAGGGCATGTTTCCTTTCGCGTAAAATGGCTGCGGCTTTTTTCATGTGATGGGAACGCAATGTCCAACTGCTGAACTTCCATGTTTCCCAGGCATTGGCACCTTTATGCAAAAGATCATCCACCTGTGCCCAGGACATGGGTTCATACTCACGGATGACACTCAGATTATATGGATTGATAGATTTCATTCAGAGAAAATTTAATCTTTTTCAGTGGTTTCTGGTATGATTACCAAAATTGAATTGATCTGGTTCCTTTTATCCAGAATTCCATGCAATTTCCCGCCGGAAACAATCTTACTAATGGTTACGATAATGTTTGATTCCGACAATTCACGGATGGCCTGCCGAAGTTCATGCTTGTCAGATTCGGATTTCTCAAATACCGGAATATCCCAGAGGTAGTCACGACCGGACTCTGCAGCTCCCGCAAATTCAGAGAAGGCCTGATTCATTCGGATAACTTTTCCCTGGGAATTTAAAACCGCCAGATAATTTCCGGACTCATTGAACCAATAACTGTTTTCCTGCTCTAATTCTGATATTCTCATTTCGAGTTCAGAGACATATCCTTTGTATAATCCCTTCAGTAACAGAATATCCTTATGAGGCTGAATCAGCACACCGTACTCACCTGCCACATTCTCATGCTCGAGTCTGAATTGGGTTGTCCTTAAATCCCCTGATTCTGAAGCTTCAATCAATTCATCCAGAAACTGGTCCCGGGTGTCCTCAGTCAGCGTCTTTGAAAGAATCCGTTGAAGAGATGTTTCCCCATCCGGACGGAGGATCGCATCAGCCTTCGAATTCATCATGTTCACGTGGAAATCAACAGTTTCATCAAGGTCACGAACCGGACGAACTTCCACCCAAAACTCATCTGAAATATTCAGGATCAGATTCCTGGAAGATTCAAGCCTCTCCCGATCTTCAATCTCCTCACTCAGAATCTGTTGATTTTTACGCAATTTTTCCTCGATTCCAGCGACCTCCCCTTCCATTTTCACTACCTGCCGGCTAATATAAACCACACTTCCGATTCCCAAAAGCGCAAGAAATGCGATGAATGCCGGAGTTAGAACCCCTGATTGTCCAAGGTTTTCCGATAATCCCGCGATACTGTCTTTATCATGATCTATCGTTTCCTGAATACGGTTTTGATCTTCCAGGGATTCATTCAGCAGCTTTAATGAAAGCGTATCGTTAACAAGTGATGCGTCGTTTCGCAGCCGGAATTTCTCCATCCGCAGAAACTGGCGCGATATCAGGGTTCGAAGGCTATCTGAGGGCAAGTCGCTTCGTCCCAATTCAGAAACCATCCCTTCAATTTCCGAGAGTTTTCGATAAATATTTTCTTCAGAGCCAAGGTACCGGTCGATATGGCTCCGGTCGCCAGAAAGATTAAAAATCAATACCTGCTCATACGCATCCTTTATCTGAAGTGTAATATCGTCATACGCAGCGAGTGTAGTTTGCACATTATACCGGATCTTCAGGGATTGTGTTGAAGAAGTATACGCCTGATACGTGAAAAACGCTATCAATAATAAAGCGGCGATCAGGAATGAAATCACGATTTTGCTCATAATGCGAATCTCCGCATTAAATATTAAAAAAATGAATTTGCGGTAAAAGCGAATTTATTTTCAATGAAAAAAGACTAAAAAATTTGTTTGCGATACACCACCCTTCCTTCTCCATTCTCCGGATCAACAGCTACGAATTCTACCCAAATTTCGCTGGAAGCATAGTATAACATTCGGCTGTATCCCCTGTTCTGATGCACAAAGTTTGCTTTATGACCACTTGCAGCATAATTGAGTTTTGAACCAGCTCCACTTATGATCTGCCGTATGTTGTCCTTTTCAATCATTTGCAGATTATGCTCGTGACCTGAAGCGTAAATCAGCCTGGGATGTTTAGTGAAAGCTGTATCGATGATAGCTTTATAAGATTTAAAAACCTTATTGGGTGTATCCTGCCTGGAAACGCCACTCATTCGGGCAACCGGATAAATCGAACCAATTACAGGAAGCGGGACATACAGGTAATTCCGAACATTACGCAAAGGAAAAAGGTGATCCAAAAACCCGAAATGACCTCCGTGAACACCGTTTGTAACTACCGGATGATGTGCAACCAGGAGTACTTCCCGTTCCGAATTAGATTCCAGTGCCGCATAAAGCTGCTCAACAAACTGTTCCCGGGAATCTACCGAACAGCCATCCTTAATGCCAAGCCCTGTCTCATATTTATGAAGCCACCATTCTGAATCTATTATAACTAAAACCAGGGAATCGGTTAATTGCAATTCTACCGGGCCGGGGCATCCGTTGTCAGGGCGAAAAACATTCTGACCGCCAAAATGGGCTTCTACATAATTCTCCTCCCTGCGAATCGCACTGAGACCTCCCTCCTTTGACTTATTCCAGTCATGATTTCCCGGAATAAAAAAGGTGTTTCCGGAATAACCATCAGCCAGTTTCATTTGGTTTTCGATGATCTCTTCCTTTTCCTTTCTATCGGGCGCGTCTGGCAGCGGAAGACCGTAGTGATATATATTATCCCCCAAAAATATTAATGAACTTGCCCCATCAGGATGGGTTGCGAGCTGTGTGGTCAGGATTGTTCCTATGGGATCTTCTGCCTGAAGATCACCGGCATCACCGATAAGATAAACCACGTGGTCGGGCTCAGATTCGGGCAGTGGACGCGTCTGCCATTCCTTCTCCTGTTTGGCATAATAAGGCTTGACCGTATTGCATGCGCTGAGGCTTAGCAGGCTAAACAGGCTCAGAATGATCCCTGATAATAATAAACTCCGGTTAAACATTACATCAAAGAAACAAAAAAGCCAGTGATTCCACTGGCTTTAAAATGTTTTTTGAGGCTAATCTGCCTTATACATTGTGCAGATTAATGCTTAAGACAGGCACTTCAGATTCTTTACTGAGTTCTTCGGACACGCTGGACGAAAATATCCTGAAAAAACCTCCTTCCGCATGTGACAGAACAGCGATTATGCCTGCTTCATTCAATCGCGCAAATCGTGTTAGTCCATCTTCAATATCATCGGAATAATGAAGATTGGATGTGTAATTTTCAATGTTGAATTTTTTTGCAAAAGAATGAATCTGGGCTTCTACCTCATCCCTGTTCTTATCACCAGGTTTACTGATATGGACCAGATGTAGTTTGGAGCTCATCGCGGCTGCGAAGGCATTCAGATGTTGAGTGGCCGCACGGAAATTATCCTTGGAATCTGAATCCAGTTCAATACCCACTACCACGTTTTCAAAGTTTACGTTTTCCTGTCCGCTTCTAAGCGAAAGCACGGGAACGGTGGCTTTTTCAATGATTTGCTCGGTATGATTTCCTGTGAAGAATTCTCGTGCAGTTTCCTCACCGGTTGTTCCCATCACGATCAGATCAATGTTTTTATCATGCACATATTCTTCAACTCCGTCTACCAGGTCCTGTCCGTAAACCTGGATATTGATTACGCGGCCTTCAGTATATTTAGTAGCCAGTGCCTGAAGACGCTCATTATTCCTGCGTATCAACTGGACTGTAAAGAGTGTTTCCTCATCATCAAATTTAGCTCGCATGTCCCCTGTTGTAGTAAAGGATTCATCAAAGGGGTGTTCGGTAAAATTGACCAGATATATTTCTGCGCCTGATTTATCTGCGATGCTGGAAGCAAGTTTCAATGCATCTTCGGATGCTGGCGAAAAATCAGTGGGTACCAGTAATCTTTTCATGTGTGAAAGGGTTGATTAATATTTTAGAAAAATAAGTAAATATCGACGGCCGTCAAAGATAAAAGTTTATCAACCTGCAGTAGACCGTGAAAGAGAAATAATCTTATTGGCCATATCAAGTGTAAGAGGCTTAATGAAATAATTGGTGACACCCAGTTCTTTACACTGACGAAGGTCCTCTTTATTTTCAGAACTGCTCAGCACAACCACTTCACATTCTCTGCCTTCGGGATAACTTCTGAGTTCCTTTAAAAAATCACGCCCATTCAGGAAAGGCATGTTCAGATCAAGAATAATCAGCGACGGCATCTCATCGAACTCGTCCAGATATTTTTGCGCTTCAAGTCCATGGTTGAGTCTCTCAATCTTTAACCCGGGCTCCTGCCGCAACAATAATGTACGTGCGATGAACGCATCCGTATCATCATCCTCAACCAATAATATCAAATCCCTCTTAATCATACAATTATGAATCACTATTTAAACCCCTCATTCAATCATTGAAGGTACGTTCATTTTGAATTTTGACATAAACTTCAAGACCAATGAACAGAAATTTTCGGTAAACGGTAGAAATTTTCTGTATCTCGAAGATTGCAATTTATTGCTAGCTAAACATTTGAATTCCCAACCATTACTTACGTGCGTTATTATGTTGCCTCTTTCACCACGAATTAATGACTGTATTTTAATGAACAACGTTCAGGACTTCTCCGTTAGTTTTCCGTTAGTTTATTTAACTTTCCATCTTATGATAAAAGAAGCAAATACAACCTTTCCTATTCACCCTTTAATTAAATCCCGGTGGAGTCCACGCGTTTTTGCAGATACTCCCGTAAGCGACGAGGCCATCTATACACTTTTTGAAGCAGCAAGGTGGGCTGCCAGCTCAATGAACGAACAGCCATGGCGATTCATCTATGCAAAACGAGAATCAGATGCCTATAAAATAATACTGAAACACCTGGCGGAATTTAATCAACAGTGGGTAAAAAATGCCCCTGTAATCATTCTGACCGCATATAAAGAAAAGTTTAACTCGGGTAAAGAAAATTTTCACGCGTTGCACGACCTCGGACTAGCCATGGGTAATCTGAGTTTACAGGCCCAAAGCATGGGACTGGCTGTACATCACATGGCAGGGTTGGACTGGAAGAAACTCCAGGAAATATTTAATGTTCAGGAAGGCTTTCACATTACCACGGCTGTAGCAGTGGGCTATTACGGGGGAGATCCATCGGTCCTGCCTGAGGATTTGGAAGAAAGCGAACGCGCACCCCGCAAAAGGCTGCCGCTAAACACGCTGGCATGTGAAGGCAAGTGGATTGAACAATAAACGATATTTGATGACATCCGAATGAACAAAGAGCGATTATTCCTGCTGATCCTGGCAAGTGCCATGTTCACCCATATTATGGATTTCATGATCATGATGCCGCTAGGTCCGCAACTAATGCGCCTTTTCGATATTACCCCGCAGCAATTTAGCTTCCTGGTATCTTCCTATTCATTCACAGCGGGTGCAAGTGGTTTCCTTGCTGCATTTCTGATTGACCGATTCGATCGTAAAAGCAGTCTCGTTTTCATTTATACCGGCTTTTTACTCGGTACGATCGCTTGCGCTCTGGCGCCAAATTATCAAATCCTCCTGTTGTCCCGCTGCCTTGCAGGTGCTTTTGGCGGTGTTTTAGGAGCGCTAATCCTCTCAATTGTCAGCGATGCCATTCCGCTTGAACGCAGGGCAGCAGGTATTGGGATTGTGATGGCATCGTTCTCGGCTGCTTCAGTTTTTGGTGTTCCGTTCGGATTGTATCTGGCCAGCCTCTTTAGCTGGCAGGCACCCTTCTTCTTCCTGGCAGGAATTTCCCTGGCCATCCTTTTTATGATCAGGTTCCTGGTGCCTGCTTTCAAATCTCATTTAGCTGAAGGGCAAAAACCTGCTGGTATTAAGGAAGTTATAAAAAATGTCTTTGGGCGAAAGAATCCGCTTCTTGGACTCTTATTCACTTCAGTTCTTATGTTTGGTCACTTCACGATCATCCCGTTCATTGCACCTTACATGGTGGGAAATGTAGGTTTTACCGAACAGGAGCTTACCTATATCTACCTGGTTGGCGGTGCTCTTACCATATTTTCATCGCCCTGGGTAGGCAGAATGGCAGACAAGAATGGCAGACTGAAAGTATTCACGATATTCGGATTTCTCGTGCTCATACCAATCATCATTATAACACATATGCCGCCAATCCCATTGTGGGAGGCGTTGGTTGTGAGTGGATTATTTTTTGTGCTGGCGAATGGACGAATGGTCCCGTCGACCACCATGGTTACCTCTGTGATAAGGCCTGAGAACCGCGGAAGCTTCATGAGCGCACGGTCATCCATTCAGCAAATGAGTAGCGGATTGGCAACACTGATAGCGGGTACGATGATCACAGAACGACCATCGGAAGTTACTGAAGGCGCCAAGGCACTGGTAGGTTATGAAAATGTAGGATGGATCGCCGTCGTTTTTAGTCTGCTGGCCCTTTTACTTGCAAGAACCTTGCGGGTAGCCAAAGGCGCTTAATCATTCAGAAATTCTGCGGCAAATCGTTCGCTGGCCAGAATCCGCTCCACCCATAACTCATATTGCCTTGCCGATGGGTGCAGATTATCATCTGCCACGAGTGACGCATCGGTACTCCGGGAAATATCGGTAATGGAAACATAAATCACATCATATTCTTGGGCGATGGATCTGTTTATCTCGTTATAGTTATCCAGTTCGGCAGAAATCTTCTCCTTGTTGGCGGCACCAAACGGTGTATAGCCATAGTCAGGGATCGACACAACCAACACTCTATCGGGATTACCCCGGGCTTTTTGAATCGCTATTTCGACCAGGTCACGGAATTCCTTTCGATAATCCTCAACCGGACGCTGCTGATATTGATTATTCACCCCGATCAGAAGACTAACCAGGTCAAAATCGTCTGTAGGTTTCCTGTCACCAATTGCAGAGATCAGCTCATCCGTTCGCCATCCGGTTCTGGCGATGATTACCGGAGCTGCAAATGCTGAGTCAGCTAAACTATTAATCTCCTCTGCAAGTTGAACAGGCCAGCGGTCATCCTCCCCCACGGATTCACCAATCGTATAAGAATCGCCCAATGCAAGGAACTGCCGCATTTCTTTTTGCTCACTTTGATTATTCATAGAAATCATTTCAGAGGCAGAATCACTTCCGCAATGAAAACACAAGATGCAAAAAAGAAGGATGATTACGCGCACAGGCAACCTCTACTTTTGATAAAAGTAATGGATTACGCCTACAAAAGTTGTCACCAACAACGATGTATTTTCCAGTGATTTGGCTGTTGTGGAGGAAGGAATTACACTTTCTATTTCCGTCTTACTGGCCTTGGAAGCTTTCAGATGCTGTTTGCCAAGATGCACCGCACTTATACACCAGGCACACAGGAATAATGCGACGAAGATATTACGGATTTTTCTTGTAAGAGATAGCATGACCTTGGTTGTTTATGTATTAGACTGATTTTGCTGCCTTTTTGTTACACTAGCTCAAGATTTTTTTTTCAAAAAACATTTTTCGTCAACTATTGTAAGGATTTTTAATGTCGGGTTACTAATAATTCAGGTTGAACACAAAGGAACATGCATTTATTAAAATGATCACCGAGAATCAGGGGATTCTCCATAAGATCTGTAATGCGTACACATCCCCTTCTGAACGGGATGATCTGTTTCAGGAGATTCTCACAACCCTCTGGCAAAGCATCGACAGCTTCCAGAATAAATCAAAACTGAGCACCTGGATGTATAAAGTGGCATTGTTTACAGCCTTGAATTACCAGCGCAAAGAAAAATTGAGGTCTTACGATCCTCTGCCGGAAACCGTTGTAATGGATAAGACATCTTCAGACGAAGCTGAGTTGGTTCAAATAGCCATTCAGATGCTCAGGCCGGAAGAACGGGCATTGCTCATTCTGCAGATGGAGGATTACAGCTATGACGAAATCGCTGAGATTGTTGGAATTTCCGTTTCCAATGTAGGAGCAAGACTCACCAGAATACGAAAAAAGCTAAAGGAAATCATTGAAAAGATCTAGGGACATGGACGAGATTCAATACACGGAAATATGGAAAAAATCGGCTGAGGACAGTACTCATTATAACTTTAGCCAAATGGAATCCTTCATGGGCAATTCTCTCAGGAAATCCATTGCTCACCTACATAAAAAATTGATATATGATTACTTCATATCAGTCGCTATAAGTATTTTAATCATTGGCATATCCTTCATGTTTGCTTTTAAATATAAGTGGATCATACTGGCATCGATGATCGGATTCAATATTTTACTCTGGGTTCATTTCCAACTGAAATTGGCCCTGATCACCAGGAAACACACCGAAGCCGGAGGGTTACTGCAGCTTCTTAAGAATAATCTGGACATCCTCCTCCTCTATCGCAATGTCTACAGATATGGCATACCTTTATTTGCAGGCTTTTTAATGTTACTGTACGCTGTACTTTATATGCCCCCTGTGGGTTTCATTGAAATTTCTGCCATTGCCGGGGTGGTGCTATTTTCATCTCTGATTGTAGAAGCTTTATGGAAACTGATCTACCATGAGCACGTACGCAAAATAAAGTCACTAAAAGGAATTTGCGAACGACTGAGCGATCCGCACGCGACAGTGTGATAATCAGGTTAGTTTCAAAGCATAACTGACAAGGCAATCCGTAATTCCGGTCGGAATGATTTTATAAGACTTTTATTTCTCACTCCATTTGAAGTTCAGACTTCTTACCTGTGCCCTGTGAAGGAACCTCGGCAGGAAAAAGACGCCTTTGGCGCTGAATGCGCAGCACGATGGCAACCTTTTCAAAAAGATTGCGTAAATTACATTAATATAATATATTTATGATATCAATTTAATATCACACAAATGGAAAAAGAAAATAATCCCCTGTCCGGTTACATCATGTTATTTGTAACCTTTCTGCTGCTGGCAGTTACCCTCTTTCTGTTTATTGGAATGAGGAATTTAATCGGACTGGCGAGCTTACTTGCCTTTCTGATCATGCTACCCGGATTCTTCTATGTGAATCCAAACAGTTCCCGTGTTCTGGTTCTTTTCGGAGATTACAAGGGCACAGTAAAAAAGAATGGTTTCTATTGGGTGAACCCATTCTTCACAAAGCAGGCCATTTCACTGAGAGCCCGCAACTTCGACAGTGAGCGTGTCAAGGTGAATGATAAAGTTGGTAATCCAATCCTCATTGGAGTTATCCTGGTATGGAGGGTAAGCGATACATTCAAGGCTGCTTTCGAGGTAGATGATTATGAGAACTTTGTTCGAATTCAGAGCGATGCGGCAGTACGTAAACTTGCCGGATTGTATCCCTATGACAATTTTGAAGATGATGAAGCGGAAATCACTCTCAGAAGTGGCCTCGATGAGGTAAACCATGCACTGGAGCTGAATTTAAGTAACCGTCTGGAAATTGCAGGAATTAATGTAATCGAAGCACGTATCGGCTACCTTGCATACGCCTCTGAAATTGCTGGTGCAATGCTGCGACGTCAGCAGGCAACAGCCATTGTAGCGGCCCGCCATAAAATTGTGGAAGGTGCGGTAAGCATGGTGGAGATGGCGCTTGAAGACCTTTCGAAAAGAAATGTGATAGATATGGATGACGAGCGAAAGGCAGCTATGGTGAGCAATCTCATGGTAGTTCTATGTGCCGACAAGGATGTGAGCCCTGTTGTTAACACCGGAACCTTAAATCATTAGAAATGAAGTCCCGCATTTACCACGAAGTTCAGTACATGCGACAGACCGTATTCATGTATATTATGACAGGCTTCGTTGCGCTGACCCTGGGAGGTATGGCCTTCATTTTTCTTACCGAGAATAAGGAAAGGGACACCATGGAAATGATTATATCATCTGGAATTGCCATGGTTGTCCTATTCTTCCTGACATGGCTACTTTATAGCTTGTACCTGGATGTGCGCATCGAGGAAGGCCGTATCATTTACAGAATGCCTCCCCTGGTCAACAAGGAAAAATCGATATCGCGCACAGATATCAACAGCTATGAAGTCGTTAAATATCCCATCCGTCACTATGGTGGTTGGGGTGTGCGGTATTCGTTTAAACACGGTAAAGCCCTTACTATTTCCGGGACAAGGGGACTGAAACTACATCTGAAAAGTGGACAGACCCTCCTCCTGGGGACACGAAATCCCGAGGGCATCAAGAACGCGATGGAGAGAATGATGAAGAACGAATCAGATTATGTCTAAGAAAAAAGCATTTGCCTTACGTTTGGACCCAAATTTGCTTAATGCATTGGAGAAATGGGCAGCGGATGAATTCAGAAGCACCAACGGTCAGATCGAATGGATTTTGAATGATGCGCTAAAAAAAGCCGGTCGCCTAAAAAGGGATGGGAAAAGATCGGATTAATTGTAATTTTGCAAACATGAGAGGACTGATAATACTGTTTATTTTGCTTGGGTCGTATACGCTATACGCCCAGGATCAACTTGTTACCGTTCAGGGTGATACACTTTCAGGGACTATTGAAATTTTATTCCCTGAGGAATTATATGAGGAAATAATTTTTGATGACGGATCAGATAAAAAGCGTCTGAAAGCCTATGAGTTCCAAAGCATCATTAAGGACGGTCAGAAATACAGAACCATCAAGCAAGGGGATAAATATCGGATCATGATGCTGGAGAAAGATGGATACCTGAGTCTTTACAGGTTTCGCATCGATAAGAACTTCGCTTTTGCCGGCACCTACCTGTATAAGATGGACGGGACGGGTATCGAAGTTCCCACCATGTTATTCAAAAAAACCATGACGAAGTTCCTGGACGGATGTAATGCGATCACTTTGGGACTGGAAGACGGCACATACAAGCGGAAAGAAATGGAAGAACTTGTGGATGCCTATAATGCCTGTATCGCATCCAATACTTCCAATCAAATGGCTGGTAGTCCTGCAGGAATCACAACCACCGTTGCAGTTGATACAGAAGTGATGGCACAGGCAAATGATATTTTGAAGGGAGCCAAAGAAATGGGCGATGACGAATTAACCACCATGATTAATGATGTTGTCAAGCGCCTGGGCACTGGCGAGGAAATTCCACCCTATCTTAAAAAGGCCATAGAGGGGCATGTAACCGAATCACATGCTTTATATCAGCAGGTTACAGGGTTTTTGTCGCTGCTCTGATCAAAGAATATCGTCCCAGTTTGAATTAAGCGATACTACCGTGTGGTGTGCTGTCAGGTCGAACTGACATGGCACCACCGAAACGTAGTTATTGGCAATCGCCCATTCATCATTGTCCTCACCCTTATCATGATTGACGAAATTGCCCGCCAGCCAGAAATATCTGCGGCCGTTGGGATCGTACCTTAAATCGAATTCTTCCTGCCAACGTGCTCGGGCCTGCCGGCAAATTTTTATTCCCCTGATGGATTCATTCCTTTTAGGTGGAAAATTCACATTAAGGGCAACTCCCTCATTCAGACCGTCCTTAAGGACTTTTTTCGTGATGGTGCGTACGTAATCAGCCACATGACTGAAGTCAGCATCAGATGCATAATCGCACAATGAAAATCCAATCGCCGGCATCCCTTCTATGGCACCTTCAATAGCAGCTGACATGGTTCCGCTGTAAAGCACACTGATGGATGTATTACTGCCGTGATTTATCCCGCTCACCACCAGATCCGGTTTGCGGTCCTTCAGGACAAAGTGCTTGGCTATCTTCACACAGTCTGCGGGCGTCCCGGAACATTCATAAGCTGCTACGCCCGGAAAGATATCATTTTCCTCCAGCCGGAGAGTATTGCCAATCGTGATAGCGTGCCCCATCCCGGATTGCGGTCCGTCGGGAGCCACAACCACCACTTCGCCAAGTTCACTCATGATACTTACCAACAGCCGTATTCCTTTGGATGTGATTCCATCATCATTTGAAACGAGTATAAGCGGCTTCTTCATTTAGTTACGAGTGAATTATAATGGGAACAAATCTTAATCAAATGATCCAGACGATCAAGCTTTAGACGCTCATCCTTCACAAATCTTCTGATTTCAGCGGCATGATCTCTGAAAATACGGTTCAAATCGCTCTTTTTACCATTGAACTCGTTGATCCTACCAGACCTGTCAAGGAAATAATAAGTATACACCATCTCCTCATTTGTATAGGTTGAATACATGTAGGGCAGGCTTCGCACAACCAGCTCCAGCTTTTCAGTTCGCAGCAGGGAGACATACGGACCTTCATAGGACAATTCAAAAATAAAAGGTGCCTCGTAGGTTCCCTGACTTTTATAAGGAAGTATATAGAATATCCTGTAGGACTGGATTATCTTGTCATAGATTTCAAAGGCCAGGATTTTCCGGGGGCTGAACGCCTGGACTGTCGATCCATCCCTGGTGAACTGGACCGACTGGTTTTCCATATTGTACTTTATTTCACCACTCAGGGTATCCCCCTCAAACAGGAAAAGGTTGCCACGGTGCCATACGTCAGTTGAATATGACTGTCCGTGCGCCGTAAACGCAGTTACCAGGAACCCGCAGAAAATCAACGTTACTATTCTACTTTGCATCGCGCAAGATCTGATGACCCATCTTGTCTCTCTTCGTAGTCAGATAACGCTCATTGAATTTGTTTGGTTTGATCTCTACCGGCACATTATCAATAATTTCAAGTCCGTAACCGATAAGGCCAACTCTCTTTTTAGGGTTATTGGAGATAAGGCGGATTTTATTCACGCCCAGATCGCGCAAAATCTGTGCACCTACCCCATAGTCCCGCTGATCCATATCAAAGCCCAGTTTCAGGTTAGCCTCAACTGTATCAAGACCCTCTTCCTGGAGTTTATAGGCCTTCAGCTTATTCACAAGACCAATACCCCTACCTTCCTGGTTCATGTAAAGAACTACACCTTTACCAGCTTTTTCAACCATTTTCATGGCCGCATGCAACTGACCGCCGCAATCACACCTGCAAGACCCAAAAATATCACCGGTCACGCAACTTGAATGAACCCTTACAAGTACTGGTTCATCTTTCTCCCATGTGCCCTTTACCAGGGCGATATGATTATCTCCGGTATTCGTTTGTGTATAGGAAGTTAGCTTAAAATGGCCCCAGTCGGTAGGCATATCCACGTCCTCAACCTGCTTTTCGATAAGGGACTCTTTTTCGATACGGTATTGAATAAGATCCTGAATAGACACCAGCTTCAAATCAAACCGGTCAGCCACTAAACGTAAATCGGGCAGCCTTGCCATCGAACCATCCTCATTCATAATCTCTACCAGCACGCCAGCGGGCTGAAATCCTGCCAACCTGGCAAAGTCAATGGCAGCCTCAGTGTGCCCTGCGCGGCGTAAAACTCCCCCACGTTTGGCTTTCAAGGGAAAGATATGTCCGGGCTTACCAAGATCTTCCGGTCTTGTTTCCGGATTGGTTAGGGCTTTAATGGTTTTAGAACGGTCGTGAGCAGAAATACCTGTGGTGCAACCATCCCCCAGCAAATCAACCGAAACAGTAAATGGGGTTTCATAGGCCGCTGTATTTCGACCCACCATCAATTCCAGTTCAAGCTCTACACATCGGTCTTCTACCAGCGGAACGCAAATCAATCCACGGCCATGAGTGGCCATAAAATTTACAATTTCAGGTGTAATACTTTCTGCGGCACAGATGAAGTCACCCTCATTTTCACGGTCTTCATCATCGACTACGATAATGATCTTGCCATTACGTATGTCCTCAATAGCCTCAGGTATTGTATTTAGTTTTATTTTTTCCTCCATAAGATTCCAGCTGCGGCGAATTTACCGCATTTTTACCGCTTTAAAAACTCATCAGGGTTAACAATGAAATACCTGATGTCGTTCATATCTTTTCAATGTTTATTTGGGAATCACGATCCCCAGCACGTCTGCAAGCTGTTTCTCGGTTCTTTTAAGTTCCTGCTGGATGTGCAATAATTCATCAATTTCATCCGGATCAGTAGCATTTTTCAACTTCTCCTTATGTTCATCAATCAGCTTCTGAATGATACTGCGTTTCAGGCGGGCCATATTTGTAAAAAACATCCTTCCTACCAGATCCTCCTCAGAAGGAACGTAAATTTTAAACCGTTCAAACCACAGGCTGCTCACTTCATGACGATCGGAGATCAGATCCACCACGATCTTTTTTACTTCTTCCGAGCCATTTCGAATAAAATAATCTGCATCCACGGCTTCACCCGCCTGAACCCGTTTGGTGTACATGGTGAAGATTTCGCGATATATGGGGGTAATGAATTCAACATCCTCCAGTTCCTGTCGGGCTACTTCATGCATGGGCTGCTCCTCATCGTCGGGATGGGATCCAAATTTGATGAGCAACCGTATAAATTCACGTTCGTGCAGCGCTATAAGTTCTTCATGAGCTGCCGGCTGCTCCTCCGTTACAGGTTCCTGTGAATAATCGGGCAGTGGTGGCTCTGGCATATCGGGCTTACGCTGACTCCGTTGCTCCTTTATCATGAGCTTGTTGAGTTCAGACCAAAGCACTGATTCCTCCATCTCAAGCATCCGGGAAGTATCTTTTACATACACCGCCCGCTTCAGTCCATCCGGTATCTTCGAGATACTGTAAAGAATCTCCTTGATCGATTCTGCCCGTTTTATCGGATCACGAGCCGCCTCACTGGCATACAATGCCGCCTTGAAAGAAATGAAATCCTGCTCATGCTCTGCCAGATATTTCTGAAAACCCGAAGTCCCTAACTCACGCGAGTAACTGTCGGGGTCATGGCCTTCCGGAAAGACCACCGTACGCACATTCATTCCCGATTCCAGGATCATGTCAATCCCTCGCAGCGAAGCCTTTATCCCCGCCGGATCCCCATCATAGAGAACGGTGATATTCTTGGTAAACCGGCTGATCAGTTTGATCTGATCTGTGGTGAGGGCTGTACCTGAAGAAGCCACCACGTTGGGCAGATCTGCTTCATGCATCGAGATAACATCGGTATATCCTTCAACCAGGTAGCACTTATCCTGCTGACGGATGTGGTTCTTTGCCTGAAAAATACCATAAAGAACCTTGCTCTTGTGATAGACATCACTCTCGGGTGAATTCAGGTATTTCGGCTTATCGTCTTTTCGCAGTGTCCTGGCACCAAAAGCGATCACCCTGCCTGAAACGTTATGAATAGGAAAAATAACCCGTCCCCTGAAGCGGTCATAAACCTTGTCTTCAGACTTTCTTACGATAAGGCCTGCCTTTTCAAGCAATTCCTCCTTGTAGGCCCTGGCTGTGGCATCCTCGAATAAGGCAGTCCACTTCTCAAGACTGTAACCAAGCTGAAACTTTTCTATCGATTGTGAATTGATGCCCCGCTCACGGAAATAGCTTCCTGCAATGCTTCGACCTTCATCAGTATCACTGAGATTTCTTCTAAAAAAATCGGCTGCGTAATCAAGAACAATGTAGAGGCTTTCCTTTTCATTCTGAAGTTCCTGATCCTTATCAGACATCGTGGTCTCCTGAATTTCAATTCCATATTTACCGGCCAGGTAGCGGATTGCCTCCACATAACTCAACCCATCATGTTCCATCATGAAATTGATCGAGTCACCTGATTTACCGCATCCAAAACACTTGTAAATCCCTCTGTCGGGTGTTACTGAAAATGACGGTGTCTTTTCATCATGGAACGGACAGTTGGCCCATAAATATTTACCACTACCCTTTCGCTTCAGCGTAACAAAATCAGAAACGATATCAACGATATCCATTCGATCCTGCACTTCCTGTATAGTGGCCTTTGAAATCATACTGTAAATCTACTAAAATATATGGTGTCGTTCGATCCGATTTAATTTTTCGAATAATATGGTATATTCAGAATATCTAAGCCTTTTCAACATGAAAAAACCAATTATCCTTCAACTCCTGCTTGTTTTCAGCTCTTCTTTTGTCATCGCCCAGGATTCACAACTTGAAAAATTAAAAATGCTTTCCGGAACATGGCTGTTTTCTCCTGCCGACTTCTCATCGAGTGTTGACATGCCTTCACCACCCGAGACAATGATCACATGCAACGAGGTTACAGAAACCAATGGTCTTTATTGCATAGTCTATTCCAAAAATGCTACCGGCAGTTTTGAGCTTACGCAATCTGAATTAATGGCATATGACCAAATCACAGACAAAATTCACATGTTCTTTTACGATGGTAAAAGTGCTATACGTGCGGAAGGAAGTTTCAAAGGAAATTCGCTGATCTATGCCGACCTGGACATGAATGGAAATAAACTGATGGACGGCACCATTACCATTGAAAAAAATAAAATGACTCAGAAAGTGGTGACAGCCGGTGATAATCCTGCCTCACTAACATTGATCTTCCATAAGAAGAAATAAGGTAAAAGAATCCTTCATGCATTGCTGTAAAGGGAATAAATGACGTATTTTTGATGCTTCAACAAAGAACGGACAGACTGGAAATATGAAGTACGGAATTGAAGATGTTAAAAAGGCCCTTTCCACTGTAATTGATCCTGATTTAAAAAAGGATCTGGTGACGCTGAATATGGTGAAGGACATCGAGGTATTTAGTGATGCGGTAAAGTTCACTGTGGTACTAACCACCCCGGCATGCCCCCTGAAAGAAGTGATCCGGAAGGACTGTGAACGTGCCATCAATGAGCATTTGTCGCCTGAAATCCGGGCGGAGATCCTGATGACCTCAAATGTGACTACAACCCGGGACAAAGGACCTTTGTTGCCGGACGTTAAAAATATCATCGCTATAGCATCCGGAAAAGGAGGCGTAGGAAAATCAACTGTTGCCGCTAATCTGGCAGTTTCTCTTGCGCAACAGGGTGCCTCAGTAGGGCTTATCGACGCGGATATCTATGGTCCGAGCGTGCCAGTCATGTTCAATTGCGAACATGAACAACCCGGGGTTCAGCCCGTTAACGGGAAGAATATGATTATGCCACTAGAGCAATATGGTGTTAAGCTCATTTCCATTGGATTCCTCACGCCTGCCGACAATGCGGTCGTGTGGCGCGGACCTATGGCCAGCTCGGCACTTAAACAATTCATAAGTGATACGCTTTGGGGCCCCCTCGACTATCTTTTAATTGATCTGCCTCCCGGAACCAGTGATATCCACCTGACCATGGTGCAAACCGTTCCTGTGACAGGTGCAATCATTGTAACTACTCCGCAGAAGGTGGCGCTTGCGGATGCCAGAAAAGGACTTCAAATGTTCAGGCAGCCTCAGATCAATGTTCCTGTACTGGGGATTGTTGAAAATATGGCGTACTTTACTCCGCCTGAGTTGCCCGATAAAAAATATTATATTTTTGGCGAATCCGGCGGGGAGAACTTATCAAAGCAATACGATGTTCCTCTCCTAGGTCAGCTGCCGATAGAACAGGAAGTACGTGAAAGCGGTGATTCCGGTTATCCGATCGCACTGAAAAATACAGTTTCCAGTGAAGCATTCAGAAACCTTGCCGAGTCATTGGCCCAGCAGGTTGCTATAAGGAATGCCACACAGGATAAAACCAAACCAGTTGAAGTTCAATAATGGCCACTTTGAGCAAAATGAAAAAAGACGAGTTAGTTAAACGAATTGATCAGGCACTTGACAACATCCGCCCCTACCTGGAAACCGACGGGGGCAATGTTCAGATTTTAGAACTGACTGATGATATGGTCGTTCGTCTGGAATTGCTGGGCGCCTGCGGTAATTGCCCCATGTCTACCATGACCCTAAAGGCAGGTGTGGAAGAGGCCATCAAGAAGGCAGTACCTGAAGTAATTTCGGTGGAAGCCATCAATATCACCAAACCGGGAGACCCGCATGCGAAACTTCCCGATAATATGCTCTGACAGTGGCAAAATCCCGGCGAAATACATATAATTTATCAATCAGCCTGTTAATAACAGGCTTTTTGCTATTTATAAGCACTACAACATCTTTCGCCCAGGAAAAGTGTGCCATCAAGTCTTTCCAGGAATTGCAGAAAAATCAAAACTACGGCTACGAGGATCCAGCGCAATTTGAATCGTGGATGCGGGAAAAACTCAGGCAGTTAAGATCAAGGGAAGCCAATGAAAACCAGCCTCAATCAGCTCAACAGGTTATCACCATCCCGGTAGTCGTTCATATCATCAATGAAGGCGAGCTGATTGGCAATGGGACCAATTTGGCTGAAGAACAAATACTCTCCCAGATTGAGGTACTTAATGAAGATTTCAGACGCCTGAATGAAGACCGCGTCAATACCCCGTCTGTGTTTGAACCGGTAGCGGCAGATATCGAAGTGAATTTCGTACTCGCCGCCCGGGACCCCGAAGGTCTTCCCACGAATGGCATTGTTCGCAAGCAGGGAGACCGGAATATCTGGCAGCTCGCCGACAACTATGCCCTGAAAAATCTAAGTTACTGGCCGGCAGAAGATTATCTGAATATCTGGGTTACCGATCTGAATGATAACTACCTGGGTTATGCCCAGTTTCCTGTTTCCAGCCTTGCCGGGCTCGATAACGGCAGCGAATACCCATTCACGGATGGAGTAATTATTGACTACAGAGCTTTCGGGTCCAAAGAAAAATACCCGCCGGCCAATCTTATTAACCAGTATAACCTGGGACGAACCACCACCCATGAGGTCGCCCACTACCTGGGGCTTCGACACATTTGGGGCGATGGGGATTGCAGCGACGATGATTTTTGCGAGGACACCCCCCGTCAGGGCAACCCAAATTCAAATATCGGCGAACCATGTACCTTCCCGGGACCAAATAGCTGCAATACAGGACCGGGTGACCTGCCCGATATGTTCCAGAATTATATGGATTATTCAAATGATGCCTGCCTCAACCTTTTCACTCAGGACCAAAAAGACAGGATGCGTATTGTGCTCGACAATAGTCCGCGCCGACTGAGCCTTCAGTCTTCACTGGGAGCTGTTCCCCCTGTTATCGTCGCCAACGATATGGGGGTTCGGTCCATTGGTAGTCCGTCTGATTTCGTATGTCCCGGTCCCCTTATCCCGATGATCGAAGTGCGAAATTATGGCACGAATACAGTGAATTCTTTTGTTGTTGATATTGCAAAAAATGGAACTGTAATCGACACAAAAAATGTGAATGTCACCTTAGCTCCAGGCGAGATAACAACCGTTGAGATGCCGGTCGTTGAGTTTACTGGCGAGGGTGAAATATCCTTTTCCATCACAGGTGTAAACGGCGGATCTGATGGGAACCCTTTGAACGACAGCAAGTCAAAATATATTCAGGTATCTGATGAAGCATCAATCTCTATTGATTTGAATTTCAGCACATTACCAAATGATTGGATCATACAAAATCCGGACGGCCTGAGTACCTGGGAGCTCCAGCAAGCCGACAACGGAAACGCAATGAACCAGAGTCTTTACCTGAACCTTTTTGATTACGAAAATTATGGTGAACTGGACCTTTTCATTTCACCGGTAATTGATCTTACCGATGCCTCCCAGGCTTCACTTATATTCGATGTTGCCTATAGCGGATACCCCAGTGTAGATGCTAACTTCGAAGGCCTGATGATCACCGCCACCAGCGATTGCGCTTCTCCGATTTTCGCCAGCGACACGGTCTATTATAAGGTGGGATCAACATTGCGAACTGCCAGTTCAAGGACTTCACCTTTCACGCCCAGCGGACCAAATGACTGGCGTACCGATGTGGTAAACCTGACTCCCTACCTCGGCACAAAGGTGCGACTTGCATTTGTTGGAATTAACGGATATGGAAATAACCTCTATATCGATAATGTTCGTCTGGACATCGGATCATCAGTCCGTTTGCTTTCACCGGGCCCTTCCTATTGCGCTGATCGCACTGTTCCGCTTACCTTTGGAGTGGTGAACACCACTACAGAAACCATCAATTACTTTGAGCTTGATCTTCGTATCGATAACCAGCCCCAGGGTGTTTATGTATTCAACGGCAATCTGGCTTCGGGTGAAGAAATACAGATAACGACCGACATGCCGGAGCTTGCGCGAGGGTACCATTCTCTTTTTGCACAGGTGCGTAATATTAATAATTCGGGGGTCGGACTGGGTGAAAGCGGTGAATTAAGCCGGAGTTTCATTGTAAGCGACAAAACTGTTGAATTGCCAGTCCGCGAAAGTTTTGACAATTATGACCCTGAGGATCCTGCTGCCTGGCTTCCACTAACCCAGCCACCAACTACAGGATGGGAGTTGGTCTCTACCGGAAGCGGCCCTGCCATGGCTCTTTTTAATCAGAATAATAATAATCCCGGGGATTTCGATTACCTGATCGGTCCGAAATTTTCGTTACGTGATGCCGATAATGCCTTTATAACCTTTGACCTGGCGTATAAACGGGTAAATAGCACCTCCGATTCCTTCAGCGTACTTTTATCTGATGACTGCGGAATTAGCTATGACATCGTTCTCTTTTCAAGAACCGGTTCGGAGCTCGGCAATAATGATTTCAACGGACAGGAAGTTCCCGCATTACCACAGGATTGGGAGAAAATCACCATCAACCTGACACCTTACCTGGGGCAGGAAGACCTTAACATCGCCTTTCTGGGAGTGAACGGAAATGCCGGGGCAATATTTGTCGATAACATAGAATTCTTCGTGAGCAATCCGGTCGTTTCTGAAAACGGGACTCTTTTTCCCAACCCTTCAGTCAATGGACGCTTTAAGCTCACCTTCAATCTGCCTTCAAAAGAAAATGTGTTCATGCGTGTGATGGATTTAAGCGGTCGCGTGGTTAGTGAATATGAGTTTTCCGGGGTTCTGAATCAGACCTATGAATTCGATATGCAAGAGCAAAAACAGGGGGTCTATGTTATTCAGGTAAAAGGGGAAACTTTTTCCTTTGCAAAAAGGCTGATTCATGCGATATATTAATGAAAAGTGCATTATCTTGAGGGTTAATTTTATTTTTTACTTATATGAGCAAACTGCACGTAGCCGTACTTTTTGGCGGAAAATCAGTTGAACATGAGATCTCGATCAACTCAGCCAGAAATATTTTTGAATTTATAGACCGGTCGCGTTTTGAAGTATCCCTTATCGGCATATCCCGTACAGGCGGATGGTATCTGAAGAAGGAAGTAAACGCTGATATTTCGAGCGGGGAACCGCTGCGTCTGAATATGTCAGGTTCCCGCAAGGGTTTTATGCGCCTGAATAATGAAATCCTACCGATTGATGTGGTTTTCCCGGTTCTGCATGGAACAGATGGTGAGGACGGAAGCATTCAGGGTCTCCTGACTTCGTTCGAGATAACATTTGTTGGTACAGGTGTTCTTGGTTCCGCAATGAGCATGAGCAAGCTTTATACAAAAAGACTTCTCGAAGCATCCGGAATTCCGGTAAGTAAATTCCTTACCTATTCTTTTGAAGACCGGTCATCAATCCGATTCGATCATATTGAAAAAAACCTTGGTTTACCATTCATGATCAAGGCCGCCAACCTGGGTTCATCTGTTGGTGTATTTAAGGTCAAGGAAAAAAAGGGTTTTGAAGCAATAGTGGATGAGGTCTTTAAATTTGATCATACGCTGCTTTTCGAAGAGTTTGTGGAAGGCAGGGAGCTCGAATGTGCGGTTATGGGGAACCGGGACGTGAAGGCCTCACTTCCAGGCGAGGTTGTGGTAAGTTCAGATTATGAATTTTATACCTATGAAGCAAAATACCTCGATCCGGAAGCTGCGAAAATTGTGGTTCCGGCAGACATACCTGAAGATATCGCTGAAAAGATCCGGCAGCATTCCATTAAAACATATAAAACCCTCCATTGTGAAGATTTTGCCCGGGTAGACCTTTTCCTGAAAAAGGACGGAACCATCCTGATCAATGAAATTAATACGATTCCCGGATTTACAAATTCGAGTATGTTCCCGATGATGTGGAAGGAAAGAGGAATTTCATTTCAGGATCTGATCAGTCAGCTTATCGAACTGGCTATGGAACGGCACGAACAACGGAAACGGATCGTGAAGTCAAGGTGACAGACGGTTTATTTTTTACGAAGGCAAGAATTACATAATTTAGAGCGTTATTTCTCAAATCATGAATATTTTTTCAAATAATATAAAAGCATTACTGATCAACCTGGGCATCATGAGTTTGCTGCTCCTGGGTGCACTGCTTATTTTCTTCTTTGTCTATTTACCAAATAAAACCAACCACGGCGAGACCGTGACGGTACCTGACCTGGAAGGCATTCATATGGATAATGTTGAACAGTATGTTGTACAACGGAACCTTCGTTATGAAGTCAATGATTCGGCATATTCAGATGATTTCCCTCCTCTGACCATTTTGAAACAGTACCCGAAAGCTGGCTCCAAGGTTAAGGAAGGACGAAAAATATTCATTTCTGTAAATCGTGTGAACCCGCCTTCAGTACCGGTGCCGGATCTGGTAAACCAGTCCTCACTGCGAAATGCAGAGGCCGTCCTGAAGAGCAATGAATTACGCAGGGGAAATATTGACTATAAGCCAAGTCCGTTCCTCAACCTGGTTCTGGAAATGTACCATGATGGAAAGATCATCAAAGCCGGGGACAGACTCCCCAAGGGCAGTGTGATAGACCTGGTGGTGGGTAACGGGTTTGCCCGTTCCAACATCCCTACTCCCGATCTGATCGGACAGAATTATGAAGATGCCACATTTATTATTCTGGGCTCCAGCCTTCAGGTGGGACAAGTCTCCCTTGAGGTTGACACCGCACGGACAAGGGCCGTGATCATCCGTCAATCACCCAAGGCCGGAACTGAGATCAAAATGGGGGATCCTATTGACCTTTGGCTGGGAAATCCGGCCGATACCGTTAGAAATGAACCACAAGCGATGCTGAATAATTGATGAAAAGAATCATAGCTTTTATCGTCCTGCTCACCCTCCCAATGATGACATTGCGGGCTCAGATAAAGCTAATTCCGATTCAGCAAGCGCAATATCAAAAGGCCGAAAACAAAGAAAGCAAATCCGGGATATCGGCTAAAACAGATAATCAGCCATTGATACTTCCGTTTTGGGAAGATTTCTCTGCCTCACGCACACTGGATCCGTTAAAGTGGCAAAACAGTGAGAATGTCTTGTTGAATGACGGACTCACCTTCACCCCTCCCAGCCTCAATGTGGCTAGTTTCGACGGACTGGATGCCAATGGCCAACCCTATGGCAGCGGTTCTGTCAGCGGATTGGTTGACAGCCTCTCCTCTACTACAATTAATCTGAGCGGCTATTCATTTGCCGATGACATTTACATGAGTTTCTTTTATCAGGCGGGCGGACTAGGGAACATGCCGAATGACGGTGACGATTCCCTGCGTCTGGAGTTCCTCAATAACCAGGGAAACTGGATCACCGTATGGCCGGTCGCCGGGGAAACTATTATGGATGGTGATTGGCATCAGGAAATTATTCCAATCAGCTCCTCTCAATTCCTTCATTCCGGATTCCGTTTCAGGTTTCAGAGTGTTGGAAACCTGACAGGAATGTTTGATATCTGGAACCTTGATTACATTTACATCAACCGTAACAGAAACCCCACGGATAGGTCGTATCCCGATCGGGCCATTAATGAACCGTTGTCTTCTTTCGTGTCAAATTATTTCGTAGTGCCCTACGATCACTATTTGGCCAGTCAAAATATTGAGCCCTATTTCTGGATCCGAAACCTTGTTACAGGCGTATTCAATCAGAATAAAGCCTATAAATACTTCTTCAATTATCAAATTGATGTGACAGATACATTGGGAAATACTTTTCAGTTTTCCGACAGTGAATTTGTTGAACCACTGGAAAGTCCGATCGGTATCGGGGAGACGGAACAGGTTGTCATACGGGAACCATTGGCTGACTTTGGTGGAATAGATGGCGGTGATTCTGCCAGAGTTTCCATTGAGATCATCCTCGATGCTGAAGACAACCGTCCGATCAGTGATGCCGGAGATTATGATCCTTCGAAATATGCGCCCATAGATTTCCGGATCAATGATACGCTCAGGTCCACTTATTTCCTTACCGACCTCTATGCGTACGACGATGGTACAGCGGAGGCAGCAGCAGGGCTTAATTTTGCGGCCGACAGACTGGCGGTTCAATTTGAATTGCTCCCGGACAGCGGGAGAATCACCGCAGTTGATATGTACTTCCCCTTTATCGGAAGTGAACCCGCCGGAAAATCGGTTGACCTGATTATCTGGAATGATGATGAAGGTGTACCTGGCGATGTTTTGTACCGTCAACAAACAACCATTCGGCGTGAAGGCGGACTGAACAACTTTGTTCGGTATGAACTGAACCGTTCTGTAAAGGTACAGGGCACTTATTATGTAGGGTATCGCCAGAATACGAACGGTGAACTGGGTTTAGGATTGGATTTAAACACCTTCTCGGGCACAAAAATGTTCTTTAACCTGGACATCCAGTGGGAAGAAAATTCACTTGTACCGGGAAGTCTCATGCTCCGACCCGTCTTTGGAAAGGTGGACGATGTAATTGTTGGTAATGACCCATTGATCTCGGAAGAATTACAGCTATGGCCGAATCCCAGCACTGATGGGAACTTCTATTTGAGGGGCAACGTGCACTCATGGACCGTGATGGATATCACAGGAAAATCGATGAAATCAGGAAATGTCACACCGGGTCTCGGTGATCCTGTGCTGGTGGATCTCAGCACTTTCCGGTCTGGATTGTATATTCTGCAGGTAAGGCTTTCCAATGGCCAGTATCAATCCCTGAAGATCTTCAGAAAATAATTCAGCCAATTATGAACGGTGCAGGGCTGAAGGATATCACAAAAATGAGCAAGGCAATCCAACCCAATATCTGACGAGTCCTGTTCAGCGGTTCTTCATCCGTCGCTCGGGGATGTTCGATGCCAATCAGGCGACTGATCATGAATGCAAACAGCAGCCAACCGCTGTAGCCCACAAGCTCAGGATAGATCATAGGAATGAGAAACTGCGCGGTAAACATAATCAGGGCGTACATCAAAGTAGTCTGCGGAGGTTTCTTGAAACTCCGTAACACATAATAGAGAAATCCCACATACAGCGGCGCCCAGAGGAGCTCTTCCTGCGTATCATTCGGAGTGAATAATCCAAGTCCGGCATAAAACAGAAATGCCGAGAAAATAATCCTCGCCACATACGAATGAGGCTTCCACCCTATTAGTCCGTACAGCACATGACCGCCATCGAGCTGTCCTATGGGCAGTAAATTTAATGCTGTAAAGAACAAGGCGAGGAATCCTGCAAATAGAAACGGATAATGTATAATTTCATTGGCCGGGGGAATGAAGTCATCCGTTCCTGGCAAAGTTTTCTCCATGGCCAGATACAGTAGATTCTTTCCTATAGCCAGATTGATCACCGAATCGGAGTCTGCCATCGCCGCGCCCTCCTGAATGCCTGATTCCGCATATTCCGGATGGATTTCATACAGATAGGATTGATCAGGTAAATGTGTGAAGCCGTATGCGAGTGAAAGAACAGCAATCACAAATCCGGCCAGCGGTCCTGCAATACCAATATCAAAATATTTCTTTTTCGACTGAATCTTTTCCCTGATCCGGATAATTGCTCCGAGCGTTCCGACAAGGAAAAATGGGGGCAGTGGAATATAGTAAGGCAGGGTTGTATCTACGTTATGCTTACGTGCAGTGAAGTAGTGCCCGAATTCATGAACTGTAAGAAACCCAAGGAATGGCAGGGTAAAAAGTAAACCTTCCTGAAAATCCTTCCAGGTAAATTCGGTGAATCCCGGGAGTTTACCGCGCATCCAGTATTCCCCGGAAAGAGTGACTGTAACGAAGGTTGTAAGAAACAATACCAGCTGAATGATGTAGATGCGCTTAATTCCTTTCATATATCAACACCTCAATTATACGTGCAAACAATACGTGAAACAATGTTTCCATCATTTCATTAATCAACAAAAACCGGTTTTTGTTTGTAATTTCCGGTAATCTCCCCCCTCAGGGGATGCAACTATCAAAAACACGATTTTGTTGTACACCATATGGCGCGTTTATTCATTATTGTTCTTTTTCTTCTGTGCACTTTAGATGTTTCCGCACAAAAACTGCTTTTGGCGGAACAAAAGTTTGATGAGGGATTAATCCACTGGGCGCAGCGTGATTACAGCGAAGCGTTGAAATATTTCAATGATGCCATCCGAATTTATCCGAGGCTTGAAGAAGGATACCTGTACCGCGCGGATTGCAGGGCAGCACTGAATGACAATGAGGGCGCTATACAGGATTATATCCTGTACTTAAACTGGTTCCCCGAAAATCGGGAAGCCCTGTTTTCCTACAGTGAGCTAAACTACAGGCAGGGGCATTATGAGCAGGCCAGGGATGGATTCCTCCGCCTTAAAAAGCTGCCGGGGGGTGTCACCAACAGGGTTTATTACCGGCAAAAGGCCAACGAGGAAGGGGTCGAGGGTATTTTCACCACACAAACCAATGACCGGAGTTTCCTTGATAATTACCTTGGCCTCACCTACCGCGGAACCGGTCAGCTTGATAAAGCCATCTCCTATTTTGATTCTGCATTGTTTGTTCAACCGGAAAACTCAGACTACCTGACTAACCGTGCTGTTACCTACCTTGCCATGGGCATGCGCACAAAAGCGGAACAGGAATTGCGCAACGTTCTTATCATCGATCCCGGCCATACGATTGCAAAAAATACGCTGGCTATGATGATCGACGAGGAAGGCGACTCCCGCAAAGCCATTGAATTCTATTCGGAAGCTATCGCTGACAATCCGAATTCTCCCCATGCTTACCGAAGCCGTGGAAGGGCCCGGCTGCTGACCGGCGCCAATGAAGCCGCACTAAAAGACTTTAATGAAGCTATTGAGCTTGACCCCGACGAACCCACTACATGGCTGAACCGGGGGATAGTCCTGATGCGGCTCAGGTTTTACGAGGAAGCCTTTGCCGATTTTTCAAGGGCCATAGAACTGCGGCCTAATATGGCTTCAGCCTACCTCAACCGGGGCAATGTATTGTATCAGCTTGAGGAATATGGGAATGCCCTGAACGACTATGAGGTGGCACTGATGTATCAGAAGGACTATCCTCTTGCGCATTATCATAAAGGTATTACTCTCTACAATCTTGGTCGTCTGGATGAGGCCTGTAAAGAGCTCACAAAGGCCACAGGGTTATCCGTTGCAGCGGAGGCCAGACGCCGCATCTGTCCGGAATAAAACGCGCTGAGCATTGTTCCATGGGCTGATTTGATTATTTTGAATTCTATTAGCCCTGCCGAATGAGCCCGATTATTGAAATACTCCTTCTTCTTGCCGGTGTTGTTGCCGGGATTATTTTATCGATATCGGTGTTCCGGCTGCATCCGGCGATTGCCCTCGGACTGGCGGCGATTATTACAGGGTTTGTACTGGGTTTTGATATCCCAACCATCATGAATGCCCTGTACTCAGGATTCAGAAACGTGGTTTTAGGAGTAGGTATTGTAATTATCCTGGGCGCGGTTCTTGGCACATTGATGGAGCATTCGGGAGCCATGGACACGATCATCTCCTATGTATTACGCATTTTTGGAAGGGATAGACCACTGACTTCCCTTTCGGTTCTTGGCCTTGTGGTTGGGATACCGGTCTTCTGTGATTCCGGGTTTATCATTCTTTCAAGGGTTGCGAATGGCATGGCGGATCAGAACGGGATAAAACGACGCTATACGGCCATGGCACTGGCAGGCGGACTCTATACGGCCCATACCTTGATCCCGCCTACACCGGGACCTGTGGCAGCGGCCGGAAATTTAGGAATGGGCGGTGAGCTGGGTCTGGTTCTCGGAAGCGGCTTGCTGGTAAGTATCCCGATCCTGTTGGTACTGATTATGGGCACAACCTGGTTATCGAGAAATCATCGTCAGCAAACCATTGGACATCCTGAAAATCTTGTTCCTCATGCCGCATTACTCCTTCCGGTACTTGCCGCCATGATTTTAATTTCGCTGGGATCCGTTGCTTCCGCCCTGCATGAGGGTGAATTACCGCTGTGGATGAGTATTGTAGTACATCCGGTCACTGCCCTTTTCATCGGAACCATGATCGCATGGTTTCAGATCGGTGTTGAAAAAAGGAAGTTTACGCTTTGGAAGAAAGGTACTGCAGACGCGCTGCCGATTGTTTTGATCACCGGTATGGGGGGTGCTTTCGGACAAGTCCTGAAAGAAAGTTCATTATCAACCTCGTTGTCCGAGACATTTATCACCTCCGGCGGAACATTCGCTCATTTGTTGCTGATAGGATTTACAGGCGCGCTGATCATTAAAACTGCCCAGGGTTCGAGTACTGCGGCAATTGTAATTACCAGCTCAATTTTATTTCCGCTTACTGGCGGGTTATCCGGTTGGGAAACGGCGTTGCTGATTAGTGCAATCGGGTCGGGAGCAATGGCGATCTCCCATGCCAATGATTCCTACTTCTGGGTTGTTTCGAAATTTTCAGACCTGTCGGTACGCGAGAGTTACCAGTATTTCAGCGTGCTTACATTGGTGCTGGGGCTGACGGGCTTTGTTTCCTGCTGGATTTTATCGTTGATTTAGAGCAACCTGGAGCTGATGAAATCGGGAAGTGTATTGATATCCGTGAGATGATGCGTCTGGATACCCATTTCACCGGCTGCACGGATATTGAAGGGATTATCATCGATAAACAATGCCTGGGCACCCCGGATATCATGTTCAGCCAGTACGGCCTGATAAATGGCCTGATCTGGCTTTCGCAGTCCCATGCGGTGGGAATAATGTGCTTTTGTAAAGAACTGATCCAGTTCCTCGTAACCCATCTCCTGAACTTTCGAATGCACATAGCGCAGGTGGATATCATTGGTATTACTCAAAAGGAGAACTACATACTTTTCTGCCAGCTCCTCCAGCAAAGGGAACCTGTCTTCCGGAAAATCAAGAATCATCTGGTTCCAGGCCCAGTCGATCTGTTCATCGCTCACATTTGCTTTAAGAATCTCCCTCAGTCCGTCACGAAATTCAGCGTCGGATATAAAGCCCTGTTCATAGCGCAGCGGTATAGGATGGTGCAGCATTTCCTTCCAGTTAACTTCTGACTGTGGCGCCAATTCCTGAAATGCTTTAAAAGTCCGGGGCATATCCAGGTTGATCAGTACTCCACCCAGGTCGAAAATAATATGTGTCGGCTTGTTATTATCCACTTTTTGTTTTGTTTGAAAATACTATACAAATATGTAACATTGCAGTCACTTAACAAGTGAAAGGTGAAGATGAGCATAGCTCTCATCACCGCACGGCAGTGTGGAAATAGCGTTTGGGTCTATTCCCTATTCCCTATTACCCATTAGCTGCTCCGGGCCTATAGCTCAGTTGGTTAGAGCACCTGACTCATAATCAGGTGGTCCCTGGTTCGAGCCCAGGTGGGCCCACCTTCGCCCGCCATAGCTTTATACTGCTATGGCGGGCATTTTTATGCTCTTTTTGGCGGGCTATGGTGGGCGCAGCCCACTTCTTAGAATCAAAGCGAAGGCGGGAAAAAAGCCGCGACATAGTCGTGGCTTTTTTAGTTTGAGGATGCAGCAACAGGATACAGGAGTTTTGAGTGGAACGTTATTAATTTCCACCTGGGCGAGAAGTTTACCCTGAACTTGTTTAAGGATACCCACCTTCGCTTTGGCCTCAGTGGGCGAAGCAGGATACGGTTGTCTGAAAATGATTTATACTCACCAGGGCGAGAAGCCTGTCTGCCGGAGCCTTCTCTTTGATGCTTAATCCAGGTGCCTGTTAACTTTGGTTCTTGTTCCGAAAAATTATACCATAAATAACAGGAATAAAAATAAATATATAGGTACCTAAATGAATGTTAAAAGCTGCAACCGGGATTGCAATTGCGCTAATTATCGGAATTACCAGAATTTTATAAGCAATGTTTCTCTTCATGTTCCTGTCCACGGGAAACTTGAGATATTCGTTATTCGCTGTTAAATAATTCCATATGAAAAAGAGGGTAATACCCGTTATGATATGTGCCATTGCAAATATTCCCACAACAAAAAAATCATATCGGTACAATGATTTCAATTTGGAAATAAAGGGTATCAGGGAAATTGAAAACAGAAAAATGATATTTAAAACTATAATTGTCCGATTAACAAAACTCACCACATTGAAAATACGATGATGGATGATCCAGTAAATAGCGACGATCAGAAAGCTGGTGACATACGCAATTAAGGCAGGTTCCAGTTTTATTAAGAACGCCAACAAGCCATCCTGATTAAAGTCATGATCATCAGGGATATCTATTCCCAGGACCAGAAGTGTCAACGCAATTGCTATTACGCCATCACTTAAAGCATTAAGCCGCTCAGGACCAGTCTTTTCATCTTTCATTTCCTTCCACTTTATATTAATTCTTAATCAGTTGATTTTTCACCTTCGACCGCCTTGTACAATCCCTCAGATATATCAATCTCTGTATTAACAATGTCATCGATATGTTTCTGAAATTCAGGGAAGAACAATTCTCTGCGCAATTTCCAGAAAAGCCTAAACCCGGGCTGGTCCTTTACGCCTACGGCAGCCTTTGTAATTGATTCTTCTATGTGTGAATCGAGTGTTCCTTGCTGACTTAAATAGAAACTGTTTTGAAATGTCAGAAACAGGCCATGCAAACTGATGATTACCTGAAATCTTTCTTCAGAAGTTAATGAATCAGGATTTGCCATGAAATTATAGAACAGACTGCTTGATTGCTGATTATTCCCCATTTCAGTATACCATGAAGAAATGGTAGCGACCGTACTCGCAGCTGTTGCCGACTTTGTCGCCTTGGTGTTTTCTGTAAACTGAATACCGACAAAAATCAGTGAGATGACAATCGCTACGGCACCTACCACCTCGGTGACGATACTTATTTTCTGAAGTCTGTTTTCCATATTTCTCTTTGCTGCAGGAATCTTGTTGAACAGATAAGTTAGTTACAATACTACAACATCGCAATAGACAACTATCACTCCCCTC
Organism: Fulvivirga sedimenti; assembly: GCF_020328055.1. Taxonomy (NCBI): domain Bacteria; kingdom Pseudomonadati; phylum Bacteroidota; class Cytophagia; order Cytophagales; family Fulvivirgaceae; genus Fulvivirga; species Fulvivirga sedimenti. The sequence goes on from NZ_JAIXNE010000002.1 coordinate 485,020, forward strand.
TCAGCACAGTTGAAGGATTCTTATTGGTGGTGACTGTTATCTGATACGTGAGCGTCAAAGATATCAGCATAAATAGCAATCCTCCCGAGAGTAAAAAACCTGTACCATTGATTGAAATATGATAGGCATAGTTAGCCAGCCACCCGTTCATAAGCCAATATGCCAACGGAAAAACGATGATCATCGATACCAGCGCAAGTATCATATACTCACGGCTTAATAACCGTAACGAATTTAACCAGTTGGAGCCGAGCACTCTTCTTATCGCCAGTTCTTTAAGCCTAAGTTTGATGGTATAGGCCATCATTCCGTAAAGACCGATAAATGCAATCAGTATGGCCAAAAAAGTGAAGGATGATATCAGTTTTAACTGTTTCTTTTCCTGAAGGTACTGTTGCTCCAACTCGTAATCAAGATTGCTGATTTCCAGGGGCTGGTCGGGGAAGGTATTTTTCCATAAGTCTTCAATCGAGCTATACAACCCGAAATGATCATCTGAATTTATTTTAACCAGCATATGGCGAACCCAGAGCGGTTCATAAGTGATGACTACGGGTCTGATTTGCTCATTCAGACTTTCCTGGTGAAAGTCTCTAATCACACCCGTTACAGGTCCATGCTGCAGGCTAAAATCTCCAATGGACCAGTTGATTTGCTGACCGATAGCCTCCTCAGGACTCCATCCCAACTTTTTACAGGCCGATTCATTAATGAGATAAGCCCGTTGCTTGGTTGCAAAGTTTTCCCACAAAACAGAATCCGGCTGATCTGTCGACTGCTGCAAATATTGCGGCAACTGACTGCCGGCTATAAACTCAATTCCTAATAACTCAGGGGCATTCAGATCCATTACCTGCATATCGGCAGAGATAGTGTTTTGCTCATCACCCAAAACCGTGACAGGCCCCTGATCTTTTACCGGCACAGAAGGCACCTCCATAACGGCCGTAAGATCGAGCACCCCGGATATCCTCTTCAATTCATTTTTAAAGCTTTTATATTTACGCATCACCTCTCGGTTATTATTCCTGAGAACCAGGATCTGATCACTTTCATAGCCGAGATTTTTCTGTGTCATATACGTGAACTGCCGTTGTATAATTACCATGCTGGTAATTAATAAAAGCATTGCCGAAAACTGCAGCCCTAACAAGATATACTTTTGTACACTCTTGTAACTGGCGGATGGTTTAAACCAGTTGCCGATCTGCCCAAAATCTATACGCATCATTGACAAGCCTGTAATTAATGCAGAAACGAGGGAAATAAGACCCGTCAGTGCAATCAGGCCTAAAACCATTTCCAAATAGGAAAACACAAGGCTGTGCCCAACAAATTGCTCAAAATATTTCAGGCCTGTTGTAAAAACTACGAGAGCGATGGCAGCACTGAAAAGAGCAATAATCAACGCCTCCAATACCATCTGAACTTTCATTTCTCCTTTTGGAGCCCCGAAGCTTTGTCTTAGTCCGAATTCCTTGATACGTTCAAGTGACTGTATGGTGTTGAGGTTTATGAAATTGACGGTTCCAATAATCAGCAAAAACAAACCGACAAAAATGAAGATGACGACGTACTTTATATTTCCATTGGCGACAATCTCCCTGCTCAAGTTGGAATGAAGATGAATGGAAGTAAGCGGTTGAAAATTTACAGTCAATTTATCTTCATCAGCCAAATTTTCATGGTCAGCAATGAAATCCGGCATTTTCTCCTGAATGGATTGAATATCGGCTTTATCTTTCAGAAGCATGTAAACATATGCCCAGCCTGTCCGTTCGTTCTCACTGTTAATGCTGGTGAGTAGTGTGATGGGTAAATGCGTATTTGATGGAGGGTCCTTTATGACTGCACTAACTTTGTAGGTTTCTTTGATGCCCAAATCATTGGAAATCTCCATGGTCTCACCAATTGGATCTTCACTTCCAAAATATTTTTGTGCAGAAGTGGTGGTTAGCACTACGGTATATGGTGTTAACGATTCTGCCAGGCTGCCTTTAACGATCTCAAAATCGAACAGATCGAAAACCTCCTTATCCACGGCATACGCATAGTTTTCTCTGAAATTATTACTGCCGATCTGAATGTCCCTGGTTCTGAAAGACTGAAAACGAACTAATTTATCAATCTGTGGAAAGCTGTTAGGCAATTCATTTACCCAGGTCTGGTTCATCCGGGCCCACTGGATGTCATAACCATTGGCATTTTGAAACCGATAAGTGACACGGTAAATCCTATCCACATTTTTATGGTACTTATCGAAAGACATTTCATGGGACACATAAGAAAAAATAGCCATGCAGATTAAAAAAGTCAGGGCCATTCCAAACACATTCATGGCTGTAGTCGCTTTCTTCCTCTTCATGCTACGCAGAATCACCCGAATGTAACTCTCGTACAGCGACCTGTAAAAACGGGGGCTGTTAAATGAAAATGGTTGCATAAACTGTACTACATTAAGCAGGTAAAAAATCGAGGCAAGTACTCTCCCATACTTGTGTTGATGCCGGGCAAAAGCTCAAACAGATTACCGTCGACAGCTTCCAGGAGCTCTTCAATTTATAAATATGCAATAACTTCTCCATTTTACTCAATCGTACTTATAACATTGACTATATAATTTTCAACCTTCCCAAAGTTACAATACGAACAACTTATAACCTTTACCCATCAGATCGGTAGTGGCCGTAAATCTGGATACGGCCATTTTGATACCCGGATATATGTCGCCGGGAAGCAGGTTTTGCTTCATCATGGACTGACCGCAGACGATAACCTGAATGCCGTTTCTTATAAGCTCCTCAAGCAGGGCGGCGTTCGGATTTGTCTGATCAAACCGTTGACTGTAGGTTGCGTCAGCCATCGCAATTGCAGTAGAACTGGAATAAACCACGATGGCCAGTTGAATATTTTCTCTGGGTACTCCTGCGTAAATGTGGAGATTATACATCCGGGCAGCGTAATCCAGCATATCGGCTACCTGGGTCTTGTCGGAATACCTGTGCCCCAGCTCAATCACAAATTTGTACTGCGCCGCGGGATCCGGTTTTTCGGCCTCAAAAGGGACCGGGTTCACTCCGCCATATCCCTGAACAGCCGGAAATACGATCTCCTGGGCCTGGGAAAGAGCAACTGAGAAAATTATCAGAAGGAGAAGAATAAAATGTTTTTTCATAGGATTATGGATGGTTCCGGGTACACCGTTTTAATTAATACCTGCGGCAAATTCATAATATGTGATATTCATTCCTTCCAGCGCATTTTTAAGTTCCTGGGTAGGACTTCCGAATATATCAAAAGACATATCACACAATTCAAATAACGCAACCACCAGTTCTCCCAGATTGGCAATATGCTGGAGGCCCGCTTCTGCATTAATATAACGCTCATGAACTATGCATACGGTGTTGTTTTCATTAAAATACCAATCGTATTGTAATGTTCCCTTATCCTTTTGTTTCACCATTTCAATACAGGAATGGGCCAGCGTTTTAAACTCATCAATTTTTCCTGGCTTAATATTCAAATGGGCGATTACCTGAATCTCTGTCATTATTAATAAATTAAATGTTAGTGATGGGTGCGTAAAAATAAATGTGGGACTTAAGATTCATTAAAAATATAAAAAGAGATAATTTTTAGTTCTTACAGCCAAAACCTCTCCGGATTTTTAATCATACTCCCCAAACCCCCTTGCTTAGGGGTAAAATAGTCACCTATGCGGACAGACCAAAATCCTTCTTCAGTTTCGTCATTGCCCCGTCTATTCATGCAGCTTGATCCACTCAACAGAATCCGCCGTTGTAAATTTAAAAACCAGCGATTTACTGTTGAGGGTCCAGAATCCGAGATTTGATTCATCGATAACATAATAAATATACTCTCCATTCGTCCTGTCGGGCTTTCCCAACAAATCAAGGATCTGTGTTTTCGAAAGCGTTCGAAGCGAATCACTGTATAAGACCTCCATATACATTTCTTCCCGAAAAGGATAGTTCCCTTCCCTTTTCATCTTCCATTTCTTCCAATCCAGGCCCACCTCCGTAACCGTTTCAACCGAAGATTCCGTTTCCCGATCGCTGCAGGCGATCATTCCGAACAAAAAAAGTATCACCAACACACTGTTTTTCATGAGTAGAAAATAGAAAATTTTATCAGTATTAATTCGTAATGCCCCTTCTTTCTGAATAAATTCTTCCCGATCACATCAAATGTTTAACTATTACGTAAAAAAAGGAAACCCTTCCATCATGATCATACGAACATTAGTCTTATTCTTTTGCAGCCTGCCCTGTTTTCTTCTTGCGCAAAGCAGGGAGTTTAACGACCTCCCCTACATTAACGGGCTACCGGCTGAAGACAGCCTTCGCCGGTTAAACCTTGTAATTCCGCAAAATGTGAAATCTCCTGCCCCGCTTCTTATCTGGATCGGAGGCGGCGCCTGGTCCTATGTCGACCGAAATGTGGAAATGGACCTGGCCCGTAAAATTGCGGAAGAAGGAATTGCCGTGGCCTCCATCGGCCACAGGCTCAGTCCGGCCACATGGCGCGACCCCTCCCTGAATTCGGGCATACAGCATCCCGCACATATGCAGGACCTCGCAGCTGCCGTGAAGTGGCTGTATGATCATGCAAGAACCTACGGTATCGACAAGAGCAATATATTCATCGGCGGCTTTTCTTCCGGCGCACATCTTGCAGCGCTCATTACCATGGATCCGGATTATTTAAAGGCCGCAGGATTACCATCAGACCTGTTCAGGGGTGTGATCCCAATTTCCGGGGCTTTCGACCTGGTGGACTACTACAACGCATTGTTAAACAGTGACAGACCTGAACTTGCAGAACTTCATGTTCAGGCCGTATTCGGACCAAACAAACAAGATCTGATCAGTGCCTCGCCTGTTACATACCTGGATAACCTCTCAATACCTATGCTGCTTATAAGCGATATAACTGTGCAGAACTATACACGCCTCTTTGAAGAGAGGATTCAACAGACAGATTTTCGCAACATCCAGGTAATCTATGCAAATACACTGACCCATGCTGCGCTGTGGAAAAACATGTCTTATGAAGAGGAAAGCCCATACCGCAATTATGTAATTGATTTCATCCGCCAGAATTACCGGGATCACCCGACATCAATAGCTAAATAACATCAGCATAGCCTGAATTATTTAAGAACAAACAGCAAACGGATTTGATTTTCACAATCAGCATTTCATGAAGTGAGTGTGATTGATTTGTTGAAATTATTAATCACAAATAATCTTCTGATAATCCAGAGATTTAATTATCTTATAATACCAATCAAACTATTAACAATCATGAAAAAGTTATTCACCTTATGCCTGGTCATCTTCATGGCATCCAGCATGTTTGCCCAGGACTTACCTTATCTCGTTTTTGAATTCATGAAGGTTGAAGACACAAATGGGGGGGATTATATGGAAATAGAGACATTCTGGTCAAAAATTCATCAGCAACGGGTTGCGGACGGGACTATTGACGGCTGGGATTTATGGTCCCTAACCCCGAATGGTTCGGATCAGGGAGCACAATACCTGACTGTTACACTGTATTCAAGCCTTGAAAAAATGATGACACCAATGAGTGAAAGTCAGATACGGGCATACGCAAAAAAAGCCCACAATATTTCCGACAAAGATCTTGATGCCATGATGAACAAAACCGTGGCAAGCCGAGACATTGCAACACAATTATATATGAAGGAAATCTCAGCTACCATTAACGGTCCGGAAATGAAAGTGGGCATCTACGCAACGCTTGACTTCATGAAAGAACTGGATGAAAATTATGAGAAAATGGAAGAAAGTATCTACAAAGTCTGGCACCAGCAGGCGGTGGATGCAGGTGAAAAAATGAATTGGGGACTCGTTCGCGTAATCCTTCCTTCCGGATCTGAAACCTATGCTACCCACATAACTGTGAGTATGTTTGAGGATCTTGCTCAATTGGTGAATGACATTGAATCTCCGGTAGACCCTTCGGATTATATGGGCATGATGGCTGCATCAAGTGGAATTCAAACCAGGGATCTGCGACACAGAAAAATCGCCCAACTGATCATGATGGTGCGTTAAAATTCTACATATATAAAAAAAGGCGAATCTCAGTTCGCCTTTTTTCTTTTCAGCACTTTCATTCGGGGTTGTACCAAATCGGACTTGTATAAGCCCTTTCCTGCTGGATTGTTTTGGCACCTTCCGGAATGTCGATGCCAAACCGGAATGCATCATAAACGACCCATCTGGGGGTTGGTATTTCCAAAACCCGCACATAATAAAATGCTTCCATATCAGGGTCGAAATCCGGATCAGTCCATACGGTTCCCAATTCTGAAGCACCTATGGTATTAGTCCAGTTCGCAGATTTTAAATCAACAGTATTACCAACAGGAGGTAGTTCGCCGTTCTTATTCAGTTTGCGGTCTCCGGACCAGGCAACATTATACACTTTTTCATGTGTATTGCCTTCTTTATCCATCCAACCCTTTATGATTTGAATACGATCCAGGTTGGCTCCGAGCGGATCCCTCAACGCATAGACCATGAATGTTGGTGATTTCGAACCTGAAAATGCAGGGAGGTCTCCTCCCATTGGAACACCTTTTTCATATCCCCGTGTCGCCGGTTGCCTGCTGTTGATATCATCATTTGTATAATCCCATCCCCCAAAAAATCTTACGATCATTCGGGTTCCTGTGGTAGCATACACTTCCTTCCGCTCCATCGCATCCCAAATAGCTTCCCGGGTATTTTCGGAGGCCCAAACTGCAGCACGGCCAGAGGCGGTAAGCTCATACCCTTCATATGCTCCTTTATCCGTTTTGGCAAACGGGTGAATCATCCGTTTCGTTGAAGGTTCGGCATTGGCCGCCTTGCCGAAAAAATTATCCTCCTCGATAGCCGACAAGGATGTATGGGAGTCGGTTGATCCCACCATGCCAAATTTATAAGGATTGGTACCGAATTTCGACTCAAGTTGTAAGCCCATTTTTAATGCCTCACGGGCATATTCATGTTTCAGCATATCATTTGTCTTGGCTTCACTTAAATCAAGGTTTCCGGCATCCCATGTCTCATAATCCGCAAAGGCATCTTCGGGAGACAAAAATGGATGTGCTTCCCCATCACCTTTAATCTGAGTTACCTCATAAAGTGGTTCCCACTTATGCCTGCTCTCGACATACATCTTATCGAGTTTCCTTCCTGTAAACTGAGCGTCAAACGGGAACATTGTACCGTTGGACAAATTTCCGTTATGAGCGATAGCAAGTGCCGATCCTCCCGTTTTGCTTTCATAGTTCTCCAGCCACTTGTACAATTCAAGAACATCCGTACTTCCAAAGGGTGCCTGCGTCACCATCGGGACGATCTGAGATGCCCGGTTGCCATTATCCCTCAGAATAACATTCCGGTGCATATTATTTCCTTTATTCAGAGAAGTCCACTCAAAGCCAATAAGAGTCGTGAACTTTCCCGGATCATTGTATTTTTCTGCCATTTCAATACAATCTTCCCAAACGGAAGAATAAGTGGCCGAACCTGGTGAATAATCGGCCAGCAGCTTCTGGGAAATCTTTCCCTGTGCAAACGTCGTAATCAAATCCAGGGCCGCAGAGGCAGCCTCTTCACCGCCCTTCTGAAATCCTTCATACCACTCCTTACCTTTTGCGTCGCTCAAAATATTTGGAGCACCCCTCGATAAATCTGTCGCAAAACCCATCATGTCGGAATGATCTGCAATAACTACCCAATCCAGTGGCCTACCTAACCGGACCGGAAGTCCGGTCGAGGAAATCACCTCTTCCCCCCTGCTGAAACGGTATGCCTCCTCAAGGCCAAGCACGTTGCCAAATAGACCGGCATCCGGTGATAATGCAGTGTGCAAGTGAGAATCACCCCAAAACACCTGGGTGGGATAACCCCGCTGGGCATAGGGTGAATAGGTTTTACCCGGATACAGACCGGATAACGATTCTTTTGACGGATGTATCTGTGAATAACAAACAGTGATCAGAAACATCGTTGACAGAAATAATGAGGCTATGAATTTCATATTTATAAAGGATTAATGGTAGGTTTTCACACTTTAACCGTGACAAGCCTAAGTTATACCTCATTGAATGAAGTTCCAATGACATGAATCAGCTATACGATAAAAATAACCCTGAACCCGGGTTCGAAGGGATGAATAAGAACAGTTAAATTCGAATGAACTAATTAACAGGATATTCTTCCAGGTAATTTCTCGTAAGAGCGCCAGGAATGTGAGGTACCGGGTCAGCGTACTTCGGAGTTGTATCCTCCAGATCGAAAATTTTATGGATGCCTTCGTTCTTGATGTATTTCTGACATTTGATTAATGCCTTTGCCAGGCGATGTCCTGACCTTCCTGAAATTGTTCTGCGAAGGCTCTCAACATAGGGATTAAACCATTGCTTGTTCGCACTCAGATAGATCAGACGCACAAAAAAAGCTTCGAGCGTGTCCTTCTTGGTCGTGGTTTGAAAAAAGGATCTGCGAAAAGAAGAACCGTCCGTTACGTTAGCGTACAACTGCCAGAGGGCAATGATCTTTAGGTTATGGTCTTCAGATCCCTGATAAATAATATCCGACCTGTATCCCGAGAAAATGAACAGCGCATCAGTACCCAGGATAGCATTCACGGCAGATTCAAACGCACGAATCCGGTTCTGCGGAATTGCCAGCAAGCTGGCATTAGTGCCCTGAATACTAACCATATACATAATAATCTTCTTTATTGAAGTAACTTGATTATTTCCTGATTGCCTTGCTTTTCAGCGAGTCCCACAACCGATATGCCGCTCGCATCCCGGACAGACCGATCTGCATTATGATCAAGCAATAACCTAACCATTTCTATCTGGCCAAAATTAACAGCGAAAAACAATGCCGATGCGCCGTTTCCATTCTTAAGATTCACATCGGCCCCCTTTTCAATCAGCAGTTGTCCAAGCTCAACATTCCCCTTGAAACATACACCCATCAATGCGGTATTGCCGGATGCATCCTGCGCGTTCACGGCCGCTCCATTATCGATAAGATAGGAAGTTATCTCGGGTTGTCCCAGATATGTTGCTAAAATTAACGGACTGAACCCCCTGGCATCCACCTGATTAACACTTGATGGATCGGTAGTTACCGCCTGTTTAACAGCTTCTATCGATGTTTGCTTAATCGCCTCAAATAAGTTCATACTCTGATTCTTGTAGTTAAAACATCCTCAGAATCACAATGTTCTGAAAATCCCGATGATATGAAAATGCGATAATTTAATTTTATTAAAATTATATACTCATAAGATCTTGTTATACATGAATATGACTGGTTCCTATTCCAGCCGGCTAAGAAATTCCAGGAGATCCCGGATTTCCCTTTGGGATAATAACAGTCCCATTGGAGGCATACTTGATGGAAGATTAGTTCGTTCACTGATTCTTTCAGAGGCAATATGAAGCGGTTCAGCCTCATTTGTCTTGAGTATTAACTCCGTATCATTCTCCTCCATCAGAATACCGGAAACCTTCTGTCCATCTTTCAGCGTGAGCGATACTGAACCAAATCCGGGCGCAAGACGTGCGCTGGGTTCAATGAGTGCCTCAAGCAGCTGTTCCCTGGTCAGCTTAGAAGCAATTCCACCGAGTTTAGGCCCAACATCTGAACCTTCACCCCGAATTACATGACATCGGGTACATTGGGCTGTGGCATTATAAAAGAATATCTGTCTTCCCAATCCGGCATCTCCGCCATATAAGGCCGCCTGAAAAGCTTCAACCGAAGTCTTATCCGTTGATTTCAATCCCTCAACTTTGGCCATTAATGCAGGATCTTCCGATGTCTCAACTGCTTCGAACACATCAAGAGTTAAACTCGGGTCAAGTTTACCAGCAACAAGTTGATCTGTAATGGTTTCCAGAATTGGTAAACTCTTTTCAGAGGGCATTTTACCTAACACCTTCAGTAATTGCTGCTGTTCTTCCAGTGAACCTTTCTGAAAAACCGGCCTTACAATGGAAGGAAGTGCTTCTGCAGAAACATCCATCTCATCTAGCAATCCTAGCGCCGCAGTTCGCACCCTGCTGTCGGCATCATTCATGCCTAAGCGTATCAGTGATTCCATATCCGAATAATTCAGTTCATGCAGGCTTTCAAGCGAGGCCGCGCGTACCTCAGGTGATGCGCCCGATTTCATCAGTATTGCCAGCTGTTCATTGAAATCAGTAATGTTCAACCCGCGCAGCATATCGATTGCCGCGATCTGAACCCGCGTGTCAGCAGCATCAAGAAATTCATCGGCAACCGGAATAATTTTTGCCTGAATGATCGCCGGATCGCGCTCGATAACTCCCCTGAAACGGCCATCTACACGATCTAGTACAGAGGGTGACGACCAGGTTCCGAGTGTGGCAAGTGCCTCCGCCCGGATCACCGGGTCAACATCGCTTCTTCTGGCAAAACTGATTAGCATATTCAATTCTTTTTCACCTCCCACGCGTAACGCAGCGTTAATACTGCGCCTCAATAATGGCTCGGAAGTAAAACGGGTTTCTGCAAGAATCGAAGCCAGTGCAGGAAGTGCCGCCTCAATCGAAAGATCATCATTGATGGCCCGGGCTGCTTCTGTTACAAGATATTCATCCGGGTCATCCAGGAACAATGCCACCTGCTCATCCGCCAGACGTCTGAGCACAAGCACTGCAGCAATGCGAAGCGCACGGCTGTCACTATCCTTCAGGGCAACGACGGGCGCCACCTCCCCGATCCTGCTTAATGCAAGTACTCCGGCATGTCGCAGGTAAATATCTTTGTCATCATTACTGTGAAGCATGGAAATCAATTCAGGAATGGCTTCTTTGTTGCCGATGCGGCCGATCCCTTCAGCCGCGTAAAAGCGAACCCTTGGATTTTCATGTTTCAGCAGACCCGTTAGCACGGGCCCCGCTTCTGTGTAGCGAACGTCACCCAATACCTTGGCCGCTTGTGCGATTATTTCAGGGTCTGAATCATTCAGGTATTCCATCAAAGGCGCGGCATATTTCACATCCTGCCTGCCCAGCTGACCAAGGCCCCAAATACCATGAATCCGCTTCAGTTGTTCGGTTTTTTGCTCAATTGCTTCTTCCAGGGCATTGGAATCCTGTCTTCTGACCAGCTCAAATTGAGCTTTTTGCCTGATGCGCATATCTGCATAACCCAGGAGATCTGATAATTCATTATCGTCAACATCTTCATAGTCCAACTGCATCAGGCGAAGCGTCTCGGCCCTTTCATCGGCTAAATCATTAGCAGACTCATCCACGTCAATTTTCCATACCCGTCCGTAATTTTTTGTATTCCAGCCATTAATCCAGTCAGCCGCGTACAGCGCACCTTCAGGCCCGAATTTAATTCCGGTAGGCAGTATCCCCGAGATGACCTTCTTTTCCTGCTCCAGCTTAAAGCTGGCACCTTCGGGCTTTAACGTGAATGCCCAGATGGCCGACCGGCTGGGATTCCCGACAAATTCAACCAGGAAAAAATGATCTTTCCAGGATTTACCAAGCGCCGTTCCCGGGTTGAAAATCATCCCCGTAGGTCCGTTATGATAATTCTGAATAGGCGGAATGATGTAGGCTGCCTGCCCTTCCCACCTGGGTTGAAACAGGCGCTCATTCATCCAGACCTTATATTCATTATTCTTTGGATCGGTATACTTTCCATATTGCCAGTTAGACCGCCAGCCTGCATCTGAGCCCTCTACAATATGAACCAGTCGTTCACTCTCTCCGGGATGATCCCCATCATTGTCTGAACTGATTATATTTCCGTAGGCATCAAAGACAAATTCATGTGTATTGCGTAACCCTTTTGCAAAAACCTCAAAATTGCTTCCATCCGGTTCCGATCGCACGATAACCCCTTCATTCGGGTGCGGAAGATGGCGCCCATCTACTGTGGTGATGTCAGCACCAATATCCCCGATACCGTAATATATCCGTCCGTCCGGACCTTCCACAGCACCTGACATGCCATGGCCGCCGAAACCGATATGTACTGCAAACCCATCGGATATCGGGGTTTTTGAATCCAGCACTTCGTCATCATTGGTATCTTCCAATCGCCACATATTGGGACCAACTCCAACAAAAACATCTTTATCACGCACGAGCAGTGCACCAGCAACATCGGTGATTTCATCATGAAAATCACTCAGAATGCGCTTTGACACCTCAGCCACACCATCTCCGTCTTCATCACTCAACTTCCACACTTCTTCTTCCTCCACTGCCAGGTCTTTCCAGTCATGGGATCCGTCATTATTTAAATCTGGCAACCACTCATTTTCATTGCTTTTTTCCGGGGCAAATGTCTGATGCAAAAATTCCCGGCGGTCTGCAACACTTTGAAGGGCAATCGATGCTGTCATCCAGTCCTGATGCCCGCGAATATCAAATTCGGAATTCTTTTGTCGGTTGGTTCTCGTCAGATAAACGTTTCCCTCATCGTCGATCGACATCGCTATCGGATCGGGTGCAAGTGAATCCGAAGCCCACAGGCTGATGTTTAGTCCGTCGTACAACTCGACCGGTGTAGCTGCCTCAATATCCCGGGCGCGCTGAACAGCAGTCTCGGCGTCTTCCCGTATGGTATAGGGGGTTTCCTTTGGTGCCTTTGTTTCACATCCCGCAATCAAAACAATACCCAAAAACCCAAAAACAGATGATTTCATGTGGTTGAAAAATTTCATTGAAATGTCATTAATGAACAACTAAAATATACAAAAATAAAATGCCCTCGTACCAACCTTACACAAACGGAAAATAAGTAATAGTTTTTAACTAATTCCTGAAACCATTAGAGGCTCCAATAAGTAATTTTAATTAATTTTATACCGTAATAAGATTCAATTATGACCTTCACTCAATTGCAGTATGCTATCGCATTGCAGCGATACGGGAGTTTCAAGCTGGCGGCCTCCAAGCTGGAGATTACCCAACCGGCCTTAAGCCTGCAAATCAGCAAACTGGAACGGGACCTCGAACTTTCACTTTTTGATCGCTCACACTCTCCAATTAAGCCAACTACAGAGGGTTATCAGTTTCTTCTAAGGGCGCGGGAGATTATTGGTCAGATGGAAGAATTACACGCGTTTGCTGCAGGATTCACTGAAAAGGTCTCCGGGAAACTAAAAATAGGGATCATCCCCACCCTTGCTCCCTTTCTCGTTCCGTTGTTTGCAGATTCTCTCCAGCTGGACCATCCCGGCATATCACTGGACATCCATGAGCAAATTACAAATCAGGTGGTACACGGAGTACGGCATGGAGATCTGGATGCCGGGATTATTTCCACGCCGCTGCAAGTAAGCAATATTGCAACCATCCCATTGTTCTATGAGAAGTTCATGTTTTACACGTCCGATAAAACGCAGGATGGAATCATCCGGCTCTCCAGTGTCGATTACCAGAAACTATGGTTGCTGAATGAAGGAAACTGCTTCAGGGATCAGATCAATAATTTCTGCAACCTGTCGGAAATACGCAAGAACAAGTCATTCGTATACAGAAGCAATTCGATAGATGCACTAATCCGGATCGTTGACACAAAGGGAGGCTATACCATATTGCCGGAACTTACCACGCTGAGCCTGTCAGAAGAACAGGAAGAGAACCTTCGCCCGATTGCAGATAAACCCTTTGCACGGGAAATCGGACTGATCACCCGTGTAAAAACCAACAAACAAATCCTGATCGATCAACTCGCAGATTGTATCCGTACCAATATCCCCAAACCCATGCTTTCACCAAAGGGCCTCTCGGTGGTTGATCCGGATATACATCTAGACGAATAAGCCCGGCCCGTTCAGCCGGCGATATTTTTCAATATATCGAACCACTCCTCCGTGATCGACGTGTCGGGTCGCCGCCGTCCGGCCCGGTGGTACCAGTAGTCGGCATTCCATAGGTCACCTTCCTTGCGATGCAGGTAGGCATGAACCCAAGCCCCGTTACCGGAATCCGCATCCTGAACGAGTTCATGCGCTTTTTCCCATTCACCCTGGCGGTCATACCAAAGTGCACAAATTTCCACCGGCCACTTTTTCAATGGTTCGGACTTTTCCGGCAGTCGCAATATCTCCTCAAACTGCATCATACGTTTCCGGCCAGAAAATTCCTTAATACATAGTGGAGAATACCTCCATTCTTATAATACTCAATCTCAATTCTGGAGTCGAGCCGGCAGACAATATCAAATGTTTTTTCATTCCCGTCGCCAGTTGCTACTACACTAAGTACTTTCCCCGGCTCCAGTCCTTCTTCTATACCGCGTATGGAATAAATTTCCCTTCCTGTTAAGCCAAGAACCGAAGCACTCTCACCTTCCAGAAACTGGAGTGGCAAAACGCCCATACCTACCAGGTTACTTCGGTGAATACGTTCATAGCTCTCGGCTATTACCGCCCGAATTCCAAGTAATGTCGTACCCTTTGCCGCCCAGTCACGGGAAGATCCACTTCCATATTCCTTACCGGCAATCACGATCAAATCTGTGCCATCTGACTGATACTTCATGGAAGCATCAAAGACACTCATTTCCACATCTCCCGGAAGGTATGTTGTAAATCCTCCCTCTTTGGTGCCAAGCTCATTTTTGATGCGGACATTCGCAAAAGTTCCGCGCATCATTACCTCATGATTTCCACGGCGGGATCCATACGAGTTGAAATCCCGGTATTCTACGCCCTGTTCCAGTAAATATTGACCGGCGGGCGAATTGGGAGAAAAGGCTCCTGCAGGTGAAATATGATCTGTTGTGATGGAATCAGCCAATTTAAGCAGTACCCGTGCGTCAATAATATCTGAAGACTTAGACGGGAATTCTGAAATATTTTTAAAAAATGGGGCTTCCTTGATGTAGGTTGAATCATCGCTCCAACGATAGTCCAGTCCGGAAGGCGCCGGCAGATCCTGCCATTGTGCTTCACCGTCAAAGATTACACTGTAGGTTTGCGCGAAATCTTCACGGGATATTGAAGTTTTCATCACTTCCTGAATCTCCTTCATGGTTGGCCAGATATCCTTCATAAAGACCGGGACGTCGTCCATATCATATCCTATGGGTTCGGTCATCAGATCGATGTTAACACGTCCTGCAATGGCATAAACCACCACCAGCATCGGTGAGGCAAGAAAATTCATGCGGACCTGGGGATGCACACGAGCTTCAAAATTCCGGTTCCCCGATAGTACAGAAGAAACATTCAGTTCATGTTCGGTAACTGCCTTTGCGATGGGTTCGGGAAGCGGCCCGCTATTGCCAATACAGGATGTACATCCGTAGCCTACCGTATTGAACCGCATCTCTTCAAGTGCCTTATCCAGTCCCGACCGTTCAAGATATCGTGTAACGACCTTAGAACCGGGCGCCAGGGAGGTCTTTACCCAAGGCTTCACATTCAGTCCCTTTTCCCTGGCTTTCCGCGCCACCAGTCCGGCACCCACCATTACACTCGGGTTTGAGGTATTGGTACAACTGGTGATCGCTGCAATGACAATTGAACCGTCGTGCAGAACAAATTCTTCTCCATTATATTTCACACGTGCCGACCGTACTTTTTGGATTTGATTTTCTGCATGTACGAATTCAGTAAGTGATCCTCCTTCGCCAAGCCAGTTGGATTCCGGAGCACTCTCCGCGGCCTTTTTCCGATGGTCGTACTCTTTGTTGATAAGCTCGTAGAATTTCTCCTTCAGGTTTCGAACCAGTATCTTATCCTGAGGTCTTTTAGGTCCCGAAACCGTTGGCTCAAGGCTTGACAAATCCATGGAGATCACGTCACTATACTCAATTTCTTCATTTCCGGTTCTCCAGAGATGGTTTTTCCGGGTATAGGAGATCACTCGCTCGATCACTTCATCCGGCCGGTTTGTACGCCGCATGTAGTCGATAGTCTGATCATCAATCGGAAAATAGGTGGCCGTACATCCAAATTCCGGAGACATGTTTGAAATTGTAGCCCTGTCCGGAACTGTCAGGTGATCAAGGCCGTCCCCAAAAACCTCGACGAATTTACCAACCACTCCGTATTTTCGAAGTAATTCTGTAATGGCCAGCACCATGTCGGTCGCCGTTATGCCTTCACCCAGACGTCCTGTTAATTCAAGTCCGATAACCTGCGGACAAGTAAAATAAATCGGTTGACCCAGCATTGCTGCTTCTGCTTCGATACCTCCTACTCCCCAACCCAGTACACCAATACCGTTCACCATGGGCGTATGTGAGTCTGTACCAACCAGCGTATCAGGAAACAACCAACCATCCCGATCCACCACCCCCTGTGCTAGATATTCCAGGTTTACCTGATGACAGATACCCATGCCCGGTGGTACCACACCAAAATTATCAAAGGAATTCTGCCCCCATTTCAGTAAAGAATAGCGTTCGTGGTTACGCTCATATTCTTTAGCCACGTTCTTTTCATAGGCATCTTCTGTTCCGAAAAAATCCACCTGGACCGAATGATCCACAACCAGATCCACAGGAATAAGTGGATTGATTTTCGAACCATCTTTACCTTTTCGGATTACTTCAGACCTTATGGAAGCGATATCAACAATTGCCGGAACTCCTGTAAAGTCCTGCATCAACACCCGGGCGGGTTTATAGGGAATGTCACTGTCGGTTCCCTGCGAATCCCAACCTGACAGAATAGTGTAATGATCCTCTGTAATTCCAAGTCCGTCGATATTCCGCATTACATTTTCAAGCAAAATACGAATAGAGAACGGAAGCCGGTCAATACCTGTGACCGAACCCAGGTCTGCAATTTTTCGTGTTCCTTCAGATGTGTGTATTTCTTTTATATAATTTGTCATCGTATTATAATTCCTAATTTGCGGCGTTGAATTATTTCAAGATTTTACGAGGTCAGCCGATTCCTGTGTTTACTAAAATTTCGGGAATCGGCGACAAAGAAAAAAACAATATGGGTATGATATTCATAAAAAGCTGGCAAAACCCCGGCAGCATTTAACCACTTAGGTTTCACAGGGAGTTTAAATATATTCGGGCTGCATTCAGGGCAAAACTTCGAAACTCTATGAAGTCTGCCTTATTTTTTCCGTCCATCACATTTTTCGAAAAAATACGTATGTCATTGGTTATTTTCAGGGAAACGCATCTGAACATCCATGAAGAAACCACTACTACTCGTACTTACCTTTCTGTGTGCATCAATATCCTATTCACAGGAAAAATCAGACTCAATCCAGAAATCAAACGAAGACCTGCCGCTTGAACCTGGCCGGGAATTTTCGATAAGCACAAACCAGGGAAGCTGGCTAAGTCTGGATATTCACCCCGATGGAACTCAGGTGGTTTTCGACTTCCTTGGGGATCTGTATCTGTTGCCATTTTCCGGAGGATCTGCTGAGCAACTCACCTCAGGAATGCAATTCGACAGTCAGCCACGCTTTTCCCCCGACGGCAAGAAGGTAGTTTTTACCTCCGATAAAAGCGGCGGCGAAAATATCTGGATCATTGATCTCGAAACGCGCGAGGATAAGGCGGTTACTAATGGTAATACGAACCGTTATCAAAGTCCGGAATGGTCACCCGACGGCCAATATATCCTTGCCTCCAAAGCAGGATTCAGAAGCGGCACTCTAAAATTATGGATGTATCATGTGGATGGCGGAACAGGCGTGGAATTAATGTCAGAACCCGGAAATATAAAAATGACCGGTGCAGCCTTTGGCAATTCAGACCGCTTTATTTGGTATGCCCAACGTGAGGGCGACTGGCAATACAATGCCATTTTTCCGCAATTTCAGATCGGAAGATATGATCGTCAAACAGGTAAAAACGAAGTGATGTCGTTCCGGGAAGGGTCGGGAATTCGTCCCACACCTTCACCGGACGGTAAGTGGCTTGTATACGGAACCCGCTATGAAGCTCAGACAGGCCTCATCATCCGGGATCTCGAATCCGGTGTGGAGCGTTGGCTCGCCTATCCTGTTCAGCGAGATGATCAGGAATCGCGGGGAACCCGGGATGCCTTACCGGGAATGTCATTCACCCCTGATTCGAAGGAATTAGTTGCCTCCTATGGAGGTAAAATCTGGCGAATCCCGGTTTCCGGCGGACAAGCCGTAGAAATCCCCTTCAGCATCAATACAACCATTGAGCTCGGACCGGAGTTGCAATTTGAATACCCGATTCCCGACAGCAGTGAATTCATCGTAAAGCAAATAAGGGATGCAATTCCATCACCAGATGGGTCGAAACTGGCTTTCACTTCCCTGGATCGTCTGTATGTCATGGATCTGAACGAAAAAATTCCACGCAGGCTTACGAACCAGGAGTTTATCCAGGCACAGCCCGTATGGTCGCCCGACGGCACCTGGATTGCATATACTACCTGGAATGATGGGGTTGGCCATATTTATAAAACTCTCATTAGCGGTAAAAAGGCTGGTCAACCTGTACAGTTGACCCGTGAAAATGCCATCTACGAAACTCCGGCCTGGTCGCCTGACGGCAAGCGGATTGTTGCACTTCGCGGACCGGCTGTGAATTTTCAGAAATCCCTCAACCAGCGTGCGCCCGGAACCGGACGGGAACTCATCTGGATCAGTGCAGACGGCGGGACCGCCACACTGATAGATTACACCTATCGGCGTGAGTTTCCACATTTTTCCCGTAACCCCGACAGAATTTATCTGAATAACAATGATGGTACACTCCTGTCCATACGATGGGATGGTTCAGATGAAAAGAAACATGTGAAGGTTGTTGGCACAACCCCACCCGGCTCCCAAAGCCCACTCGAGGCCTCCCGCATCATCATTGGCCATGATGAATCAAGAGCCGTCGCTCAGGTCTACAACGATATGTATCTGCTCACTATCCCGATGGTGGGAGGCGAAACGCAAACCATCAATGTTTCCAAGGGGGATAAAGCGTCCTTTCCTGTTCAAAAGCTCTCCGATATCGGCGGACAGTTTCTGGCTTTCTCAAAGGATATGACAAAGGTGCACTGGTCAATCGGCAATGCGCACATTATCTATGACCTCGATTCTGCAATGCAGTTGAAATCGATGCGTGAAACGGTAGCCACAAATTTTGAGGAAGAGAACAAAAAGTTAAACAAGGACACCCTTCAATATTCACCGGAGGAATTCCGTATCCGGGTAACGGCGAAACGGGATTTGCCCGCTGGCAAATTACTGTTAACAGGCGCGAGGATTATCACCATGAATGGTGATGAGATCATCGAAAATGGGTGGCTGCTGGTTGAAAATAACCGCATTAAAAATGTCGGTCCCTCCGGAAGTTTTGAGGTTTCAGGGGACACTGAACGAATGAATGTAACAGGAAAAACGATCATTCCGGGGTTTGTGGATACCCATGCTCACGTCAGACCGGCCTGGGATATACACAAACCGGAAGCCTGGCAATTCTGGGCAAACCTGGCGTTTGGTGTAACAACTGTTCGCGATCCTCAGACTTCCACTACAGATATTCTAACGTATGAAGACAGGGTAAAGGCGGGAAAAATGCTTGGGCCGAGGATTTACTCCACCGGGCCGGGTATGTTCTGGCAGGAGCAAATTGAGAACCTGGATCACGCCCGAAAACTTGTTTCCAGGTATTCGTCCTATTATGATACCAAAACCATCAAGATGTACGTGGCCGGAAACAGGCAGCAGCGTCAATGGATTATCATGGCTTGCCGGGAACAGGAGATCATGCCAACCACAGAAGGCTCCCTGAATTTCAAGCAAAATCTCACGCAAATCATTGATGGATACCCCGGACATGAACACTCCTTCCCCATTTTTCCATTGTATGATGATGCGATTGAATTAATCGCTTTTTCCAATACGGCGTACACCCCAACACTTCTGGTAGCCTATGGCGGACCATGGGCGGAAAACTATTACTATACCCGTGAAAATCCACATGACGACCAACAATTGAATTATTTTACTCCTCATTCTGAAATCGACAGTAAGACAAGGAGACGCGGAGCAGGCACTGGTCCCGGACCTGGCGGATGGTTCATGGATGAAGAGCATGTATTTAAACCACTGGCTGCTGAAGTAAATTCGATCGTGAAGGCCGGAGGACGTGCGGGAGTAGGGAGCCACGGGCAGCTCCAGGGTCTTGGCTACCACTGGGAGCTATGGTCTATACAGTCCGGCGGAATGTCTGCACATGAAGCACTCAAAGTAGCAACCATAATGGGCGCTGAATCGATTGGGTTGCATCAGGAGGTGGGTTCCATTGAACCAGGGAAACAGGCTGACCTTTTAATCCTTTCCAAAAATCCGCTGGAAAATATCCGGAATACACGGGGTATCGAGAAGGTAATGATGAACGGACGGCTCTATGATGCGACAACCCTTGACCAGGTATTTCCGGACAAAAAATCAGCACCGGTGCGTACATGGACCGAGGATATGCCCGGTCAGGTACCCGGCATTTCTGGTATGGAAGGGCATGAATAAGCTTTAATGAATTTGGATTTCACCTTAAATTTTATCTAATTCAACTGGTACAATTGTACTTTATAGATATTTTTTTGCAGAGAATGCATCATTTTTACTTTTTACCGGGTATTGAACCTGGAATTCATGCGTTACTATAGAGGCACCTTTCTATTCCTTGTTGTCATATGCTGTTGTTTATCTTGTTCAGATGATGACAATTCTGCAGATGTCGTGGAAACTGATCTTTCAGAGTTCCTTCCGCTGGAGGTCGACAACTATTGGGAATTTGACAAATACTTTTATAATTCTTCAGGGGATCTTTTTGCTGAAACCGAAGTTTACTGGCGCGTGGATACCTGTTGTTACTACATTGATAAACTTGAATTGGTGCCGGACAGTGTAGATCTCGGACGGGATTACCTCTACCCGGCAGAAGATGGATGGATCTACACCGCAGGTTCATATAAATACCTCAGCCTCGAATACATCAATGAACCACAGGATGCACAATTCATGGTTTCTTCCCGGGATGGAATAATACCCTATGAGCACTATATTTTAGGCGGCCTGCCTTCTATGGAAACACGCTTCGGCAACCGAAGGTGTTTGCGTACGTTAAGCATCTATTACTATCAGAATGAGCGCATAGAACAATTCCGGTGGTTCTGCAAGGGTCTTGGCGAATACCAATTTGATAATTTACAGATTGAAATAGATAAAAACGATGGCGCTGAAACATCGTACCTCACCTCTACCATCCTGAGGGATTATTCACTGAAATAATTAAATGTGATCCAATACGCGCTTTAACCGCTCCTGAACTTCTGCCGCCACTTCTGCAAGGCCTTCATTTTCCACCGCCTGCATTGAGCCCATCGGATCAACTACTGCAACTTCAGTGTTACCATTCTCAAGCTCCTGCACAACCACATTGCAGGGCAACATCGTTCCGATCTTATTCTCCAACGATAAGGCCTGATAGGCAAAGTTGGGATTGCAGGCGCCCAATATTTTGTAGGGCCGCAGGTCTTTGTCAAGCTTTTCCTTCATAACACGGGCCACATCAATTTCAGTTAGCACTCCGAACCCTTCCTTCTTCAGTGCTTCGGGAACAAGCGCCAATACCTCCTCATAGGATAACCCGGCAAATTCCCTGGCGTGATAATATTCCATAATTTATTCTTTCCACTAAGTTCAGCGTAAAGTATGTAAACACTTATGACCAGCATCATTGCAATCCTTGATGCAGGTCAACGAATCCGACTGAGTTCCTTTGTATATTTTCATAAATAAAAGGAGGTTATCATGTTACCGCTGCATATTCGAAATAACCCGTTTCACCGGATCGGGGATAGTTATGGACATTTTATTGACTACGGGCATTTTATGGGGAGGAGTGCCTTCGATGACAGATGGTTAACCAAACCAATGGCCAATATCATTGAAGCCGAAGACGAGTATAAGATTGAACTTACCATGCCGGGATTTTCGAAGGAAGACATCACCATTGAGTTGAAAAATGATATCATTAAGGTAAAAGCTGAAAGAAAAAGAACTCAACAGGATGAACTTATTCATCAGGAAGTACCGGGAAGATTAAGTGAGCGATCATTTGAAATTGCCGATGCCATTGACCAGGACAGGATTCATGCTTCACTGGACAAGGGTATACTTACTATTTATATGCCTCATAAAACAGGAGTACAACACATCAGCCGTAAGGTAATGGTGGAATGAAGCAAACAAATCAATCAATGGGAACAGCCTGGCAGGTAACTGTCAGGCTTTTTGTAAACTGAATATATGGAGTCGGCCTACAGTTTTTTCGATCAACTTATACTTTCCGAACTTACCAATTCACTCCAATTACTTAAAACGAGTCATGAAAATGTTGTACACCCGGTAGTTCATGAAACGCGAAAATCACTAAAAAAAATAAGAGGATGGCTCAAAGCAGCTGGCTCTCACCCAAATACTAAAAAATACAATCAACAACTATCCTCTATCGGGAAAGAGATTTCCGCCCTGCGCGACAGTTCTTCCGCCATGGATGCTCTTCAAAAAGTAAGGGAAAAGTATGGATCACTTTTATCCCCGGCTGTATTCATGCCCGTTGTTGAATATCTGAACAACAGGAAGGAAATACTTTCCGGGGCCGCTATTAAGCGTCTCAGCAAAACCGAATCGCGATTACTGGAATTTCAAAGGTCTTATGAACCATTTTATGTAGATGATCCGTCGGATTTGTTGCAGGGTATTTCAAAAACCTATGGTGCTGCACGTGCGGCTTTTTCAGCTACCAAAACCACCGGAGAGTCAGAACATTTCCATGAATGGCGAAAGCGCAGTAAGGATTTACAGTATCAGTGTCTTTTATTCCCCGAACCCCCGGTATTTATTCAGGATCTGAACAGGGAAATATCCTTACTTACGACCATCCTCGGTGATGATCAGGACCTGTATCTTTTAAATAATGCCCTGGCACACCTTAACCTGGAAGACACCCACCAGGACCTGATAGAGGATATTCTAACCCGTGAGCACAGCCTGCATCATAATGAGGCAATCACCATAGGAAGTAAAATATTTAAAGATCCAAAGAATATTTTCATAAAAGAACTGGCAGAATTTTATGACGAAAACACCTCACAATGAGGCAGGTAAGATTAAGTATAATAACGCTTTGAAATAAAGGTATTTATCTAGTAATATAGAAACAAAAAAAGCTATGTATCAGAATATTTTAAATCATGAATTCAAAAGAATCATGAAAGAACCCGGTGCGGTGATCATTGATGTTCGAACACCACAGGAGATCCAGGAAGGATATATCCCCGGCGCCAGCATTTTCGTTGACTTCAATAATGAATCATTTGAGGATAAGGCAAAAACCATGGATAAAAGTAAGACGTACCTGATCTATTGCCGAAGCGGTGCACGTTCGGCTAAAGCATGCAGGATCCTGGAGGAACTGGGCTTTAAAGGTCCTTTGTATAACCTGGCAAAAGGCATTTCCGAGTGGGACGGAGAAATTAAAAATAAATGATCCTTTTACTGATGTTCATCAGACATCAGGTCGTTCACGCTCTTAACGGGATTAAAAGTAACCGCAGGTACTTCCATAAAAACAGTTAACCAGTCGGCCATGGAACCATTCCATAAGCCGGGCAGTTCAAGCGCCTTAAGACTTTTGCCACCCTGGGATTTTTCGGTGATGATACCCGTATTATCATCCCTGTATTTCATTAAATTAAAAGGCTGTCCCTTATAATCCCTGAGTCCGCAGACCACGTCTACCGGATTGAAATAATTCGCGTCTTCCAGTAGTGTTTTAACCTTCGGATCATCCAGGTTCATCTGCGCTGTCTCCACAATTTGAAGTGATGAACTTCCGTCTTCATTTCGAACCCAGAAAGGACCTCCGCCTGTAGCTCCCGTATTCACCACCATCCCGCAAATACGTATAGGCCTGTTCAAGATATGGATGAGCACCTGTCGCTTTTCCTTATTGGTCAAATTGTTAAACGTGGGTGCAACCTGATAAAAGACTTCTTCACGTAAAAATTTAACTACTTCATTCACAAAATCATCAGCAGGATCGGGCTGACTCTCCAGTGCCTCCATGAAGCTGTAAATCTTGCGCTGATAACGAATGAGTAATCCTCCTAAAAGTTTCTTATAGGTAATGGTATCGGCCTTGAGCCTGTCGGGCACCACATTGTCTATATTCTTTACAAGTACGATATCGCTATCCAGTTTATTAAGATTCGATAGCAGCGCCCCATGCCCCGCAGGCCGGAAGAGGAGTCTGCCATTCTCATCCCTGAATGGCTCATTATCAAACCCTACGGCGATAGTATTGGTGGCAGGGTCCTGAATACTGTATTCAATATGGTAGGTAACATTAAATTCATTTTCGTATGCCCCTTTAACTTCGTTCAAATGGGCCCTGAACAATTCTGTATGTTGGGGTGAAACCGTAAAATGAAGGTATACCTGACGCCCCTTTGAAACAGCATATTGGGCAGCTTCCACCAAATGCTCCTCGGCAGCTGTTCTTGAATATGAATCGTACTGGTGGAATTTTATAAGACCTTTTGGCAGAAAGCCGTAATTAAGGCCCTGCTCATCCAAAAGATAATTTAAAACTGTTTTGTATTCACCGCCTGCAATCAGCGCATCCAGATCTTTGCCATTTTCCTGAAGCACTTTCCTCAAGTCTGAATAGAACGCAAATTTGTTGATACCTTCGAAAAATGCTTTCACATCCTTATGGGTGCCGAGGCTGGCATTATCATCCGCCACGAATTCATACAATGCTTTGAACATCCTTGAGGCGGCTCCTGACGCAGGTACGAATTTTTGGACCTGAAGATTTTCACAGGCAGTTTCATAAAGCCCGATCAACTCCTCCCGGTCGGATTCCTGAATTTTGTGAATTCCATCTCCTTCCGAAACATTCTTTACAATGGGCAACGGTGGAAAACCATTCCTGAACTGCACCAATTGCTTTTCAATATCTGAATGAGAAATTCCAAGTTGGTCTATCTGTTGCTGATCTTCGGAAGTAAACATACAATAGTATTTGATTATGGGCTCAAGTTACACACAAGCCGAAATTAGTGCAAATACAACCCACAGGTAATCGCATTTATCGTTACAAATATTTCAGCTCCCTTGGGATACATCAGCAGGAATCGTAATTTCACCAACGAAATAATTAAATCCCCAGACAGAGCAAACAAACATGCAAAACGACATTCAACTAAGAGCTGCAGATAACATCCGAATTCTTTCGGCTGCCATGGTCGAAAAGGCAAATTCCGGTCATCCCGGAGG
Source organism: Fulvivirga sedimenti (assembly GCF_020328055.1). Lineage (NCBI taxonomy): Bacteria > Pseudomonadati > Bacteroidota > Cytophagia > Cytophagales > Fulvivirgaceae > Fulvivirga > Fulvivirga sedimenti. The sequence goes on from NZ_JAIXNE010000002.1 coordinate 510,383, forward strand.
CCCCATGGGAGGAGCAGATTTTGTACAGATCCTGTATTCAGAATTCATGAACTTTGATCCGGATAATCCGCGGTGGCCCTACCGCGACCGCTTCTTTCTTGATCCGGGCCATATGTCGGCCATGTTGTACGCAGTTCTTTCATTTCAGGGAAAGTATTCCATCGACGATATGAAAAACTTCCGGCAATGGGGCAGCCCGACCCCCGGACACCCGGAAGTGGATGTTGAACGCGGCATTGAAAATACTTCAGGACCACTGGGTCAGGGCCATGCAATGGCTGTGGGTGCTGCCATTGCAGAACGTTTTCTGGTTGCCCGCTTCGGCGACTGGATGGCGCACAAGACATATGCCTACATATCCGATGGTGGTATTCAGGAAGAGATCAGCCAGGGTGCAGGCCGGATCGCGGGATACCTGGGGTTATCCAACCTGGTTATGTTCTTTGATTCAAATGATCTACAGCTGTCATCAGCCACAGAGGATGTAACAAATGAAGATACGGCCGCAAAGTATGAAGCATGGGGCTGGCGCGTAATGACGATTGACGGGCATGATCATGCACAGATCAGAAGTGCGCTGAAAGCCGCCGGTGATGAAAAAGAAAAACCATTCCTGATCATCGGAAAGACCATTATGGGTAAAGGCGCAGTCGATGAAGAAGGCGGCAGTATGGAAGCAAATTACCATACGCACGGACAGCCATTAACCGGTGCAGGGGCATCCTTTGCGAAAACTGTATCCAACCTGGGAGGTGATCCGGAAGATCCATTCAGAATATTCGACGATGTAGCTGAATACTATGCCAGCGTTCTTGATGAAAAACGCGCCTATGTCAAACGTAAAAATGAGGAATACAACGGCTGGGCATCGGCAAACCCCGAAAAAGCCGGTCTGCTTGACCAGTATCTGAGCGGTGATGCTCCCGTTCTTGATTTCAGCCAGGTTGAACAAAAACCGAATATTGCCACAAGGAACGCATCCAGCACGGTACTTTCCATGTTTGCAGAAAAGGTTGGAAATATGATCGTCTCGTCGGCAGACTTGTCAAACTCAGATAAGACCGACGGTTTTCTCAAGAAGACAACTTCATTCACGAAAGGGAATTTCCAGGGTGCTTTCCTGCAGGCCGGTGTTGCCGAGTTAACAATGGCAGCAATCGCGAACGGACTGGCATTGCATGGCGGTGTAATACCGGTGGTGGCTACATTCTTCGTATTTTCTGATTTCATGAAACCTGCCATCCGTCTGGCTGCTTTGATGCAGTTACCGGTGAAATACGTCTGGACCCACGATGCTTTCCGCGTCGGGGAAGATGGACCGACACACCAGCCGGTAGAACAGGAAGCGCAGATCAGGCTGCTTGAAAAGTTAAAAAACCATTCCCATAAAATGAGTCTGCTTGCTCTTCGTCCAGCGGATGCAGTGGAGACGACGGTGGCATGGGAAATGGCACTTGCCAATACAGACTCCCCTACCGCCCTGATCTTCTCCCGTCAGAATATTAAGGACCTTCCTGTCGATGGCTCCATGAGTCGCTATGAGGCCGCACAGGGTGCAAAAAAAGGAGCGTATATTGTTACACGGGATGAAAATCCAGACATCATTCTGGTTGCCAATGGTTCTGAGGTTTCGACCCTGGTAGATGCCGCAGAAATTTTACGTGAAGCAGATGGGTTGAAAGTACAGATCGTGAGTGCGATTTCTGAAGGTCTGTTCAGAACACAGCCCCAGGCATATCAAAAGGAAGTGATTCCTGATAATGTGCCTGTATTCGGACTTACAGCGGGATTGCCGGATAATTTACTGACACTTGTCGGACCAAAAGGCAAAGCAGTTGGTCTGGATCACTTCGGATATTCTGCCCCAGCGGGAGTCCTCGACGAGAAATTTGGCTTTACCGGCAAGCAGGTAAGTGAAAAAGTGAGGCAATACCTTTCAAACTATTGAAAAGATGGAGTTACATATAAACGACAAATCAGGCATTACCCCCTATCTGCCTGCTTCCAACCGGTATGACCAGGAGTCATTCAGGCGATGTGGAAATAGCGGCATTCTGCTTCCCAATATTTCGCTTGGACTGTGGCATAACTTCGGATTTATTGATGACCTGCACAAAGGACGTATGATCATCCGCCGGGCATTTGACCGGGGTATTACGCATTTCGACCTGGCCAATAATTACGGACCCCCATTCGGGTCGGCGGAAGAGAATTTCGGGACCATTCTACGCCATGATTTTAAAGGATATCGCGACGAGCTGTTTATTTCAAGCAAAGCTGGTTTTGATATGTGGCCTGGTCCGTACGGAAACCTGGGTTCGCGCAAATATCTGATTGCAAGCCTGGATCAAAGTCTGAAGCGTATGGGGCTCGACTATGTCGACCTTTTCTACCATCACAGACCTGACCCCGACACTCCGCTGGAAGAAACAATGGGCGCACTGGACCAAATTGTTCGTCAGGGCAAGGCGTTATATATCGGCATTTCGAATTATCCGGCTGATGAAGCTCAAAAGGCATTTGATATTCTCAATAAACTGGGCACACCATGCCTGATTCACCAGGCGAGGTATTCCATGTTCGATCGATGGGTTGAAGACGGCCTGCTTGAAACACTTCGGTCAAACGGCACCGGGCTTATTGCATTTTCACCCCTGGCGCAGGGCATGCTCACTTCCAAATATATCGACGGAATTCCTGCAGATTCCCGGGCAGGTAAAAGTATGACCTACCTGGAAAAGGATGAAGTCGGGAAAATGGTCCCGGTCATACGGGCACTGAATGAGATTGCGAAAAATCGCGGACAGGAATTGTCACAGATGGCGATTGCATGGCTTCTCAGGGATCCGGTTGTGACATCCGTACTGATTGGCGCAAGTTCTGTTGGTCAGCTTGACCAGAATCTTGAATCACTGAAGAACACTTCATTTACCAGTGATGAACTGGATGAGATTGATAAAATATTAAAGGGCGCCTGACAGGACGCCCTTTTCATTATAGTTTTCTGATCCAGATATTTCTGAAACTTACAGGATTCGAGTGATCCTGTAATTCCAGGGGCAATGCATCCGGATGAGGCTTATATACCGGCTGGCCAATGTACTCTGTAGGCCCCTTCAGCTCCACATCATGCTGTAGCAAAACACCGTTATGAAACACCGTTACACGGGCGGGTGTATCCAGGGATCCATCGGAATTGAAAGATGGTGCGATGAATACAATATCGTAGACCTGCCACTCACCTGGTGGTCGTGTTGCGTTTGCGAGCGGGATATGTTGCTTGTAAACACTGCCAGCCTGTCCGTTGGAATAGGTTCTGTTATTATAGGAATCAAGTACCTGAACCTCATATCTGCCCATTAGAAAAACACCACTATTTCCCCTGCCCTGGCCTTCCCCAACCACTTTTTCCGGTGCACGCCACTCGATATGCAATTGAATACTGCCAAAACTATCCCTGGTACGGATCATACCTGTACCGGGCTTTACTGTAAAGTGATCTCCTTCTACTATCCATCCAGGTTCGCCCCCTTTTGTCGATTCCCATGCGCTAAGCCCCTTTTCTTCAGAAAATAAAACAATCGCATCAGAGGGAATTTCACCCATGGTATTGACAACCGGAGGTTCCGGCTCCCAGACTTCAGTCTCTTCAGGCTTGGTCTGACCATAAAGGCTAACAGATAAAAGCATCAGACCGGACAACAGTATATTCGAATATTTCATAGAGTCTCTTTTTTTATCCCAATCTAAACATTCTGCTCCACAGGTAAAAGTGCATATACATGAAATACATGTTCACACCCCTATTTATCCCATTCACTCCGGAATATATGCAACTCACTCCTTTAAGCCGGGAACATCTGCCAAAATAGAAGTTATAACATCCAAAGCACTGAATCAATTTTTAAAAACTAAAACATTACAGAGTCATGAAAAAATTTAAATCACTTTTGTCTATGATGCTGATGGGTACAATGATTGTTGTACTTAGCGCATGCGGCGACGATGATGACGGCGGAATGAATGTCAATGACGACAGCATCGTTGAAATCGCACAGGGCAACGCAGATCTAAGTATCCTGGTTGACCTTCTTGAAAGAAACCCAGACCTCGTTCAATTATTAAGCAACGATGGTGACTTTACAGTATTTGCTCCCACTAATGCAGCGTTTGCAAGCTTGTTGGGGGTTGTTGGACAAACAAGCGCAGATGATATTCCTGACGCAGTTGTTCGTCGAATCCTTTTGAACCATGTTCTTTCAGGTGCACGTGTTGCTTCAGGTGACATTACCAACGGACTTACGGCGACAACAGCTCTGTCGGCAAATGATATCCTTACCTTCGGTGTAGCCGGCGGTGGTGTAACCGTAAACGGTGCAAACGTAACTACAGCAGATGTAGATGCCAGCAACGGTATTATCCACATCGTGGATGCAGTTCTGGTTCCTGAACTTGAATTGAGCATTGTAAATACAGTTGTTGAACCTGCGTATTTCAACAAAAACTTCTCAATTCTTACTGAAGCTGTTGTAACTGCCGGACTACTTGAAACTTTGATTGATCCGGAAGCAGAACTGACAGTTTTCGCGCCCGATAATGACGCGTTCGCTGCTGCCAACATTACTTCCCTCGAGGGATTGACTGCAGATGATCTTACTCCGATTCTTACCTATCACGTATTAGGTTCAGAAGTGAAGGCAGCTGACCTACCCAGCACTGCTGGAGGATTCGCTACCACAGTTTCTTCACTTGGCGGTGATTTTTACCTGACTAACAACGCCAACGGAGTTTTCATCAACGGAAATTCACAAGTGGTTGCTACAGATATCGATCAGGACAATGGTGTGGTACATGTGATCAACAGAACCCTGGTACCTGCAAGTGCCGACATCGTAGGTGTAGCCGTAGCAGCTGGTTTTTCAGATCTTGCCGCAGCCCTTACTGAAGCAGGTTTAGTTGATGCTGTAGCATCGCCTAACGGACCTTTTACTGTATTTGCTCCTACCAATGACGCATTCCAGGCGTTGTATACTGCACTGGGTGTAGATGGTCCGGAAGACATCGATCCCCTTCTGGGCGACGGTACATTGTCGGCCGTACTTACATACCATGTATTGCAGGGAAGAGTATTCTCTTCAGATCTTTCTGATGGATTAATGCCTTCTACTCTGCAAGGTGGAGATTTCACGATCAACGTGGGAGCTACAGTGACACTTACTGATAAAGATCCAGATGTTGCTGATCCAACTGTTACATCAACAGACGTATTGTCAACTAATGGTGTGATACATGTGATTGATGGCATATTACTGCCTATCGACACTGCACTTTAATCAAAATGAAAATATGGGAAAAGCGCGGTCAATCCGCGCTTTTCCCTATTTTTAATTTCAATTATGTTCACAAATCCATACAGATATCTTTTTATCCTGCTACTGGCTGTATATTCCTACCTGAATATACTGTTTACGGAAGGGGATAAATTATTCGGGTTTCGACCGAGTCCGCTGTTATTCTTCGGAATAATCCTCGGCATGGTATATCTGATATGGGAAGGAAACCGGCTCATCGAAAAACGACTGTCAATACTTCAGTCGATCCGTGTTCATCCATTACTTAAGTTCTATCTGATCAGCCTTTTTTGGGTTTTGATGATTGGGTTTGCCGTCACCGGAATACTTCAGATCACTCACCAGCTATCAGAAGATGCCTTTCTTACATTAAAATTATCACTTGGTTTCGCATTCAGGGTTAACCTGTTTCTGCACTGTGTTAATGCGATTGTTTATTTCATGAATCAGAGTCGTGTCAACCAGCTTGAAAAAGAAGGTTTGCTCAAAGAAACGGCTGAAGCCCGCTTTGAAGCTTTGCGTAATCAGGTAAATCCACATTTTCTATTCAATAGTTTCAATGTACTCAATACACTGGTACACAAAGATCCTGACACTGCTTCAAAGTTTATTCAACAATTAAGCAAGGTATATCGCTACCTGCTCAATAACCAAACCAGCAAGGTGGTTCCACTCAAATCCGAACTGGAGTTCCTTGATGCCTATATATTTCTTCTAAAAATTCGTTTCGGTGAAAATCTGCAAATTCAAAATGAGATTGAGAACACCGTCGGGCAAAACTATATCGCTCCGGCAACGCTGCAGATGCTCATTGAAAACGCAATCAAACATAATATTGTCTCGAAAGCAGACCCGCTCCAAATCAGATTGTTTCGAAATGGAGAATATTATGTAGTGGAAAATAACGTTCAGTTGAAACCGGTCCCTGAGGAGTCAACCAATACCGGACTCAGAAATATTCGACAGCGCTATGAGTTTTTATGTGGAGAAAATGCGGTAATCGTTCAATCTGATGGGAAATTCGTTGTAAAAATACCTATTTTGGACGTTGAAGATGAAAATTCTAATCGTTGAAGATGAGGAACTGGCTGCAGAACGCCTGCAGGAAATGGTCAACACGTATGATCCGTCTATTGAAATTCACGGACCCCTGGATACCATTAAGGAAGCCGTCCGGTTTCTTCAGAAAAATCACGAATCCATCGACCTGATCCTGTTGGATATCCAGCTTGCCGATGGTAAAAGCTTCGAGATATTCAATCAAATTCAGTTCAATAACCCGGTAATATTCACAACAGCTTACGATGAGTACGCGATTGACGCGTTTCGTCTGAATAGCATTGATTATCTGTTGAAGCCTATTTCAACGGAAGACCTTAAAAAGGCACTGGACAAATTTTTTAATGTCCAGAAAAGTCAGACCCCTTTTATTTCCCGTGAACTAATTCAAACTATCCTATCCAAGCGCAAGTTCAAAGAACGTTTCCTGGTGAAAGCAGGGCAGCGTATGTATTTCAGGGAAACCCCGGAAATTGACCATTTCTTTGCCGATGACAAGCTTTGCTATCTTACAGATCTTGAAGGTAAAAAATTCCTGATCGATCATACGCTGGAACAACTGGAGGATCTGCTGGATCCCGATATGTTTTTCAGAGTGAACCGGTCGGCAATTGTACAATTGCAGGCCATTCGCGAGATCCGTCAAATCAACGGTAATCGTCTTCAAATCTTTACAAAAACCGGAACGGGTGATCACCTGATCGTCAGCCGCTCACGGGTGCCCAATTTTAAGTCATGGCTTGAGTAGCACCCGGTGAATTGTCTTTCGGTTATTCAATCAACAATAAATTAGTGTCTCAAATATTTTCAAACATCACGGAATGATTTAATTTGGTGATATGAAAATACAGCTTGTGCTTACAACGATCATATTATTATTTGTGGCTGGGCCAGTAATGTCTCAAACCCAGGATCGACTGGACTCGCTCAAACAAGAGATCATACACTTACAGGCAGAAGTGGATAATATCAACCTGAATCTGGAAAAATCCCGGACAAAATTTCAGAAAGGCATCCTCATTGCGACAATTGGATACACGGTGACCATTGCAGGAGGATTGATGCTGGGAAGGGAAAATGACAGTCTCGGACAGGTATTGCTTATTACCGGCGGGGTTACCGGCATCACAGGAACCTATATGATGGTTGATGCATTTAAATTTTTAGGAAGAAGCAGAAAGGAATGAAGAATTTGAAGTGGGTTTGTGGGGTGATAGCCCTGGTTGCTGCTGGTTTTTTTGCATCATGCAATGACGGAATAGAATTACCCGAACTCACTGGTGAATATCCTATTGTTGAGGTTGCACGCCCCCTGGCTATCCGTGATACCGTACAAAACGAATTGGGCAGATTTGAAATGGGCTATGAATTTATACCCCGGGTCGATGGTCAGTTTCAATCCATCACCGGCGTATTACCTAAAACAGCCACCTATAAGATCACCCTGTGGGATGCCTTTTCGAAAGAAATCATTCAATTCTGGGAAATACAGTATTTTGAAAACATTTACCAGGAAGTATTTATTGATGAGCCGGTTGATCTAACCGCCGGAAAATCCTACATGCTCACCATCAATACGATTAATTGGTATGATTATGAGCCTCCTGCCGTTGGAACGATTTTCCCCCAAACCATCGGGAACGTGGAAATTGTTCGGTTTGGACTGAAAGAAGCATTTCAAACAGAGTACCCTACACAGTTCTATGATAATCAAATGTGGGGGCTTATTGATTTTCGCTTCGAACCCTTCCGGGTTGATTAAATAATATTCGTATCCCACCAAAGTAGTTTCGTTCTGCCGCAGGGTTAAAGTACCGGCTTCCAAAAGCATTAAGATCATTCCCGAGCGAATAGGATCGGTTCAGCAGATTGTCAACCCCGCCAAAAATGGCCAGTGACAACTTGTTATTCAATTTCATTGTCCACTGAAGATTTAGCTGGAGAAGGTCGACTTTTTTAGAAAACACCGTATTGGCATCATTCAAAGGAATTACGGAAACATGCTGATAATTCAAATCTGCCTGGAGATTTCTGAATATCCGGGCTGTAAGCCAAACGTTCAATGACAAATCAGGAGTTCCGGTAAGACTATTATCGCTGAAATCGGTGTTTTCACCATTGGCCACACGAACATATTCCAGGAAAGTAAACCGGTACCAGGTGACAGCAGTTTTAAGATAGAGATAGTTTAACAGCGCGCTATTATTTTCAATCAGGCGCAGGCCACTCAAAACTTCAAGTCCGGCATGCCCGGTTTTACCGGCATTTGTAAAGGTACTGGTCCCATTTGCATCGATCTGACTAACAATCGTATTACGCTGACGCATGTAAAAAGCATTCAGGTCTATTGCCAGTCGTTCATTAAAGAAATTACCACGGAACCCAATTTCAAAATTGTGAGCAATCTCGGATTTCAGATCGGTATTGATGCTGGCATCACTGGTACGGACCTCATCCAGTCCGGGAGGTGAAAAACCTTGTCCGTACGACCCATGGATCGAAAAATCCCCCAACTTTCGAACTACTGACACACGCGGAGAAAAAATGACATCAAAGGGCCTTTCCAGCGTATAGCTGCTGTCAAGCCCGGCGTCTCTGAGGCGGTTAAAATTATACGAAAGATGGTTTATACTCCCGGCCAGGCTAAAGTGCCAGTTATCCCGGGCATAAGAAACCTGAAGATATTCAAAACCTGTAAATTGTCGGTTCTCATCGGCGTATCTCAGTGTATCGGGAAATCCCTGTGCATTGCCAAAATTATCCGCGGTTGCTGTACCCCACTGCCATTCTCCACCGATCGTAAATCGCACTGGTCCGGCATCCTGGTTAAAACGGGTTCGGATTCCCCCTCCTCCCAGGTTCTCAAACTCATAATTGGTAATGAATGGATTTCGTTTTGAAGAGCTTGAAAAGAATACCTGTGTTTGATTGGACCCTTTATCCCAGGAAATTGAATGGTCCACCCCTGCCAGCAAATATTGCTGATCAATCAGACTGTTTTGGGACACTGCAGCCGTTCGTGCCATCGTAGGATCTTCTTCAGCCTGTTCTTCAGTTAGCCCTCCCGGCAATTGATAGAAAAGATCTGCCGCAAGCAGGTGGTACCCCAACTTCTGACGGTCTGATATATGTACCGTTCCGCTTAGCACAATATTTCCTCTTTCAGAGCGGGAATGGTCACGATAACCTTCGGAAGTAAGTTTAGAGGCTTGCAGCTGAATGGAGTGTTCTTTACTTACGAATGACACCCCGGCCTGAAGCCTTCTCATCTGATAGCTTCCAACAGTGAGGGCTGCCTCTGCCGCTAACCCCGGTTCAGAACCTGCTTCATTTTCCATTAAAATAACACCTCCGATTCCGGCTCCGTAACTGCTGCCGGCAGGCCCGCGAATGATCTGCACATTTCCCAACTGCTCAAGTGCGAGCATGTTGAGCGGCGTATTCCCTGTCGGTTCCGTCAAAGGAATATTGTTCCAGTATACCTTTACATTCCTCACGCCAAACGGTGACCGCAATGTACTGCCACGAATATTGATGCGGTAGCTTGCCGGTGACCGTTGTTCCATTCGTACTCCTGCCAGGCTGTTCAATGCGGTAACGGGAGTTACAGCGGAAAATGTTGATATCTCCTTGCCTGGAAGGAACGAATACCCGCCGGCCACTTCCTTTAACGACACAGGTTCCTGGTAGCCCTGAATCACAACTGTGGGTAAAACTTCAAGCCGTGGAGTCAGATACAGCCTGGATGAAGCTGATTGAATATCAGAAATTTCAAGAGGTTCATAACCGACATGACGAATTACGCATACACCACTGGCAATTTGCATATATCCTTCTTCATCGGCTATTGATGAAAAGCCATTATCACATTGAATCGTCGCTCCTGCAATTGGAAGATTGGTACGATTGTCAAGGATCTGAATGCGCGACTGCCCGTACAGCGCGGCTGAAAATAATACAAAAAGAAAAATGGGAAGACTCCTGATCATACCGATTACTGATCCACGGCCTTTACCTGTTCAGGAGAAATATAATCATGGCTGTTGCCCCAGGAATTCAGAACATAATTCAATACGTCGGCCACTTCGGGGTCCGTCAGCTGCTGTGAGGTCATAATCGAATTATACGTTTTACCATTTACCACGATTTCGCCCTGCAGACCAAATTTAACCGCATGAATACCTCTGGTGATGTCCTCGAGAAGATAATCCGATTTCGCAAGCGGCGGAAACGCTCCAGGGATTCCTTCTCCGTTGGCCTGATGACAGGCGATACACAGCTGGTTGTAAATTTCCTTTCCCCGCTCCATGCTTTTCACCTTTTTCTGGTCCTGCCAGGTGAACGAAAGAAGGACTACCGACAAGATAAGAACTGCAAAAACTCTCATGATTTTTCTGGTATAATTCTGAATATTCCTTTTCCCTCTACAAGTATGTAAATATAACCATCCGGCCCTTCTTTCACCTCCCTGATCCGGCCAATACCCTCAAGCATCTTTTCCTTCGAAACAACCTTGAGCCCATCGAGTACCACGCGCTCAAGGTAACCAAATTTGAGTGAACCAACCAATGCATGCCCCTTCCACTCCGGATAACGGTCACTCTCCACGATAATCAATGAGCTTGGTGCTATGGACGGTACCCAGTACGTAAGGGGTTGCTCCATGCCTTCCCTTTTCGTTTCTTCAGTTATAATCGTGCCGTCATAATTTTTCCCATATGTAATCTCCGGCCAGCCGTAGTTAGCTCCTTTTTTTATAAGATTCAGTTCATCCCCACCCATCGGACCATGTTCAGTTTCAAGCATAACTCCAAGTGATTTATGCCAGGCTAAACCCTGCGGATTCCGGTGGCCCCATGACCAGATTTCCGGTCTTGCCGATGTTTCACCCACGAATGGATTGTCCTCCGGGATTTTTCCGTCATCAAATAACCTTACAATACTTCCGGAAGTTACCGAAAGATCCTGGGCGTTCTTTGAATCACCTCGTTCGCCAAGGGATAAAAATAAATACCCCTTATCATCAAATTCTATCCGCCCCCCAAAATGCTGCCGCCTTGTGCTGTTGGGCGTGGATCGAAATAATTCCTGTAGTTCTGTAATACGGTTTCCATCGATTTTTACACGGATCAGCACTGTATTTCCTCCATCGCCGTCCTGTTCACCGGAATATGTAATGTAAACCCAACCATTATTCTCATAATCAGGGTGCAATTCCAGGTCCATCAGACCGCCCTGTCCGCGTACATAGACTTCAGGTAATCCTTCGACTTCATTTCGGTCGCCTCCCTTGATTCGATACAGTTTACCGGAACGTTCAGTAACCAGCATAGCGCCATCTTCCAGCCAGACAACGCCCCAGGGAACTCCGCTCAGGCCTTCAACCTGCTGCAGTTCAAAAGATATTTTTCCCGAGCTGTATCGCTTTTCATCCTGCGCCTGCAGGCTTAAAAAAAATGCAGTTAGTATAATTACGGTAAAACAGGATTTCATTTAGCTAGTTTTTCTATTTAACCCGAAGCAAGAGTAACATGTTATGACATTATTAGGCATCCTTTTTTCTATTTGTTTAAAAATACATATAATCCGTTATGCGTGAAACCTTTTTAAATAATTGGGCCGAGGCATCACTCACGTCATTGGGGTTCTTTTGGATGGCATTTTGGGCATTTGGACCGGGATATCTCATTAGCAGTTTAATTCGGGTTTGTAACCACGCCCAGGCGGCCGATCGCGGTAAAACAGAAGCATTGCTGAAATATTTAGCCTGGGGGTGCTACCTTTGGCTGGCTACCGCAATGGTAATTAAATTTATCCTATAAATGAGAACAAGTTCATTCATCATAATGGCCGCTATGGTATTCGCTTGTAATACCGGGCTGAGATCTGATTTCCTTGACAAACTTGAATTACAAACCCTGGATGCCTGGTCCGCACAATTGCCGGGTGACGAAAACACATTTTATCTGATCAATTTCTGGGCTACCTGGTGTAAACCATGCATCCGTGAAATACCAGCCCTCCTCGAGCTTGAGAAAAACTTAGCCGGTGAGGGATTAAAGCTCATATTTATTTCCAACGAGGATGGAAAAAAGGTCGAATCCTTCATCAATAACCGCGAACTTGGGATTTCCAGCTTTCTGATGCCTTCGGCTATAGAAACATATGAACTGCTTTATTTGCCGACCACCTACCTTATCAGCCCGGACGGTCAGATTCTTCTGAAGCAGGAAGGTGAACAGGCGTGGGACGAACCCGTTATGATTGATAAAATCCGTCGGTTGATTTCCGAATGATTATCTGAGAGGTGAAAATTTGATAAATTTTTGTAAAATAAATCTTCATTGAACCCGAACCAATATATGGCAACACCCAAGAAGATCTGGAGTATACTTTTAATGGCTGAAATATTCATTCTGGCATTTGTTTCCGGGTTTATGCCGGTGAAACTAATTACCGGACTAAATGCGCTGATGTTCATCCTGATTTATTTTACCTCGGCGATGTCCATTTCCACCCTGAATAAGAAATTCTTTATCCTCGTCTGGATAAGCATGGGCCTTCAAATCCTCTCCCAGCTATTTGATTACAATGAATTCGTTGTAACGATGCAGATTGTTAATATTTTCTTCTTCTCGGCGATTGTCGGACTGTTAATTAACAGGATCGCCCGCGCTAAAAGCATCACGGAATCAGTGATCTTCGAGGCCATTAATGGCTATCTTCTTCTGGGGGTATTGTTTGCCGCCATGGTCGGACTGATGTTTCGTTTTGATCCCACTTCCTTCAGCTTCAACAATATAAGTGAAGTGCGAAATAATGAATTCATTTATTTCAGTTTCGTAACAATAACAACCCTTGGATACGGTGATGTTTTACCTGTCCAGCCCTATGCCAAATCACTGGCTATGCTTGCCGCAGTAACCGGACAGCTTTATCTAACTATAATTATTGCTCTTTTGGTCGGTAAATATTCGAATCAGCTGACGCAATAATGTTACTTCAATTATTGTTTCAGAATCGCTTTGAGTTGATCTTCCCCTACCTGTAAAAGGCCGGATGCCGGCAGGCGCCTGGTGAGTTCCTTCCAGTTTTTGTCTCCTTTGAATACTTCCCTGAACATTGGCAGTGCCTTCTCCAGATCACCATTGTTGGCAAGTGCAACGGCAGTCCAGTATTTCATTTCCAGGTTATCCGGAAACATTTTCTGGGCGGCCCCGTATTCGCTCAGTGCTTTGTCCATGTCGTTTACTTCAAGGGCCAAATCTCCTGCCGACATATGTTCATAGGCCCTGTATACCCGCAACAGGCGATCGAGTTCTACAAGTGGTTCCTCAGCATCATCCACGCGGAGATCAATCTGAGGATCCTCCCATGGCTTTACGTTTTTATCCCCACTTACCACCAGCAATGCCGCAGATTGCTTTCCGCGGATATCACCTCCCGCCTTCTGGGCAGCCTTCAGCGCCGAAACAACGCGCTCAGCCAGCGGCATTCCCTTCGATTTCTCAAAATCTTCAGCCATGGCATCCCATACTTCGTCTGTAAGCATCATATTCGCCTGAACCGAATAGCCCTCCCCGGTACGCATGCCCGCTTCCGATATACATTTTACCCCGGTATGTACAGCGACGTTTCCGTTGGCATCCACAATCGCCACCTGACGGAAGTCCCGCCCGTCATCATCTGACAGCAGAATATCGAGCGTTTGCTGCGCCGTTTTTCCCTCCTCGAGTAATTCGAGACCCCTCGGACCGAAACTGATGTTGGTAAATGACTGGGTAGCAATAGCTCCAACCCCTGCTTTAGCCCAGGAGACCGCCGTACCCACCGAAAACCAGTGACTTTGAACTCCAACCGCCATTTCGCCGGTTTCTGAATCACGCGCGACTATGGAAAAGGTATGCGCCAGTGGCTCTGATGATTTAAAAACCTGTCCGTTCACCGACAGACTTACGAGACTAAACAAGAATATTAAATAACGTTTCATTTTTTACTGGATATCAATCAATTATAAATAAAAAATCATGCTTTGTGTCCAAAAATTACTATATTCTGGCTACCAAACCAATAATCAACCTAATACAACTATGAGAAAACTAGTAATGCTTGCGGCACTGATGTGCTTTTGTTTATCTCCCCTGTTTTCACAGGACATGCAGCCGGAAAAATTTCCGGACTCAAAATTAATCCAGATCACCTACATGAAATTCCATCCGGGTAAAATGGGAAGGGCCATGGAAATAGTCCGGGACTATTTCATGAAGGCCTCCGTGCAATCCGGAACCCGCACACCCATGATGGCAGTCAATATGATGACCGGGGAATGGGATATGATGGTTGTCTGGGAAAGCGATATTTCTGACCTGGAATGGCGCAGATCGCCTGATGGCATTAAATGGCAGAAGGCACTCAATGAACTCGCCGGGGGCGCCGACAAAGCCCGTGAACTACAGGAGGAATATGGTTCTACGATAGCCGCCAGTACCTCAGATATGGGGCGAAAGAGAAACCTGAATTAAGGTAATGATCCAAAGGGCTGCTTTTTTAGCAGCCCTTTTTTATTAAGTATTCCATTTTTATCCGAAATTTAGCCTTCATTCATTTTTTAATTTACCGGCTGAATGCAAATCCAGAAAAACTTCCCGCTTCAGGGCTTCAATACGTTCGGGCTACCATCGGTTGCACAGGAATTTGTGCGATGCAATTCCATCGAAGATGTACAGGATGTGATAAAACAATTACATCCGGATCCGCTTTTCATCCTTGGTGGCGGAAGCAATATACTGCTTACGAGAGATATTGAAGGACTTGTTCTGAAAATGGATATCTCAGGAAAGGAGGTGCTTCATGAAAGCGATGAAGATGTAATTGTACGCGCCGGTGCCGGCGAGAACTGGCACGAATTTGTCATGTACGCGATCGATAATAACCTTGGTGGCATCGAGAACTTATCCCTGATACCGGGAACGGTTGGTGCGGCGCCCATGCAAAATATCGGGGCATATGGGGTGGAAATTGAACAGGTATTTGATCACCTTCGGGCTGTGGATCTAACCACAGGTGAAATTCGCACTTTTTTCAAGGAGGAATGCGATTTTGGATATCGCGAAAGTATTTTCAAAAAAGAAGCAAAGGGGAAATATATCATATGCGATGTGGCATTCAGGTTACGCAAGTTTCCGCATACACTGAACATATCCTACGGTGCCATCGGCGACACACTGCATCAAAAGGGCATCACTAACCCAACCATACGGGATGTTAGTAACGCTGTTATTGAAATCCGGAAAAGTAAACTGCCCGATCCGGCAGAAATCGGAAACTCAGGCAGTTTCTTCAAAAACCCCACCATTTCGGCTGAAATGTTCAACCGGCTGAAGGAAGAATTTAATGAATTGCCCGGATACAAGACAGATGATCATCAGGTCAAAGTTCCTGCGGCCTGGTTAATTGAGAAATGTGGCTGGAAAGGGCTTGTTCGTGATGGCATTGGCGTCCATAAAAACCAGGCACTTGTACTTGTAAATTACGGGTCAGGGAAAGGGGCCGACATTGAAAAGCTGGCATTTGAAATTCAGGCATCAGTTCGGGAACGGTTTGGTATCGAGCTGCAGCCTGAGGTAAACATCATATGATCAGATCATATGGGTAACATTATCCAGGTTGCCAGCATAACGAATCGTTTCCACACCGAATTTTTCCAGAAAGTCAACGCCCTCATCACTGCCAATTCCCTTATACTCGGCATATGAGTTCAGGTATACCACCTTGGTCACACCCATCGTGAAAATGATTCTTGCACACGCCAGGCACGGCGCCAGTGTCACATACAAGGTTGCTCCCTGAACTTCCGTCTTATTTTTCACCGCGTACAGGAGGGCATTTTGTTCTGCATGGATCGCCAGTGAACACCCACCCTTACTGTCACGCGGACATCCGGCTTCCGGCCATTCATCATCACAGTTATGAGTGCCTGCGGGAGGTCCGTTATACCCGATTGAAATAATACGCGTGTCTTTTGTGAGGACAGCCCCAACATGACGTTTGATGCAATGAGACCGCTTGGCGAGATTCACAGCAAGCTCCATATAGATATCATCGAAGTCGGGTTTATTCATGAATACAGGTGGATTTTCAGGTATAATATTTGTGTGGAAAGTTGCGTATATTTAGCCACAAATAAAAATAGAAAGCTCTATGAGAATCGTGCCTTTAGTTGTCATTCTGTCTTTTTTAACCCTACAGGTATTGGGCCAGGAAGCCGTAGCGCCCCGCCCCAGCCCTACCGCCATCGTTACGGTAAAATATGAAGACACGTATCTTAAAGTGACTTACAGTCAGCCTCATAAACGTGACCGCGCCGTATTTGGGGAGCTGGTTCCATACGGAGAAGTCTGGAGAACCGGAGCGAACGAGGCAACAGAGCTTACTGTTACAGAAGACATTGAAATCAATGGAAACAGGCTCAAAGCCGGAACTTATTCTTTATTCAGCATACCAGGTGAAAAGGAATGGACCATTATTCTGAACAGTGAACTGGGGCAATGGGGAAGTTATAATTATAATGAAGCCTCCGATGTGCTTCGATTCAATGTTCCGGTTCAAGCCCTTGAGAATGTCGTATGGGAACCATTTACAATTGCGTTCGAGCAAAACAACGAGAAAGCGGAAATGCGTCTCATGTGGGATCGGACCATGGTAGCCATCCCAATACAATTTCTTGATCACTAAATTCTGCATGGAAGACCGATTCAATTCTTTCCGGGAGTTCTACCCCTATTACCTTACAGAACATACGCATACAACATCGCGCATCCTTCACTTTACAGGCACGTTGCTGGTATTTGTATTACTGATTATGGCAATCTATTATGGTAACGGCTGGTTGCTGCTGGCAATTCCAGTCGTCGGTTACGGGTTTGCCTGGGTTGGACATTTCTTTTTTGAAAAGAATAAGCCCGCTACCTTCAGATATCCCCTATTCAGTCTTGCTTCAGATTTTAAACTATTCTTTGAACTCTTAACTGGCCGACAAAAATTCAAATCCTCCTGAAGGATTTTCCGTAAACCAAGATATGGATGCCGGCTGGAACTTCTGGACAGTTTTATTTCTTGTTATTGCAGGACAAGGATTATTACTCTCCGGACTGATCTATAAGCAAAAGCCGAAATTCAGATATTTTTCCCTTTCGATATTATTTTTTTCCTTCCTGCTTTTTTACTACGTCATATTCTGGTCTGGCAACATCCAGAACATGCCTCGCTGGATGGGAATTATGATGGGACTTCCCTATCTCATTGCGCCGCTCATGTACCGGCAAATCAGGACCATCGTCCTTTGGCGTCATTTATTGATATTTCCTTTATTCATGTCCTTTTATCTCCTTACGCTGTTATTGTCATTTCCTTCCTGGACATTTCAGCTTCAGGCCATAATTCAGTGTGTATTCCTGCTTACCTATGCAACAGCCGCAACTTTGAATGCTAGCACCAACATTAGCCGAAGGATCTCATGGCTCTTCCTCGGTTTTACCCTGGCACACCTCACCTATTATATCCTGGTATGGACGAATATTCTTACCCCACTTCGGGATTATTTTGTATCGCTCACAGGGGCCATATTCATGTACGGAAGTGCATACCTGGTTCTCTTCGGAAAGGAGAAGGAAGATATCCGGGATGACCTTCAGCTTAAAATGCGCAATATCCTTATTGAGCGCATTGAAGAAGAAAAACTATACCTGGATAATGAATTACGATTACAGTCATTGAGTGAAGCGACCGGATTCTCAATACACCAGATTTCGGAATTGATTAACAGCGGCGGTAAGAACTTTGCCGATCTTATCAACGGATACCGGGTTCAGGAAGCACGGCGTTTATTGCGAAGTCTTGAGGCTTCGCATATGTCAACGACCGAAATCGGATATGCCGCGGGCTTCAACAACAAGTCGTCATTCTACAAACATTTCAAGAAGGTGACAGGTGAATCTCCCATGCAATTCCGAAGCAGGTCGAATGTGGCATTCAGTAAATAGTATATTTTTATAATTTCAGACTTTGATCAATACTTAATTATGTTAATTGTGGCTAAACGTGTACAGCCATGAAAACATTACTGACTCTGATATTTTGCCTGATAACTACAGCAGCATTTAATCAAACTCCTGAAGCCGACCAATATCTCCGGAACAATGAATTTGAAAAGGCAGAAAAATTATATTTGTCCTATCTGGAAAACCACCCGGGGGATTCTATGGCAATGTTCAGATTAGGCCGGGCATATTCCGGACTTCAGCAATGGAGCAACGCAGAAATGTATTACAAGAAGGCTGCAGCCCATAATTTTCCAGTCTCTGCGACAGCCTTCCAGATAGCTCAAAATTATCTTCACCAGCAAAATAATCGGGAAGCCATGAAAGCCCTGAATGAAGGAGCTGCTGCCGGCATGAGGAATTATATCCGGCTCACCCAGGACCCTTTGTTCACAACACTGCATTCTCACCCGGACTGGCAACAGTTACTTGAAAAAGTAGAACTTAATACCTATCCGTGCCTGAGTCAACCTGAAGCTCGTCAGTTCGATTTCTGGATCGGATCCTGGGATGTTCACCTGAATGGGGCCAAGGTTGGGGAAAACCAGATTACCCGCGCCAACGGCGGGTGCGCCATCCACGAAAACTATACTACTTTTCCGCGGGATTATACCGGGCAAAGCATCAATTTCTATGATCCGCTGGAAAAACGGTGGCACCAGCACTGGGTTGGCAGTGGCGGCGATATAACCAACTATTACGAGACCGGAAAATCAGAAGGGGTACTTGAATTTACCGGTCAGATGATCAATGCCAGCGGCGTGGAGATCACCAACAGGATGACATTCACTCTGCTGGAAAATGGGAATGTCCGTCAACTGATTGAAACCTCCCTGGACAAAGGAAAGTCCTGGAGTTCTTCATTCGACGGACTTTATATTCCGCAGAAAAACGATTAGCCGTTGTAAGTGATCCGGTAAATCTTTCCGGCCTGATCATCGGATACCAGCAGGGACCCATCCGGCATTTCAAGAACATCAACTGGTCTGCCCCAGGATTCCTGCGTGTCGTCGTTGAGCCATCCGTCAATAAAAACACTGTGGCCTGTAGCTTCACCATTTTCAACAGAAACGCGCATCAGTCTGTAGCCGATCTTCTTGGAGCGGTTCCATGACCCATGTTGCGCAACGATAATATCACCCTTGAAATCAGCCGGAAACATATTTCCGCGGTAAAATTTCATACCCAGTGGTGCGGTATGTGCCTCAAAACGAACCTGTGGAGCGACAAAGTCATCGCAATTTCCTAATTCTCCGAATTCAGGATCGGAAAGATATCCGCCATGACAGAACGGATAACCGAAATGCTGGCCTGCTTCTGTAACCCGGTTCATTTCACAAGGGGGAATACTGTCTCCCAGGTTATCGCGGCCATTATCGGTGAACCAGAGATCTCCCGTTTCAGGGTTCCAGTCGAAACCTACTGAATTTCGAACGCCATGCGCAAAGACTTCAAGGCCTGTACCATCAGGATTCATACGTGTGATGGATGCAAAGATCTCATCATCCGGATTACAGATATTACAGGGTGCTCCTACCGGAACGTAGAGCTTGCCATCGTTGTCGAAGGCAATGTATTTCCAGCCATGATGCTTTTCAGTCGGGAATTCATCATAAATCACTTCCGGATCCGGAGGGGATGCCAGGTTACTTTCAATGTCTGAATATTTCAGAATTCTGTTCACCTCTGCTACATACAGATCCCCATCCCTGAATGCGACACCGTTAGGAAGTACAAGCCCGCTGTCTATCACATAAGTAATGTCACCTACAAAATCTCCGTCAGTATCCTGAACTGCATATACTTTGTCTCCACTACGGTTGCCCACATAAACTGTTCCCGACGGACTCAGCGCAAGCGAACGCGCGTTTTCAACGTTGGCGTAGGTATGTATTTCAAAACCATCAGGAAGATTCAAGGCAGCAAGCGCTTCTTCCGGTAACGGCGGCGCGGGCGCATCCACTTCTTCGGTTTCAGGTTTACAAGCTACAATAAGGACTGAGAGAAGGAATATATAATATCTTTTCATTTTAAATTTCATTTGTACGAATCTAAGTTTTTTTCACTGATCTGCCATGCTGTGTAAGGTCATTTCTAATGGATTGCTACCTTTGCAGCATGCTTGCAATAAATAATCTGAGCTACTTCATCGGCGGAAGGGCATTGTATCAGAACGCCGCCCTGCACATTAAGCCCAAGGACAAGATCGGACTGATTGGTCTGAACGGGAAGGGAAAATCAACCCTGCTTAAATTGATCAATGGCGATTATCAGGCGGATGAAGGAGAAATTTCAAAGAGTAATGAATGTACCGTAGGTTTTCTGAACCAGGATCTTCTCTCCTATCTCACCGACGATAGTATTCTTACGGTTGCCATGACCGCTTTTGGAGAAGCAGTCGATACGCAGCGCCGGATAGAAAAGATATTAAAGAAACTGGAGACCGAATATTCTGACGAGTTGATTGACAAGCTCACAAAGCTTCAGGAAAAGTTTGAACGCCTCGAAGGATATTCAATGCAAGCCAAGGCAGAGGAGATACTTGAAGGGATCGGTTTCAGAACCGAAGATCTGCACCGTCCGCTGAAGCAATTCTCCGGGGGCTGGAGAATGCGTGTCATGCTGGCTAAACTCCTGCTGGAAAAACCTTCTCTTTTAATGCTCGATGAGCCCACCAACCACCTGGATCTGCCATCTATTGAATGGGTTGAGAATTATATCCGCAATTACGAAGGCGCTGTGATCATTGTTTCCCACGACCGCCAGTTTCTCAACAATACGGTAAGCAGAATTGTGGAAGTTTCCCAGGAGCAGTTGATCAGCTATGAGGGCAATTATGATTTCTACATGTCTGAAAAGGAATTGCGGTCTGAAATTCAGAAAAATGCTTTTGAAAATCAGCAGCAGAAGATCAAACAGACCGAACGATTTATTGAGCGATTCCGCGCAAAATCCACCAAGGCACGTCAGGTTCAATCACGCGTGAAGGCACTGGAACGAATGGATCGTGTGGAAGATGTGATCGATGATACTGCGGCGGTAAATTTCAAGTTCAAGTTCAAGCAAAAGTCGGGCAGATATGTCATGCGGCTGCATAATATATCCAAGGCATACGGAGACCTGTCTATTCTTAAAAATACGTCGGCGATTATTGAACGTGGAGATAAAATTGCGCTTATCGGAGCGAACGGAAAAGGTAAGTCTACCCTGCTGCGCATCATATCCGGTACGGAAATGATTGAAGGAGAGCGTGAGGAAGGTTACAATGTTATTGAGGGTTTCTATGCCCAGCACCAGCTCGAAGCGCTTCATGTGAATAATGAGATCCTTGAGGAATTGAAACAGGCCGGGAGTGATAAAACAGAGTTGGAACTGCGTCAGATACTGGGCTGTTTCCTTTTCAGTGATGACGATGTTTTCAAAAAGATCAAAGTGCTCTCCGGAGGTGAGAAATCACGTGTGGCACTGGCAAAAACGCTGATTTCTGAAGCTAATTTTTTACTGCTGGATGAACCTACCAACCACCTGGATTTCATTAGTGAGAATATCCTGATCCAGGCTCTTCAGCAGTACCAGGGAACCTTTGTCGTGGTAAGTCACAACCGTCATTTTATTTCTGAGGTAGCCAATAAGATCTGGTACATCGAGGACGAGGAAATTAAGGAATACCCGGGTACCTATCAGGAATATCTATACTGGCGCAATGAAATTAAAATGTCGGAACAGACGGAACCGGCAGAAAATGTCGTAAAAAAGGAGCCCGTAAAAAAAGAACGCCACAGGGAGCCGGAGGATCAGAAGGAACTGAAAAAACTGCAGGAAAAGCTGTCGGGTATTGAAGATGAAATTGCCGAAATTGAGTCTGAAATCGAAATGAGTGAGACGCATATGGCAAAGCCTGAAGTTTACGCTGATCCGGATGCGTTGTCTAAAGCAACCGTAACCTATGAAAAGTTGAAATCAAAGGTTAATTCGCTCCAGGACCAATGGGAAGACGTGGCAGGAAAAATCGATGAGCTGGAACAAACCTCCTAAAATACGTAGCTGAGGCGAAATCCCATTTCGAGAGATACCGGCGGACTGTCGTTTACATCCTTCTGAACGGCCGACAGGTACTGGCGAATTTGTGGGTAGGCACTCACCGTATAATGCCTTCCGAGAGGATAACTTACTTCAGCGCTAACCAGGGCACTAACTGCATATTTCTTAAAATTGGAATCCTCATCAAGGTTGGTTGATCCAAGGTTTCCTTCTGAATCTGAAACCCGGTGTTGCATGAGAATATCATTAGACATTCCTCCCAGGAGGGTAACATCCACTTTTTTGTCGAGTAGAACATAGCCTACCTGAACGGGTATCGAAACATACCCTATCCTATGCTCAACATCATATGGCTGAGTAACACTCAGCTGGGCATTTCCCTGATATTGTCGTACATCGAGCGCTACAGATTGCTGGTTCTCCGGTCCTGAAACCAGGTTGGAAGTACCACCTGCGGTTCGCTGACTGTAATTCAGCCCTCCCTGGATTACCCATCGGCGGCTGATTCTCTTACCTAATCCAAGTCCGACGTTCATTAATGTCCCTGTCGTATTCGTTTCGGTACGACCCACCATTATACTTCCGGAATTATTTTCAAAATCGGCCACCTGCAGCGATGATACCGAACCCGCAGTTGAAGTAACCGACCCGCCCGACAGATTCAATCCGGCCCAAAGTTGATCGCTTTTCAAATCTTTAGGCCCGGGCAGTACCGGAATCCGATGAAATACAGCCTCAGCAGGCCGATCAATAGATAAAGTATTAAACGGGTACAGACCTGCCAGCAACGGTGCTTCAAAAACGAACCATTCACCTGGTGCCACGTCTTTTAAAACGTCGGTTGTTTCTGGCTGATCCTGTAAATCTCCTGCAGCATCAGGTTGAATACCTGACAATAAATCATATGAATTGGCATAGGCTTCAGAGGCATCAATTGATCCTCCTTCCATTGAATTTGCGGTAATATCGGATGCTTGCTTCTCTACACTATTCTCCGCTGGTGATCCTAATTTGGCAGTTATTGATGAGGATGGCAACTCATCCCTGAAGGCTGAATAGTATACGCCTGCAGTGGTCATGGCAAAGAGCACAGAAGCTGCGATAGCGATTGGCAAGAGCCACATCCGTTTACCATTCCGGCCACTTGCATCGAGTCTTGCCTCAATCTCTTCCCAAATTTCGGGCCGGGGCTCAACCTCTGCACCTTTCATAGCCTGTTGCCAGGCTCTTTCAAAATTATTATTATTCTGAGCTTCCATAGGTTACTCCTTTTTCTTTCAATATTTTTTCTTGTAACAGGCTTCTGGCCCTTGCATACTGCGACTTTGAGGTTCCTTCGCTGATGCCCAGCATCCCGGCGATATCCCTGTGCGTGTAGCCTTCAATGGCGAACAGGTTGAAAATGGTCTGACAACCATCGGGCAGCTCCCTCACCATTTGGAGCAACTCCTCAAAATGGAAATCGGCCAATGTGAATTTCTCCCCTACATGCAAAGGCAGTTCATAGACGTCCGACATAGGGAAAGAGTATAACTTGCTTCGCTGGCTGTTCAGTGCAGTATTAACGACGATGCGTTTAATCCAGAAATAAAGACTCGATTCCTCCCTGAAATTTGAGATGTTTCTGAATATCTTAATAAATGATTCCTGAAGAATGTCCTCTGCCTCCAGTTCAGATTTGGAATAGCGCTTACTGATCGCCAGCATTTGCCCGGCAAATCTATCATAGAGCTCACGCTGGGATAAGCGGTCTCCCTGTTGACAACCTCTGATTAGCGCTTTTTCAGATTCCATGTATCTGTTCTTAGTGACCCGGAACCTGGAAGTTTGGTTGGAAGCCAGGTAAAAATATTTTCATAAATTCGTATTTATTGAAACATGGCAAAAATTTTGCCACAAAACGACTATGACATATCCCATTGCATCTGCGATTACCCTTCTATTGGGCCTTGTTTCCTTTTTCCAGAACGACAAAACGCTCAGGTATGAAGACTGGTCCTACGAGGCAGAAATAAGAACTGTCATGTTATATCCGTTTACGGGCCGGCCCCAGGATATGTTACAGCCTCCTGCAAGCCCTTTGGGCACACAGAACCTGGTTCTTGAATTTGACGACCTGGTTGACTCGCCGGAAGACTATATGGTGCGGATCATTCATTGCAACAGCGACTGGAAACCTTCCGGACTCAGGGCGCTTGATTATTTATTTGATTACAATGAATTCAATGTTAACTCCTATGAATTTTCGATCGACACCAAGCTCGCATACATTCATTACAGGTTTCAGGTTCCACGTGTAAAAATTCCGGGAAATTATCTCCTTGTCGCCTACCGGGAGAATAACCCAAAGGATATCATCCTTACAAAGCGTTTCATGGTGTTTGAGAACCGGGTGAATGTCCTTTTGAGCACCGGTCTTAATAATATAACATCATTGAGCCGGATGAATCAACAGCTTGACTTTGCCATCAACTATCAGGATTTCCCAATCCAAAATCCGATGGAGCAAATAACGATTGTACTGCGACAGAATCAGCGCTGGGATAATGTTATCCGTGTCACCAAGCCTACTTTTTTTAGAGAAATTGACAAGATGCTGGAATATCGGTTTTTCGCCGAGAAGGATTACTTCACCGGTGGTAATGAATTTCGCTTTTTTGACATGCGGTCCCTGAGATCTCCAGGGCAAAATGTTGCTTATACAGATCTTTCAAAGCGACCGACCCAGGTTGTTTTAGGAAAGGACAAGCCCCGTATATTCGAAGTTTATTCGCTGCTCAATGATCTGAATGGCAATTTCATTGTCTCAAATATGGATACAGGCAATGGAGTGGTAGAATCTGATTATGTGGAAACCGTATTTACCCTGGAAAGTGATCCGTTGCCGGGAGACGTCTATGTGGTTGGCAGGATGAACAACTATCATTATATCCCTGAGAATAAAATGCAGTACGACAGGTCGCGCGGCATATATACAGGCAGGCAAATATTAAAACAAGGCTGGTATGATTATCAGTATATCATCAAAAATGACACACTCCCGATGAATTACCTGGAAGGCAATCATTTTGAAACTGAAAATGAATATGAAATCCTCGTGTACTACACACCGTTAGAAATGCGTGGCGACCAGCTTGTTGGCTATCGCCACATTACACTTAATGAACGGTTGCGTTAAATTCGTATTTCAGCACACGGCTGTTGGGATCAGAATTAGCTACATCCAGCATCCCGAAACCTTTGTGGGTGAATTGACCCAACCCGCAGTTAAAGACGAAATCCAATACTTCGGGAGCCGCGTATAATGTGAACGGAAAGGTATAGCCCCTCACTTCATATTTCACATCCTGATCAAAGACCGGATAAATCCGCGCATACTTCTTTTGCTGAGCCGTTAACCGGGCGATATAATTTTTATCGGGGATCAGCTGAAATTTATAGAAGCTGGCGATCTGCTCGTCGGTAAAGTCTCCTGTACTGGCCATACGCTGAATCGTGGATTCGTACAGCAGGTCGGAAAACGAATCCGTTTCCGGCGGAATAAAGCGTTTTGCGGTACTGTCGTTGAAACTTGAGTTCATGAGAACAAGCGGGGAAATACAAATAAACTTTCCATATTCGCCCATTTCAACAGCTTCCTCCAATTCAACAAATTCCGGCTGAAGTGCCAGGGCACCAAGCTCCACTTTGGGAAAATCGAAAAGGTTCGCCAGAAAGTAATCGATAAAGTCCTTGCTGGGTGAAGAAAGCACCAACGTAACGCGTGATGAATAATAATGCAGCCCCTTACGGCTGATCTTCGTCTGTCCCTTCAACCCCGAAAAATTATAAAACGAATAGTTTATATACTTCTCGTCGCTGCCCTTCATAAGGACTCCCTTAATCATCTGAGCTAGCAAATATTGATGATGAAAGGGAATATGACTTCCTCTGTTCTTAAGTAGAAAAATGATCCTGACTCTCAATTTGTCTTCGTTTTTTTAAAAAATCAGGGCACAGGATATAGTAGAGTATAGCCTCAATGCCTTACGAATTTCATGGTCTATTCAAAAATCGTTGGATCTTCCAAGCGATTAAAAAATGCTATTATAGCTTCTAAAAATAGTATTAAAAGCTTAAATGTAAAAATTCATGTAATAAAATGTTTCAATTTTAAACGTTAAAGCGAAAATGCATGATATCCCCGTCTTTAACGATATAATCTTTTCCTTCCACTGCCATCTTCCCCGCCTCTTTACAGGCATTTTCAGTCCTGTATTTTTCGTAGTCATCCAATTTGATAACCTCTGCACGGATGAAGCCCTTTTCAAAATCGGTATGGATCACTCCAGCTGCCTGAGGGGCCTTCCATCCTCTCTTGATGGTCCAGGCACGAACTTCCTTCTCGCCGGCGGTAAAATATGTGATAAGGTTCAATATATGATATGCCGCCTTGATCAGCTTATTCAGTCCGGATTCTTTCAACCCATACTCTTCTAAAAACAAACTCCGCTCGTCAGGATCTTCCAGTTCAGCAATTTGTGCCTCAATGGATGCTGATATCACAATCACCTCTGCTTCCTCATCCTTTACCGCTTCCCGCAGGCGATCACTGTGCTCATTGCCTTCCGGCAAAGCACCTTCTTCCACATTCGCCACATAAATTACAGGCTTCACTGTTAGAAGGTGTATGTCATATATGGACTTTTTCTCCTCTTCGGTAACCACCAGTGACCGGGCATTTTTCCCGGATTCCAGATGAGCCTTGAATTTTTGGAGTACGGCGAGGTCTTTTTTCGCTGCCGCATCACCACTCTTTGCAACCTTTTCGAGACGCTGAATCTTCTTGTCAACAGATTCCAGATCCTTCAACTGAAGCTCGGTATCTATTACCTCTTTATCGGTAATCGGATCTACCTTGCCATCAACATGCACAATATTATCATCGTTGAAACAACGTACCACATGCGCTATCGCATCCACTTCCCTGATATTGGCAAGGAATTGATTACCAAGACCCTCCCCCTTGCTGGCACCCTTTACCAGGCCGGCAATATCCACAAATTCAATGGTGGTGGGCATTACCCGCTGTGGACTAACAAGGTCCTTCAGAATATTAAGACGTTCATCCGGAACCGTTATAACTCCTACATTCGGTTCAATTGTACAAAACGGAAAATTTGCCGCTTCAGCTTTATTATTAGAAATCGCATTAAAAAGTGTGGATTTTCCTACGTTCGGAAGTCCAACGATCCCGCATTTGAGTGCCATGGTTGCAAGCTTTGTGTTCGAAATACCTTATAACTTCGGTAGCCGGTGTATAATTCACCCAACGACACTCGCAAAACCGTGTAAACGGGTATTGCAACAATCATTCCCGGGATCCCGGCCAGCGAAGCGCCTGCAAATATAATTATAAAAATTTCCAAAGGATGCGCTTTCACACTTTTTGAGAAAATGAGCGGCTGCAATACGATATTATCAATTAGCTGAACGATTGCAAAGACCGAGGCGATCTTAATCACCAGCAAAAGAAAATCCTGTTGGGTAACAATATTGGCCCCGGTGGAAACCCCCACAATGATTCCAAAAGTAGCCCCCAAAATCGGACCCAGATAAGGAATCAGGTTTGCCACGGCCGCAAACAACGCGATGGTAAGTGCATATTTAATCCCGAGGATGGACAGACCGATGGCTGCGATGCTAAAAACAGAAAACATTTGAATCAGCAGTCCGACGAGGTAATTGGACAGCAACCTCTCAATCTTGTTAAAGGCCGCGATCGTCACTTCAAAATATTTATTGGGGATCAGGGAGATCAGCTGTTTACGCAAATATCCCATCTCATAAAGGAAGAAAAATGTGATAAATGAAACTGCAAGGACACCCACAAAGAAATTACCCGTGAATGAAAGTAACTCATTCAGAATGTTGCTGATGCGTATCGTAGAGATAAAGCTGATAAGTTTCTGTCTCAGCACATCCACCAGAAAACCAGGTTCGTCCCCGGTGAGGTTATTAACAATCATGAAATCCTCAAGGTCCTGCAGGGGAACCGTGGCGCGCTCATAAAGCTCTTCGTAATTAATTCTTCCAATCACCTGGATTTGTTCGGAGATCAGGGGTATAAACAGCACAACAAATGCTGAAATGAAAAGTATAAGTGCCGCGAAGGACATGATCACCGCCAGAAATCGCGGGATACGCTGCTTGAAGACATGAATTCGCGTTATTAGGTTGGTAAGGGGGCGCAATATCGCTGCCAGGACTACTGAAATAAGGATATAAATAAATATATCCGTAAAGAGCCAGCCCAGGAAAAGCAATGCCAGCACCAGTACAGCCAGGTATAGAATTGGCTTTCTCCTCATCACATCTTCTTAATAAAAAAAAGCCCCGAATCTCTCCGAGGCACCTCTGTTAACAATGAGTATAATCAATCCCATTTGAGCTCACTATCGAGCCCGCTGCCATTGGAATTATTGCTCTCATAATCACCGTCCTCATCACTCAGGCGATCATACTGTGAAAAGTCCACCTCCGGCAACAGTTCATCCTTCACATGATTTACAGTATTATGCAGTGCCTCTACGAACTTGTTGAAATCTTCCTTGTACAGGAAAATTTTATGCTTCTCATACGTAAAGCCATCATCCTTGTATCTGCGCTTGCTTTCGGTAATAGTTAAATAATAGTCATTAGAACGTGTCGCCTTAACATCAAAGAAATAAGTCCGTTTACCGGCACGCACCCTTTCCGAAAATATTTCTTCTCTTTCATTCGTATTGTTCTCTTCCACAATCCAGGTTATTTAGTTTATACTATCGTATTTTTTGAACAAATCAAGTCCTAATATAGTATAATAAAAGTATTCGATGCAAACAGCATTTTGCGATTTATCCATAAATTTCAGTAATATTCAGGGTAGATCAATTTAATAACATTCGCGTAACATCCGTACATGAAACTTCCACTCGACAGGATCAAAGAACTTGGGAATATAGACTTCCTCGCGCGTCAGCTCGTCGATGGATTCATTACCGGCCTGCATAAATCACCCTATCACGGCTTTTCCGTGGAGTTTGCAGAACATAAGCTGTATAATACCGGAGAAAGTACGCGACATATCGACTGGAAAGTATATGCCAAGACCGAACGGCTTTATACCAAGCGATATGAAGAAGAAACGAACCTGCGATGCCAGCTTGTCATTGATGTTTCATCCTCCATGTATTATCCCAGCGAAACGCGCGGTAAGCTAATGTACAGTCTGTTGAGTGCCGCGGCGCTTGCATTCATGCTCCAGCGACAGCGCGATGCTGTAGGTCTGGCTACATTTTCCGATAAAATAGAATATACTTCGCAAATTCGTTCTACCTCGACACATCTTAATAAGCTGTTTATACAGCTTCAGCAGCTGGCGGATGATGAAAAGGTTGAATCAAAAACTTCTGTAGCCACCATTCTGCATGAAATCGCTGAAATGAACCCCAGAAGATCCCTGATTATACTTTTCAGTGACATGTTCGACAGCCAGGATACAAATGAAATTTTCAAGGGCCTGCAGCATCTCAAGCACAACCAGCATGAAGTACTGTTATTTCATATCACCGATAAGAAAACAGAATTTGAATTTGCCTTTGATGACCGGCCCTATGAATTTATTGATCTTGAATCGGGTGAGAAAATGAAACTGAACCCGGCAGATGTAAAAACGGCCTATCGTGAACAGATAGACCGTTTCTATAAAGAATTGAAATTAAAATGCGGACAGTTGAAAATTGATTTTATCCCGATGGATATTCACAATGATTTCAATGACGTCCTTTATTCGTACCTGGTGAAGCGCTCTAAAATGCGTTAGAGGTGCATCCACTCCTTTTTTGCCAGTAACTCTTCTTCCGTCTCCTCATAATCAGGATCAGGAATACAGCAATCCACCGGACAAACCGCGGCACACTGCGGCTCTTCGTGGAAGCCTATGCATTCTGTACACTTACTTGGAACAATGTAGTAGAATTCATCTGATACGGGGTCCTGAGGCGCATCAGCCGCCACCAGTGTTCCGTCTTCCATTTCAACATTGTCCAGGTCTGTTCCACCACCCCATGTCCATTCCATGCCACCTTCATAAATGGCGGTATTCGGACATTCCGGTTCGCATGCACCACAATTGATGCATTCATCTGTTATCATTATTGCCATATGTCAGCTACTTAAGTCTTATCTAAATTTAACTGTTACAAAAATAGAAAGTATCTTCGTGGTCTCAAACAAAATAAACCATCCATTGGTTACGCTTTCTATGGGAATTAACATTTTTCAGAAGGAATTCATTCAGGCAATATCGAATCTTCAGCATAAACTGAAAGATTTATCAGAAGAAGAAATGGATACCCTTGCCCTGAGGGCCTCCAATGAAAACCCATGGTTTACCAGGGAGAATGTGGAATTTGCTTTTACAGGCATTACCTCCATGTTGAATGAACCTTCTCTCACCCAGTGGCTCTCCGGATATGATACCGTAAGCAAACCATCCAGGATCGGGCTCATCCTGGCTGGCAATATTCCGCTGGTCGGCTTTCACGACTTGTTATGCGTTCTTGCGAGTGGTAATTATGCAGTCGTTAAAATGAGTTCAAAGGACAATGTGCTCATGCAGTTCATGATCGGCCAGATATCCGAAGTAAGTCCGAAAATTGGTGAAAGGATTATCCTTCAGGAAAGACTGAACGATGTGGACGCGATCATTGCCACTGGGAGTGATAATTCAGCCAGGTACTTTGAATATTACTTCGGGAAATATCCTAACATAATCCGGAAAAACAGAACGTCTGTTGCCGTTCTCACAGGATCGGAAGATGCTGAAGACTTTAAGCGACTGGGGTCGGATATATTTACATATTTCGGACTGGGTTGCAGAAATGTATCAAAGCTTTATGTCCCCGAAAAATTTGATTTTACACCCTTCTTTGAAGGGATTCAGCAATATGCCAATGTAATTCACCAGCATAAATACAATAACAACTACGACTTCAATAAGTCTGTATTGCTGGTAAACGGCGAACCGCATCTGGATAACGGCTTTCTGCTGTTGCAGTCGACCTCACAGCTGGTCTCACCGGTTGGGGTTCTGTTCTTTGAAACCTATGCAACACCCCGGGAACTCGAAGAAATGCTGGGTCAGCAGCGTGATAAGATCCAGTGTATCGTAGAGGCTGAAAAGACCCGTTTAATTACGGGAGCTGTGCCTTTTGGTAAAGCACAGCTGCCCGAATTATGGGATTATGCTGATAATGTGGATACGATGGAATTTTTGATGAGCCTTTAAGCCCGGGATCGAAAATTTAAGGGGCTATATTCCGTAAAATCTCAACCCAACCCTTATACTCTTCTCCATCTACCATGATATGGTAGAAATAAACACCATCCGGCAGATCACCACCGTCCCAGTTATTCTGGTAATTGTCTGAACTGAAAACACGTTTACCCCAACGGTTCGTAATAATCAGCTTCACATCATTATCCGGCTTATTTCGGATGAAGAATGTCTGGTTATCACCATCTCCGTTCGGCGTAAAAATATTCGGAATAAAGATGTCTGTATCCAACGGCACCCGGGCCACCAATTCAATGGAACAGCCCTGCTGATCCGCAACAAATACGCGATAACGCCCGGCAGGTATATCCTCATAAAGCTTCTCAAAATCAAGATTGCTATTGAGACGTACAGTATCAAAATCAGTAGAGAACGATTGTCCCGGCACTGCCGCTGAATCAAGCTCTATGGCAATCAGGTAAGGGAAGTCATTATCAACCGGCTGATACCCACCTATAAAATTGATTATCTGCATGGTACCTGTTGCCCTGTCGGGAAGCGATTTTGTCGTTACTCCGATCTGCGCCATCAATGGTGCCGGGATCAGCAGGTTCTCGGGATGATCATAGCGGATTTCCTGACCCGCACATATTGCCGGACTTTGAACAAGTCTCAATTTATATTCCTTGTTGGTTGTCAGGAAGAAATAATTCTCGATCAAATATTGGTTTCCAATATTCAGATTAAAGGTAATTTCCTCTACCAGCTGCGATGACAGATTATCAAATACACGTAACGTATAGGCGGTATTCGGATCACCCTGAATATCGGTGAGCAACAGCTGTTTCAAATTCGTACCGCCTGAACAGGTCAGCGCAAAATCAAAGAATACAGGCTGCGGTCCTCCGCTGATCGTTCTTTCCAGTTCAACCGGGCAGAAATTTGGATTTGTTGGAATCACAACCACCAAATATGCGGCGGAGATCAGCGTATCAAATTCAATATAACCGCCATTGTAGGTCAGATCCTCGTAAATTACCTGGCCCGCCTGTGCTCCATCCAGGGCCTCAATGGTTAGTCGGTAAGGACCTGGTACATCAATCGTATTATTTACCTGAATCTGTAAACCTCCGC
The DNA here is from genome assembly GCF_020328055.1 of Fulvivirga sedimenti. Taxonomy (NCBI): domain Bacteria; kingdom Pseudomonadati; phylum Bacteroidota; class Cytophagia; order Cytophagales; family Fulvivirgaceae; genus Fulvivirga; species Fulvivirga sedimenti. Next base: position 543,364 of record NZ_JAIXNE010000002.1, read on the forward strand.
TTCGGCCGTCATTTGAACAATCTGCCTGGATTACATTGGCCACAAGATCCACCTGGTTAGGCGAACCTACAGTGACAGGTATACGCTTGATACATCCGCCCTCATCCTGAATGAACACCGAATAAGCTCCAGCGGTAAGATCAGTCACTAACTCCTCGGCAGTGAATGGCTTAAAGTCTCCTGCCGGACCATTTCCAGGCACGACGGAGATCTGCCAAAGGTTATTAGGCGAATTACCACCCATCGGCGGGAAGGTAACTGTAATAGTGCCTTCATTGCCGTCACAAGAAGTTACCGGTGTTGACGCCACTGGCGTTACAATTTCCGGGTACAAATTATTGATGGTTACAAATACCTCTTCCGGACAAACATCCGAGGCATCATCACGGATCAGAATACCAATTGGTGAATCCGCCGCTGATAAATTGGTAACGGTAAATACCGAAGTAAGCGCCTGATTCCAGAGGACTCCATCCAGTGAATATTCGTATGGTGCATTTCCACCGCTAAGAATCTCTATTGTTGCCTGTCCGTCTGGTTCATTAAAACATTCACTGTCAACAACGTCAATTACAGCTGCCTCGAGAATTGTCTCATTCTCAAGTGTGAATGGCAGTGTACAGGTATTGCCATTGGTATCTGTAATGGTATACTGGTAATCATCTGCCGAAAGATCTTCGAAAAGGACCGGAATACCGGATGCTCCAATTTCACCCTGGTTAAATCCGTTGCTTCCAGACAACACCACAGTATAGCTTCCAGATCCTCCCGTTATGAGGAAACTCAGGGATCCTTCATCAGGAAGATTACACGGAGGCCTTACAGGTGTCACCTGTACTATGAATGCTCCACAACCTGCTCCACCGGTACAAGCCGGGTCGGTTGGCGGACGAACAGAAATATTTACAACATTCGAAGAAACCGGACCTGCAGGCGCACAGGATGCTGCAGGATCAGGATTCACTATAACATTCACCTGGTCTCCATCCGCCAATGTATTCGTAGTAAAGACATCTGAATTGGCACCTGCAACCGGAGCTCCGTTAATCTGCCATTGGTAAGTCGGGTTCAATCCAGCTTCTGTTACCGAAGCGGTAAACTGAACAGGGTTACCTGAGCAGATGGTTGTATTGTTAGCGACAACCGAAACAGAAGGATTTAGCGAATTAACAACATTGATGGTATACGGTGACGAAGTAATCACAGGATTATTCACACATGTTGCTGCAGGATCTGCTGTAAGAACAACTGTAACATTATCCCCGTCGGCCAGTGTGGATGAAGTGAATGTGATATTCGTCTCACCTGCCACATCAGCACCATTCACCTGCCACTGGAATGTTGGATTAGCACCGGCATTCTGCGCTGTAGCAGTGAATGTTACAGCATCGCCGACACAAACAGGATCCTGATCAGCATCGATCGATACCGAAGCAGTAAGATCTGAAACCGTAGAAAGGGTAATTTCATTACTGATTACTGTTGTAACAGTTGCACATGTTAACGCAGGATCTGCTGTTACAACCGCTCTGATCACATCACCGTCATTCAAACCGGCGGAAGTGAATGTTGTACCTGTCTCACCCGCTGCATCAGTACCATTCACCTGCCATTGAATAGCAGGAGAAGCACCAGCGTCTGAAATGTTAACAGTAAATGTTGCCAGATCACCAATACACACAGGGTTCTGATCAACAGTAATATCTGCTACAGGAGTAACCGCATCCTGTACCAGAATGGTTACAGGGGCTGAGGTAAACGGACTGTTGGGAACGCAACCTGCAGAAGGATCGGCAGTCACTACTACCGTAATCTGGTCTCCGTTCAGCAAGCCGGTTGCTACATATGTAGAACTGGTGGCAGCAGAAATATCCAGACCATTTAATTGCCATTGATAGGTAGGATTCGCTCCTCCATCAGTAACCGCAGCATCGAAGGTGACATCTTCGCCGGCACAGATACTGGTATTATCTGCCGTTACATTGACAGTCATTGGTGTACCAGCCTGAACCTGCTGGGTTATCTCATTTGATGTTACGGGACTGTTATTCACACAGGTAGCTAATGGGTCTGCCGAAACAACCAGGCGCACGATATCTCCGTCATTGAGTGAGTTTGAAGTAAACGTGGGAGCTATTGCACCTGCAACATCAACACCATTTACCTGCCATTGATACGTAGGGTTCGCACCTGCATCCGTAACAGTTGACTGGAAGATAACATCTTCACCTATACATGCGGGGTTCGCTGAGCTTATTATGCTTGCTGTTGCTGTGAGATCACTCACAATATTAATGGCTATCTCATTCGACTGAGCTGTAATATTGGTCACACAGGTAAGTGCAGGATCTGTACCGATCGTAACACGCACCAGATCACCGTCATTCAAAGACGATGTTGTGAAGGTTTCTGATGTTTCACCTGGCACATCTACTCCGTTAACCTGCCACTGATATGTTGGAAGTGCCCCTGCATTCGTTGTTACCGCCGTGAAAGTGACATCTGTTCCGATACAAACAGGGTTCTGATCGGCACTTATCGTAACATCCGCGGTTAATGCATTGGTTGAATTATAAGTAATCTCGTTTGAAGTGGCCGGATTGTTGATCACACAGGTAATCGTCGGATCTGCCGTCACGATGGCTCTTACGATATCACCGTCATTCAGCAGTGTTGTCGTAAAGTTAGGTGAAGTCGCACCCGGAACACTTACGCCATTCACCTGCCACTGATAAGTTGGGTTGGTTCCTGCATCTACCGGTGTTGCAGTAAATGTAGTGGGTGTACCAATACACGCGGGCAGCTGGTCTGCAGCGATAGTTACAGATACGTCATTCGCAGGTGAAATCAGAGATGCATTAAAAGAAACCCTTGCCTCGCCATCATTCTCGAAATATTCTAACACAAGATCAGTCGATCCATCCAAACAGATATTGATCGTTCGGGTAGTATAGGTTTGTAGAATAAATTCATCAATAATAAAAGTAGCACCGCCGTCGAGGGACAGTCTGAAACCATCGTCCCCTCCTACTGTGATCTGGTACGTTCCTGGCGCAAAATTCTTTCTCAGCTTAAAACGAATGCTGAAATTATCATCATACACCCCGCATAAATCAGGTCCGCTAAGGGGTGTAAGATTATTCCCCAGATTTAAGTCAAAATTTTCAGGCTGATTAATGAATCCCTTGTATTTCGCGGGATCAAAGTCTACACGGCCGGGATATGGAGGACCTGTCGGACCGTCTTCATATACATATCCAATCCAGTCTCCAGAGCCAAAACTCACCTGGTCTCCAACGATCGGCTGCACCGTTACAGTAGCGCTGCTTCCGAGTGGATCGGTTGTACATCCTGTACCCAGGTCAGTAACGCGGACAAGATCGTAGGTAGTAGTTGTCCCTGGATTCACCTGGAAAATAAACGGAGATGCAGCAACATTAACTGTTGTCTCAGCTACACCATCGCTGTAAGTGAGATCCCATGGCCCAACTCCAGTTAGGTCAACACCAAGGTCGGCCGGTGAACCTTCACAAGCTGTTATATCACCCTGGAATATTGCGGTTGGTGCATCTGAAACACTAACGGTGGGCTGATCGGTAAGAATTGCCGAACACCCTGCTCCATTCAAAGCAGCAATTTGATATGTTGTATTAACAGCTGGTGCCTGTGCAGAAGGAATAATAAGATCTACATTCCCTCCGTTTCCGGCCACTGTTACCGGTGGAGTGAGCGGGTTTCCTCCCAGATCCTGAAGTTCGTACGTGACGCCGTTTTCCGAACCTGAAATGGTGATCGTAACCGGATCGGAAGAAGGGTTACAGGATGCAGCATCGGATACTGCAAGTGAAATGTCCGGCTGTGGACTAACCGTTACCACCGGTTCATTTGCGTTGATTATCTCACCACACCCTACTATCTGGGCTACAACACGGTAGGTGGTAGTTACTGCGGGGGCGTTTGCCTGAAGGATAACAAGATCAAGGTCTCCACCTGTACTCACAGCGGTAACCGGAGGCGTAAGAGAAGCTCCTGACTGGGTCTGTAATTCATAGGTCAGGCCTGCTGTAGTTCCGCTAACAGTGATTATCACATCTGAAAGTGCAGGATCACAAATCGTAGGATTCGTTACAGGAAGGTTAATGGAAGGTTCTCCAATGATCAAATCTGCCGTTGTTACCGGACCGCAAGCATTAGCATCCGTAATTTCAACCGTGTAGGTACCTGAAACAAGACCTGCAAATATTCCCGTCGCATTCGAAATTGCACCGGGCTGGAGGGTATAGGTAAGTGCGCCAGTACCACCTGAAGCTGTAACAGCTATGCTTCCGTCATTTCCGCCGCCACAGGTAGCATCCACTGTGACTACATTATCAATGACAATAGCTGCCGGATCAGTAAGTGTTATGGTCCCTGTTACCTCAGGTCCGCATCCGTTATCATCCGTTATCTCAACTGTGTAATCACCTGCCACGAGGTTATCGAATACACCCGTCGTATTCGAAACCCCGGCAGGTTGTATCGTGTAGGTAATTGTACCCGTACCGCCCGATGCGGCAACCGTAATGTTTCCATCAGCAGCGGCGTTACAAAGAGGGTCTGTAAAGCTGGTATTGTCAATTACAATTGCAGGAGGCGCAGAAATTATGATGTCACCAGTATTGATCGGACCACAACCATTTGCCTCCGTAATATCGATGTTATAGGTTCCTGGAGCAAGGTTATTGAAAACCCCGGTATTGTTTGAAACAGCACCCGGATTCAATGTGAATGTATAGGGTGTTACTCCACCGCTAACGGCAACGCTGATTGTACCGTCCGTTGAAGTAGCACAGGTAACGTCGGTTGCTGTAATATTATCAATAACCGGCAATGCAGGCTCAGTAATGTTGATTGCAGCTGTCGTAACCGGTCCGCAGGCCGTTGCATCATCCACTTCTACTGTGTATACGCCAGCGGCAAGACCTGGAAATATACCCGTAGCATTGGTAATATTTAATGGCTGCAATGTATAGCTTAACGGAGCTGTACCCCCGGAAGCCACCACAGTTATGGAGCCATCTGCTCCGCTGTTGCAGGTAACATTCGTTGAAGCCACATTATCAATCGTGATGGCTGTTGGTTCAGTGATGGTGATCGTAGGAGTGGCGAACGGACCACAGGCATTGGCATCTGATACATCTACCGTGTAATCCCCTGCGGCAAGACCAGTAAATACCCCGGTGCCATTGGAGATTCCACCGGGCTGCAGGGTATAGACAATTGCACCGGTCCCCCCTGAAGCTGCAACGGTAATTGTACCGTCATTTCCGGCATTACAGGTTGCATCGGTTGAGGAAAAAGTATCTATAACAATCGCCGGGGGCTCGGTGATATTGATTAGCTGGGACTGCGCACAGCCGTCCGCATCGGTTACGCTAATTTCTATTACACCCGGACCTGCCGCTGAAAAATCCAGTGATGCCGCATTCGGCGTAATCGTTGCGCCTGCAGTATTCTGATCGACAGTAAAATTGAACGGACCATTTCCGCCGGTTACCGTAAATGTTCCGGCACCATCCGCTACTGCATTACAATTCAGTAAAATGTCTCCGGGAGATACCAGTTGAAGGTTATTCCAGGTAATGGTCACCTGATCCGTTGTTCCGGGGCAAATTCCACCATCGTCGGTGATGAACCATTCAAAAATATTATCGCCTTCCGATAAGCCGCTAACGGCTGAATTCGGATCATTGGGATCTGCAAATGTTCCCGTTCCTGATACCACACTCCAGCTGCCTATTTCACCTGGATTCCGGTATACATTACCTGCCAGGACAGCACTATTATCACAAACCACCTGATCCGGACCGGCATCAGCAGCAGTAATAATTGGCACAAAAATATCGATGATATCAATAGTACAACCTTTATCATCTGTTATTGTCACACTGTAATCCCCAGCATCAAGGTTAACAGGATCCTGAACATTCCCGGGATTTGTAGGGCCAGACCACGCGTATGAATAATTGCCATTTCCGCCTGAAACTGAAATGTCGATGGCTCCTGTTCCGGGTGAACATGCGGGAGTTACGTTGTCCAGTCCTGCTACAAGCGGGGTTGGCTGAAATATTTGAAAAGGGCCGGAATTACTGAAACCCGTACAGCTCGGATCAGATGGAAAGGTTATAAAAATTGAATAGTCGGCCGCCGGCAAATTGGTGAATGTGATACTGGGCGTATTAGCAACCTGGTTCTGAATCACTGCATCACCGCTCAATGGAATTCCGACTATAATATAATTGTACAGCCCGGTGTATCCGTTCGGATTGTTAAGAACAATTTCAAGTGTTCCATCATCAAAGCCATTACAGGTAACATCCGTCAGGTTTACCGTAATATCATTTACAGGACATTGCGCCTGCACCGAATACAACGGTGCGAGCAGAAATGATAGGGCTATAAATAATCGCAATACTTGCGGATAGCGTAAAAAATATCCTTTCATACTATTCAATTTCCTTTATTTGAATATTATCGATGATGGATTGGCATCTTTTTTCATCAGTAATATGAACACTGTAATATCCTGCTTTCAGACCCTTGAATTCCCTGTTTCCCTTTACGGGTTTGTCTACGGTAATCCACACAATCTGAACTTTTCCTGCACCCGGCGGTAAATCAAGTACAATTTCCCCGTTATTCTGACCGGGAGATGCGTGCCGTATGGTCGCTTCAATCTTTCCGCCAAAACACTTGCTTGAAAATTTTTCCTTTTCCTGTTTGGACTGGCTGAGCGCAGGTACTGTCGCTATGAACAGCAGCAAAATGGATAATTTTAATATGCTGGATACTGACATAAAAAATCTGCCTATTCAAAAAATAGTTAAAAAAATGATATTGATTCGATAGTTTACAGACTACCGAACATATCGTAAATATGGTTTTAAATTTAATTTATTCAAACTATTTTCTAAGGGAAATCCGAAAGGGCCTGATTTAGATATGTAAGAAAAAACCCCTATTAGTGATATTTCCGCTGAAGAATTTCGGCAAGGATGATGGCTTTGCGGGCATCTTCCGGGTTCTTCAGCATCTCCCTGATGCCTGGTTCATCCATGGCAGCCTCCTCTTCTTCCTCTTCCTGAAGGGTAACGGTTGACTTTGTTTTTACTCCTTCGATATTGACCATTTCATCCAGGCTTCGAAGTTTGTCCTGACGCTCGAAAGTAAAGGGATTTTCAGTTTCACGCTGAAGGGGCCTGCCGGCCCTCCTTACTTCGCGCTCGTCAACTAATTCATCTTCCTCCCATTCATCATCAAAGGTAGGCTCCGGTGATGGTTCCCTTCCACTGGTAAACTCCTGCAGGAGCTCTTCAAAGGATTTCACAGGCTGTTGAGGTCGTCGTGATGGCTGTCCGCCGGATGCGGCAGGTTTTTTCTGTCCTTTTTTACCACCCATCAGCCGTCCCAGCAGGGCGATCACCAGAAATATGATGTAAATGATTATTTCGCGGTCCATCCTTTTCAAATATAGGATTAAAAATGATAAATTCAGGAAGTATGACTCCCCTGTGGCTAGACCTGTTTTTTATTTTAATTTGTTTGACAACGGTTGGACTCTTCTATCGGGCCAATCCCGGCCTTCGAACTACGATACTTTTGATCCTGGTATGGTCGGTACTGCAATGTGTTCTGGCGATCCTCGGTTTTTACGGTGATCTCAAAAGAATGCCTCCTCCTCTCCTTGCCATCCTGTTGCCCCCATTCATTCTGATTATATATGGAAGCACCGGTAAGCGCCTCAGAAGGATCGAATCCCAGCATAATATTGTACGAAGCACCTGGGTACATTCCGTCAGACTCCCGGTAGAGATTGTCCTCTTCTATTTGTATTCTTATGAAATGGTGCCTCAGCTGATGACTTTTGCTGGCCGGAATTTCGACATTATTGCAGGTATATCTGCGCCGTTTGTAGCCCTGCTTTATTTCCGCGACCGAATCAGTGATCTTGGGCTGTTTCTTTGGAACGTTGTTTGCCTGGGACTGGTATTGTTCATTCTGGTGAATGGTGTGCTTTCAACGGAGGTTCCCTTTCAGCAATTCGCTTTCGAGCAGCCAAATAAAGCGGTTACACTCTTTCCCTACGTGTTGCTCCCGGCAACAGTGGTGCCGCTGGTTATTTTTTCTCATGTGATCGATCTGCTGATACTCGGACGTAAAATTAACAGAAATGATTAAGGACAACGGCTTCCGTGATAATATGCTGCTTCTGGCATTTCTGACCCTGCTGGTTTACCTGGGTTTCCGCCTTCACGGTGATACAGACATACAACTGCACGACACTTATTTTGTATTCAGCCCGCTAACTGTAATGATGTTGATGATGGCTCCCGTCTGGATGCTGGTATTGCTTCGCAGAAGCATTAGAACACGTTTCCGGTCCGTTCCATCAATAATTGCCCTCATCATCGCTATTGTGGCTTTCGGCTGGGTGTGGATTCCGTTTATTTCTGCCGTAATGGATTTATCCACTTAAGATTAAATCAGGTGAGTAAAAAAACTTGATGTAATCTGCCGGCTGACCGATCATTTTAACGCCAGCCACGGTGCATTATTAAGAGAAAGTAATAAATTTGTTTCCTTGCCAAAAGTGGGGCAAATTCTAATAAACACTTCACGCGCGTATGGAGCTTTCAAAGCTGGAGATCAAGGGATTCAAGAGTTTCGGTGATAAGGTCACGATCAATTTCGACAAAGGTATTACAGGTATTGTAGGACCTAACGGGTGCGGAAAATCGAATATCGTCGATTCCATCCGTTGGGTGCTGGGTGAGCAGAGCAGCAAAACTCTTCGTTCCGACAAGATGGAGAATGTGATCTTTAACGGAACCAAGAAAAGAAAGGCTTCGCAAATGGCAGAAGTGAGCCTAACCTTTAATAATACCAAGAACCTCCTCCCTACTGAATACTCGCAGCTAACAGTCACCAGACGATATTATCGCTCCGGAGACAGTGAATACCTGCTCAATGGCATCACTTGCCGGCTGAAGGACATCACCAGCCTGTTCATGGATACGGGTATTGCTTCCAACAGCTACGCCATTATAGAATTAAAGATGGTGGATGATCTCCTGAACGATAAGGACAACAGCCGCCGTGAATTGTTCGAGGAGGCAGCGGGCATTTCTAAATTCAAAAAGCGCAAGAAGGAGACACTCCGCAAGCTTGAAGATACCGATGCAGATCTTGAACGCGTTGAAGACCTGCTTTTCGAGATCGAAAAGAATATGAAATCGCTCGAAAGGCAGGCAAAGCAGACAGAAAAGTACTATGAGTTAAAGGAAGAGTACAAGGCATCCAGCCTGGCACTGGCACGTCTGCGGATCGGCCGTTTTTCTGAGCAGTACAAAGGTCTCCAGAAACAGATCGAAGTTGAGAACGATAAAAAGATCGGCCTCAACAAGCAGATCAAGGAAAAGGAAGCCCTGCTGGAAAAAGCGAAGACAGATCTGATTCACATGGAAAAGACACTGGCCAGCCGGCAAAAAGCGCTGAATGACCATGTGCACAAGACCCGTCAGTATGAGAGCGAGAAGAAGATCAAAAATGAACGCCTGCGGTATCTGAATGACAAGTCAGATAACCTCAAGGAACAGATAGAGCAGGATAAGAAGAGCAGTGAGCGCGCATCCTTCAGCATTGAAAGCCTGCGCCAGGAACGTGTGGCGGCCGAAGACAGGATGCAGGAACTAACAGTCAAAAAAGAAGAGCTCCAGGCGGAATACGAAACACAGAAAAAGAAAACACGCCTGCTGCAGGAAGAGACGGAAACATTGCGCCGGGTTCAGAAGAACGCACAGGAAGAAGTATATCAGCTGCGCAAATCCGTGGAGCTAAAAGAATTACAACTGAGTTCGCTAAAGCAGGAATTGGAGCGAACAGCTTCCAATACCAGTGAGCAAAATGCCAGCCTGCTGGAATTTGAAAAGAAAGCGCAGGCACTGGCCGAGGAATTGGCGGTAAAACGACAGCGGTTTGAGAAAATAAAGAACCAGGAATCCGCATTGCAAAGCCGCATCCAGAATACGCAGAAGACCATCGAAATGATCCGGGAGGAGCTGGCACAAACCAACCGTACACTGGATGCCCGTCAGAACGAGTATAACCTCACCAAATCATTGGTTGAAAACCTGGAAGGATTCCCCGAGGCAATAAAGTTTCTCAAGAAAAAGGCCGGATGGAAAAAAAATGCACCACTCCTGTCGGATATCCTAACCTGTGATGATGAATACCGGGTTACCATCGAGAATTACCTGGAACCATATCTCAATTACTACATCGTAGAGAAGGAAGCAGACGCCTACGAGGCTATCAATATCCTGAGCGATGCGGCAAAAGGGAAGGCACACTTTTTTATTCTTGATTCTTTTGACGGATTCAAACCGAGTGACACCCAACTCTATGACAGCGCATTTCCTGCCACCGAAATCATCGAATATGATGACAAGTACCGGGCGCTGATGTCCTACATTCTGGACCGCGTGTACATATATGAGGGGGATCATACCTCAATCCCGGCTGATGACAGCATATTTATCACAAAGAACGGTAAGGTCACCCGCAGACGATTCAGTATTTCCGGTGGCTCAGTAGGGCTGTTTGAAGGAAAGCGAATCGGAAGAGCGAAAAACCTTGAGAAGCTTGATAAGGAAATCAAATCCCTGAATAAAAAGCTAAGCAGTGTTCAGCAAAGCTTGTCTCAAAATCAGAAGGAGCTGGAAAAACTTCGGGGGGATACCCACCAGTCGGAGCTCGAAGAGATGCAGGAAGAAATTCGTCATATCAATGAGGAATATATCTCCATCAATACCAAAAGAGAGCAGTTTGCTCAAATGCTTTCGGCCGCAGATCTGAGAAAAGAAGATATCCAGGCGAAAATTGAAGAGATCCGGGAGGAACTTGATGATCATCGTCCCAAAGCAGATGAAACCAGCAGGGAGTTAGTCAAGATTGAAGAAAAACTTGCCGGGATGGAAGCTGAGTTCTCGGAAGAAGACCAGCGGCTAAATGAGCGATCCGCCGCATTCAATGAACAAAATATTTATTTCCATCAGCAGGAAAACCGGCTGAAGAGCCTTATCCAGGAAATGGAATACAAGGAAGAGACATTCGAGTCGACACGCGCACGCATCGATAAGAACGTTTCAGAACTTAAGCAAACGGAGGAAGAAATCCGTCAGCTGATCGACCGGTCGGAAGCCACCGATGATGAGCTGATCGCGATGTACGAAGAAAAGGAAGCGATTGAGACCGGCGTAAATGAAGCAGAAAAGGATTACTATGCGGCACGCGGACTCATCGACCGGATCGATAAGGAAGAAAGGGAGATTCAGCGAAGCCGGGAACAGCTTGATACACTCCTGATTGAATTACAAAACAAACTCAACGATACGAAGCTGGAGCTCTCGGCGGTGAAGGAGAGACTTTCGGTTGAGTTCAACATCGAAATGCATTCGCTGATGGAAGATATTCCGGACGAACAACCGGATCCTTCCGCCGTAGAAAACCTCGCCAACACTGTTCAACGTATTAAGGACCGTCTGGATCGAATGGGGCCCATCAACCCCATGGCCATGGAGGCATACCAGGAGATCAAGGAGCGAAATGATTTCATTACTGTACAACGGGATGACCTTATCAAGGCCAAGGAATCCCTCCTTCTCACCATCGATGAAATTGATGCCGTGGCTAAGGAGACGTTTCTGGATGCGTATGAAAAGATCAAGGAAAATTTCGTCAAAGTATTCAGGAGCCTCTTTACCGAGGAAGATGACTGTGATCTGAAACTATCCGATCCGGATAATCCGCTTGAATCAAAAATCGAGATCATGGCGAAACCAAAAGGCAAAAGGCCGCTGACCATCAACCAATTATCCGGTGGAGAAAAAACGCTCACGGCAACCTCCCTCCTGTTTTCGATCTATCTGCTGAAGCCCGCGCCCTTCTGTATTTTCGACGAGGTGGATGCCCCTCTTGATGATGCCAATATTGATAAGTTCAATAACATTATCAAGACGTTTTCAAAGGACAGTCAGTTCATCATCGTAACCCATAACAAACGCACCATGTCCAGTACCGACGTGATCTATGGAATCACCATGATTGAGCAGGGTGTTTCCAGGGTTGTGCCGGTGGATCTGAGAGAATTGGTCGACTAGTGGTGCAGTCTTCGGTAATTGTCCAGCATAATGGCTGTGGCAACACCTACATTCAGTGATTCAGCACCCCCAAAGGAAGGAATGGTCAGTCGTTCGGTAATCAATGCTTCCAGCGATGCGGAAATACCGTGCGACTCATTGCCCATCACCAGTAAACAGTCTTCAGGGAATTTGAAAGAATGGACATTCCGGCCCGACATATCGGCCGCATATACAGGCAAGCCAGCGGTTGCGATGACAGTATCAAGTTCCGCGTAAGATACCTCCACCCGGGTAAAGGAACCTTTCGAGGAGCTGATCACCTTCGGATTGTACAGCTCACAGGTATCAGGCGAAGCACAAATCCGATTAATTCCATACCAGTCGGCCACCCTGAGGATGGTTCCGAAGTTTCCCGGATCATTGATGCCATCCGAAAGTAAGGTAAGGCCGGAGGTCACCGCAAACGGTTGCTCAGGTTTCATTCGAACCAGGGCAATTGCGGCGTCATTGCTCTTAAGGGTTCCGATCGCTGAAAGATCCTCAGATTCCAGTACAGAAAGGCTCTCCAGGAGATGACCATGAAGGCTTCTGAATTTTGAAGTAGCAATGATCTCGGTTATTTCAAAGTCGGAATCAATCACTTCCAGGACACTTTTTTCACCTTCTACAAGAAAAGTTTGCTCCAATTGCCTGTATTTTTTTAATTGGAGTGATTTAATGAACTTCGTGTGGGCCTTTGAGAGTTTTACCATTCGTCATCTTTTGAGGAAATTCAGACATCTAGCATTTTTTACCCTCCTGCTCCTGACGACAGGATGTCTGGGTACACGCCATCTCAAAGAAGGAGAAAAATTATTGGTCAAGCAACAGGTTTCCAAAACCACCAAGGATATTGATACCGAAGACATTTCCCAGCTCTATGTCCAAAAGACCAACCGAAAGGTACCTCTGATTCCATTTGCACCCTATGTAGGACTTTATTATTACGGTCTGAACCGCTATGATATCGCAAAGTATGAGGCAAAAAAGGAGGAAATTCAGGAAAAATATAATCGCAAAATAGCCCGGGCTGAGGGTAAGAAGAAAAAGGTTGACAAATACGAACGCCGAAAGAGAAGGAAAACCGACAAGATTGACCTGAACATTCAGGAAGGCAATACGCTCATGCGGTGGGGTGAACCGCTCGCCGTTTTCGACACATCAAAAACCGCTGCTACTGCCGACAGGATTGAGCAATACCTGCAGTCGAAAGGATATTTTCAGGCCCGTGTAGATACGGCTTTACGCGTAAGCGGACGAAAAGTACGTGTAAAATTCCAGGTGAATCAGGGGCCGGCTTATATCATTGACACACTGATGCTGGAGACCGATGATCCGGTAATCACATCTTTGATGCGTGCTAATAATGAAGAAAGCCTGCTGGTGAAGGGAGAGAATTATAACCAGTCTAAGCTCACCGATGAGCGTCAGCGCATCGATGAAATGATGAAAAACAATGGCTATTTCTCCTTTTCCCGCCAGTATGTTGAATTTGAGGTCGACACTGCCTATGGGGAACCGCAGCATGTCGCCATTCGCACAAAGATCAACAAACCCCTGAACCGTGACCGTCACCGGCAGTTCCGGGTTGACTCCGTAAATTTTATCACCAATAGAAATCAGGGGGTAATTCCAATGAATACCACAACCCCCGAGGAATACAAGAATATCAATTATATTTTCGTCAAGAACCGATATAACACAAAGGTCCTGAACCGACGGATATTCATCGCCCAAAATGAACTCTACAACCGTTCCAACACGTTCAGGACACAACGCCAATTGGCAAACCTCGATATATTCCGGTTTATCAATATCAACTACGATTCCACTGGCGGTAAGCTGGTGGCCAATATTTATACGAGTCCGTTGAAGCTGTATCAGCTTACTTCCGAGATCGGAATGAACGTGACACAGGGCTTTCCCGGGCCATTTGTTAATTTGTCCCTGAAGAAACGTAATGTCTTTGGCGGACTGGAAATTTTTGAAATCTCGGGGCGGATCGGATACGAAGGAGTGCTTCCGGCAACCCAGGTACAGGATGTATATACCAGCGTTGAAGGAGGGATCAATGCCAGCCTTACATTCCCGCAATTCATTATGCCCGTGAGCGCCGAAGTCAAGGAACGCATGGGTAAAGTGAACCCGAAAACCAGGTTAACCGTAGGTTACAGTTATACTGATCGTCCTGAATATATTCGAAAGAATACGAATTTCGCAGCAGTTTATACCTGGCAAAGTGAAAAAAACACATTCTACCAGTTCACCCTGACCGATGCGAGTATCATTCGCTCAACACTCACCGATTCCTTTGAGGAACTGCTGGATTCATTGCGTACGGAAGGAAATAACCTGATCAATACGTTTAATCCTTCTTTCGTTTCTTCGATGATCCTGAGTGCTACCTGGAATAAGAACAGCTACGGACTCAATTATGTGAATTCATCTTTCTACCGGCTATTCGTGGAAAGCGGCGGAACGACATTGAATTTTGTAAATACGAATTTCCTGGAACGTGAAAACCTGGAATTTTATCAATGGATCAAGGCGAATTTTGATTACAGGAATAATAAACCGCTCAATAAAAATACGACCATTGCCTTCCGGTTCAATATTGGCTTTGCCAAAAGTTACGGTCAGAATAATGACATCCTCCCCTATGAAAAATACTTCTTCGCAGGAGGCAGCAACGGCATCAGGGCCTGGAGGCCAAGACGACTCGGCCCGGGGTCATTTGTAAGAATTGATTCAACCATCACCAATAGCGAAGGGCTCATTACACCGGAAGTGGATTACAGTTTTGAGCAGCCGGGAACGATTCTGATGGAAGGCAGTGTAGAATTCCGTAAGAACCTGATCGGATTCATCGACTATGCCTTCTTCTTTGACTTCGGAAATATCTGGAACTTCAAAGATACACGGGACGATGCGGTTTTTAAGCTGAACCGGTTCTACCGTCAGATCGCTGTGGGTTCCGGGGTGGGCCTTCGTTTTGATTTCTCCTTTCTCGTCCTGCGGCTGGATGCAGGTATCAAGGTATTTGATCCCGCCCGTGCGCCCGGTAAAAGGTTTATTTTATCGAGGGGCTTTTACGACGCCCCCTTCACCCGCTCAGCATCTGAAACGGTCATATTCAATATTGGTATTGGATACCCGTTCTGATCAATACGAAAGCAGCCATTCCAGCTCAGACGCAACTTTTTCAGCATTGGGTAACATCTGACTTTCCAGGTGAACATTCAACGGCACGGCAGGCAGGCTTGCTGAACCCATTACACGAACAGGTGCATCCAGATGTTCAAAACATTCCTGTCCGATCTGGCCTGCCAGTGATTCAGCAAAAGAATTCATTTTCTGTTCTTCGGTAAGCACCAGGACACGATTATGGGTACTTACTTTTTCGGCAATCAGATCCCAATCAACCGGATGGAGCGTACGAAGGTCCAAAACAGATATTCTGCCCTCAAAGTTCTTCGCTGCTGCAGTGGCCCAGTACACGCCCATACCATACGTCACGACCAGTACGCGGCTCTGTGAACCTTCAGCTGCTTCAAGATGCATTCTGCCCTTTCCGAGCGGAATAACGTAATCTGAATCAGGTTCTATCGTTTTTGCTTCCGCCGTTCCGGGAACCTTTGACCAGTACAGGCCCTTGTGCTCCAGCATTACTACCGGATTCGGATCGTAAAAGGCTGCTTTGAATAATCCCTTCATATCGGCGGCATTCGACGGATAAACGACCTTAATGCCGCGGATGGCCAGTAACGCGGATTCCACGCTGCCGCTGTGGTACGGTCCGCCCCCGCCATAGGCACCGGTTGGTACACGGATGAGGGATTGAACAGGAAATTTACCCATCGACAGATAGCAGCTTTTCGAAAGTTCCTCCACCAATTGGTTAATGCCCGGCCAGATGTAATCGGCGAACTGAATCTCGACGATCGGCTTGGTGCCTACCGCAGACATTCCCGCCGTGGAACCTACGATATATGCTTCCTGAATAGGTGTGTTGAACACGCGTGTGTCTCCATATTTCTGGGCCAGTGTGGCCGCCTCACGGAATACACCGCCCAACGTTCCTCCTACGTCCTGGCCATATAACAAGGCTTCAGGATGCTTTTTTAATATTTCATCGACTGCATGCAGGGCGGCATCAACCATCACCACCTTCTCCCCACCCTCAGGGTGCCGGTTGCCTTTCTCTTCTACAATAGGGGTAGGCGCGAAGATATGTGTATCAAATTCAGACGGATCCGGCTCGGGGGCATCTACAGCATATTGATAATCGGATTCCACCACCTTCTCGGCAGCCTCCCGCAATTTCTTGAGACGGGCTGTGCTGACCCCCATCTGGCGCAATGCTTTCTCATAAACTGGAATCGGATCCTGGGCTTCATGGGCCTTAAGGTCGTCATCCCCCCGATACCATTCCTTACGAACCCCGGAAGTATGATGCCCCAGCAAAGGACAGGTGGCATGAACAATTGCCGGACCCTTTCGGTCGCGCACATAATTCATCGCCTCTTTGATCGTACGGTAGGACGCCATGAAATCAGCGCCGTCTACCTGATAACGCTTCATACCCTTAAACCCTGCTGCAAATTCATAGGCATTCATTGCACGCATCTCTTTTCCCGTAGCAGAAATCCCCCAATCATTGTCCTGCACCACATAGAGGATGGGCATGTTTTTCAGGACGGCCATCTGGAAGGCTTCACTTACTTCTCCCTCGGTGATAGAGCCATCCCCAAAGGAACAGAATACCAGGCCCTTCTCTTTCTCTATCAGTTCCATGTCTTCCAGGTACTGGAGGCCCTGTGCCATACCTGTGGCCGGGATGCCCTGCATACCTGTAGCACTGCTCTGATGCGGAATTTTGGGGAAACCGTCCCTGTCAAGGGAAGGATGCGCATAATAGGTCCGCCCACCCGAGAACGGGTCATCCTTGCGTGCCAGGAGCTGAAGCATGAGTTCGTAGGGCTGCATACCGATTCCCAGCAATATTGATTCATCACGATAGTACAGGGAGGCATAATCCCTGCCTGTCAGCTGCAAACCGATGGCCAGCTGGATCGCTTCATGCCCGCGTGATGTGCTGTGCACATATTTGCTGCAAATGTCGCGATGCTCATCATAAAGATCAGACATCCGCCTTGCCGTGCACATCAGCTGATAAGCCTTCAGCAATATGTCTTCAGGTATATCAGCAGGGAAACTGTTTTTTTTGGTGGTTGATGCTTTTCCCGGTACCGCTGCTTTCGTTGTCGACATAGTCTTTTTCTGTTTCAATCGTTTGCGAAGTTACTGAATTTGATGCTTTTTGCCCTCCTTGGGAATTAGAATTTAACGACTTCTTTATACTCGGGTATTCGATCGGATTTGACTAGTTTTGCCAGATGCTCACCAAAGAAAATATTGCCGAAAGCTATCGCGACCTGCAGAAAAGAATTATTGGCGGACTGGAAAGTGCTGATGGTCAGGGTTCTTTTGAAACCGATACCTGGGAACGCCCTGGCGGTGGTGGCGGCATTTCACGCGTGATACGCAACGGAAGGATCATTGAAAAAGGAGGTGTGAACTTTTCAGAGGTTTACGGGGAAACACCGGATAACATTTTACGGTCTATGGATTTACCGAAGGCCGACTTCTTTGCTACCGGGGTTTCCATTGTACTTCATCCCAAAAATCCAATGGTACCGATTATCCACATGAATGTGCGCTATTTTGAAATGACGTCGGGCCACTGGTGGTTTGGTGGTGGAATTGACCTGACCCCGCATTATGTAAACCGGGAAGATGCCAGGTACTTCCATCAGTCACTGAAAGACGTTTGTGACCGTTATGATTCGGGCTATTATCCAAAATTCAAAAAGTGGGCTGATGATTATTTCTACCTGAAGCATCGTGAAGAAACACGAGGAATCGGCGGGATATTTTTTGATCGCCTGGATGGCAATAAAACGCATATCCACGATTTCACCATTGCACTTGGGGATCTCTTTGCACCACTCTATGCGCATTTCATGAAGAAGAACCATGAAATTGAATACGGTGAGAAAGAGGTCAACTGGCAACGGCTACGCAGAGGACGGTATGTTGAGTTCAACCTGGTGTGGGATCGGGGAACAAAATTCGGACTGGAGACCAACGGGCGTACAGAATCGATCCTGATGAGTCTTCCTCCACTTGCCGGTTGGGAATACAATGCTGTACCGGAAAGTGGAAGCAGGGAGCATAAGACGCTCCAGTTGCTTAAAAAAGATATCAACTGGCTGTCTGAGTAATGGAACAACTCGCAGAACTGGATAAGGATCTATTTTTTATACTGAATGGTCTGCATACTGCCTGGCTTGACCCGGTGATGTATTATATCTCGCAGACACTTACCTGGTTGCCGGTATACCTGCTTTTCATGTGGTTGCTCATCAAAAATTTCGGATGGAGGACTGTCCTCTGGCTTACAGGATTGGCTCTGGCCATCACCCTGGCGGATCAGGTTACATCCGGACTGATGAAACCTTTCTTTGAGCGTTTCAGACCATCACGGGATCCATCCTTTGAGGAGGGACTTGTGCATATTGTAAACGGATACAGGGGTGGTAAATTCGGTTTTGCATCTTCCCATGCTGCCAACGCGTTTGCTGTTGCCACATATCTGTACTTGCTGTTAAGAAATTCGGTACGATACTCAGGCTATCTCTTTGTGATGGCGGCGCTCATCGCCTACAGCCGCATTTATCTGGGTGTTCACTATCCAGCTGATGTTATTGCAGGGGGTGCCATCGGAATCGTAGCAGGAAGTTTGTGTTACCGTCTTGCAATGCTGGCAAACAACAAATGGTTAAAGTCGACCGCTTAGGGTAAGTATTCGCTGCACATACTTGCCTACGACATCAAACTCCAGGTTTACCAGATCTCCGGGATTCAGATTTTTCATTGTCGTATGTTCATAGGTATAAGGAATGATGGTAACGGTGAATTCCGTTCTGCCGACATTAAAACAGGTAAGGCTAATGCCATTGATGGTTACAGATCCTTTCTCCACCATGAACTTGCTGAATTCAGCCGGGAAACGGAAAGTAAACAGCCAGCTTCCGTCACGCTCCTCCCGCCGAGTTACCTCGCCCACTGAGTCCACATGTCCCTGAACAATATGGCCGTCGAATCGTCCGTCGCTTTTCATGCATCGCTCGAGGTTAACAGCTGCTCCGGGCTTTAAATGACCCAGGGATGACTTTCGAAGTGTCTCTTCCACCGCAGTTACACGGTGATTATTCTCCCCTACCGCCGTTACGGTAAGGCAGACACCGTTATGAGAGACACTCTGGTCCACTTTAAGTTCAGATGAAATCGGACTTTCGATATCGAAATGCCGGTTGGAGCCTGATGTCTCTATGGCTTTTACTGTTCCGGTTGCTTCAATTATTCCTGTAAACATGTGTTCGTTGTATACCTCAAAAATACATTTTTGAGGGCACATTTGGAATTCTGAAAATTAATATCTTACTTTGGTTTATAATATAAACTACTTTATACAATGAAAACATCAGACACCATTCAATCATCGGAGGAAAGCTTGGCGATCATACAACGGATGATCAGTCAGACCCGCGGCAATATGCGCAGCGGTGGGTTTTACTTCATTCTTTGGGGCTGGATCGCCGTACTGGGTAACCTCGGCCATTATCTTATTGCAATGTATACTGATTATCCACACCCCTACATTATCTGGCTGATCAGTATTCCGGGATGGCTGATCAGTATGTGGTACGGAAGAAGACAGGAATCACGTGCAAGGGTCGTCAATTTTACCGACCGCCTGATCATGTGGACCTGGGTGGGTTTCGCCTTTTCGATCATCGTGATCATATTTTCGGGAAAATTCGCCGTCTATATTCCTGCTTTAATCCTTATACTTGCGGGTATGGCTACATTCATTACCGGTTGTATCACCCGTTATAAGCCCGTTATCTATGGGGGAAGCTCGCTATGGATCTTCGCTGCACTGGCGTTATATGTATCGCCGCAAAACAGCCTGTTGGTTTCCGCCCTCGCCATCGCAGTTGGTTATCTCATCCCGGGCTATCTCCTAAAATTCAAAAAGGAATCATGACCGCGTTTAATGATCTGGATCCCCTGTTGCACTCCCAGCTTCGACTGGCAGTAATGTCCATTCTCATGAATGTGGAATCAGCTGAATTTGTGTACCTGAAGGAACAAACCAACGCCACAGCCGGAAATTTGAGTGTACAGCTGGACAAGCTGTCAACCGCCGGGTACATCCAGGTGGATAAATCCTTCCGTGGCAAGAAGCCGGTTACCACATGCCGTATTACCAAAGCAGGTATTCAGGCTTTCAGACAATACGTGAAAGACCTGGAGAAATACCTGAAACCATAGTCTTTTTTTTAACCATTAAGTTTATAATATAAACCAGTTTATTATGAAAAATCTAGCAATCTTTATCATTCCTCTTGTTTTCGGATTTCATCATATCCATGCACAGAAAACTATGGAGGACCTTTTAAAAACCGAGAGCACCTGGGTGGGTGAAGGCTACCAGCAAATGCCACAGGGCGACCGTGTGGAATTTAAACAGACCGAAGAGGTGACAGTACTGCTGGATGGAAAACTCCTCATGTTCCATGGAACAGGGACCGATAAAAATTCAGGGCAAGTAGGATTTGAAGCCGTAGGAATCCTGTTTCAGGATCCTTCCAGCAGTAAAACGCAAATTCATGCGTGGACGAGTGATGGTCGTTTTACTGCCGCGGATGTAACATTCACCGATTCGGGGTTTTACTGGCAATTTGATGTCCCAAATGGTGGAACCGTTCGATATACAATTGAATTGACAGATACCACCTGGAAGGAAACCGGCACCTACTCCCCTAACGGAGAACAGTGGTATCCCTTCATGGGAATGGAGCTGAGCAGGCAATAATCAGGCATCGGAATAATGAATAGTTGGAAGAGGAATCTTCTTTCACTATTCATTATTCATCGATATATTTTAACTTCGTGTTTTGAAATTGAAAAAGCATGTCGTTACGCGAGGAATTTCCCATAGAACTGTACAACACCCTAACCCGAACCAAAGAAAAATTCGAGCCGCAGCATGAAGGCCATGTGGGAATGTATGTTTGCGGACCGACAGTATACAACGATGTACACCTGGGGAACGTCCGCACGTTTTTAAGTTTTGATGTCATCAACCGCTATTTCCGTTACCTCGGATATAAAGTTCGGTACGTACGGAACATTACGGATGTCGGGCACCTGGAGAACGATGCAGACGAGGGGGAAGACAAGATCGCGAAGAAAGCCCGCCTTGAAGAGCTCGAGCCCATGCAGGTGGTGCAGCAATATACCAACGGGTTTCATTCCGTTTTGGAAGAGTTCAACCTGCTCCCCCCCGACATAGAACCTACTGCTACCGGGCATATCATTGAACAGATCGAATGGGTAAAAACCCTTCTTGAAAAGGGACTTGCCTATGAAGTAAATGGCTCGGTTTATTTCGATGTTACCAAATACAATGAGTCGCACGATTACGGCAAACTCTCCAATCGTAAAATCGAGGAACTCATGGACAGCGGACGTATGCTGGACAGTCAGGATGAAAAGCGTAACAAGATAGACTTCGCGATTTGGAAAAATGCCTCCCCTGCTCATATTATGCGCTGGCCGTCTCCCTGGGGTGATGGCTTCCCGGGATGGCACCTGGAATGTTCAGTGATGAGCACCAAATATCTTGGCGAGACTTTCGATATTCACGGAGGCGGAATGGATCTCGTATTTCCTCACCATGAATGCGAAATCGCTCAATCCGTTGGATGCAAGGGTCATGACCCGGCCAAATACTGGCTCCACACCAATATGCTTACGGTGGAAGGTCAGAAAATGAGCAAGTCACTTGGCAACTCATTTCTGCCACATGAATTGTTTACCGGTAATCACCCACTCCTGGATCGTGGCTATCCGCCGATGGTCGTCCGCTTTTTCATGCTGCAGTCCCATTACTCAAGTACCCTGGATTTCAGCAATGAGGCATTGGGCGCTGCTGAGAGAGGGTATAAGAGACTCATGGAAGGATTTAAAACGGCCCGTCAGCTTGAATATACACCGGGTGCAGTCGACACTGCCTTTGATACCGAGGTAAACGCACAGATCGATGCGATTTTCAAAAACCTTAGTGATGACTTTAATACGGCCAAAGCGCTGGCTTCTTTGTTTGATCTGACTTCCGTTATTAATAACCTGAAGACGGGAAACAAAAAAACGGGCGCATTGAGTAAGCCGACGTTCGAACGGCTCATCACCCATTACACCGGTATCATCACAGATGTTCTCGGGCTGAAGTCGGAACAGGAAAGCAACAGTCACCTGCTTGACGGAACCCTGGATGTGCTGATCAATCTGCGCACTGATGCCAAGCGCCAGAAAAATTATGCCCTGGCTGATCAGATCCGGGATGATCTGAAGAGAATCGGCATCACACTGAAGGATGGAAAAGACGGAACAGAATACTCTATTGATTAGCACTTATGTAGTACATAGTCAGTAGTCAGTAGTCAGTAGTCAGTAGTCAGTAGTCAGTAGTGTAGTGAATAGTAGTGAATAGTAGCGGGTTAATAGTTTTTGGTGTATCACTTACTATGAAATCATAACATGACTGGGAACGCTTAAATGCAAAATTGAGTTATATAAAAAAACCGAAAATAAACCGACAACTACATACTCTCAAACTATCAACCGTCACTACTGACCACTGACTACTGACTACTGACTACTGACTATACTAAAGTCCATATTAATCTTCCCCATCCGCATATACCAGTATGCGATAAGTCCGCTTTTGGGCTCCAACTGCCGGCACTCCCCTTCTTGTTCGAACTATACCATTGAGGCCATCAACGAATGGGGACCGGTAAAGGGTACCTGGCTGGGCTTGAAGCGGATTGCCCGTTGTCATCCCTGGGGTACTCACGGGTATGATCCTGTCCCGGAGAATCCAAAAAAGAAACAGGGTTAGGTAATATTCTTCCGCATTTGATACTTTTGTTTCAGGCAATACCCTTCATTCCATGCTAAAGATTGACATGCACACCCATATCATCCCGAAAGAGATGCCCAACTGGACCGAGAAATTCGGGTATGGAGATTTCATCTATCTTCAGCACCACAGGGATGGCTTTGCCAAAATGATGAAGGGAAATCAGTTCTTTCGTGAAATCGAGGAGAACTGCTGGGATGCTGAAGTCAGAATTCAGGAATATGCCGCATTTAACACCCAGGTACAGGTGGTATGCACCATTCCGGTTATGTTCTCCTATTGGGCCAAACCGGATGATTGCCTTGATTTATCCCGGTTCCTGAACGATGATATCGCACAATTGTGCAGCGATTATCCCAGGAATTACATTGGACTGGGCACTGTACCCATGCAGGACACGGATTTAGCCATACAGGAGCTCCAGCGGTGCAAGGAACTGGGATTGCCCGGCGTACAAATCGGGTCCAACATCAATAATGAAAATCTCAGTGAACCGCGCTTCTTCAGGTTTTTTGAAGCCTGCGAGCAGCTGAATATGGCCGTACTGGTCCATCCCTGGGAAATGATGGGCATGCAGCATATGACAAAATACTGGCTGCCCTGGCTTGTGGGAATGCCTGCTGAAACATCACGGGCTATTTGCTCCCTGATCTTCTCCGGGACCCTTGAACGATTGCCGGATCTCCGTGTTAACTTTGCGCATGCCGGCGGTTCGTTTTTATCAACCCTCGGAAGGGTCGAGCATGGATTCAATTGCCGGCCTGACCTGGTGGCAATCGACAACAACGTTCCACCCAGCAGCTATTTGGGCAAATTCTGGGTAGATTGTATCACACATGATCCGAAAATGCTCCAGTATGTGCTTGACCTGCAAGGTTCAAAACGCATCACATTAGGTACTGATTATCCGTTTCCCCTGGGGGATCTGGAAATTGGCAAGTTTATTGAAGATATGAATTTAGATCAGGGTGTGGTTGAAGATATTTTCTGCAATGCAACCATGGAATGGCTGGATTTGAATAAAGAAGATTATGTATAGGTTGATTTTGTTTATCGGTGTTCTGCTGACCTCCTTCACTCTTTCCGCCCAAACGGAACAGGAAAAAATCCGGGAAGATATTGCCCAGCGCCAGGCCCAGTATCAGACCGCTCTGGACAGGCTGATTGAAAACGGCGTTGAAAAAATGGATGCCGGGGATTTCGAAGGCGCCAATGTGATATTTAAGGATGTACTTAAAAATGCGCAGGTGGTACCTACCGAGATGACTTTTTATTTCGGAAAGAATTCGTTCTATCTGGAAAAATATGAGCAAAGCATAGATTGGCTGAACAAGTATATCCAGCTTAAGGGAACCCAGGGAAGGTATTTCGAAGAAGCCACCGATCTTCTGAATAAATCAAATGCCGCTGTACGCCTCATGCGGCAGCAAGAAGCCAAAGCGACCGAAGCCATACTGGCCGCCGACTATGATATCGATTGCGGACCAACAGGCATGGTGATCTGCCCGGTATGTCAGGGACGTGGCGTGATCATTACCAAAACATCTTTTGGTCAGAACTACAGGGAATGTCCGTACAGTGACGAACATGGCCTGCTCACCTGCGAGGAATACAACCTGTTGTTAAAAGGCAAACTCGAAAAAAAGATCAATAACTGATCCTTTTGTTTGAAATTATAAAAACAGGCAAATTAGAAAGGGTACAGGATTACTCTGATTTTCAATAACCGATCTGAACGGTTAGATTTAGCTAAACTTTAAATCCATGACTTTCAAATTTTTGCCTGGTCTGCTGGCCATTATAGTCTTCACAAGCTGCGAAACTTCAACCAAACAAAACAATACAGAACAAAACACGGCAACCTCTCCTTTGCCTGAGGTCGTGAACAATCCCGATAAAGACGTTTATTTCGGGGATACGCACTACCATACCACTTTATCAGGTGACGCATTTGGTGGCGGTACCCGGATTACTGCTGAACAAGCATTGCGCATGGCGATGGGGGAACCGATGAAAACAAGTACTGGGCAGGACTTTCAAATCAGAAGACCCTATGATTTTCTTGTAATCACCGATCATGCAGAGGGGTTCGGAGTATTCGATGAGATAGCAGCCGGCAATGATATTCTTATGGCTGATTCCACGGCAAAAAGATGGTTCAACCTGCTTCAGGGCGGCGAGGAGGAAGCGAAACAGCTGGCAGTTGAAATTCCGTATGCACTGGCCAATAATAAACTTCCGGAACCTGTTACCAATCCCGAAACCGCCATTCCAATTCTCAGGTCGGCATGGCAGAACTTTACATCCCTGATCGACAGATACAATCAACCCGGAAAATTCACAACCATCATTGGTTACGAGTGGACATCTGTCCCCACCGGAAACAACTTACACCGGAATATCTTCTTCAGGGACGATAAGGAAAAAGTGAATCAAATACTTCCATTCTCCGCCCTGCAAAGTGAGGATCCTGAAAAACTCTGGGAATTTCTTTCTTCCTACGAGGAAAAGACCGGTGGCCGGGTTTTTGCGATTCCACATAACGGGAATATTTCCGGAGGTTTAATGTTCAATACACTTGATGCCTCGGGCAATCCTATAACTGCTGAATACGCGCAAAAAAGGCAGAAATGGGAGCCAATGTATGAAATTACCCAGATCAAGGGAACAGGTGAAACCCATCCGATGCTGTCACCTACGGACGAATTTGCGAATTTTGGTATCGCCGGATGGGATAATGGAAATCTTACCCTGGATATTTTGGAAACTCCGGAACAACGCAAATATCAATATGCCCGAAAGGCATTGATTGACGGCTTGCAGTTGGAGAAGGAACTGGGTATTAATCCTTATAAATTCGGTTTTGTTGGAGCTACCGATACGCATACGGGCATTCCCAGCGTGGATGATGATAACTGGTGGGGTAAGCACGTCAGCTCAGAAAAATCCCCAAAACGATTGATGGAAAATGTAAAGGAATTGAATGGAGCAACGCGATACGGCTATGGCTATCTGGCCGGCGGTCATACCGCTGTCTGGGCGGAATCCAATACACGTGAATCGATCTGGGATGGCCTGGCAAGCAAGGAAGCCTACGGCACTACTGGTACGCGGATTAAACTGCGGGTTTTTGCCGGGTATCAATTTACAGAAAGTGATATGAATCGGGATAATTATATCCGTTATGCGTACGATAATGGTTTGCCGATGGGCGGTGATCTTCAGGCCAGTCAGATTGCCCCTAAATTTCTCATCCATGCCATGAAAGACCCTGAATGGGCGAATCTTGACCGGATCCAGGTGATCAAAGGTTGGGTTAAAGATGGAAAATCCTATGAAAAGATCTACAATGTCGCATGGTCCGGGGATCGCCAAACAGATGCCGGCGGAAACATACCCCCTGTTGGTAATACCGTTCGGATTGAAGATGCCACCTATACGAATGAAATTGGTGCTGCCGAACTAAAAACGATATGGGAAGATCCTGATTTTGACCCTTCTGTCCCGGCATTCTACTACGTCAGGGTACTGGAAATCCCGTCCCCCACCTGGCAATTATATGATATTGTAAAGTACGGACTTACAGAATTTCCCGAAGATGTCCCATTGGTACAACAGGAACGGGCATGGTCCTCACCTATCTGGTATGATCCCAGGTAAACCACCTCATGTTTGAGCTTGAATTAAATTGCATTGGTAATCAACTTTTGTAATTTAAGGTCTGCATGAAACAACTTTTTTCTTCGCCGATCTTCCACATCCTTGCTTTTGGTGCGCTACTGGCCATCGTTCTCATTGTGACTGTTGGACCCAAACTTCCTTCATCAAAGGATAAGCAGGTTTTAATTGCAGATGACGACGTCGCTCACTTGCTGGTTATGTGGCAAAAAACCTGGCAACGTCCCCCTACCCGGGAAGAACTGCGCGGTGCACTAAACGGGTATGTGCAGGATGAAATTCTGTACCAGGAAGCCATCAACCGGAATCTTGACTATAACAACGCGATGGTTCGGCAAGCATTGATTGTTCAGATGAATATGCTCGCAGAAACACAAGGTTCAGGCGATAAAATAACTGAAGAGAGCATACAGGCCTATTATGCCTTGCGAAAGGACCAGTTTGTGCTTCCGGCTCGAATTAGTTTCGCACAGCTTTATTTCAGTCCGGATAAACACCCGGCGCTAGAAAGTCATGTAAATGAAGTCCTCACCCGCATAAGTCAGGAGGAAATTCAAGATATCCACGAGCTTGGTGATCCTACCATGCTCAATTCCGAATACAAGGATTATGCAGCAAATGATCTGTTGAAAATATTTGGTGAGAATTTCGCCGAAGAAGTGTTTACCATTAATCCCGGCGAATGGACAGGCCCCATTGCTTCTGCTTACGGGCTGCATCTGGTGAAAGTACAGGAGGTAACAGCGGAAGCACCCGCTCCTATCGATCTTGTGCGTAATGAAATAATGCGTGAAATTGAATATGAAGAGAAGGAAGCGGCCAGGGAACAGTTTTTCACTGAACTGATCAGACAATATGACATCGTCTATGAAGGAACTGCCAAAGAAGTGATGAAAGATGATGAATAAACATCTGGTTTTCAGCTGCTTATTCAGCATAATTTTATTTCTGATACCAAAAACGGCATCGGCAGACATTGTATATCCGGCCCGTCTTGAAATAACGGAAATCTCACCGGGTGTTTATGAAGTCTACTACGTACTGCCCGTGGTTCAGGGTAAGGTTCTGAAAGCAGAAGCGATCCTTCCTGAATTATGCCAACTGATAACCGACAGAAAAATTGGCGGTGACGCCTTCATTAAATGGGAACGATGGACCATCCGCTGCACTGAATCCCTTCATGGCAAAAAGATAGGCATTGAAGGGCTCCAGGGAAGCCAGATCAGCATCATTTTAAAAATAAGCATGATAAATGGAAGGGTTTATGAGACCTCCCTGAGCCCGGTAAACGCCTTTTATCTTGTGCCTGAACCACCGTCATTTTTCAACATTGCAGGCCCCGCGATCAGGGATGGACTGAACATACTTCTTTCAACAGGCGGATTGTATTTTCTCTTGCTGATTCTTTTCATGATGAAGGCCCGGAGCTTCAACTGGCTGAATTTGTTCCTGTTATCAACTGCAATTGCTGTTGGAAATTTTCTGGCCACAGATCAACTCCTGATTATACCGGGCTATATGGGTTTGTTAATTCCATTGATCCTTGCGGCACTTTGCTCCATACACTACCTGCACAACCGGGCTCTGCCATCTGTAATCACACACTGGTTTGCCATCGTTTCCATCGGAATGATCATGGGCGCATCAATGCCCGTTTTAGGATCATCCCTTGGGCTCACAGAAAGTGAGATGATGCTAACGGTTCTTTTCAGATGGGTTGGAATTTTCGCAGGTCTGATTCTTGCATATCTACTCATTCGGGAAGGCCTGCATTTATTCAGATACTTTCTTCTTGATAAAGAACGCTGGCTGGTCTATGCTGTAGGCATAGGATCTGTGGGATGGCTCATCTACGAATCAAGCCTGTTCCTTATTGCACCTGCATTGCTCCCCAAGATGATACTTTACAGTCTCATTTTACCCATTCTATTAGGATTGATGGTGAACCTGTCGGATCGATCGGCTGAGCGGACCCTGTTGCTCTTCAGCAGTTCATCCATTGCCGGACTGGTTTGGGGACTTTTTGTAAATCTTCCCATCATTGTGATTCCCGCCATTATGGGAATCGTGTTTATACTTATCACGCTGGTACTGTATAAAACTACCATACGCCCGCTAATCTGGACATTGATGGTATTGCTGATCGGTATCGGGGGAGGCTGGGCTACAGGATACTTTACTGAATTAAACCAGTCCTATGCGATCGGCCACGGGATTGCATACTGGCTTTACAGTACCGCTGTGTTCATCTTGACTGTTACACTGTTCACCGCATCCGGCAACGTAAAGCAGGGTTCAGGAATATCCGGGATATTGCTGACGGCAGCAGCAAGCGGACTTTTCATATTATTTATTCGGGATTCATATTCGGAAGACCTCCGTGAATTGATCGCCATGGGAAAAATACCGGTGCCTTTCGTAAGTATCTTATTAATCATTGCAGCCCTGTATTTCTGGCCGCGCAAAAGACGGATCCATGAGAAAATGAATATGGCCCAGCGTACACCGCTTACCTCAGTCATACTTATTGCTATGGCACTGGTATGCCTTCCTTTTCTAAATTTACGTATGCAAAATCCTATTAGCGATAGCGGGTTAACCGATTCAGGTAGTGCCCGCCAGATCCTGCAAGGCATCCTCAGTAATACGTATGAGTCATTTAATATTTCAGATGAAGATCAGTTATTCGAACAACTGTCGGCCAGTGTGGATGAAGAGCTGATCGACGAGGTATACCTGGACAGCAGACGACGATTGAACGCAGGAGTTCGTCTGGGTGCTGAGGTCCGGATCCGTAATGTTGAAGTTCTAAGCATAGAAAATATCCATCAGAGATCGATTAATTCCTATGAATACGATGCGGAGTGGGTGGTCATCGCCCGTGTAAAACATCTTCAGCACATTCACTTCAGAAGAAATAAATACCTGGGAACCATTCAAATGCACCAGGTGGAAAATCAATGGAAGATTTCAAATATTGAATTAAAATCTGAAGACAGGTCGATTGTACCTGCGTCGGCGTCATGATCAAATGCCAGAACATATTATTTCGGTATCCTGACCAGTATTTTGAACTGAAGATACCCGACTTAACGGTTTACGATCACGAGCAGGTGGCTGTTATCGGTTCCAGCGGCACAGGGAAAACAACGCTGCTGCATTTGATTGCCGGTATTCTGGAGCCGGCAGAAGGCTCCATAGAAATCGATAACATCGATCTTACACGTTATGGCAAGGAGGACCGACAGGACTTCAGGATAGTCAGAATCGGACTGGTCTTCCAGGAGTTCGAATTACTTGAATATCTTTCTGTACTTGACAATATCCTGCTCCCATTCATGGTGAACCCGGTACTTCGGCTATCGGAAACTTCGCGGAAGTTGGCCGGGGAACTCGCAGACAGTGTGGGTCTGAGCACGAAAAAACAACGGCTTCCGGGTCAATTATCACAGGGAGAACGGCAACGTGTTGCTGCCTGCCGGGCACTGGTCACCCAGCCAGACGTATTGCTTTGCGATGAACCAACAGGCAATCTCGACCCTGCAAACAGGGACATTGTATTGAATACACTCCTGAACTACAGCATTCAAAATAAGAAACCCCTGGTCATGGTCACTCATGATCATGAGATCCTGTCAAAATTCAGTCGCATTGTAAACATAAATGATTACAGCCTATCAAAACTGTAGTATACATAGCGTGGCGATACATCCGGTTTCATAAGTACAAAACCCTTGTACTTGTGTTATCGATCGGGCTAATACTTTTCATACCACTAGGGTTAAACAAACTTGTAAATGAGGGCGCTGGCCGGTTGACCGGACGTGCTGAATCCACTCCCCTTTTGGTGGGCACTTTGGGAAGTCAGACGGAGCTGACACTAAGTGCCCTGTATTTCAAGGAGGCGGCATACCGCCCCATGCAATACCGTGAATTTGACAGTTTACGGTTTGAGGTTGATGGCAAGGTTTATCCGATGCATCTGAAATTCAGGGCTGGTGAACAACCGATTGTGGGTACTTCTCCAGAATATGTGACGTTTCGAAACATGACCTTCAGTGAAGGCCGGAACTTCGTTATGCTGGGCGAATGTATCCTGGGGGCGAAGGCCGCCGAGGCACTTCAGGCAGGTGTTGGCGACGCAGTCATTTCAAGTCCGGCTGGCGCTTTCGACGTAGCCGGGAGTTTTCCGTTAAAAATGAAGGTCGCAGGGGTTCTTAACCCGGTAAATTCACCCGATGACGAAGCGGTATTTACCGACATCAAGACAACCTGGGTTATTGAAGGACTGGCACACGGGCATGAGAATGTCGAAAATTCAGAAAATCAAATGCTCCTGAAAACCGATAGCCTGATCATCGCCGGTCCGGCGGTTCTTTCCTACACCGAGATCACAGAAGAAAACAGGACATCATTCCATTTCCATGGCCAGGAGGCTAATTACCCGATACATGCTATCATTGTTGAGCCACGCAATGACAGGGAACGCATTCAGTTGCGCGGGCGATATGAGTCACGGACCGACAATATTCAAATGATTGTACCTGCAGATGTCGTGAATGAACTGGTGGCTACGGTTTTCACAATTCGGGATTTGGTCTTCAAAGCCGGGGTCTTCATTGGCATCGCAACACTATGCATTGCAACACTGGTGTTCATACTTTCTGTCAGACTTCGGAAAAATGAACTTAACACTATCCGCAAGATGGGCGGCTCGGGTCGATGGATACAACAGGTTCTTGGCCTGGAAATCGTCATCGTTTTAACCCTGAGTATTGGTACCGCCTGGATAATTACCCTGTTCGTGAGTACTTTTAGTAATGAGATTATTGAAAAATGGATATGAATAACTTAGGTAAAATCAGCTTCGCACTAATCCTGTCGGCACTTTGCGTTTTTTCCTGTGAGTCGAAGAAGGATGCGGAAACCACAGATGCAGAACCTGCATCATTCACTGTTTACACGTCGAACTATCCGCTGTATTATTTCACAAGCAGGGTTGCCCCCTCCAACGTGGAAGTGCGCTTTCCTTTTACCAATACCTCCGATCCGGCGTATTGGGAAATAATTCCCGATACGGTTAATCAAATGCAATCGGCGGATTTGATCTTCATCAATGGCGCCTCCTATGAGCAATGGTTAATATCGGTGTCATTGTCCACATCGACCCTTGTGAATACATCAGAATCAATTGTCGATAAATTTATTACCACGGATGAATCTGTTGTTCACAGCCACGGGGAGGAAGGTGAACATGCCCATAGCAAAACTGCCTTCACAACCTGGATGGATATGGAACTTGCAACAGCACAGGCGGCTTCGATCAGGGATGCGCTGATAAGGATTGCCCCTGAACATGCTGCGGAGATTGAATCAAATTTCGAATCGTTGCGCAATGACCTAAACCAGCTGCATCAGGAATTTAAAACTGCTGCAGATACTGAACTTAAGGTAGTATTTTCCCACCCCGTATATCAGTATTTTACGAATGCCTATAACCTGGGCGGTCCGAGTGTGCACTGGGAGCCTGATGAATCACTTACAGATGAAATGAAACATGATTTTGCCCACCTGGCTGAGGAAGAGGGTCCATTTGATATTATGATTTGGGAAGGGACACCACTGGCGGAAAACGTCGAATTCCTTAATTCCATAGGCGTGCGCAGTATTGTAATCAGTCCGTGTGCCGCGTTGCCGGATTCAGGAGATTTTCTTGAGGTTATGCGAAAAAATATTGCGTCCCTGGAGGCAACGAAAGTGAAATAAAATTCGACAATTTTTATTATCTTTCTTTGCTTCCGTTACACCGGTCATACCGGTTATATTATAAGTACGATAGCCTCTTTAAAGAACAAAAAAATACCAGCAATGCCAAAGTTTTTAATTGAGCGTGATATACCCAATGTCGGTAGCCTCTCAGCGGAGGAAATGCGCGCCGTTTCGCAAACATCCTGTAATACACTGCAACATCTCGGGCCTTCTGTTCAGTGGGTCCAAAGCTTTGTGACCGATAACAAGGTTTACTGTGTTTACATTGCACCAAATGCCGAAATGATCCGTAAGCATTCGGAGCATTCCGGAATTCCTGCACATAAAATCAGTCAGATTTCAGGGATAATTGATCCAACTACGGCTGAATTGGTGTAGATTCACCGTCCTAACATGCATTTTACGCCTCAAAAAGGACGATTACCGGAGAATTTTAAAAATAAATCAAAGAATTCGGTAGTATCCATTTATTTAAGCGTACCTTCACACTTTATTATTTTCAATTAATTATTATCATGAGTAAAGGAACAGTAAAATTCTTCAATGAATCGAAAGGATTCGGATTCATCAAAGAAGATGGTTCAAACGAAGAACACTTTGTACACGT
Organism: Fulvivirga sedimenti; assembly: GCF_020328055.1. NCBI lineage: Bacteria > Pseudomonadati > Bacteroidota > Cytophagia > Cytophagales > Fulvivirgaceae > Fulvivirga > Fulvivirga sedimenti. The sequence goes on from NZ_JAIXNE010000002.1 coordinate 576,692, forward strand.
ATCAGGCTTGATCGATGAGATCCGTGAAGGTGACGAAGTAGAATTTGAATTGCAACAAGGAAGAAAAGGATTAAACGCGGTTAACGTTAAAGTTGTTTAAGCGTTACGCGCTAACTTTATATCGCTTGAAAGCCCTTCGCGAAGAAGGGCTTTTTTTTGCCCCACATTTTTTAGTAACACAACCCCTATGAATTTTAAAGAACTGGGCATTATCACGCCCATCCTTCAGGCCCTGGCCGAAGAAGGATATACATCACCCACGCCCATACAGGAGGCGTCAATCCCTGTATTACTACGTAAAAAAGATTTAATGGCGAGTGCGCAAACAGGAACCGGTAAAACCGCTTCATTTGCGATTCCCATTCTGCAAAATATTGTTTCAGACAGCAACCGAAAAAAAGGCGGCCGTCAGCCATTACGCGCACTGATCGTTACCCCTACCCGTGAGCTCGCCATTCAGATCGGCGAAAGCTTTACAGCCTATGGCCGTCATACGGACGTCCGGAATACCGTAATTTTCGGCGGCGTTAAGCAGGGCAATCAGACCAACGCCCTTCAAAGGCACCCGGAAGTACTGATTGCCACTCCCGGACGATTACTTGACCTTATGAACCAGGGATACATTTCCCTAAGGGATATTGAATATTTTATCCTGGATGAAGCTGATCGAATGCTCGATATGGGATTCATTCACGATGTAAAGCGCATCATTCGCGAATTGCCTGAGCGCAGACAATCGCTGTTCTTTTCAGCAACGATGCCACAGCCAATTATTGAACTGTCGGCCAAGATCCTGCACAACGCCGAAAAGGTGATCATCAAACCAGAGCAAACAACGGCAGAGAAAATTAACCAATCGGTTTATTTCGTTGAGAAAAAACAGAAGGCATCATTATTGATCCATCTGCTTGAAGAAGAGAACATTCCTTCAGCCATCGTTTTTTCAAGGACCAAGCATGGTGCAAACAAAATTGTAAAACAACTGGACCGCGCCGGCATAAGCTCAAGCGCGATACATGGCAATAAATCTCAGGGAGCCCGACAGAAATCACTTTCTGATTTCAAAAACGGCGATATCCGGATTCTGGTTGCCACTGATATTGCCGCACGTGGCATTGATATTGACGAATTGTCACATGTGATCAACTTTGATCTTCCCAATGTTTCAGAGACCTATGTACACCGGATCGGACGTACCGGACGGGCGGGAGCGAGCGGCAGAGCCATTTCATTCTGTGATTTGGAAGAACGCGCATACCTGAAGGATATTCAGCAATTGATCCGTCAGCAGCTGCCGGTGATCCAGCCGCATCCGTATATGGATGCCGACCGGCCGGTGAAGGATGCACCACAAACAAGACAGGATTCAAGGACGGGGAATCCGAGAAACCGGAACTCCCGAAACCGATATTCACGATCACGGTAAACAACACAGAGGCCGGAGAATTACTCTCCGGCTTTTTTATTCCCTGAAGAATCGGCAGCCCTTTAATATTCCAACCAAATTTGTATATTATAGATCTTTCAAAAGAACTGATCATGATAAAACGTGATTATTTGCAGGATCAAATTCAGCAACTCGGTAAGGTCCTGGGGAAAATACTGGCAGAACTCCTGGGCACTTCGCTGGACAGCGATATAAATGATGTCATTGTCGATACGGAGCAGGCGCTGGAAGAACACCTGGATATTCGCCTCAGGAGTGCCGTGCGAATCGACGACCGCGAGTTTATTGATTTTTTGTCGGAAAAAAATATTAAAGGTGATTCAGTCCTTGAACAAATGGCAACCCTGCTTTTTGAACTGGGTTTACGAAAAAAAGAAATGGATGATGACGATGGTGCGCGACTGCTAATGTCGAAAGCCCGGGTTCTCTATCAGTTCCTTGCTGAAAATGCTGCCACATATTCTTTCGACTGGATGTATAAAATTCAGGATCTGGATGATTACCTGGAGTCCGGAAATACACTATAAAGTATACAAATTTTACCTCACAAAAAGAAGCTGAAGAATCATGTCAATCCATGATTTAAATAGCTGATTAGCAAAAATTTAATATTATCAAAGACTGTTTTACAGGTAGATAAGCTCCTGTAAAATGAAAACTTTCAACAGAATTTTTGCACCGTTTATGATAGTGGCCATTTTTGGCCTTTTGCTGTCATGTAACGAAGAGGAAATTTCCGATCCCCTTGCTGAGGGTTATGTGGAAATATCCTTGAATGAAATTTATCAAAACTTTCCATCGGGAAAAGCAGGTGACACGGAACTTCCGGCGCAACTCAATCTGCTGATATCCCTGGAAAATACCAACGGCGGTATTGTTTGGAACTCGGAGGAGATCAAGCTGAAAAAATGGGGTGAATCCTATGCCTCCAAACCTATTCGCCTTCAGGTTGGAGAATACGCGGTAACAGAGTTCCTGGTAGTCGATTACGACTATAATGTATTATTAGCAGCACCTGTTGCGGGCTCACCCCTGGCCTATTTAACCGACAATCCCCTGCCGGTATCATTCATAGTCTATACAGGTGAAACCACGTCCGTCACACCACAGGTTTTGGATGCCCTCAATAAAAAACCTGAGGATTTCGGTTACACCAGTTTCAAGTTCGACAAGATCAAAACCCTCGATTTTGACCTTCGTGTTTTCGATCTGAATCGAACTACCGGCGAATTTGTGTTAAGCGAAGCATTTCTGATGGTCGAAGCCAGCGGTGATATTTTATTTGAAAAACCGGTAGGCAACACTAGCAATCATATCACCGTACGCGACGGTTATGAGGATTATTTGCTGCACGTAACCAAGCCGAACCGTGTTACTCTTGATACGCTCATCAATGAACAGGTACTTAAAAAACTGCTTGAAGGAAAAGACGGGCCACTTGATTTATATCTGTCAGATGGTTTGATCGTCTGGAACAAGCTGGGAAGCACTGATGAACTGGCTAATAGTGAGGTTGGTCCATCATTGGTTGTTCCTGGAACACCAAATTTCGCGCCTGCCAAATTCGGCAACGGTGTGTATCCCAGATATGCATCAGAAATTCCGGAAATTCCTTCGGGAATCTTTAATGAATTCATTCCGAATCCTCTTCTCGAGCCCTGGACCATAGAAGTCTGGTACAAGCCTAATTATTCTGTTGTGGATAACCGCATCGTCGGAACCATTCCATATGGCAGGGCACACGTAATTGTCGCCAATTGCTGGAACTGGGATGGAGCAAATGCCGGAATTCGAATCGTTCCGATCAACGGCGGCTATACCGGCCCAACAGATGTAGTAGCAGATCTGGTATATTATAAAGCTCTGGGTGACTATTATTTCTTCCGAAATGATGTAATAGACAATGACGTTTCATGGAACGCCGGAGACCTTGTACACATGGCAGTGGTTTATGATCCCACCGGATATGACGGGGCACCCAGGTTTGAATTATGGGTTAATGGGGTATTGCACGGTCATTCGCCCGAAACTGAAATCCATGAATATGCAGAACCAGTGGTTGCATGGCCATTCTATGTAGGCGGACATCAATACAGGGTGTCCAACGGAGTGGTAGATAACATGAAGGTTTATCAATGGGCAAAAACAAATTTTGATGATCGTGATACAGAATAAACGATAGAATTCACAAGTATGGGGGCCATAGCATCAGCTGTGGCCCCTTTTATATTTTTCTGCATTTCAATATTTTTTATATTGCTGAATGAAAAATATTCTACCTCTGCTCCTAATTATTTTCTCACTATTCTCATGTCAACAAAATACCCCGGAATACGATGTTATCATCCGTAACGGGTTGGTTTATGACGGCTCCGGTCAGCCGCCTCAAAAGACTGACGTGGGTATACGTGGGGATTCAATCTCTTTTATTGGTGATTTGTCGGAAGCCACGGCTGTTCAGGAGGTTGATGCCGGCGGACATGCCGTTGCACCGGGCTTTATTAATATGCTCAGCTGGGCTGTCACTTCACTGATTACAGACGGAAAATCACAGGGAGATATCCGACAGGGCGTAACGCTCGAGGTTTTTGGAGAGGGTATTTCAATGGGACCTGTAACGGAAACGAGCGCACAGTACATCAAAGGGATGTTCGATGATGATACCAAGCTCGAATGGAAAACTTTGGGAGAATACCTCTCCTATCTTGAAAAGAAAGGGATTTCCACAAATGTAGCCTCTTTTGTGGGGGCTACTACCCTTCGTGTGAATACAGTTGGATTCGAAGATCGCGAAGCCACACCCGAAGAATTGGATCAGATGAAAGCGATGGTGCGCCAGGCCATGGAAGAAGGCGCGCTTGGTGTGGGCTCGTCACTCATCTATGCGCCGGCGTTTTATTCAACGACTGAAGAGCTGATCGAACTCAGCAAGGTGGCAGCCGAGTACGACGGGATGTACATTAGCCATATGCGTAATGAAGGAAACCGATTGCTGGAGAGTGTGGATGAATTAATACGGATCGCTTCGGAGGCGGGCATAGCTGCTGAGATCTATCACCTGAAAATGTCCGGGAAGGATAATTGGGATAAGTTTGACGATGTTGTGCGCAAGGTAGATTCTGCAAGGGCCGCCGGACTTACGATTACGGCTGATATGTATAATTACGTTGCAGGGTCCACCGGACTGGACGCGGCCATGCCGCCCTGGGTTCAGGAAGGTGGTTATGCTGAATGGGTAAAACGATTACAGGATCCTGAAATCCGCAAACGGGTGTATGACGAAATGACTACCCCGACGGACAAATGGGAAAACCTGATGCTTTCCGCAGGAAGTGCCGAGAATGTTCTCCTGGTCGGATTTCGAAATGACTCATTGAAATACTTACAGGGAAAAACACTTAAGGAAGTAGCTGAAATGCGCGGAAAAAGTCCGGAAGAAACCGCAATGGATCTGGTGATCCAGGACAGCAGTCGCGTGGAAACCGTATATTTCCTGATGTCGGAGGAAAATGTAAAAAAACAAATCGCCCTCCCCTGGATGACATTTGGTTCGGATGGTGCATCGATGGCGACAGAGGGTAAATTTCTGGAGAACAGTACCCATCCGCGTTCTTATGGAAATTTTGCCAGACTCCTTGGCAAGTATGTGCGGGAAGAAAAAGTGATCCCCCTTGAAGAAGCCATCCGTAAGCTCACCCTTCAGCCCGCAATGAACCTGGGAATTGAAAAACGAGGTGCCCTCCGCACGGGTTATTTTGCCGATGTGGTGATTTTCAATCCGGAGACTATCACTGACCATGCCACCTTTAGCGACCCGCATCAATATGCCACCGGTGTTGATCATGTTTTCGTGAATGGTGTACAGGTAATAAAGAATGGCGAACACACCGGGGCCCTGCCAGGGAGAAAGGTTACTAAGTAGTGGAGCACTGCGTTCAGCCTGCCTGCCGGCAGGCAGGTGGAGCACTCTATTCAGCCTGCCTGCCGGCAGGCAGGTGGAGCACTGCGTTCAGTGGAGCCTGCCCCGCTACCGTCATCCCTGCCTTCCGGCAGGCAGGCCGGCGTTACTTCCTGAGATCAACGGCGATAGCCGGGGATATTCAACACCCCTTCACCGTCATCCCGGCTTTACTCCCTGAGATCAGCGGCGATAGCCGGGGATAATCAGGGAGTCGGGCCGGGACCTATTTAATACAACCATGGCATCCCATAAGTCCATGGCAATGAATCTATCAGGGATAAACATTAAGATGACAAACAAAAACGGGGGCACATCTTCGTTCGGCAACATTTGTATTTCCCGAAAAATGGAATAATTTTTGAGACAATACTTCAATATGAAAACCCTAAAATTCGCGGTCATTCTGATTTTAATAACTCCCTCGCTGGTATTCGGACAAGCCGGGAGATCTGCCCTGAATAATTCCTTCAAGGGGGGCGTTGACGCGTTCAGGCTTTTTGTAACCAACAAGCTCTACTACCCGAGGGATGCACGGATTAATGGAACCATCGGAACATCCATTTTCACATTTGGCATCAACTGTGATACTGAAATGCCCTTTGATTTTGAGTTCGAAACAAAGATGGGCGACAACATCGAGGATGCCATTATCAATGCTATCATGTCGACGCAAGGCAGCTGGTATGCCTGTTCCACGAGCAATTCGGAACGTATTCGGATCAAGCTTTCATTCACCATCAACGGCGTTGGCCCTGTGGCAAAGGACGCCCTGGCTGTGATAAATGCCATGGATTCAGGAAACCAGGCGCTTGACGACGGAAAGCTGATCGACAGGGCACTTAAAGCGCAGCGAAAGAACAAGATTGACAAGGCAGAAAAATACGTAAACCAGCTCATTGCCCGGTACCCCGACAATAGTGAGTACCGTCAGATGCTTGAAAATCTTCGGAATAATTGATCGGTAAGAACCCAGACCGTATTTTGCCAATGTGATACGCGCGCTGATTTTACTCGTTATTCTAATCTCATTTTCCTGCTCCAATCCGGAAGAAGGCCCTCCCCCGAACATTGTAATCATTTTTACCGATGATCAGGGGTACGAGGACGTTGGCGTATTTGGCAGCAAACAAATAGAAACACCGAATCTTGACAGAATGGCAACCGAAGGAGTTCGGCTGACATCCTTTTACGCAGCACAGGCGGTTTGTTCTGCCTCGCGCGCGGCCCTGCTTACCGGCTGCTATCCAAACAGGGTGGGAATCCACCAGGCGTTTATGCCCCAGGCAAAGAAGGGTCTTCGTGAGGAAGAAACAACCATGGCTGAAATGCTTGAAAGACAAGGGTATGCAACAGCGGTCTATGGCAAGTGGCACCTGGGTGACGCTCCGGAAAATTTGCCACTATCCGAGGGGTTTGATGATTTTTTTGGCATCCCATACTCCAATGACATGTGGCCGTATCATCCACAGCAGGAATCATTTAACTTCAGTCCGCTTCCCCTATATGAGGACAATCAGATTATCGACACACTGGAGGACCAGTCGTTTCTTACCACCGCGATCACAGAAAGAAGCGTCGAATTTATAGACAAAAATAAAGACCAGCCTTTCTTCCTGTACGTGGCGCATCCACAGCCCCATGTCCCCCTGTTCGTATCAGATAAATTCAAGGGAAAATCAGATCGCGGCCTGTATGGTGATGTGATCATGGAGATCGACTGGTCGGTGGGTGAGATCCTGGACGCGCTGGAACGAAATGGCCTGGCCAACAATACGCTGGTGATCTTTACTTCCGATAACGGTCCGTGGCTTTCCTACGGCGACCATGCGGGCTCGGCCGGTCCGTTCAGGGAAGGTAAGGGAACTGCTTTCGAGGGTGGTCACCGGGAACCGTTTATCGCCCGGTTCCCCGGCAAACTTCCGCCAGGAAAAATAATTTCAACTCCTGTGATGGCCATTGATATCATGCCTACGGTAGCAGAACTTACAGGCGCTTCATTGCCGGAATTACCGATCGACGGGAAAAATGTCTGGCCGGTGCTTACCGGCGAAACCGATGTAAGTCCACAACCGGCGTACTTCTTTTACTACCATGTGAATCAGCTCCATGGAGTTCGGTACGGCAATTGGAAAATGTACTTCCCGCATATTTACAGAACGCTAGGCGGAAGACCAGGTGGATCGGGCGGATTACCAGCACCCTACGACTACATCAAGTTGGAAGAGGTGTCCCTTTATGACCTGGAGAACGATCCTTCAGAAACCATGAATGTGGCCAATGACTATCCCGATATCGTTCAAAAGATTAATCACCTGGCCGATTCAATTCGTCATGAACTGGGAGATGCACTTACCGGAGAAAAAGGTGTGGGAAGCAGAGACTTTAGTAGTCAGTAGTCAGTAGTCAGTAGTCAGTAGTCAGTAGTCAGTAGTCAGTAGTCAGTAGTCAGCCTGCTGCCTACCTCCGCATTGGCTCCGGCAGGTAAACCGGCAGGCAGGTAGACAGTAATTTCATCAGGATTTTGTACATTTAGTATAATGAAAAAGCGTTTCTTATTTCTGCTGATCTTTTCATTGCTGGCGACCATCACCATGGCACCGGTGAACGCACGGACTGATTTTAATAAGTTCAGGACAGAGGTGGTTGAAAGAACACCTCAGCAGCAATTAAAACGTACTTTTCATTTTCTAAACCCTGCGACATCAATTCCATCTGGCGGAAATGATGTTATTTGCGGTCTGTCTGACATTGAGACCCATTCCGTACTGGTACGGTTGAAATTGCTGAGGGCCTTCGATCCCCCTTTATTTGCCCTTCTTCACAGCCATTTTTTCATCATCCCATCCAATGATGAGGTTCCCCTGGGCTAATCCATAACCAGGTATAATCAGGAATTTCATCACAAGGCAATCAGCCTTTTACAACCATACGTATGAAAAAAATTAAAGTGATCCTCAGACGGATCGCGCTCATCCTGTTGATCATACTGGGATGCTTTGGTATTGGGATCGTCGGCCCGGTCCCCCTCCTGCCGATCAAAAAAAAGGATGACGAAGAACCGGCCAAAATAGAAATGGTAGACGAAAAAGAAGAGGACGATCTAAACCCATTTTAAATTCAATTCCAAATTGGTTTCAGATGTCCGCAGAGGTATGTATTTTCCCCTTAGTCAGGGGGTTTGGGGTGTCATGGTCAGGATTTTGCATCAACCAAATCCCCTTCATAATCGTTTACAAAAAGAAACAACATTTCCATGGGAAAACGATCTGAATCCATTACACCAGAGTTGCAGGACTTCATTGAAAAACAACATATTTTCTTCGTGGGTACCGCGATGACAGAAGGGCGTGTGAATATTTCTCCCAAGGGAATGGATTCACTTCGAGTATTGGGACCGAATAAGGTGATCTGGCTCAACCTTACCGGCAGCGGGAACGAAACTGCCACCCACCTGCAGGAAAGTTCGCGCATGACCCTTATGTTCTGTGCATTTGAAGGCAAACCGCAGATACTACGGCTTTATGGCAATGCCATAACCCTTCATAGCGGAGATAGCAGGTTTCAAAAACTGATGAAGCATTTTCCGGATATTCCTGGCAAACGGCAGGTCTTTGAAATGGAGGTTGACCTGGTGCAGTCGTCCTGTGGTTTTGCAGTACCGTTAATGGATTTTCAGGCGGACCGTACGATCCTGAGGGACTGGGCGGAACAAAAAGGAGAAGAAGGAATCCGGGATTACTGGCAGGAAAAAAATACCGTTAGCCTGGACGGGCATCAAACCGGTATCCCGAAAGACCACTAGCCGATCATGGAAGGAACTGAGATCAGGAAGCTTCAGCCGGATGACCTGAATTTATTTATTCAGCTCATCGACACATTCGCAGAGGTGTTTGAAATGAAAAGTTTTGTGCGTCCTCCCTCAGATTACCTGGAATCCTTGTTGAAGAAAGAGGGTTTCATGGCATTTGTAGCCATAAAGTCAAATGCAGTCTTAGGGGGGCTGACCGTTTACACACTCGATCAGTATTATTCAGAAAAGCCCCTGGCCTATATTTACGATCTGGCTGTGAAGGTCGATTTTCAGCGCATGGGCATTGGACGGAAACTCGTTGATGCGGTTCGCTCAACTTGCAGGGAACTGGGATATGAGGAAGTTTTTGTACAGGCGGATGAACCCGATGACTATGCTCTCGATTTCTACCGTCTCACTGGCCCTACAGCTGAAGAGCGCGTCCGCCATTTCTATTATACCCTCTAACTGGATTTAATAGTTATTGACCAGTTCAATTTGCTTTTTGCTTAAAACGCGCTTTGATATTATTAATGCGAATTAAGAGTCGGTCTTCGTGCTTGCGAATCGCAATTTCTTGCCATATATTGATTAGCAATCAACCAACCGCATGACCGACCCCGACAAAAAACCAGAATTTAAAGGCTTAACGCGAAGAAAATTCCTGAATAAAGGCATCCAGGGCTATACGGGACTTACGCTTTCGCAGGGCCTGAGCGCCTCGCTCATCAGTACCCTTTCCTGTACGGTAACGGAGGCAGGAGCAAAAACAGCACATGGAGCCTGTTACCATGACTGTCCGGATACCTGCAGCTGGACAGTGACTGCGGATCAGGGTAAAATCACCGAATTCGGTCCGAGTAAAACCAACCCATTCACTGCTGGAAAACTTTGTTCAAAGATGGACAAGTTTCCCATGGATGTCACTTTTCACCCGGATCGGATTCTCACTCCTCTGAAAAGGGTTGGGGCCAAGGGTGAAGGCAAGTTTGAGCCGGTCAGCTGGGAAACCGCCATTGCCGATGTTGCGAACAGGCTGAAACAGACTATCGGTGAGCACGGAGGAGAATCCGTTCTCCCCTATTGCTACGCAGGCACGGAAGGTCTCATTCAACGGAATTCCATTGGCGGAAGGTTTTTCGCCACGTTGGGAGCCAGTAAACTGGATGGGACGATTTGCGGAGATGCGGCAGTAGCGGGCGTTACATCTGTGTACGGACAAACATCCGGGGTGCTTCCGGAGGATATCATTTACAGCCGGTTCATCATTTTCTGGGGAACAAATCCGGTATTATCAAATCAGCATGTCTGGCCGCTGGCTGAAAAGGCACGCGCAGAGGGCGCAAAGATCATTGTAGTCGACCCGTTTAAATCGGCCACCGCAGCCGTTGCAGACCAGCACATTCAACCGCTGCCGGGAACCGATGTGGTACTCGCCCTCAGTATGATGCAGGTAATCATTGAGGAGGGACTGGCAGATCAGGGCTATATCGACACACATACTATCGGATTCAATGAATTAAAAGACTATATCCAGCAGTATTCGCCTGAAAAAGCCTCCGGGATTACCGGGCTCGAACCTGAACTGATCCGGGAATTTGCGCGCGAATATGCTAATGCCCAACCATCACTGATTCGAATGCTGATTGGTATGGAACATCAGGCAAACGGAGCAAATGCCTTCAGGGCCGTTTCCATGCTGCCGGCCCTTACCGGCGCCTGGAAAAACCGGGGTGGTGGATTCATGCATATGACGTATGAATTTTTCGGTCAGGCCCTCAATTGGGAAAAGCTTTCGGTCGCTGAACAACTTTCAAATCCTGATACCCGGGTCATTAATATGGTACAGATCGGCCGTGCATTAAATGATACGGAAAATCCAATACGGGTCCTGTTTGTATACAATTCAAACCCGGCGGTGATCGCTCCCGATCAAAACAGTATAATGACGGGTTTGCAGCGCGAGGATCTTTTCACGGTTGTCCTTGAACATTTCGTCACCGATACGGCCCGGTTTGCAGATTATATTTTTCCTGCCACAACCCAGCTGGAACACTGGGATTTGCTGAGTTCCTGGGGTCAAACGTATCTCAACATCAACGAACCTGTGATACCGCCGCTGGGTGAGAGCAAACCGAATACGGAGTTTTTCAGGCTGCTGGCCAATGAAATGGGTTTTTCAGAAGATTACCTTTTTGAATCAGACCTGGACATCCTGAAAGCTACAGTTCGCAGTGATCATCCGTACATGGAAGGGATCACCTTCGATTCCCTTCGAAAAACGGGCTGGGCCCGGCTTAATATCCCGGAGGGCTGGATGCCGTTTGAAAATGGCAATTTCAACACACCGTCCGGGAAGATCGAATTTTACAGTAAATCCCTCGAGGATTTGGGCATGGCCACGCTTCCGGTTTATACTCCTGTGATCCATACTCCGGAACAGCTTCAAAAGTACCCCCTGAAAATTCTTACCATCAAGTCAACCAAAAATTTCCTGAATACAAGCCATGCGAATGTTGACCACCTGAGAAAAAAGGAAGGAGGTGCACAGCTCGACCTTCATCCCGATGATGCCGAAGCACGGGGCATTTCTGATGGAAGTGCTGTTGAGGTCTTTAATGATCAGGGGCGGGTGCTGCTTACGGCAAAGATTTCAGACCGGGTGGCCAGGGGTGTGGCTTGCCTGCCTCAGGGGTTCTGGCCTTCACTGATGGATGGCGGCAGAAGTGCCAATGCGCTTACTTCTGATCGCCTGACCGACATGGGAGGTGGAGCAGCTTTACAGGAAACCATTGCTGAGGTACGTTTGCGTACCTGACATATCTAAAATATACTTTAAAGAATACGGATCTTTGCTACAGGTTAAACGATTAAATATGGATACCAGCTGGTGGATAAAATGGGATGACACCGTGCTCATTCTTGACCCATGGCTGATTGGCTCTGAAGTGGATGGCTTCAGCTGGTTCAATGAACAATGGCATGCCACTCCTCCGGTACCCATCGGGGAGATCGGAAATTACGATGCCATTATCGTTTCCCAGTCCTATTCGGATCATTGTCATGGAAATACACTGAAAGCCATGGAAAAGGTGCCTGTCTGTACAACCCCGTCGGCCCGCAAGCGTGTTGAAAAAGAAACCGCCGGAAATCGTATCGAGGTCCTGCAGGAATTGGGCACGGATGAATGGCTTGAAATTGGCGATGTGGAACTGGCCTATCTTGATCCCGGCAGAAAACTTGATCCGATCTATAACGGCATTGTTATTCGGAAGGGGAAAAAAGTAGTGGTTTATTTTCCACATGGTTTTACCCTTAACCCAAAGCAGCTGCGCCAGCTACGTGATTATGAAGTTGAACTGCTTATTACAAGCTTCTCCCTCTTCAAGCTTCCGGCATTCCTCGGTGGAGCCGTCAACCCCGGAAAGGAAAATGCCATCCGGTTGGTCAATGAACTGGGGGCCAGGAAAGTCGTCCATACCCATGATGAAAATAAGCATGCACGCGGACTGGTGAAAAAGATTGCCAGGGTGGTTTATCCTGATCCGGAAGATCTCAGATCAATACTAAAAGAACGATTCGAATACCTTCAGTACGAAACGCTCGAATTATAAAAGGACGGGAAAGCCGAAAACCGATCAGAGTAGGCAATTAAACAATCAATGAACTATGAATATTAAATCTTCACACGCACGCCTGATGCTTGCAGTATTATTTTCAATGAGCACACTGGCAGGTTGCCAGCAATCGGAACAGGTAAAGGAAGTAGTTGAGGAAAAAATTGAAGTGCCCGCCGAAACAGCCGAGTACTTTCTGCTTCGCCCGGATGTCGAAAAAGCCTATGGATATTCCCATGCTGTAAAAATCGGTCGGGAAGTAAAGGTTTCTGGTGCGGTGAGCATGGATGACCAGGGAAATCCAACAGCAGTGGGTGACCTGGAGCAGCAGATGAAGAACTGCTACAGCGACCTTGAAAAAGTGCTTGCTCATTTTGGATGCACCTTCGATGATGTAGTCGTGGAAAATGTTTTCACAACGAACATGCCGCAATTCCTTGAATTTTCGGCATATCGAAATGAGATCTATAAAAATCATTTTCCTACCGGATCATGGCTCGGCGTACGAGAACTGGCGCTGCCGGAATTTATGATCGAAATTGAGCTTGAAGTCCTGATCCCGGAGAAGTAAACTCCTGATGCGACCGTCAGTAAATATCAAAAAATTGAATACATCCGCATGTATCCTGCTGGCTTGTTTGCTTGCAGGGTTTGTGCAATCAGCATGCGGACAGGTGGCACAAAAGCCGCCTGTCCCCTACCTGATCATCCTGGGCACCATTCAGGACGGCGGATCGCCCCATATCGGCTGCGACCGGGAATGCTGTTCCGGATTATTTACCGAACCAGATCCGGACAGGATGGTTGTTTCACTCGGGCTCATAGATCCGGTAGCAGAAAAACGATATCTGTTTGAGGCAACGCCGGATATGACCCGGCAATTGCACAGGCTTAACGAGGAAGCACCCTATGGCGATGGGAAAACGGCAGATGGAATATTTCTCACCCATGCGCACATAGGGCATTACACAGGACTGATGTACCTGGGCAGAGAGGCACTGAACAGCAACAATGTTCCCGTCTACACAATGCCTTCAATGAAGGAATTCCTCGAGTCAAACGGACCCTGGGGTCAGCTTGTCTCCCTGAACAATATCAAACTCATTCCGATAAATCACGATGTACCGGTTGAACTTGGAGAGGGACTGTCGGTAACACCGTTCCTCGTCCCTCACCGGGATGAATATTCAGAAACCGTGGGGTTCAGGATAACCGGTCCGAATAAGAGCGCGCTTTTTATTCCTGATATTGACAAATGGCATAAGTGGGAAAAGGATATTTCGGAAGTGATCAAAGAAGTTGATTACGCCTTTATAGACGGATCATTTTATGACGCAGAGGAAATCAGTTACAGGGATGTATCTGAAATCCCCCACCCTTTTATTTTTGAAAGTATGGAGACATTGAAGAACCTGTCGGCTTCCGACAAGGCCAAGGTTTATTTCATCCATTTCAATCACACCAACCCTGTCATCGATGCAGAAAGCGATGCCCGCAAAGCAGTGCTTGAGGCTGGATTCAGGGTTGCAGAGTTGGGGACCGGATTTGAATTGTAAGATAGTTTGTGATGTTATGAAACCGTCCGACAAGCTCCTTTTCATCAAAGTGATTCATACCCTGATTTGGGTGTTCTTTGTAAGTGTAATCTTCTATATCGTTTACAGCGGGGCTACTGATCAGGTATCAGTGTACACCTGGATAGCAATTGGGCTGATCGTTGGTGAAGGTCTTACATTATTGGTTTTTCGGATGTTTTGTCCGCTCACCCTCATCGCGCGGAAGTATTCCGATTCAGACAAGGACAATTTCGATATATTCCTCCCCAACTGGCTGGCAAAGCACAACAAGGTCATCTTCACAACAATTTTTATTGTCGGACTTATTTTGGTACTATGGCGGACATTTGAATCATAAAAGCAATGGGGTGGATTTGCAAAAGATCCCATATTACTGAAGGCAAGCCAACGGGATAAATGAGAAAGGCAACTAAATCTGATCAGGCGAAAGTAGTAGATATCATCTCCAAATCCTTCGCTGAAAATCCTGGTGTAAACTGGATGTTTAAGAAGGGCGGCAACCATGCGAGGATGATGAAAAGCCTTGCCAGTTATGTTTTTATGAAAGGATTGGTGAGAAATGGTGTATATATCTCCTCCAATGAAAAGGGGGTGGCAGTTTGCTATCAATTTAATGAAACGAAATTCTCACTGACGGAAATCCTCCACCAACTAATATTTGTTTTCCATTCCTTTGATTTCAGATCGATACCTAAAATCCTGAAGCGTGAATCATACCGAAAAAAGATTCGGCCAGCATCGGGAGAGTATCTGTATTTCTGGTTTCTTGGGGTTTTACCGGGCGGAAAAAATGCAGGATTTGAACTAAAAAATGCCATTTTCAATGAAGCCAGAAGGAAAAATCTCCCCATTTATTTGGAAACTGCTGTTGCCAGAAATCAGCAGGTATATGAACGACTTGGTTTTAAGACATACCATTACTGGGAGAATACAGCGGAAAACATCAAATTTTGGTTTATGAAATGGGAACCCGGAGCGTCAGTGAACCAGGGCTGAGCGGAACTACATTCCAGTTTAATTCCCTAATACAGCATTCATCACTTTTCATTCACTTGATGAAAGCAGTATTGTCGCAAATCGATTTCTATTTTATTATGTTTATTTGTTGTAAATCCAACGACCGCAGAAACCCCGTACCAGATGACCCAGGAACTACTTCAAAAGAAAGGACTTGAAAAAATAAATACTGACTTCCAGTACCTGGTATCCCTGTTCAGGGAAATGCTTACGTCTATCGGAGAACCGGGACTGGCAGAAGCGCTGCCATTTGGAGATCAACGGGGGTCGCATATTAACGGACCATCTGATGAAAAGCTAAAGCAGGCCATTGGAATCTGTTTTGAGCTTCTGAATCTTGTTGAAGAAAATGCGGCAACACAGTACCGAAGAAAAACCGAAACGCAATTCGGGATTGCCTCGACACGGGGGTCCTGGGGTGAAACCCTGCATCAATGGAAAACTGCCGGATTGAATGAAGAAGACATGGCGCAAAAACTCCGGACGATAAGGGCGGTACCTGTACTTACTGCCCACCCTACCGAAGCCAAGCGTCTGACCGTCATTGATATCCACCGTGAACTATACCTGTTGCTTGTAAAAAAGGAAAATCCCAACTGGTCCGACTCTGAACGATCCGGACTCAAGCAGGAAATCATGACACTGCTGGAACGATGGTGGCTGACAGGTGAGATCTATCTTGAAAAACCCCGGTTGGAAGACGAACGGAATAACCTGATGCACTATTTCAAAAATGTGTTCCCGGAAGCGGTTCGGCTGACAGACCTGCGCTTGCAGGATGCATGGAAAACCATGGGGTTTTCCCCTGAACTATTGCGATGGCCCGAAGACTATCCGCTGGTGCAGTTTGGCAGCTGGGTTGGCGGAGACCGCGACGGACATCCATTTGTAACTGCGGAATTCACGGCAGGCACGCTACGTTTACATCGCGAGGCCGCATTGAAGATGATTCGCGCGCAACTGTTTGATCTTGCGGGCAAGCTCAGTTTCTCTAGCTATCGCATTGATGTTCCCAGGGAGTTTCTCGATGAGATTGATGAAGTAGCGCAATTATTTGGCGAAGCGGGACAGCAGGCAAAGGATCGCAATGTATTTGAACCTCTGCGCCAGTTTTTAAATTTACTTCTGCTCCGGCTTGACAGAACAATTGCCGGTGATCTTTCTCTTGGTGAGAAGGGATATTTCCCAACAGCCAATGATCTCGGATCTGAATTGAGAAAATTACGTGAGCTGCTAATTACACTGAATTCGGAACGGGTCGCAAGAGAGTACCTCTTCCCGGTCGAGCGGACGTTGCAATGCTTTGGATTTCATCTGGCGAAACTGGATATCCGGCAGAACAGCGCATACCACGAGAAAGCGATCAGTCAGATCCTGGCTGCTTCCGGATTTGAAAAATCTGATTATGGCAACTGGAACGAAGAAGAAAGGCTGGCATTTCTGAACCAGGAGCTAAAAAGCAACCGTCCATTCCTCGTGACGGGAACGTCATGCGGACTGGAGGCTGACAACGTACTTGGCTATCTGCGTGAGGTGAAGGCATATATCGATCAATTTGGAACAGCGGGAATCGGGTCGGTTATTGTGAGCATGACACGCAGTGTGAGTGACCTTTTGTTGGTCCACCTGCTATTGCGCGAGGTCGGACTGGGAGATACAAAATTACCCGTGGTTCCGCTGCTGGAAACCATCGACGACCTGGTGGCCGGTCCGGATATTTTAACCGCTTATTTAAGTCATCCCGTTGTCGAAAGCAGGCGACAGTCTGATGAAAACTTCACCCAGGAGGTTATGCTGGGTTACAGCGATAGCAATAAGGACGGAGGAATTTTAGCCAGTCGGTGGAATATTTACAAGGCGGAGGAGAACCTGACAAAAGCTGCGGGAAAACTGGGAGTTAAGTTATGCTTTTTTCATGGTCGTGGCGGAACGATCAGTCGGGGCGGCGGAAAAATTCACCGGTTCCTGGACAGCATGCCTCCCGGTTCAGTGAGCGGGGATATAAAAATAACCGTTCAGGGAGAAACCATTGCCAACCAGTTTGCTAACCGCCTGACCGCCACCTATAACCTGGAGATGTTTGTAGCCGGGACTGCCCGGCAAGCCATGGTACAGGGAACGAATACAAGGAATGACAAACGGTATGAGGCGATGGATCATTTGGTTGCTCTTTCCAGAAAGGCTTATCGAAAATTGCTGGATCATCCGAAATTCATTGAATTCTACGCTGCTGCCACTCCCATTGATGTTTTGGAGCAAAGCAAGATCGGCTCCCGGCCGGCAAGGCGTACCGGAAAGCGCTCCCTGGAAGATCTGCGATCGATTCCATGGGTATTCAGCTGGAGTCAGGCCCGGTTCAATCTTACCGGTTGGTTCGGTATGGGCAGGGCGCTGGAGGAATTCATGAAGGAATATCCTGACGAGTTTGAACTTTTGAAGAATTTGGCTGCAGAGTGGCCCTTCCTGAAATATTTTCTCATTCAGGTGGAATCGAACCTGCTGGATGCCGACAGGGAAATCATGGAGCGGTTTGCCGAATTATACCCGGATCCACAGGCTCGGCAGGAACTAATGAATTTAATCGTGACTGACTTTGAAATATGTCATAACATTATTGAAGGAATTATGCAGAAGCCGGTCGAAGAACGACGTGTTTCAAAGCTGGAGAACGTCCGCCTGAGAAGCGAGGCCCTGAAGGTGCTTCATGGCATACAGATCGATTATCTAACGAAATGGCGAAGCATCCGTGATACAAACAAGGAAGAGGGCGAAAAATACCTGATTCACTTATTACTGCTGGTAAATGCGTTGTCGGGCGGACTTAAGAGTACGGGATAGAATTTTGTGAAGGTCCGTGCAGCCAAAGACACAGTGCATCGAGTATCCGGAAGATATTGAAAAGGTCCTGCACAACGGCCGGCATCTCTAAGCGGGTCACGCCGCATACGCTTCGGAACTCGTATGCGACGCATATGCTCGAGCTGGGGGTGGATATCCGTTATATTCAGGCGATGCTGGGCCACCGGCGGCCGGAAACGACGATGATCTATACACACATCAGTACGCACAAGATCCAAAACCTGCCCAACCCTCTGGACGAACTGGTCCGTGAGCAGCTCGAATCCCTCCCGAATAAAGAACACTCAAATCCATCAAATTTTCCTCTTATCCCGGGAAAATTATGGGGTTATTGATATATTCAGGTACGCATATAACTAGTTGGCATTAATTACGAAAAGCAGAACGTTGAGGAATGTTTAATATATTTAAAAAGAAAAAGTCAGAACCAACAATAGAGGAGAATAAACATAAAAAGGCTTTTGAAACTCCTTCAAATTGGGACCATAATTATATCTATGGATTTATAAATGGAAATCCACAACAAACTATTTCTGACACAAATGCGGTCAAAGAAATTGTTCAAAATACAGCTGGAAATAAAGGGTTTGTAGCCATAGACTCTATATTTCATCCTTACAATTTAGTAAACCATAAAGGAGCAACTGCTTGGGATTTAGCTTGGTTTAAAGTAGCCTTTCATGACAATGGAAAATTCATAGGAGAAATTGCTCGCGATAAATCGGCAACTGTGATTAAATCCGAAGAATTAAACTTAAAGGATAATTATAGGGTATGGCCAAATAATGATCTCGACCCTGAAAGAAATCCACACTACGCGAAATACGTCCCGTTTGTATTTCCATACTTAACATATCAAAGTAAAGATGAACCTCATTGGTCGAGAATGATTAATAGTGAATTAAAAGATTACGGACATGCACACACATACATAGAATACTTCAATTCAATATTTTCTAAATATGTTAGTGGACATATCATGACTTTAGGATTTGGAGAATTTGATAGAGAAAACCTGGATGGTTTGATTGAAAAGTTCACAAGCTTCTATGACCGAAATATTAAAAACTAATGCCAACAATGGCTATACCCAAGTCCCACACTCCTGCCCCGGTTCGCCATTTTTCTCCTTGTTTACTTTTTCGTTTATTAACAGTATTCAACCCTAAAAACGGTCCCTGGGCATAGCCCAATCCGTAGGCCATTCGCCAAATTTATCCTGTATGGAAAATAACGTTATGACAATTTAAGATTGACCGTTGAAATTTGTCTTATGAAAAAAATACATTTATTATCACTCTTGATCTCAATGTTATCCCATTCTTTATTTGCTCAAGCAAGTGAATCTGTAGAAATAGTTGTTCCTAAAAAGATTGAAAGATTTATTGATGGTTATGTCCAGGCATGGTCGAGAGGTGATGTGAAATATATTATGGACAATGTTTATGATGTTCCTTTTTCTATTATAGATGGGGATTCTACGACAGTATTCAATGCTTCCGCAAATCTTGAAAACTTTTTAGTCGAAACATTTAAATCATTGAGAAACCAAGGTTATGGTTATTCAAAAAGAAATAAATGGGAGAGATTTGAGGACCATTCAGATAGTAAAATTACTATTACCCTAAACTACACCAGGTACCTGACAACAGGTGAAATCATGGGAATTAAAGAACGAAGAGCAACTTATATCATTCAAAAAAATGGCAAAGGCTATAGAATCACGCAGTTGATTGGAAATAAATAGAAGTCGGACTTTTTATTAATTGACTGATTAACAGATACGACTCGGCGAACATAGCAGTACAGTTGAAGTGAACGACCTACAACAACAGCTATAATTCAGCGCCTTGACTGCAAAGGATTTTATCACGACATTAATATCTGTAATCTGCTATGATCAGCGATGTTTCCACCGCTAAAATGCAAACGCATTTCTGAATCGCGGCGTAAGCCAGGCATAGAATGAAGAGCGCCTAATCATAGCCAAGTACGATGCTGGTCATTTAATTTCAGGTAACTCCAGCAATCCTTCATCAATTAGACACGGAAAATGATGATTGATGGAAAAAGTTATGATTTTGGTTTTGGTGGCACAGAAGATGGAGATATGGCAACACAGAAGAATGCGTCAAAGCGAGTTTTTCATTTCTTATCCAAGTTAAAAAATGAATGACCATCAACATAAATTGCGTTTATCTTTATATACAACATTCGTTTTGGCTGCTTTGGTAATCTTATTTGATTTTATTTTACCGGGAAGAGTGGTAAACGATGAAATCATAGATGTTAAAAGAGAACGACAGCAATATTTCAATGCGGCCAGAAACTATCACTATTCATATAAAGTAATCACGAGTGAGCATCAATTTTCGGTTGCAGAAAATTTTGCACAATTAGTTCAGGATCATGAAAAAATCGAATACTCGGTTTCTCGAATATTTAAAGAAGTAAATTGGTATAGATTGCTTTCATCTGAAAACAATTCTTTTTATTCTTTAAGAATCTTATCAGGACTTGTACTTCCATTGCTGACAATTATTTCGATTTTAGTGGCTTATCTATATAAAAAGAATATTGGCATATTAGTTTTTGTACTTCAGGTCTTGTTGGTTGCGGATCTGATATTTTTAATGACATAAATAAAGGCAGTTGCCAACAAAGCATATAACTTATGGCGAGAGAACGGCTGTCAGCAAGGTTCTGGATTCTTAGCCAGCTTTGGATTCTGTGGACCCGCCTCCACAGAGCTACGGAAGGGCAGGCAGGAAAGTGCTTCGAAACCCTGCCTTGCGGGCAGGCAGGCGCCACAAGCCATATGTAAAACGTTAGCGATAATGAAAAAGTCAACTTCATTAGATATTTTGCATAGTAACTAAAAAGGTGAAATACATTTCAATCAATCTATATCGTAAAGTGATTAATCATGCTATCGCTGAAGGCATGACCAGAAATGATTTCATTAAACTTCCAACACCGATGTCTGATATTGACAACATTCAAGCTGTACCAGCTGATGAGTTTTTTAAACTCCATGAGATGATCGATGAAAGGCTAGGGCCTGGTTTCTCGGTTAGAGTAGGCCAACAAATGAAAATTGAAGATTATGGTGTTCTGGGGCTCTCATGGCGGACCTGTTCCTGGGCAGGTGAGATTTTCGATAGAAGTGAGCGCTATTTCAAATTACTCTCCAATACTTACGTTTTTAAAGTTGATAAAAAATCAAATATTTCAACTATTTACTTACTACGCGAGCCACATCGAAGAGGTTTAGAGCTTTCTAATGAAGCTACCCTTTCTGCTGCTGTGGTTGTATTAAGAGACATGACAGAAACGAATATTTCGCCCATTGAGGTTTCTTTTAAGCATAACCCTCCCAGCGATCTCAGCACTTATGAAGAAGCATTCAAATGCACAATACTTTTTAATCAACAGCATTACGCAATTACTTACAAGACTTCTGACCTGGAAACCCGTACAGCTAAGGCAGATGCAAGTATCAATCGTTTTCTCGTTGAGCGAGTCGAAGAAGAAACCAATAAACTTGAGGTTGCGGGTAATAAACTGGTTTTTGATGTAGAGAAGCTGATAACAGACGCACTCCCTAGCGGCATCCCTAGCATTCATCACATTGCCGAACATATGGGCATGAGCAATCGTACGTTGACACGAAGATTAACTGAAGCTGGAGTCTCTTACCGCGATCTAATTAAAAAGATTCAGGAAAGCGTTGCTACAAATCTGCTGAAAAAATCATCGAGAAGTATAGCTGAAATTGCATTCGAAACTGGTTTTTCAGAGCAAAGTGCTTTTAACCGTGCATTCAAGCGATGGAAGGGCCTTTCTCCTGTCGAATTTCGGAAAAACTAATTCACACCTCCATTTTGGCGTAAAGTATCAAAGCTTTGGCTCAAAATGTCAAGCATACCCCCTCCCTTACTTTCAATTTTACACTCGTAATCAATTACGATTAAAATGAAAGCAAGATTCATTAAAACATCATGGCTAGGAGTAATAACAGCAGCGCTGATTGTGATTAGCGCTTTTAATACCCAAACAGATATCCATAAGAATCATGGCGAGCTACCTTTAAAGGACGAAAAGCTAAAAAAAGAAGCATTTAAGATTCTTGATACGAAATGTAATGTCTGCCATCGCAAACAGAACCCTTTCATGGTCTTTAATGAAAAGAACATATCCAGAAGGGCAAAAAAAATCTATCAGATGGTCTTTATCGAACGGAGAATGCCTAAAGGAAACGAGATCCAATTGACCAATGAAGAATTCATCAAGCTGAAAAAATGGCTGTTCACTGAAAACATACTATAAATATGGAAAATTCACTAAAAGCAATGGTCTTGTTGGGAGCAGTAATCCTGACTGGCCTTTCAGCAGGCTTGTTATTCGCCTGGTCGGTTTCGGTAATTCCAGGAACTAAGCTAATAGGGAATCAACCCTACCTAGAAACTATGCAGTCTATCAACAGGGCAATTCTCAACCCAGCATTCTTTACTGTATTCTTTGGCAGTGTGATTTTGCTAAGCATTGCCAGTATTTATGAGTTTCATTCTAACAAAGTCGTGTTCGGACTTATGCTCTCCTCTGCTATATCCTATATGGCAGGAACGATACTAGTGACAGGGCTTGGCAATGTACCACTCAATGATCAATTAGATGTTCTCAAAATTGCAGAAATGAACGCCTCACAGATAGCACAATTCAGACAGTTCTACGAAACCAACTGGAACAAGCTTCATCTAATTCGGACAGTATTTGCAGTAGTCTCATTCCTTCTGTCGGTAGTAGCGCTCTTTGTTCATGTAAAAGAATATAATCCTTAAATCACAAATCAAATGGCCTTTTTTAGTTATCTCAACGAAAACTCCGATATAACAGATATCACCTTCAATGATCGTCCAAGGCTCGGCCCTATGGATAAAGCGTCACAGGAAATCATGAGAGGTAAATCCTCTTTTACCGAAGCAGAGCGCGAAATAATGGCTGCTTATGTTTCAGGGCTCAATGCTTGTGCATTTTGCCACGGCTCTCATAAAGCCGTAGCTGAGCAATTCGGTATCAGTCCTCAGGTAATAGAACAGCTGATTGAAGATGTCGATTCAGCACCTATTAACGAATCACTAAAGCCGGTCTTTCATTACCTGAAAAAATTAACCCTGACCGCAAGCAAACTCACCAAAGCCGATGTGGAAAAAGTAATAGCAGCAGGCTGGTCAGAAGATGCGCTGCATGAAGCCATTCTAGTCGGCTGTCTATTCAATTTCTACAACCGATTGCTAGACGGACACGGTATCAAAGGCAACCACGCAATTTACCAATTTGGAGGGCAGCACCTCGCAAAGAATGGCTATGGTGTCCCTTGGTTCATAGGACTTATTAAGAACACCATCAAAAAAAGCAAACTCAAAAAGCTGCATGAATTAGAGAAGCAGCTTTGAGCAAAGATTTAAACTCAAAATAATAAAAATGAAAGACAATATCTTAGTAATCGGAGGAACCGGTAAGACTGGTCACCGAGTAGTAAAAGGCCTCTCTGAATTAGGCCACCATGTAACCGTAGGGTCAAGGAAAGGCACTCCTGCATTTGATTGGGAAGACTACTCCACTTTTGCGCCTGCCCTTAAAGGAATGGATCGTGCCTACATCGTTTATTATCCTGATCTGGCAGTTCCGGGCGCCAAAGAAGCCATCACAGCATTAACCGAGGCAGCTTTGAAAGAAGGTGTAGAAAAAGTTGTGCTGCTATCTGGAAAGGGAGAAACGGTAGCAGAAGCCTGTGAAGAAATCGTGGCGAATTCGGGGCTTAACTATACTCTGGTAAGGGCATCATGGTTTAACCAGAATTTTAGCGAAGGAGCTTTTCTTGATTTCGTCTTGGCGGGACAAGTAGCGCTACCTATGCCAGAGGCAGAGATTCCATTTGTAGATGCAGACGATATCGCTGAAGTAGTGACGAAGGTGCTGGTAGACGATTCCTACAATGGTGAAACCATCACCGTGACCGGCCCCAAAAAACTAACCTTTGGCCAGATAGTAAAAATAATGGAGCAAGCCATTGGAAGAAACATCCAATACATCCCTATCTCTATCGAAGAGTTCAAAGCAGGAATGAAAGCTGCAGGCCTTCCGGATTCTTATGTATGGCTCTTTGGCTATCTATTTAAAGAGGTGCTTGGAAACCCTGACAATCAGGCAGTGTCTAATGATGTCAAAAGAGTGCTAGGCCGCAGAGCCACTTCTTTTGAAGAATATGTGCAAAAGACCTTAGATACGGGTGTTTGGAATCAAGCCGTATCAGAAAGCATCTAACATCAACTACACACGGACATAGTCATAGCTAATTGGGGTAATAAATCGATGGAATGTATTAAAGAAACAGGCCGACTCTATAGAGACGCAATGATCTTAATCGTTGGCCTGGTCTTTTTGGGGCGTTCCAGAATGTCGGTCGAAAAGTAGAGTATTTAGTCATTTCAACTACTCAATTATCCGATTATCAAGAGTTGAGTGATAGCTATAAATTAATTAAAACGTACAATTTTAATTCGAACGAAAAACTACACCCATAAACTCAATATCATGAATCTAAGGCACTTAATGAACACATTCACGGCTATAACATCAATTATTATTTCATTTTTAGTTATTGGAATAGATGTTCAATTAAACCCAAATAGCTCAGAAAAATTACTAGAAGTTAAAACGGTTCTTTTTACATATACCTCAGATACAACACTAACACTAGAAGAGAAAAGTGTGATAGAAAAAGCACTAACTCAACATACAAATCAGGTGAGTATGGTATTAACAAAGCTTCCAGATACCATTATGTATAAAGTTAATATAGTAGATCACAATCTGGATATAGTCAAAGGTGTCTCGGGGATGACTTTAAGGCATAAGATGAACGCGTTAATTCAAGTTGATCTTTCAAGTCAATATCCTGGAGGGGTAGTTAAAGCTGGGCAAGATGGTTTAAAGAGCTTGCTATGGCACGAATTACATCATGTTCAACGAGGCTGGTCTATTGAGCAAAATGAATTTGACCAGAGTATAGATATCGCAGCAATAAATGAAGGATTGGCGGTAGTTTTTGCTGAAGAATATACGGGAGAGTCAGAAGTGGTGAACTCTCATGCCGATGTTACCGATGCTTGGGTAGATGAAATCCTACAACTGCCAAAAGAAGCCGATTATATGACATGGGTATCGGGAATACACCCTGATGGTAGAAGCTACATTGGCTATAGAACAGGCAATTATATAATCAGAAAAGCAATGGAGAAATCAAGCAAAAGTATATTAGCCTTGAGTGAATTAAGTCCGACTGAGATTTTTGAATTGGCTGGTTATTAACATGAATAAAATAATTCACAAAAAAATAACTCCACCTAAAATCATTGTCACCAATGCTCTGCTATCACCAAGCTCCTTGGCTAATTCAATGTAGCACTTATAGTGCTCAGTAGTTAGTTGAAACAGGAATTGAATCTAAATGATGTTTGCCAAGTAAATGAATATCAAACCAATCAATATTGTGGAACCTTGCTGGGGATGCTGTTTTATCTGGGTTTAAAACCATTCCGCATAAAAGTACATAACCTCAAATAGGTTCTTATAGCAGCCTTATAAACTTGATTTTTGAAATAAAATGAGATCTACAAACCTGCTTAAAAATACGAGACTGTCTACTCGAACTACTATATTCTTAACAGTCGGATTGATTGTTATTTGGTGTTCTAATCATATTACAAAAAAGTCGAGATTAATTTCGCTTAGTCAGTCACCTGCCTATGATGAGGCAGTAGTTTTTGGTGAAGGAAAAATCTCAACAGATGCCTTTGAGTTTGCGATCACTTTCACACCAGCAATGGACGAAGTATTTTGGACCAGAAGGCAGCCTGACTCGAACAATGAGATTATGACGATGCAACTGGTGGAAGGTCATTGGACAGATCCGAAACCTGTGTTTTTTAAGGCTAAATCTGGATGGGACTTTGAGCCACAAATCAACCCTCAGGGAACGCGACTCTTTTTTGGAAGTACCCGACCTCTGCCAGATTCCTCTACATCTAATGGACTGCACCAATGGTATAGTGTGAGGAGTCTAAACGGATGGAGTAATCCGGTTCCATTAGAAAGCCCATTCATTGATAAGTCAGTAATCATGTACTTAACTTCTTCAGAAAAGGGAAATCTCTTCTTCACTACCGGAGAAAAAGGCGACAAACCTGAAGACTGGGTAATCTATCAGTCTATCAATCAAGAAGGAAAGTATCAGCCAATTGAAAGAATGGGAAGTGCCATCAACTTTGAGGGCAAATATATAGCCCATTCTTATATAGCACCTGATGAAAGCTACCTCATCTACGATGCAAAACGTGACTCAGGTCAAGGTGGCAGTGACTTATACATCAGTTTCAACCGAAAGGGTCACTGGACGAAAGCATTGAATATGGGACCTCAAGTAAATACCCCTCTAACTGAAATGTGCCCGAGTGTTTCTCCCGATCAGAAGTACCTGTTTTTCCATAGAGGTGATGAAAACAAGGGAAATATTTATTGGATAGAATTCCAGCCTATAAAAGCACAATTAGAGTTTCAAAGTAAAAACAATTCAAAAAAATGAATAACAAAATATTAATTCTGGTAACACTTGCTCTGGTGTTTTCTTGCAAAGAAAACGACAAGCCTCAGAAAGCAGAAACGCAATCAATAAATAACTACGCGGTTGAAATAGACAGTTTTTTGACGAATCTTGCAAAGGATCAGGTATTCATGGGAAGTGTATCTCTCTCAAAGAATGGTGAAGTTGTCTATTCCAATGCGATAGGTTACAGCGACCTTGAAGGTGAGATAAAAGCGAATAAAAACACAAAATACAGAATAGCCTCTATTACAAAAGTCTTTACTGCTGTCCTTATCTTTAAAGCAATTGAAGATGGCAAAATTCAACTTGATCAAACAATTGATAGTTTCTTTCCGACATTATTAGATGGATACAAAATCACTATAGCTCACTTATTGCACCATCAAAGTGGAATTATGAGTTATACTAAAGACCAGTATTTTTGGGATAATCGCACTCAAAATCAATCTACAAAAGATTTAATGAATGTGATAAGCAGTCTTGATAGAAATTTTGAGCCAGGTGAAAATACCGAGTACAGTAACTCCAATTACTTTTTACTTGCACAACTGCTTGAGCTCATTTATGACGATCGCTACGAAAACTTATTAGAAAAAAACATCATCAAACCGCTTGGGCTTCAAGATACCTATGTGGGTAAAACCACTCATTCAGATCATAACGAAAGCTTCTCATACACTTCAGAAAATGGAGAATGGAAATTATTCCCTGAAACTCATTTATCCATCGCTAAGGGTAGTGGCTCACTACTTTCAACTCCTTCAGATCTAAACATCTTTTTTAGAAGTTTGATGAATGGTCAATTAATTTCTTCAGCATCGATAGAGAAAATGACCACTATTATTCGCAATCATGGTATGGGTATTTTCAGATACCATATACATGATCAGTCTGGGTATGGGCATGGTGGAAATATCGATGGTTTTACAGCCAATAGCATTTACTTTATGGATCTTGATGTAGCCTTAACTATAAGCTCAAATGCATCATCCATGCCTATTGAGGAAGTATATTCTGAAATCTTGAAAGCCTATTTGGGAAAACAGGAAGTCACCATTTCTGAAGAAGAAGTTGCACAGTTTGTAGGAGTTTATATTTCTGAAAATGACCCTGAAGATCAATGTGTTTTCATTCAAGACAACAATGTTTTAGTCAATTTCATAAAAAATGAATTCAAAGCACCATTAGTTTATTGGGGCAATAATAGGTTTGTTTTAGAACAACTTTATGCAGAATCAATCTCGTTTACTTTTTCGGATGATGGGAACCAATTGATTTTTGACCAAGGTGATTATAGGGGTGTCTACAAAAAAGAATAACCACCTAAAATACGGCACATGCACTATGCTCTTTGGGCTACGGAATTTATCCACATCGAAATAGTATTATTTATAAAACAGACTTCAATAATAGAGCTCAAATGATGATCAGAAAAGCAAAAGAGATTGATTTACCACTAATTGTAGCAATGCTAGCTGATGACAAGCTCGGAAGCATCCGGGAAGATTACCAGCTACCACTACCCTCTTCATACATTGAGGCTTTCCATAAGATTGATAGGGATTCCAATCAGAAACTCATAGTGGTTGAGAACGAGCAGGGTGAGATCATTGGTGCCATGCAGCTTTCATTCATACAGTATCTGACTTATCAGGGCGGAATTCGAGCCCAGATGGAGGCAGTACGTATCCATAAAAATTATAGAGGAACTGGGCTGGGTACTAAGATGTTGAAATGGGCTATTTTCACAGCCAAAGAAAATGGTGCCCATGTGATACAGCTAACAACAGACAAAAAGCGACCTGATGCCATACGTTTTTATGAATCTCTTGGATTTAAGACCACACACGAAGGAATGAAAATGCATCTATAGAGCATGTGAATGGTATGCTCACATTAACAATACTTACTTTTTAACCTGCAGTAATCCCTCAGAACAAATTTAACACCAAATGAATAAAAAACATTTCCTATTGCTCGTAATTGGACTTCATTTAATGTTGCTTGGCTGTAAGCAAACTAATTCTAATCAATCGTATTTAGATCAAGCACCTCCTGCATCTACTCCCAAAGTATTTGCATCATCAATTGTTAACACCGACAGTATTGAAATTAATACAGTGTTTAACACTTCTTTTACAGAAGTATTTTTCACAAGAATCATCAATAAGAAATTTGTTATCCATCATTCTGAGTTCATTGATGGTCATTGGAGTTCACCAAAACCTTTACAAATGTTTGCTGATCACGAGAAAGAGTCAGTTGCCATTGATCCTTCCATCAGCCAAGATGGAAATACAATGTATTTTCTGGGGATAAGTCCAGAGGACCGGTTGAAAAAATCTAAACCTGATATTTATAAAAGTCAAAAAGTTGATGGGAAATGGCAATTAGCTACTAAGGTTGAACAGCCTATATCAACTCAGGAATATGCAGAATCATACCCTGTTGTGGTTTCAGACGGTAGTTTATACTTTACATCTGATAGACCTGGTGGTTTTGGAGGAAGAGATATTTATCGTGCGCAATACTTAGGAAATGGAAAGTTTGATACACCAGTAAATATTGGCGCAGAAGTAAATTCTGAAAAAGGAGAAAGAGGTACTTATGTTTCACCAGATGAAAGTTTCCTTATCACGGCTAATACCTATACTGATGAAAGGGGCTTTGCAGTTTCATTCAAAAAAAATGGCAAGTGGCAGAGACCTACTGTTTTTAACCTTGGTGAAACTATAGATGAAAACTGGGTTTATTATTGTCCTTATATGTCACCCGACAATAAATATTTTTTCTTTTCCAAAAGATATAGCTATCCATCAAATAGCGGATGGACAGGTGTTATGAAAGGCAATGTATACTGGGTCAATTCTACTGAGATTTTTAAAAAATGCAATTAAAGTTTGAATCAAAAGAAAAAATAAAGAGTGCGCCTTTATGAAAAGATGAGGGTATGAAGCTATATCTATGATCAGGCGTTGATAATAAAAAATGAGTTACAGGCATATTATGAAGCCAAAATTAGCTATTCGATTTCTACTTTCGATCTTAATTCCTCTTACCCTATTTCACATAAGTGTACTCCTAAAGATCATACCACAAGACATAATATGGGGAGGAAGATTAGGTAGTGATAGTGAAATGTATATGCTTGAGTGCATTTCGATAATAGTCTCCATTTATTTGACAGTAGTTCTAATGATAAAAGGATCATTTATACGACCGCTTCTTACTTCGAAAGTTGTAAACTTCTCTCTTTGGGCATTTCTGGTGCTGTTAATCCTAAATACGGTTGGAAATGTGCTAGCAAAATCAGCTACAGAGCAACTTTTTGCACTGCTTACGATGGTAATGTCAGTTTTGCTATGGACTGTCTTGAAAAAACAGGATGCCTAAAAGAGTTCATAAGTAGGGGTATTATTAATCGCTAACAATAGCTATACGTAAGCCGGGGTTTAGTGCTAAATTTATATTTAGAGAACATTAGCAAACATATTGGTAACCGGAAAGAGAAGTGCCATGAAATCCCGCACTACGAATAGCCAAACCGTTGGCAAGCATCTGCCGACTTATGAAATGATGCGATTATGGTGTATATTTACATCAAAAAAATTATGCCAAGACAGAGCATCTCTTTCACCGAGCCCAATGATAAATGGCTTAAAAGTCAAATTGACAGCAAAGAATATACGAGCAAGAGTGAACTGATCAATGACTTAATCAGACAAGCAAGACAGCAGCAACGGCAGGTCGACTGGATTAGGCTAAAACTCGAAAAAGCTGAAAAGTCAGGATTCACCAACGATTCCGAATCTGAGATATTGAAAGACTCGAAAAGTCGGCTGAATGGCTAACTACAAGTTAAGTAATGATGCCAGGGAAGATTTGATCAGAATACATCAGTACGGGATTCAGAAATTTGGTGTAAGGCAAGCTGACAAATATTTCCATGCCTTTTTTGAGTGTTTTGATCGAATAGCTTTAAATCCGTATCATTTCGAATCAGTTGACCACATTAAAATGGGATACCGCCGATTTGTATGTGGAGTGGACAGTATTTACTATCGCATAAATAATGATACTGTAGAGATTATTTCAATCATTGGCCGACAGGACGTCAACCAAATATTAAAATAAAACGCTTGCCAACAACGGCTATAATTCAGCGCCTTGACCGCAAGGGATTTTATCACGACATTAATATCTGTAATCTGCTATGATCAGCGACGCTTGCGACGCTAAATGCTGGCGCATTTATGAACCGCGGCGCAAGCTGGGCTTAGAATGAAATGCGCCAAATCATAGCCAAGTACGTTGGCAATAATTATAATTAATCTTATGAAAACATTAAAAACACTAACCATTATTTTCGGAATCATCATCCTAATATCTTGTAAGCAAGATCAAAAAGAGGCACTTATTAATACTGCTGTTGTGTACAGTGGAGGGGACATTATAACTATGCAAGGTGATTTGCCAGAATACGCAGAAGCCCTAGTGATTAAAGATGGTAAGATTGAATTTGTGGGCTCATCTGCTGATGCAATGGTAGCTGCAGGCGAAGGATATCAAATGATAAACTTAAATGGAAAAACTTTAATGCCAGGTTTTATTGACCCTCATAGCCATTTTATAAACTCTTTGGGGATGAGTAGTCAAGCCAACTGCTCACCTTCACCGGTTGGTGAAGCTGATGATGTAGCTGGCATTATTAAATCATTAAAAGACCTGAAAACCCAAAAAAGCATTCCTGATGGGCAATTGATTATGGGGTATGGATATGATGATAACGCAATGCCTGATGGACATCTATTAAATCGTGACGATTTGGACAACGCTTTTCCAAATAACCCCATAATGGTCATGCACGTATCGTTACATGGTGCTGTCTTGAATTCAAAGGCAATGGAGCAGTTTGGTATTACTGCTAAAACTGAAACGCCACCTGGTGGAATTATTGTAAGAAAGCCAGGAACAAATGAACCCTATGGTCTAATAATGGAAACCGCATTTTTACCCGTTTTCGCAAACTTGCCCAAACCAACAGATGAACAATTATCGCAACAAGTAAAAGATGGTCAGATGATATATGCAGCTGCAGGTATTACTACTGCACAAGAAGGAGCTTCGCATATAGGGGATGTTGGAATTATACAAAAAGCCGCAGATAATAATTCTTTATTTATAGATGTAGTATCCTATCCTTTTATTACAGAATATGACACTATTTTTAAACTGTATAGCCCTGAAGATTTTGGTAAATACAACAACCATTTTAAACTTGGTGGCATAAAAATTACCATTGATGGCTCACCGCAAGGAAGAACGGCATTATTTACAACACCTTATTTGACTGGGGGACCAAGTGGAGAAAAAAACTGGATGGGCGAATCAACTTTCACACAAGAGGAAGTAAACCAGATGCTCAAAAAGGTATACGATAAAGGCTTACAATGTACGTTTCATGCAAACGGCGATGGAGCTATAGATATGTGTATAAAAGCTCATGAATATGCTAGTAATGGAAATCCAACAAAAGAACGTAGAACTACCATTATACATTCTCAATTTGTACGCCTAGACCAACTAGACAAATATGTAGAATACAAAATGATACCTTCACTTTACACCGAACATACTTTCTTTTTTGCCGATGCACATATTAAAAATAGAGGTTTAGAGCAAGCATCCTTTATAAGCCCTATGAAAACAGCTATTGCAAAAGGATTAAAACCTACAAATCATACCGATTTCAATGTGGCACCTATAGACCAAATGATGGTCGTTTGGACTGCTGTAAACAGAATATCTAGAAATGGTGAAATTATTGGTGCGGATGAAAGAATTTCACCCTATCAAGCCCTGCAAGCAATCACCAGTAGTGCCGCTTATCAGTACTTTGAAGAGGATAAAAAAGGGACATTAGAAAAAGGTAAACTGGCAGATTTGGTCATTCTAGATAGTAACCCCTTGAAAGTAGCCCCGATGAAAATAAAAGAAATCAAAGTTTTAGAAACCATTAAAGAAGGAACTACAATTTTTAAGAAATAACTATTGCCAACAATGGCTATAAGTAATTGCTTGTTCTCGCCTACTTTGGAAATTCCACAGGAATTTCCAACTTGGTGTGTACCTGCCGGCAGGCAGGCAGGCTTGCAAAGTTAACCACTAAACCACGCAACTACTCATAGCCGAGATCGTTGTGCAACAATTAAATTGAAATGAATAAAAAGAATAAAATTATCCGAACTTGGAAAGGTTGGACAACATTAAAAAATGCACCTATTTATGAAGATATGCTCATTAATGAGGTATTTCCAACAGTAAAAAAAAGGGGTGTTGAAGGGTTGGAAAAAGTCAGTATTTCCACAATGGTAAAGAATGATGAAATGGAGTTTTTTCTTGTTCTTCAATTTGATTCACTGGATTCCGTTAAAGTGTTTGCTGGAGAAGACTATGAGCAAGCTTATATACCAGACAATGCTAAACATGTACTATCGAGATATGATAAAACTGCTCAACATTTTACGTTGAAAGAAGAACTGATTTTAAAATAAACTCTGTTGCCAACAATGGCTATAAGGAATTGCTTCGCAACTACTCATAGCCTAGACCGTCGGTAAGATTTTGGAGAAGCAAAAGTATTGAAATAATATGACAGAGAAGAAACCTCGATTATTAGACCAAGGCGGCATAGCGGTCTTGAAGTGTCAGGACCAGAATCCACCGGGAGCAATCATGCTGATGAAGTGGGCGCTCACACTCGCAAGCCTGGTCGTCGTTTCGGCGTGCACTGTGGGGACGGCCGAGCGCTCGCCTGACCAACGCGGCGCCGCGTCTGAGCTTAAAGCGCTCCTGGACGAGGCCGTCGCCTCTGGCATTCCCGGAATCTCTGCCGCCGTAGCAACGGGTGACAGCGTCCTCTGGACGGGGGTTGCCGGTAAAGCGGACCTGCAGACGGGCGCGCCCGTACGCCCCGAGATGCTCTTCGGCATCGGCAGCATTACCAAGACTTTCGTGGCCGTCGTGATTTTGCAGCTGACGGAGGAAGGGCGACTGGATCTCAACGCCACAGCGGCGAGTCTGCTGGGGGCGGCGGTGGATGGAATACCCAATGCGGAGAAAGCCACACTAGCGCAGCTACTTAACCACACTGGAGGAGTGCGCAGCTGGGAGGACGACCCCGCCTGGATCCACGAGGGTCGGGGCGACCGGCTCGAGCCGGCCCGCATCTGGGACAAGACGGCGACGCTCCCTTACATCAAAGGGCAAGCGGCGCTGGCCCCGCCAGGTGAGAAGTTCAGCTACGCGAACACGAATTTCACACTGCTCGGCATGGTCATCGAGAAGGTGACCGGTAATCAGGCGGTGGACGAGATCCATCGGCGGATCCTCACGCCACTCGGCTTGAAGGACATCCATCTTGAAGGCTTCGAGCCCATTCCCCCAGGGCAGCTGGCGCACCGGTATCACTGGGCGACTCCGACCTTCCAAGAGGACGCCGGAGTGAACGCCGCCTTCCCCGAGGTTCGCCCGGGCTTGATTGACGCCAGCAGCTCAAATCTCTCGGTGGAGTGGACGGCCGGTGGGATGGTGGCGACAGCGCGGGACCTCGCGCGCTACGCCGCAGCGCTGCGCGATGGCCGACTGCTCAAGCCTGCGAGCATGAAGTTCATGACCGAGTGGTCTCCGGCGGGCGATGGGGAACAGGTGGGGCACGGCCTATTTCGCAGCGCGTATCCGGGCGATCTCGCGGTCATCGGGCATGACGGCGACGTGCTGGGGTTCACTGGATCGTTCTACTGGGTCGAGGGCACAGACGTGGTGGTGGCCGTGGTCAGTAACGTGGGATCGATGCACTCGACGAGCGCCGGCACTGGCTCCGCCGCGGCGGGGAACGTGCCAGGGACGGCGTACCTGGTGGCAAAGGACAAACGGTTCATCGACCTGGCGATGAAAGTGGCGGCAACAAGATGACGGAGGCGCAGCGTCAATAATTATTGGAATCGTAGAATCGTTTGAATTTGGGCCTGAAAGAGTATTGGAATCTATTGCATCATATACAATTTATCAACTTTGGATTTATGCCGGACTTGGTATACTTCACGGATTATTAGGCGGAAAATTACTAGCTAAGGACTTAAGCTTGATTCTTACGGAAAGTCAGGCAAAACAGACCACTATGAAAATAAAACTTTTACTAATAGCTTGTGTTTGCTCTCTCACAACAGCATGCCAGGATCAAAAAAATGATTCTCAGACGGGTATTGAAAGCAATAAATCAGAGAGTTATTTTGATTTGCCCGATAGTTTATCGACACGAAGAATTTCTTTTGTTCTTAAACTGAAAAAATCTGTAGCTGAAAATACCTGGCCAGACTTTGGCACAAAATACAATGAAGGAACTCTTATTTACTTCGATTCAGAATGGTCGGAAGTTTTCTTTCCAGATTCCTATATGATTAAAAAGTTACAGGACATCAAAAAACATAGTGATAATTATTGGCTCTCAGGAAGGACTGACAGCATTCCTTATCACATGGAAGTAATGATCAGTTTCAACGAAGAAGATTCTACAGAGTTCTTCTTTAAAAATCCTGTGGAACAATATTCTTCTGTTGAAGAAATTGGTAAATACATTCCTTCTGTAGAAAGCACAGAAATGTGGTCGACCATGGTTATTCATGAAATGTTTCACCACTTTCAATACAACAATGAAAATTTAGTGAAGTACGCTGAATCCGTAATTGGGGTTTTGCCTTTTGATTCCAGAAATTTGGTAGCCCTTTGCCAGGAAGACGAGCAGTTCCTTCCCATGATTCAAAATGAAAACAAAATTCTAATGAAAGCCATTTCAGAGGGCAATAAAGATTTGCGCGACTCTCTAATTACTTCATACCTGGGCCAGAGAGAAAAGCGGATTATCAAATACGGTTCAGAACATCCACATCTTGAACAGGTAGAAAACTATTATATCATCCAGGAAGGATCAGCCAGGTACATTGAGTATCAAAGCATGTTTAACCTTAAAAGCTACTTTAACAATTCTGATGCTCCTACGATCCTAAACGATCCAAAGTTTAAATCTTTTTCGGAATTTGAAGAAATTGATTTGGAAAATAGTGCTTTTAATTACTTAGTATATGCCGGCCCAACCGACTATCACTACACGATTGGCTTTAATATAATGCGCCTGTTAGATGAACTGAAAATTGAGTTTAAAAAAGATCTGCTCAATAATCCTGAAAAAGGATTACATCAATATTTACAGGATTATATAAACTCTTTACCAAACAATAACTAAAAAGCATTAAAGCGCAGTTCAGCAAAACCATTGTGCTTAATTCTAAGCAATCTTAAAAAAATGCTAAAATTCTTCAGAAAAATCAGACATAATTTGCTTTCAGAAGGAAAAACCTGGACGTATTTGAAATATTCTGTCGGAGAAATTATTCTTGTTGTAATTGGAATCCTGATTGCGCTACAGATTAACAACTGGAATGAACAACGAAAACAATCTATGCAGCTTAATACCGCGATGCAATCCATCTATAAAGATCTTGTCGCAGATAGTGTTCTTATACACAATGCGAAACCAATAGTTGATTTAAGATATCGCACTATAGTAGCGCTGATAAAGCGTTCTTATGCAACAGAGGTTACGCTTGATTCACTTATCAACATAATGAAGAACGAGTTTCCGGTTCGATGGTACTCATCGCCAGTGTACAATACAAATACATTTTCTAACTTAAAATCCACCAGCACGTTTGACCTCCTGCCCATTGATATCAAGGAACAATTATCTGACTATTACACCACGCTGGATGAATATAAATACAGAAATGAAAACACCCTGGACCAGTACCGAAATCACCTTGACGAATTTGTAAAAAAATACAACATCATTGGACGGTTGTATGACCCTAATTACAAAAACAGTTATATCTACAATAACACCTGGGAAAATGTAGATGAACGTGATTTTACCCCACGCGTAGCGGTACTCATGGCGGCATATAAGGTGTTATATGACAACGCTCAAAATGAATTAGAAACAAACCTGGAAAACATCCATTCTATTTTACCAAAACTCGAGCCCTATGCTGCTCAATAAGAAATGTTTTTTCAGGAGGTCCTCCGATCAGGAATTGTTATTTTACAGAGTTGTCGTTGACAGTGCCGGGAGGATTAGGTTGAATTCCCCCTGCTAAATAATCCCCTTATCACGGGAAAGTTAAGGGGTTATTTATATATTCAGACAGGCATAAACGGTTGTAAACACATTTTACAATGGTTGTTTATGACCGGATAAAAATTTAAAATATTCCTTATGAAAAAATTAACAATATTCATTTCAGGAATCTTAATTGCATTCAGTTGTTCTGAAAAGAAAGTAAGTGAAAATGATATAAAGAATCAGGTATTAACTACTTACAATGACATGTATAATTCCTATGGCGAGGGTACAGATGAATTTTTTAGATTTTTTGAGAATGACTTTTTACGAGTTACTCCTTCCGGGAATTTTCAAAGAGGTGTTGAGGAACAAAAAACCAATTGGAATGACTATTTAAAAGTCAAAAAATTGGCATTAGAGAGTTTTGATGAACCCGAATTGATAATAAGTCAAGATCAGGTAATCACAATCGGAGGTTACGTTGAATATTTTATAGATAGGGCTACAAATGACAGTTCTTATAACCGCGGAGTGTATGTTGCTACCTGGAGGAAGCAAGAGAACGGAGATTGGAAAATATGTATGGACACCTGGCATTCGGGATTAGAGAAGAAATAATACTATGAAAGAAATTCCAAAGGAATATGCATTAATAGCTGAAATTACATCTGCACTTGCCATTATCATTTCATTAGTTTTTGTCGGCGCACAGATGAAAGCAAATACAAAAGCAACCCAAGACTCAATGTTTCAGGGAATAGAGGATATTAAAGGTACTCGTGGATTTTGGTGTTTATTCTTGTCGTTGGTGGTCATTAGAGATAGAAAAATTTGGCTGACCACGAGACTTGAAAGTATAGAAAAAGTAATCCGGAATATCGATATGGAGCTTAACCACCAACAAAAGATGAAATTGATTTAAAACTCATTTTATCAAAACGTTGTGAGCAACGAGAAACAACCACATATGAAACTAATAAAAATAATTTCTATCCTGTTAATTGTCTTTACTGTATCGTGTCAAAAGAATGCTGACAAATCTGAAATTAATTCTATTCCGGATGATAGTAAAACCCAATTTGATGTTGCTGAAGCTACGGCAATTATTAAAAAACGAAATAAGGATTTTGAAGATGCGCTGAAAGCTGGAGACTCAATTGCCGTTGGAGATATTTATACGGTTGATTCAAAAATAATTGGCGCCTATGCTGGTAGGGATAATCTCATTAAAGAGGTTCACGAATTAGTGCGGGATAGTATTACTGACATAAGGTTCAAAATAATCAACATCTGGGGAAACCAAAACATTATTGTTGAGGATGCCTATGTTGAATTTTATCATATGAATGGAACGCTTGTGAGTAAAGGAAATTCACTTTTCGTATGGAAAAAAGAGAGCGATACATGGAGAATTTTCCGTGATGTTTATAAACCGGAAAAGATTGAATAGCACCTGGTTTCCATTAATAAAAACATCTTGCCACCCTGAGTATCATTAATGCTAACCTCCTGCTTCACTAACACCAATACATTCTGTTCAATTGAAGACTAGATAGTATTTAAACATGAAAAAATTTAAATCATATTTAAAATGGTTTTTTGGCATTAGCCTTATCTTGCTTTTAACCTTAATCGCATTGGCATGGTGGTATATTAGGTCGGAAGAAAACCAACTTTCTGGTGCGAACACATCAATCGTTGATGCTTCCCAATTTAAAACTCAATTTGGCAAACTGGCAATAAAAAATATTAATGTTCTTGCGGCTGACCAGGATTCTATACTTCCAAATCAAACTATTCTAATAAACAATGAACTTATTGAATATGTAGGTGAAGACAATAATATCCCACATAACTACACGATTATTGACGGAGAAGGAAAGTTCTTAATTCCTGGTTTAATTGACACACATATTCATCCATACAGAAGTAAAAATGATCTTTTACTTTTCCTGGCTAATGGAGTAACGCAAGTTGCCACTATGAGTTCCTGGCGAGGGCTTTATCTTGAATGGAGAGAAGAAGCAAAAAGAGGAGGATTAATGCCCCGGATGTATGTAGCCGCAGGACCAATGAATACTGCAAACGATTTTCGGAGTAAAGTATATGGTTTACTTGGTCCAATCCCTTTGTTCAATGATACCGCCAAAACTAAGAAAAAGGTTGCTGAGTTTAAGTCATTAGGCTACGATGGGCTCAAGGCCTATAGTTTGGATAAAGAAAATTACTATGCCGTTTCAGAAGCATCTAAAAAGTACAACATTCCAATGACTGGCCACCTCACACCAGCGGTCGGACTTGAGGATTTATTTCGCTCAAATCAATCTCAGGTTGCGCATGTGGAAGAAATTGCCAAGGCTGTGGAACGCGAATTTGGTGGTCGTTCTAAAATATTCTATGATAATACAGAAGCCTACCTTTCCTTTTTGAAAAATAATGCAGATAGCATCGCCAGAAGGATTAAAGATAAAAACATTACAATATCCACTACTGTAAATGTTTACCCAAGAGCGAAACAACAAGATTTGGATTTAATAACATACCTTAAATCCATCGAAATTGAATATGTAAACCCGGGCATTTTAGAAGGTTCTGTATTCAATCCAGGATGGTTACCAGGAAGCAACCGATATGAAGTCGCTTTTAATACCGACCCGGAAGGAGTTAAGAATGCTGAAATCTATTGGAGTACCTACATCGAAGCAGTTAATATTATGACTCTTGCCCTTGTTCGCAATGGGGTTACTATAACTGCAGGCACTGACGCAGGTAATGCAGGCATTGTACCGGGATTTTCAATTCATGATGAATTACAACATCTCAGTGATATTGGAATCGATAATAAATATGTCCTGGATGCGGCAACTAAGATGGCCGCCGACTGGATCGGAAGCAATACCGGAGTTATACAGGGTGGAAAAGCAGCTGACCTTGTGATACTAAATGACAATCCACTACAGGATATTAG
Source organism: Fulvivirga sedimenti (assembly GCF_020328055.1). Classification (NCBI taxonomy): domain Bacteria; kingdom Pseudomonadati; phylum Bacteroidota; class Cytophagia; order Cytophagales; family Fulvivirgaceae; genus Fulvivirga; species Fulvivirga sedimenti. The sequence goes on from NZ_JAIXNE010000002.1 coordinate 616,773, forward strand.
AAACACTCGAAATATATATGCAGTGATTGTCGGGGGGAAGTATTTGGACAGAAATCAACTGGATGAAATGTTAGAATCGGTACGATATGCTAATAATCAAAGCAGAAAAATTAGTATAGATAGCTATCTGTCAAAGTAACGTATGCAAATAACTACGCACAACCACAACTACGAGTAATTGTATAATTTCAGACGAACTTAATCCGCACCACTTTTAAAATTCGACCATATGTCAGCCATAATAAAAACTACTCTTTCCCGACAAATACTCCTTTGGTGCATAGTACTACAGTCCGTAGGTGCATTCGGACAAAGCCTTGAAAAAACAGACGCTGACTTAATTAATGGAAGTCCGGCAGATAATTTACCGCCCTATATCAAACTTGCCAGCGGTTTTGGAGAACGTCCGGATTGGTCCCATGATGGCCGGTTCATTCTATTTCTGGACAAACCCATGGGCGAAGTATATGAACTGGAATTAGCCACCGGAATCATCAGTCCGAAAACAAGGCACTTCAATCATTACGGATTTACAAGGGCCATGTATTTATCCAATGGAGATATTCTGCTCTCCGGTCCGAAAGAACTCTTTGACCCTACCGACACCCAGGAAAGGGACAAAGCCCGCGACCTTACCTGGTTGTATGTCATGGATAAAAGTGGCACAAAACCTCCGGTTCCGCTAAATACCCTCTGCGCTGAAGGGCCTGCTGTTTCCAGGAACAGGATGAGAATCGCCTGGACCCATCGGGATCGCCAATTGCCTGAGCTGGGGAAAAACAGGGCGAAGTTATTAATGGCTGAAATTATTTATGAGGACGGGATACCCAGGTTATCGAACCAAAGGACGATTTTTGATTCGAAACAGTTACCCTTTTCACTGGGTCATGCAAGCCTTGAAACGCAAAGTCTTGTACCGCCGGAAGACATAAAAGTAACATTTGCGGTATACACCATTAACAATGGAAATAATACGGATGTCTACATGGTAGACAGCGAAACCGGGGAATACAGAACGATCACCAATTCTCCCTGCTGCTACGATGAGCCTGAAGGAATATTCCCTGATGGTTTACACACGCTGGTCGAACACGGACCATCCGATAAAACTGCCTGGCCCCTGCTTGATCTGTATAAATTGAAATTAGATGGTTCGGGGGAAATGCAAAGATTAACTCATTTCACCGACTATAAAGGGTACAAAGCCAATCAGGGAGTAATTTCAGACGATGGTAAATTTATGTGTTTTCAGATAGGAAAAGATAATACAGAACCCGGCGTTGGCTTTGGTTTTCTGATTATGGATCTGGAAGAAGCCGCCAAGCACCTGGAGGATTTTAAAACGTATGATGAATAACTTTTTCAGGCGAATCCGCCAAAATATGTTTATGGAAAATAAAAATGAAGAGCCTGCCTCTCCGGAAGGGAGGCCTGAATCTAAAGTAGGCAGGTATTTAAAATATGCCACCGGAGAAATAGTACTTGTTGTGATCGGAATTTTAATCGCACTGTCCATTAATAATTGGAATCAAAACAGACTGAAGGAAAAAAAGGAAATACAGATATTGAAGTCGTTCGAAATTCAATTCCAGGATGATATAGCTCAGTTTGACCAAAGCATAAAGTTTTATGAAGCCGCATCACGGTCAATTGATATAATTTTCCATCATTTCCAACAAAATTTGCCCTACTCTGACTCTCTAAGTCGGCATTTCTATATTTCAACCAGGTTTTATGGAGATTCAGATCTGGACAATAACGTTTTTGAATCCTTAAAATCGCTGGGGGTTGACTTTATTTCAAATACGGATTTAAGAAAAAGGATCGTTCAATTATATGAAGATGATGATGAATGGATAGTAAACTTTGAAATAGTATACAGAGACTTCCTTTTCGATGCTAGCAAAAATATATTTAACACCCGGTTTAATAATTTTTGGGGTGGAAATTATAAAGATTTAACATACAGTCAGGGAGAAATGATTCCTCTGGATTTTGAAAGTTTAAAAACTGATCAGGAATACCTGTATTTTTTACGAAATCAGAAGAACCTTCTGGGATGGCTTATCTATAAACCAATTGAAGAAACCAAATTGAAAATGAACGGGCTGTTGAATGATTTAAGTACGGAAATCGACCGGCTTGAGAAGAAATAACGAACCACACGCAATTGATAAATTGAATGATAAAATTCTTTAGAAAAATCCGACAAAAGCTACTTTATGAAAACACGCCATCCGGACAGGCGGGCAAATTCAGCAAGTATTTGATTTACGCTATTGGAGAGATAATCCTCGTGGTAATTGGAATCCTGATTGCACTACAAATCAATAATAATAACGAATTGAATAAACAGAGAGCGAAAGAAGTACAGTTCTTGAAAAATCTAAGGAGTGATCTGATTTTTGAAGAAAGCGAACTTGAACGCTACACCCGAATTAGAGAAAGTATAGTGAACTCTGCTCAAATTGCACTCGAACACTTTAATGGAAAGCCAGTAGAGAATATTCAAATGTTCAATTTCCATACTTTTAACGTGGGCATTTGGCAGGAGTTTCAGAGAAACAACAATACTTTTCTTGAATTATTAAATTCTGGAAACCTCACCATCATTTCAAATGATTCAATCAAGAACGGTTTGCTGAATTTAGATTTAATTCACAAAGAAATTATCTCAAACCGATCACATTTAAGAAATGACTTAGAGCAATATTTCTATAATCCCTGGTTTAATACTGTTGATTTGGACCCATTAGCTCAAAGCTATATTTTCTATGCCAATAATGGAGAATTTGACCAGAGTATAGAGCTTTCGAAGCAAGAATTAGAAAAACTCTTAAATGACAAGGTGTTTAAAAATGGGTTTGTCTTATCAGTATTTACCAATTCCTTAATTATTGATGATTATAAGAAAATGAAAGATTTGAATAAAAAAGTGGTTGCGTTGATTAATAGAGAAATATCGAAAGACTAATAATGGTTATTCTCCCCCGCTGCTGAAAATCAGCCTGGGATCGACACAGTGGAATAATTATTAATCCTTTAAATATGAGCTATCAAAAAGTTGTTGCATACTTTTTCTTTATTGTTCTGGTTTTCCTGAATAATTCAATTTTCTCCCAAAACCTGAAGCAGGAAAAGATGGAAAACCTAAACTACCTTATTGGGGAATGGGTAGGAACATCTAAGATTTATGAAAATGGTGTTCTTGTGAAACAAGGTTCAGCATATGAATACATTTCCTATGACCTTGATAAGAACATTCTCGTAATTGAGTTGAATACCGAGTTTTTGCAGCTCCATACAATAATCCTTTACGACGAAAATGACCAAAAATATTATTACCACCGGTTCTCTAAAAATGGCGCTGCCAGGTATTCCGCAGAATTCAAAGACGGGCAACTCATTGTGTGGAAAGACGACAAAACCAGGTTTTTCTTCAGAAATACTCCGGATGGAGGCTTTCAGGAACGCGGAGAACAACTGATCAACGGAAAGTGGATCATAACTTTTGAAGATACATTTGTGAATACTCAATGAATAATTCTTATGGGCGTTTAAGCAAGACCCGATGCTCACACCTCCATTTGAAAAAAGCCATTTCACTTCATTGGGTAAATGACCTGATAATTATTCCGAATAGACATATATCGCTGGAGGGGTCTGTGATTTTTACATGCTATGATGTAGATTAAAAAAATGAAGTCAAATGCGAATAAATTGTTCTTTCAGTTTTTCCTGTTGTTTTTTATTGGCTCCTGTACCTCACAGCCAAATGACACGAGTGATCTGATAGATCACGTGAACAAACCGGGTTGCATCTTGCCTGATGAATCTGTCGCAGGAAAGGAACAGCTTGAGCAAGGCATACGCCGACAAGTTAAGTTTTCGGGTGAGCCGGAAAATTTCAGTTCCATTCCAGATAAAATGAAAGAATATCAGATTCCCGCATTATCGCTCGCCATCATAAAGAATGGGGAGATTGAATGGTCAGACGTCTATGAAAATGAGGATTTCGCTGATGAACAAACCCTGGACTGTACCAGTATATTCCAGGCAGCATCATTGTCCAAGCCAGTAACCGTTATGGCGGCCGTTCGTATGTATTCCGCCGGTGAGATAGACCTGGATACAAATATTCAGGATTATCTCAAGGATTTTGAAATACCTGAAGGCAAACAAAGAGCAGAGAATCCCGTCACATTTCGCAATATCTTTTCCCATACTTCAGGCATTAATCCGGGTGGATATCAGGGTTATAACAGAAGCCTTCCGATGCCCACTGATATGGATATTTTAAGAGGTAGCGAAGGAGTCAATACCCCGGCTATAGAAGTGACCAGTACACCAAACGAAACACTGGCTTATTCCGGTGGCGCATATACGCTGGCGGAAGTGGCTCTTCAGAATATATTCAATGACGAGTTTTCAACCATTATGAAACGATGGATCCTTGATCCTGCCGGAATGAATCATTCTGAATTCACGCAACCGCTCCCTGCTTCAGATTCCAACCGGGTTGCAAAAGGATATACGTTTTCGGGAGATATGGTGGAAGGAGGTTGGCGAAACCATCCCGAGCAGGCTGCGGCAGGACTTTGGAGTAATTCTGTTGACCTCGCAAAATTTCTGATTGAAATTTACAAAGCCTACAATGGCGAAGTCTCGATATTCTCACAATCTGAAATCAATTCATTGCTAAACGACGAAAGAAATGGTCATGTATATGGCTTCATCATTGACAGATCCGGCGATGATATTTCTATCACCCACTATGGCGGCAACGAAGGGTACCGGACTGGCATGACCATAAGCCTGACAAGTGGTAATGGATTGGTTTACCTCACCAATTCTGATAACGGGGGAACACTTGGAAATGAATTGCTTTTATCGGCATCCCAGATCTATGACTGGCGGCACTTTAGTCAAACTGAAGTTCAGCGGAAACAAGTAGATCAGAAAATTTTAAAGGCGCTACCTGGTAATTACAGGTGGAACAATCAGATAGACCTTTCGATCACGTTCGACGCAAACGATGGACTCATTTCACTCATCTTCCCAAATGGCGATGAATATGAGCTTGTCCCAATTGACGGAGATGAACTTGATTTCATTCATCCGGGAACCGGTGTCACGGTTTCGTTTTCAAAGCAGGATGAGTTCCATTCTTTCATCCTCTATGGACAATCTGCTAAAAAGTTGTGATTCACGAAGGATGCACACAGAAATCAAAGCCTTAAATGGCTTGGGGAACATTAGTAGAAGCACGATATTGGCGTTACGTTGACCAGTTTTGTATTATGAAAATTATTTCCATAAGAAAAAATCCTGAATATAAAGATGACGCAATCGCCTATTTTCAAAAGAGTTGGCCAGACGTTTTGCCTATAATTTATGAAGATTGCATCAGTCACAGTATCAATGCTAAAAACGCATTACCTCAATGGTATTTATTACTGAATGATGACAAAATTATTGGGTGTGCCGGGCTTATTACGAATGATTTTATCAGCCGAGGAGATTTATACCCCTGGATTTGTGCGCTTTTTATTGATGAAAAGTACAGAGGAAATGCATATGGTTTAATACTCATTGAATATGCCAAAACCGATGCTAAAAATGCTGGTTTTGAATTTTTATATCTCAGCACTGAACATATCGGATACTATGAAAAGTATGGATTCAAATATATTGGGAACGGATATCATCCATGGGGAGGAGAATCGAGGATATATGAAATTGAGTTAAGATAAAGAAACGTAATAATATAGAATTAGAACTGCTGCGGCATATCCCTTAAACATTCAGGACCAACCAATAATAAATGATAAAATTCTTTAATCGCATACGCCAAAAACTCGTAACTGAAAGTAAATTCAGTAAATATCTACTTTATGCTTTTGGCGAAATTATTCTGGTTGTAATCGGGATTCTAATCGCTTTATCAATCAATACCTGGAATGAGACAAGAAAGCAAAATATTGCTGAACACGAATTTATTGAGGGCATAAAAAATGACCTGGCTCAGGATAAGGAATACATTAAGTATATCATTCAACTGGCTCAGGATAAAGATTCTGTATACTCAGTTTTAAGTAAAGACTTATCTTTTCTGTATGATGCCGACAGACCATTGTTGGATTCTTTGCTCCGAAACTACTTTGCCACTCATCGGACATTTTATCCAATATCAGGTTCTTTTCAAGCTGCAATAGCCGGAAATGAAATAAGTAAATTCAAAAATAAGGCTTTTTGTTCTGCGGTAACGAAACTGTATAATTCGACTTACACAAGGCTCATGGATAATGCAAAATCTGCAGATGATAAGTGGTTTTACTTTACCAGGAAATACAGCGAAATCAGAAGAACCGGTCACATACCGGATATGAGCGAAGCTCAATTGAATGAATTAATTAATGATATGTACTACCATACGTTCTCACTAAATTATTATGGGGATAATTTGAGCAGTACAATTGCAGAAATTGACGAAATAGTTTCATTGCATTAATTAACAGAGCCTAACCCTGGTTCTCTCGTCCATAGCCGGAAAGGACTATAGCTCCGGCCCGTATTAGGTATGCCGGCCTTGGACCTAGATAGCAATATACATGATGACTTAACGAACGAAGCTACGTTTTTTGGTACTTTCATTGTGGTTCTGATTATATTGCTTTTAGCATTTACCTGTAAAAATAAACTGATCCCGTCTAAAATTCCGGCCGTTGGAAATCAAACCAAAATTCGAACCTTAATACGCTTATGATAAAAACAAAAATCAAGGAATGTTATTTTATCCTTTTGGCTTTGATTTGTTTCTCCTGCAATGAGGTTAACAAATCCAATTCAGAGGATAAAGGTAATTCCTATGTATTGGTTAAGGACTGGCCTCAATTATCACAAGGATTTTCATTTAGTGCCGTTTCAGCTGTAGGAGTTGATAACGAACAAAATATTTTCATGTTTCAAAGAACCGGCAGAGAGTGGACATGGACCATTCCCGACTCTTTGATTTCATCCAATACCATATTTCTCCTGGAAAAGAATACCGGAAAAATTTTGAATAGCTGGGGATCCCATCTCTTTATAATGCCACATGGCTTGTCGGTCGACAATAAAAATAATGTCTGGGTGGCTGATGTTGGTTTACACCAAATTTTTAAATTCAGTCACGAGGGTGAATTGTTGATGAAATTAGGTGAGGCAAAAATCCCGGGAAATGATTCGCTGCATTTTAATCTTCCCACAGACGTTGCTGTGGCAAATGATGGTTCATTATATGTAAGTGATGGATATGGTAACAGCAGGGTTGTAAAATTTTCAAAGGAAGGGAAATATCTTTTTGAATGGGGAACAATGGGAAACAAACCTGGCGAATTTAATACCCCCCACAGTATTGATTTGGATGCACAGGGTAATGTCTTTATAGCCGACAGAGAGAACAATCGAATCCAGAAATTTGATCCCGACGGAAATTTTCTGAATCAATGGGAAAATAATATGGCAACACAACTATATTCAATAGCAATCGACCAGAAGGATAATTTATTCGCAATAGATAATTTAACTGTGAATGACACTTTGATAATGGGCGCTGATATTTTGCTTTTTGATGCAGCACTAAATGAATTGGTCCGATTTGGCAGGACTGATTCAATTGCTGCTCCCCGTTATCATGATATAGACATTGATGGCGAGGGTAATATTTACGTTGCCGAAACAGGAGGCAGAAGAGTGCGGAAGTTTAAGAAAATAACAACAGAATGAGACGGTGATGTACGAACGAAAAACCTTCAACTGTTTTGTCCTTTAACTAATCGGGGATAAACCTTAACCAATGATAAAATTCTTTCGAAAAATTCGGCAAAAATTGCTGACTCAGAACCCGGCTGACGGACAGGCAGGCAGATTGGGCAGGTATCTGCTTTATGCGGTTGGTGAAATAATTCTGGTCGTAATCGGAATTTTAATTGCGCTTTCAATTAATAACTGGAATCAAAATAGAATTGATGGCCGAAAGGAGAGTTTGTTGCTAAAAGAAATTAATGCCGAATTTAAGTACAATAAGGAAGAGCTGGAAAGTACCGTAAGAACGTATAACCTCATTTTAAATGAGTGTGATTTATTGATAAAATTGTTCCCAATAAACCAAAATGAAATAAATAAAGACACTTTATCGATAGCATTGGAGCTGATCCGAAACACCATTTCTGCAGATCTTTCCATGGGATCCATTTCTACTTTGATCAATACGTCATCCTTTGAAATTATTTCAAATAATGAACTTCGAACTTTGCTCATACAGTGGGAAGACCTGATATCAGATTATTTTGAAAGGGAAGAGCAGGCAATTAATTATACCCGGCAAACTATTACCCCCTATTTGGCAACAAGATTACCACGTCCGTACAAAAGGGGATTAGATGATGAACGTGTTGATCTGTCATTTTTGACATCGATCGAATTTGAGAATTTAATTAATGACCGTCGCAGAGATGTAAATGTATTGTTGAATATCGTAAAAGATGAGGACACTGAAATTCGAAAAGCCATAGATCGAATTATCTTACTAAGCGAGAGTAGCAATGATTGATTTCCAATCCGAGAGTGAGGCATTTTTTGTTTTGAGCTATCAACTATGAATATGATTTCAGCCGAACAAATTTACCGGTTTGTAACATTCTTGCTTTTTCATCGTCTTTGCTAAAAGCAAAACACTAAAATCATAACCATGGGTATAAATTCGACGGGATCGGAATCATCAACCAACTTCAAAATCAACATAAAAATTAAACTTGCCAGTCTTTGGACCTCGTTGATGTTCCTGTACATTTATGCCGATTATTTCCAGCTAATGACCCCCGGGAAATTAGAGAGAATGATGAACCTTCAAACTCCTGTAGGACCAACATCTCCAGGAATTTTAATGATATTTTCCCTGATTTTAATTATTCCGGCCCTGATGATATTTCTTTCCATCTTTCTCCAGCCCCAACTCAATAAATGGTTAAATATCATCCTTGCATTCGTGTATGCTTGTATCTCGGTGCTCATTATTGTTTCCAGCATTACAGATGAATGGCATACATTCTATGTTATGTTCAACTTTGCGGAACTTGTAATTTTTGCCATTATCATTTCACAGGCATGGAAATGGCCCAGGGGAAATAATTCATAACAAAATGCTCCGGCAAAACCGAAATACCAGTGTGTAAGATCAGATAAAAATAAAACATGTTTCCAGAACACAACCAACGTCAATTAGTAACTACCGCCAGAATCGCCGGGATCTGGTACCTGCTTATGGCCATATCCGGCATTTTGGGATTTATGATATTTCACCCCCAGGTATATGTATCCGCAGACCCGCAAAAAACACTTGCAAATCTGATTGACAACGAATCACTCGCCAGAACCCGGTTGCTATTGGAATTTGGCATCATCGTTTCACAAGCCCTTACCGCGGTATGGTTCTTTAAACTGTTCAGAAAAATAAATGACTGGGCTGCATGGGCCGTCGGAATCTGGGGAATGGTCAACTCAGTAGTCATTATCATCAGCGCCATTTCAATGGGTACGGCGATTGATATTGCCGGTTCATCCCAGAATGTTGAAGACAAGTTGATTTTAATAGAACTTTTGACCGACCTAAGTTCCAATGCCTGGCGGGTGGGCGGACTGTTTTTCGGACTATGGCTGATCCCCCTGGGATACATTATCACCAGTTCAAAAAGGATGCCCTTATGGCTGGGGCGCACGCTCATAATAGGCGGTATTGGCTACCTGTTAAGCACGACAATCAGTTACTCGGGAATTGAATTCCCCCCGGCTAAATACTTAACAATTCCAGCAACTATTGGAGAATTCTGGATGATCGGATATTTATTGATTTTTGGAATACGACCTTTGAAAGAATCACCGTCAAATTAAGATAATAGTTAAGGAGGTATCTCTAAGTCGGTATTCTTGAATACCCTGCACATCATATTTCGCATTTTGAATTCTTAACACTATTTCTTCTAGAAGCGAAATTTGAACTCCGTTCCCGAATGAAAGAAGAAGCAGTAAGCGATAAGGATAAGTTTCTTTACCCTGAATTCTTTGATAATCCTGAATTCAGGAATACGTTGTCAATTGGACTATTACACATGGAACTGATCTATGATGAAGGAGAAATTGTTTGAAAGGAGTTGGAAAAATTAAATCGAGTGATTGAAAATAATATCAAGAGATTTCAGGAATAGTGTAAATTAAGTCCGGGGACCTTGTAATTTGGGAATATATCCCGACTAATAGCAGAGCTCTTGCAAGGATTATAAACCCTGATTACTAACAAATTACGACACCTAACCCTCATTTAAATAAAATCTAATGAAATCCTTCCTGATCATCGTTTTATGCATATCGGTCACCTGTACCACCCTGGCTCAAAAACCCAAGGCCGTGGAAGCCATGAAAAATGAAACCGCTGCTTCAATTCAGTCTGACTACGACACCTATAAAGAACTCGCACTGGAAATCTGGGACTACGCAGAATTGGGATACAAGGAAAACCAGAGCTCTGCCCTACTCGCCAGGACTTTGGAGGAAAATGGGTTTGCGGTTGAAACAGGTGTAGCAGGCATGCCCACCTCGTTTGTAGCCACCTATGGCAGCGGCAGCCCTGTGATCGGGGTCCTGGCCGAATACGATGCACTGCCTGGCATTTCCCAGGATAATACACCAACACGGTCCCCTGTTGATGGCAAGTCAAATGGTCAGGCCTGCGGTCACCACTTGTTCGGCGCCGCAGCAGTGGCAACAGGAATTGCCATTAAGCAACACCTTGAGAGTGGAAAGCTGAAAGGAACGATCCGGGTTTACGGTACACCGGCAGAAGAAGGTGGCAATGGCAAATCCTATATGGTTCGCGCAGGACTTTTCAACGATGTAGACGCAGTGCTCCACTGGCATCCATGGGATAAAACCGGTGTGATTGGGACAAGCACATTAGCCAATAAAACAGCAAAGTTCCGTTTTCACGGAATTGCCTCGCATGCCGCAGTGGCACCAGAAAACGGGCGTTCTGCCCTTGATGGTGTAGAGGCTATGAATGCAATGGTGAACATGATGCGGGAGCATGTTCCGCAGGAAAGCCGGATCCATTATGTTATTACCAGCGGCGGTGAAGCACCCAATGTGGTCCCTGAATATGCAGAGGTCTTCTATTACGTACGCCATCCGAAAAAGGATGTTGTACAATCAATATTCGAACGGATAGTAAAGGCCGCAGAAGGCGCTGCGCTGGGAACCGAAACATCCATGGATTACGAAATCATCAGCGGTTCCCATGATTTGCTGATCAACAATACACTGGCCGAAAATATGAATACCAACCTGCAACGGGTTGGCGGGGTAATTTACAGCGAGGAAGATAAAAACTTTGCGAAAACGTTGCAGGAAAGTTTTCTCAAAAAAGCCCCTGATGTATCTGACGCCGCTCAAATTTACCCGACGGGCAGCCTCCCTCTGAGCGGCTCAACAGATGTTGGGGATGTGAGTTATATGGTGCCAACTGTTGGGTTATTAATAGCAACCTGGGTACCCGGAACCAGTCCGCACAGCTGGCAGGCCGTCGCATGCGGAGGAACGGATATTGGCATCAAAGGCATGATGGTGGCCGCAAAGACTATGGCACTCACGGCCATAGATTTATTTACGCAGCCTAAATTGCTGGTGGATGCAAAGGAAGAATTCATTGAGGCCAAAGGTGATTATGTGTACAAGGCCCTGCTGGGTGACCGACAGCCGCCTTTGGATTACAGGGATTAAGTTTAACAATGAAGGTCAGACATTAAAAAAATACTTTAAAATCACATCGATACGAACAAATGAAAAGCATACTCATCAAAACAGGCATGATCATTTATCTGCTCCTGTTTGCCTATATCCTGATCTTTAAATCCCTGAGCATCGACAACACAGAAACAAAAATATTTTTCCTGTTAAGTCCGCTCGTCCTCTACTTCGGCCTGCGGAATTCCAAAATTTTAGAGAAGAAATAACACCCTATGGTCATTTAAGCAGTATTCTGTCGACAGATAACCGGTTTACATCGGGATACGACATTGCCCTTTCTATTAAATCCGTTGATTTTTGGTCATCAAAAAACCAATAAAAACAACGTATGCAATTCTTCGAATTACTGATAATTATCGCCTCTTCCATTACGATCATTTTCAATCGTATTCTTTACAGATATGTTAATAAACGCTATGTCATCGGATTCCTGATCCTGATCCTGGGCATACACCTGATCGCGGAAGGACCCCGTTGGCAAATAACTCCGGCCTACCTCCTCTTTCTTGTCGCAATCATCACCAGTTTCAGAAACCCGGAAAGGAAGTCGTCGATCTTTCTGAGGATCATTAAGACCATCGGCCTTGCTGTACTCCTGGCAATGGCCATTCTGCTGCCTTCGGTTTTCCCGGTATTTGAACTGCCGTCCCCCACAGGACCCTACGCGGTAGGAACAACAGATATCCTGTTGAATTCCGACCGCCCGGAGCCCATCACAACAGATGAAGGCGATCAAAGGCGGTTTATGATCAAGGTTTGGTATCCATCGACAGAACCTGGCGAAGAAATGGATTCATACATCGACAAGGGAGGCAGAAATGGCTTTGCCCAGAAGTACCAGCTTCCGGGATGGATGTTCAACTATCTCGATAAGATTGAAACCCATGTTTACCGAAATACTCCGGTTGCCGGTGAAACCTTTCCGGTACTGATCTTCTCGCACGGCTATAACTCCAAGGCGAACGGATACTATGCAATTCTCTCGGAGCTCGCCAGTCAGGGTTATATCATTTTCGCCATCAACCATAGTTATGAAAGCACCGGCTCAACCTTTCCCGACGGATCTGAAATTTATTTCGATTACGACTATGCTGCCCGTATCGAAGCGGGAACCTGGGAGAAGATTCAGCCTGTGCAGGAGGCATTCAGGAACGGGCTCTCCTTTGAAGAAAGACATCCCATTGTTGAGAAGGCACTTACAACCTATTTCGTCAGAGATATTGTGGAACGGTGGGCACTCGATATCATGGATGTTATTGACGAACTGGATAACTGGAATAAGGAAGGCTTGTTCAAAGGCCGATTGGAAGTAGCGAATGTAGGAGTTTTCGGACATTCAAGAGGCGGTGGGGCTGCCGGACAATCACTGTTAGTTGACAACCGGATTAAAGCCGGGGCGAACCTGGACGGTGTGCAGTGGGGACAAATCGTTGATACGGTGTTCCAGAAGCCCTTTCTTTTTTTATCGGCCGACTGGCCCGCGGATCACGAGGACCTGAACAGCCATGCTTACATCAACAAAAGTACCTCCTGGTTTTATGAGGCCAAACTACTGAAATCAGAACACAGCAACTTCATGGATATCCCCTACATGATTCCGGTAAGAGCACTCAGCCAGGCGGGACAAATTGATCCGGATCTGGCCATGAAAATTACGGGCAGGCTGACAACATCCTTTTTCAACCGACACCTTAAGAATGATGGCACATCGCCTGTTGAAACGCTTGATTCAACCTATGAAATGCTGGAAATGAATATCTATAAGGGGGATTCATTATTGCTCCATTAAAAGGGGTAATCTCTTCAGAGCGCGTATATTAACGTGTATATGAAATTCCGTTGTTTCACTGGTTCCCTTTTACTACTTTGGGGATTATTCGGCAGCTGATGTTGTCTCACTGCTGCCGGATTTCAACGGAACCCCTAAACTATATGCACATTTTCAAATATGCTGTGATCCTATTTGCAGCTGTAATTCTTGATATCAGTAATTCCCTCGCACAAAGCGATAAAAACTACAACAGCCTGATCCCCCACCTGCAGGCATTCGCGGAAATCTCTTCCGTAACAGGAAGAGAGGATGCCGCAGCTGCCTATATCCGGTCATTACTCCCGGATGCTGATGTAAAAACCGATAAACTGGGCAACCTGATCCTGACCATCGGCTCGGGGTCTCCCAAAAAACTGATCACCGCACCGCTGGATGAGCCGGGATATGTGATAAGCCAGATCCAGGAAGATGGCTATCTACGACTTGCCCCGATTGGATTCGGACATGCAGGCAATCTTTATCATCAATTTTTACAGGGGCATGAAGTTGTCATCACAACAGAAAAGGGGCCCTTAACGGGTGTTTCAACGGTGCGATCCATGCACTATGAAAGACTCCGGATCATCCTGGAAAGTTCTAAAACTCCCTTTACATGGCACGAAGCATTTGTAGATGTTGGTGAATCATCCGAGAAGGGCGTCGCTCAAAAAAACATCAAACTTCTCGACCCTGTAACACTGAATAAAAAAGTAAGTATAATCAATAATACCATGATGGCGGCGCCGGCTATGAAAACTAAGTCGGCAGCGATAGCGCTTGCCGCCGTGGCCAACAGCATCCGTGAAAAAGATATCAAGGGTACGGTGGTCATTGCATGGACCACCCTCGAACTGATCAACGGAAAGGGACTGGAGGCAGTGATCAATACGCACGGACCCTTCGATGAGATCCATCGGTTTAACCGTTTCCTGGAATCGGATAATCTTGCGGCGAACACCCTGCTTACAAACGGCCGATCATTCAACAGCGATGTGAACTACGCAGATGTGAAACCGTCGATTCCCTTCGGTAATCGTGCCTCTACTGTTAATTTCGATGAGCTTAACGTTTATGAAATCGGTTTACCCGGACTGTATGAGCACACTCCGGTTGAAATGGTTGCTATATCGGATGTGGAGCACCTGGCAGATTACTGGCTCAGAGTAGTGGGCGGAAAGAACAAATCAAATGACTTGCCGGCAGTAAAGACTGAAATACCCGGAGCGACCTACAGAACTTTCAACGATGAACACAATGTAGTTTCAGAACTCGTAGCACGTTACGGGGTAAGCTCCGATGAGGGACAGGTAAGGGAGCATATACTGACTCAATTGCCCGATTGGGCGAAGCCTGACGTCGATTCTGAAGGAAATATTCGTCTCAGCTTCGGCCAGGGAGACGAGCATATCGTGTTTGTTGCCCACATGGATGAGACCGGATATATTGTGGATTCCATTACCGATGATGGCAAACTGGTACTCGGGACCAAGGGCGGGATGCTCCAGTGGTTATGGGAAGCGCAGCCGGCATTGATCCATGTATCAAACCAACCGATACCGGGAGTCTTCGAGCCAAGAAAGGATTATAAAACTGCTGAGGCAAGAGCACTCCCGTCGGACCTTACCGTATTTGCCGGCTTTGATTCAAAAAGTGAGGCATTGGCTGCCGGAATTAAGATTGGGTCCACTACCGTAACCATGCCCAAGAAAATGATCCGTCTGAGTGAGAACCGTGCGGCCGCGCGTGGCTTTGATGACCGCGTAGGCAGCGCTGCGTTGCTGATGAGTTTAAAAGATTTAAATCCTGCTGAACTTGACCGAAGGGTAACCTTCGTCTGGTCGACCGCGGAAGAAATCGGGCTTACAGGCTCTTCCTATGCCGCAAAAGATCTCACAGATGCGGATATTGTCTACCCTATTGATACTTATGTCTCTTCTGATGATCCGTATACTGATGAGACATTTGCGAACATGCCATTGGGTGATGGCGCAGTCATACGGGTGCTGGAAAGTATTAATTACGTAAGCCGGAAAAATCTCAGGGCCGTCCAGGACCTTGCCGCCAAAAACGCAATTAAAACGCAATACGGCATGACGTCTGGGGGAACCGACGGACAGGCATTTCTGGGTTATGGGATTCCATCTATTCCCCTATCCTGGCCGGGAAGATATTCGCATTCGCCGGTGGAAGCGATGGATTACCGGGACATGAATAATCTTGTTAAACTGATTCAGGCGATTATTCATGAGTAAAGACAATTTCAGAATTTCATACGAATTCCTTAAAGTATAAAACTCCGAAACCACAATGATTCTGCATTCATCAGACAAATAAATCATTTCAGAATATTAAATTGGGGTAATTGCGGTCAAATGAAAAATGACTGCAGGGTCTTACTTGTAGAATCCATGGTATTTAAACAGAGTAAGCTTACCGCTCTTTTGTGGTTTACAATTCACCTCGGCTGTATATATACAACATCCGCCCAGAGTAATATTGAAATCACGCATCGCACCACCGATTACGGAAAGAACTTCCGGTGGGTTTATGACATCACCCAGGATGATGATGGCTTCATCTGGCTTGCCAATCATACCGGACTCAGGAGATATGACGGCGAGAATTTTATTACCTGGCAGCATTCAGATAATGATTCTGCAACGCTTAGCACCAATACCATCATTCGAGTCAGCAAAGATCAGCAAGGTAATATTTGGGCATATGGTAACGATGGAGTTTTCAACAAACTGGAACTGGCATCTGGAAAAATTACAAGGGTTCAACATACATTCGATGAGGGCAATCTCAATGCTGAAATGAAACATTTCGGCCCTCTGAGTAACGACGATTTTATTGCACTTTACTATCAATCGGGGACCAATACCATATGGAGATACAACCCCGCGAAAAACAAATTTGAAAACATATTGAATATCCCGGTGGCAGGTACGACACTGGAATATTTTACCGAGCGATCGGATGGAAAATTATGGCTCTGGGGTATGGGAGCAGGCTATTATCTGGCCGATATTTCAAACAACACTATTGAATACTTTCCGGTGAATGCAAATGGATATGCTATTCCTGTCGACAAGGATCGCAAATTCTGGTACCCTTCAAACAATGTCGATCCGCTAAATGAGGCATTATTAAATTTTAGTTTACCCGATGACATTGACGTATCGAAAATTGAACGGGTACAACTGGATAATGCCGGGAACATCTGGTTCTATCATGGGGAAGGAGACGTTTATCAGTATGATGTGAATTCAAGAACACTTGAAAGATTTGTCGACCCGATGTTCAAAAGATCCAATGGTGTACAATTGATGTATCATTTCTTTGAGGACCAGGATGGTGGTTTCTGGAATGGCCATTTTTTTGGCGCAGTCCGGTTTAAAAAGCGGGAAAAATTATTCAATACCTACTTCAACCAGGCAAGTCCGTCCGAAAGCATCAGAGCATTCAGCGCCCGGGAAATCATTGAGCTTTCACCGGATGTGTTGCTGGTGAAGGAAAACGAGCAAGACCTCTACACGGTAAACCTGGTGACTGGTGAAACCACTCAGATTAAAAGGCAATACAGAACAAGCTCTGGCGAAAATATCTCAAAATGGTTTTATTCCATGGTATTAAACCGTGACGGATACCTCTGGACAAACCAGGCTGATAAACTGATTAAAACAAATATTGTAACAGGCGCCGAGGAAGTTTATGCCATCCCTGTTTCTCCATTGGCAGAGAATTTTACTGAAAATGCTTTTCAAAAGTATTGGCCCAGAATTTTCGAAGATGCCTCAGGAAAACTGTGGTGGTGTGGACCGGGTGATATCAGTATATTCGACAGGAAGAATAAAAAAATGATTCCGGCAGACCTAAGACCGGGTCCGGCTGCAGTACATGCAGATTTCAAATTCGCGCGGTATGATCCAGTGCATGATGCCATATATGGCAGCTATGACCAGGGTATTTACCTCATTGATTGCAGCAGACAGGAGGTTTCCCTTCTTGAAGTTTACTCAATCCAGGAAGGCTATGATATCATGATCACCTCGGTATTAAACTGGAATGATGAGTTCTGGCTGTCAACCAATAAAGGTCTGATAAGATATAATCCGCAAACGGGCGACAGGCAATTCTACACCAGAAAGGACGGACTTCCTTCCAATGTGGTTTACAATGTATTAGGATCCAAGGATCATTTATGGCTGGCAACACGTGATGGTTTATGCCAGTTAGATCCATATGAAAATGTAATGGTTAATTACTACCAGGAACAGGGCCTGGCATCTGATGAATTCAATTTATGGTCCTGTCATAAAACCTCATCAGGCCGGTTGTTTTTTGGCGGACCGAATGGCATCGTAGGGTTTAATCCTGAAAATTTCAAAATGACCACAGGTAAAAAAGGTCAATTAAACCTTGTGGGGATATCAAAATACAATCAAAAGGAGGATGCACTCATCAATATTCCAAACCTTCCCTATACAATAGCTGATAAGATCATTTTTAATGCCAACGAAAGAACCATTACATTCAGATATACGCACACCATTTATGGTGACGAATTCAGCAGCAATTATTCACATATCCTGGAGGGGTTGGACAATCAATGGATTGACGATGGGTTCCGCAATGAAGCCAGGTACCTGGAAATTCCACCGGGAGACTACATATTCCACGCAAAAGCGGTTGGACCCAATAATATTTCCGCGCTGAATGAAATCGCCATACCCATCAGTATAAAACAATATTGGTATTTAAGGTGGTGGGCTGTTCTGATTTATATTTTCATAGTGGCTGCCGCGATCTATTTTATCTACCGGATGTTGCTGAAAAGAAACCTGGAAAAGGAAGAAGCCCTCCGGATGAAGGAGCTTGATGAAGTAAAAACGAAAATGTACACCAACATAACACATGAGTTTCGCACTCCCCTAACTGTTATGCTGGGAATGAATGACGCGGCAAAGGAATATGCTGAGGAAGGCGAAACGGATAAGGTTCTCCACGCGGTTGAAATGATTGACCGAAACGGAAAAAACCTACTGAACCTGATCAATCAAATGCTTGAGCTTTCTAAACTGGAAGCAGGTGTACTGTCGGTCAATAACCAGCAGGGTAACATTGTCGATTACCTGAAATACCGAATGGAATCATTTCAGTCCTATGGTGAAGCAAAACAGGTACAGATTTATTTTGATCCGGAAGAAGAGGAGATTATAATGGATTTCGATGTTGATAAAATCTCCTATATCGTCGGGAACCTGGTGTCTAATGCCATTAAATTTACACCCGGCAGCGGGAACGTTTATGTTCAGGTACGGAAGACTTTTGCAGACCAGGGGCAACCTTTTCTGGAGTTTAAAGTAAGAGACACCGGCATTGGCATTGAAGCCGATAAAATTAATCGAATATTCGACCGCTTTTACCAGGTGGATGACTCCAATATCCGGAAAGGTGAAGGAACCGGAATCGGATTATCCCTGGTAAAACAACTTGTGAAGTTACTTAATGGTAATATTCAGGTCGAAAGCACGATAGATGAAGGGTCGGAATTTACCGTGCTGTTGCCGATAACTCAGGATGCTCAAATCGCCGAAATGATTCCATTGGAAAATGCCCGTGATGAATGGTCTGAGAGTATATCTAATTTCATCGAAACTGAAATGGATTCTGCCCATGAAGACATGGATAAACCCTTAGTCCTGATAGTGGAGGATAATGCAGATGTTGCTCATTACATTGGTGCCAGCATCAAAGAAGGCTACCAGACCATCAGGGCTACAAATGGTGTTGAAGGAATCGAAAAAGCCATTGAACTCATACCCGATATCATTATCAGCGATATCATGATGCCGGAAAAGGATGGCTTTGAGCTTTGCGAAACATTGAAAAAGGATGAACGCACCAGCCATATCCCAATCATTCTGCTCACAGGTAAGGCAGACGGAGATTCCAAAATTCAGGGCCTGGAGCATGGCGCCGATGTTTATCTGTCAAAGCCTTTTAACCGTAAGGAACTTTTAATCCGTCTCAAGAATTTACTGGCGCTGCGCGCAGAAATACAGAAGCATTATTCAGAATCTGATTTTTCCAAACCGGTCAGCGGCCTGTCCGGAACCGAAAACGCTTTTTTATTGAAAATACGAAATGTCATATTGGAAAATATTGAACATGAAGATTTCAACATCACCAAACTGTGCGATCTTGTCCATTTAAGTCGGCCGCAACTGCATCGAAAACTGGTTGCCATTACTGGGGAATCTACCTCAAACCTCATACGAAAGGTGCAATTGGAAAAGGCCAGGGAATTACTTTCTTCAGGAGAATTTAATGTAAGTGAAGTAGCTTACCAGACGGGTTTCAAGACCCAGGCACATTTCAGCAGGGTATTTTCTGAGGCCCTTGGAGCTCCCCCAAGCTCCTACGTAAAAAAATAAACAGCCCAATCAATCCTTGCTATGAAGGCAGGAAAACCTGCTTTTTAAGCCTCAAAATCGTTTCAAATGCCGGAATTTCGGCGAATGAAACATACAGACACGTCTTTGAAACACAGAGACAAATTATGCCCGGATTATTTTCAGAGCTTTAAATCATCGATCTGCAAACGGCATCTCGATAATTTATGTAAACCAAAAAAACACTATCATGAAACGCTTTGAAATTATTGTACTTGTATTTATCGTCCTGTTCGGGTTCAACTGTTCCAGTGATGATTCCGAACCAACACCGCAGGTGACCATTGAAGATTTCGAGGGAAGCTGGATTGCATCTTCTGCGATTTTTACAAATAAATCCAATTCCTCGGAGGTCGTGAATTTTATTGCCGCAGGAGGAGAAATTCGCTATACCATGCTGCCGGGGGGAGAAGGACGCACCCGAACCTGGATTGAATTTCAAAATAATCCGGTTGATGAGTGGGATGCCATCATATCACTGGGTCCGAATAAAACTTATATATCAACTCCTGCAGAGGCAGGCAGGCCCGTAGTTACCGGAACGTATGAAATGGGGAATAATACGATCACACTCACAAACAGTAATGACAGTTTTGATTTTGCAAATTCCGGAAATGAAGAACCTGCAACGTCTGTTATTGTTTTTGTCCCCAACAATTAGGATTTACCAGACTGAAATATATCGCAAAGAATCTGCGCTATAATTGGTAAAATTCAATTAGGGCACTAAATTGATTGTGAAGGATTGATCAGAACAAATTAGCTGCGGACATTCTCTTTCGTCCAAGGTTGATTTACCGGACGTTTCAAGATCTGATGATTTCTTTATCCATCGTAAACATTAATCATAAGCCCCGTTGAAATTATGAATACCAGTGAATTTGTTAAGGATCTTAATGTTCAATATTTCAACGGGGAATTGTCCCCGAAGTTCCAGGCCAAACTAGAGCGATTACCCATTGACAGGCCCGATGTTTTCGCCTTTATTCAACGAATGTTTGGCTGGATCAGCAGTTCAGGGTTGCCGGCAAAGGACATGTCCCTTCTTCAGGCAGATATATTCGGGACGCTCCTGGCACGAATACTGCCGGGTGCCTGGGAGGGCAAAGTGCCTCCCATCACCATCCAGGGCCGACATGCGGTCATTGATCAATATGTTAAATCAAATTCCTGGTTGGCTTCCGAGGGGAAAGAAATGCTGGACATAGGCTGTGGATTTCCTCCATTTACAACGCTCGAAACAGCGGGATTCCTGGATGACTGGAAAATCACCGGCGCAGATCCCTCACTGCCAGCCTATCTCATCTTTGATTCTGATGGAAATTATGCCACGCTTGATGAGGATAAATCTACCGTTTATTTCCAGCCAGCTATTCCATCCATCGAGAACTGGAACAAGTTACTCACGGATTCAAATGCCACAAGAACACGCTTTGAAAATTTACTGGAAGAATTACTAAATAACCCTTCCGGGGAAGACTATCCTTCCCTGAAGCTAAATCCCATCAAAAGCTATGAGACCGAACAACTGACATTTTTGAAGGGTGGAATTGGTCAGATTGACATCACTCCCAAGGATGTCATCCGATGTTTCAATGTCCTGTATTACTTTGACGATGCCTTTCTTGAAAAAGCGCTTGAATGGTTTGCTCAAAAAACAAAAGAAGGCGGGATCGTTTTAATCGGCGGTGATTGGGCAGGATCAACCGAATGCTATTATCATGTATATCAAAAAAACGGTAACCAGCTGGTGAACCGTGAGTTTGCCTTCAGCATCGATTGTCTCTGCCCCATGGGGATTGTTACCTGGTACTCCAATCATGCCGATGACAGGCAAAAAGCCGAATTGGTTAAATACATCAGTATTATCCGTAAAGATCCTGAATTCATGAATACATTTTATGCATTTCATGATGATCAGCGAAAGAATTACGACCTCTGCCCGCGGGACAGTGAAGGCTATTACGGGGGTGTGGATCCTGCCGTTCCACCTCAAATTCTGTGGACAAATGCGAGTAATATACTCAAAGAGCTTAACGAAGAAGGCCTTAATCAACTGGCGGTCGATGTACTGCGCCGCGCAGGATTCACGGCACGGGTGAACGAGGTAGGCCATATTGCTGTGGCTCCCTAGCCGGGATGCCTATCCTGACAACAATTAGTCATCGGCGTTATAAAGATTGCTTTTTTGCAATTCTATCCTGTTATTACGGTTTGTTGGCGTGAGAAAAAGACCGCCTGATGTTACCAGGTAAGGCCGGCGCCCTCATCACACAGAAACACATGATAAAATTTTTTCGGAAAATCCGTCAGCGTCTGCTTACTGAAGGTAAAACAGGCAGCTATCTCAAATATGCTTTCGGTGAAATCATTCTTGTCGTCATTGGAATTTTAATTGCACTGCAAATCAATCTCTGGAATGAGGATCGGAAATTGAAAATTCAGGAAACAAAAACGCTGCAGAACTTCGTATTGAGTTTGTCACAGGATTCCGCTTATCATGCACAGAGCACTGTGAATTACGAGAAGGCCATAAATTCAATCAATTACCTCATAGATTATATGGAGAAGGACCTTCCATATAAAGACACACTGAAATTTCATTTTTCAAATATGACCAGCGACTGGGGATTGCGATATGACTTTTCAACTTATGAATCACTTATGTCGAACGATATTAACCTCATTTCAAATGAATCGTTGAGGTCCGATATTATCAGCTATTACAACTATGCGGGCGGATTGGCAGCAAGCCTCTCTCAACGATATACCGAAGTCATTGAAGATGCTTCCAAAGCTATTCTAAGCAAGCATTTTGATCAGATGTGGAATGGGCGACCAGATGTGGTGGGCGAAATGGTTCCCATTGACTACGAGGAACTTAAAAAGGATCACCAGTTCAAATATTTCCTGAAGACACTGAAAAATCAAAATTTCTGGCTTATTCAACGTCCATTAAAGATCTCGAAGGAAAGTTACCAGCAACTTGCAAGGGATATCGAACTGGAAATAAAAAAGTTATCCAAAGATTAGAAACTTTGATCGGAGAAATTATGAGACTGAATTATCCTCTGCTTATCATCGCTTTTTTAGTTACATTTTCAAATTGCAACCCTCCCGTGGGAGATGATTCGGAATCTTCCTTTTACTCCTTTGATAAAACCAGGATCGCCTACACCGATGAAGGAAAAGGAGAACCTGTCATTCTGATTCACGGGTTTATATCAAATGGGAGTTCGTGGAACAATACTGCCCTGAAAAAACAATTGATGGAAAATGGTTACCGCGTCATTATTCCCGACCTGCGGGGTAATGGCAATTCCGATAAGCCGCAGTCCGCAGATGCCTATAAGAACAATGCCGAAGTTAAAGACCTGGTCGCCCTCGCAGACCACCTCGGCTTAACTTCGTTTATGGCCATAGGATATTCCCGCGGATCGATTGTGCTTGCCAG
Source organism: Fulvivirga sedimenti (assembly GCF_020328055.1). Lineage (NCBI taxonomy): Bacteria > Pseudomonadati > Bacteroidota > Cytophagia > Cytophagales > Fulvivirgaceae > Fulvivirga > Fulvivirga sedimenti. The sequence goes on from NZ_JAIXNE010000002.1 coordinate 640,333, forward strand.
GTTACTTACCCGGGAAACCCGAATTTCCAAAGCTGTTTTTGGAGGTATGGGGCTTGACTTCACCAATCCGGAGTGGGACCGGCGAATTGCCTTTGCCGATGCTTTTTCGGGCCGCGCTGAGCCAAATGAAATGACAGAAGGGGCCATCAATTATGCAAAATCCATCAATGCGGATCTGAAGGTTTTAGGGTTTCTTCAGGACTATCAGCCGGTTACATCAACGGAAGAGCTTCGGAAAATTAAAAATGAAATCCTTGTGATTTGCGGAGATCAGGACAGAGATAATGGTGATCCGGAAGAGCTCAAAAATCAATTCCAGAACAGTACCCTGATCATCGTTGAGGGAGATCATAATAATACCTACAAACAGGACAATTTTGCGGTAGGTGTTCTGACATTCTTAACCAGCAGTTGATGACGTTCTTATCATGAAAGCACTCAAAGCCCTACTTTTTGTCACACCGCTCCTGTTGCTCATCGTTTTCCTGCTGTTTGGGTACCGGGATATTCCCATTGAAACGCTGACAGAGAAATATGCGCCTCCTCCCTCCTCTTTTATTAACGTTGAAGGGATGAATGTCCATTACCGGGATGAAGGAAGAAGTTCAATACCCGTTGTGCTTATCCACGGCACCGGTTCAAGTTTGCATACGTTTGAGGAATGGGCATCACAGTTAAAGAAAGATCATCGTGTTTTACGAATGGATCTGCCGGGGTACGGCCTAACAGGACCCTTTCCGGATCAGAATTATTCGATGGACCATTATGTAGAATTCGTGAGGGATTTTCTGAAGGCTTTGGAAATAAAAAAATGCATACTCGGTGGAAACTCTCTGGGAGGTAATATCGCGTGGCGTTTTACCGCCGAATACCCGGAAATGGTTGAGAAGCTCATTCTGATTGATGCCTCCGGGTATCCACAGAAGGCAAAAAGTGTTCCGCTTGCATTTAAAGTGGCACGGATCCCGGTGATTAAAAATATATTCACGTATATCACTCCCAAGTCCGTAGCCAGGTCAAGCGTAAAAAATGTGTATGCCGACAAATCAAAGGTTAGTGAAGCGTTGGTGGATCGTTATTTTGAACTTACACTGCGGGAAGGAAACCGGCAGGCATTTATTGACCGGTTAAATACACCCCTGGATACCACCAGCTATAAAAGAATCAAATCCATTCAGCAATCAACCCTGATAATTTGGGGTGATCAGGATCAATTGATACCCATTGAAGCTGCCTACAGGTTTCATGATGATCTGCCTGCAGACACCCTGGTAATTCTGAAAGATACAGGACATGTTCCCATGGAAGAAAGTCCGGATCAGAGCCTGGAAGCAGTTGTGGCCTTCCTTAAGTAGGCAAAATCATAAATTATCCTTTGGGCTAAACATCTGTAAGCCAACCGGATATAAAATTTGAATCATCAGCCTTTGAAAACATGTACCTAAAAGGATGAAAATACAGCGGTTTCTTTGAAAGATTATTGATTAATTTATGATCTGGAACTCTATCGTTATATTAATATTAGTTACTGAGAATAATGAAATATTTTTTGACATGCATCCTGATATTGTTAATGCAGGAGGTGAATTCACAGATTAAAGCAGTTACTGAAAAAGGAGATACCATTTACGTTTATGACAATGGTACCTGGAGTTTTGAACTTCTTGACGAACTGCCTGACGATTCCGATGAATTGAATTTTCTTTCGGATGTGCTGGTACCGGATACCATCGCCCAACATTTTCTGGTACCCGGCAATGCCACAAAGGAAGTGAGTGATGCCAGGGGTATGTTTACCATCAGGTATGACGAAAATAAGTGGAGACGGGTTCCGCCGGCCACATTGAATGAGGAAGCAGATTTTGCCTTCCAGGCGAAGGAAACGGATATATGGAGCATTGTAATCGCAGAGGAGATCACCATTTCACCTGATAAGTTATTCCTGATCGCTAAAAACACAATGAAGGAACGAATCGGTTACGAACCGAAGGTAATCAAAACAGAAGTCAGAACAGTTAATGGTTCCGAAGTAGTGAGAGGAGTTTTGCTGGCCGAGTTTTCAGGGATCACGTTCATTTTTGATACGTACTACTTTTCCAATGACCTGGGGTCTGTTCAATTTACCACCTATACAAGTGATAAAATCTGGGAGAGAAATGAAGATCTGATTTTAGAGCTGTTAAATGGGTTCATCGGTAATTAATATATCACCCATTATTAGTGCTGCATCGGACTAAATTGATCCGGAATCAATACTTCAGATACCAATCAAAGTATTCTTCCCTGATCTTCTGCTTTTCGGTGCGGATGAATTCCAGGTAATACTCACTCACCGGGGACATCTTCTTTCCTTTCAGCCAGATCAATCGCCATTCTGTTTTTATGGGTAAACCCCTGGATGGCAACAAATGAAGTTCATTATTCAAAAGTTCATTCTTCATACCGATCAACGGCATAATGGAATAGCCAAGCCCGGCGATCACTGCCTGCTTCACCGCTTCATTGGAAGTAAGCTCCATTCTTTTTCTTTGCTGACCTTCGTGCTTGTCAAAGTACTGCTCCATGGCCATGCGCGTAGCAGAACCCTCCTCCCTGTAAATAAGCGCCTTGTCCTTCCGCCTCCTGCTTTCATTCCCAAACAGATAGAGTTTATTTTCAATGAGCAGTTCTTCCTCAATATCCAGTTTATCCGGCAGAACGGAGACCAGGGCAAAATCAGTCTCGTTGTTCTTCAGGCTTTCAATCACCCTGCTCTTGTTGGTAACATCAAGCACCAGGTCAATCCCTGTATTCTTCTCCAGGAAACCGGATAAGAAATATGGAATTACATATTTTCCTGTGGAAGCTGAAGAAATATTGAGCCTCCCGGTTAATAATCCCTCGTAAGCCTGGGTCTTGTAATTTATATTTTCCAGTTCCTGAATCACCTTCTCCGCTATCTTGCCGATTTCGATTCCAAAATCAGTAACATATAATTGTCGCCCAATCACCTCGGTAAGTGGAATATCAAACTGATCCTGGAATTTCTTAAGCTGAATGGATACGGCAGGCTGCGTCATAAAAAGCTCCTCCGATGCCTTGGTGATACTTCTGGTCTGAATCACCTTCAGGAATATCTGCAATTGATGTATCGTGTAATTCATAACTTTTACTTATGTATTATATAATAAATATAAATAAAAATATATGATTTTAATTCACAAACTTTGCACCGGATTAAAAATAAAACGTATCTGCATGAATTTAGATTTTATCATATTGATCATCCTGCTGTCACCGCTCGCATTTTTAGCGACAGCCATTGTTTCATGGTTTCAGCCGGGTATGCGGCCAATACTTACGAAAAGAATGGGAATCTCATCCGCTTTACTAAGTATTATAACCGCCGCGATAAGCGGTTTTTTTGTGATTAAATACGGACTCCTTGAATCGTCCTTACTGGGCGTCAACAACCTTGGATTTAGCGTACGCCTGGATTCTGTTAGCATGATCATGTTCTCAATGATCGCAGTCATCGCATTCATTGTGATGAAATTTTCCCTCAATTATCTCGACGGTGATCGTAACCACGGCCGCTTCATCGGACGCCTGGCGGCTACAATCGCATCGGTACAACTTTTGGTCCTTTCCGGAAACCTTGGTCTGCTGCTGATATCCTGGATTCTGACCAGTATTTCATTGCATCGGCTGCTCGTTTTTTATCATGACAGGCCCGGAGCCATCAGCGCAGCACGAAAAAAATTCATTATGGCCAGACTGGGTGATCTCTGCCTGCTGATCGCCGTTTCCCTCCTCTACGCTCAATTCGGAACAGGGAACATGGAGACCATATTTCAGCAGATCAACCTGGCTTCACTTCCTGTAAATGTGGAAGCAGCGGCCATCGCACTGGTATTTGCTGCACTCTTCAAATCAGCCCAGTTCCCCACCCATGGATGGCTGATCGAAGTAATGGAAACCCCTACCCCCGTATCCGCATTGCTCCATGCCGGATTACTGAATGCAGGCCCTTTCCTGCTTATCCGAATGGCATTCGTAATGGATGCAAGTATATATGCACCCATCTTCATCATCACAATCGGCGGATTTACCGCGATGTTTGCCTCCCTGGCATTCCTTACCCAAACATCGGTAAAAACTGCCTTAGGTTATTCCAGCGTTGCTCATATGGGATTCAGCCTGATGGTGTGCGGACTCGGAGTTTATCCGGCAGCCATGCTGCACCTGGTAGCCCACTCATTTTATAAAGCCCACTCTTTTCTTTCCTCAGGAAGTATTATCGATTCAATCAGGACATCAAAGGTGAAGATGACGAAACGTACCGGCAGCCCCATCAAAATCGCTGCCGGATTTATGCTGGCACTTGGCATTTACGCCGCATTTGCTCTTCTCTGGGGTATTGACCCAAATAAAGAACTGGCACTTCTGGCCATTGGCGCGATCATGGTAATGGGACTATCGACGCTCTTTACTTCCGCTCTCGATTCAAACGGAAGTTTCCAGCTGGTCATACGGGCATCCATACTGGCACTGATTGTCGCCACCTCCTTTTTCACACTTGAATCAGGTTTTCACTATCTCCTGGCAGGCCAGGTTCCTGACCTATCAGGATTGAGCCTTACAGAAATGTGGCTGATCGGTGGAGTACTACTGGCTTTCAGTATGGTCGTTTTCTTTCAAATCCTGGCACCATTATTTGGTACCAGTCAGACCTATACAGCAGTTGCCATTCACCTGCGTAATGGCCTGTACGCCAACGCGGTACTTGACCGTATCATCGGATCTCTGCGGATTCCTGCTCCTGCTCATGGTTCCATCGCAATCGAGCAACTGGAAATGAATAAACGCCAGGAATCCGTAACCATCGAAAAACTCGAAAAGGAAGTTATATAGCCTGTTTGTCAACAGTTTGACTCATACTAACAAGAAAAGAATGAACAAAAATAATCCTGAAATAAACAATATGTCAGCCGACTCAAAAAACCGGAAACAATTACTGGAAACCATGCGCACGGCGGCAAAAAAGATCGCGCCGGTATGGCCACTCGAAAGGTTTGTGGCGGTAAACCCGTACCTGGGTCTTACAGATAATCGCTTCGAAAACGTTGCCCGGGATCTCGCTATGGCCGGAGGAATTCAGATGACCCTTCCCACCGCCTTCTACCTTCAAAAGATGGAGGAAGGAAAACTATCCCGGCAAGATATTTTTGAAGCGCTCAACCGACATCACAATGAAACAAGCGTAGATGAATTCCTGGATTCCGCGAAACAAATTTCGGAAATCCACACTTTTGAACTCATTCCCACCATGGCCGACGTTGCCCAAAAGGTTACCGAAAAAGACTGGACCCGGTTCATGATCGCACGGATCTCCACCTGGGCGGCTTCCTATTTCGACCAGGGTCAGGCGATCTGGAAAGCAGCAGACCAGGAAAAAAGTCCGTTCGCTGCCTGGAAACTTGAGGCCAGCGTAGATCTTACCACAGAAATGAGCGGACTGAAGGGATTCAGAAAAGCGGTAAAAGCGTTCCCCGAAAATGCGGTTGACGCGGCACAGGAAGCACTAAAAACCCTGAATATACCCGACGATGGAAAAGACATCTACCTCCACAGCCTGCTCCTGCGCGTCGGGGGATGGGCGGCCTACGCTGCACGTGTAGACTGGGACAATGAACTGTACGGAGGAAAGGATGGAGTACTGATTGAATTCCTGGCAATTCTTCTCTGCTGGGAAGCATGCCTGCTGAAATGCATACCGCATAAAGAACTTGAATCGGAATGGAACACAGCAAGGAAAACTTTGCCCTTCGCTACCATTCAAAAAGAACTTAACCAGCAGCTAACACAAAAGCTCATACTGCAGGAAGCCTATGACCTGGCCGCACAGCGTGAAATTGTCAGCAAATTCAACGATTCCGGTGAGATACTGAAAAAGTCAAAAGAACAGGCTAAAGCCCAGGCCATATTCTGTATCGATGTGCGCTCGGAGGTTTATCGCAGAAACCTTGAAATGGCCGACAGCGATATTGAAACCCTCGGTTTTGCTGGGTTCTTCGCCTTCCCGATCAACTATGTCCCCATAGGACATGAGACCGGCGAGGCACAGTGCCCGGTACTGCTGAAAACAGGTCCGACGATCCTGGAAGAAATGCCGGATAGCGAAACAACACAACGGGCGTTGAATAACCGGGTATTGTACCGACAGGTTAAACAGGCCTGGAAATCATTCAAATCGGGTGCCATCACCTGCTTCAGTTTTGTAAGCCCCATCGGCCTGTCATACCTGCCTAAGCTTTTTACCGATAGCTTCGGACTAACCCGGCCTGTCCCACACCCGGATCAGGATGGTTTGAAAAGTGAGTTTGTTAAAAATAAACGGGTAAGTCTTACTGCCTCAGGGCATGACCACCCAACAAGTGGAATTCCACTGGATCAGCAGATCAGCATGGCAAAGAATGCACTTTCGGCCATGTCTCTGACCGATGATTTTGCCAGATTTGTGCTGATTGTGGGTCATGGCTCTACCATGGTGAATAATCCGCATGCCACCGGATACGACTGCGGAGCATGTGGCGGACATACAGGTGAGTCTAACGCCAGGGTTGCGGCCGAGGTCCTGAACAACAGGGAGGTGCGCGCCGGTCTGCAACGGGAGAATATCTTCATACCTGTAAATACAGTATTTCTCGCCTGCCTCCACGACACGACAACAGATGAGGTTACGATCTTCAATGAATATGACGTGCCTTCGGATCGTCACGCCGAACTTTCTGAATTAAAGGAATCACTGCGGAACGCAGGTCACGGTTCACGAACAGAGCGTGCACTCCGACTGGCATCAGAAGACGGGCTGGATGCCGACAAATCAATCATGTTCAGAAGTAAGGACTGGTCACAAACAAGGCCTGAGTGGGGATTGGCGGGCTGTTCAGCCTTTGTGGTTGCCCCGCGGGAACGCACAAAAGGAATCGATTTCGGCGGACGCTCCTTCCTCCACTCCTATGACTGGAAAAATGACAAGGATTTCGGAGTCCTGGAACTGATCATGACCGCTCCCATGGTGGTCACCAGCTGGATCAGCCTTCAGTACTACGCCTCCACTGTCGATAACCGCCTCTTCGGATCCGGGAACAAAACGCTTCACAACGTAACCGCTGGCGTGGGTGTGCTGGAAGGTTATTCCGGGGATCTGCGGGTTGGTCTGCCATGGCAGGCAGTGCATGACGGAGAAAATTTCCAGCATGAGCCTGTCAGGCTGAATGTGATCATCGAAGCACCGATCAGCGCGATGAACAACGTCCTTGAAAAACATAGTGCGGTAAAAGATCTGTGTGACAACGGATGGATCAACCTGCTTGCCATGGATGAAACCGGATCCGTTTCACATCGCTACCGCGGCGAGCTTGGCTGGGAAGAAATGAACGTTCATGCAGCCTGATCCCCGATGGATTTCTTCAAAGGCCGGCGGCTGGTCATAGCCACCAAGCATCAAAAAGAAATAATCATTGGTCCGAAGGCAGCATCGCGACTGGGGGTGCTGCCTTTTGTACCTGAGGATTTCGATACAGATGTTCTCGGAACTTTCTCCGGCGAGGTGCCGCGTGAATCGGATCCGCTATCCACTGCACGCCGTAAATGTGAACTTGCGATGGAACTCACGGGCTGTGACCTGGCCATCGCCAGCGAGGGATCATTCGGAGCGCATCCCGCATATGTCTTTATCCCGGGAAACGAAGAAATCGTCATGCTCAAAGACCTCAAAAATGATCTCGAGATTGTAGGTAAAAAGCTGAGCACAGATACCAATTTTGGCGGAGAGGTCTGTCGGAACCAGGAAGAGCTGGAAGCCTTCGCCATCAAATCTGGTTTCCCAGATCATGCCCTGATTATTCGTAATGCCCAGGATTCTGCCGAAACAATCTTCACGGGCATCAATTCCTGGGATAACTTACGTTCCAAATTCCAAAATATAATGGGCAGGTATGGTGACGCCTTCATTGAAACTGATATGAGGGCCATGTACAATCCTAAACGCATGAAGGTAATTGGCGAAGCAACAGATAACCTGCTGGAACTGGCCTTAACTTCCTGCAGTGAATGCGAAACACCCGGATATGGAATAACAGATGTTGTAAAGGGATTGCCCTGCGACTTGTGCGGGGCCCCCACCCAATCAATTAAGTCCTACATTTATTCCTGCAAAAAATGTGGACATCGAGAAATCCGGCCCAATCCACACAAATCGGTTGAATCACCCCAATACTGTGATTTCTGCAATCCGTAGTACTGAGATAACTCAAATAATAATCCGGGACCCATCCTGATATTGTATCTTCCATTGCTTTTTCACTTCTTGTGTTATGTTTAGCCATCCCAAAGGATAAATCAATCAGATTATCAATGAAAACTGTGGTCTTCCTGATGCTGTCCCTTTCTATCCTTTGTAAACATCTTCCTGCTTTAGCTCAACAATCAGACCCATCATCCAAGAATAAATGGAGTCATGACATTGAGGCCTGGCTATATCTTATACCGGACGGCACCATATTTTCACCCATTTATGCGGCCGACAAAGACCGGATTCACCTGGAAGCCCATTACAATTATGAAGACCTGAATACTTTCTCCGCCTGGTTCGGATACAATTTTAGTGGCGGAAATAAACTCTCTTTTACCATCACCCCCATGGCAGGAGTTGTTGTTGGAAATCTGAACGGACTGGCCCCCGGACTGGAGACAAATTTTGATTTTGGAAGATTCAATTTCAATTCAACTTCTCAATATGTTTTTGATTTTTCAGATAAGCAGCTCGACTACTACTATAACTGGACAGATTTCTCCTATTCACCGCTCGACTGGTTATTTTTTGGGGGGAGTTTGCAACGAACCAGGCTTTACGAAGGCTCCCTCGAACTGCAGCGGGGCGCCCTGCTTGGCATAAGTTACAGATGGCTTGAGTTATCGGGTTACTGGTACAATCCCGCTCATAGTGATTCCTATGTCGTACTAGCAATCACTATGTCCATCCCTGAACCCTAGCACATTATTCGGATTTCAGCTCCAGTATTTCAATTTTCCTGAATTGTGTCGGATGACTTTCAGCCTGGATAGCAATATATCCCGAGCCCATGGGTTTACCCTCCTGGTATACTAGCGAATCATACCCGCTGATGGCTCCGCCTCCCATCTGCATGTTGGTATAGGTAAATACGGTATCCCCCTCAACAAGATGGTGAATAACCGAATCCCCCAGCACGATCATTTCAACCTCTACCCACTGATCTCCCCGGTAGGTTTTGGATGTTGAATTCATGCAATGGTCTGTCCTGAACTCGCCATCAATGAACACATTAGATCCGGGCGTACAAAGGTTCATGGTTGATCGCTCGCCCTCTTCACTTCCGCCCAGGATCTGAGCTTCCAGGCAAATTGGAAAATCCTGGTTCAGACCCATGCTTTCTGGGGACTGACAATGCAGCATGAACCCATTATTTCGAAATGCCCAACCTGGTCCGCCTTTCACCTGATCCCCGATGAATCGATATTCAGCCCGAAGCCTGTAATGCGAAAAGGGCTTTTCATAGAACAGGTGACCGAATTCAAAATTAAAAGAATCATATTCGTCGTAGGATACCGTTAACATTCCATCCTCAACACGAAACGTATTTTTATAATTATCTCCGAGTTCAGCGCCCCGGATCTTAATCTTCCATCCACTTAAATCCTTACCATTGAACAATTGGACCCATTCAGGCTGCCCATTTTGCTCGGCCGAATTTCGGGTATCAGTACCGCAGCCTAAAAGACCTGCCAGGAGGAACAAATAGCAAAGTTGTTTCATAAATCTGGGTTGATTTTTGAATAAATATAGTAAAATAAAACCGGGCTGGATGAACACCTTTTATCCACCACTTTCCGGAATTCAGTTACCTTCCCGGTATACGAATGCTAATCACAATGTTTGTAACTTCAGGCAGCAACAAGTATTATACTCATTGATATGAAATACAACAAATATATTCAGGATGCACCACCGGTTTCTGAAATCGGACTGGGCGCATGGCAGCTGGGCGTCGACTCCGGCTGGAAAGTCATGTCGGAAAAAGAGGCAATGGAAATGGTGCATAAAGCACTTGACTACGGCATCAACTTTTTCGATACCGCCCCGAATTACGGGTATGGAACAGGGGAAGATCGGCTTGGCCGCGCACTGAAAGGTACTGACCGAGACAAGATCGTGATCAATACCAAATTCGGACATACAGATTCCGGAACCATGAATTACGAATCGGACTATATTCGGAAGTCGCTGGAGGGAAGCCTCAGAAGACTGCAGGTCGACTATGTAGACTCCCTCATTATCCATAATCCCCCATCCCACTACCTGGTTGGCAACCAAAACGATCATTATGAAATTCTGGAACGCCTGATTGACGAAGGAAAAATTAAGGCTTATGGTGCTTCCCTGGATACGTACGACGACATGAGTCTGCTCATGCAAACAACCGGCGCAAAAGTGATTGAAGCTTTTTTCAATATCCTTCACCAGGATGCTGCCCGGGCGTTTGACATGGCCATTCAAAAAGAAGTTGGCATCATCGTAAAGATTCCGCTCGATTCCGGCTGGCTTTCCGGGAAGTACGATGTTAATAGCACCTTTGATGATATCCGAAGCCGATGGACTCGTAAGGATATCCAAACACGAGCCCGGTTGGTTGAAAGAATTAAGGAAATCACCACGGCCAGTGACAATCTGGCCCAACTTGCCATTGCATTTTGCCTGAGCTATGATGCTGTCTCAACAGTAATTCCGGGGAATGTGAACCTGGCCCAGCTGAAAAGCAATGTTGAAAGCATCAATCACCGAGTTTCGCCTGAAATAATTCTAGAGCTGGAAAAATTCTATAACGATGAAGTGAAGCATCTGAATCTTCCCTGGTGAGGTAATCCGGAAGCAGAATAGCAGAAATAACTAATAAGAAAAAATCTTAATATTGGTCTAAAATATTTTATTTGGATATTCTGTATCCATGCTGGATATTGAGGTAACCAACTAATTATCAGCCCATATGCTTAAATCCATTCATCCGAAGTTGCCGATGCGCAACAAGAAAATTACACGGGACTATTACCTTAATCAATTAGGGTTCCAGGATGCCGGAAGTGCCGACTATGATGGCTACCTGATGATAAAAAAAGACAATATTGAAATACACTTTTTTGAATTTCCTGAACTCAACCCGCGCGAGAATTACGGGCAGGTCTATATTCGAGTTCGCGATATCGAAACATTCTATAAAATGCTTCTGGATAGAAATGTTAAAATACATCCGAATGCCCCCCTCCAGGAAAAGCCATGGGGTCAAAAGGAATTTGCCCTGCTGGATCCGGATACGAATCTTTTAACCTTCGGGGAGCCAGGCTGAAAAGATCATCATTCGAGCCTTCCAGCTCCCTTTTCGATGTGATTACTTTTTGCTTTCTTAAGGGAATAAACTACCACACCATGGGTCCAGGGCATAGCCTGATCCGTCGTGCTTAATGTAGGAAAACGAGAATATTCAAATAAGGAAAGAAATGATAGAAACATTAGAAGAATACGCATTAATCGCAGAAATTATATCAGCAATTGCTATAATCATATCATTAGTATTTGTTGGTGTTCAAATTAAGGCGAATACCAAAGCCACACAAGCATCATCATTTCATGAAATTGCTGCTCTGGATATCAACATACTCCTGAATTTTAGTAGTTCTCAAGAATTAGCAAGGTTAATCACAGTTTTTAGAGATAATCCTGACTCATTGAGTGAAGAAGAGAAGATGCACGGTTTTTACTTGTTTGGTGCTGAAGTCCGGCACGTTGAAAATTTATTTCTACAAAATGAAAATAAAATGTTGAGTGCGAAAAATTGGAAATCTCGAAAAGCACTGGTTGATGGCGTGGTGCTATCTGCTGGATTTGGAGCATTACTAAAACATCCTTTTCGTAAGTTTTTTGATGGCTCATTTATTGATTACGGCATAGATCAAAGAAAAAAATCTGGACTAACTGATTAATTTTGAATGCTAGCTATTCAAAAATAAGCACAACAACGACAATCATTCTGAATCTTGACTACTAGGCATTTTATCACGACATTGATAATTATAATCTGCTATAGTATGTGATGCTTCCACCGCAAGTACGTTGTCGTTCATTATAAAAAACTACCAGCTGTGCAGCCATTTATCCTTGTTTGAAAACATGAAACTTTTAAGAAGCCGTAACCTGATCTGTTCATATATGAAAGTTTCATTCCCAATACTTGTCCTGCTCAGTGCATTGCTGCCCTGCCATGCCCAAAAAACCCACAGCGATAATGGTGACGGAACCTTTACCAATCCTGTAATTGCCTCAGATTTCCCGGATCCGGATGTCATCCGGGTTGGTGAAACCTATTACTTCCTGTCAACTACCATGTTTATTTTCCCGGGTGTAACAATCCTGAAGTCAAAGGATCTGGTAAACTGGGAATATTGCGCAAATGTGGTCCCCCGAATGGATGAAGGTCCGTGCTACAACCTGGACGGCTGCAACAGGTATAGTCACGGTCAGTGGGCCAGCAGCATCAAATATCACCAGAGCAAGTTCTACTTGTTATACAATACACTTGATGAAGGCGGTTTCCTATGCACTGCGGAAAAAGCCGAAGGTCCCTGGACAATTACACATCTTCCCCGGGGATTTCACGATCCGGGATTGTTGTTTGACACGGATGGTAAAATTTACGTAGCACACGGTTATAATAAAATATACATCACAGAACTTGATCTGAATTTTAATGCCATTGGCAAGGATGTCCTCGTGTATACCGGCGATATCCGCCCAGGACTTGAGGGGGCTCACCTGTACAGGATCAATAATTACTATTATTTATACAGCACTTACGGGGGTCTTGACGGATTTCAGGTAGCGCTGCGGTCTGAGAATATTTATGGGCCTTATGAACAGCATATGGTTCTGAATGATACCACCGACGGGCCTAACTATGGAATACACCAGGGTGCGCTTATACATACGAATACAGGCGAGTGGTGGACCGTGTTAATGGTTGACAGTGGTCCTTTTGGCCGGTTCCCTTCCTTACAACCTGTTACATGGGAAAATGACTGGCCGATAGCAGGATCGAATGGAAAGGCGGTTGTTACCCATAAGAAGCCCGGTGTAGGTAAATCATACCCGGTTAAATCTTTACCCACATCCGATGAATTCACTGAAAAGAATTTAGGTATGCAATGGGGATGGAACCATAATCCTGAACCTTCAAAATGGTCATTAACAGAACACCCTGGCTATTTAAGGTTAAAGACCGCTACCATAACGGACAGTTTGCCAAAGGCCAGAAATACGCTCACACAGAGATTCTTCACGTATTATTCTGATTCTCTTCTGACGGTCGGAACTACGAAAATAGACCTTGATCACATGAAGGACGGTGATATTGCGGGTCTTGCGATTTTCCAGGATCCCTATGGATTTATTGGTGTTGAAAAAATTAATGGCGAATATTATGTAATCATGGTGAATAACGGGGCAATCATTGATTCTGTGAAAGTGAATACATCATCCATCTATCTTCGCGCTGATCCCTTTCATGGTTCAGGAGCTGCCATGTATTACGGTGGTGAAACAGTTGACGGTACCGGCACAGTAACATTTTCCTACAGCCTTGATAATAAAACGTTTACAACCCTTGGTGATGTCATGCAAATGCAATTCAAACTGACTGTTTTTACCGGAAACAAGTTTTGTCTATTCAACTACGCTACTGAGGAGTTGGGGGGATATGTTGATGTTGACTGGTTCAGGGTCGAAGCGCGGCCAATAACAACACGGTGATACCTGTTCTTAAACTGATAAAACGCAACTATGCGATCACCTGGTTTCACAAAAAACTGAAATGGCAAATCGCCGTTGGTTTCCTGGTCTGGGCAGCGGGATTGACAAACATAATCCTACATATGAATTAACTTTCGGGTAGAATTGCGATAATTATCCCGTTCCGGTACTAATTGAAAAGGTAGATTGTGAATGATAATTTCACTAGATTGGATTGTACCAAGCAATCTCACCACAATGAATCAGACTAATCCACTGGATGGTAAAACCATCACATACACCTACGATGACCTCGGAACCGTTCGGGTCTCATTCAAAGACGGACTCGTAAGCTTTGAATGGATTGCCGGTCCTTTCGCAGGTATGGGACGGACCGGCATTGATTATAACGCAAAGCTGATCGTACCCGGTATCTGGTTTATTAATTGGTATGAAAAGAACGATGCCTCATTTGTGACCCTTCTGATCAACCTGAATGATCAAAAAGTTCATTCTTCGGGCCTGCTGAATGCTACCAAAGACGATGAAGCGATCCTCTTTCATGAGGCTAAAATTGAAAGCTCCGGCTTCTAATAAAAAACCATTCGTTTTTTGAAAGAGTATATCCTGTAAATTATTTAATGTGGGATTTTACTATCTTGTGACTGACCTAATCAACCACAAGAATGAACCAACGTTACTCCCTGTCACCTCTTAATGTAATTATCCTTTCTTTAATCCTTATCTCTGGCTGTAATTCCACAGAGAAGAAAATTGAATACGCCCCTGCAACCAAGGAGCTCATCTCTCTTGTTGAAAGCAGCCCGGAATTAAAATCAATGCTTATCTCCTCTCTCGAACAGGCACGGAAGATCAACCCAGACCCAAATACAAATCCTGCGCAAAGCCTGGAAGAATACTATTCATTTGTTTCACACTGTGAGACCGCAATGCCCTGGGCGCTTATGGAGAAAGAAGAATATCCCGAGATATTTGATCATATTTTTCAAAGCCTTACCTGCTTTTACTTTCTGATTGATCAGCCGTTGCCGGAACTGGAAGGAAAAGACCTTGTTAACAACTCACTGCAATATGCAGAGCCCTTTGCCTCCTGGCTAATCACATTCAGTAAATCTTGGGGGTCTTATCTTGATACAGAAGATTCCTGGAATGAAGAGTATTACCAGGCCGCTTTGAATGACCCGAATTTCGGACTACAAAATGGCTGGTATGAAGACCCGTCAAATTGGAAGACATTCAACGAATTTTTTGCTCGTTATCTCAAGTCTCCTGAAATGCGGCCCATTGCCTCCCCGGATAATAACTCCGTTGTGGCATCATTCGCGGATTCTGAACCCCAGGGGGTGTGGGCGATAGACAGCAATTCACTGCTCATTGCTGATGATGTTGTTGTAAAATCTGCATCGCTCCGATCAATTTCCAACCTGATTGGCGATGACAGTGAATATAAGGATGCTTTTGCCAATGGAACCTTTACGCATTCTTTCTTAAATGTGAACGATTACCACCGCTATCACTTCCCCATGAGCGGAACTGTGAAGGAAGTAAGAATCATCCAGGGCATAAATCCTACCGGCGGAGAGCTTTGGTGGGATGCGGAAAACGGCCGTTACGCCTTCGACCCTTCGGCCAAGACAGGATGGCAAACTATAGAAACCAGGGGCTGTGTAATTCTGGAAACTGAAGAATACGGATTGGTGGCATTAATGCCAATTGGCATGGTGGCTGTCGGCTCGGTGAATTTTGAAAATAACCTTAAACCCGGGGTTCAGGTAAAGAAAGGCGACATGCTTGGCAACTTCGCGTTTGGCGGATCTGATTTTATCATGATATTCCAGGATGGGGTAAACTTCTCTATTGACAGCCCGAGAAATTCTGATGGCAGTGCTTACGAGCATATTCTGATGGGTGAGCGACTTGGTACCGTGTCATTAAATTGATCCGGGTGACTAAATTCAAATTAACCCTTTTCGCATTCCTTACCTTTCACGCCGGCATTGCCCAAATTATTGACAGTGGGGAGTTCACGATTGGCGAAACACTGCAAATCGTATCCGAGGCATTAGGGGAAAACCGGACTATCAATCTATACCTTCCAGCCAGTTATCATGACGATACTTTGCATACATATCCGGTGATTTATCTGTTGGACGGCTCGAAAGATGAAGACTTCATTCACATTGCCGGACTGGTCCAGTTCTGTTCGTTTTCATGGATCAACATCATTCCCGAATCCATTGTAGTCGGTATCGCAAACACCGACCGAAAACGAGACTTTACGTATCCTAGTATGTCGGAAGATGATAGACAGGAATTTCCAACCTCGGGAGGCTCTCAGAATTTTATAAACTTCCTGGAAAAGGAACTTCAGGAAATTATTGCAAAAAATTATCGGCTAAATGATCAAAAAACACTCATCGGACAGTCACTGGGCGGCTTACTCGCAACGGAGATTCTATTTAAGCACCCCGGAATGTTCGATAATTATATTATCATCAGTCCGAGTTTATGGTGGGATGACGAGCGTCTGCTTTCCCGGAACATAGCTCCGCTTACCTCCCCTGTGAAAGTCTACGTAGGGGTTGGAAAAGAGGGTGAGGTAATGGAACGGGTAGCCGTAGAATTACATGAGAAGCTGCAGCAACACCAAAATCAATTCGATGTGCATTTCAGATACTTCGAAAATCAGAACCATGGTGATGCACTTCACCTTGCCGTGTATGACGCATTTGAAAAGCTTTTTAAGAAAGGATTAGAAGAAGAAAATTAAGAAATGAAGTTCCTTGAATCACCCAAATATCAGTGGATCGGACCTGCATTGGTCCTGATTAGTGGAATAGTCAACCTGATGAATCCGGATTTGGATAAGGAGTTGGTTTATATCTGGTATGTGCTAACCTCATTTGCCGGAATTCTGACCGCAGCAGGATTATACAGGCTTTATAAACCTAGAGAAAAAGAGAAATGATCAGTTTTTTTCGAAAAATCAGACAGAAGCTTCTTGCCCAAAACAGGCTCAGCAAATACCTGCTGTATGCACTTGGTGAAATTCTCCTTGTGGTTATAGGAATATTGATTGCCTTGCAGATCAATACCTGGAACGACGCAAAAAAACAGTCAAGACTGGAACAAGAGTATTATTGCAGGCTTCTTGAGGACGCCTTGCAGGATAAGGAGCAGCTTATTGAATATATTTCTCTTTCAGAGGCCAGAATAATAACCGCAAATGAAGCACTAAGATTACTTCAGAAAGAGACTACCAGAAAAGCGGAGATCGGAATTCAGATCAATCGCTCCATCAGTGCAATATACGTTGATTTCCGGCCAAACAACTCGGCATTTGAAGATCTGAAGTCAGGAGCCAACCTGAATATCATTGGCGACAAAAGTATCATAAAGGCGCTGAATCATTATTTCAACAAGATTGAAAGCTACTTTAGTATTGTACAGGTGAACGGACAAAAGGCGGTTGATCTCTATTATGATCAGAAAAACAATTTCGAGAATGGCTGGCTTGAATCAAATTTAACAACCGACAGATTTTTAGATAATCTGGACAAAGATGTGCTGGAGTCCCTCCCGATTGATAACCAGGGGGCCATATCGGATGAAATAAAAAGAGCACTATACATTGATGCACTGTATTATTTTGCCACCAATACCCGGCAAAAGGAACTATATCATCTTATGAAAAATGAAAATGCCGTACTCATTGAGATTTTAAACACGAAATGCGCTGTAGCCAATGATTAAGTTTTTTAAAAAAATCCGTCTGCGACTACTTTCCCCGGGTCCCGGGGGTTCGCCCAATACTTCTTCCCGGATTACTAAATATCTGCTATATGCCATTGGAGAAATCATTCTTGTGGTTATCGGAATTCTCATTGCAATTCAAATTAATGGCTGGAAGATCGCATCGGATAACAAAAAGCTGGAAAAAGCAACCTTGATCAACCTAAGAAGAGACCTGAACGATGATATCCGGGAATTACAGCGTGTTAGTTCCTTTAAAACAACGCAGAAAGAAACCTGTGACCGGTTGCTTGCCTATATCATCAATCCCGAAATCCCGGTAACAGATGCATCGCAATTCGATAACGATGTAACGCGATTGGTGTATTTCATTTTACCCAGCTTAAATAGTACAGCGTTTGAAACAGCTAAGAACAACGGGCATATCAATTTCATCCGCAATGACAGTTTGGTCGATCTTATTTCAAAATACTATTCCGACATTACCCTAGATCAGCATGTGACAGAGACCAAAAGATTTACCAATAGTTTTTCAGAATCGGTTTTGATGAAAAGGTATAGGATTTTTAACAAAAACACTTACGCCCTGGATGGTCTGGACGGATCCTATTTACTTCCGGGATATGAGAATGATAACAGATTTCAGTTTTCCGCCGAGGCTTTCCGCCGGGATATGGAAGTTGAAAATTATATCAACTCTTTCTCTATCCGGCTAAAAATTGGCATTAATTTTCTTGATAATAAACGTTTGTGGGCAGAGCAATTGATTGAAATCATAAATATGGAAATAGAAAATATTGATCAGAAATAAATAACATGAGCACAGCGAATCAGGAGCAAAATAAACAGAACGCTATCGACTTTTACAGGACAGCATTTGAAGGAGACCCTGAAACGGCCGTCCGCAAGTATGTCGGTATCGAATACATTCAGCATAATCCGGCTGTAGTCGACGGCACTGAAGGATTCATCGATTATTTCAAACGGATGCAACATGAATATCCTGAAAAAACCATTCGGTTTGTACGCTGCATCGCTGAAGGTGACCTGGTCGCCCTTCATACGCACCAGATATGGCCCGGGAATGACGAATATGTCACCATGGATTTCTTCAGATTTGACCATCATGGCAAGATTTGTGAACATTGGGATGCTATCCAGCAGGTACCTAAAGAATCGGCCAATCCCAATACCATGTATTGAAAAACCTGCTCCCACAACAGAGAATTTGATTAGTCGGTCTGATTTTCACTATTTGTGATTCCTATTTAATTAATACTCAAAATAACAACCATGAAAAAGGTACTCAAAGGTTTGAAGTGGACGATACTGTCGTTAATATTCCTTGTGTTCCTTATTTTGGTGCCGCTCGGTTTGAATAAGCTTTACGAAAAAATTCAGGCATCATTTCTTACGGAAAATGAAAAACGACTCGAGGACATCGACCGGCTGGAATATATTTTCAAAAATGAATTCTCGGGATATAATGTACTTCCCGGAAGGCAGTCCTTTGATGAGCAAATAGAGGCTTTGCGGCAAGCAGCAGCAAAGGAACCGCTTCAAAGCCAGGAAGAATTCAACATCGCCGTAATCAAGACCGTTGCCTCTTTCAGAGATCCTCACACGAACATAATGAATAAAACGTCCCTTGTCGGACCGCGATTCCCATTCTCACTAACCTGGTCGGAAGGGAACTTCTATCTGATGGGGGGTCAGGTTGATCCGCGAACATTAGGCGCCAGGGTGGTAAGAATCGGGAACATGGATAGTCAGGAAGTCTTCAAAAAACTGTCATCCTACTGTAATTCACCTAACGAAGCGGGAGCTGCCTATTTCATTGGCAGTATCATTTCTTCGTCCGAAGTCTTGTACCATGAAGGTATAATTCCGGATAAAAATGAGGTTGAACTGGAAATCCTTCAGGACGGCAGACTGTCTACCCTTACCTTTCAACCTTTATCGGAAAATGAAATCGCCGGGCTGACAGACTATGTAAGAATGAATGATAAATGGGATACTGATGAAATCCCTTTGTACCAAAGGAATCCTGAAAAGAACTACTGGTATACGACTATAGAGGATGATAATATTTTCTACCTTCGGTATTCAGCGTGTATCGCCCAGGGTGACATTGAAGCATTCTGGAATGAGGTATTTGAAAAAATACATAATACCAGACCAGAAAAGGTAGTGATCGACGTACGGGGCAATGGTGGTGGTGACACGCAGAATCACAACTCCTTCCTGAACCGGATTGCTGCGGACACACTCATTAATCAATATGGTAAGCTTTATACCCTTATCGACCGGGGTACAGGTTCAGCTGCTGTGAGTTTTGCGAGTGACATGGAGAGAATGACCCACACCATTCTCGTGGGTGAGAAAACGATGGATACGCCGAACACGACATCAGACCCTACATTTTTTACGCTGCCACATGCCAAAATCAAAATGATTGTTCCCAGTTTGTACTCACTTCATTCACATCTGAATGATCACCGGGATGCTGTAATTCCTGATATTCCAATCCCGCAAAATCTTGAAGGTGAGGCCTATTTGCATGATGAGGTCCTGGATTCCATCGGTCACATCCATCTCACTGACAATGCGATTTATGCCAGTCTTCCAGAAAATGCAGGCGGCAATTATATCTTCTCAGAATTAAGAAACCTTACTATCCATCCTCGTGATTCTGTTTGGTATGTAACCATAGATGGCTTAACTGAAGCGCCTCTCTTCCAGAATGATACGGCATACTATACCCTCAGGTATGGCATTAGACTGGAAATGCTGGACAGCCTTGGGAAGGAGCTGATTTTACATTTACATGGTTCATCCCTGAAGCTAACTGGATCTGGCGATGCACTGAGTATCGAAAAGCTCATTTCAGAAGGAAAATATGAGGAGGCAGAAAAAAATATAAGGCAACTGGAGACGGAAGGCCGGCTACCATACTATCTTGAACGCCCCTATTTTCAATCCAGGGTTTATACAACTTATAATCAACAGGGCTTTGATAATGCCTATGCATTGAATCAGCTGGCAAAGTCCTTTTACCCGGATGATCCGGTGGTATACATCGTAGATTTCGAACTATATCAATACGAAGGTCAATCGCTGAAGCAGTTTACTTCCTTTTTCCCAGTAATTGGTAAATTGTTAAAACGATATTATCGTGTCATAACCACCGATAAAGTTATGAATGATGAATACAATGCATTTATCGGCCGGTAGTATATAATTTGCACTGAACAACCCACCTCTATGAAAGCAGCTGTGACAGTAACCCCCGGAAACCCAGAAGTGATCCTTCTGAGGGAAGTAATGAAACCAAAGGTCAAACCGGGTTGGGTGCTGATCAGGGTTAAAGCATTCGGACTAAACAGGTCGGAGCTTTTTACAAGAAGAGGAGATTCACCGGGTGTTGAATTCCCGAGAATTCAGGGTATAGAGTGCGTAGGTTATATTGAAGAAGATCCCTCGAATACTTTTGCTAAAGGGCAAAAGGTGGCCGCTTTAATGGGTGGTATGGGCAGGTTTTATGATGGTGGCTATGCCGAATTTACCCTCGTGCCGCTTGAAATCGTATTGCCTTTTGAAAGCAGGTTACCTTGGCATATCTTGGGAGCTATTCCGGAAATGTTCCAGACAGTATCGGGCTCTCTGAATCAGGCACTGGAAATTTCGGAGGGAGAAACCCTTCTCATTCGGGGAGGAACCTCATCAATCGGAATGCTTGCCTGTCAGCTGGCAAAAACAAAAGGGCTGACCGTCTTATCCACAACGCGTACTGATGAAAAAGTACAAGCACTCAAAGACAATGGCGCAGATCATGTGGTAATTGATGATGGCGAGATTTCCTCAAAAGTAAAAACAATATATCCTGAAGGAGTCAATAAAGTCCTTGAATTAATAGGCACACGCACATTGAAAGACTCGTTAAAGTGCATCAAGACGGGTGGTATGGTATGCATGACCGGGATCCTCGGGAACGAATGGACTATGAAAGAATTCACGCCAATGGGTGATATCCCCTCATTGGGGAAACTTACCGTATACATGGGTGAATCATCCAATCTCCCGAAAGGATTGCTTCAGGAATTCATCGATGAAGTGGAAAAGGGTTCGGTAAAATTAAATATTGACAAGGTATTCACACTCGAACAGGTTCCTGAGGCCCACAGGTATATGGAGGAAAATAAGGCGAAAGGTAAGATTGTGGTTGAGTTGAAATAACTCCTTTCACCCTCCTTTTACAGCCGGAATTATCCATTAATTCATGTATATTATCGGAAATTTTGTGCCGACCCACCCTGTGAAATATGATATATCAATTCAAAAGCCTTTTCATCAGAATCATATTTTTAAGCAGTCAGATGCTGATCTCTTCATGTGCTTCGGATAAACCTTCGGAAAACTCATTATCGGTAGGTGCAGCCTTTGGAATTATAAACCCCGCACCAGGCGATTTCATCGCAGGTGATAGAAATAACCGTAAATTTTCAGGTGTTCATGACCCGCTTTTTGTAAAGGCCGTCGTTGTTTCTGATTCTCAACACACCGTGGCCATAATAACGGTCGATTGCATTGGGTTGCTTTACCCAACACTTCTTGAAATCCGTGAAGCCGTAGCCCGGCAGATCTCCCCTGAATTGTTGGATCCGTCACATATTGTATCTTCATCTACCCACACCCATAGCGGTCCGGATGTGGTCGGTCTGTGGGGGCAAAATCAGCAGAGTTCTGGTGTGAATACGGAATATATGCAAAGACTTGTACAGATAGCCGCAGCCAAAATTATCGAAGCATTTGAACAGAAGCAGCCTGCTGAGTTGCACTATGCAGAAACTACCTACGGAGAAGATTGGGTCTATAATATATCGAAACCGGAAGAACTTGACCGATCACTTGGCGTGTTGCAATTCACCGATTTAAACGGCAACTCGATCGCCACACTCACAAATTTTGCTTGTCATCCAACCTTTATGGACGGAACCAATGATGAGGTATCATCCGACTTTATTGGAGGTTTTTATGAGGCGATGGACCAGGAATTAGGCGGAACAAACCAGTATTTGCAAGGTTCCATCGGAGGATGGGTTCAACCCGAGTATGAAGAAAAAAGCTTTCCGAATGCATTTAAAAGAGGTCGCGAACTGGCCGATGCGGTACTCTCCTCCCTCAAAAATTCAAAAGCAACGGTATCAACCGATATTCAATTCAATCGAAGTGTGTTTTCATTGCCGGTTTCGAATGAAGGATTCAGGCAACTCGCATCAATGGGAGTTATTGATCGTGCTATCACCGATAGTGTTGAAACCGAAATTGCCTGGTTCAGGGTCGGGGATGCTGAGTTTATTACCCACCCGGGTGAAACATCCCCGGTTTATTCACTGGAATCAAAAAAATTGATGAATACCACCGGGCCAAAATTCGTCCTGGGATTGGGTATGGATGGTTTGGGATACATTGTAACACCTGATTTCTTCGACGCGGAAAATGAAATCCCCCATTCAGAATACCTGACCGGAATGTCGGTCGACAAAAATGCCGGCGAAATCATTTTGCAGGTAATCGAATCATTGACAAACCCGGAATGATTATCCCAACCACTGCTAACTATTTATTGAATAACAAAATGACTGAATATTTAATCCTCCTGAAGAATTCCAATCATCATATATTCTTTTCACTATTAGTTGTCCTGGCTATTTCGGCTTTGGGCACATCTGTCGTTAATGCTCAATCTGAAATCCAATATGACATAGTCCTTAAAGGCGGCCGTGTGATTGATCCTGAAACCAAAATGGACGACATCCGGAATGTGGGAATCAGTGATGGCAGAATCATGGAAATTTCATCCGGAAGTTTGTCAGGCAAACAAACAATTGATGTTTCCGGATTGGTGGTTTCTCCCGGTTTTATCGACCTGCATGTACATGGCGTTACCAATGTGGAACAGGAATATCAGGTAAGAGACGGGGTAACTTCAGCGCTGGAGCTGGAATGGGGTGTACCGATGCTCAGGGCTTGGTATGAATCAAGGGCTTCAAATGCGCTGATCAACTACGGAGCAAGTGTCAACTGGGCTTTTTGCCGAAGTCTGGACAATCCCGAAATGAAATCAGGCGTTGAAGAAATTGAAAAACGGATATCAGGTGGCCAATATAAGGGCGTGGATATTATCCTCGACGAGGTAAAGCCGGCATTATATACAGAACTATCAGCCGATCAACTTCCGGGTATGCTCGAACATGTGAAGGAGTCCCTTCGGGAAGGCGGTGTTGGCATTGGATTGGTACCTGCATATGTAACCGGGTCCAGTCGGGAAGAGATCTACCGAATATATCAGCTCGCGGGAGAAATGCAGGTGCCGATTTTCACCCATGTACGGGAAGGCGGAACGATGGCCATACAACAATCCATTTCAGATGCGGTCATAACCGGTGCTCCTCTGCATATCGTTCATGTGAATAGCATGGCCCGCAGTGAAATTGGCCTGGCACTGGAAATGTTACAAGCAGCACAGCAGCGGGGCTTTGATATCACTACGGAATTATATCCCTACACCGCTGCATCAACGGGGATTGAAACCGCACTGTTTGACGACGGATGGCAGGAGCGGCTCGGTATTTCCTACAACGATCTACAATGGGTTGCAACAGGTGAACGATTAACGGAGAAGACTTTTATCGAGAAGCGAAAAGAGGGTGGTATAGTGATAGTTCATATGATGAAGCCGGATTGGATTCGCACAGGTATTGCCGCAGATAAGGTGATTATATCTTCCGATGGTATGTTTTACGCAAAACTTGCCCATCCGCGTACTGCAGGTACGTTTTCCAGGGTCCTGGGTAAATATGTTAGGGAAGAGAAAGTAATCAGCCTGCCCACGGCTATAGAAAAAATGACACTCTTACCCGCCAGAAGACTCGAAACGATATCTCCCATGATGCGGTTCAAAGGAAGAATCCAGGTAGGAGCCGATGCCGATATCACTGTTTTTGATCCGGATAAAGTGATCGATCGCGCAACCTTTGATGAAGGTTTAAAGTTTTCGGAGGGAATTCACTACGTGCTGGTGAACGGGGTTCTTGTGGTGAATGAAGGGAAAACCGTTAAAAATGTTTACCCGGGTCAGCCTATTTATGGTAAATTCAAAAAACAATAAATAGCTGACCGTGTGATATGATCAAATTCTTCAGAACAATAAGACTTAAACTGATTAACCGTAACAGCCCTTCCAGCGCTTCGGGAAGATTCAGCAGGTATTTGATTTATGCCATCGGGGAAATCATTTTGGTCGTGATAGGCATATTAATTGCCCTGCAGATCAACACCTGGAACGAACAAAAGAAACAACGGGCAGAAGAGATTTCTACGCTGCGTAATATACGGACGGATTTCATCAACGCGATCATTGAATTTGAGGAGAATAATGCCTTCAGGGAGGAGATTATTTCAAAAACATCTTCACTGTATACACTAATCCGGGACGAACAAATCAACTATACAAAACAGCGCATAGACAGCCTGATCGCCGGACTTCTGATAAACCCCACATACAATGGACAGTCGGAAACACTGAATATTCTATTCAATTCAGGTAAAATAAATATTATAAGCAACGATTCAATTAAGAATGCGCTGGTCCTCTGGCCTCAACAGGTCGCAGACATTACCGAAGATGAAGTATATTCGAGTAACGCCCTATATAACATGGTACTTCCCGTGGTCCGGCAATATGTTGCGTTGTACGATGTATACCGGAGCATTGATTACAGGGGATATGCTTTGTTCCAAAGCCAGTCACCAAGTCCGTTTGAAAGCGATTACGCTGGTTTATTAAAAGACCCCGACTTTGAAAGTTCTCTTACTACCAGGGAGCTCACGATATCCGTTTCATTGCTACAATCCAGGGAACTCATTGAAACAGCACAGGAAATTATCAATATGATCGATGCCGAAATAAATAAATCCGAATGATTAATTTCTTCCGAAAAATCAGGCTAAAAATGCTGAGTGAAAGTAAAACTGTCAGCTATTTCAAATATGCCATTGGGGAAATTATCCTGGTAGTAATCGGCATACTCATTGCACTTCAAATCAACACCTTGAATGAACAGAGAAAAACGAGATCGGAAACTCAGAGCCTCCTGGTTGCCTTGAAAGGCGATCTGATCCAGGATACTTTGCTGATCACCGATCGCTTGCCCTTTATAACCCAACAATATGAATTCAATGAAACGCTGAGGTCACGGGTCGCCCAGCCGGCTGCCACAGTAGATACTTTAATCCGGATCATGCGCTTTGAATTCAACCCTAACTGGAGCGCCCAAATTATTTACAACACAAATTCCTTCAACAGCCTTAATCAGACCAGTTTGATCGAAGAGTTGCCGGATTCGCTCAAATCGAAGATCAAGACATTTTACAACCGTAAATTTTCCCTGAAAGACCGGGTCGAAAAAACTACCCGTGACTATCAGGAAAAGATCACCTCCTACGTAAATACATATACCTTTGGGTCCACACCTATTCACGACCAGGGGCCTCTGATCGATTCCCTCGTTTGGTCGGAAATCGATTACAGTCACCTCGCAGCCACTTTCCAGGGCATCAGCAATTTCAAACGCATCCTGTTCACAGAAACCAAAGAGGAGCTCGAATATTCCTTATCCAATTCACGTGAAATAATTCATGATGTTGATTTATATTTAAGTCAGGTAAAGTAAACAACCCAAACAATTTGAATTCTGTCGCTAACAAGTAGCCTGTATGCCAAAATGTGCTTTTCTCTCGATCGCGAATACTGAAGGTTGGTTTATCGATGACGATCTTGTTCATGAGCCCTTGACAAAATTGGGATGGGAAGTCGATAATATCCCCTGGAACCAGCCCACCGATTGGAATGCCTATCATGTGGTTGTGATTCGCAGTCCTTGGGATTACCAGGATCACCTGGAACAATTCCTGGATGTACTCGAACAAATCGAGAAATCTTCTGCTTTATTGCTCAATGATATAAGTATTGTCCGCTGGAACATCAATAAGAACTATCTCTTTGAGCTGGAACAAAAAGGCATACAGCTTGTCCCGTCCATTCGAAAAACAGGGCCGAATCATTCAGACATTGAAAAGGCTTATAAAACCTTCAAAACCAGTGAGTTGATCATCAAGCCCATCATTGGCGCCAATGCAGATGACACCTTCCGGATCCCAAAGCAGAATACTGAAGTTTCTCACAAGGTCATTCAACTGTTCCAGGACAGGGAATGCATTCTTCAACCGTTCATGAAGTATATTGTGGAAGAGGGCGAGTTTTCACTGATGTATTTCAATGGTGAACTGAGCCACGTAATCCTGAAGACGGTTGGTAATGGAGATTTTCGCGTCCAGGAAGAGCACGGCGGAGACGTGATTCCCATCATACACCCGGAACCGAGGCTTCTTGAGGCAGCCGGGAAAGCTATGAAGGCGCTTCCGGCTGTACCCATGTACGCCCGTGTCGACCTCGTTCGCACAGCCCGGAATGATTTTGCATTGATGGAACTGGAATTGATCGAACCATGCCTCTATTTCAGGTTTGATCCAAAATCGGCCACACGTTTCGCCGCCTGCATCGATGACCAATTGAAAAGGGTTCAGGCATGACATTTTCCCGATGAAATTTCACCTTGTGAAGGAGATGGTTAATAACGGAACCGCCTGTGAGTAAACCCAATACAGACATCTATGATCCGGAGTTTGTGAGCGGAATGTTCGACAGAATGTCCAAGACCTATGGCCTGGCAAACCTCATTACCTCGTTTGGGTTCACAGCGATCTGGAGAAAACAATGCCTGAATCAACTTGCATTAACGAAAAGTACCCCAACCGGATATGATCTCATGTCTGGAATGGGAGAAGCCTGGGGGGATATTCAGGAACGGCTGGGTGATGGTTGCAGGATTATTGCAGTAGATATTTCAGACGAGATGAATCGGAAAGCGGCGAATCATCTCAACAGGCTAAAGTCAAAAAATATTGAAATCAGGAATGCTAATGTGCTGAAAAATAATATACCTGATCAATCAGCAGATTTTATCGTTTCCACATTCGGACTGAAAACATTTAAGAAGGAACAGCAACAAATTTTAGCTGCGGAAGTTCATCGTATTTTAAAACCCGGCGGAACCTTTTCGTTTATTGAAATCTCAAAGCCCAAACCTTTGGTGCTGAAATGGCTCTATATGTTCTACCTGAAAATAATCATTCCATTAATCGGAAAGATCTTCCTCGGAAATACTGACGACTATAGAATGCTGGGCCGGTATTGCGCCGATTTCGGGACATGTGAATATTTCCATTCATGTTTGGTCGAAGCCGGACTTAAGTCAAATGTGAAGAACTTCTTCTTCGGCTGCGCGACAGGTGTTTACGGAGCAAAATAAGTATTACCCCTGGATCTGATTTCAGATTAATTGGAAATAAATGACTAATTTATCTGTCGTTCCGGATGGGCATCATAATTTATTCTTCAATTCAATGATCAAATTCTTTCGTGACTAAACGAAGTGGACAATTAGATATTTATTCATTTAAACCATACCATTAGTGAGTACAATTAAAGATAAAGTAGCCCTGATCACGGGGGCCAGCAGCGGGATCGGAAGATCAACCGCCGAAGCTTTTGCCGCAAAGGGAGCAAAAGTTGTCGTTGCCGCCCGCCGAAAAGATGAACTTGATAGCCTGGTGGAATCAATTGAAAATATGGGGGGACAGGCATCTGCCATTAAAACAGATGTGTCCAATGCAAAGAGTGTTGAACAAATGGTGGAACATACGATGGATGTGTTTGGCCGTCTCGACTATGCGGTTAATAATGCCGGGATTGAAGGTAATTTCGGTGCCATCACCGACCTGTCTGAAGAGGACTGGGACAACGTCATGAATATAAACCTGAAAGGAATATTTCTTAGCATGAAATACGAAGCCAGGGCGATGATAAAACTTGGAAATGGCGGTTCCATTGTGAATATCGGCTCGGTGAATTCATTTCTGGGCTTTCCAACAGGATCTGCCTATGTAACCTCTAAGCACGGGTTGATCGGGTTGACGTCCAGCGTTTCCGCAGAACTTGCGCCACAGGGAATTCGGGTGAACCTTCTTTGTCCGGGTGTTACCGATACTCCCATGCACCGCCGACTTCGGGGCATTGTCGGTGATGAACTTTATGATCAGGGATTACTCCCTACGGTACACCTGAGACGTGCAGGTCTTCCCGAAGAGATGGCGAAATCGATATTATTCCTTTGTTCGGATGAATCCAGCTATATCACCGGTTCAACACTTACCGTTGATGGCGGACTTACCCTGACTATGTAGTGCTGACCTCAAAAAAATTAGTATTATTCCAGACAGGGCTTCTGCTCAATAATCCATGATCAAACTATTCAGTCAAATCAGGAAACAATTAGTTTCCCAAAACAGTATCAGGAAGTACCTTCTCTATGCCCTTGGCGAAATTTTTCTGGTCATGATTGGAATACTCATGGCCTTACAGGTAAATACATGGAATGACGAACGAAAATCAAGAAAAACTGAAATCAATATTTACGAGGAAATACAGGATGATCTGAGTGCCTCTTTGCGAGATTTGATGTCTGGTCTGGCAACACACAATGAGCGACTTGACATGACAACAAAACTCAGGGATCATCTCATCAAAAAAAATCCATTAACAGATTCACTCGTGGATTATCTAAGAAATACCAATAACGACGATCAGTTTTTCCCAAAAACATCCGGTTTTGAGGCGTTGAAATCCGTCGGACTAAGAACGCTTCGAAATGATACGTTACGGGAAAATATTACAAATTTATACCAGCTGGGATTCGAAAGGGTTGTGGGCCTTGGAAGAGATAAAGCGCCCATCCGGAATTTTGAATTTATGACACCTTTTGCCGATAAATATTCACAAGTAACCGACGGCAGCGGTTATTATTTACCCAACTTCCAGAACGACAGCATTTTTATCTATCCGACGATGATCCACAACTATGAGGAGATGCTAAAGGATGACCTCCTGATATTAAAATTACAAGAGGCTATCTGGTTACGAATATTCAAAATCAGAAACTATACCAGGATTATCCGATGGACAAATGGGCTCAACAGTCAAATCGAACAGGAACTCGACCGGCTGCGGAATGCAGATTAAATGCATAGTCCGGAATGATCACCAACGGGGCATTTCCTACAGTAAATTACAATTCTATCTCATTTTCCACCCTTATGTCCCTGGAAGACGCGCCAGCCTGTACTTTATAACTCCCATTTTCCAGTACCCAGCCCCCCTGATCTTCGTTCCAGTAACGTAATTCAGCCACCGGTATTTTTATGGAAATTTCAATGGAATCCCCTGGATTAAGTTCCGGTGTTTTACTGAAGGATTTTAATTCCCGGGGGGCCCGATCAATCGAAGAATTGGATTTGGAAACATAAAACTGTACCACTTCCTTACCCGCCAGGTTACCAGTGTTGATAATGGTCAATTTAACATCGACGGTGTCATTCACGACTTCGGTTACCATAGCGGAATATTCAAACGTTGTGTATGAAAGGCCAAAACCAAAGGGATAGGAAACATCAAGACCGGCTTTATCAAAATGACGGTAACCCACATAAATACCCTCTTCATACAGGGTATAATCTTTATTCCTGATCTTTTCATCCTCAGCTCTTTCACCACTGGAAAACATCATCGTCTTCCAGTCAAAAGGCTCGCCGTCCAGCGGGAAGTTAGCATTTGAAGCGTGATCATTAAGATGTACTGGAAACGTCATGGGTAACTTACCGCTTGGGTTCACATTTCCAACCAATATGTCTGCAACGGAGTTTCCTCCCTCCTGTCCGCCCTGCCAGGCCAGCAGAATGGCATCCGGCTGATCTTTCCATGAGGCTGTTTCGATCACTCCCCCAATATTCAGTACGACGAGAAGCTTCTTGTTCACTGCATGAAATGCCTTACTCGCACGCTCAATCATATCCTTTTCCACCTGGGTTAATAAAAAGTCATCTGTTTCAACCCTGTCATAACCCTCGCCGCTGTTCCTGCCAATAGTAACAACTCCGATATCCGCCGTTTGGGCAAATTCCCCGAACATGGCATCTGTATAGCTGATTTGTGGTGGATTATACGGTTCCAGCATGGCATTAATGCCTTCAGGCTTAAAAAATGCATCAGTATTGGCTGCTTTGTGCTGATTATAGATTTCGACAGCTGCAGCATTGATCTCGAAGCCGGCATTTTCAAGTCCTTCCCGGAGAGAAACCGTATAGGCCTCATTCACGTCACCGGATCCTGTACCACCGGCTATAAAATCGTAGGATGTAACACCCATCAAGGCAATATTCCTGGGCTGCCTCAGTGGCAGCAACTGATCATTCTTAAGAAGCACAATGCCTTCGGCAGCAGATTGCCGGGTGATCTTTGAATGTGCTTCCAGATCAGGGTTATTCCCGTTAACATAGGATTGCATCTTTCGCGACTCAATGACCAGGGTTAGAATTCGTTTTACGGCTGTATCGATATCGGCTTCCGACAGTTCCCCTGATGCAGCCGCTTCCCGAAGCGCATCCCACTGACGCCTGGTGCCGGGTTCGAGGAGATCATTTCCTGCTGCTATTTGCGCAGGTGCATTCTGTCCGCCAAACCAGTCGGACATCACGATCCCTCTGAATCCCCATTCATCCCGCAAAATATCTGTAAGCAATTCCCTGCTTTCCGAAGCATAGGTCCCGTTAACTCTGTTGTAGGACGACATGATCGTCCATGGCTGGGATTCTTTAACGATGATCTCGAAACCTTTCAGGTAAATTTCACGCAGTGCGCGTTCAGAAACGATGGCATCATTTTGAAGTCTGCGCGTCTCTTGATTATTGGCAACGAAATGTTTGACCGATGCCCCTACTCCATTGGATTCAATACCATTCACCATAGCGGCTCCGATATAGCCGGTAAGGATCGGGTCTTCTGAATAATATTCGAAATTCCGCCCGCATAAGGGATGGCGATGAATATTCGCTCCCGGGCCAAGAATTACATCAATACCGTACTCGACGGCCTCATTCCCCATGGCAGTACCTACTTTCTCAACCAGACTTGTGTTCCAGGTTGAAGCCAGCAGGGTTCCAATGGGAAAAGCCGTGCAGTAATAGGTGGCATCATCATTTTCACGGATCGGTACAATACGCAGACCGGCGGGTCCGTCTGACAGGTATACCGTGGGAATGCCCAATCGCGGTGTCGCCACAATCGTACCGGCAGCACCCGGAATTCCTTCTGTCGCATCTGTATTTCCTAAGGCCGATGCCAATCCCGATCCCTTTAGCAAGTGAATCTTTTCTTCAAGGGTCATCTGTGAAAGCAGATCATTGACACGCTCGGATGTTGAACGCCTTGAGTCCTCGTAAATATCAAGCATACCATTTCCATTTCGGTCAGGAAACGTGTAGCCATCTATTGTAACCTCCTGAATATCTTTGTTTTCAGTGTATTCGTTTTCAAAATTCAGGAATGTAGAACGTACGTAAATCCAACCTACAGTAGCCGCGATAAGCAGGAGTCCAAGTAAGGAACCAAGGACAATCAAAGAAACTTTCAAACCCTTTTTCATTATTTCTGATTATATTTGTGTCACAACGCCACAAATATACATATTTTTTGTGGCATAATGTCACAAACATTGTTGTTTTCGTAAATGGATTTAAAAGAATTTCTGGAAAAGGGACAGGATCATTTCCTGCCAAACCTTTCGATTGATCTGGTGATCATTGGCCAGGAAGACAGTGTTCTGAAATGCCTTTTGCTGCAGATTGGTGACAAGTGGATCCTTCCCGGCGGGTTTATACAGCTTGATGAATCTGTTCAGCAAGCAGTGGAACGTAATCTGAGAGAACGAACCGGTCTGGAAAATCCCCATTTCAAATTCCTGTCGGTATTCGGAGATTCACAGCGCAAATTCAGTCATGAAATAAAAGAATTTCTCATTCATACCGGTCAGCCATGGAACGATGACTTCTGGCTGAACACCCGATTTGTCACTCTGGCATACTACTCGCTGGTAAATATCGGGGAAACCCACCCTACTGTCTCCAATTTCGATAAATCGTTTGCCTGGTTCAGTCTGGATGAGTTGCCGGATATGTGGATGGATCATGCCTCCATTGTTCAGGAAGCCAGAAAACGTCTCAAGGAGGATATTATCAGTGAGCATATTTCCTACAACCTGCTGCCTGAGCAATTTACCATGCCTGAATTGCACCAGCTTCATGAATCCATCCTGGAAGAGAAACTCGACCGCAGCCGGTTCCAAAAGAAAATGCTGGCCTCCGGAAGATTCAAGCGGCTGCCGAAGTTAAAAAAAGAAACACCGGGAAGGAATCCGTACCAATATTCCATTCGAAAATAGCCTCGTGCTGAACCTGAACCCTTCAAAATCACCTATTTAAAATAATATTTAATCATTATCTTGTTCAGAAAGTGAATTGAGACTGCAAGCACTTACTTAAATATTAATTCAACCATCCTTCCCGTTATGAAAAAAATGTTCCTGTTCCTGGTCTGTCTTCAAATCATGATTCATGCACACGGGCAGCCAGATCAATTTTCCTCAATCGACAGTATTTTTGCGGAATGGTCTCAGCCCGGATCACCGGGTGCCGCGTTAGGAATCATACGTAACGGTGAACTCATCTATGCCAAAGGATATGGGTTTGCCAACCTGGAGTATGATATCCCCAACACAGCCAACACGGTGTTTCGTATTGGCTCCACCTCCAAACAGTTCACCGCTGCCTGCATTGTACTCCTGTCTGAACAGGGAAAGCTGAGCCTCGATGATACACTTGATAAATTTTTTCCGGATTTTCCGGCCTATGCCTCATCCATAACCATTCGTCATTTATTGAATCATACAAGCGGCATCAGGGACTACCTGGCAATCTCCTATTTGAAAGGGCATGGTGATGATACCTTTTACACCGATGAAGATGTTATGAAATGGCTTATCCGGCAGCAAGACCTGAATTTCCTGCCCGGGGATGAGTACCTC
This sequence comes from Fulvivirga sedimenti, assembly GCF_020328055.1. NCBI lineage: Bacteria > Pseudomonadati > Bacteroidota > Cytophagia > Cytophagales > Fulvivirgaceae > Fulvivirga > Fulvivirga sedimenti. The sequence goes on from NZ_JAIXNE010000002.1 coordinate 674,065, forward strand.
TACAGCAATTCCGGCTATTGGCTTCTAGGGCAAATTGTAAAAGAGGTTTCAGGAATGAACATGGCTGATTTTGCGCGGAAGGAGATTTTTGAGCCCCTGGGAATGACAAATACGCACTTCCATAATGATCATACTATGATCGTTAAGAACCGGGCTTCGGGTTATTTGCCCAAACGTGAGGGAGGATACCAGATCAGTATGACAACACTTGATATGATTGGCGACGGGGGTATTTTCACCACGATCAATGATATTAAAAAATGGGATGATGCATTTTATGATTCAGATATATTCACCCGACAATTCTGGTCGGTCATGACAGAGCCAGGCAAACTGAACAACGGTAAAGAACTGGACTATGCAGCAGGATTGGGAATTGACACATACAGAGGATTAAAACTCATCAGTCACGGCGGAGCATTCGTAGGTTTCAGGGCAGATTTTTTTCGTTTCCCGGAGCAACGGTTATCAATCGCGCTTTTTGCGAACCGTGGAGATGCGAACCCAACCGCCATGTGTTATCAGATTGCCGACATTATGCTGGAGAATGAATTCAGGGATTTACCGGAAGAACCACAACAGAGAAAGAAAACAGCAACTGTTAAAAAGATTTCGGCACAAAAGCTTCAACAGTTTGCCGGCGATTTCTGGAGTGAAGCAAACAGTTACTCGAGGAAAATTTATGTAAGGGATGACACCTTACGTTATTACCGCAATGAAAACAGTGAGAATGCCCTGGTTCCAATCGGTCCTGATGAATTTAAAATGATCAATGTGGGAGCCAGCGTCCTGGTGAAATTTGAAACCAGCGGTGACCGGTCCATGGTCGTTACAGTAAATGAGGAACCACCATCGCGGTTTGAAAGATATCAGCCAAGAAGCTACAGTGTTTCTGAACTCACCGATTTTGAGGGAACCTATTACAGTGAAGAACTGGATGTCCAATACGTCCTCAGACTGGAGAATGAATCCCTCATGTTGTATATCAACGATAACAAAATTTCACCCCTTGATGCGGTTATGTCTGAGATGTTTTCAAACGATCAATATGGAACTTTTCTTTTTAGCCGCGAAGGTGATGGAAGCGTCGGAAGCTTCAGGCTTGCTGCCGGCAGGGTAAAGAATCTATTATTTGTGAAGCGTTAGAAACATATTTAGCATGTAAAGCGCCATACACTGAAAAATGGATTCTATCTGATTGGATGCATCAATGAATAAACTAGATAGAAAAAAGCATTGGGATACGATTTATAATACAAAAGAAACAAAGGATCTGGGGTGGTATCAATCTGTGCCTGTCATATCCCTCGACATATTTCTGAAATGTCAGCTGTCTCTAAACGCGAAAATTATAGATATCGGTGGCGGAGACAGTTATTTTGTCGACGAGTTGATCAAACTTGGATACACCGACATTACTGTTCTGGATATATCTGAAACTGCTATAAATCATGCAAAAAACAGACTGGGAGATGCCGGAAAAACAGTGAACTGGATCATTTCAGATGTGACTGACTTTAAACCTGTAGGCAAATATGACCTTTGGCATGATCGGGCAACATTTCATTTTTTGACAGATGAAAAAGAAATTTCAGCATATGCGGACATCGCCGGCAATAACATGAATCATGATGGCATCCTGGTTATAGGAACATTTTCAGAACAGGGGCCTGATACATGCAGCGGCATTAATATCCGGCAATATTCGGAAAAAACTCTTTGCCAGCGGTTTCATCCTTACTTTGAGAAAATCCATTGCTTTAAGACAGATCATAAAACACCACATGGATCACTTCAGAACTACATTTTCTGTACCTTCCGAAAGATCACTGTGAAGTGAAATGAATAAAGTATTAAATATCTATCAAAATGAAGCCATTCATTTGGATTATACTCATCAATCTCATCCTCACCGGATGTCAGAATTCAGAACCCACATCTTCTGAAGGCATGGATTTACCGGTTGAACGCCCCGGAATTTCAAATATGCAGGATGATCTTTACAAACAGATTAAATCACTGGATAGCCTGTATTTCGATGTTGCCTATAACCATTGCGACAGTGCACTGGCGCGAACCCTGATAAGTTCTGATTTTGAATTTTATCACGATAAAGGAGGTGTTCTGCTGGATTCAGCTGATGAACTGGCTTCGGAGGTCATGGTTGAAGATTTCAGCTGGGTGTGCGAAAGGACCTATAGAAAATTAGTTAACAGTTCAATGGAGGTTTTCCCATTGTATGAGGGTGAGATACTATATGGCGCAATACAAAGTGGCGACCAGGAATTCTATGACCGGGAAAATGACACACCAACAAAACTGAGGACCACAGCCAAATTCATTCACCTTTGGATTATTGAACCAAAAGACTGGAAACTTCGGCGTGTTTTTAGTTTTGATCATCAGTCTGTGAGTCAGGATTAATAGTATCGAAAAAATCCATTAATCCATCCAACTCCATTGTCTCGCCCGGGGCGAGATTGTCCAGATTTATATTTCCAATCCGTATTCGGATAAGCCGTAATGTAGGGAAACCTACAGCGGCTGTCATTTTGCGAATTTGCCTGAATTTTCCCTCTGTAAGGGTAATGGAAATCCAGCTTGTCGGTCCGTGCCGTTCATCCCTTATCTGTCGTTTTCTTGTAGGAAGATCCGGAACCTCATTCAGCCGAAATACCGCGCATGGCAAGGTTTCATATTTCTTTCCATAGATACTTATCTCAACCCCTGTTTTTAACTGTTGGATTGCATCTTCAGAAATAATTCCATCCACCTGAACATAATACTCTTTTTCGACCTGCCTGCTCAAAACCTGCGCACTCACTTTGCCATCTGTTGTGAGGAGTAACAATCCTTCTGAGTCCTGGTCCAAACGCCCGATCGCCATGGTACCGGGAACAAATTCATACAGCTCGCCAAGCAACTTTTTATTTTTCCTTTTGGTCTGATTATTTACAAACTGCGAGAGATACCCATATGGTTTATGAAGGATATAGTGATGGTGTTTATTCATGAAATCGATTTTATAAGGCGCCACCTGGAATAAACTGATTATGATTAAATTAACTATACCTGAATAAATTAACGAAGATATCTCACAGCAATGACTACTGACTACCTGCCTGCCGGCAGGAGGGCTGACTATTGACTAATCAAAAGCTCCATTTCCCTCTCAGAAAATAAGACGTAGAGAGTGACTTAAATTCACCTGAAATAAAATCTTCCCCATAAAATCCCTGGACAATAAAGTCAAGGTCAAAATTCTGAAGCATATTCCAGGTCACGAAGGGAGACAGGAACATGGCCTTGTTGGGTGGAAACAGCATTATCCCCATGCCGGCATTAACCAATGGATGGATCTGGTAACTACCCTGAACAAATGCCGAATGCCGGTAGGGTGACAGGTTCTTAGCGGTAAGCGCCCGGCTGCTTAGCCGGATCAACCCTTCCGGGCCCAGCTCAACAGGTCCCGCAGAATTAATAAGATATGAAACATTGTAGAAGAAATTACCAATGGAATGGTCAATGGAAACAGTGGCTACCAGGGCCTTTGGATCCTCGGGCCTGATATTTCGGGGATAGAAGTAGGTCATCTCCCCTTTCAAACTGGCGCTTCCCAGATTTCCTGCCCAGCCGGCACCCAGTACCCATTTCTCCCGGCTATAACCACCCAGGAACTGAAAGTCGTAATCCCACTTATTGGTTTTATACATGATGGCAGCAGACATTGTATTGTTTTCTTCCCCTGTGATACTTCTGGATTCAGCCGGAAGGCTCACAGCCACGTCAATGCTGGAATTGGTTCCTGTAAAGTATTCCAAACGAACTGCATCGGTGCCCGGGCGCTCCTCATAATCAAAATCAAAATAGGAATAGGCATTGAATATATCATTGGGATTCCAGACCGTATTGATGCCCCAGTTGATACGCTGCCGCCCTACTTTCAGCGTAAAGTCCTTCCTAATCCATTCCATATAAAGCCTGTCGATCATGGTGTGCAACAGAACAGCGTCTTCATCTAAAACCGTCCAGGTGAGGTCGAAGAAATAAGTGTCATATTCTATAAAATCACTGAAGTTTTCATAATATTTCGTCGTTTCCCCAATGAACAGCCTTGTCCTGAGTGAACCGTAAAACCGCAAATTGTCTTTTGGAAACCACTTGAAATTAAGACGGTTATGGATGAGATTATCCACCAGTGAACTATCGCCAATATGATTCACGGAAATCATTTCCTTCAGGTACCCGTTAACAAAGAACTTTTTAGGCTTTTCTTCCTGTGCCTGGAGACTACCCATTAGAAAAATTAAAAGGAATATGGTGCTAAGAACGTACCTCATCAGATTTGACAACTCCGTCTTCAAGCGTTACTACCCTGCGTGCCTTATCGATGACGCGCTGATCATGCGTTGAAAAAATAAAAGTGATACCCTCTTCCCTGTTCATACGAGCCATCATATCCAGTAGATTGGCTGCTGAAACGGAATCAAGATTGGCCGTGGGTTCGTCGGCAAGGATAAATTTCGGTCTGGACGCCAGCGCCCGAATTACGGCCACACGCTGCTGCTGGCCTCCGGAAAGTTCAGAAGGTCTGACATTGGCCTTGTCCTCCAGTCCCACCTCCGCCAGTAGCTTCATGGCTCGTTCCTTCATTTCATGGCCCGGTCTTTTCTGAAGGAGCATTATGAATTCCACATTCTCCTTTGCGGTCAATACAGGAATGAGGTTATACTGCTGAAATACAAACCCGATGTTATGCAGCCTGAAATCAATCAGTTCCGATTCCTTCAACTTCGAAATATCCGTCCCGTCAATTTCGATCGTCCCTGTTGTCGGGTTATCAAGGCCGCCGAGAATATTCAGAAAAGTTGTCTTCCCGGAACCTGATGGACCTACAATTGCCGTAAATTCTCCTTCAGCAACCTCCAGGTCAACATCCTTCAGTGCCTGAACAGGAATTTTAGATTCATGGTAGGTTTTTGAAATGTCCTGTGTTCGGATTACTATCTTTTTTGCTGTTGTTGGTTCCATAAACGTAATTTTTATACGGTATGTAAAGCTTCAGTTGGATTTAGCCGTATGGCCTTAAACGCAGGATACAAAGCCCCTAATATTGCCGTAATTACCACACCCACAGCAGCGATCACATACGTTTTATTCTCAACAAACGGATACAGAATATTGCTGTAGCCAAATTCCTTGAGGCCTTCTGAATACGCGCTCAGATCTATGCCATGTATCCCCAACCAATGAATGGTAAGCAATCCGGCAAGAACTCCGAGTGGACCTCCGACAAGGGAAAGAAACAGGGTTTCAATAACAATCATCAGGAAAATCCGCATTCTGTTCATCCCAATCGCCATAAGCATTCCCAGTTCACGAAAACGTTCCAGGACTGCCATCAGCATGGTGTTGATGATTCCAAAAACCAGTGCAATCATGATGATGCCAATAAGAACCCATAACATGCTGTCGGTCATCGACAGAAACAATTCAAGCTCCGGCGCGATTGTTTGCCAGGACTCAGCATCCATCTCTGGCAACATCGATTCAAGCTCACTCCGCAATGCGGGTACCTGGTCGGGGTTATCGGCAAGCAGGGCAATCTCGTGAATATCATCGGATGTTCCGAGAATTCGGTTCAGATCCTCTATCTGAACATATGACCGTGCTTTGTTGATAGCTGGTGAAGTTGTTTCCAGCAGCCCTTCTACCCGGAATGCTCCTGCCACAAGATTCCGGTCCATGTCCTGAAAGGTAAGCACCACCTTGTCTCCAAGACCCACTTTCAATTCCTCGGCAAGTTCTTTTCCCAATACAACAGGATTTCGCAAGTCACCGGTAAAATAATCTCCTTCCACAATAAGTGAGTCATGGCGCGTAACACGTTTTTCAGCGTCCGGAATAATACCCATGATTCGCACACCGCTCGCTTTTCGGGGAGAAGAGATCATTCCATCCACAACACTCCTGGGGGAAACAGCCTTAATGCCGGGCTTGTCTGAAATTTTTTCAGCCACTTCAAATCCATCCGGAATGAAATAATGGATGTCATAATCATCCTGAAATTTCGGATGGTGGATTTGAATATGGGATATCTCATAGCGGATTGCTCCATTCACATATGAGATCGTAAACCCGTTCATAAATCCGAGCATGGCAATTAATGCCCATATTCCTACCACAATGGAGCCGATTACCACAAGGCTGCGGCCCCTGCTTCGCCAGACATTTCTCCACGCTATTGTTAATAACATTTTCATCTTATAAATTCATCAACGTCCCTCGTGCATCGCTTCCACCGGTTGTAATTTCCAGATTCTGTACATCGGGTAAGCGCTTAAAATCAGTGCCATAAAAAACACGACCCATGCCTGGCTTGTAAATACTACCGGCTGAATACTAAAGACATAAATCGCCTCAATGCCAAACTTTTCAAATGCTTCCTTATATTCTCCCGGAAGCTGAATCGGGTGAAAGTACAGGTAGCTGATAACCGGCATGCTCAAGGCAAAGCCCACCAATACCGAAATCAGCGACAGAAGAACAATCTCCAGGAATACAACTAATTGAATTCGGAAGCGACGCATTCCTACGGCCAACAGCACACCAAATTCATATAACCGTTCCATGGTCATCATCAGAAATGTTCCAAACATTCCGAATCCGATTACGATGTATAGCATCATGAGCATGATCTGACCGGAGACATTGTCGATCTCAATTCCCTGGATAAGCTCAGGCATCATTGTCCGCCAATCCATGATCTCAAGTTTTCCCTCATCGATCAATTCGCCTCCACCCTTCATAATATTCGGAACGTGTCTTGGGTGAGTGGTGACAATCGAGATGGCTGTGAGCAAACCATCGGCACCATAAAAGTACTGTGCCGCCGGCATCGGCATGAAAACAACCTGGTTTGTCAGCTGGGGCAGACCAAATTCGACTAATCCCGAGACCAAATATTTCCCGGCAGCATTAACACCGTGATACCCCTGGCCAATAAGCACGATCGTATCACCCACCGACATTTTAAGGTAATCTGCAAGGCCCTTGCCGATCAGAACGGACTGATCATCAATATTCACAGGACTGCCCTCTACGATTCGGGAGTCGATGTTGGTAAGAAACGCTTCCTTTTCGGGATCCATGCCGATTACGAGTGTTCCCTTGGTTTGTGTGCCGAAGGATGCCAGCGCAAAGGATTCCAGCCGTGGTACGACTGCTTCAACATCCGGAATCCCGGCCAGTCCATCGATTAAAGTATCGGAAGGCATGAATGCATTGTTCAGCGTTTGTTCGTCCCAATAGCCGTTTTTATGAATTTGGATATATCCTGTGTAAAACTTGACACTGTTATCGATCATGCGTTCATAGGAACCCAGCTGCATGGAGCGCATGATACTGGAAAGAACCACCGCAAAGGCAATACTCACGATTGTGATCACCGTTCGCTTTTTGTTACGCCAAATATTCCGCCATGCCAGTTTGAACAACATAAGATTAACGCATTCGTTTCATATTCTGAATAGAAAAATAACTCTCTGAAAGGTCGATATTAAATTCCATTTCCTGGTAAATGATCACGGTCCGCTGATCCGGATTCTCTGCAGGAATCATATCCATGCGGGTAGGGATAACCCTGCCATCCATTTCCCTTATTTCTGAAAGGACCATTGTATTGATCAGGTAATTATCCTCATCATAATACCTGATCAGCAGCTCAATATCATCCTGTTTAGCCACGTATATCATAATGCGTCCCCAGACAACTGCTGCATCCTCCTTTGGAATCATTTCGATTTTCCAGCTGTCGTACCCGTTGATGGTTGTATCGCCGCGAATGAAGTGATTGTAGTCATAAACCACCGATGACTCCTTTACCAAATCATCATTTGTAAAATCAGAGCCCATCCAGGACTGACTCATCATTGAAGGCGGCAGCTTCACCACACGGTCGATAGTAGGCTGCCAGTTCCAGATCTCCTTCTCCCGCTTGAGAAATGCGGTTCCGGCATCACGCGCCGGAGATTTGATAAGTATCAGAGAATACGTGGTTCCCAATGACCATCCTTCCATGGTTATTTCACGTGTCCAGTCGGGCCGTATGATCTTCATTGTCATGGTAGATGAAGAAGAGTTTCCTCTCATTTTAGCATCCACACGTTTAATGATCTCCGTAGCGTCCTGCGAATATGAAATTAGCGGCAGCAGTAAGAGCAATGTGACAATTCTAGTTTTCATAGCGGCAATATTTTTGAATGAGAAAATCCTTCATCTCTTCCAGGGGGTAATCCTCCCGAATAATGAGATAGTGCAACCCAATCCCGTCAAAGAGCGCTGTCAGGAGCTTTGTTTCCTTTTCTGCATTTGGATACCCGATCTTGAGTAACTGCCTTCCGATCAATTCATTCCAGGCGTTGAATTTCTGCTGGGCCATGTCATGGATGAAGTCAAACTTATCCAGCTGAAGGGAAAGAGCAGTGATCATGCGCCAGACACGTGTATTCTCCTGAATTTCCTGAAAGAAAAGTGTAAACATGTTTTCAAGAACTGACCGGGCATCATCCTCCTTAAATAGCTCAAGATACTTCTCCTCACCTTTCTGAAGGTTTTCAATCATCGCATACAGCATTTGTTCCTTGCTTTCGAAATAATTGTAAATAAGCCCCTTGGATATCCCCGCTTGCCTGGCAACCTGACTCATCGAGGTATATTCATAGCCATGGGAAGAAAACAACTCTAATGCAGCATCGAGTATTTTACCAATGCTTGCCTCACGTATCTCTTCGTTCCTTGAATGCCTTCTGGAGGTCATAATTTTTGGTTCATTATTAATTGACTGACCGGTCGGTCAATATTAATAAATGATATGGGCAATCACAAAGAATTATTTCTGATTTTAATCATCTGTATGGGCGTATTCGTCTACTTTACCCCTGTCCAATCTTGCCATTCCTGCTCCATCCATTCAACTGTCGGATTGCCATCATAGGTAATGATTCTGTACCGGGAGACAAGTGTATCACCAGGTACCAGGTCGAACGGGCCATCGACCATGGGTGATATGGAAAAGTAAGGCATTACAGGATGCAGTCGGACGGCCTGCGGAAACCGGAAATTTTCAGGATGCGCCATAATCAGTACACCGGCGGAATCTCCGTCAATCTGTCCGTGAAAGCTCACCCAACGCTCATGACTATGGTTGCCGTCCATCCTCGTTTTACCCGTTGAGGTAAGAAACCCTCCCTTTCCTTTTGTCCCGATATAATTGACATCACCCGGCTGTTCAAATTCAAGGTCATTCCATTCCGCACTTCCCCTGAAACCAAGTCCGCCATACAAATATTCATTGACGTGAACCGTATCAAATGCAAAGAGCCGGCTGATAAAATCCACCCTGTAAGCATCGGTAGAAGGCAGAACCCTGATTTCCCAAAATTCTCCAAGCGCGCGAGTCGTATCACCGTTGTGAATTGCCAGGTGCTCAAGTTCTGAAATAAATCCGGATGATGCGGGCGCATCATATCTCTCCGATAATTCAACATGTCGTACCGTACCCGTACCATTTTGCTGATTCCAGAAATCGGTATGCATGCCGCGGAAGGTGGTATTAACCAGCGCAAAAAATAATCCGTGCTGGTGTGGATGTCCGGCAGGAAATCCATCGGTAACAACTTTCCCATTCGGAGTATACAGTGGATGTATGAACCCGCTTCGCTGATAATAATCCGGCATTGTATCAGGGGGAAACTGAATGGTCTTATGATAGGTAAGAACCGGACTTCCACCTACCTGCAAAGTGAGCAAATTATCGTTTTCGTCCAGCTCAATAGATTCCCTGACTGTACAGGACATCAGCACAGCGACAAGCAAGACAACTTTCTTCATCAAATATTGTACGTTGGTGTGGAGAGGAAGATGGCAGAATAAGTTGAGGAATGCAAGGTGGATCAGGCAGTTTTGCACCTTTCCTATCTTGCATAAACGTACAAAAATGCTGTTTACAAAATCCTTTTAAGGCTTTAACTTGTTAATATCTCCAGCAGTGTTAACCTTCAGTTTATTCCACCATGAAAATTACCTACTCATTCTGCTTACTCCTTGCATTTGCCATTTCACTTATTTCAATAAAAACCAAAGGACAGCGATTGTCAACGATCGATAGTATTGTGACGTCAGCCGCTTCGGAAAATTACTTTGAAGGCACAGTCCTTTTGGCCGACGGAGGTTCAGTGATTTATCAGAAATCATTCGGATATACCGACGCCAGCAAACAAACGCCTGTCGGGAACTCCACGCGTTTCGGCATTGCCTCTATCACTAAAATGTTTACGGCTATCATCATAATGCAGCTTGTCGAGGAAAGCAAACTTAGCTTGACTGATAATCTTGCTGAGCTGTTGCCCGGGATCGATATACCAAAATCCAGCAAGATTACCATTCATCACCTGCTCTTGCACATTTCCGGATTACCAAATGAGTCGGACCTGATTTATCAATCCAAAACGTCTCCGGAAGAATTTGTTGATGCTACCCTGCAAAACAAATCAAGTCGGTTTGAGCAGTTCAATTACGCCAACATCGATTATGTGCTGCTCGGAATGATCATCGAATCAATCGATGGCAGAAATTGGCAACAATCAGTGAAGGTCCGTATTTTGGATAAAACGGGAATGAATGACACGGGTTTCCTTGGTAAAGATCAATATCCCGAAGATTTTGCGTACTCCTTTTCAATTGATCCGGACAATAACCGTATAGAAGATCCCCTTTTCCATATTGAAAACTTTTATGCCGCCGGTTGCATGTATTCAACCGCTCAAGATCTGCTAAAACTCGACCAGGCAATGTACGGAAATTCACTCCTGACTGAAGCAAGCAAAGAAATGATGTTCAAATCCTATCCCGAATATAATTATTCAGGGTATAGCGTATGGACCTACAAGTATCCGTACGTTTCACCTGCACCGTACATCATGGAAAGAAGAGGTGGAATCCTTGGATCCAATTCTGCGCTGGTACGGATTCTAAGCAGTAATAAAACCATCATTATTCTGAGCAACAACAACCGTTTCAACCCGGATTCATTCGGTGACAAAGCAAATCTCAAAGAAGCACTGATCATGGAGTTGACTAATCCATGACGTGACTTATTTACCTGGAGTTTTATCCTTCGCGGTTATATATATCTCATAACTTATTGAAATAAAGTCTCTTGTGAAAAGAGGGTATATTCCAATTTATTCGCTACCTTGATTTTGGCAGAGGCGTTGGCAAAACCTATAACCCTATTACCAATGCTCAAACGAATACTACTCGGACTGGTCGCAGTCATCGTAATTGCACTTCTTGTTTCATTCACCTATGTTCAATTTACCTGGGACAAAGTGTATGACATCCCCTACCCCTCATTAACATCTTCCACGGATTCAGCCGTAATTGCACTGGGTGAATATTATGTGAACGGTCCGGCACATTGTTCAACTTGTCATACTGAAAATCTTTCCGGGGGAGAAACGTTCAATATGGGCCCTATGGGGGAGGTTACGACAGCAAACCTTACCCCGGATTCCGAAACCGGAATTGGTCGTTATGAAGATAAAGAGATCTTTCGCATGATGCGCCATGCAGTGAAGCCGAATGGCCGTGCTTCCATTGCCCTAATGATGCCATTCTGGAATATGGCCGACGATGATATGATTGCAGTCGTTTCATACCTCCGTTCCCTCGAACCTGTAAAAAAAGAAATTCCTCCACCAAATTGGTCAATGATGGGAAAGGTACTTCGAAGCTTTTCTTCCACTTTTGAACCAGTATATGAGCCAAGCCCTATGAAGAAAGCCCCGCCAATGGAAGCGACAGTGGAAAGAGGAAAATATCTGGCCAATTTTGTGGCGAACTGTGTTGCCTGCCATACAAAGAGGGATGATATGACATTCCAGGCGATTGCCCCCGAATTCTCAGGAGGCCTGCTCATGGAAACAGACGCTGAATACAATATTGCCAACGGCCTCGATCCGAACCTGATGTTCGAGACCCCCAATTTAACTCCTCATCCGCAAAGCAAGCTCGCACAGTTCAAAACCATGGAAGATTGGATCACACGCTTCAGAGCCGGCCGGGTTTTTGCAACCTCGCCTATGTCATGGGAATGGTTCAGCCGAATGACGGATGAAGACCTTGGGGCTATCTATGTCTACCTGAATTCTCTTGACCCGGTTGAAAACAATATCGTAAGCACGGCATTCATCAAAACTGAGGAGTAGCATATCTATATACCTGGCCTAATTCTCTACCCGTGAAACTAATCCACAAAATCACTATTATCTTTCTGCTGATCTCGCTTATCCGCTGCGGTTCCGATGGTGAAGGCGAGAATATTCAACCCCCTCCGGCACCTGCAGTGCCCCCTTTTGGCGGAACGATCTTCCTGGATCCCGACATTATCACCGAAGACGACCCTACCACTTTTGTTAGTCTTTCCTACTCCGGTCAGGCAGAGCGGGTGATGTATGACAGGCGGGTAAATAACTGGATAAACAGTACCCCTTTTCTTTTTGATGCTGTCTTTGATGACGGACTTGAAATTGAGATCCAGGTGAACCCCGAGTTTGGAAAGGATGCCGGTGAAGTTTTATCACTTAAGTATGCCGAAGTCATCGGTCGATTGCCCACCGCGCTTCGCAAGGATGTCGAAACCGTCTGGATACATCGGGGGACAGAGCCTTTTGGCGGTGGAAATAATAATCTATTGATCCATACCGGCCAGTCCACACTCTATGAAAACGATGGAATCCTGGAAGAAACCTTTGTTCACGAGGCATCCCATACGTCCCTCGACGCAGAACATGCCAGCTCAAGCGGCTGGATAGCAGCACAAAAGGCCGACGGAAATTTCATTTCTACCTATGCACGGGACAACCCGCAGCGGGAGGATATTGCCGAAACCTATCTTCTTTACTTCGCCCTTCGCTACCGACCCGGGCGTATCTCGGAATCCCTCAAAAATACAATCACACGTACGATTCCAAATCGTATTGAATATTTCGAAGGACTGGAATTAGATATGCATCCGGTTGAATGATGAATTAATCAAGTCCGACGGCAAAGCATGATGCCTTAATTACGCTCATTATTAAAAATTTGTAATTTGTAATTCAATCTAATTACATAAAATGATCAACCGTCTGTTTTTAATCATTCTTACATTATTCTTCATTACTGCCTGTGCTCCGGCCGATAGTCCCGAAAGTTTTCAATTATCTTCCCCTAACATGGTGAATACCATAACCTTTGAGTTGATTGACGGAACACCGGTATATCGCGTTTCACATGGTGACCAAATGGTACTAAACAACTCAACACTTGGATTCCGCTTCAAGGACAGTGAGCCATTGTATGGGAATTTAGAAATGATTAAAAGTGAAGAAACAACATTTGATGAGACGTGGGATCAGGTTTGGGGTGAGAAAAGCAGAATACGAAACCACTTTAACCAGTTGTCGGTCACGCTACAGGAAACAGGCGAATCAGGGAGAAGCATTGAATTGCAGTTCAGGGCTTATGATGATGGTGTCGCTTTTCGTTATATCTATCTGAAGCAGGACAACGACAGCCTCGTCATCATGGACGAGCTAACAAGCTTCAACCTGAGTGAAGACGGTCAGGCATGGTGGATTGGGGCCTACCAGGACAACCGGTATGAATACCTGACAAATAAATCATCCGTAAGTACGCTGGATACTGTGCATACTCCTCTCACCATTAAAAGTAATAGCGGGCTTTCCCTGAGCTTCCACGAAGCCAACCTGAAAAATTATGCAAGTATGACATTGGCAAGAGTCGGTGGCACAGAATTAAAGGCAGATCTTGTACCCTGGGCTGATGGTGACAGGGTAAAGACCGATGGTGGCTTCACTACCCCCTGGCGTACAATTCAAATTGCTGAAACACCCGGGGAGCTCATTACCTCCTATCTCATTTTAAACCTGAATGATCCAAACGAACTGGAAGATACCAGCTGGATAAAGCCGCATAAGTATCTCGGTATCTGGTGGGCCATGCATATAGGTAAATATTCCTTCTGGGAAAGTCCGATCCAGGGTGCCACCACCCAGCATGCCATGGAATACATTGATTACTGTAAAAAATTGGGGATCGACCACCTGCTTATCGAAGGATGGAATAAAGGCTGGACGCCGGCCTGGTACGAGAATGCCATGCATATGTTCAGCTTTACCGAGGAAGCCGACAATTTCGACCTTCATAAAGTAACTGATTATGCCAGGGAAAATGGTGTGAGTATTATTGGCTACCATGAAACCGGTTCCAATATTATTAATTATCTCAAGCAGATAGATGCGGGCATGAAATTATACCAGGAGGCAGGGATTCATGATGTAAAGATCGGCCAGGTAGGTTCGCGCCTCAATATGAAAGAGTGGCACCACGGGCAATTCGGAGTCAATTATTACCGGTATGTCCTTGATAAGGCTGTGGAATATCAGCTGACCGTTAACTTTCATGAACCGATTAAGGATACTGGTGAAAGACGAACCTATCCCAATATGATGTCCCGCGAAGGCGCGCGCGGACAGGAATACAATGCCTGGAGCGAAGGTAATCCGCCGTCCCATACGGCAACACTTCCCTTTACCCGGTTCCTCGCAGGCCCGATGGATTTCACCCCCGGAATCCTTGATGTGGATATAAAGCAGGGCTATGAAGGGCGTGATGTACATACCACAGCAGCCAAGCAACTGGCGCTTTATGTTGTGCTCTACTCGCCTATTCAGATGCTGGCAGATCTGCCGGAAAATTATGACGGCAATCCGGCATTCAAATTCCTCCAGGATGTTCCTGTAGATTGGGAAGACACCAAAGTTCTCAATGGAGAAATCGGGGAATATATCACCACAGTTAGAAAGGACCGTTACAGTGATGACTGGTATTTGGGCAGCCTGACGAATGAGAAGAGTCGCTCATTGCAAATCAGTTTATCGTTTCTTGATCCGAATTCCATTTATGAGGCGCAGATCTATGCGGATCCCGATGGGATTACCTGGAATAAAAATGCCTCGGAGGTAGCCATCTCAACCCGGGATGTAACAGCTTCGGACACGATACAATTGAAACTGGCGCCAGGCGGCGGTACGGCCATTCGGTTCGTCAAAAAGTAAGATGACATTGCAGCCCTTCCCAGGAATTTAACGGACGGAAGCATTTACTATACCTCAGAAAATCGAATTCCATATGTCGATAGGAAATTACTGCCAACTTTATTTTATTACATACCGGTAACATTGAATATTGCCGGCAACTAATCTGGATCATAAAATATTGTTAAAATTCTTCAGGAAAATTCGCCAGAAATTGCTTGGCGCAAATGAAATCAGTAAAGCCTCGTCGCCGGCAGGCAGGTACCTCGTCTATGCCCTTGGGGAAATAGTGCTTGTGGTTATCGGCATTTTAATTGCCTTGCAGATCAATAACTGGAATGAAGGAAGAAAGCAGGACCAACAGGAAAAGTTGTACCTGGAAAGATTAATGCTGGAAAACCAGCAGGACTTGCTCACATTCAACCAGGGCATCGAAGAACTGCAAAAAGGAAATCAAACGATTCGTGATATGTCGGCAGCGTTCAATGATGCCGAGAGCGGTGATACTTTACTATGGAAGACTGTGACAGACTATCTCATGTACGGTTGCCATTATCCTTTCTTTAATCCATCGACCTCAACCTTTGAGGATCTGTCCAGCACAGGCAACCTGGTTGTTATCAAGGATACTGAATTGCGGGATCTTATCGTAAATCACTATGCGAACTACAAATTCGTGGAGTCCAATTTTCAGGTCAACACCAACTGGGCTCTACCCGTGGATGCGCCATTCTATACTGAGAATGACGCATTGAAATATGAACCCTTCACAGAGCCGCTTTTCGGAAATCAGACGATCAGTGAAATATCAAACGACCTGAGAAACAATAAGCAGAAGTATCTTCGAAATGCTGCCGTTCATTACTGGATCAACGAAGACTGTATCAATCATCTGAATGGTGTAATTGAGGAAACGTCGTACCTTGTACAGCGCCTGGAAACTGAGTTGAAAAATCGAAAATAACCAAACACCCTAAAAAATGAACAGATCATCATTTAAGGATTTGACTATATGCATGATCCTGCTGATAGTATTTATCAGTTGTGATTCAACCCCTTCTGTCAACAATAATTCAGATGAAGTTGCCGCAGAAACTCCATTCAATTCTTCGGATCCTACGGAAGGTGAAGTAAAGTCGGCTGTAGAAAGAATTTTGCTTGCTGCCGGCACTTACAACGTAGAGGACCTTAAAAGCTTGCTAAGTGAAAATGGCTTTATCAGTATCACTTCCCAAAAGGATGGTTCCTGGCAAAACAGGGAGATTACTTTCGGGGAATTCATTTCCGGCATTGAAAATGGTGACCCAACCCCCTATGTCGAAATTGTAAGCGAGTATGATATGATCATTACGGATGGCAGATTGGCCCTGGTTCAGGCCGATGCCGTTGTTAACCGTTTCGGAATTCCCGGCAAACGTGAAATCAACAATATGATGCTCGTAAAAGATGGAGACACATGGAAATTGCTGAATATTGCCTGGACGGTCCATGAACTGCCGGAAAATCAGAAAGGATTCAATATGGAAATCTTTGCCCGCGGATATGCTGAGGCTTGGTCCTGTAAAAGGCCGGGGTTCGTAGCCATGTATTTTGAGGAAAATGGATCACTACAAGTCAATGAAGGCTCACCTGCTATTGGGAGATCCTCCATTACCGAGGTTGCAAGAGGATTTATGACAGATCTGCCCGACATGGTCGTCAGCTTCGACAGCCTTGTTACCAAATCGGATGGCACAGAATTTCACTGGACTTTGACCGGCACAAATACAGGACCAGGCGGAACGGGAAATGCCGTGAAGGTAAGTGGATTTGAATTCTGGCAAATGGGAGAAAATAACCGCATTCTAAAGTCAATGGGGCAGTTCTCTGCTGAAGAATATAACCGACAAATCCGCGAAGGAATATAATATTATACGTCATGCCCGGGCAGTCATTTAACGAGCTACTTGAAAATGTTCATTTAAGGCTGAAGGATCCGGCCCCTCAAATGAATTTCGATGTGATCGTCATTGGCATGGGCAGCATGGGGTCCTCTGCCTGCTATTATCTGGCAAAGCAGGGTTTCAAGGTATTAGGCCTGGAGCAATTTGATATTCCACATTCGTACGGCTCACATACCGGACAAAGCCGGCTAATCAGGAAAGCATACGGTGAGGACACCAGGTATGTACCGCTGCTCCAAAAGGCCTATAAGAATTGGAAGGAACTGGAGGAGGAAACAGGTGAACAGGTTTATTTCCAGACCGGTCTCGCCTACTTCGGAAGCCGGGAAAATCCATTCTTCGAAACCATCCGGCAATCAGCACAGGATTACGATATACAGTTAAATCAATTGACTTCGGAGGAATCTAAAAAGCAGTTTCCTCAATTTAACCTTCCCGACGGTCATCAAAAGCTATTTGAACCTGACGCAGGATTCCTAACTTCTGAACGTTGTATTCTGTTATATATCCGCCAGGCTCTTTCAAAAGGAGCGGTAATACGAACCAATGAAAAAGTGACCGACTGGAGATATGCACAGGGAATGGTGAATGTAAAAACCACGGCAGGAAACTACAGCGCCAAAAAGCTAATCATCACCACAGGGGCATGGGCCGGCAAAACTGTGCCGGAATGGTCAGACCTTTTCCGTGTCACCCGGCAGGTACTCGCCTGGGTTGAACCGAAAAACCCTGAAAGCTTCCGGCTGGGTTCACTCCCATGCTGGTACATGGAGGAGAATGGCTTTGACTTTTACGGGTTCCCTATGCTGGAGCAAGAAATATTCGGCGGTCCGGCCGGACTCAAGGTAGCACTGCACTATCCCGGAATGAAAGTATCTGATCCCGATCAGGTTGACAGGCATACGGGTTCTTCGGATGAAAAAGTGCTGATTGATTTCCTGGAGAAATACCTGCCCGGTTCATACAGCAGGACAGTGGAGCTGAAAACTTGTCTTTACACCTATTCACCAGATGAAAACTTCGTCATTGACCATCTACCTGGCTTTGACGGGAATGTTATCTTTTCCGGGGGCTTTAGCGGCCACGGCTTTAAGTTTGCCAGTGCCGTTGGAGAACTGCTGGCTGAGATGGCTGAGTCGGGCAAAACATCACCGGCAGCAGCATTCCTCGCTGGTAACCGGTTCAAATAAGTCCTGATTTTAACGCTGAATAGCCTTCCACCGGGTTGGGCCGCGAAAGGATTAAAAGGATGGCAGAATGGTTTATATAATTTAACTTTATTGGCCATGCGCAGCCTGATTATTTCCCTGATTCTCTCACTCTCTTTTTCACAAGAAATTTTATGCCAGGATCCGTTGTCAGAAGAACTCAGAAGGAGTCCGTTTGAATGGAACAAAGACAGTATCGAAGGTTTTACCATCTATTTTATTGCTGCGAGCTGGACGGAGGAAAATCTCGGGACAATCCGGCAGCGCTTACCGGAAATGAAAACTGCTATTTTAGAATTCATGAAGAGCCCGGAATATGACCACAAAGTGCATGTTTATATAGTTAATTCCCGTGCTCAAATGAAAGACCTCCTGGGTTATGAAACCAATGGAACGGCCTTTCACAAACTGAATGCATTCACAGCCATAGGCTCAGGCGGAATTCGGAGCATATATTCATCTCATGAATTGTTCCATGTTATGGCCATGAACGAGTGGGGTGTTCCTGACAGATGGATCAACGAGGGTATGGCCGTCTATTCCGATGGAGGATGGTTCGGCTATGAACTGCATGCACTGGCCCATTACCTGAAGGATTCCGGCCGTTTTTTAACACTGAAAAAACTTACCGGTCAATTTGGAAAAACAGACGACCTGCTCTCCTATCCGTTAGCGGGAAGCTTTATGAAATTTCTCGATGAAACGTATGGCAGACCGGTTGTACAGGATATCTGGCAAGGCAACAGGAAAAGTCTTACCGACAGAACGGGTAAAAGTCTGAAGGAGCTTGAGACAGAATGGATCGAAACCATCAATCAGACAGATTACAGCAACATTACCTATTAACGGGGAATCTAAAAGGTCACTTAATGATTTCATCCCAATTCACCTTATCGTTATGTGAATGGGTGAAACCCATAGCCCTTTCTTCATCAATAGTTTTGGTATCTCTGTAGGCCACTACATATGTTTTGCGCCAGTGAGGCGAGCTGTTACCTCCTGATCCATGCACAATGCGTTCATCGTGAATGGTCACGCTTCCCCGCTTGACCGGCAAATAAACCACCTCATCGTCCGGATTTGTCTCAATTACAAGGGTATGCGAATCTTCCCTGTTTATTCCCGCATTACCGTCACCATCACTGTATTTCTTCGGAACATGTTTGCGCAGTTCGGGCTCCTTGTTGGTGCCGGGCAGCACCTGCAAGCACCCATTCTCCAGGTCTGAATCCGTCAGGGCCAGTGAAAACGTAGCCGTCCATGTATTCTTCGTTTTTGGCCAATAGCCCAAATCCTGATGCATGGCAAATTCTGCCCCCTCTTTTGATGGTTTTTTGGCCAGAAATTGCTCATAATCGATAGCTGCCTTTCCTCCGGAATACAATTGATCAGCTATATTTTGGGTGATCTGGTGAAAGATATTATTTTCCAGCTCCTTCCTGTAGGTACTAGGAAGCATCGCGTTCACCAGCTGAAAATCCTCCATAGGAGTGCCATACGGCTGGGACATATCACAAAAATCCCTTCCCATCCGATCCATTTCCTTTCCCTCGACAAAATGATCGAACCACGGCTCGAGAAAAGCCACCTCCTCCTCGGTAAGGACATCATTCAAGACCAGGTATCCCTGCTCATGATATTGCTCAATTTCTTTGTTCGTGAGTTTATACTGAAGTCCTTTTCTGCGGTGCGCACCCGAGTCGTCATTGGCTATTCGTTTCATGGCCGAAAATTCTTTTTGATGTTTATCAACCATAATATACATTGATTATTTTATTGACAATTCAAATCGATGCCATAATCCTTTCTTAAAAAATCTTCCTGCCATCTTCGAAAGAGGTCTATGAACATGAGAGGCCGGCGTAGCGAGCAAAATCATAAAAATACCTTCTGGGGAACTTGCGCTATGGGACTAGCAGCTCTTGTCGGATATTTATTTGGCGTAAATGTCGCCTGAGCCCGTTAGATACGCGAGATTCAAAATCAAAAATATATATTGAACAGACCGGGCTTGTATTTCCACTGTACTATTTACATATTTCAACCAGGAATCACCTCTTAACCATACCATCCCATGAAAAGAAGACATTTTATAAAATCTGCCGCAGCGTTTTCATCCATTACCCTACTGCCTTCCCATGTCTGGTCCACTGTAAAAAAATCCACCTTACGAACCGCTCATATCGGCGTGGGCGGAATGGGACTGGCCGATCTTGGAGATATATCCTCCCATGAAATGGTGAAAGTGGTTGCTTTGTGTGATGTGGACAGCAATAATCTCGCGGCCGCCTCATCTCTTCATCCAAAAGCAAAGACATTCAGTGATTACCGGGTTCTCTTTGATAAAATGGCCAAAAAGATCGATGCTGTGATCATATCTACTCCCGATCATACACATGCCCCGGCATCCTTAATGGCTATGGAAATGAATAAACCTGTATATTGTCAGAAGCCTCTTACCCATCATGTACTTGAGGCCCGGGCAGTGCGGAAGATGGCAGCAGACAAAAACCTGACAACTCAAATGGGGATACAGATCCATTCCTTCAAGGAATATCGCTCCGCAGTTCACCTCATCCAGAACGGAATCATCGGGAAAGTCCATACGGTTCGGGCCTGGTCTCCGAAAAACTGGGGGTACGACGGCCCCATACCCACCGGCAGCGACCCTGTTCCGGCAAACCTCGACTGGAATCTTTGGTTGGGAACTGCCCCTCAACGTGAGTATAAAGATGGATACTATCATCCCGGCAACTGGCGCAAGGTCCTCGATTTTGGATGCGGAACCCTGGGTGACATGGGTGTGCATATCTTTGATACACCCTACACGGCTCTTTCGCTGGACGTTCCGGCAACCATCACGACCCAATGCCGGGAACCCAACGGATTTGGCTACCCCGAAAACAACGTCGTCACTTATGAATTCCCGGGAACGGAGTTTACAACCGATACCTTGAAATGGGTCTGGTATGATGGGCCGGGAGCACCAACGGACCATGAAGAACTTCGGTTGCCAAACATGGAAAGTTTACCCGAACAGGGTTCTATGTTTATCGGCGAAAAAGGTCGCCTCCTGCTTCCACACTGGGATTTCCCAAAATTGATCGTTGATGGTAAATATGAGCCGGTTGATTATCCTGATCTGGAACCGGCAAATCATTACCACCAGTTTGTTGACGCCTGCCTGGGAAATGATACCTGCAGTGCGCCATTTTCATACGCGGCAAGGCTTACAGAAGCCATACTCCTAGGAGTTGTAGCAAACCGATTTCCAAATAAAACTCTCCATTGGAATAACGGCACCCAACTGTTCGATGAATCTGAAGCAAATCAATACCTGACAAGTTCATATCGTAAATTTTGAGGTATCCTTACACGAAACCGTTCCAATATATAAAGGTAAATACACAAGCTATGAATACACTCTTTCGCTCCCTGATCATAATCGGATTATTTTGCTCCTGCAGCACAGAAAACAGCAGCAGCACGGAAACAGACTCGTCTTCACCATCAGAAAATTCGCAAACCGATTTTGTCATAACCGGTCGGAAATCTGTTGTATATACCACGGCCAGCAACTCAGAACTGCGGCTTGCAAATACAAATACATTGTCTTTTGAAGCAGCCGCCCAACCGCTGGAAAATGAAGTATCTGTATTCGTAAATCCACATGTTAAATTCCAGTCTCTTGTCGGAATCGGAGGGGCGATAACAGATGCCTCTGCAGAAGTATTCGCCAAACTGCCGCCGGAAAAGCAGGCTGAATTTCTGAAGGCATATTATGACATTAACGATGGCATCGGATACTCTCTATGCAGAACCCCAATTCACAGCTGTGATTTCAGCAGTGAAAGCTATACCTATATTGAGGAAGGTGACGCCGAACTGAGCACATTCAGTATCGATCACGACAAAGCCTATAAGATCCCAATGATCAAACGTGCTATAGAAGCAGCCGGAGGTGAACTTATGTTGTATGCGAGTCCGTGGAGCCCCCCGGCATTCATGAAAGACAACAATAACATGCTGCAAGGAGGAAAACTTCTCCCGGAATATGCCGATGCATGGGCTCTTTATTATACAAAATTCATTAAAGCCTACGAGGCCGAAGGAATGCCGATATGGGGAATTACTATACAAAATGAACCCATGGCTACCCAGCGATGGGAATCATGCATATACACTGCCGAAGAGGAACGTGATTTTCTGAAAAATCACCTCGGACCAACAATGGAGCGCGAAGGATTGGGTGACAAGAACATTATCGTTTGGGATCACAACAGGGATTTAATCAATCACAGGGCCAATGTAATCTTCGAGGATCCGGATGCAGCAAAATACGCCTGGGGCGTGGGCTTTCACTGGTATGAGACCTGGACCGGCGGCACGCCGATGTTTGAAAACCTGGGGATAATAAAGGATGCCTTTCCGGATGTAAATCTTATGTTTACCGAAGGATGCCAGGAAGGTTTTACTCAGGAACGATACCAGTTCTGGGCTCATGCAGAAAGATACGGACGGTCGATGATCAATGACTTCAATCAGGGTACCAGGGGATGGACCGACTGGAATATCCTTCTGGATCAGAACGGCGGCCCCAACCATGTGGGTAATTTCTGTTTCGCTCCTATTCATGGTGATACCGACTCCCAGGAATTGATCTACACCCCATCCTATTATTATATCGGTCACTTTTCAAAATTCATTCGTCCTGGTGCCAGTCGCGTAAGTACCGCCAGCAGCAGAAGTCCGATATTGAGCACTTCGTTTTTAAATGAAAATGGAAGCCTGATCACGGTGGTAATGAATCAAAGTGATCAGGATATCGAATACAAACTGTATGTTGATTCAGAAGCCGTAACCGTTACAATTCCCGCGCATGCCATACAAACACACGTAGTGGGATAAAGTGTTAACTAATAAATGACCTTGAAATTCATTTGTACTGTCTGGGTATACTTGCTTTCTGTTTGTTCCGTTCTCGCACAAGGGCAAACCTGGGAAACAATTTTCAATGGAAAGGACCTCACGGGATGGACAATCAAAATTTCAGGTCAGGAACTGAACGACAACTATAAAAATACCTTTCGGGTTGTTGATGGTAAACTCGTTGTTTCCTATGATGAATATGTCACATTCGATGAGAAATTCGGTCATATCTTCTATGACGAGAAATTGTCTCACTTTAAACTCCGACTGGAATACCGGTTTATCGGCGATCAGGTGGCAGGAGCACCTGAATGGGCCTACAAAAACAGCGGGGTAAAATTTCATTCCCAGCCTCCTGAAGATATTCCAAAAGACCAGCGATTACTGGTTGCCATTGAAGCCCAGCTGCTGGGAGGCAACGGCACAGATCCCCGGCCTACCGGTAATGTTTGCACTGCAGGCACTCATATTGAAATGAACGGAGAGCTTATCACTGAACACTGCATTAATTCAACCTCGGAGACTTTTCATGACGACCAATGGGTTTCACTGGAAATTGAAGTGCATGGGAATGATCAGATTATTCACAGGATAAACGGGAGAACAGTACTTGAATATTCACATCCCCAGCTCGATGATTCCGACCCATTCTCTGCACATCTGCTCGAGCAAGGTATTCCACGTATGCTTAAGGAGGGATATATTGCCCTTCAGGCGGAGAGCCATCCGGTGGAATTCAGAAATATACAGCTGCTTCGCCTACAGGAAGCAGATCAATGAAAATGTAAAAGCATTTTTGGTTTTAGTATCTTTTTCTCTTCTTGTGCATGTAAACCCCTAATCATATGAAAGATCAAATCTCCAGAAGAACTTTCGTGGAAAAGAGCCTTGCCATTGGTGTTGCATTGCCGCTGGCCGGTTCTCAGCTGCTCTCATGTGCATCTCCGTCTGAAAAGGATCGACCCGTTGATTCCCTGAAAAAACTAAATATTCTGATACTGGGAGGAACAAGTTTTTTAGGTCCGCACCAGATCGCCTATGCCATGGAACGTGGCCACTCCATTACCACTTTCACCCGTGGAAAGACCATGCCAACAATTCACCAGGATCTCTTCGATCGTGTTACCATGCTTGCAGGTGACCGTGCAAGCGACCTCTCAGCCCTCGAATCAGGCAAATGGGATGCCGTCATTGATAATTCCGGACATAATGTGGACTGGGCAGTGGAAAGTGCGAAGCTCCTGAAGGATAAGTGTGACCTGTACCTGTTCACCTCCTCAACCGGTGTTTACTATCCCTACCTCAGCAGTGATATCAAAGAAGATACAGAGTTACTGACAGCAGAACCGGAGGGAATTGAGGATGAAGAAATGAAAATCGAGTACTGGTATGGCGTCATGAAAACGAATTCGGAAATAGCAGTTCGTGAAAATTTTGGTGCCGACAGAACCATTGTGGTTCGCCCAACCTATATGATCGGTCCGGCCGACAAATCCAACCGGTTTATTCACTGGCCCGTACGCCTTGCGCGTGGTGGTGAAGTGCTCGTTCCCGGAATGCCGGAGGATCCTGTACAATATGCCGACGTGCGGGATGTGGCAGAATGGATGATACGACTTATAGAAGAGAAGAATACAGGCACCTTTAATGCGGCAGGCCCGGCCTCACCCCAGGGAATACAGGATTTTGTACAAAAGGCAGCCGGAGTTTTTGATGCTGAATCAACCTTTGTAAACATCTCAGATTATGACTTTCTGAAGGCAAACCGTGTAACAGATATCGTTCCCTGGATTATCCCAATTGGTAATAATTACGGTTCCGCAAGGATCAACAATGCTAAAGGAATGACGAACGGACTTACTTTCAGAAAGCTTCAGGATACCGTTGCAGATACATATGAGTGGTGGTATTCTGACGCCCTTACGGATGAGGATAGAATTAAATTTGAACAGGATCCTGATTCTGTACTTGCCAGGGAAAAAGATCTGCTCGAGCGGTGGAAAAAAGTTGCGCAATCCTGATTATTGAAATGAACATTAAATATCACCATGAAGCACCCTAAAAGACTCTTATTCCTGCTGGCGCTCACCATCACCTGCGCAAGTGCCCAAACTGAAAAGGGACATATTAGCCCCGAAACCATCATCAAGTCTGATATCGAACCCGCCGCGAAACATCGGTATACAATTTCAATCCAGAAAGATCAGTTTGTAATTCTGAAGGTTAATCAGATGGAGGCAGACGTCGAGGTTGTCACCTATGATCCATCAGGAACCAGGCTGGAGACATTCGACGGTCCGAACAGCATCGAACATATAACCATTGGTTCAGAAACATCCGGGGATTACTCACTCGAGATTACCTCTCTGGAAGAAAATGATACCGGCATGTACTCCATTACTGTGGTTGAGACCCGGAAACGAGCCACTGCCCAGGCGGGTAAGGTGGATGAAATATTCAGCGCATGGGATACTGACCACACTCCTGGCGCCTCGGTTGCGGTTATGAAAGAGGGGAAGATTATCTTTTCTAAAGGCTATGGAATGGCCACACTGGAATATGATGTACCGATTACACCTGCCACAATCTTTCATATCGCATCTGTATCCAAGCAATTCACTGCTTTTTCGATATTGCTGTTACAGGATGAAGGTAAATTATCGCTTGATGACGATATCCGTACATATATCCCCGAGGTTCCTGACTTCGGCACAACGATCACACTTCGGCATCTTGCATCACATACAAGCGGACTTCGGGATCAATGGAACCTGCTGGCAATGGCAGGGTGGCGCCTCGATGATGTAATAACAACCGAACAGGTTCTTAAACTTGTAAGCCGGCAAAAGGAGCTGAATTTTCAGCCAGGGGAAAAGTATACTTATTGCAATACAGGATTCACGTTGCTTGCAGAAGTAGTCGCCCGCGTTTCAGGCAAATCATTTCCGGAATTTACAGAAGAGCAAATTTTCAAGCCGTTAGGAATGAAGAATACCTTATTCTATGATGATCATGAGCGAATTGTACCAAACCGCGCCTACTCGTACGGATCATCTGAAGATGGATATGAGAAACGTGTATTGAGCTACGCAATTGCAGGTGCAACCAGTCTTTTCACTACCGTTGAAGACCTGAGCCTGTGGGCTGATAATTTCAGGACACTAAAAGTTGGAAATGCCGGAATCGTAGAGGAAATGAATACACCCTATGTACTCAATAATGGCGAAACGTTTGGCGGTGCGCTGGGTCAGTTCGTCGGTGAATATAAAGGCCTGAAAGAAATTCAGCATGGAGGGGCCGATGCCGGGTACCGCACGTACCTGGCGCGTTTTCCGGATCAGAACGTGGCAGTTTCGGTATTTAGCAACGACGGAGGATTCAATTCCGGGGCAATGGCGCATAAAGTGACTGATGTTTTTCTGTCTGATCTGCTGATTGAAGACGTTAAATCCACCGATTCAGAAATGGCGGATGTTCCGTTGGATGATACAATTCTGGAGCGTTATATCGGAAATTATGAAATGGATGCCGGTTTTATTGCCAAAATAACCAGTGAGGATCAACACCTGTTCTTCCAAACAACGGGTGGAAAGAATAAATTGCTGGCCCGAAATGAGAACACCTTTTACATACCAAACGCAGATGTGGTATTCAACTTTGAGAACATCACCGAAGAAAAGGCAGCCACGCTACGGGTAGAGGCCGACGGAGAAACTTATCCGGGAAAGCGCATAGCACCTTTCGAGCCTTCAAGCGTGGATCTGTCAGAATATGAGGGCGAATATTTCAGTGAAGAGTTGTTAACCACTTATACATTCAAGGAGGTTGATGGTAAACTGATGGCTCAGCATATCCGTCATAGCGATTTTGAACTTATCCCTGAAAAACCAGATGCATTCCGTTCCACCACCTGGTTCTTTGGACAGGTCGAGTTTTTACGTAATGAAAAAAATGAAATTACCGGATGCCAGGCATCATCGGGACGGGTTCAAAACCTCAGATTTAAAAAAGTTGGAAATGAATAAGGTTAGTATTCTCTTGTATCGCGCGGGCTTTTTGAGTTGCCCGGATACCTTATACACTGGATATTAATGATACTTTCAACCACTGTGGTGTAGATGTTTTTACACTGTTCAAAATGAACGAGGGATGGAAAATCCTGAATATTTCCTTTACAGTGGAGCCTGAGGGATGTGCGGCCCTCGAATAGTATTTAAAAGAGTTCATGAATTTGTCTTTGATTCTTTGGATTTGAACCATTTATAGTGGTAGCTTATCTATATCTCTTACCATTAATCAGAGTACCCTACCCATACCGTCATGAATAGTCATGCTCACCATACAAATTCAAAACCAGAAAAGTCAAATGATCACCATGATCATCACGATCACATGATCGGTGACTTCCGAAAACGTTTCTGGATTTCCTTAATCATAACAATTCCCATCATTGTTCTTGCGCCGATGATTCAAAGCCTGCTGGGCTATGAACTTGGTTTTAAAGGAGACCGGTATGTTCAATTTGTGCTGTCATCGATAATATTCTTCTATGGCGGCTGGCCGTTTCTTAAAGGAATGGCAGATGAAATAAGGGAAAGGTCACCGGGAATGATGACCTTGATCGCACTGGCAATTTCAGTTGCATATTTCTATAGTTCTGCAGTGGTTTTTGGGCTCGAGGGAAAAATATTCTTCTGGGAACTCGCCAGCCTGATAGTTATTATGCTTTTAGGTCATTGGATTGAAATGAAATCGGTGATGAGCGCATCTAATTCATTACAGGAACTTGCTAAAATGATGCCATCAGAAGCCCGAAAAATAAATGAAAACGGCGAAGATCAGGATGTGCCAATCTCTGAATTAAAGAGTGATGACATCATCCTGGTAAGACCCGGCGAAAAAATTCCAGCCGATGGTCTCATTATCAACGGCGAAAGTAATGTTAATGAATCTATGCTTACCGGTGAATCCATGCCCGTCCCTAAGAAGGAAGGAGACGAGGTCATTGGCGGGTCGATCAATGACAACGGATCTCTTAAAATCCGGGTAAAGCATGGCAGCGAGGATTCCTACCTGTCGAAAGTGATCACAATGGTCAGGGAAGCCCAGCAATCCAAATCAAAAACACAAAACCTGGCAGATAAAGCAGCTTCATGGCTCTTTTATTTAGCACTTGGCGCAGGGATCATTACATTGATTGTGTGGCTCCTGTTGGGGAAGGATTTTGAGTATTCACTTGAAAGAATGGTGACTGTAATGATTATTTCTTGTCCGCACGCGCTGGGGCTTGCCATTCCCCTCGTGGTAGCAATTTCTACGGCCGTTTCAGCAAAAAATGGATTATTGGTTCGAAACAGAACAGCGTTTGAAAATTCAAGAAAGATCACGACTGTCATATTTGATAAAACCGGAACGCTAACCAAAGGTGAATTTGGGGTAACCCGGTTTAAAAGTACTCAGGATGGCATGAGTGATGATGAACTTCTCCAGGTAGCCGCGTCCATCGAAAACAACTCAGAACACCCGATTGCTGCAGGGATTGTTAACAAATCCAAATCCGGTAACCTTGAATTGGATGAAGCAGAGAATTTTAAAAATATAACCGGAAAAGGAATACAGGCTTCCGTAAATGGGAAGGAATACAAAATTGTAAGTCCCGGAATGCTTTCCGAATTGGGAATAGATCAACCGGAGGATGCATTCAAATCAGATGATGAAACAGTGGTATTCGTTGTTTCTGAAGATAAACTACTGGGTTACATCGCGCTGGCTGATGAAATACGTGAAGACTCTTTCGAGGCAATCAAAACACTAAAAAACAGGGGAATCAAGGTTTTAATGGCCACCGGAGATAATGAAAAAGTGGCCAGGGCAGTTAGCGAAACACTTGGCCTGGACGATTATTATGCTGAGGTTCTTCCGGAAGACAAGCAACAAATCATTAAGGATTTGCAGGAAAAAGGTGAATTTGTGGCTATGACGGGTGATGGTGTGAATGATGCCCCAGCACTGGCTCAGGCGAACGTTGGAATTGCAGTTGGTTCGGGCACTGATGTAGCAGCTGAAACTGCGGATATTTTACTGGTCAACAGTAATCCGAAAGACATCTCCAACCTCATTCTTTTTGGTACTGCTACCTATAAAAAGATGATGCAAAACCTGTGGTGGGCGGCTGGATATAACATCGTTGCGGTACCGCTTGCTGCCGGTGTGCTGGCAGGTATCGGGATCATTCTAAGCCCGGCAATTGGTGCTGTCCTGATGAGTCTGAGTACTGTTATCGTGGCGCTGAATGCCCAACTGTTACGCAGGCAAATGAAGCATTGACCCTAGCATGAGTCTGGTACAGGTTCATTACTGGAAGACCCGGGAAAAATTATTCCTATATTACGATCACAACTAAGCTAAGACTGAATGCTGAAAAGGGTCAAATTTGCTCAAATGGGAAACGAAAAAGTATCCAGGTATTTAAAATATGCCATTGGAGAGATCATACTTGTTGTAATCGGAATTCTGGTTGCACTCCAGGTAAATAACTGGAACCAGGAACGTATTACACGCATTAATACCCGAAATCTGCTGATTGCCCTTGAGTCGGAGGTGCAACAGAATAAAGCTCAGCTGCAAATTGTTTTTTCAAAGCATTATGAAAACCTGGAAGCAGGAAAGAAACTGATGCAACTTTTTGGCCGGCCGGTGGATCACCTTAACCAGGATAGTCTTTTTCAACTATTCAATAAATTCGGAGAAAACTTTACGTTTGACCCAAACAAAGGGGTATTAAAATCGGCCGTTTCAACAGGTCAGATCGGGAACATTCGAAATGAGGAATTACGGTCATTGCTGGCATCATTTGAGGATTATGCATTAGATGCCGGGGAAAGTGCACTGGAATTCAAGGATGTTCGCAACAATCAGTTTCGGCCCATACTTTTCAACTATATTGGATTCAGTGATGCCTGGCATCAACGGTACTCCTCCATACCGGTAAGCCAGTTTCCACATGAAATGAATAAAGTCTTTATGAGCCAAACGCTTGAGTCCTATACGGCAAATCTGCTTGTGTTGCGGCATGAATCCATTGAAGAGGAAGAAAGTCTCATGGCTTCCATCGACAGTATGCTGGTCCTTTTGTCCGAAGAAAAAGAGAGACTACGGTAGGTATTGCTCTTCCGGAAAACATCCAATATGGGATGTGAAAAAATTCCAAAGCTTATTATATTATCATTCTGAAATATGGAGCAATGAAAAAAAACAGGATCAACTGGACCAATCATTTAATCGAATTATTCATCGTAATCATTGGCATTACCATTGCATTCTGGCTGAATAATGTGTCGGTACGTGAAAAAGAACGTGTTCAGGAGATCGTTTATTTAAAAGACATTCTTCATGATCTGAAAATTGACAGCGCACGGTTGTCCAGAAACGTACGTATTAATGAATTAAAACAGGAAAAGCTTTCCGCGGGTCTTGAATTAATTTCAGCCAGGGCACCCGTTGACAGCATCTTATTTAAGGTGATCGAAATTGGAAGCTATGATTTTTTCACTCCTGACAATCTCACCCTCATATCGATGATGCAAAGCGGAGACCTGAAACTTATCCAATCGGAGGAAATTAAACGGGAGCTGCTTCGATTGCTGAAAATCTATGAAAATATTGACTTCATGCAGAAGAATTTTCTTCAGGCACTGGATGATAATTATTTCCCGATGCTGTTGAGGCAGGTGGATATGTCAAATCTGGAAGTGGCGGATCCCGATTTTTTCTATGGTATAGAAATTCGAAACTATACGATCTTCGCACTCAATGAGACAGATCAGCATATTAATTCCTACAACCATGCACAAAGGCAGATTGGAAATCTGATGACCCTGATTAAATCTGAAATTTCGAACTGAATTGTAGTATCTTCCTGCCACCCTTGTCCAAAGGTCTTCTGATTAAAGTAGTTTTTCGCATTGATGATCATCAGGTTAAAATTCATCTGATGATGGTAATTTATCTCATCATCAAAACCATTTTACCATGTCTGCGCAACAAAAACAGGATCGGAGCACATGGGTCATCGGCGGAACGACCCTGATGGGGCTTGGAGTTGGATTTATTTTCCTCACCATATCGCCTTTTATCATGGTTGCATCGCTGTTGATCGGCATTGGACTGGGGCTGGTCATCGTTCCCTTCCTCTCGCATTACAGTGAGACGCATTAGCGGTGTACCCCATTCCCCCTTCAGGGGAAAATATAGGTACCTAAACGGACAACCACAAAATTGATCCGTACGGGATTTAAGTATCTAAGAAAAAACTATCGCTGTTCAGAAAAATACAGCAACAAGCATAGAAAGTGCCCAAAGCGGCAAGCCTGCCTCATCAAAATCCAGCCTGCAGATATTCTGCCAACAAAAACCACGTGAGCTAATTAAATATTTTAGTACCTTTTGATCCATATGCTAAAATTATTCAGAAAGGATCGGTTAAAGCTTCTGTCCGAAAACAGAATAAGCAAATACCTCGTCTACGCGACAGGTGAAATTATTCTGGTTGTAATCGGCATTTTAATAGCTCTTCAGATCAATAGTATGTACGCCGAATCTGTACGGCTGGCCGCTGGAAACCAAGCCAGGAACCGGCTCGCACAGGACCTCAGGAGCGATCAGGAAATTTATGCCATCCGCACACGTTATTTCATGGAAGCGTTGGCCTTTGGAGAAAAAGCGCTTCCCTTGCTCAACGGTGATCCGGAAGCATTGAACGACCCCTGGGAATCTGTCTACGCCGCATACCAGGCAAGTCAGATCTGGCCTTTCCGTCCGAAAGATCAAACATACGTGGAACTGCAGAACGCTGGAAACCTGGATCTTATAGGCGGCCCGCTGGTTCAGGATGTGATGGCTTCCTATTACAAGGATGCCCAGGAAGAAATAGGCATAACATTCGGAGGACCCGATTTCTACAGGAAAATGATCAGGGAGCGGACTCCCTGGCGAATCCAGCGTTATATTTGGGAAAATTGCTATTCATTTGAACAGGTGGCAAATACCGCTACGAATATCAGTGAAAGCGCCAAATACCTTCCTGCCTGTCCTCCACCCCCGAATTCAGATGATGTTTTGAGGACCGCCCAGGCTTTGTCTGGTGATCCGGAACTGGCCAATGCACTTCGCGGCAGACTGGCCGAACTTCATGTAACTTTGAGTTATATCAGGAATCGCCAGGCTGAGGTCGACTCATTACTAATCATGGTTCGAAATAACTGAAGTGTGCATCACTTTAAAATCATGATTCATCGCTGAACTTTGAATAAACCCATTTATCATCAGACCGTTTGAATCCTGATCAAAAATGAATTACTAGCAGTATGAAAGCCGCATACCGCACATCCTATGGAAACCAGGAAGTTCTTCAAATCAAGGAATTACCGGTTCCTGGCCCCTCCGAGAATGATGTGATCATTAAAGTGACAGCAACCACAGTGAACCGCACCGATTGCGCCAATCTCACGGGGAAACCGCTGATCATGCAACTTATCATGGGACTCGTCACGCCCAAATACCCGGTTCCCGGAACAGATTTCACCGGTGAAATTGTGGAAGTCGGCGAAAAGGTAAAAAAATTCAAACCAGGTGACAGGGTTTGGGGGTTTGATGATTCCGGAAAGGCTGCTTCCCAGGCGGAATATATGATATTCAATGAAAACAGGGGTATCGAATTGATGCCTGACTCCATTAACCCAATTGAAGGAGTCGCTTGTATTGAAGGTGTTCATTATGCCTATAATTTCATAAACAAAGTATCCTTAAAACCCAGCCAAAAAGCCATGGTGAATGGCGGCACCGGCGCCATTGGCTCAGCCCTTATTCAGATGCTGAAATACCATGGTCTCAGTGTAACTGCCACCTGCAGAGGTGAACATGCAGATATCGTAAAAGAACTTGGCGCGGACAGAATTATTGATTACACCTCTGCCGACTTTACCAAAGAGAATGAAATTTATGATTATGTTTTTGATGCGGTAGGCAAAAGCAGCTACGGAAAGTGCAAGCGACTCCTGTCCGCCAGGGGAATATACATTTCTTCAGAATTAGGACCGAATTATGAAAACCCGTTTCTTGCAATGATAGCACCAGTATCAAGCGGGAGAAAAGTTAAATTCCCGATACCTCTCAACATAAACGAAAGCCTGAAATTTTCCGCGGAACTGATCAGTGCGGGAGCATTCAAGCCTCTTATCGACCGGATGTATTCATTGGAAGAAGTAAAAGAAGCCTATGCCTATGTACTCTCAGGACAAAAAACAGGAAATGTAATTCTGAAGGTCCAAAACCCGGAAACTTAACGCACGCAAAACCATTACCAATCATGAAAATTATATACCGCAGTGCTGCGCTCATGTTCATCCTGATGACGTTCTCTTTTGGATCTCATGCGCAGGAGAGTAAACTCACCATCACTATTTCCGTTTCAGATCAAATGAAAGATGACTTCAGGGACGCCGGGCGATTGTATATCTTTCTGTCGCAGAATCCTCAGGTCGAACCAAGAACTCAAACCTGGCCAAACCCGATGTCACGAACTGAAATTTTCGCTAAAAATTTATCGGGATGGGATATGACCAATCCCCTGATTATTGGAAAAACGGAGGACTGGTCTTCCACAGCAAGCTGGAATCTGGATAATGTTCCGGCTGGTGAATACTTCGTGCAAGTATTGTGGGATCAGGATGAAGAGGAATCCCGAATCAATGCGCCGGGAAACCTATATTCAGAAAAACAACCGGTCAATTTGTCCGACGATGCGACCGCGGTATTTTCACTTGATAAAAAAATAGGTGAAAGGTCGATCACTGAAAGTCCACTTGCCACGGTAATAGATTTCAAAAGCGATACGTTGTCGAGCTGGTGGAAGAAACCAGTTCACCTGAAAGCATCGATCCTGTTTCCACACAACTATCAACCGGGGAATGTCTATACCATTCGCTACAATGTAGCGGGGTATGGAGGCCGTTATACCAGGATCAATTACCTGCTGAACGATGAGAAATTTATGTCCTGGTGGGATTCAGAAGAAGCTCCGCAAATCATCAGCGTATTCCTCGATGGAGAAGGTCCATACGGTGACTCCTACCAGATGGATTCTGAAAACAGCGGTCCGTACGGCTATGCTCTCATCAATGAACTGATTCCCTATATCGAAAGCAAATACCGCGGTACCGATGACGCGGCTACACGGTTTGTTGACGGATGCTCAACTGGCGGATGGGTATCACTGGGTCTGCAGCTTTATTACCCTGATACATTCGGGGGTGTTTTTTCCTTCAGTCCGGATGCCATTGAATTTGAGAATTATCAACTCATTAACATTTACAAGGATGAAAATGCCTATTACAATGAATTCGGATACAAGAGACCTGTGATGCGTAGTGTCCTGGGCGAGCCGATGCTTTCCCTTCAGGATTTTATTAACTATGAAAATGTTTTGAGCACAACGAATACTTATGTCAAGTCTGGCGGCCAATTCAGTGCACACACCGCACTGTACAGTCCCAAAGGGTCTGATGGTTTACCCCTGCCGGTATTCGATCCCGAATCGGGTGAAATAGATCATGAGGTTGCTGAACACTGGAAAAAATATGATTTTAAGATCCATGCAAAGGAGAACTGGGAAACACTGGGGCCGAAAATTCAGGGCAAAGTATATATCTGGATGGGTGATATGGATAACTTCTATCTTAATCCCGCAACCCGTGCCTTTGCTGATTTCCTGGAAACTACTGAAAACCCGAAGTCAGACGCGGTCGTGGAATTTTCCCCGATGAAAGGACATTGCGAGAACTATAACTACCAGTTGACCCTTCTTAAAATACAGGAAAAAATGGCCGAATCCGTACGCTAAACAGAAATTTTATCGCGTATTTCATTAACTTCTCCTATGAAATACGATATGCTTGTTATCCTGATACTTATTGTCGCAGGGTGTCAGAAAAATAGTAACTCAACAGAAGCTGGTAATGACAATCAGTTTGCTGAGGCAGTCATTGATATGTCAGGTCTTTCAGTCTTTCAGACAGATGGAATGACGCTGGACAGTATTTATGCCTACGGCGGCGGTGATTGTTTTGGGGACGTTTATCATTTCACAGGAAATAAAAGGATCATCGTGGTTGATTCCCTGACCTGTGGAGAATATGGATTTACATTCACCCATTACCTGTTGAATAGAAGTAACGATATACAGGCTGTTCGGAAATTGAAATGGGAATCCATCATCAATAATGATGCAACGGGTTACACGCATATTCTTTCGGAGCATCTCTATGATTTCCAGGGGGAAACACCAACTTTCTATAACAAAAGGGATACGATGGATAACCATTTTATTTCAATGGGGCACTACCCTGACAGTGTTTCACTTAAGTTCAGCACTGAATCTTCGGAAGATTATCAGCCCGTTTATGAACAATTAAGAGCGCAACTTGAAAATTTATGGAAAAGGGAATTGGTTGAATAAAGGCTAACCATACTAACGATAATACATTCTACGCTATGGAAATAATCAATTGTAACCTGACAATCATGGTCCATTCGTTGGAAGCATCGATACGATTCTATACCGAAACCCTCGGTTTTACACTGAAACACCGGTTTGGCAACAACTGGGCAGACATTGAAGGCCCGGGCATTAACCTGGGACTTCATCCGACTGCCGATGAAATTATTCAGGGAAATAACCTTCAGATAGGAATCAGGGTATCGGATTTAAAAAAAGCTACGTCAGACTTAATGGAAAAAGGGTTAAGGATGCAACCAAATAAAAATGATCAGGCGAATCTGAATTCCTTTTGCGATCCCGATGGTAATATTTTGTACCTTATCGAAATTTAATTCGGATTTATGGCTTCAGACCAGGAATTTGTTTCTTTCGTTACAGACCAGCTTGAAGCTGCCGGAGACGTGTTTGCTAAAAAAATGTTCGGGGAATATGGCGTCTACCTCGACGGGGTGTTTTTTGGTTTGATTTGTGACAATCGATTTTTTGTAAAACCAACGGAAGGCGGAAGGGCATTTATTGGAAAACCGGCTGAAGCTCCCCCCTATCCCGGGGCAAAAAACAGTTTTTTAATAGAGGACAAACTGGAAGACAGGGACTGGCTTTGTGAACTTGTAAAAATTACTGTGAAAGAACTTCCTCCACCAAAAAGGAAAAAATAACCACTTTACCACCCACACTTAAATTCATATGAATCCAGCCCGAATCCTCCTGATCATACTGCTCACTTTTTCAATTGGATGTAATACTTCGGAACCACCCACGAATGAACCGGACAAATCCGTGGACATCGGCCTGGATATGGCTAATATTAATTTACTCCTTGACAGTATCCGATCGGGGGTTTATCCGAATCGCCATAGTCTGCTTATTTACAAGAATGATAGCCTGGTTGTCGAAGAATACTTTCCGGGAGAAGATGAGATCTGGGGTGAAAAGATTGGTTTTGTTCAGCACACAGATACAGTTCTTCATGATATGCGGAGTGTTTCAAAAAGTGTCGTTTCGGCTTGTATAGGAATAGCTATCGATATGGGCTTGATTAAAAGTACTGACCAATCCGTATTCGACTTTTTTGAAGACTATCAGCAGTACAAAAATGATGGCCGCGAAAATATTACGATCAGGGATTTGCTTACAATGACTGCGGGATTGGAGTGGAATGAAAATGTTCCCTACACAAATCCAGAAAACAGCGAAATCCAGATGGATGAAAGCCCGGATAAGGTGGACTTCATTCTGAGTAGAAAGATGGTCACCTCCCCGGGAACCGAATGGAATTACAGCGGTGGGACCACAGAGATTCTGGCGGAAATTATTCATAAAGTGAGCGGAAAAAATGTCCATGAATTTGCGAAGGAATACGTTTTCACTCCAATAGGAATCACGCGGTCTGAATGGACAACCTTTCCTGGTTCAGAGATGCCTGCCGCAGCATCCGGCTTACGACTCACTTCGCCGGATTTGTTGAAATTAGCAATTCTTTATCACAACAAAGGGATGTATAATGGAGATCAGATTATTCCCGCTTCCTGGGTTGAAGAATCACTTAGCCCCCATGTAGAAAGACCCGGTGGCGGAGGATATGGTTACCAATTCTGGACGTACAATTTAAAAGACTCAAATGGAGAACATGTAATTCCTGCTGCTGTCGGAAATGGTGATCAGCGCATTTTCTTTGACTCCGAAAATGATATGGTCATTGTTACCACAGCAGGAAACTACAACCAGTGGGACATTGAAAAAAATTCATGGAGTATTCTGAAGAACATACATACTTCGATTAAATAATTTAGGCTGCTGACAGGAAGGTTCTTCCCGAAGCCGTTCAAACAACCTTTTGCCGATGGACAAACCAGAACTCAGCTGTCCTCCAACTCTTTGTCAATCATTTCAACAGTATCCAGTATTTCCTGCCTGAGGTTTAGCAATGTCCTGCTGATATTTCTAAAATTTAGCCGTGCCGTCTGAACCGTATTCAGGAAAAGCTGATCCTGGCGCAATGTGATATAATCGATCGGGTAATATTGAACTGAGTCCAAATCTTTATAAGCGAAAACAAATCGATCCCTCATCATTGGCCTGAAATATTCAATAAGATTATTTCCAAAATTGTCAACGGCATTCCTGGCAGAAGGAAATTTAACATTGTATAGTTCTACAATTCGTTCTTTCAGCAATGGATTCTGGATGACCTTAATGCCCTCATTCTCCAGTGTTTTGTTGGCAGTCACCCCCCAAACGAGGTCCTTGCTAAACATAAATGAACGGAATTTAAGACTTATGGAATCAGGCATTTCCTTCATATTATCCAATACAAACAGAATCTCATTCGAATTCCTGACGTCCTGAAGCGCCTGGTCAATTTCCGGTTGTAACTCATATTCGATGTCTGAAAGAAGTGATTTTTTAATTTCTACCAGGATCTCTTTTTCAAGATTCCTCTCCTTTCTGAATCCATTCCAGTTATTGATTTGAAGGGCAATCAGAATACCAATCACTACCAGGACAATCTCACCTACCGCATAACCCAGGTAGTGCCGAATCCGGTCAAGAGACTTTCTTCTATTACCTTTTAAAAAAGTACGCATGGCCGTCAAGATGCAGGAAAAAATATATATTTCAAATTCTCCATTTGATAATAACACAGGTCTGTAAAATGAAAGCGCGGACCAAAATGATCCGCGCTTTGCTTAAGTAAGCCAACTATCGGAGCTTATATTTTCCTAAACCCGGACTTAGAGGGCTTTTGAAATAAGGTGGTTGACCGGCGTCATGGACTTCTATCATTATGAGCGTATCCCAATCGTGAAATATTCCAATAAGATTACCATCCTGGTCGTACCACATACCGTCTTTTATATAATCCGTTGATTTTGCCGCCACAAACTTTTGAAATTGAAACCATTTATCACTTCCCTTACCAAGCTTGTAGTGGAATGTGATCCATGCGTCTGAATCCAGCCAATCCTGATATTCACCATCCTTTGAAATCAGACCCTCATTCCAGTGCATGACGAGTTCCATATTCCTGTATGCCCAAAATGGCATCTGATCAGCCCACGGATATTTTTCAAGATAGGATTCATCATCCCCGGTATAGGGATCAATCCGCCAGAAGAACTCACCCTGGTAGAGGTAATCTGCAACGATAGCATTCCAGACATTACCATTAAAGTGATGCGCATTCCAGTTATAGCCCCACTGGTCAAACCCATAGACCCTGGATTGATCGTTGCCTTTTTGATCGGAAGAAACTGTTTCACTAACGGGTTCTTCAACAATTTCATCATAGACACTGTCTTCACATGCTGTTATAAGCAAGAAAGACAAAGCCCAAATTCCTGTAAAAATTATAAAGTTTCTCATAGCTCTGATTGTTTAATTTACAGGATCAATTTCGCTAAACAGGCTATGTCATTCTTATCAAATTTGCAGCGAATCATGTCAATTTTAATACCAAAATAAGACTGATGGCGCAGCAGGCAATTTCATTTCAGAGATCAGTACTGAAGGCGGGTTCCGGCAGGGTTATATCCAGTTGACCGGCAATGAATTTGAACCTCGGATTAATTCTAAGATTATAGAAATCCGGTCTTATCAGCATTAGCGGAAGCCTTTCATCCCGAAACTCAAAGGCGATTTCAAGATAATCAATGGCCTCCACAGGTTGATCCAGCATCATATATACTGTCGCAACTACTGTCGGGTTTGAACAGGTCTGAGGTGTTGGGCCCATTGCTTTCTCCAGCCAATAGCGCAGACTGCTGTTAAAGGATTGTTCCGTATAAAATTCTGCGATAACTTCATTGCCAATGACATTCTGAAAATTTTGCCAGCACTTTAAGGCTTGTTGTTTATTGCCTGAGTAAAAATATGCGTAACCCAGACCGTCCCAGGCATAGCTGTAATCAGGAAAAAGCTCCAATACCCCCTGATAGGTGTCGATGGCATTTTCGAGTTCAGATGCAATATAATATCGATCAGCCAGTAACGTTCCGGCTGCAGGGTTTAATGGATCCAGTCTGCGGGCTGTAGCGGCCTCTTCAATGGCTTGTGAATATTCACCCTGCAAGGCGTAATAATGAGACATCAACTCATGAGCTTCTGAAAGGCTTGGATTGATCATAAGGGCTTGCTGCAAATTCCTCTTTAACGCGCCCCAATCCCAGTCGATCAATAGATTAACCCTGGCCATCGCTATGTAGGCCGATGCGGAATTTTTATTTAATGCCAATGCATTTCTTGCAGCCTTGAGACTTTTTTCGTGATTTATTTT
Source organism: Fulvivirga sedimenti (assembly GCF_020328055.1). Taxonomy (NCBI): domain Bacteria; kingdom Pseudomonadati; phylum Bacteroidota; class Cytophagia; order Cytophagales; family Fulvivirgaceae; genus Fulvivirga; species Fulvivirga sedimenti. Next base: position 714,138 of record NZ_JAIXNE010000002.1, read on the forward strand.
CTTTTCCCCGATATCCTGTAGAAAACGGTTTTGTGAAATATACGCCCTGGAAAGTGCCGAAAAGGACGGGCTATATGTTGAATCCAGCTGGATAGATTGAAGCAGATATTTTATCGACTTTTCCAGTCCAGCAGGGGTTTCATGTTGCAGGAAGTAAGCGCCCTTCAGATACAACTCTCTTGATTCTGAATACTCATTTATTTCCATTTCTGAAAGCACCGGAAATTCAGGGTCAAGTTGATTTTTAATATCGGCAGATATAAGTTCCGAAAGACTCAATATATCAATGTTGGAAAAGGAATATCGCTTAATCCATCGTTGATGTTCTTCAGGCAAAGGTTTTATGAGCTGAATATTTACCCAGATACTGTCCTTTATTTGCTGAATGGAGCCACTAACGATCAGGTCAACATCCAGTTGCCTGGCAATTTCCGCAGTTCCTGGAAAATCATCCTTAAAGCGCATTACCGATGCCCGCGATATAACGCGCCACCTGTCTGCACTTGCAAGATCATTTATGACCGATTCAGTAAGGCCATCGGAAACAAATTCCTCCGCTTCACTCAGGTTTGAGAATGGCAATACCGCAATTGAATCTGGTACCTCATCGCGATTCAGGGGAAAATATATTCCCAGCAAGATCGCCAGAATTAAAAATACACCTGTTAGTGAAATAATGCCCAGCATAGGAACCGATCTTCGACGTTCCGGCGTCCCGGTTAATTCAGACGGTCCTGACCGAAAATCCCCGGGCGTTTCACCATAGCTATCATGAAAGCATTTGACAAAATAGGAAGGGCTGCTGAAGCCAACCAAATAAGCAATTTCAGAAATTGAATGGTCACTTGTTTTTAATAAAACTCGTGCCTCTCCGAGTCTTTCATTTCGAATAAATTCTGAGACAGAAAGCCCTGTGGATTCCTTAATCCGGCGCAAAAGCTGTGATCTGCTCATACCCATATCCACTGCCAACTCATTCACCCCATAATGCTCCCTGGAGAGATTGTTCTGTATGGTAGATCTCACGGCCTCAATAAACATGGTAGGCATGATTACACTTCTTGTTATTCCGGCAGGTTTAATGTAAACCAATCAGGACTCTTTTACACTGATTTAAGTCATTCGCAACGGTAACTATTTTAATGATTCCTGATACCCCCATTGATAATTAAATCTTTTTATCTTACGGCCATGCCTGTGCGAAGCCATATCCTTCCTGTCATCGTATTTTCACAGTTTTGTTGTACCTCGCTTTGGTTTGCCGGTAATGGCGTGATGGCATCACTTGTTGCCACGTATGACCTGCCCTCCTCAGCACTTCCACACCTTACTTCGGCTGTTCAATTCGGTTTCATTTGCGGAACGCTTGTATTTGCCCTGCTCACTATATCCGACCGGTACTCCCCTTCCCGGGTCTTTTTTATCAGCGCTCTATTTGGCGCTTTGTTTAATGGCTTAACCATATTGGATTTTAACACTTTCGCCACGCTGATCAGCTGGCGTTTCGCTACCGGATTCTTCCTTGCAGGGATTTATCCGGTGGGCATGAAAATAGCTTCAGACTATTTTGACAAGGGACTGGGTAAATCTTTGGGATTTCTCGTTGGAGCTCTTGTACTGGGTACGGCTTTTCCCCACCTGCTGAATCAATGGACCGGTTCCCTGCCCTGGAAATCTGTGCTGATCATAACATCAATACTTGCAATTCTTGGTGGAACGCTGATATTAATTTTAGTTCCTGATGGCCCCTTTCGAAGGAAAAGTCAGAAACTCCAGTTTTCAGCTTTTTTTAAAGTATTCAGTGCGCCTGATTTCCGCTCAGCCGCTTTTGGCTATTTCGGACACATGTGGGAACTGTATGCCTTTTGGGCTTTCGTTCCGGTAATGCTCACAACCTATAAGTCACTTCACCCGCAGGCAACATTTTCAATACCGCTCTGGTCATTCCTGATTATCGGCGCAGGCAGCCTCGCATGTATTGCGGGAGGATATCTCTCACAACTCTTCGGAACGAAACGTACCGCACTTACCGCCCTTTCGCTTTCCGGAATTTGCTGTCTGATCAGTCCGGTTGCCTTCATGTCCGGCTCGCAGTTAGTTTTTCTCATATTTCTTCTTTGCTGGGGAATGGTGGTCATCGCAGATTCACCCCTCTTCTCTACACTTGTAGCTCAAAACGCGATCCCGGAAAACAAAGGAACAGCACTAACCATTGTAAATTGTATTGGCTTTTCTATTACCATATTCAGCATCCAGCTTCTGAATGTTTTGCAAAACAACATCCCTGTCCAATATATATTTTTAGCCCTGCTCATCGGACCTCTCACAGGTCTGCTATCAGCTAAAAGTAGGAAAAAGAATTTATTGAGGCCTGATCAGGACGCCTTCCAAACTCAATAGTTTTTGTATATTGTTTCAATCAAAAAACACGTTTATGACAAAAAGAAATCACTACCTCATTCCTTTTGCACTCGCTTTACTCACACTCATCCTCGTTGCAGGATGTCAACCTAAGGAATCCACCAACACTCTTCAAGCAGGGGAAGGTTTCGCAGAAGTCGAAGGAGGAAAAATATGGTATAAAGTTTCCGGCAGCGGTGATGCCGTTCCGTTGGTATTATTACACGGTGGACCAGGTGTGGGAAGCATTTACCTGAAACCATTTGAGGATCTGAGTTCAGACAGGCCCGTGATACGATACGATCAACTGGGATGTGGAAAATCTGATTATATCAGTGATACAACCTTATTTACTGTGGACAGGTTCGTTGGTGAACTGGAAGCATTGAGAAACCATCTTGGTATTTCAAAATGGCACATTATGGGTCATTCATGGGGCACTATGCTGGCCGCAGCCTATTATGAAGCGCACCAGGATGCCGTAGCATCCCTTACCTTTGCCAGTCCGTGCCTGGTAAGCCAGGACTGGATGAGCAGTACCCGGGAATTACTGGAGTCCTTCCCTGATTCCCTGAAACAAGCAATCAATGAAGCAGAAATTTCTGGTGATTTCAGTAACCCTGGTTATGAAACGGCCATGAATATGTTTTACGAAAATTATGTCTGGGGAGCTAATCCGCCAGCGGCTGATTTTGACAGTACAATTACAACGATGAACAATGAGATTTATGGGTATATGTGGGGAGCCAGCGAGTTTAACGTTACTGGCACACTGGAAACGTTTGACGCTACTGAAACCCTGAAAAAGATCAATGTACCAACCCTGTTCACTGCGGGCGAATTCGACGAAATAAAGGAAAGTTATGTACGTAAATGGGCAGACATGGTCCCCGGATCAAAGGTGGAAATAATAGATAATGCAGTTCATCTCACTACCTGGGGCAACCCCGAAAAAACGATTGCTGTCCAGCGAACCTTCCTGAATCAACTTGAAGAATGAGCTGTTCCAATTCAGTCACAGTGAACTCGTAAAATTTTAACCTCCCTGAATCGACCCGAATGAAATTTTTGAATATTACCCTCGTCTTTTGCATAATTTACTGTTCCTGTTCCACAAAAGAGACAGGCAATCCTGCTAATGGCGATTACCCCATAATCACTGTTCCTGAAGGATTCGAAGCCACTATGTTATACTCTCCAACAGAACACGGACAGGGTTCATGGGTTTCTCTGACCTATGATGACAATGGCCGGTTAATTACTTCAGATCAATATGGCCGCTTGTATCGCATTACCCTGGAAGGTGCCGGGGTAACCGTAGATAGCATTAACCTTAATATCGGAAGCGCCCAGGGACTTCTCTGGAAAGACGGAGGTCTGTTCGTTTCCGTAAACGCCCGCCCCAATGATACCTTCAATGGAAGCGGGGTTTACAGGATCACTGATTCAGATGGTGACGATGAACTGGATGATGTGAAACAATTGATTTCCCTGGAAGGCGAAGGCGAACACGGTCCACACGCCATTATTGAAGGCCCCGACGGGAAGTCACTTTATCTCATTGCCGGAAACCATACACTGGTACCCGAAAACTCCACATCAATTTTAAATGCGAACTGGAAAGAGGACCGGTTGTACCCGGCAATTCTGGACCCCCGCGGACATGCCAACAACATAAAGCCTCCGGGAGGATGGATTGCGCGATCAGACGATGATGGACAATCCTGGAACGTCATTGCTTCAGGATTTCGAAATGCCTATGATATTGCTTTCAACGTTGAAGGTGAGCTTTTCACCTATGACTCAGATATGGAATGGGATCTGGGATCTCCCTGGTATCGGCCAACACGAGTATGTCATGTCATACCCGGTGCAGAATTTGGGTGGCGAACAGGCTCAGGGAAATGGCCCGCATATTATCCCGACAACCTGCCTCCCGTTATCGACATCGGACAGGGCTCACCTACCGGAATCACGTTTGGTTATGGCGCAAAATTTCCAGCTGAATATCAGAGCAGTCTGTATATTTCCGACTGGAGTTTCGGAACGATCTATAAAGTCGATCTGTCGGAAAACGGAGCCTCCTACTCCGCTAAAAAGTCGGAATTCCTATCCGGCACACCTTTGGCAATCACCGATCTGGTTATCGCTCCGGATGGCAATATGTATTTCACCACCGGGGGAAGAAGAGGAACTTCCTATCTCTACCGTGTCCGGTATACCGGTAATGCTGCAACCGATCCTGTTCAAATGGCTTCCGCCAATAGTTCGGCACGCACAGCGATGCATGCGCTTATGGAACCTGCTGTGCCGTTGGACGAAATCTGGAACGGACTTTCAAGCGATGACCGTTTCATCCGTTATTCAGCGCGCGTTGCCCTGGAGAAACATCCTGCAGATTCATGGCTTTCCAAACTTGAGGCAGAAAGTCAACCCTCCATCATATTTGAAGCTGCCATCGCGGCTGCACACTCGAATGATGTCCGTCTGAAGAATCCCTTACTTTCAAAACTTAAATCAGTCGATCCCGAAAAGCTGGATCTCCAGAGTAAGCTGGCCCTCGTACGCGTATATGCCCTGATTTTTTCAAGGCTCGGCGCACCAGACAATGACATCCGTTCAAACCTGCCCGCATATCCAGGCGGCAATGCCGCCCTTGACCGGGAGATGAGCGAAATGCTTGTCTATCTCGACCATGCGGAAGTAATTGAGCCTACACTCACCTTAATGGAGCAGGCCGAGGCGACCATTGAAGCCGACCTCACCCCGGTAGATGTGCTGGAACGAAGTGAACAATACGGTCCTACCATCAAAGCGATGCATGAAAACAGGCCAGCTGAGCAGGGAATCGCCCTGGCACGAGCACTCAGCCATCAGGAGTCCGGCTGGACGCCGGAACTTCGGGAACGATATTTCCGGTGGTTCTATCGGGCTTTACAAAAAAGCGGAGGGTGGAGTTATATTGGTTTTGTAGAGCGCATCCGCCTGGAGGCGCTGGATCAGGTTCCGGCTGATGAACGTAAACAACTGGCTGAGATTTCGGGGGAAGCACTTTTGAACCAGCCCTCGTACGATTCAAATGTTCCTCCTCCATCAGGTCCTGGAAAAAACTGGCAAATCAGCATGGCACTGGAGGCTGTGAACGGTCAGCTCGAAGGAAAAGACCTGAAACGTGGCGAGGAGTTATACAAAGCGCTGCTCTGCGCATCCTGCCACAGCATGGATGGCCTGGGCGGTAATGTAGGTCCGGACCTCACACAGGCAGGTACGCGTTTCTCCAATTATGACCTGTTAATGGCAATGATCTCGCCAAGTATGTCAATTTCAGACCAATATGCTGCAACATTATTTGCGCTGAGAGACGGGAATACTGTAGTCGGAAGAACAACACGAACAACCGATGATACTGCATATGTGAATGTGAATCCATTTGGAAATGATGAAATTTCCATTGCTGCCGATAACATTGAATCCCAGGTGCCATCTCCGGTATCGTTGATGCCCGGGGGCCTGATCAATTCACTCAATGACGAAGAATTGCGCCAACTGATGGCCTATCTGAGTAAAAGCAGAAACGATTCTAAATAAGACCTGCGATATTGAAACGCTCTGCGAGATTTTTGGTGACCGTCTTTATAGCTTTGATGTTGATTCTATGATAAAATTTAATTGGCGAACTCGAACCTGTCACTTGACATAAAAGCCGCATACTTACTATATTATTGGAAAAAAACCTTTCTAATGAAACACCTTCATATACTGATCGGCTTTTCTTTGGTTCTGTTTTGTGGATGCAGCACTGAGACAAGCAATGATAAAGCTGAAACTCCTGCTTACACCCCGATAGTTGTGACTACCCGATCGATGGAGTTCAACCTGCCGGATACGATTCCATCGGGCTGGCATACTTTTGAATACGACAACCAGTCGGGGGACATCCATTTTTTTGTTTTTGAAAAATTACCGGAGGGCATCACCCTGGAGAATTATAAAAGCGATATTGTTTCTGTTTTTGAAAATGCACTTGATCTTTTCGACGAAGGCAAAATGGATGAAGGGTTCCAGGAATTCGGCAAGATACCGGAATGGTTTAGCCAGGTAGAAAATGTAGGTGGCGTCGGTCTTCTCGGCCCTGCCAGTAAAGCAGATGCCACATTTTTCCTGGAGCCGGGCAGATATGCCATGGAATGTTATGTTCGTATGCCCAATGGCCGGCCTCATGCACTGATGGGTATGCTGAATGAAGTTATCGTAACCGATGCTGTATCTTCCCTGAAAGATCTTCCATCTGATTTGGGAATCTCTGTTTCCAGCACAAATGGAATTCAATTCAACGATACTATTCCGGCTGGTGAGTATACATTTTCAGTCCATTTTGAGGATCAGAAGAAGTACGAAAATATGATGGGACATGATGTTAACATTGTCCGCCTTGACGCTGCCGATACAGATATCGCTCCCCTGGCTGCCTGGTTGAACGCAGCAGATTTTACAGCATTGCGAACACCGGCACCAGAAGGTTATACTTTTCTGGGGGGCATACAGGAATTACCGGGCGGTCAGACGGGTTACTTCAGCGCTTCTCTTCAAACCGGGAGCTACCTGCTTATATCTGAAGTGCCACAAGCGCTTGAGCGAAATATGTATAAACGATTTGAGGTTATTGAATAAAGTCATTCAAGGGTTATTTGTAACTTACACCTGAACTAAAGACCATGCCTCATGAAACGACGCAAATTTATTCAGGCCGCTTCCCTTACTTCAGCAATACCTCTTTCCATGACATTTGGAAAGGCATCGGCCACCTCATCTCTTGCCGAGGAAAAAGAGCTTTATGAGCTCAGAACGTATGAGGTGAAATTTGGAAGCAACCAATCTTTACTTGTCAATTATCTGAAGGATGTGCTACAGCCGGCATTGAAGCGAACAGGTGTCAATCATTTCATCCTTTTCAGCGAATATGGCATGAGCAACCCTTCAAATCTGCACGTATTGATTTCCTATCCTACAGTAGCCATTTACCTGGCCGGGCAAAATCTGCAAAACGATCAAACCTTCAATTCTGCCGCACAGGAATATGATGCTATACCCGCAGACCGCCCGTTGTATAATCGATACACTTCATCACTCCTGCTTGCATTTGACGGTCTTCCAAAAATGAATAACCCGATTGAAGGGGCATCAATTTTTGAACTGCGCACCTACGAAGGCTACTCGGAAGATGCAACACGCCGTAAAATAAAGATGTTTAATGTCGAAGAAATCGATCTCTTCTATAAAACCGGACTTCATCCTGTGTTTTTCGGGGATATGATCAGCGGACCGTTCCGGCCAAGCCTCGTTTACATGCTTGGGTTTAAAGATATGGAAGAAAGGGACGCCAACTGGAAGGTATTCGTTGACCATCCGGAGTGGAAACGGATGTCGGCGAAACCGGAATATGCCAATTCGGTTTCCAATATTCGCCGGTTGTTTCTACAACCTGTTTAGGACGCATCCGGCGATACCGGTTCAATTCAAAACATTTATATACCTGTCATAAAAATTGAATTTGAAATCTATTGGCATTTAACTAACCTTCCTGTTTACAATCATAGTGAACAGAGCTCTTCTCATATTTTTAATACTGATATCTCCCGCTGGAATACTCCGGGCCCAGGAGAATAATTCTGAAAAATTTCATCTGAATATCAAGGAAGCAATAGATCCGATCAGAATTGATGGTATTCTGGATGAGAAAAGTTGGGAGACAGCAGATGTTGCAAAGGATTTTTACAGAATTACCCCTATGGATACTGGTTTTGCGGAAGCAAAAACAGAAGTTATGATGACCTATGACCAGGAAAACATATATGTGGCAGTAATTTGCTGGGATGATCTGCCCGGCAAGAACCTGATCGCATCGCTGCGCCGTGATTTTAATTTTTCCGCTAACGATAATTTCATCTTTTTCATGGACACGTTTCAGGATAAAACCAACGGCTTTTCCTTTGGTGCATCTGCAGGCGGGGCACAATGGGATGGTTTGCAATCCGACGGTGGTACAGTCGGACTTGAGTGGGACAATAAATGGTTTTCAAAAGTTAACCGGGAAGAGGGACGCCAGGTACATGAATATATGATACCTTTCAAATCGATCCGGTACAAGGAAGGTATAGATGAGTGGGGCATCAATTTCTCACGTTTAGACAACAAGCGAAATGAAAAATCCTCCTGGGCCCCGGTTCCCAGGCAATTTCCAAGCGCTTCACTGGCTTTCGTTGGTACCCTTCACTGGGATAAGCCACCTCCACCACCAGGAACAAATATATCTGTAATACCCTATGTATCCGGAAGAGCAATCAAGAATCAGGAAGAAGGCAGTGAAACCGACTATACCTTTGATGCGGGATTTGACGCCAAGATCGCCGTTACCTCCTCGCTTAATCTGGACCTTACCCTGAACCCGGATTTTTCACAGGTTGAAGTGGATCGCCAGGTGACGAACCTGAGCAGGTTTGAATTATTCTTTCCGGAACGCCGGCAGTTTTTCCTCGAAAACAGTGACCTGTTTGCCAACTTTGGTGACCGCAATATTCGCCCGTTCTTTTCACGACGAATCGGGCTTACCAATCCGATCCTTACAGGGGCACGCCTGAGCGGAAAGATCAATAAGGACTGGCGGATCGGCGTGCTGGACATGATCACCAATCGGGTAGACAGCGTGAATTATCCCGGACAGAATTATTTTGTGGCGGCCTTCCAGCGGCGCGTAATGGAGCGATCCAATATTGCATTCATGGTGGTGAACCGTGATGGCCTTGACGTGATGCAGGGCGATAGCCTGGCCAATAAATGGAACAGGGTCGTGGGTGCCGACTTCAATCTCTTCTCTGCAAACAATCTTTGGCAAGGAAAAGTATTTCTACATGGGTCTTTCACACCGGATCAGCAGGATCTTTCGCATGGATTACAACTGGAATACACGGGTCAGAACCTCACGTTCGAATGGGAACATCAATATGTGGGAAGTGATTATGTCGCCGAGGTAGGATTTGTTCCCCGAACGGGATACCTGCGGCTTAATCCGGATGTCGGTTATAAATGGTTCCCTAAATCAACCGTGGTGAACCGACATGGCCCCACCCTGCGCAATCAATTCTATTTCACCGAAGGATGGGGGTTTACCGATCATATTCTGAGTCTGAACTATGAGCTGTTATTATTGAATACCGCAAGCTATCAGGTTGGTTACGAAGAAAGTTTTATCCAGCTGACCGAACCATTCGATCCTACTAATAACGATAAAGAGCCCCTGCCGGCCGGATCAGAGCACCGTTTTCGCCAGGTTGAGTTTCAAATGACATCAGACCGACGCAACCGGTGGACCTATAATGCCGGCGTGAAGTATGGGGGATTTTTCAATGGAACGCTTACAAACCTCCAGGGTTCGCTCAGTTATCGTTTTCAACCCTATGGAAGTATCGCTGTGACGGCCGATTTTAACCGTCTGACTTTCGATGAAGAAGAAAATAATTCAGACTTTCTGCTGGTTGGGCCCCGTCTCGATGTCACATTTACCGACAAGATATTTCTCACTACCTGGCTTCAGTACAATAACCAGATCGATAATGTAAATCTTAACGCCCGTTTTCAATGGCGATATGCCCCTGTATCTGATCTATTCATTGTCTACACGGATAACTACTATTCCAATAATTTTAAGGTGAAAAACAGGGCGATAGTGATTAAACTTAACTACTGGCTCAATCTTTAACATCAAATGCAGGGTAATCTAAATGATCCTCAGCCCATACAGGCGACCAAACGACTTGGTTCATTGGATTTCCTTCGGGGAATTGCAGTCCTCGGAATACTGGTGATCAATATTGAATCATTTGCCTATGATGACCCATGGAGTCCGTTCAAATATGGATTTGATTCCGCGGTCGATGCAAATACCCGTTTCTGGGTTTACTTTCTGGCACAGGGAAAGTTCTTCAGCATGTTTACATTGCTTTTTGGAGTAGGCTTCTTCATGTTCCTGGAGCGGCTACAGGGGCTCGGACTGAAAGCCATGGACATTTATGCCCGACGTCTCCTTTGGCTCTTTATTTTCGGAGTAATACATGCTTACGTGATCTGGGATGGAGACGTATTATATCATTATGCCATCTGCGGTTTTTTGCTGTTCCCGTTCAGATCATTCAAGTTGAAACAGTTGATGATTACGGTCCTCATTTTTACTGGTATTTTGTTCTACAACAGTTATCAGAATGCCAAAAGGATAGAATTTCTCCATGAGCAGGCAATACTGGCACAGCGTCTGCCCGCTGAAGACCGTACGGGGCAACAGGCTGAAGATATTGAGATATGGAAAAAGAGGACATCAAAAGGTATTGCCGTAACCGATACTGCCACTGTGAGAAAAAGCCTTGTTGAAAGTATCACGATAAACGCTGACCACTCAGGGGTACATAAGGGAAACATACTATACCCCGGAATACTCTTCAGAACCCTGATCATGATGATACTTGGTATTATTCTCTATAAAACCGGAATTTTTTCAGACATCAGGAATAAAAAATTGTATTGGTCAACCACTCTCCTTCTGTTTTTCGTTGCCCTTGTAATCAATTATTTACGCTATGATCACTGGACATTTCACTACTTCGAACCGGTAGAAAATGTATGGCAATCATGGTTGTTCACGCTGCCAAAGGAAACGTTGGGAGTTGCCTATATCCTGGTGCTGAATGGTTTATACCACCAGGTTTTGAAAGGAAAAGACCTCAACCCTATTTCGCTTGCCGGGCGAATGGCGTTGACAAACTATATTATGCAAAGCATTATTTGTGCCCTGATATTCTATGGATATGGATTCGGAAGGTATAATACCTTCAACAGGTATGAGCTTCTGTTTATCGTATCGGGTATTTGGATATTCCAGCTGATAGCAAGTACATGGTGGATGAAAACCCATAAACAGGGGCCGCTGGAAGCATTGTGGCGCAAACTAACTTACCGTTAATTATAATTTCACAGAAATGAAAAACGCTCTTACAGTATTATTTTTATCATGTCTTGTACTTGCCTGCTCCCCGGAGAAAGAAGGACACTCCGGTGAAACCGTCATTACCAAATGGCCGGACGACAAAAAGGCGGCTTTGTCCATCACCTTTGATGACGGCATTATAAACCAGCTGACCGTTGCCAGACCTATCATGGATCAATATAATTTGAAGGGTACCTTCTTTATTATTACCGGAAAGGTTGAGGGTTCTCAACCAGGTAAATTTATTGGCCGATCACCGGAAGAGATCATCAAAGAGACTGCTGATATTGAAACGAACGAAAACAATTTTTTTGAACGTGCTTCCCTCATCGCCTTTACCGGCACTTCCGAGGCAGAGGACTATCACGCCCGTGTAGGATCGCTTTATGAACAGGGCAAAGTAGAGGAAGCATATCAATTGCTGGATGAGGGTTACTCGAAAATCCGGAATGGTTCGATGAAGGATACTAATGATGTTGTTTTTCACAATAACGTGGAAGACACCACCACCTGGGAACAATATCGTTCCTACGCTGCAGATGGCCATGAAATCGCCAGCCATACGGTTACTCATCCCCGGCTGGCAGTACTGGATGAGATTAACATGAAATATGAACTGGAGCAGAGCAAGGCTGATATTGAAAAATTCCTGGGCCCTGAATACACATTTTCTGCCGAAGGACCGTACGGCACTGAAAACGAACGGGTTATGTCTTATGCCTATGACATTTATCCCGCACTGCGAAACAGGATGCCCGAACCCTATCTTGAAGAATTAAACAGATCCAGCGATAAATCACCGCTGGATTCCGACGAGGAGTATGTACAATGGCAGCGTGGTGCACTTACCCGCCACAGTGTCGACGATATGAAAGGTTGGGTGAATACAGCCTTATCCGGTTCGGGTGTATGGCTCGTGCTTGTTTTTCATGGAGTCGACCAGTTTGGCTGGGAGCCCAAAACGGGAGAAGAGCTGGATCAATATTTCAGTTTTGTGAACGATCAGCGCGACTCCTTATGGGTAGATACGTTTGGGAATGTCACTAAATATATCCGGGAGCGGAAAAATACCGTAATTGAAACGAAATCTGAAGATAACCGCATTTCTATCCGGCTAAGCACTGAACTTGATCCAGAGTCATACAACGTACCTGTAACCCTTAAAACCTATATTCCTGAATCCTGGACAAAGATATCGATCACCGATCCAACCGGTAAAAATATTCAGGCTATCTTTAAGGATGATGCGAATGGTAAATACGTTCTTTTCAATGTGATACCATCCGCAGGAGAACTCGTTTTACAGAAAAATTAACCTCAATTATAAACATGAAACACACTTCATTAGTGCTGCTGGTTGCTATCGCTGCGGCATGCTCAACAAAAACAACGGAAGAGACATCGACTGCCACGGTTTCGGAAGAGTCGATTGGACGACACATAGAACGTCTGGCGTCTGATGAGTTCATGGGCAGAATGCCCTTCTCAGAAGGCGAAACAAAAACCGTTGATTACCTGGAAAAGGAATTTTCAGCACTGGGTCTTGAGCCCGGAAACAATGGAAGTTTCTTTCAGGAAGTACCGCTTGTGGAAATTACCGGAACCCCTTCCGAAACCATGCGAATTACAGGATCAGAAGAATTTGATCTGGCCTTTTTTGATGATTTTGTAGCCAATACGACAAAGGTTGTGAACGAGGTAAGCCTTAATAATTCAGAGCTCGTGTTTGCGGGTTATGGCATCGTTGCCCCGGAATATGACTGGAATGACTATGAGGGAATTGACTGGGCAGGCAAGACTGCTGTTGTACTTGTGAATGATCCTGGTTTTGAATCCGGGGATTCCAGCTTGTTCAAGGGAAATGAGATGACCTATTATGGCCGCTGGACCTACAAGTATGAAGAAGGTGGCCGGCAGGGTGCCGCCGGAGTCCTGATCATTCACGACACCAAACCTGCCAGCTATGGCTGGAATGTGGTGCAGTCAAGCTGGACTGGTCCACAGCAAAGCCTCGAAAGTAATGCCCCTAAGTCGGATGTAATCGGGTGGGTAACGGGCGATGCTACAGCAAAGCTCTTTAGCGGTACAGGCATTTCGGTAGATGATCTCAGAACCCTCGCACGCCAGCCCGACTTTAAACCTGTCCCGTTAGGAAAAAGCGCTTCAGTAAACATTACCAATACCATCAAACGTGATGAGTCTAAAAATGTGATCGCTGTACTGCCGGGCACGACACGGCAAGATGAATACATTTTATATTCAGCACATTGGGACCATCTTGGTATTGGCAGACCCATCAATGGAGATTCAATCTATAACGGTGCTGTGGACAATGCGTCAGGAACAGCTTGCCTGCTTGCCATAGCAGAAGCATTTACCAAGGGGCCGCAACCGGAACGATCCATTATTTTCCTGGCAGTAACGGCAGAGGAACAGGGTCTGCTCGGATCTGCATACTATGCAGAAAATCCTATCTATCCTCCGCAGAAGACAGTGGCAAATATCAACATGGACGCATTGGAAAGTCCGGGTCCAATGAAGGATCTAACCATTACAGGCTTCGGTCATTCAGAAATGGATGAATATGCAGCGCGCGCTGCCGAGAAACAGGGCCGCTATATTATACCGGATCCCGATGCTGAAAAAGGATATTTCTTCCGTTCCGATCATTTTAACTTCGCGAAAATTGGAATACCCGCATTGTATGCAAGCGGGTCCTATGAAGATTTCGAACATGGAGTAGATTATATTGCCGAGCAGAAGGAAGATTACCTGCAAAATAAATACCATCAGCCTGCTGATGAATATGTCCCGGGAGAAACGCCGCTTTCAGGAATTCAATTCGATGCTCAACTTTTATATGAGGTTGGTAACACCCTGGCCAGCGAAGATTATTTCCCGAAATGGTACGAAACCAGTGAGTTCAGGGCCGCCAGGGAAAAGTAATCTTCTCAGATACCGCATTTGCATCCGCCATTGCTTTTCAGCAATGGCGGTTTTTTTTATAAAAAAGATTATCTTATAAAATCAAACCTCTCGCTATAACTTTCAATACATGAAATACTTATGCCTTATTGCCATGCTCACCGTCTCAATCACGGTGAATGCCCAGACTAAGTCAATCAAAAATTCCCCTCCCCTCACTGAAGCTTCCCCTGAAAGCGTTGGCATGTCCTCTGAAAGACTTGCAAGAATTGATAAGATGCTTCAGGAATCAATAGAAAAAAATGAGATCCCTGGAGCTGTTGCCCTCGTAGCCCGCAATGGCAAGATAGTATATCTTAAAGCCTTTGGAATGAACAAAAGTAATGACCCATTCAAAACAGATGATATTTTCAGGATTGCATCACAGACAAAGGCTATTACCGCAACCGCGGTTATGATGCTTTGGGAAGAAGGAAAATTTCAACTGGATGACCCAATCGCAAACTATATCCCTGAGTTTGAAAATGCGGGTATTCTGGCCTCGTTCAATGAGGCTGATTCTACCTTTACTATCTCACCAACGGATAAACCCATAACCATTCGGCACCTGATTACTCACACATCCGGAGTGGGCTATGGTGTGATCGATGGCGACAAAAGATTTACCAAAATATATCAGAAAGCAGGGATTGTGGATGGCATTACAAAAGAACCTGTTCTGCTGGCCGACAACATAAAGAAGCTTGCAACTATGCCCCTTCACCATAATCCCGGTGAAAAATTCACCTATAGTGAAGGGCTGGATATATTGGGCAGGCTGATTGAAATTATTTCCGGGAAACCATTGGACCAATTTTTTCAGGAAAGAATATTCAAACCCCTGAACATGAATGATACTTATTTCTATCTCCCGGAAAACAAATATGATCGTCTGGTAAACGTTATGACAAGAAAAGACGGCAAACTGGTAGCCTATGAGTCGGGCGGACTGGGTGATTCCGACTTCCCTAAAGCCGGGGCTAAATCCTACTTTGGCGGGGGAGCGGGACTGGTAAGTACTGCCACTGATTATGCTTCATTTTTACAGATGTATCTGAATAAAGGCGAATTGAATGGCGTTCGCCTTCTAAGCCGCACAACCGTTCGTTCGATCATGAGCAATCAAATTGGTAATATCTGGGGTAATTCAGGGGCATATTATGGTCTCGCCTTTAGAGTAATTGATGAACACGGCGAAGGAATTGGAGGAGAAGGTAGCGAAGGCACATTCAGTTGGGGAGGCGCATTCAACACCCAGTATTTTGCCGATCCGAAAGAAAACATTATTGGAATATTACTGAAACAAACCCTGAATATCGGGGAAGAGCCTACCGGCTGGAAATTCAAGGTATTAGTTGAAGCAGCAGTGGATGACTGATCATTTCAAATAAACACGCCAACACCTTAACCCTTAACCGCTACATTCATGAACTATCGATTTATTCCCCTTTGCATAGCGCTGACCCTCACAGCAGGCTCAGCCATCACTTCTTATGCGCAAAATCTGGCCGCAGAAGCCAACACGTTGATCAGAAACCTATCCGAACCTTTGAAGGAGCGCATGCTCTTCAGTCTCAATGACGAGGAACGCATGAATTTTCACTTTGTTCCACGCGAAAGGAAAGGGATTAACTTTCATGACCTGAATGAAAGTCAGCAGGATATGGCTTTCTCCCTGATCAGATCCTCACTCAGCGATGAGGGACTTCGTAAGACAACAGAAATTATGGCCCTGGAAAATGTATTGTACAAGATCGAGAATAACCGTTTTAAATGGCCTGATGGAAGCCCGGGCAGGGATCCGCTGAATTATTTTTTTTCAATTTTCGGAACACCTTCTGATACTGGGTTTTGGGGCTGGCGCTTTGAAGGACATCACATATCGCTCAATTTCATGCTGAATGATAATCAGATCGTTTCCTCAACACCATCCTTTTTCGGCACGAACCCGGCTAAAGTGGATGTAGAAGGTTTTGACAAAATCGAGGTGCTGAAGCTTGAATCCGACCTTGGTTTTAGGTTACTCGGTACCATGAGTGATGAGCAGATGAAAATTGTACGGTTTTCCGAAGAAGCGCCGGAAGGCATATTTTCGGGAGCTAACCGGACTGCTACGGCCCTGGAACCAAGAGGTATACTGTATCCTTCCATGACACAGGATCAACAGGAGATTTTCATGGACCTGCTAAATGTTTATATCGACAATTATGAGCTTGGATTTTCAAAACGACTTCGCGCTAAAATTGAAGCGGCCGGAATTGACAACCTGTCATTTTCCTGGGCTGGCAGCCTCACAGAAGGTAGTGGCCATTACTATCGCATCCAGGGACCTTCCCTGCTCATTGAATTTGATAATACGCAGAACAATGCCAATCATATCCACTCGGTGGTTCGTGACCTCACAAATGATTTCGCAGAAGATCTGCTGAAACAACATTATGAAAATCACCATTAATGCATGAATCCCGGGATCCGTTTCAAGGTTCTGAAATCACGACCATACTCGTTACTTCAGACCTTGAAAAGTCAAAAGACTTTTATCTTCAAGCATTAGGCGCCAGCCTCTTCAGGGAATATGGCGGCGATTCTGCGGTTATCCAACTCATGGGACATTGGATTTTATTGGTAAAACCCGGCGGGCCAACAGACGACAAGCCCGGTACGTATTTTAAAACACCGGGCAATAAAGAAGTCGTGAGCCACTCCTTTACCATCCGAGTTAACAATTGCTGGCAATCCTATGAAATTCTTTCAGGCCGTGGGGTTGAATTCATTACACCTCCAATTAGCCGGGGGAATGAAACCCGGTGTTTCTTCTATGATCCGGATGGGCACCTGTTTGAGATCAGTGAATATCGTATTGACTGATTGTTCAGTTTTTGCAGAATCAATACCTAATTCAGTTGTCTATTAATTTATACCTTCAGAGGGCATTGAACGACTGCCATGAATACCACCTTCGAGGGTATAAGGTAATCGTGTGATCGTAACTCTTTTCTTGGTTATTTACCTGATTTTGATGTAATTACCGCGAATCTCTTCCTCTTCACAACTTATGGCAAAATCAAACAGACGAAAATTTATCATTGGGACAGCAGGTATTTTAGGCACGACTGTTCTGGGCACCTGGCTCCTCCGAAGGCCTATATTAAGGCAACTGATGAAAGGTGATTTTAATCCGGAATTACTTACCTCAGCCCCCGGCGAAGAAGACTATTGCATTCTTACCGTTCAGCAGACTGAGGGGCCCTTTTTCTTTCCTTCTCCGGCCCGATCGGATATCCGGGAAGACCGCAAAGGAAAAGAACTTCAGCTAAAATTTCAAATAGTAAATCACCCCGACTGCACCCCGGTTGAAGGCGCCAACGTAGAAATCTGGCATTGTGATGCCGAAGGCACCTACAGCGGATATCCGGAAGAAATAACGCATGATGAATGGGCCTCTGCTATGTTTTTATTGAACAACAGTGAAACCATGGATGACAAGATGCACGTGAATCCTGTGAATGAAAATAAGTTCTTACGTGGAAGACAGCAATCTGATTCGAATGGTGAAGTGGCCTTTACAACCATTTTTCCTGGATGGTATGTAGGACGTGTTCCGCACATCCATGTGAAAATTACCACCCGTGAAAACAGGGAGGTACTGTCCCAGTTTTATTTTGATACCAACCTTTGTGATGAAATTTACACATCAATTGAGCCGTACTCCCAATATGGCAAATGTCCGCTCAAAATAGAAAATGACGGAGTTCTTGCTTCGACGGAAAATGCATTCGGACTGATGTTCAGTATCGCTCCGAATGAGAATCAGGTCCTTTCCACAGTTACCAAAATTGGAATTGTAAACTCCTGACAAGAACATCCCGGACAAGCTCATTATTCACTGTTCATTGACATCTGAAGAAATGATAGAGGTCATGTGACGCCGACTGAATATGCGGTAAATTCAATCATTACGCATTCACGTTGTCATGCATACCCTTTCCCGACAGAAATTTTTCCCTATCGATCCGCCAGGAGCGCGATTACTTTCAGAATTATGGCATTACCAGCGCCAGGACAGATATATTTCCGCAGATACCATCCGGGTTTTGGCCAGGAAGCATCGTGTATCTGAAATTGAAATACAGGGAGTTGCCTCTTTCTATCACTTCTTTCACCTCAAGCCAGCCGGTAAGCATACCATTTACCTGAATACCAGTGTAATTTCAGAATTCCGGGGATACGAACGGGTTAGAACAGCATTTGAGCAGGCTACCGGTGCGCGTATGGGCAGTACCGATATATCTGGTACATTCGGGCTCTTTCCTACCGCGTGCATCGGATTATCAGATCAGGAACCCGCTGCGCTCATCGACTTCTATCCCTTTACCAATCTGAACGTGGTTCGGGTAAAGGAAATCATTCAGCAAATACGAGAAGGAATTCATCCGGCTGAAATTTGTGATCATCCCGCAGATCATATACGATTTACCCCGCCCGATGGCAAGTCAGTTTTCTTCACACCCTACCTCCGGGGAAATGGAATCCGGCGTGCCCTGAAAATCGGTCGCCAGGCAATTATTGAAGAAATTAAAATTGCCGGTCTCTCCGGACGTGGCGGTGCATTTTTTCCCACCTGGAAAAAATGGGATGCTTGCAGAAGTTTTACCTCAGATCCCAAGGTGATCATATGCAATGCCGATGAAGGTGAGCCGGGAACCTTCAAGGACCGGGTACTTCTCAATAAACAGGCCGGATCTGTGATCGAGGGAATGATCATTGCCGCATTTGCCGTTGGCGCGACTTATGGAATGATCTATCTCCGCGGTGAGTACCAGTGGCTACTGAATCACCTTGAAGATGAATTGGTCGCCTTTCGGGAAGCCGGATTGCTCGGAAAGAATATTGCCGGTACCGACGGCTTTGATTTTGATATCCGGATTGAACTTGGCGCGGGCGCCTACGTTTGCGGAGAAGAGACCGCACTTCTCGAATCCATGGAGGGGCGCAGGGGCGAGCCCAGAACCAAGTGGTTCTACCCGGTGGAACGTGGTTATCTCCAATTGCCTACAGTGGTAAACAATGTTGAAACATTTGCTGCGGCATGCAGAATACTTGAAATGGGATCCGGAGAGTATTGCAAAAGAGGAATCCCCTCTTCGCCCGGTACCAAAATTATCAGCGTCGCTGGTGATTGCCAAAAACCCGGCATCTATGAGATTGAATACGGCACCTCTGTTGGCGAATTACTTGACATGTCAATGGCGATCGACCCGCTCTTCATACAAGTGAGCGGGCCTTCCGGGGAAACGCTGACAACCACAGACAGGGACCGAATTTTTATTCCACGCTCAATTAACCCTGAACGGGAGATTCGCTGCGGCGGATCTTTGATGGTTTTCAGTAAAGAACGGGATATACTTCAGATCATTATGAATTTCAATGCTTTCTTCAAGCATGAGTCCTGCGGAGTCTGCACACCCTGCCGGGCTGGAAATTTCATCATTCAGCGGAAACTGGAAAAATTACGGTCGGGGCTTGCCGATCATCATGACCTCCATGAACTGAAGAGCTGGACTCATATTATGCGCAAATCCAGCCGTTGCGGATTAGGCAAGACTGCTGGTAACCCTGTACTGACCGCCCTGGAAAAATTCGGTGAATATTTTGAAGGTACTTATGGCGCCTATCACAATGACCTGATTCACCCGTTTGACTATACCCGGGCAATCGCACCTTTTGAACAATACAAACCCTGAGAATTGTGGCTCAATGTACATTCTATATCGATGGTAATCCGTGTTATTCCGAGGAAGGAACCAACCTGGTGGATGCAGCAAAGGCAAATGGAATTTTCATACCCTCCTTGTGTTATTATGAACACATCGATCCCCCACTGGGTACCTGCCGTACCTGTACCTGTAAGATCGATGGCCGGTATGACCCTGCGTGCACGGCAAGTGTTAAAGAAGGACTTTCGGTAGAAGTAAATACCGAAGAACTAATCGATTTGCGCAAAGCGCTCATAGAAATGATGTTTGCCGAAGGAAATCATTTCTGTCCGGCCTGTGAGAAAAGCGGTAATTGCGACCTGCAGCACATGGGCTACGAACTCGGAATTTCTGTAACCAGATTCCCGCACCTCTTTCAGGACCGACTGATCGACTTTCAACCTAAAAGGCTCGTACTGGAACACAGCAGGTGTATTAAATGCAAAAGATGTATCGAGGAAATCCACACGTCAGACGGCCGGCGGGTTTTCACCTCTGTGAACAGGGGATATCATACTTCCATTGGTATTGATTATAATGCAGAGGCGTCGCTTACCACTGAACAGGCTGAAAATGCAGCCATGATTTGTCCGACAGGCGCAATTCTTGTCAGAGGCAAAACCATGACCAGGCCATTTGGTGAACGTGCATTCGATACGGCCTCCTCGCAATCGGATTTCAAATCCAGGATTGTTCCAAAAGGGCACAAAGGTCCACTCGAAAAGAAAACGATTGCAACCGTTTCACTTGCCGGGTGTTTCGGCTGCCATATGTCGATGCTGGATATTGATACAGAATTACTTGATATCATTGAACTTGTTGAATTCAACAAATCTCCGTTAACCGATATCAAGACCTTCACACGCCGGTGTCACCTGGGAATCGTGGAAGGAGGATGCTGCAATACTGAAAATATTGAAACCCTCCGCACATTCCGGGAAATGTGCGATATACTGGTGGTAATGGGAGAATGTGCAGCCTGGGGCGGCCTTCCGGCAATGAGAAATACCATACCTCTCGGAGAATGCCTGGAGGAAGCATATCTCAATTGCGTTACAGCAGAGCCCGGCGAGCACACAATCCCCTACCACGAAGACCTGCCGAAGATTCTCGACAGGGTATATGGCTGCAGCGAAATCGTTAAAGTCGATTATACGATCCCCGGGTGCCCGCCGAATGCCGCACATATCTGGAAGGTGATAAAAAGCCTTCTTTGGGGTGAATCATTCTCCGTACTTTATTCCGAATTCAAATATGACTGACATGAGCCGTAAAGTGGTAATTGATCCCGTAACACGGGTAGAAGGACATGGACGTGTAACCATACACCTGGATGAATATGGTAAAGTTGAAGATTCATTCTTCCATATCGTTGAATTCAGGGGATTTGAACGCTTTATTCAGGGACGTCCTTACTGGGAAGCACCTGTACTGGTACAGCGTTTGTGCGGAATTTGCCCGGTGAGCCACCACCTTGCAGCCGCCAAAGCAATTGATCAGATCGTTGGTGTTGATCCTGAGGATTTATCACCTACTGCGACTAAACTCCGCAGACTCATGCACTACGGACAGATCTTCCAGTCACATGCGCTGCATTTCTTCTACCTGGCATCACCGGATCTGCTGTTTGGTATGGATGCACCGGTTCAAAAACGAAACGTTTTCGAAGTTGCCATTGAAAATAAGGAGCTGGCAAAAAAAGGTATCCTAATGCGGAAATTTGGCCAGGAGATCATAAAAGCAATTGCCGGCAAGAAAATTCATGGGGTGGCCGCTGTTCCCGGGGGAGTTTATAAAGTTTTCAATCCGGAGGAAAGAGAATATTTCCTGAACGGTAAGGATATCCCGAATATTGAAACCATGATCCAATGGTCTCAGGAAGTGCTGGCATTCATAAAAGCCTATGCAGAAAAACACCATAGCCTGCTGGATACTTTTGCCGAATTCCCATCCGGACATCTCGGAATGGTGGATGATCAGGGAAACCTGGAAATGTATCATGGTCTTTTGCGCGCAATAGACTCCACTGGTAACACAACGCTTAATGACGTAAGTACCAACGATTACCAGCAGTATTTCCTGGAAGGTGTTGAAAGATGGTCTTACATGAAGTTTCCATACCTGAAAAATATCGGTCCCCAAAAAGGATGGAACAGGGTTGGCCCACTTGCCCGGATCAATGTTTGCGACAAAATTTCTACACCGCTTGCCGAACAGGAACGCAGGGAATTCTTTTCTTTCTCAGCAAAAAAGGTGAATAACAGCACACTCTATGCGCACTGGGCCCGTCTGATCGAAATTTTACATTGTGCAGAGATCATGAGAGACCTCCTCAATGACGATGAGCTTCTCAGCGACGACCTTTTCCGCGAAGGCACTCCGCGAAACGAGGGAATCGGTATCATCGAGGCGCCAAGGGGAACCTTAACACACCACTATCAGGTAGATGATCATGGAATGATCACCAAGTGTAACCTCATTGTTTCCACCACCCATAATAATGAAGCCATGAACCATGCCGTCAGGTGGGTAGCAGACCATGTTATCAGCGAAAAGGGTACCATTACCGAAGGCATGCTCAATCAGGTTGAAGTTGCAATCAGGGCCTATGATCCCTGTTTGAGCTGCGCAACCCAGGCTTTGGGACAGATGTCGCTGAAGGCAGAGCTCTACGATCATACGGGAAGTCTGATCCATCAGATTGTAAGAAATGGCGAATAATACACTCATCATAGGTATAGGTAATTACGGCAGGTCAGATGATGCCCTGGGATGGAAAGTGGCTGACTATTTTGCTGAATTCCACCAGGAGTTTGATGTGGAATATCGTTATCAGCTCCAGATTGAAGACGCTGAACTTATTGCACGGTATGATACCGTTATTTTTACCGATGCCTCCCGGGAACAGCACAAAAAAGGATTTGAATATTCATTGTGCAAGCCTGAATCATTTACCCTTTATACCAGTCATAAACTACCGCCTGAACATGTATACTGGCTCGCAAAAGAATTGTACGCCGCAAATACAGAGTGCTGGGTCATGGCGATAAGCGGTTATCAATGGGAACTGAATCAGGGACTTTCAACCAAGGCTCGTATCAACCTTGATAATGCCATTCGCTTCTTCGATAAAATTACCCTCTGAAGGGTGTGAAGTTCGACATCCACTAAGATTTTAATCACATTAGGGAAATTACTATATTAATGGTAAGTACATCATTTCCAATCTATTATATTCCATCATGAAACAAATACTCATTTGCATCCTTCTTCTAACCTGCAGTTCTCTTGCTCACGCTCAAACTAATGAAATTGAAGAAAGTAATAAAGCCCTTGCCCGTGGCTTCTATGACGATCTTTGGTTTTCAAATAATACCGACAACTATGTAAAATACATGGCAGACACTTACGTTGCCCACGACATTGGTGACCGAAAGGGTGTGGTGGAGCCCGCTGTTGAGCAAAAAAATATTGCCGATTTCTTCTGGGAAAATGGGGAGTGGCATAGCCGCTATGACTACCAGATTGCGGAGGGTGACCTGGTCGCCACCCGGTGGATCGCCCGGTATGAGCCAAAAACACTGTTCGGGAAAGTGGTGTTGGGCGAACACGAAATACCAATTATCAATGTATTCCGGTTTAAGGACGGAAAAATTGTTGAGCTATGGAATCATCGGCATGATATTGACGGTCCGATGACCCGTAGATATACCCTCCAGGGTTTTGCCATTGGCTTATTAATCGCTCTGATTCCGACTATTCTGGCCTTCAGGTATCGGCGGAAACTAAAAAGACTAACGGCCTGAACTAATGAATGGAGTATCAGGCAGTCTTAGCTACTGTCTGGAGCCATTGCTTTGAAACCATCAAAAAAAGCGCGAATTTATTTCCATGAATTCCGGACCCGTTTATGCCTGCATCTCCCTCCTGTTTTACAGTACAATGGCTGTGCTTTTTTCATCCTGTGGCAAACAGGATAAACAACCATCGCCGGAACGACCAAATATTATCATTATTTATCTCGATGACCTTGGGTATGGAGATGTAAGTGCATATGGTTCAACGACCATATCCACCCCTAACATGGACCGACTGGCCAATGAAGGATTAAAATTTACACGTGGCTATGCGGCCTCCGCGACGTGTACTCCAAGCCGGTATGCGCTGCTCACAGGTACGTATCCATGGAGAAATAAGAATGCCCGAATTTTGCCTGGAACGGCCCCCCTTTTGATTGATACGTCCATGATCACTTTACCAAAAATGCTCCGCCAACAAGGTTACAAAACAGGTATAGTCGGCAAATGGCATCTCGGTCTGGGAGATGGATCTATCGATTGGAATGAACAGATTTCTCCCGGTCCGAATGAAGTTGGTTTTGATGAATCCTACATTCTGGCTGCAACCCAGGACAGGGTACCTACTGTCTATATAGAAAACGGCAATGTTGTTGGGCTTGAAGAGACTGATCCGATTATGGTTAGCTATTCAGAGAATTTTGAAGGTGAGCCCACTGCGCTGGACCATCCTGAAATGTTGAAAATGAAATGGGATCATGGTCATAACAACAGCATTGTAAATGGGATTCCAAGAATTGGTTTCATGAAAGGCGGGCAGAGGGCCAGGTGGATTGATGAAGATATGGCAGATGTATTCCTGGAAAAAGCACGGGAATTTATTCATAATCAGCGAGAGTCTCCATTCTTCCTGTATTATGCACTGCAACAACCGCATGTTCCCCGTACACCACATCCCCGATTTGTTGGAGCAACCTCGATGGGCCCGCGCGGTGATGTGATCGCAGAAGCGGACTGGTGCATCGGGGAACTAATGAAAACCCTGGAAGAAGAAGGCCTGTTGGAAAATACACTCATCATTCTGAGCAGTGATAACGGACCAGTCATAAATGACGGATATTTGGACCAGGCTGTGGAGTTGCTCGGTGATCATAAGCCCTCAGGCCCTTTGCGCGGCGGTAAATACAGCCTTTTTGAGGCGGGGACACGTGTGCCCTTTCTGGCATTCTGGAAAGGCTATATTGAACCCGGAACTTCTGATGCGATGATTTCACAAATCGACCTGGCCGCATCTCTTGCTGAACTTACGGGCAGCTCCGCAACATTTCGGGATAGTGAAAACATGTTACCTGTCTTATTGGGCAGGAGCCAGGATGGAAGAAAAACGCTGATCACCGAAGCCACGGGACGAACTGCATTACACTATGAGAACTGGTTAGTGATCCCCCCGAACAATGGGCCTGAGGTATTTCAAAATGTAAATATTGAATCAGGAAATTCAGCGGAGTATCAGCTCTATGATCTCACAACAGACCTTTCGCAACAGAAAAATCTTGCTCCCGGTGATTCTGCAAGACTAAACCAGTTTATTCAGATCTATAAAAATCTTACCGCAATAAATTAGAAATCCCGAAAACCAATGATAACCATAGGTAAGAAAATTGGCATAATCATCCTTATCACGATCACAAGTATTGTGTTACTCCATGTTGTGCTTGGGTTTTGGATAGAAAACCGCCTGGAGGATCTTCTTAATAACAATACCGAAGGCAGTTATCAAATCGGCTATTCAGGCATTGACTTGCATTCCCTTTTTAATGGTGCAACGATTGAGCGCTTGGAAATTAAACCGAATACGGGTATCCATGATCAGGCGGTTAGCATATATGGCACCACCCGGCGTGTCGAAATTAACGGTCTGCAATGGATGAAACTCCTGACTGGAAAAACACTTCAGATCAAAGATATGATTCTGGAAAGGCCGGAGTTTACCGTTTATATAAGCACTGATACCACCCGACGTAGAGAACCTGGAAAAAGCTTTCAGAACCTCTTCAAAAATATTATTTCTGCCGCAGAACTACAGGGATTTTATCTGGAATCAGGCCGCGTTAAATTTTTAAAATTTGATGCGAATGACACTATTCAGTATGCCAGCATTGACAGGGTTGATATTGAAGCGCTGAACATTGAAACTGATTCGGTGATTATGTCCTACATCATTCCATTTCAACTGGGGCGAATAAAAACACACTTTGCCGGCATACAATACCAGCCCGATGAATTTTCCATTATCACTGCAGATTCTGTTAGCTTCGATTCACAAACAGAAGACTTCTCGGCATCAAATGTGTCGATGAAACTCACCAATGATTGGATCGATGTAAGTCGGCAAATGGGGGATCAGCAGGATATCATTGAATTTGATCTGAAAAAACTCAAAATAAATAACCTTGTGGCAAAGAGTACCCTCTATGACACACTGGACATCGAAGCATCCTCCATCTATATTGACAGCCTGATCCTGAAAGATCACAGGAATAAAAATATTCCAAGAAAGAATGAACCTGTAAAACCGCTCTTTGCAGGAATGATCCGCCAGATACCATTCCCCCTGAACGTAGATTCGGTAGTCATTTCCAATAGCCATATATCCTATACAGAACTCGGTGAAGGCAGAACAGAACCAGGAACACTTCAATTTGGAAACCTTAACGGGAGATTCAGCAGAATTACGACATCGCCGGCAATCCAGGGACCACTTGAAAAAATTGAGGCAACTATTTCAGGAAATATTAATGGCAATGCCAGTATACAATTGGAACTGTTAATTCCATATGAAGATGACCGGTTCTATGCCCATGCTAAAATTTCTAACATGAACGCACTTGTACTGAATAAAACAATCATGCCACTGGCTGACGTGAGGATTAGCTCAGGTAAAATACATGGTATCGAATTAACCATGGACGCAAATTCCAATACTTCTGGAAATTCTTTGAATTTGGATTACGAGAATTTAGGAGTTGAGTTGCTCATCGAAAATAAAAACGATCCGGGACAGCGGTATGGATTCCTTTCCGGTTTGTTCAATACCGCGATACGTCAGAATAATCTCCCCTCAGAAAACGGATATAAATCAGCGAATTACGTTACAACCAGAAACCTGAAAAGGGGGCCATTTAACTTCATGTGGCAAAGTATCAAAGAAGGAATGGTGGTAATCATACCCTCCAATACAGCATCCCTGTTTATTAATAAGAGTAAGAAGTAACTCTAATCACCCAGGTGTCTGTAGAGTGATGGTCAACAATTCATGTTGAATCAGCGTATAATATCAAGATGCTTCAAGTGTACATCATATAAAACAAGATACATTATCACTATGGGATTATTCTGGAACCTAATTCAACAAAGTCAAATAAGTCAGCAAAGCGACCGCGCCTCAACGTTGGAAGCGCGGGTTCAATATTTGGAAGTGGAACTTCGAAAGACCCAGGAACTTCTGATTAAAACACTAACCACCCTGGAGGAGTATACGGGGCGTGATATCAATAAGGATGGCAGGATAGGTTAATTTCCTGAATCAAATCTTTGGGCTCCGAATCTTTTTATCCGGCAAACCCCAATGAAATCGCGAGAAATACGTACTTTTCGCACTCACCCACTCTTGCTCATGAAAAGTACTATTGAAAAATTCTATCGCGCATTCGGAGACCTGGATGCTGATCGTATGCTGGAGTGCTATCATAAGGAAATCATTTTTGAAGATCCCGCCTTCGGGAAACTCGAAGGTGAACACGCCTGTAACATGTGGCGTATGCTTTGTCAGTCACAGCGGGGCAAGGATTTTCAAATTCATGCCTCAAATTTCGAATATGCTGAAGAGAAAGGCAGTGCACACTGGGAGGCATACTATATTTTCAGCAAAACCGGAAGAAAGGTCCACAATATCGTACGTGCATCATTTGAATTCAAGGACGGGTTGATCATTCACCATGTCGATGATTTTAATCTTAAATCATGGGCGAAGCAGGCACTCGGCCTTACCGGTCGCTTATTTGGAGGCACGAAAAGCTTTAAAGTTAAAATGCAGCAGCAAACGCAGGCCATGCTAAAAGAATATGAACGACGTACCGCAGAATAACAGATGAAGACCAATTCTTTCTTCAGGGGAATTGGACACCAAACCCTATTATACACAGTGGTATTTTCCCTTCTTTTGAGCTGTTCTTTCGACCATTCATTCCTGAAGCCTACCAGTTTTTCCAGGGCACAGAATCGAATTGTTGCTGCCTCCTCCTCAGATACGACTGTTCTTACTATTTCAGGACGTGACCTTCAGCCTTCCATTACCAAAACATCCGATAATGGGGATCTTTCTGAAACCTCCATCAAGGGGGTAACCTTCATTTCAGGATCGGGCAACAACCTGAATGGCTGGTTGTTGAGCCCTGTGAGTAAAAAAGCAATTACCACTATCATTCATCTCCACGGAAACGGTGGTTTTATGTTATCCCACCTGGGTTTTGGCACATCGATGGTTAAGCAGGGTTACCAGGTATTTATGTTTGACTACAGTGGTTTTGGGTATTCAAGCGGTGAGGCAACAAGGGAAAACAGCATGAATGACGCCCTCTCCGCAATTGATTTCGTCCTTTCGATGCCCGAGGTGGCAGGAACCAAAATCGTCCTGTACGGACAGTCATTTGGCGGCCATCTGGCACCAATGGTTGCAGGGGAACGACTGGAAAAGATCGACGTTTTGGTCCTTGAAGGCGCCTTCACCTCCTATCCTGCAATTGCCGGAAAGCAAGTACCCCTGCTTGGGCCGGTATTGGTAAAAGGTGGAAATTCAGCATTAAAGTCGATTCCTAATATTACCATACCAGTGTTAATCATCCATAGCAGGGAGGATAAAGTAATCCCTTTCCGGATGGGTGAAAAACTTTATGAGAAAGCCAGCGAGCCGAGGGAATTCATGGCTATCGATGGATGCCACATTTGCGGGCCTTCCCTATACCCCGAAGAAATTTCTAAAAAAATAGATGCATTAGTTGACAGTTACTGAGTACAGGTAAGTACTTTTGTCGCATTCGCACAGTATGGAAGATTTCAGGCCAATTATAAGGGTAATCGAAGAAGACTATGAAATCCCGCAGTTAGGAAAACACCGTCGCATATCAGCCCTGTTACCCTATGATTACGAAAAGACAGATAAGACATACCCCGTTCTTTATATGCAGGATGGTCAGAACCTGTTCAACCCGAATGCACCATTCGGAGACTGGGGAATCGATAAGTCGATCTCATCGCTTGCAAAACAAGGAATGAATGATCTGATCATCATTGCGATTGATCATGGGGAAAAGGAGCGTATTAAGGAATACCTTCCATTTAAGGATACCCGACTGGGGCCCGGAGACGGTGACCGCTACGTCGAATTCATGATCAAAAAGCTTAAGCCTTATGTAGACCGAACATTCCGGGTGAAATCCGACCGGCTCAATACCGGTATCGGCGGAAGTTCCATGGGCGGTCTCATCAGTTTGTACGCCGGTTTAACACAATCAGATCATTTTGCCAAGCTCATGGTATTTTCGCCCAGTCTGTGGATCTCTCCCATTATTCATGAACATGGCCTGCACTTTTCGCCATCAGCCCCCACTTACCTGTACCTGTATGCCGGCGCTAAAGAAAGTAAATTCCACATACCTAACGTAGAGCGATTTAAATCTGCCTTATTAAAAGAAAAACAATCCTACCCTAACCTGAATTTTAAGCTTTCCATAAATGATCATGGTGAACACAATGAATATTTCTGGGGCCAGGAATTCCCAAAAGCCGTGAAATGGCTATATTATAATTAATGAAAACGACATATATCTCTTCCGAAAAGAATCCAACGTATTCAAACGTGATACTTCCCTTCTATGAGGATAATATCGATGCATCACTGATAGAAGAAGTATCCGGACATAAAGTAAATCACTCATTCTCAGGGACCTTTAAGGAGATCAACATCCTGTTTCATCCAACTACAGAAAAAACAATTTACCTGCTTGGATTGGGGAAAAAGGAAGATTTTGGCCGGCAGCATATCGCATTCCGACTGCTGGCACATCAACAACAGAAGAACTGGAAAAAGGGAATTTCAATTCTTGCCTCACACCTCGACAGTCATTCACTTGAGGCTGTCGGACTCGGCTTGGGCCTTGCCGCCTACAAGATCGGCAGGTTTAAAACCGGTTCAGATACCAGCCCCTTCTTTACAGACAAATTTGTAGCCCAGTGTGTGGTTCCGAAGGAAAAAAAGGAACTGGTCTCGCGGGGATTTGTGATTGCAGAAACGCTCAGCTCAATCATGACCCTGGTAGATGCACCCGGAAATGAAAAGCCGCCGGCTGTACTGGCAAAATGGGCTGAGGACTCGGCCAAAAAACATGGATATAAGGCGAGTATCCTGAACAAAAAAATGCTGGAAAAAGAAGGGTTACATGCCTTGCTCGCTGTTGGGCAGGGAAGCAAGTTCCCGCCTGTCCTGATTAAAACTGAATACCGTCCGAAAAAAAATTTGGCAAAAATACCGATGGTCGGACTTGTAGGGAAGGGTATTACCTTCGACACGGGTGGATTATCGATCAAAGGTTCCCAAAACCTGCATTATATGAAGAGCGATATGGGCGGGGCAGCAGCTGTTTTGGGTGCGGTTGAACTGGCGGCGCGCCTGAAGCTGAATATTCATGTGGTGGGCATTGTTGCGTCTGCTGAAAATGCAGTGGACGCCAACAGCTACCGTCCCGGGGATGTGATCAAATCGTACTCAGGGAAAACCATTGAAATTATTGATACCGACGCAGAGGGACGGCTTGTTCTTGCCGATGCCCTCGCATATATGGAAAAAAATTACACACCGGAACACCTGATCGATCTGGCCACATTAACTGGAAACGCGGTTATGGCGCTGGGTTATTCGGCCGGGGCCATGTTCTCAAATAACGATGAGCTTGCTTTACTGCTGAGCAAAGCGGGTGAAAAGGTTCATGAACGGGTGTGGCGTTTACCCTTGTATGACGATTTTGAGAGTGAACTTGAAAGTGATATTGCAGACGTACGGAATTTTAGCGGCAAACCCATAGCGGGCGCGATCACTGCAGCTAAATTTCTGGAGTATTTCGTGAAAGAACACCCTCGGTGGGCGCACCTTGATATTGCCGGCGTTGCGTTCGGTGATTCAGAATTTTCAAAAATGAAAAGTGCCAAAGGTTTTGGCCCCAGATTGTTACTCGAAGTGATGGAACAACTCTCCGAAAAATCGTAAATTTAGTATATACAAATACCCACTAACATGTCACGACCGCTTAATTTTCTATGCGTTTCGACCTACTTCAAAGGGGAAGCTTTTCTTCGTGCCTGTAAGGAAGCCGGAAACAATGTTTATCTGCTTACAGTACCAAAACTGGAACATGCCGACTGGCCGAGGGAATCGATAGATGATTTCTTCTTTATGGAAGTTGAAAAGAATGGAAACTGGCACAGGGAAGATGTGATAAACGGTCTGGCTTATAAATTCCGAACCATTCACTTCGACCGGTTTGTCGCACTGGATGATTTTGATGTGGAGAAGGTGGCCCTATTGCGGGAGTATTTTCGCTCTCCCGGGATGGGTGAAACCACCGCCCGCTATTTCCGCGATAAACTCGCC
Organism: Fulvivirga sedimenti; assembly: GCF_020328055.1. Taxonomy (NCBI): domain Bacteria; kingdom Pseudomonadati; phylum Bacteroidota; class Cytophagia; order Cytophagales; family Fulvivirgaceae; genus Fulvivirga; species Fulvivirga sedimenti. The sequence continues at coordinate 745,794 of NZ_JAIXNE010000002.1, forward strand.
ATGCGAATGAAAGCACGGGAAGAAGGTATAAATGTTCCGGATTTTACCGCTTTATTCAACGATGACGAAATCAATGCATTTGCAGATTCCGTCCCCACTCCCTGGCTGATAAAACCCCGGGGAGAAGCAAGTGCAACCGGGATAAAAAAGATCCACAGCAAGGATGACCTCTGGAGGATCATCAATGAGCTTGGCGATAAACGGCACCGGTATCTTGTTGAGCGATTTACACCGGGCGATGTATACCATGCCGATGCCCTCACCTTCGATGGAAAAGTGCAATTCTGTCGTGTTAGTCAGTACCTTGACACCCCCTTCGATGTTGCGCATGGCGGTGGAATATTTCGATCCCATACCATTGAAATGGGGTCGGATGATGACAAGGCACTGCAGCAAATGAATACGGATGTCATGAGGGCCTTTGGAATGCAATACAGCGCTTCCCATACCGAATTCATCAAGGCACATGAAGACGGAAAATATTACTTCCTGGAAACCTCCTCGAGGGTTGGCGGTGCAAATCTGGCAGAAATGGTAGAGGCAGCGACCGGTATCAACCTGTGGGCCGAGTGGGCACGACTGGAAACAGCAAAGGCACTGAAGAAAAAATATAAGGCGCCGAAAGACCGTAAACTCAATGCTGGAATTGTGGTTTCCTTAAGCCGGTTTGAACAACCGGATACCAGTTCTTTCACTGATGATGAACTTGTCTGGCGTATGCGAAAGGATTGGCATATCGGTCTCATCGTGCAATCGAAAAAACGGGAACGTATTCTTGAATTACTGGACGCGTACACACATCGCATCGCCGGAGAATTTCATGCCAGCGCGCCTGCACCGGAACGACCGACAAATTAGATTGACAAGGAATAGGGAGTAGTGAATAGCTTGTATTCCACCTACTCCCTACTCCCTACCACCAATTATCTGCTAAAAAACCCTACACTAGCCCCTACCCAGTCCTTGTCTTTATTATATTTCACCCCAATCATTTCGCCCTTGCTGAGACGTATCAGGTTATTCACAATAGTTGCCTGGGTTTCGCCTTTCTTCCAAAGCATCAGCATTCTGATCTCGCATTTTACCGGTTCATTAATACTTCTGATCACCGGCTCATACTTAACCCTCCGCTGTAAAATATAATTGTGCTTATCGGCAAGTGCATCCAGTTCTGCCGCAGTAACATTCAACCGAACTCCGGCACCCGCAAAAGAATAAAGGGGTTTCAAAACATAGTTTTCCAGGTCTTCCGGATATTTCTCGAGTTTATCGAGATAATGACATTCAGGAACATATTTGCTCTTAAGAAGCGGCATGGTGTATTTGCTGATACGGAAAAACCAGTTCGGGTGCCCTACCCATTCCACATCCACATCATCCTTAAAACTAAATTCCAGTTCAAGGTCGGTACGCTGATCCAGTTCATCAAAAATTACCCTGTTATAAATTTTATGGATCGTAACTTCATTCCCATCGTCATCAAGATAGTACAATCGGCGTCCATCTTTTTTAAGCCGGGTAATGCAAAGGATCTTTATTCCGAGATAGGCTTCTGCACCAAGAAAATCGATATACGTGTTTTGTTTTTCAGGCTCTATTTCCAATAAAACAACATTCCTGGGATTGCTGTCGCCGACAATGATTTCACGCAGCATTTCTACATACGTCTCTCTGTCAATATTGTTGACGTGTACTGTTAAGCCCTGGGGTATTTCAAAGAACTTCTTGTATGCAGATGAAAGAAGGTCCTGAAAAAAATATAATGAAGGGAAACCCTGAACCTCAATGAGCTGAGGGAACGGTTCTCCATTTTCATCCAGGCATATCCCAAAATCCATTTGGAGAAATCGTGTGTGATAATCCTCTCCCGGCACCTCAAGCATAGGATGCTTTATAGCCTCCCGGGTAATTTCCTTAAAATCGGGCTTGCAAATGACAGCGTTGATATCCTCACAAGCCTCAATCAATCGTTTTTTAAGAATGTCCGGGATGAAGACCGGTGTTTCAGCAATTCTGAAGGGTGGCTTGTGACCATATTGCTCAGTAATAAAATCCAGGAATGCCTGGTATTTCTCCTGTGTAAAGTTGCGGTTAAATTCTTCTCTGATTGATGGTATCATGATGCGACCGCCCCCACTGGCACAAGATTTTCCAATGCTGATTCGATGAAGTGTGGAATAATGAATCGATGCGTCAACGCGATTTTATCAGGATCCTCAAGATGGGTCATCATATTGGTATACTTCCGTTTGCTGAAGTTCCTGATAACAGTTTTTCTGTTTTCCTCCTTTTTAAAATGTTCCCTCATACCTATGGGGTCCGCTTCAGGATGAAACTGAGTACCAACGAACTCTTCAGAAAAACGCACAGCCATAATAGCGCGTTCGAGCTCCACATGAGTGCGTATTTTTTCAAGACTCAGTATCGTCGCGCCATGTTCCTTAAAAACCTTCAGATTTGGCTGAATCAGCTGCCAGTCCCTCGAATCAACAGCATAGTAGGGATCGGGAAGTCCGGCCAGGATCGGATCTTTTTTACCGGCAGCCGTTTTATGAACAGGATAAACACCGAATGAGGTGGATTTACGGCGTACAATATCACCCAGCTCAAAATGATTACATGCCATCTGAAACGAATGGCAAATAAAGAAGAAATACTTTTTCCTGGAAGCGCTGGTCTTGTTATGGTCCCAGGCGCGATCCAACAGGTCATAGAACTTCACATCCCAGTCACCATTCCCTTCAAGTGGATTCCCCGGCCCCCCGCTGCAAATGAAGATGTCATAATCAAGTGATGGAACAACATTATCCACACGCACATTGAACTCATCCCATTGCAACTGATCAGTATATTCATTGGCAATATCACGAAGACAGCGCATTCCCTGATTAGGATGGCCGTTATTCATATCGAGAATTGCCAGTTTTATGGTATTCATTATTATTACTTATTAATGCCTCTCATTGTTTCCTCTATAATAAAGTCAACAACTTTTTCGAGGCTTCCGGTTTCTTCATACACTTTTAATTGACGATCAGCACCGGTACCATTTTCCAGGATCTGAACCACCTTCTGCAGTTCATCCCTCGAACCAAGGTCATCGGCCACATCATCAACAAAATCCAGTATTTCATGGATCAACGCCCGGGTATCCACTTCCTCCTCCTTGCCAAAATCAATGAGCTTTCCGTCAAGTCCGTAACGGGATGCCCTCCATTTATTTTCATTGAGGACAATTCGTTTATAGCTCATAAAGTTCAGGTTTTGCGTGCGCAGCTTGTAAAGCTTGGCAACGAGAGCCTGAATAATCGCTGTAATAGCCACGGTCTCATCTGCGGTGAGAGGAATATCGCAAATCCTGATTTCCATGGTCGGATAGAAAGGATGAACCCGAAGGTCCCACCAGATCTTCTTCGCATTGTCGATACTCCTTGTCTTGATGAGCAAATTCACATAACTGTCGTATTCGGCCACACTTTCAAAATGGTCCGGAATACCTGTTCTGGGAAATTTATCAAATACTTTCGATCGAAATGCCTTGAAGCCCGTATTCCTGCCTTCCCAAAAGGGAGAATTGGTAGAAAGTGCGTAAACATGGGGCAGGAAATAACGCATGGAATTGGCTATATGCAGAGCCATATTCCGGTCATCAATACCAACATGCACATGCAAACCAAAAATGAGGTTGGAACGCGCCGTATCCTGCAATTCATGGATTATCTCATTGTAACGGGGATGTGGCGTGAGCAACTGCTTTTGCCAGGCAGAAAAGGGATGGGTCCCTGCTGCACCAATCCTGAACCCAAGTGACCGGGCTATACTGTCGACATCTCTTCGCAGTCCGGTAATCTGCTCGCGTGCATCGTGGATGTCGGTACATATATTGGTACCCACTTCCACAACTGCCTGGTGCATTTCGGCCTTAACCTGCTCACCAAGGGTTTCTGCTGCTGCTTCAACTATTTTTTGTTCATGTGAGGCAAGTTCCCGGGTCTCCGGATCGATAACCTGATACTCCTCTTCTATTCCTAAGGTAAATTTCATAACTGATTGGTTAGCTCGGGAGATTACCCATCTCCCGATACCAATTTAAGCATCCGTTACGACTTTATTTAGCAGAACGGCCTTTTGAAGTCCCTTTTTTTGCTGCCGCCGGTTTAGTTGCCGCAGATTTTTTCGGGGCAGTAGCTTTAGCCGCGCTTGCTTTTGCTGTCGCCTTTTTAACCGGAGCAGCAGATTTGGCTGCAGGTTTCTTAGCGGCTGGCTTGGCTGCTGTTTTTTTAGCTGCCGCCTTCCTGGCCGGTGATTTTACCGAAGGAGCAGTCGCATCTTTGATAAAGGTTCCCCACGTCAGGTTCATCTGACCTTCCTTGTGTGCCTTAGCCCTCTCAATCGCCATGTTCGCCGCATTCTCTACAATCCATTCAAAATTATCCTCGCCCACGGAATGAATATCCGCATCGGGTGCCGGATTGCAAAAATCGATCGCATAGGGGATACCATCCCTGACAGCAAATTCAACTGTATTGAAATCGTAACCCAACGCCTGATTCAACTTAATGCAATAATCCTCAATCTTCTTGAGTAAGGCTTTTTCAACAGGTTGTGCATCACGAACGTACCTGAGATGGTGAGGGTTACGGGGCTCATACTGCATGATGTGGATTTTATTGCCACCCAGTGCGTAGCAACGGAAATATTCAGTAAACTGAATCTCTTCCTGCAACATCATGACCAGCTGACCGGTCTCCTGATGACGTGCGAAGAGCTCATCCTGGTCATTTAATTTATATACGCTTTTCCAGCCGCCTCCTGAAAATGGCTTCATATAGGCCGGAAACCCGATATAATTAAATATACGTTCCCAATCAGTAGGGAATTTCAGGTTCCTGAATGAATTCTCATTGGTATCATCCGGACGATGATGCGAGGGCAAAAGGACCGTTTTCGGAACGGGTACACCAATCTTTTCAGCCAGCGCATTGTTGAAAAACTTCTCATCCGCACTCCACCAGAACGGGTTGTTGATAACCGCAGTACCACTGATCGCCGCATTTTTCAAAAAGGCACGGTAAAAGGGTACATCCTGCGATATTCGGTCGATGATTACAGCATATTCCGACGGATCCGCTTGTTGTACGACATCAATGGATACCGCTTCCGCCTGTATACCACTTATCTTTTTTTCATTTACACGCTCAATAAATGCCCAGGGGAAGGTATTTTCCTGTCCGAACAGAATCCCAATTTTTTTCATGATTTTATGTTATTTAATTAAAGACAAATAATGTGGAAACATGTCCCGCCATATCGGCCAGTCATGTTTTGCCCAGCGACGAAGGTCATACCAGTGATGTATACCCTTGCTGTTCAGTATTCCGGATAACCGCTCATTTGCATCCAGGCAAATATCCCACTCACCTACTCCCAGAACAATATTCATATTCCACAGTTCCGGATGGCTGCTGCCAGGCAGGTAATCAACCGGATTATGGAAATAAACGGTATCATCATAATGCCCGTCCATAAATGATTTAACGTCAAATGCTCCGCTCATACTGAACATATGACTCACACTTTCCGGATGCCTGAAAGCGAAATTCGCCGCATGGTAGCCACCAAAACTCGCCCCGGCAACCGCAACTTTGGGTATTTTCTTTTCCAACCGGATGTGATGTACAAGTTCGTTCATGATGAACCTGTCATATAATTCGTGATTCCGAACCCTGTCGGCCGGATGTATAGACTTGTTGTACCAGCTCATCTTATCGATACTGTCAGGACAGTATAACTGGATAAGTCCCTGCTCCAAAAACCAGCGGGCAGACTCAATCAAATCAAAATCTTTGCTTTCGTAATATCTTCCCATGGTTGTAGGGAAAATAATTACCGGGTATCCCGCATGTCCGTAAACCAGCATCTCTATTTCCCTGCCCATTGCATGAGAATACCACCTGATATATTCCTCTTTCAAAATGATATTTGGTTAAATAATGACGATCCTTTCAAATCGGCTGCAAAGTTCGTATTAATCCTGATCAGATCAAAACATTATTTGGTACTGCTGTTCCTATAAGTTACTGCATTCGTTTGAAATAGACATATTGAGAATACTTTTTTTCTATGAATCTCGAAGAAATGATAGATTTGCTTCTATCATGTCGGATCATAAAGAAAAACGGGTTCAAAAAACCATTATCAGACACCGCTCGGAGGAACACGTCAACTCGTTCCTGATGCATTGTCATCTCGGTATGCATTCTCGTTTTTTAAAGCGAAATGTTAATGTTGACATCTTTTATCCTGCAGCGAATGGTCACAAAAATCAGAAGGAGACCCCTACCCTCTTTTTAAATGACGGACAGGATGCACGGCAGCTCCGTCTGCAAAAAACACTTACTTCAAGATACAGGAATAAAGATAAAGCAGACATCGCAGTGATCGGTATTCATGCAGGCGACCGTATCAATGAGTATGGCACCTCCGGAACACCGGATTACATGGGACGAGGCTGGAAAGCAGGACAGTATACTTCATTCGTCCTCGAGGAACTCATGCCTTTCATCCGTAAAGAATATGGCTTCGCCATGGATTGTAGTAAAACAGCCATTGCAGGATTTTCACTGGGCGGCTTAAGTGCCATGGATATTGCCTGGCATCATCCGGAATACTTTACGCGCGTCGGCGTATTTTCAGGTTCCTTCTGGTGGAGAAAAAAAGGCCTGGAGGATCATTATAAGGACAGTGACCGGATCATGCATGCGCGAATCGATTCTGGCTCCCATAAACCGGAACTGGAATTCTGGTTTCAGGCAGGCACCAATGATGAAAAATCCGACCGCAATAACAATGGAATCATCGATTCCATCGACGACACGCTGGACATTATGAAAAGCCTTAAAAACGCAGGGTACACGGATGCATCCATGACGTACGTTGAGGTTGAGGGCGGAGAACATAACTTCCATACGTGGTCTGAAGTTTTCCCTGAATTCCTCAAGTGGGCTTTTGACCGATAGATCTCCTGATTTAACCTCACTATAATTTACGAAATCAGGGATCACAGATCTGGTTAAAAATGACTACCTTACCTGTCTACCCAACCAACAACTTATAAAGACCAATGCACGGATGCATCACATGGTTCGTGCAAAAGACTGGCCCCTAATGCCAGTTCTCTGGCACTCATTTGAGATCCGGCCATTTGACTTCTTCGACGGGAACCCGGCGCTGGATTTGCCTAAATAATCAGGACAGTTCCCAGCCCTTTCTGTATTCCCGCTTCAGCAATGCATTGGCTTTCGCATCATTGGTAATTTTCATAGCCACCGGATCGAAGTCGATGCGCTGATTTGAGCGCAAGGCAATTGCAGCCAAATTGATGGTATCTGTAATGGTCTGTGCACGGAGGAAACTTCCGGGCGTTTGTTTCTTTTCGCGAACACGATCTATCCAGATTTCCGTATCTCTTTCCACATTCGAAGAATCTACAGATTCATGACCCGCCATCCTTGAATCGGGGATTAAACGCGGGTCTTCACCACGAAATCCACCCAGGATTTTACCTTTGTCTCCTACGAACATCAGTCCTTCGCTGGGAATATCCTTCCCGTCTGCCTCCAGTTCTTCTGTAGCAAATGGCTTCATTCCTCCATCATACCATATCAGATCAAATGACGGAAGGGACTTCTGTTCCGGGAATTTCAACTTTATCATACAGCTATGGGGAAATGCCACATCATTTTCAACCCAGTGATAAACATTGTCCTTCGCCTCGCGCGTAGTAGTACCAAATGCACGGGCACTGACGGGGGACCGGTCTATACCTAGCGTTTCGAACAATGGAAATAAGCTGTAGTGTCCCATATCAGCGATACTGCCTCCACCGAAATCATACCATCCCCGGAAGACATTATGTGTATAATTCGGATGATAGGGCATATCCGGAACCGGACCAAGCCAAAGATCCCAGTTGAATCCAGCCGGGACCGGAGGAGTCCCCGAAGGACGTTTGGTCCATTGTTCCCAAACGGGTCGGTACGACCAGTTGTGAATTTCTCTGAGGGTACCAATCTCACCGGCATTGATCCAGCCCTTTATTTTTTCATATTCCGGGCGGTTACTCCATGCCAATAAATGTGTAATTACACCCGTTTCCCGAGCCTTTTCTATAGTCAGGCGCCCCTCTTCCATCCGGTTTGCAATGGGTTTATGTGTAACCACATGAATCCCCCTGTCCATAGCCGCGATGGCAATCGTTGCATGCAGATGATCCGGCGTCATTATTTTCACCACATCAATATCCTTCTCCCGTGCAAATAACTCACGGAAATCCTCGTAGGAACCACATGCTTTCGATCCTTTTTTTCCGGCCTTTTTTGCGTAGTAGGCATTTACATATTCCTCAGCCACATCACGACCACCCGGAATCCCCTGTACGCCTTCCCACCAGGAATTATCACCCAATACCCGCCTGATATCATCGCGAATACCGTAGGGTGACCAGTCAATGTAGTTTGTAGTGTATTTGTTTGGATCACATACCGCAACAAGCTGTATCCTTTCATCCTGGAGCATGCCACCCATTTCCCTCAGACCCTGTGTACCGCACCCAATATTGGCAACAGTGATTTTATCGGATGGTGCAATTTTGCCGGATCCCCCCAAAACATGGGATGGCACAATGCTGATGGTTGCCGCGGAAGCAGCAGCTGTCTCAATGAATTTTCTTCGGGTAAGATTTTCTTTTTTCATGATATGCCTTTTTCTGCAGTTCTGAAGTTAAATATCCATTTTAAAGATTCCTAAAATGATTTTATGAATGGTTTACCGACCGCATAGAAAGGCATCGCCCTGTGGATATTGTTTTCATCGGGGCTTTTAACGTAATTGGATTACATATTATTTCTATGACAAATATCCACCAGCATTACACATTTATAAAAATACTCACGGGTTCAGATTTGTCGAAACGCCGTATGCCGGCCATGACGCTTGAATCAGATAAGAAAGGTCCTGTTGTATGGCTTACCGGCTGTATGCATGGTGATGAAATCGGGGGAACAGTGATCATTCATGAGGTATTTAAACGTCTGAAAAAAAGCTTACTGAAAGGCAAGGTTCATGCATTTCCCCTGATGAATCCTTTTGGTTTCGAGGCTATTTCCAGAAACATCGTATTGAGCAAGGAGGATTTGAACCGTTCATTCCCTGGAAATGAGAATGGTACCCTGGCGGAACGCATTGCATCAAAAATTCTGAGTCTCATTCTGCAGACCAAACCCGATCTTGTAATTGATCTTCATAACGACTGGAATAAATCAATTCCTTACGCGGTTCTTGATCGCAGTGATAACGAAAGGGTCGATCAAAAGATCCTGGAAATTGCAGGTGCTTCCGGAATGATTCAAATTGAAGAGACAGACCGGATACATTCAACACTCACCTACAACCTGATTCGCAATAATGTACCCGCATTTGTCCTGGAACTCGGAGAGTCATTTATCATCAACGAAAAAAATATTGAAATAGGAATCCGGTCCATATGGAACATACTGGAACATCTTAAAATGGTGGAAAACACAGAAGCACCCTACCGCTACCCCTCACTTGAACATTTACCAGATCATCCGCTGCAGTATTCAGCCCTTCCGCTGAGCTCATCAAGTGGAATTGTGCGCTTTCTTAAAAAACCCGGGGACCTTGTAAGCAAGGGTGCCAAACTGGCAAAGGTTTGTAATGCTTTCGGAAAACAAGTAGAACTGATTACCGCCCTTTCTGATGGCATCGTACTGGGTCATACCGATAATGCATTGGCCTATCCCGGATCCCCTGTAATGGCTTTTGGACTGACTTCAAAAAAATGAAATACTTAACTACTTTATCACTGATTATTCTTACAGCGTGTTCAACACCAGAAACCAACACCATTTCCAAAAGGATGTTAAACTTGTGGTCGGATCAAACCTCCGCTTATCTTCCGGAAACATCAGAATGGACCAACCGCGCAGAAGCGGCAGATTTAAACGGAGATGGAAATATTGACATAATATTTGCGAACGGCGGGAATTATTCAGAACCCGGAGAACCGGAATATTGCCGCATTTTTCTGAATCAGGGATCCGAAAAGCCATTTAAAGAAATAACACAGGAAGTATTTGGTGAAGAAAAATACCATGCCCGTGTGGCGAAGGCCATGGACCTTAACGGCGACGGAAATACCGACATCTTTATCGGTACAACTTTTCAGTCACAAAGCCAGCTCCTGTTGGGTACAGGCGATGGTGACTTCATGAATGTGACGTCAACACATCTACCGCAAAAGCCTGCGAGTATCGGTGATATAGAATTTGGAGACGTCGACAAAGATGGTGACCTGGATGTGGTTTTGGCTGATTGGGGCGCCGGTAATAATATGGAAAATGAAGGTGGCAGAACCATGCTCTGGCTTAATGACGGAGAAGGCAAGTTCACGGATGTTACTGAGACCCGTATGCCTGATCTGCTGATCCGGTTTTCCTGGGATCTCGAGTTTATTGATTTCGATAATGATTTTGACCTTGATGTGGTCATTTCCTGTAAAAGATGCGCAACAAGCCGGTTATTCGAAAATGATGGAACAGGTAATTTTACAAATCGCAGAGGCATTCCGGCATATACCAACAATTATGAATTTGAAGTGATGGATGTGGATGGCGACGGTTTTATGGACCTTGTTACCGTGAATGACGGTGATATTGTAGGCCCGAGATCCTATTCACGACGGGAACATCTTTTCCTCAACGACAGCGGCAAATATTTTATCGATGCCACCCAAACACATTGGCCACCGTCAGAAAACATTGGTGAAGATGATAATAACATCGTTTTCCTTGATTTTGATTCAGATGGTGATCCGGATTTTCTTCTGAGCTCACTCACCGGGGAAGATCGTTTGCTGGTCAACGACGGAGAAGGACATTTTACGCTGGAGCAACCGGTGATGAAGGGTGAGCCGACCCCTCATACTCTTTCATTGATTCTTGCTGATCTGAATAATGATAACAAACCCGACATCATCATGGGACAGGGCGAGGGTGACTCTGATCTGGATGAACGTATTTTTATGGCGGATTCGCTGGGTGCAGACACCGCCATTCCGCGCGTGGGACGCTATCGCCTAAAACGTGACAGCGTATCCAATACAGTGCGGATCGACTTACGCATACATGATAATAAAAGTCCGAGTATGCCCGGGGATTGGTCGACGGTCAATTACCAGGAAGACAACGCAGACAAAGGTGTGATGACCCATCTGACATGGTATGGTGAATATTTGTGGTATATGGAATTACCCAACGATGAATTCAAGTCGGGATATCTCTGCGCCACCGACCGGGCGGGAAATAAAAGATGTGTACGCATCATCAACCGATAGAAGTATTAATTGAAGAATTGAAATAACTCATCAGCTATGGATCAGGAAAGAACATCCGACATCAAAATATCGAAAGAAGAGTTTATTGCCCTCGGCCATAAACTCGTCAATGAGATCGCCGCACTTCTGAGCCGGCTTCCTGATATGCCGGTAACAACCGGTGAAACACCCGCCCGGATCAATGATCTGATGCCGGATGACACTTTTCCCGAGAACGGATCCAGCCCGGCAGAACTTCTCAGCGAGGCCGGATCATTGCTGATGGATCATTCGCTTTTCAACGGGCATCCAAAGTTCATGGGTTACATAACCTCTTCGCCAGCGCCGATTGGGATTCTCGGCGAACTTCTGGCATCCTCCATCAATCCGAATGTTGGGGCCAACATCCTCAGTCCGGTTGCAACGGAGATTGAAAAGCAAACCATCCGCTGGCTTTGTGATTTCATCGGTGTAAAAAATAATTATGGCGGCATCCTGGTCAGCGGAGGTAACATGGCCAATTTCACTGCATTTCTTGCTGCGCGTCAGACCATGGCACGTGGAAACTTGAAGGAAGATGGAATGGCTTCCTGCGCTCGCATGACGGTATACTGTTCGAAAGCCACACATACATGGATCGATAAGGCCATGATTTTATTTGGGCATGGAACTAAAGCGCTGCGATGGATCGAAACAAACGATCAAAACCAGATCAACCTTGCGTTACTGGAATCTGCAATTATAAAGGACCTGGAACAGGGCCTGGAACCCTTTATGGTTATTGGCACAGCCGGTGATGTGAGTACCGGTGTGGTCGACGATCTGGCAGGCCTGGCAAAAGTATGCAGGCAATATGAATTATGGTTTCATGTAGACGGCGCTTACGGCGTACCTGCCGCCATTGTACCGGAATACAAAGAGATCTTCAACGGCCTCACAGAAGCCGACAGTATTGCGATAGACCCGCATAAATGGCTCTATGCTCCGCTTGAGGCCGGGTGTACGCTCGTCAGGAACCCGAAGCATCTGCTGAACACCTTCAGTTCACATCCCGAATACTATAATTTCACTCAAACAGGAGATGAACCAGCCCATAATTTTTACGAGTTTGGATTGCAGAATTCCCGGGGCTTCAGGGCACTTAAGGTCTGGCTCGCCTTGCGACAGGTAGGGCGCAGTGGATTTGAACAACTAATCCGTGAAGATATTCTGCTGGCGGCTTATATGTATGAATTGGCGAGCAAACATCCGCGTCTTCAGGCAATGAGTCATAACCTGAGTATTACTACATTCCGCTATATTCCTCCTGGAAACGCTACCGAATCATACATTAATGAAGTGAACAAAGTACTGTTAAATCAGCTCCAGTTAGGCGGCAAAGCCTTCCTTTCAAACGCAGTCATCGGAGGCAAATATTGTTTGCGCGGTTGTATCGTCAATTTCAGAACGACGAAGAGGGATATCGATGAAATTCTCGCAATAATCGATTCAACAGGGATGCAGGTGGACAAAGAATTGCGGATAAGCAATCCGGCATTGCGATAATGCTGGATTGTTTGAATAATAATCACTATTTTCATTACGCTCAATTGATGCTGATGTAGGAATGGCAGGAGATGATGATCGTTTAGGAAGGAATGATTGGGCGAGTAAAAGAGAACCTAATCAACCAACCTGATAAACATGAATACTATTGAATCAACGCCAGCCGTTCAAAGACAATTAATCCTGAAAGTCGCTTTCTGGATCTTTCTGATTGTATTTGCAGCCCGTTTTGTCATTCGTGACGCCCTTCCCTACTTCGGTTTTTCCGAGGACGTTTTTGGCCGGTTCTGGGGTATGAAATGGTGGTTAACCGGCCATATTACCGGGGGTTTACTGGCCATCGCCATTGGACCTTTTCAGTTCTGGCCTGCCTTTCGCAACAAATACCTCAAAGTTCACCGCATGCTGGGCCGGTTCTATCTCGGGGGTATTCTTTTAGCATCACTATCTTCCATTGGACTTATTTTCACCACAGCTGTGGCAATCCACTGGACCTGGAGTGTAGCACTTGGATCGCTGTCATTTGCCTGGCTAGCGACGGCATCTATGGCCTATATCGCGATCCGAAAAAGACGCATCAATATGCACAAAGAATGGATGATCCGAAGTTATGTCGTCACCTTTGGCTTCGTACTGTTCAGATGGATGGTCGATCTTCCCTTTCTTTATGAACTATCACCTGAATTTGTCTTTCGCGGACCGACCGTAGGATGGGCATGCTGGGTATTTCCCCTGTTTATTACCGAAATGATACTAAGCTGGTATCGGGACAAAAACTAGCGGGACAAGCAATTAACATTGATTGATTTTACAACCTGAATACCGGGAAATACATTGTTTTTCGCGCAATTTTATATTTTGCAAAAAACGCTTCTATGGAAACGACACTTTCTACGAATACTAAATACTTCAGATTTATTTTGTTGTCGGCCCTCGTCGTCTTACATATCTGTGCTTCAGGCGCATCGGTTGATACTATTTTTGTGAAAAACAATGCTTTGAAGGAATCACTTCCGACTGCGGTAGTGCTGCCTGACTCCTATGCCGATTCAAACAGGGAATACCCTGTCCTGTACTTGTTGCATGGCGGGTCTGGTAGTTTCCGGGACTGGCTTACAAAAACCCCGGACCGAAACCTTCTGCACGATCTGTCAGATAGGTACCAGATCATTATTGTTACGCCCGAAGGATCTTCGCTGGGATACTATTTCGACAGTCCGCTTAATGAAAAAAGCCAGTACGAATCCTTCATCGCCGTGGATGTCGTAGCGGAAATAGATGCCACTTTCAGGACGGTTGGGGAACGGAAAGGTCGCGCCATCGCGGGCTTATCAATGGGTGGCCATGGTGCCTTTTTCATCTCAGCCAGGCATCCGGATGTTTTCTGCGTGGCCGGCAGTATGAGCGGAGTGATGAATCTCAATACAGAAACCTGGAAGGTGCCAAAGGAATTTGCAGATATGCGCAAAAAGACCTTCGCTGAATTACTCGGTGCCCCTGCTGAAGGTATTATATCCTATCCTGATTATTCAGCAGTTGGACTTACAGAAAATATGAAGACCAACAATGTAAGACTGATCTTTGATTGTGGAGTAGACGATTTTTTAATTGAGACTAATCGCATGCTGCACCAGAAACTCCTGGATAACGGCACAGCCCATGATTATACCGAACGCCCGGGTGGTCATACCTGGGAATACTGGGGAAATGCCCTGCCCTATCAGGTACTCTTCATTACCAATGTGTTCCGGGAAAACGGAGTTTTAATACAAGACTAACCTAATAATAACCTCGGCAATTCGACCGCCCGCTCCACCATCGCATTCGCTATGGTGGATAATTCTGTAATCAATAAAAAGGCCGTCTGGTGTTGACGGCCTTTTTATTGACTTACTTTTCTGAATTTCGATATTTATCGAACCAGTACAATACTGCGGCAACTTTTGCCACAAGATTACTTGGCCGGTTGGCGATACCATGCGAGGCATTAGGTATCCGAACCAGCGCAGTTTCTACCTTCTGAATTTTCAATGCGGCATAGAACTGCTCCGACTCAGGAATGGGAGTACGAAAGTCCTGTTCTCCGGTTAGCAACATCGTGGGAGTCTTCACATTGCCAACGTAGGAAAGAGGTGATCTTTTAAGATAGGATTCAGGGTCTTCCCAGGGCTTCTTATCAAACCAGTATTGATAGAAAAACCCTGGTCCATCAGCATAAAGCACGAAGCTGTACCAGTTAATCACCGGCTTTGCGACTACAGCTGCCCGGAAACGGTCTGTTCTACCCACAATCCAGGCAGACAGGACACCTCCACCGCTTCCGCCGGTAACAAACAGCTGATCACTGTCGACATAACCCTGGCTGATCACTGCATCAACACCCGACATCAGATCATCATAATCATGATTTGGATAGTCATGATGAATCAGGTTGCCAAATTCCTGACCATATCCGGTACTTCCACGCGGGTTGGTATAGAGCACTACATATCCGGCCGCGGCATATAATTGTATTTCCGCTGAGAATACCGATCCATAGCTGGCAAACGGACCACCATGAATTTCCAGAATCAACGGATACTTTTTCGAAGGATCAAAATCTGGCGGTGTTACTACCCATCCCTGTATCTCCCGCTGGTCATAAGATGACTTCCAGCGGATTTCTTTAGTCTGACCAATTTTGCGAAACGAAAACAGATCGTCATTCACATGGGTCAGACGTTGTACCTCTCCTTTATTCCAGATGGCCAGATCAGCAGGATGGTCGGGTCCGCCCAGCGTAAAGGCAAAGCGGTTATTGGTTGATACAGAAAACGACGAAGCATTATAGGGTCTTCCCAGTGATAAACCACCCATTCCCTCCAATACCGTCCGAACTTTGCCAGTAAGGGCAACATGCCCGATCTTATCATTCCCGTTGTCAGTATACTGGAAGTAAATCCCTGATCCGTTGGCTTCCCATTGTACATTATCAATGTCCCTGTCGAGGTCTGCCGCCAGTAATTGTTTACCACTTCCGTCGGTATTCATAACATACAACTTAGTAACAGTATATCCCTGGAATGTATCATCAAAACCTGTATAGGCAATTTTCTTTCCATCGGGCGAGAGAACCGGCGAGGCATCCGGACCGAAACGATCGGTAAGCGTCTCGATAGACCCATCCGATATCCGAAGCCTGTGTATTTCACTATTAAGCGGTTCAAATTCATGATTTTCACCCAAATTCGCTGAAAAATAAAGATGTTGTCCGTCCGCAGACCATTCCGGCGCTCCATGATCATGTTCTGAATGTGTTAGCTGACGCGGCGTACCTCCATCAGTAGACAGTACAAAAAGTTGCATAAAGCCATCCTTGAGATAGCCCTGACCGTCGGCGCGGTAATTCAACTCATCAATATAGACGGGCGGTGAATTCCAGACAGCCCCCTCAGGCTTGGCAGGAAGTGCAATTGGCGAAGGATCCGATTTCGGAACAAACATATTAAAGGCCAGGTACTGATCATTTCTTGACCAGGAAACAGCACCCGGTGCCGTTGGCGTATTGGTCAGCGCCACGGTCTTTTCGGTGTCCATCCACATCATAAAGAGCTTCATCCTGTCGTCCTGCATATTTGACTTAAATACGATCCTGGTTCCGTCATGAGACCACTTAGGTGCAACATCATTATGGTTTCCGGTCGTGAGAGGCCGGTTTCCGGTTCCATCCGAATTAATGATCCATAGATTGGACAGGTTTTTATCGGTCATAATATCCTTGAAACTGCGCACATAGACGATCTTACTGCCATCAGGTGAAATCTGGGGGTCGGATACCAGCTCCATGTTGTATATATCGGTGAGTTCCAGGCTTGCGCCTGTTTGAGCCAGACTGGCAAAGGCAATCAACAGAAGTGCAACAAGAGGTGTAATTCGTTTTGTCATGATATACGGTTTGTGGTTGAATACGTAATATATTGAAAATCACTTTCAATCAGACTGTTTAATAAAAGCAGTTAAAAATTTATTGGTTATTTTTTGTAACCTTCCTGATACCTGCCGGTACTACAGTTAGGCAATTAAATATTTAACGCTATTATCTTGACAGATTTCTCGGACAATGCATTAATGCAGCAAGTAAAAGCCGGTGAACTCGATAAGCTCGGGCTTTTATTCGAACGGTACAAAAAGCCTGTCTTTGGTTTCTATTACAATATGTTCCGGGATATGGATGAATGCGAGGACCTGGTTCAGGTTTGTTTTATGCGAATACTGAAGTACCGTAATTCATATGAGGCAAACGGGGAATTTAAATTATGGCTGTTTCGGATTGCACGAAATGTGGGCAACGACCACTTCCGCAGAAGGAAGAATGTCATTGAAGATAGCCTGGAACATTCACTGACAAAAATTTCAGATTTAGCTCCCAGCAGTGAAGAGGATATTACGAGGGAAGAGGAATTGATCATCCTTCGGCAGGCCATGAATCGCCTCGACCATGAAAAACGGGAGATTCTAACGCTCAGTAAAATTGAAGGGATTCGGTACAAGGAAATTGGCGAGATCATCAACTGTTCGGAAAATACGGTTAAAACAAAGGTTTTCAGGGCACTTAAGGCCCTCCGGTCTGAATATGATGCAATACAATCTAAAGTGTAGATGATGAGAGATGAACTAATTAAGAAATTTGACGAGGGAACTGCCAGTGAGCAGGAACTCAGGCTCCTCGAAGAAATGATCCATGCTGGCGAGGTTGAAATTGCGGAATTGGCATCCCTTAAAAAATTTGGAGAGATGTTTTCAAATGTTCCGGAACCTTCAGAAACAATGACTTCCAGGTTTTATTCAAGCCTTGCAAAAGAATTGAAAAAGGAACGCCGGCCATCAGTTTTAGTAAGAATAAATCAAGCCCTTCAATTCAATCCGATCGCACGATGGGCTTTTGGGATAGTGCTGATCGCGGTAGGTTTCATCGCTGGAGAATACGTCAATACGCGTAATAATGTAGATGAAATTAAAACCCTTACCGCAGAGATTAACAATGTGAAGGAAGTCATGCTTCTGACCATGCTGGAAAAGGAGTCTATCAACGACCGGCTTAAAGCGGTGAACCTCACACAGGATATGCCCACGGTGAGTGATAAAGTGACAGAAGCGCTCCTTCAAACACTGGGGAATGATGAGAATGTTAATGTACGGCTGGCTGCTATTGAGGCACTGATACCTTATGTAAACCAACCGGCTGTGCGAAAAGGGTTGATAAATTCGATCTCGAAACAGGAATCACCCCTGGTCTTACTGGCACTTTCTGAATTGATGGTGGCTCTGCAGGAAAAAGGCGCAGTTGAGGAATTCAACCAAATATTACGGAATAACAACACACCGGACGATGTCAGGTCACAATTGAAAAGCAACATCGACATACTAATCTAAAAACTCATGAAAAACATTCTACCCCTCCTGTTGATGCTGCTTGCCACGAGTGCGCATGCGCAATTCACCGATGACAAGCAGCTGAACATACCTACAGAAAAAGTACTTTACCTGCCCAACATAAACGGATCCATCACGGTGATCGCAGAGAACCGGTCAGATATTATGGTTTCATACCAGCGGGAACTCAACGCACCCGACACCGAAATACTTGAGAGAGCAAAATCTACCGTGGTGTTACAAACTAAATCTGTGAATGATACTGTCTTGGTATACATCGATGGAATTTGCGGTTCTGAAAAATGGAAAAACACCACCGCAGCGATAAATAAACGGTCCTGGTACACTGAAGATTGCAACGATAAATTCCGGTTCAAATTAGATATGGAACTGCGTGTTCCTGCGAACCAGGATCTTCATCTGTCAACGGTCAACAATGGCGACATTTCAGTGAGCGGAGTATCCGGAATGATGAGCCTTCACAATGTGAATGGTTCAATCCGTGTGGATGATGCCGCGAACGTGATTAAGGCGCGAACGATCAATGGAGATGTGGATATCGCTTTTTTAAAAACACCACAGTCGGGCTCATACTACACCCTGAACGGAGATATCAACATGAACCTGCCCAAAGGTTTCAGCACACGGGCTACTTTCAAGAGCTTTAACGGAGACATTTATACCAACGTACCTGATGTTCGGCAAGAACCGATGATCACAAAAAAGGAAGAAAAGGGAAAAGGAACATCATTCAGGGCAGAATTAAATACGATGATCACAATACGTGAGGGAGGCGGGCTGCTCGACATTGAAACATTCAATGGAAACGCCTATATCCGTGAAAATTAAACAGGTCAATTTTAAACACTAAAATATTTCAGCATGAAAAAGCTCATTATCATACTTACGATCCTTGTTATCTCGGGCGGATACTCAGGGTTCTCCCAGGATTCAGGGGAACTTGTGGTACCCTTTAGTGACCCGGCAAAACCAAAGAAGGTGATTGTCGACCTCAGACGCGGATCCATCGAAGTTGTTGGTTCAGATCGCCAGGATGTCAAGATCTATTATGAACCCACTGATTCCAAAATGAATGAGAACGGAACGTCATCTGATGGTCTGAAGCGGATTGCCAGTGCGTCACTTAATCTTGAAATCAGTGAAAAGGATAATACAGTCGAAATTGAATCAGACTCCTGGAATAAAGGTGTAAATGTGAAGATAGAGGTTCCCTACCGGGTAGATCTGCATGTAGAATCGTATAACGACGGGGATTTGTTTGTATCAAACATCAAGGGAGAAGTTGTTGCCGATTCCCAGAATGGACGCATCACTGCTGAAAACATTTCCGGTTCTTTGATCGCAGATACATACAATGGCGCAATTCGCGTGACGTTCGATGAGATCAAACCCGATACACCCATGGCATTTTCCACTTACAATGGGGACATCGATCTCACTCTTCCAGCCAATTTCCGAGGTTCGATGAAAATGAAAACCGCTCGTGGTGATATCTTGTCCGGATTCGATTTCACACTTGAAAAATCAGAACCTGAAACGAAAAAAGACACAAAATCCGGTACTTATAAGATTTATATGGATGAATGGGTACGAGGGAAAATCAATGGGGGCGGACCGGAATTTATGCTTAAGAATTATAATGGGAATATTTACCTGAGGAAAAAGTAACCAATAAGAGGCGGATCATTGATTCGCCTTTATTGTTTTTTGTCCCCGCTCCGGCTAATATTTTCTATTGCAAATGCATTGAATCATAAGTATATTATGATGGATTAACCAACATCAACACTATGACATTCAATGCACTAACAATTAAAACAAGCACATTGATACCGATCCTGTTAATTTGTGCAGGATTTTTTTATGGGTGCAATACCAACAAGACCGAAAACGATTCGGATGAAGACATTGTGGAAGCACTCGCTCCGGAGCCGACCTATATTGAGTATACCGTAACCGGGATGAAATTCGACGGTCCGACTACCATACCTTCGGGCTGGACCACCATTCGATTGAATAATTTGTCGGCCATGACGCACTTTGCCCTTGTAGAAAGAATTCCGGACTCCATTAGCGTGGCGGATCAGCAGCAGCTCGTGGCACCTGTATTCCAGAATTTTATGGATAACTACAATGGAAAGCCTTTGAGTGCACCGGATGCCGGAATGGAACTCCCGGCATGGTTCGGCGGCATTGAATATCTTGGCGGACCGGGACTGGTAGCTCCTCAGTACGCAGCTGAAACCACTGTTTTCCTGGAACCTGGAAATTATATGCTGGAGTGTTATGTAAAAACTGACGGCATTTTTCATAGTTACAATCCCGATCCCGATCAAATGGGAATGGTTCTTGGGCTAACAGTTACCGCTGAAAATAGCGGACTGGCAGAACCAGTACCAACAATGGAGGTTTCCGTTTCTTCTACTGAAGGGATCACCGTAAACGGATCTCCCGCGGAGGGGCTCAATATCGTGAAGGTAACGTTTACCGACCAGGCCGTTTATGAAAATTTTGTCGGCCATGATGTACACATCGTCAAACTTGATGAAGATGCAGATCAGGCCGCGGTTGCGGCGTGGATGAACTGGACCACGCCCGATGGATTACAGACACCATCGCCCGCCACTTTTGTTGGTGGTGTAAACGATATGGCTGCAGGGGGAGTAGGCTATATCCACGTAAACCTGGAACCCGGAACCTACGCCTGGGTTGCTGAAATTCCGGACCCCGCATCCAGGGGAATGTTTCAGGTCTTTACTGTTGGGGGTGCAATGTAGATAATTAGGTTTTATTGAAGACAAGACAGCCTGTCCGTGAGATTTTGTACATACAAAATCTCACGGACAGGCTTCATTGCTTTTTAGAGTTATGCATTCCCTTTGAAGGAATATGTGCTATATTAAATGAGAAATAAAAACCACCATGAGAACATATTCCCGGATATTACTACTTGTTATGCTCACGGCCTGTTCCCAGCCATCAGAACAGAAAGAAAATACAAGTCCCGAAATACCCATTGAGGAGATTTTTGAGGATTTTTATGAGGAACGCATCCGTTTTAATCCGTTTGAAGCAACGGCTGCAGGCGACAACCGCTATAATGATACGATTCCAATATTTATATCAGATAGCTATCAGCAACGCCTGCTTGACTTCTATACATCCTATGCAGAGAAGACCCGCGCCTACCCGGAAGATGTATTGTCAGAATCGCAGAAGCTGTATCGGGATGTTCTTCTGTGGGAATGTGATGTAAAAAAGGAAGGGCTTGAAAATATCTACGGCGTGGTTACCACCCCATTATTCGGACTCCCTGCAATCGACGTAGCACCCATCAATCAGATATTCAGCTTTCACCTCTATGTCTCACAGCTGGCTAATGGAACCGGTGCCCAACCATTTAAAACCACTGAAGACTATTACGACTGGCTCAGCCGCCTGGAAGATTATTTACAATGGCTGGATACAGCCAAAGCGAAAATGAAAGAAGGTATATCGGCAAAATTTACTCTTCCCCGGGTGATTGTTGAAAAAATGATCCTGCAGCTGGATGCCTTTATTGATACGCCGGTCAAAGAACATACATTCTACCAACCCGTAGCCAACCTCTCAAATGACCTTCCTCCTATTGAACATGAGGTACTGCCCGCGAAATATGCCGAATTCATCGAAAAAAAATTAATCCCCGCCTACACCGATCTGAAGAATTTCCTGAGAGATGAATATTTGCCGCAAGCGGTTGAAACAGCGGGCATAGGAGCACTTCCCGGTGGCAGCGAAACATACCGGTACCTGGTGAAATACCACACCACGACGAATATGACACCGGATGAAATCTTTGAACTTGGAAAATCAGAGGTGGAACGCATCTCCGCAGAAATGGAAAAGGTAAAGACACAGCTGGGATTTCAGGGAACCCTGTCCGGGTTTTTTGATCACCTGAGATCAAAGCCCGAACTCATGCCTTTTTCTTCAGCAGAAGAGGTACTGGCTAATTTCCGACAGATCCATGACCGAATGCAACCTCAACTGAACATTTTGTTTAATCAGAAGCCAAAATCTGCTTTTGAGATCCGTCGCACGGAAGCCTTCCGTGAAGCATCTGCCTCTGCAGAATATTTCCCGGGGAGCATAGATGGCAGCCGGCCGGGCATATTCTATGTACCCGTACCCGATGCGACTTCCTATAATATTGTCGGCGACGAAAGCCTCTTTCTTCACGAAGCAATTCCGGGGCATCATTACCAGCTGTCCCTTCAGCAGGAGAATCAGGACCTTCCAAAATTCATGCACACCGAAGGCCTTGGAGTGTACGTGGAAGGCTGGGCACTCTATGCAGAATCACTCGGTAAGGAACTCGGACTGTATGAAGATCCGTACCAATATTTTGGAATGCTCAGCGCAGAAATGCACCGCGCGATCCGACTGGTCGTTGATGTGGGAATGCACGCAAAAGGATGGACCCGCGAGGAAGCAATTCAGTACTCGCTCGATCATGAAGCCGAAAGTGAAACGTCCATCACTGCAGAGATTGAACGGTACATGGTTGCACCAGGACAAGCACTGTCGTATAAGATCGGCCAGCTCAAAATCATCGAGCTTCGCAACCGCGCCGAGGTGGAACTGGGCGATGCATTTGACATCCGCGCATTCCATGACCAGGTCCTCGGAACAGGAAGTTTGCCACTGGTGCTGCTCGAACAAAAAATAGACGGATGGATTGATGCGAAACAGGTAAACCCGTAAATTATAATTTTTAGATTAGTCTAAATTTACATTCGTTTTAAATTATATTTTATTATTAATCAAATGATTAATTAACTTTAACTAACTCATTACTTTAATTAAAAGACACATGCCACATATCACAGCAAACAGGTCTGATCTTCTTCATTATCTTCCTGTCACCATCTGTCTCTGCCTGTTTTTCGCCCTGACATCCTGTGAAAAACCACAAGAAAAAATACAGCTGGAAGAGCTTACAATTGCTGAAATACACCGTGCGTTTCAGGCAGGTAACTATACAAGCGAAGACCTTGTAAACGCGTACCTGGAACAGATCGAAATGCTCGAACCCAGGCTTAATGCCATCACCGTTTTGAATCCTGCGGCCGTGGAGGAAGCCCGAAATCTTGACAAGGAATTCAGGCAGACCGGAAAGCTCAGGCCCCTTCACGGGATTCCTGTAATCGTTAAAGACAACATCAACACTGCCGGGATTTTAACGACCGGCGGATCCCGTGCACTGGAGAATTTCGCTCCCTCGGAAGATGCCCCGATAATACAAAAACTGAAGGACGCCGGGGCCATCGTTCTGGCAAAATCGAATATGGCGGAGTGGGCCTTCTCCCCCAGGCATTCGGAAAGCACGACGTTCGGAACCACCCATAATCCATACGACACTGCCCACGTACCAGCCGGCTCAAGTGGTGGAACCGCAGCAGCCATTGCAGCGAATATGGGAACTGTCGGACTCGGAACGGACACAGGAAATTCCATCCGGGGCCCCTCCTCCCATTGCTCGCTTGTTGGTTTCCGTACAACCCTTGGACTGACCAGCCGGTCCGGGATCATACCACTCTATCTTCGTAATGATGTTGTCGGTCCCATGTGCCGTACCGTTGAAGATGCAACACGGGTGATGCAGGTAATGACCGGCTACGACCCCGCCGACCCCATTACAAAATATAGTGAAGGCAGAACCCAAACTGATTATCTGCGCTACCTGGATAAAGATGGACTAAAGAACAAACGCATTGGTGTCTTGCGCATCCTCAGTGATAATGATCCTGATCCGGAAATCAGTGCCCTGTTCAATCAGGCTGTTTCAGACCTGGCCGGACAGGGAGCGACCATCATCGATCCTCTCAATATTCCGGATTTCAATGCCCTTCGCCAGAATCAGTGGTGCTCCGTCTTCCAGCAGGATGTCGAGGAATTTCTTGCCACATACGTGAAATCAGATTCTGTTCAAACCATAGAAGACATTATCAGGATCGGCACGAATAGTGAATTCGCCCTTCAGCGGCTTCAAAATTCCCTCGATTTCGTTGGGAGGTACAGCGATGCAATTGACGCGCCCTGCGGTGATGCTTATTCTGACAGCCTTCGTATTGCTTTCAGAAACGCCATTGAAGGCGTAATGGACAGTCTCCAGCTGGATGTGATCGTGTATCCATCCTGGAATAACCCCGCTGCACTGATCAATGATTTCCAGGAAGGCTATCGCGGAGATAACAGTCAGATCATTTCTCCACATACCGGACAGCCGGCTTTCACGGTCCCCATGGGATTTACCTCTGCCGGTCTGCCCGCCGGAATCCAGTTCCTGGGAAGAATGTACAGTGAGCCCGTTCTGATCCAAATGACCTATGCCTATGAACAGGCAACGCTTCACCGTAAACCCCCAAAACTTTAGAAAAATGAAACTAATCACCGTTTTATTCCTTTTGATCGCCTCTTCTGCTTTTGGCCAGATCACAACACTTAAGCTTGGCTCGGATATCTGGCCGCCATTCACCAATGAAAAGCCCGAAATGGCCTTTGCGCTGGATGTTGTATCATCCGCGCTGGAACGGTCATTTGTCAAGCCTGAAATCGTCATTCAGGATTTTGAAAAAGTTCTTGATGACCTTGAGGCCGGAAAGCTCGATGGCAGTGCCGCCCTGTGGAAAACTCCTGAAAGAGAATCCTTCCTGCTTTTCTCACAGCCTTATTTACAAAATCAATTGATCCTGGTTGGCAGGAAAGGATCTGATGTTTCGGCAGCCACCCTGAACGATCTGAACGGAAAAAAAGTAGGCATAGTTTCAAATTATGCGTATGGCGATGACCTGAAAGGTGAGACGGCAGCCAGCTTCATTGCCGGCACGAGCGACCAGGAAAACCTGGAAAAACTCCTGGAGAATGAAATAGATTTTATGCTCGTAGACGCCCTGCTCATACAGTATGTTTTGCGATATCAGTCAGAAGAAGCGGCGCGATACCTGGAAATCGGCACAAATAGTCTTCTGACAAAGTCCCTTCATTTCGCCATTCGAAAGGATCATCCGGACGCTGCAAATATCATTGTAAAATTCAATGAGGCTATCTTGAAAATGATTGGAGACGGCAGTTACAATGAAATCCTGCAGCTCAACTGGATAAAGGCAGATGTTGATGGAGATGGAAATGTAGAATTGCTCCTGAAAGGTTCCGCGGCAGGCACACAGGTCCCCTCAGGCAGCTATAGCGTTTGGTTTAATTCCGAACAACCTACCAACACGCTTACAAGCGGGTTTTATATTGATGGAAAGTATTATGATTCCTGGAATGACATTCCTTCCCAATATAAAACGCCGCCTTCAAACCCACTCGACGTTCAGCCGGTCAACATTCTGAACTTTAAAATCAAATAGCCAGAACGTCTTCCCTTTAATCTTGTTAACCTAATATGGAAGGAAAAAGCAAGGATTTGTCGGCACTGGAAATAGACAGGATCATTGAAATGGCATGGGAAGACCGTACCCCTTTCGATGCCATTGAAAACCAGTTCGGCGTGAATGAAAAGGAAGTCATTCAGATAATGAAGCGCGAAATGACGCTGAAAAACTGGAAAAAATGGCGCGAGCGGGTTCAAAACCGGGCAACCAAACACCAGGCAAAGCGAAACTCAGAAACAGATCGCTTTAAATCCAATGCCCAACGTATCATCACAGGCAACAGGATCAGTAAACGTTGATGCGGAATTTTGCGCAACTCATGTTATTTTTAGTATATGGACTCGCTGTCAATCAATGATCATCTGAAGCTCCAGCCTATTAGCAGGAGCTTTTCAAAAGAGATCTTTACCCATTTCTCCAGCGACATCGTCCGATATCTTCTGGTAGAAAAACCTCCGGAGGCTATTACCGATACGGAAGCATTCATTGATCTTTCGGTATCCCAGTTAAAAAAAGGAACGGATATCGTATGGGTGATTCTGCATCAGCAGGAATTCATCGGGTGTTGCGGCATCCACAATATCCCGTCGCGTAAACCACATTTCGGACTTTGGATCAAGAAGGAGGCTCAAGGCAGGGGTTTTGGCAGCAGTGTTACTGAATATTGCATGAAATGGGCCGTGAAGACATTGGATATAGATTATATTCGATATCCGGTTGATATCCACAACAAACCAAGCATAGCGGTGATCGAGAAGCTCACCCCGACGATTCATGGATCTTACAAGATGGGTGAAGGCAAAGTCCTTGAAGTGAACGAATATCGCCTTTACAGGGAATAATTAAAGATTACTTGTTTCTAACATAAATCAGCTTAAACCTTCCCCCACTCTGATCTTTTTGCTCAATCTCAAACTGGTTGGTTGATTTGAAAAGCGGGGTAAGCTTGTCGAAACCAAAATTTCGCGAGTCGAAATTCGGTTGCTTCTTGAGAATCAGCGATCCCACGTCGCCCATGAAAGCCCAGCCATCCTCATCGGCAGCGTCATCCACTGTTTGTTTCAGTAAACGGATCACTTTTGGCGTGATCTTATCTACATTTGATTTTATGGTCTTTCCCTTGGATCCGTCAGACTCCTGATCGGTGTGGAGAATTTCAAGATAAATAAATTTATCACAGGCAACGATAAAAGGATCCGGTGTCTTCTTTTCCCCAATTCCGAATACCTGCATTCCTGCCTCCCGTAATCGTGTCGCCAGCTTTGTAAAATCGCTGTCGGAAGAAACCAGGCAAAATCCGTCGACACTTCCTGAATAGAGGATATCCATCGCGTCAATGATCATGGCTGAATCCGTGGCATTCTTCCCGGTCGTGTAGCTATATTGCTGAATAGGGTTAATCGCTGTTTCAAGCAATACATTTTTCCATTTTGCCAAATGAGGCTTGGTCCAGTCACCGTAAATCCGCTTGATGGTGGGTGTCCCGTATTTGGTGATCTCCTCCATCATTTCCTTAATATATTTTGATGGCACATTATCCCCGTCGATGAGGACTGCCAGCTTGTTATCTTTTTTCATATACCTAAAGATACGCAAATAATAGCCCCTGATAATGAAATAGTCGCCATTCTCTGTATATATACGCCAAAATCAATACATATATATTCAAAATGTGATTGATTCTTGGAGAAGTAACAAAAAGGTTTGATACATTTGAACTAAAGAAATTCACAAGTAAATGAAAGATTTTTGGGATGAGCGATACCGAGAACCGGAATACGCTTATGGAACCAAACCGAACCAATTTTTTGCACACGCTCTAAAAGAACTTAACCCTCACGGAAAGATTTTTTTACCTGCAGAAGGCGAAGGCAGAAATGCCGTTTTTGCGGCATCTTTAGGCCTGGAAGTCGTAGCATTTGACATCAGTGAAGAAGGAAAACGCAAGGCGGAAGCACTGGCAGCAGATAACTTTGTGGATATTAATTATACGGTAGGAAATCTGAACCAGCTCAAGCTCGAACCGGAATCATTTGATGTGATCGGCCTGATCTATGCGCATTTCGAAACATATATCAAGGTTGCTTATCATAACCAGTTTATATCACTGCTTAAACCCGGTGGATTTGTAATCTTTGAAGCTTTCAGCAAGAACCATATCAAATTCCAGAAATTAAACCCTCATGCAGGCGGTCCGAAAAACGTAGATATGCTTTTTTCCATTGAGGATATGCACAAGTTATTCGCGGGCCTCGAAACCATTACCCTGGTAGAGAAACTGATCGATCTGGAAGAAGGTAAGTATCACAATGGTAAAGCATCAGTGATTCGTTATATCGGACAGAAACCCGTGGAATAGCCAAGTATTACGGTAGCGTCTTTGGATGAAATCCAATACCTTCGTCAAATGGAAGTATTCAGGATTACCGCACCACGCGCCAAAGAAGTCCCCGTCATCGTAAGTTCTCCGCATTCAGGCATCCGGTTTCCCGATTCTATTTCCATTAAAGCGGAATTTGCCGGGAACCCGGATGATACCGACTGGTTCATAGATCAATTGTATGATTTTGTTCCGGATATGGGTGCTACCCTCATTTCAGCGGTTTATAATCGATGGGTGATCGACCTGAACCGGGACCCGGCTAATAAGCCGCTGTATTCCGACGGCCGTGTGATCACCGGACTTGTTCCGCTAACTACATTCAATGGAGCAGCATTGTACGATTTGAATCCCGGCGAAAAAGAAATTCAAATCAGGATTGATCAGTATTTCCGGCCCTACCATGATAAGCTCTCGGAACTCATCAGTGAAAAGGTCAAAAAATTCGGGAAAGTGATTCTGTTCGACGCTCACTCCATCCGAAAGAATGTACCTGGAATCAGACCTGAGCCATTTCCCGATTTGATCCTCGGTGATGATGAGGGAAGATCTGCGAGCGACAGTGTAATAACCGCAGCCATGAAAGCCCTGACAGATTCCCCGTTCCAGGTAGCACATAATGAACCTTTCAAAGGCGGATATATCACGCGCAACTATGGCGATCCTGAAAAAAATATTCATGCCCTTCAGCTTGAAATGGCTAAATTGAATTACCTGGATGATTCCGAAAGGCTTTATGATCATGCACGTGCCGGACAAATCCGAAAAGTGCTTGAAAATTTATTTACCAATCTGATCCATGAAGTATCAATTTAAAGCGCTCTTAACAAACCATGGCTGGATGGAGAATGCCACCATAACAGTTGATGAAAATGGACTGATAAAGTCGATTGCAACGGACGAAGACAAGGAAAGTAACGAAGGTGTGAATGGATTGGCACTGCCAGGGTTCCAGAATGCGCATTCCCATGCCTTTCAGTATGCGATGGCCGGACTTGCTGAAGTTCATCCGCATCACAAATCGGCAGACGACTTCTGGAGTTGGCGCAATACCATGTACGAAATAGCACTGTCTATCAGTCCTGATACGTTATTTGAAGTAGCTCTTCTACTGTATCGACAAATGCTGCGGCATGGATATACCTCAGTAGCAGAATTTCATTACCTGCACCATGACCCGACGGGTGAACCGTATTCAAATTTAGCTGAAATGGGGGAACGTCTTGCCGCCGCCGCAGGACAAGCTGGAATTAAGATCACGCTTATTCCCATGTTTTATCAGCGTGGCGGTTTCGGAAAACCAGCTGAAAAGAATCAGCGGCGGTTTATTTCCAGAGATCTGGATACTTACATGAAACTTCTTGATGCATCCCGTTCTGTCATCAAACAATACGCGGGTGCGACACTCGGCATGGGTGTCCATTCACTTCGAGCAGTTGATGGCGATCTCATCCGGGAATGTTTCCAACTTCGGCAAAACGGAATACCTTTTCACATCCATATCGCTGAACAATTGAAAGAGGTTTCAGAATGTGAGGCATTTTACGGAAGACGGCCGGTAGAATGGTTCCTTGAATCCTGCCAGCCGGATCATACTACACATCTTGTACACGCCACTCATTTGACGGAATCCGAGGTTTGGGGTATCGCTGCCTCCGGAGCAAATGTCGTTCTTTGTCCCTCAACAGAAGCGAATTTGGGCGACGGATTATTCCGTTTTCACGACTTCAAAATGGCTGGCGGTAAATGGAGCATCGGGACTGACAGTCATATCGGTCTTAACCCTTTTGAGGAATTGCGGATGCTCGATTACGGTCAGCGCCTGATCAGTCACCGCCGGAATACCTTCACCCTTGAAGATAAAGCTGACAGCGGATTTAATGCTATTGAAATGAGCATATCCGCAGGGCGTTTGGCAATGGGCAGAACAGACCATCAATTTTTCGATATAGGTATGCCCTTCGACGCCGTTGTGATAGATGCAGACTCACCTCTGTTGGCAGGATCATCACCGGAGCAATGGTGCAGCACCCTCATTTACACCGGTGATGTTTCCGATGTCCTGGGCACTATTGTAAACGGTCAGTGGAAATATCACCGCGAAAGTCATGATGCCTTTCCGAAAACTGTTCAAACATTTCTGAACCTGCGTAAAAGATGAAGACCATTCATGCATTGACACTCATGATCCTTTTCCTGATCGGATCAGAAAACACAGTTCAAACAAAAGATCGCAGCCGAGATTCCATGCTGGTTGGCACCTGGAAATTTGAAGGCAGTGAGATACTTTTTACTCATCATAAGGATCGGGTGGATAAGTGGCTGACCGATACTCTTTATTTTTATGAAGATCACACGATGAAATTCTCGTACCGGAAGGAAGATGGCATATTACGAACTCATCACAGCAAATGGAAGCTTGTGAACGATAACGAGCTGGTATTTTACGAACGGAAATTAAAACACAGTATCACAGAAGAGCTGCCGGAAACTTCGTTACGTATCGACATGTTTTCACGAAGGAAACTGACCTTGCAATCTCCCATATTCAACAACACCAATGCCGTACAGGTAATGAACGTTTATTTCCGAAAAATCAGGGACTAAAGTCTATTGCATCTCACCTACCGGAATGCTTTCCAAATCCCTGATTAACACAGGCTCACCGAACCCCAGATCTTTAAGCTTTTCCATCTGAGTCGCGGCATCACCCACGACTACATAATACATGTTGTTTGGATTCGCATACTTTTTGGCAAGCTCACGGATTTCCTCAATCGATATATCCTTAACCGCTTGTTCACGATCCTTTATGTACGATGCATCCCATCCGTATTCGCTCAATTTCTGAAGCATATTCAGCTTTGCGCCCGCCGTTTCAAATGCACGTGCATTACTTTTCAAATAGTAGCTTTTAGTGTTTTCAAGATCTTCTTCGCTAAACGTCTCCGGATAATCCTCAAGGATTTGTTTTACAAGAGCTGAAGACTCATACGTTACATTGGTACGAACTCCACTGAAAATTCTGAAGGGCCCGGGCAACGCGTCTCCCTCGAAACCGGAGCCAATTCCGTACGTATAACCTTTACCTTCACGAAGTTCCTGGGTAAACCGGGAGGCAAATCCCCCGCCTCCGAGAATATAATTCATAACTGTCGCAGGGTAATAATCCGGATCCGTCTCAGGCATGGCCAGGTACCCGAAATACAAGACCGACTGCTTGGCACCGGGAACATCATAAAAATATACTTTAGAGGATGCCGGCTGAGATGCATTCAGTACATCCGGAAAATCAACATCCTTCGGAACCCATCGTTCCTGCAGCCCGTCAAGCTGAGCTACGATCTCATTTTGCCCCAGTGAACCCACCACATGCATGTTTGCCAGGTTGGGAGTAAAATTGCGCTCATAATAATCTTTCAGGTCATCCATTGATATCTCCTGCACACTCTGAATAGTACCAACTGAATTGCTGGCAAGGATATTATCACGATAGATCAGCTTCCGGAAAACTTCCCCGGCAAGCGCATTCGGGTTTCCCTTTGACTGCTCAATCTGGCTTAAAATTTCCTGCTTTGTAAGTACAAACTCAGTCGAATCCCAGCGTGGTTCCATTAACATTTCCTCCACCAGCTCCATGGTGGCGGCATAATTCCGTGATAATGTTGTTCCCGAAACCGATATATGCTGAGCGCTGGCATAAATATTGATCCGGGCGCCCAACGCATCAATCGCCTGTTCAAGCTCAAGCGGAGTCTTTCCTGCTGTACCCTTGGTAAGCATCTCAGCTAACATGTTTGAAACCCCTGTACGGGAAGGATCCTCAAGCAACATACCACCCTTAATGTCGATTACAAACTGTACTAAAGGAAGTTCATCCGACTGAATCCCCAGAATTTTCATGCCATTGGAGAGCTCTGTTTGCCATACATCAGGCACAACAACTTCCGCACTCTCACCATAAGGAGGCTCGACTGTCCGGTCGAATGATGACGCCGTACGTTCATAACTACTCTCACCTGGCGTCTCGAACGTCTCGCCTTCACCGCTTTCGACAATCTGTTCTTCAATCACTTCAGCCAGGGTAGATTCTGCCAGGGCAAGGCCGGCCGTTCCCTTCGGCACAAAACTGGTGACCACATAATTCTTATCACGTAAATACTTCTGATATACCCGCTTCACATCCTCAACGGTAACAGCAAGCGTCTTTTTTATATCTTCATTGATATACCCGGGGTCACCGGCAAAAATATTATACTGCGCCAATTGAAATGCCTTACCTAATACGCTCGAAAGACCATTGTAATAATTGGTTTCAATTCCGGCCTTGATCCTGTCCAGATCAGCCTCATTAAACCCTTCCGTTTCAAACCGCCGCAATGCTTCCCAAACAGCCGCCTCAACTGTATCCAGATCCACACCGGGATACGCGCGAACCTGCAGCCTCATCTCCCCTGCAATTTCCGATGTATAGTCATACATCGAGACATCTGAAGTGAGTTGCTTCTCCTCCACCAGCACTTTGTAAAACGGTGCATCCTTTCCGGTAGTCAGAAGTTCAGATAAAATACTGAGGGCATAGGAATCCGGGTGGTAAAGCTCAACCGCAGGCCAAACCATGTTCAGTTCAGGCAGTCGCGCAAAATTATCCTCATGATAGAGTCTGCGCGTTTCAGGCAATTCAACAGGCATAACGGGCAAAGACTCAACCGGTTCGCCGGATGGAATCTCATCAAAGTACTTATGAACCAGTGCTTTTGCATCCTCAAGATTAAAATCTCCGGCAATAACGAGCGTGGCATTATTCGGACCGTAATACTTCTTGTGAAACTCCTTGACATCAGCCAATGTAGACTGTTGGAGGTCTTCCAGCGTACCAATCACCTCCCAGCTGTAGGGATGTCCTTCGGGATACAGATTTTTTGTTATTACGTAATTGGTGTGCCCGTACGGCCTGTTATCATTACTCTGTCTCTTTTCATTCTTCACCACTTGCTTTTCCTTTGTCAGAACCTCATCCGTTACCGTATTGATGAAATAGCCGACCTTATCAGCCTCTGCCCAGATCATCTTTTCCAATGCATCCTTTGGAACGGTTTGAAAGTAATTCGTCCGGTCTCTGCTTGTGGAACCATTTGCTCCCGAGCCACCGATCCGACTGCTCATCTTATCCAGACCACCCTTCCCGAGATTTTCAGATTCAAGGAAAAACAAGTGTTCAAAAAGATGTGCAAATCCCGTTTTTCCCGGCTTTTCCCGTGCCGACCCAACATGAAAAGTAAGTGCCACAGCCACAACAGGATCCGAATGATCCTGATGAAATACTACTTCAAGACCGTTGTCCAGCGTGATCTTTTCATATTCAATGGACAAGCCAGTGCTCTCACCTGAATCCTCAGATGTTTCCTTGGAACAACCTGAAATGATGATGGATGCCATTAAGGCGAAGATGGAAATTCTTACGAATCGAATCATAGGGGTAGAATTGAATAGACAGCGAATATACACAGTGTGGATTTTGATTTAAAATTATAATGGTCCGGAGACGCATAAACTATAAACTTTTTAATTTGTATATTCCTGTTAGCAGCAAATTATTATCATTTTCAGAATGAAGACCTTCCGATTCATCCTGCGTATTTTACTGAAATTGATAGCGATCATTCTGGTACCTGTCGCGATACTGCTGCTGATACAGGTACCTGCCGAACAGAAACTTGACTGGAACGAAAGCACACAGATTTACCAACCGGATTTACAAAAAGTCTTTGAAGGAAAGGCTGACAGCCTGAGCAAAATCTGGGGTGGGAAAAAGAGTATACCTGAAGCCTATTCCCTTCAATGCCTGATCGCTCTCAGCGCCTTCCCGGAATTGAAGAATACGGAGATCCATTTCATCCTATCCAGCGAAGGCTATCCCATGCAATCCAGCATTTATCTGCCAACCCTTGTGGGGGCGAAGGAAGACCGCGTTTACAAAATAATGCTCAATGACAGTGGCGGTTCATTTCTCGATCCTATTTTGTTGAAGAACCTGCCTTTTGATGCCCAGGTAGCCATCCTGATTCATGAAATAGGGCATACAGCATATTATGAGAAGCTTTCAACCGTGAAATTTTTGAGCTGGGGCCTTAAGTATGCCTTGTTCCCCTCCTATCGGAAATCTCATGAGTCATCAACAGACCGCCTGGTGATCTACCGTGGATTTGGATATCAACTGCTCAATTATGCCCGGTTTGTCCGTTATGCAGACAGTACCAATGAACTGTACCAGGAAGCAAAATATTTTATGAACACTTATTATCTCACACCTTATGAAACTCAGGATTTCATAAACAAATTATACGACCGACGATGAAATTGAAAAGAACTAATAGTGACCCAAGGATAAGGATCAATTTCCTGTGGAGGATCATTCAGGCAAATAAACTGCACCAAGACTGCGGGTAGGAACATAACTGTTACCCCGAATCAACAAATCCCAATAATCATAGGCGATTATCCCTAACAATGGAATCGCGAAGAATGGAATCCAGAAGGTGCCAAAAAAAGAATAAATAATTCCTGCCTCCAGTGCCGAAAACAAAGGTACACCAGCCATGGCGCATACGAATTTTACCGACTGCAAAAAATGTGGATCCCGTACCGATTTTTTCAGTATGAGTCGGGTAATAATAAAAACCGGGAGATTCAAAACAAAACCGGCAATGAATATGGGTAAACCCAGGATCCGCATTATCCATTTGATCCATCCCGTTTTGGCTTGCCCTTCATCCGAAAGACTGTCGCCTGCGCTAATGGCGGCAATAATTTTTTTATCGGAATTGAATCGCTGTAAAAGACTATTCTCTTTCCTTCGGTGCAACATCCACTCCTTTTCTGTCTGGTCATAGCGTTCAACAGGAGTTATGTTCAACATTAATTCCGACATCCTTTCCTCCAGATCCCTGTTAAATTGATTAAATGCCTCAGACCTGCTTTGCTGGAATATCGACTTAAAGGATTTGATACTATAGGGCTTGCCACAGTTTATCAGTACATCCGTCCTGAATTTTGTAGGATGTTCATAATTAATACCCACCGGAATAATCTGTACTCCCAGTTGAAAATCATGAGTCGATTCGGCCTCAAAAACAATACGCGCCAGCCCTTTTTTCAGGGGCGTCCGAAGATATTTCAACATCCCATGATTACCCTCCGGAAAAATTAATACTGAGCCCATTCCGCCGAGGATCTTTACACATTCATCAAATGTATCTTCATTGGCATGCTTAACATTTACATTATCACGCTGCCGGTAAACCGGCAACATATGGATGGCTCGAAGCAAAAACTTCACGAACTTACCCTGGAAAACCCCTGCCCTTGTTAGATACCAGGGCTTGCGGCCGCAGGAAATACCTATAAGTACGGGATCAAGGAATGCACTTTGATGATTTACAGCAAATATTACAGGATGATCCCTGGGTACGGGCGCTTCTTTCACCACCTTATACCTTCGAAAAAAGAATATCGCCGTAACACCTGCCCAGATTCTCAGGAAAGTAAGAAACAGATAATTCCCGATGTTTACGTATTCATACTTACCAGTTGCCATCGCTTATAAATTTGTGCAATGATGAGTCCTGAAATTATATCCCAAATACCCCACCAGGCAACAAGTAAAACCATTCCACCTTTCCCGCCAAAAAATGTAAACACGATAAGCAACCCTAAACCGCCATTCTGTATGCCCGTTTCAATAGATATTGTTTTCGCATCCGAAAGAGATCCGGTGGTCAACCGACCGAAAACATATCCCATCAACAAGGCCAGACCATTGTGGATAAATACAAGGAAAACAAAATATTCCCAGTAATCCGCAAAAACATCAAGATTACCAACAAAGGCAACAGCAATGAACGCCAGGAGTATAAGTACACTCAGTACCTGAAGCGGTTTAAATAGTTTTTGGGCAATGTCAGGGAAACGATTTGCGAGATACATCCCCAGCATCAGGGGAATTACCATGATAAGCAGCACCGTAAGTGCCAGGTCGTAATAATTGATTGATATGGTCGACAATAACGGCTTCACATATTCCACTTTTCGAGCCCAGAAATGGAAGTTAAAAGGAGTCATCAGCGGCGCAAGCAGCGTAGCCATAACCGTTAAGCTTACGCTCAGTGCTACATTACCGCGACTCTGAAGCGAAAAGAAATTGGAAATATTGCCTCCGGGACAAGCCGCAATGAGAATCATTCCCAATGCCAGTCCCATATCCGGCCGCATCACCAGCACCAAAAGGAAGGTCATAAAGGGAAAAAGCAGGTATTGTGAAATGAGACCGGATATGACTCCCCTGGGATTTCTGAATATTTCCTGAAAATCTTTGAGATTGATAGATAAGGCCACACTGAACATAATGATCGCCAGGCAGATGTTCATTAACCACATATTATCATCGGAAAAGTCGATATGAACATCCTGAAGCGGCAAAGGCTGATTTTCACTCATTGCTGCAAAATACAAATATTTTTATATGAGAACAGTAATCTCAAATCATAACCGTTAACTCCTCCGTTGAACCCTGATTTCCCCCACTGGTCCATCCTTGCTTGAATCAATGGACATTCTGTTGGAAATTGAAACAGACTCAGAATAATATCAAACAGTGTTTTCCCAGCCAGAATATGTACTGCCCGGCATAACAGCGGCAATCTTTGCAGTTGCTTATCCCCTTTTCTGCGTCCTTACATTCCGAAAAACGTATCATAAAATTAAAACTGGTCGGATTTCCAGGCTTACGTACTACCAGCGATCCATTGCTCTTCTTATGCTGATGGTCTTCATCGTTGTGGTGAACCACCTTTTCGGCACCTTGCAACCGGTGATCTGGTTCTCCGGGATAAATAATGCCACCATCGTTTTTTCCATACTCATTACTCTCTTTATCCTGGCCCAGATTCGGCAAAAAATTAAACCAGCGGATGCGCTGGAAATACGATCCGGGATGGAGGAAATATGGATATTTATCCCAAAATCACCGATTGAATACAAGTGGTTTGTAGCGCTGTCAATCACTGCCGGTATATGCGAAGAAATTATATTCCGTTACTATCTTTATCATTATTTCCACCTGTTCCTTCCGGCACCGGTGTCCATCCTGATCCTGAATTTCTTGTTTGCACTTTCCCGTATTCAAAGCGGATTCCAGAACATGGTGGGGGCATTTGTACTCGGACTGATATTCAGCGTGATCTATTATTTCTCGGGATTCCTAATCCTGCCCATCATCCTGCACACGGCTATTGAAATTCAGACCGGGACCATTGGATTCAGAATTCAGAAATATATCAATTCTCAGTCACTCTGACCCTCTTCGATATATTCGAGGATATCTCCGGGCTGACAATCAAGCTCACGGCATATTGCTTCGAGTGTACTGAAACGAATAGCCCTGGCTTTTCCTGTTTTCAATATGGAAAGATTGGCTTCGGTAATTCCAATCCGCTCAGCGAGCTCCTTCGATGGCATTTTCCGACGGGCGAGCATTACATCAAGATTTACAATAACTGCCATAATGTTAAATCGTTAAGTCGGATTCCTCTCTGAGCCGGCTGCCCTCATACACCATGCCGGCCATGAGTAACAGAACTACCCCAAAGATCATTGGGGTCAAATCCAGCCCTCCGTATAAATACACACCCCCGTTGACCACTCTGAAATTTTTCTCAAAATAGTTGCTGGAAAACAAGTCTCCAACATATTTAAAAACAGGTATCAGAAAAGATACAAGACTCAACAGTAAAAGCCTTTTGTAATTAGACCGAATAAAAAACTCTCCACGGGACAGACTTAAAAGAAACCGACGGAAAGTGATGAGCACAAACAGACTCAATGCGAGAGAAACAGTTAAATAACCAATAAAAAGCCAGATGATTTTTTTGATATCTTTTTCGCCAAAAAACTCATAGACTACTGGAAGGTAAAACCGATCCTCATAGGAAGCCCTGACAGTAACGTCCGTCCTGGGAACTATCTTCAGATTTTGACCGGTTGTGTCCGTGTTCATTAAATATATCCGGGGATGAGGCACCCGCAATTCCAGGTAATCACGGTAAACACCATCCTTAAACTCAGAAACCTTGGCCAGATAGTACTGGCCTACTTTAATCTCACTTGTATCCGACCACCCCACCATGCCTTCATCACTTTCAGGGCGTACTCCCTCCCCCACAAATCCTGATAACATGTAATAGGAAAAAAGTGACCCCGCTGATATTACGATGATCGCAATGTTGACTACCCAGAGAGAAACCGTGGAAATTCTGCTTATTCTTTTCATAATAATGTTGATTATTATTCAAAGGTAATAATTTATTATTGTTTTTCAATAATTTTTTATTCTT
Source organism: Fulvivirga sedimenti (assembly GCF_020328055.1). NCBI lineage: Bacteria > Pseudomonadati > Bacteroidota > Cytophagia > Cytophagales > Fulvivirgaceae > Fulvivirga > Fulvivirga sedimenti. The sequence continues at coordinate 784,359 of NZ_JAIXNE010000002.1, forward strand.
TATTGATGATTATCCTCATCCTACGAATGTATGAAGTCTCTCTCTATCGAAGCGCCAATTTGATCGTCACTAATAAAATATTTCGTAACTTTGCACCACCGGAAGAATACCGGATATTTTATTGAAAGTAAGTGAGTTATTAATCATTCATGCAAAATGATCCTACATAACCGCGTTAATCGTGATGTGCTCAAAGAGCAGATCCGAAACAGCACACGCAAACGTACAACCCTGTCTTTTTATCGATATGTTCAACTGAGTGATCCGGCATCATACCGGGATCAGCTGTTTATTGATTTCAGCAAACTGGAAGTATTGGGGCGGATTTATGTCGCCCATGAGGGAATTAATGCCCAGATCAGTGTTCCCGATGACCGGTTTGAGGAATTCCGACAGTTTATAGAAGAATCAGCAGAGCTCACGGGTATTCGCCTGAACATTGCTGTAGACGACGATGGTAAGTCGTTCTACAAACTTAAAATTCAAATCCGTAAAAAAATTGTTGCCGACGGACTAAACGATGAAACGTTTGATGTGACCAAACGGGGAACACATTTATCGGCAGAAGACTTTAACCGCCTGGCCCAGGATCCCAACACGATCATCATCGATATGCGTAATCACTATGAAAGTGAGGTGGGCCATTTTGAAAACGCCATATGCCCCGATGTTGACACCTTCCGGGAAGCACTTCCGCTCGTTGAAGACATGCTTGCCGACCAGAAAGATAAAAACCTGGTAATGTATTGTACCGGGGGCATCCGGTGTGAAAAAGCCAGTGCATATTACAAGCATAAAGGTTTCAAAAATGTATTTCAGCTGGATGGAGGTATCATTGAATATGCACGGCAGGTAGAACAGAAACAGCTGCCAAACCTTTTCAAGGGCAAAAATTTTGTGTTTGACGAACGACTAGGTGAGCGTATCAGCGATGATATCATCAGTGTTTGTCATCAATGCGGAAAACCCGCCGACACACATACAAATTGTGTGAATGAAGCATGCCACCTCCTGTTCATTCAGTGTGCTGAATGTGCCGAAAAAATGGAAGGATGCTGCTCTACGGAATGTGTGGAAGTGATTCACCTTCCTGAAGAGGAACAAAAAGCACTAAGGAAAAAGGTTAATCTCGGACGTCAGGTCTATCGCAAAGGACGATCGCCGAAGTTACTTTTTAAGGGAAGTACAGAATTAAAGACAGAAAATAAATAATTCCTGAACCCTGCAAGAGCATAATTCGTTAACTTAAGTTGGTCAGAAGGAATTAAATGATTTATGGCACGTATAAAATATTATTACGACACCGAAACATGTAAATACGAGCGGATCAAGGTACGCACCCAGGATGTAATCTGGAATGTGCTGGGCCTTGCTTCACTCATACTTGTATCCAGTGTTGGAATCGTTTTCCTGTTTTTCTCCTACTTCGAATCACCGAAGGAAGTTCGGTTAACGAATGAAGTAGAGGAAATGCAGCATTACTATGAAAACCTTGACAAAGAGGTAACTCAGTTGCACGAGGTTCTCGCAGCCCTGGAAAGACGTGACGACAACCTTTATCGGGTTGTGCTGGGGTCTGAGCCCATAGACCCTTCCGTCCGGAATGCAGGTATCGGTGGCACAGACCGCTACACGGAACTCAGAAATAAGGATCTCGATAACAAGGATATCATAGTGGAATTGAAGGAGGATGTCGACAAACTTCGCAGGAAGATGTATATCCAGTCTAAATCGTATGATGAGATTGCTGATCTGGCCGAAAGTAAGGAAAAACTTTTCGCAGCGATACCGGCCATCCAGCCAGTTTCCAATGAGGAATTGATCCGTTTGGCCTCTGGCTTTGGATACCGAACACACCCGATTTATAAAGTGCGCAAAATGCACCCCGGAATCGACTTTTCAGCTCCTCCCGGAACACCCATTTATGCCACTGCAGACGGTACTGTCGTAAAAGCACAGGTACGTTTTAGCGGTTATGGGAAACTGATTGAGATCGATCACGGGTTCGGATATAAAACGCGGTATGCGCACATGCAGGAATTCGAAGTGAAGAGCGGTCAGACCGTAAAGCGTGGTCAGGTTATTGGCTATGTGGGAAGCACGGGCCTGTCAACAGCGCCACACCTCCACTATGAAGTTCTCAAAAACGATAAACAAATTAATCCGGTTCACTATTTCTTTAATGACCTTAACCCGGATGAATACGAAAAAATCATCGAACTGGCATCCATTGAAAACCAATCACTGGGAATGTAAAAATGATTTGCTGATTTTTTTTGGTTCACAATGAACAATTAATTTATTTAGCAGTTAATTAAGAAAATGAAATTTAACGCTGTACATCATATCCATCATCATTCAGTCGCAACCTGAAAAGCGTGGTGGAAAGATTATGCGTAAAACATAAGAAAAGGCCTGCCATGCGGTGGGCCTTTTTTATTTACAACGAATTAAACTAAATGAATACAATGCTTCGTATCGCTGTACAGAAATCAGGGAGATTACAGGAAAAGTCGATTAAATTACTCTCAGAATGCGGACTGAATTTCAGTAACGGAACCAACCGGCTCAAAGCCGTATCGTACAATTTTCCGGCAGAAATCCTCTTCCTTCGTGACGACGACATCCCCCAATATGTGGAGGACCAGGTAGCGGATATCGGTATCGTCGGGGAGAATGTCTACGCGGAAAAAGGTAAGGCAGTTGACCTGGTGCAACGCCTGAATTTTGCGAAATGCCGTCTGAGTATCGCCGTTCCTAAAGGAACACACTATTCAGGTCTTGCAGACCTTGCCGGTAAGCGTATCGCCACTACCTACCCCAACATCGTTCGCAAGTTTTTATCCGAAAAGGGAATCTCATCCGATATACACGAAATCAGCGGATCTGTAGAAATAGCACCGGGAATTGGCCTGGCTGAAGCTATTTGTGATATCGTAAGCACGGGAAGCACTCTTCTAAGTAACGGACTGAAGGAAGTTGAAACCGTAATGAAGAGTGAGGCAGTAATGATCGCAAATCCAAACCTGGATGATGAGCGGCAAAAAATTCTTGATCAGCTGATCTTCCGGATCAAGTCGGTAAACACCGCAAGAAATAATAAATACCTCCTGCTGAATGCCCCGAATTCAGCTATAGAGGCAATTACCGCCATTCTCCCTGGCATGAAAAGTCCGACTATCACCCCGCTGGGCATGGAAGGCTGGTCTTCCCTGCACTCAGTAGTAAACGAAGATGATTTCTGGGATATCATCGATCAGCTGAAATCGCTCGGTGCCCAGGGAATTCTGGTAATTCCAATTGAAAAAATGATTATCTGATGAATCTGAATATCAGCAAATATCCCCAACTATCAGAATGGGAGTCGCTCTTCAAGCGCCCCACGCTCAATGTCACAAACCTGTTCAGTACGGTTCAGGAAATTCTGGATGAGGTTAAAAGCAATGGAGATCAGGCGTTGCGCCAATACACGGAAAGGTTTGACGGAGTGTCCGTTCAGGATATACAGGTTTCTGAACAGGAAATCAGTGATTCTGAAACCCGGTTAAGTGAGAAACTGAAAAATGCCATCCGTCAGGCAGCCGCAAATATTGAATTATTCCACAAGGCTCAAAGAACCGAACCCCTTTTCGTGGAAACCATGCCTGGAATCCGCTGCTGGCGAAAGGCAATTCCTATTCAGAAAGTCGGACTCTACATTCCGGGAGGCACGGCCCCTTTATTTTCAAGTGTCCTCATGTTGGGTATTCCGGCAAAAATTGCCGGCTGCAGGGAAATTGTTCTTTGCTCCCCTCCGGATAAAACAGGAAATATTAATCCGGCCATTCTCTTCGCTGCCAAAATTATAGGTATTACCACCATTATCAAGGCGGGAGGAGCTCAGGCTATTGCAGCCATGGCATATGGTACGAAGAGTGTTCCCCGAACCGACAAGATATTTGGCCCTGGAAATCAATTTGTAACAGCCGCCAAGCAACTCATTAGTTTGTCGGGAACCGCTATCGACATGCCCGCCGGTCCTTCAGAAGTAGCTGTAATCGCCGATGAAACAGCCAACCCCGCCTACGTTGCTGCGGACCTCCTCTCACAGGCTGAGCATGGCCGGGACAGCCAGGTAATTCTTTTCACAAACTCAGAATCGCTGGTTGACGACATACACACGGAAATTGACCGTCAGTTGGAACAACTTCCAAGAAAGGAAATGGCCGCCGAAAGTCTTGGCAATAGCCGCGTGATTCTCACAAAAACCATTGAGGAAGCAATGGAAATGAGTAATGCCTACGCGCCTGAACATCTGATCCTGGCAACAAAAGATGCTGAAGAACTCGCGGAAAAGGTCGTGAATGCAGGCTCTGTTTTCGTAGGGCATTATACGCCTGAATCTGCAGGGGACTATGCCTCCGGCACCAATCATACCCTTCCTACAAATGGCACCGCACGAGCCTATAGCGGTGTTTCGCTGGATAGTTATATGAAAATGGTGACATTCCAGGCCATTTCAGAAGAAGGAATTGAATTACTCGGTGACACCATCGAGGAAATGGCTGCCGCTGAACAGCTCGACGCCCACAAAAATGCCGTATCCATTAGACGAAAAAAATCATACAATGGAGCTTGATGACCTCATACGACCCAATATCCTGGCGATGAAGCCATATAGCTCCGCCCGGGATGAATTTAGCGGACAGGCAGGGATATTCCTGGATGCCAATGAAAATCCCAACGAAACGGGACTTAACAGGTACCCCGACCCCTATCAGAAAGAAATCAAAAGAAAACTTTCCGCACTTAAAGGGGTGGCCGAAAACCGGATTTTTCTCGGTAATGGAAGCGACGAACCCATCGACCTGCTGATCCGGATATTTTGCAGGCCCGGAGTGGACTCCATTCTGATTTTGGATCCCACCTATGGCATGTATCAGGTGGCGGCGGCTGTTAATGATGTGACGGTCATTAAGGCACCGCTAACGGAGAACTTTGAACTGGATCCGGAAACGGTACTCAGTCAAATCCAACGCGATACAAAGATCATCTTTCTCTGCAGTCCGAATAACCCAAGCGGAAACCTGCTTTCTAAAACGGCCATGCAGAGAATCATGGGTAACTTCACCGGCATTGTGGTTGTAGATGAGGCTTATATTGATTTTACAGATGATCCAGGCTTCATAGATGAGCTGGATAAATATCCACACCTGGTAGTTCTTCAGACATTTTCGAAAGCCTGGGGTATGGCCGGTCTGCGTGTAGGAATGGCGTTTGCTTCAGAACGGATAATCCAATTACTCAATAAGGTAAAGCCACCTTACAACATCAATATTCTGAGTCAGCAGAAAATCCTCAATGCGCTCGAAAATCCGGAAAATGTAAAAACTGCAATGACTGAAATTATTTCGCAGCGGAGCTGGCTGAGGGAACACCTGGCAAACCATCCCTCGGTCGAGAAAATATATCCGAGTGACAGTAATTTCCTGTTGATAAGATTCAGAGACGCACAAAAAATATTCCGGGAGTTACTAAGCCTTCAAATCATTACAAGAGATCGTTCTTCGGTGCTCCACGGCTCCAATTGCCTGCGAATTACTGTTGGAACACCGGAAGAAAACAAGAAATTAGTAGAAGCATTATTTGAAATGACGTGATAATGGAGAAACTATTATTTATAGACCGCGACGGCACTATCATTCTGGAACCGGAAGATGAACAGATCGACAGCCTGGAAAAACTCGAATTTTTTCCGGGAGCCATCACAGGACTTCAACGCCTCGCTGCATCCGGTCAATTCAGTTTGATAATGGTGAGCAACCAGGACGGACTGGGAACCGATTCATTTCCGGAAGATACCTTCTGGCCGGCGCATACTAAAATGTTAAAAACCCTCAACGGGGAGGGTGTTCACTTCAGCAGTATTCATATCGATCCGTCATTACCGGCCGAAAATAGCCGAAACAGAAAGCCCAATACAGGAATGCTTGAATCCTACCTGGAGAATGGATTCGATAAATCTTCCAGCTACGTGATCGGGGACCGCCTTTCTGATGTGATGCTGGCCAAAAACATGGGCTGCAAGGCCATTTTAATCAATGATGGCAGTATGAAGCCCCAGCTTGAAACAGATGGACTTATGGAGATCTGTTCGCTCATTACCACCTCATGGCAGGAAATCACTTCTTTTCTTCTTTCACCTTCGCGAAAAGCATTCGTAAAACGGACAACCAATGAAACCGATATTGAAATCTCATTGAATCTGGACGGTACAGGCAAGAGTTCGATATCAACGGGTCTGGGATTCTTTGATCATATGCTTGATCAGCTGGCACGTCATGGATCTGTAGACCTTAATATTTCCGTGAAGGGAGATTTACATATCGATGAACACCATACCATAGAGGATACCGCACTTGCACTCGGTAGTTGTTTTGAAAAGGCATTGGGTGATAAACGCGGCATCCAGCGTTATGGATTTCTGCTTCCAATGGATGATTGCCTGGCCCAGGTGGCCATTGATTTCGGTGGTCGGCCGTGGCTGGAATGGGACGCGGAATTTAAGCGGGAGAAAATCGGGGAAATGCCTACAGAGATGTTCATGCATTTCTTTAAATCATTTTCTGATACTTCACGCTGTAATTTGAATATCCGCGCAGAGGGAAATAACGAGCACCACAAAATAGAAGCAATCTTTAAAGGGTTTGCTAAGGCCATAAAAATGGCCATACGGAAAGACCCTGAAAGTATGCAATTGCCATCCACAAAAGGAGTCTTATAATGGATATCGCTATCGTTCAATATAACGCCGGAAATACCCAATCGGTCATTAATGCCCTGAACCGGCTGGGTGTGGAACCACGTCTCACTCATGATGCCGAAGAACTGCGAAAAGCCGATAAAATAATTTTCCCGGGTGTGGGTGAAGCGGGTTCCACCATGAGGCACCTGAAATCCATGGGGCTCGATCAGGTCCTGCCTACCATTAAGCAGCCGTTCCTGGGAATTTGCCTGGGAATGCAACTGATGTGCCGGCACTCCGAAGAGAATGACACGGAATGCCTGGGAATGTTCGACCTCGAGGTTAAGCGATTCATCCCTGCCCGTCACGAAAAAGTACCTCATATGGGATGGAATAACCTGGAGCTTAGGGCAGACAAGTCTATTTATGAAAACATGGAGGATCTGCATGTGTATTTCGTACACAGCTACTATGTTCCCGTATCAGAATTCACAACTGCCAGGTCAAATTATATACACCCCTTTTCTGCGGGAATTCATCGTGACAATTTTCACGCCGTTCAGTTTCATCCGGAAAAATCAGGTGCTCAGGGTCAGAAAATTCTTGAAAACTTTCTTAAGCTATGAGAATTATTCCAGCTATTGATATCATCGATGGTAAATGCGTCCGCCTCTCACAAGGCGATTACAGTCAGAAAACTGTTTATGCCGACGACCCCCTCGAAGTAGCGCGTCAGTTTCAGGGTGCAGGATTAAAGTACCTTCACCTGGTAGACCTTGACGGGGCCAAATCAGGTGGCATAGTTAACTGGAAGGTGTTGGAATCCATTACCAGTAAAACGGATTTAATCGTGGATTTTGGGGGCGGGATCAAGAAGGGTGAAGACATTAAAATTGCACTGAATGCCGGCGCCACACAGGTTACCTGCGGAAGCATCGCTGTTAAAAATCCGGCGATCGTTTATCAGTGGCTTGAAAATTACGGTCCGAATAAATTAATCCTGGGGGCAGATGTAAACAACGGAATGATTGCTGTACATGGCTGGACAGAAAAAACGACCCTGTCCATAGAAGACCTGATCCACTCCTACATTGCCCAGGGAATGGATTATGTGATCTGCACCGACATCGCCACTGACGGAATGCTGAAGGGACCTAATTTCAAACTTTACAATGATATTCTGGAGATCTTCCCCCATATTCATCTTATCGCCAGCGGTGGAGTGACTACCATGGATGACCTGTTGAAACTGAAGGAGAACGGACTTGAAGGTGCGATCGTGGGAAAAGCCATTTACGAAGGAAAAATATCATTAAAGGACCTAGCAACATTTCAGGATGCTTAAGAAAAGAATTATACCGTGTCTCGATATTAGGGACGGCCGTACGGTCAAGGGAGTAAATTTTGTCAATATCCGTGACGCCGGAGACCCCGTGGAACTGGGCGCATTCTACGCGGATCAGGGCGCCGACGAACTGGTATTCCTCGATATTACTGCAACACACGAGGGGCGCAAGACTTTTGTAGAACTGGTTAAGGATATCGCCCGTCACCTGAATATTCCCTTTACGGTAGGCGGTGGCATCAGCTCGGTAGAGGATGTTTCACCCCTGCTTAAGGCAGGGGCCGACAAAGTCTCGATCAATTCATCAGCGGTAAAGCGGCCGGAATTAATCGATGAACTTGTGCAGGCATTCGGCAGTCAGTGCATCGTCGTAGCAATCGACGCCCGATTCACCGAGGGTAAGTGGATTGTTTATACCCATGGGGGAAGGAAGCCTACGGATAAGGAATTGTTTAGCTGGGCCAAAGAAGTTGAACAGCGGGGCGCTGGTGAGATTTTATTTACCAGCATGGACCACGATGGTACCAAAGAAGGATTTGCCACAGAGGCGCTTAAAACATTATCGGAGCAGGTGAATATTCCGGTGATTGCAAGTGGCGGTGCAGGAACTATGGAGCACTTCACTGATGTGTTTAAAGACAATTGTGCCGATGCTGCACTGGCGGCCAGCATTTTTCATTTTAAGGAAATTGCCATCCCTGATTTGAAACGTTATCTGCAACAACAAAATATTCCGGTTAGAATCTGATGAAAAGAAATAATGTGCTTTCATTTATGTTAAGTGCATTGATACTTTGCTTACTGCACTTCGGTTTTTATTCCATAATTCCACGTCTCGAACCCAACTGGGCAAAATCCTTACTTTTTGGCATATTAATGGGCCTGGTCTTTCTCTGGATTCAGCATAAAAACAAAAAACCCGGATCAACAGACCCGGGTTCATGATGGAGGCGCTGAGCGGATTCGAACCGCTGTAAAAGGTTTTGCAGACCTCTGCCTAGCCACTCGGCCACAGCGCCATCTTTACAGGCGCAAAACTATGCATAATCACTTTTACCTCAAAGATAAAGATGGAAATGTTTCAGGCATGCCACATTTATATGTCGAGGAGCACGTAAAAGAAAAAAGGCACCGAAATTCGGTGCCCTTTTTATTGTATGATGTTTCGACTTCTTAAGCTTCGCTTTCTTCTTCAGAAGCATCATCTTCCTTCTTGGCTGCCTTCTTGGCTTTGGGAGCTTCTTCTTCATCAGCCTTCTCAGCTTCAGCCGCTTTACGCGCCTTCTTGATCTTGGCTTCTGCTTCACCTTCCATCTGCTCTTTCAGCGCACTTAGTGCCTCAAGATCACCTAATGTAGATTTCTCAACATCAGGGGTTGTCTTGTTGGAAGCTCCACCGGCCGGACGAGCAGTTTTCTTCGCAGGCTTAGGTGCTTCTTCAGCTTTGCCGTATACCGCTTTATGTGAAAGAAGAATACGCTTGTCATCTTTAGAGAATTCCATCACTTTGAATTCCAGTGTTTCACCGGGCTTCGCTTTGGATCCATCCTCTTTCTCGATGTTCTTCATGGTTGCGAATCCTTCGATACCGTAAGGCAGTTCAAGAACCGCTCCTTTTTCATTCACATTGATCACAGTACACTTATGTACAGATCCCGGGGTGAATACAGTTTCGAATGTATCCCATGGGTTCTCCTCAAGATGCTTGTGGCTCAGTGCCAATCGACGGTTGTCAACATCCAGTTCAAGAACAACCACTTCCATTTCATCACCCACTTTCACGAATTCCGAAGGATGCTTAATCTTCTTGGTCCAGCTAAGATCTGAAACGTGAACCAATCCGTCAATTCCCTCTTCCAGTTCAATGAACAGGCCGAAGTTAGTCAGGTTGCGAACGATACCTTTGTGGCGTGTTCCAACCGCATATTTAGTAAGCACATCCTGCTTGTTCCAGGGATCTTCTGTAAGCTGCTTAATGCCAAGTGACATTTTGCGTTCTTCCTTATCAAGGGTAAGTACTACTGCTTCCAGTTCATCTCCAATGTTGATGAAGTCCTGAGGATTCCGCAGGTGCTGTGACCATGACATTTCCGAAACGTGAATCAGTCCTTCAACACCTGGCTGAATTTCGAGGAACGCACCGTAATCTGCAACGTTTACAATCTTGCCTTTAACCTTGCTTCCTACTTCAAGCTCTGCAGGAAGTGAATCCCACGGATGAGCAGTCAGCTGCTTCATGCCAAGTGAAATACGCTTCTTGTCTTCGTCGAAGTCAAGAACTACCACCTTCACTGTTTCATCAAGATTCAATACCTCTTCAGGGTGATTGATTCGTCCCCATGAGATATCTGTAATGTGCAACAGGCCATCAACGCCACCCAAATCGATAAATACACCGAAGTTGGTCATGTTCTTAATGGTTCCTTCAAGAACCTGTCCTTTTTCAAGGTTGTTCAGGATCTCAGCTTTCTGCTGCTCAAGATCTTTCTCAATCAGTACCTTGTGAGAAACAACCACGTTGTCGTTAGAGTAGTTAATCTTAACTACCTTCACTTCCATCGCCTTACCCACAAATACATCAAAATCACGGATAGGCTTCACATCAATCTGTGAACCCGGAAGGAATGCTTCCACTCCGTAGATATCCACGATGAGACCACCCTTGGTTCTGCGCTTCACAAAGCCTTCAATCACCAGGTCATTCTCATACGCTTCCTTAATTTTTTCCCATGCCTGAACGATCTTCGCCTTTCTGCGTGAAAGTACGAGCTGACCGTTTGCATTTTCCTGCTCTTCGATGAATACCTCTACAGTATCGCCTACTTTCAGGTTTGGCAGGTCACGGAATTCCGTAGCAGATACCAGTCCGTCTGATTTGAACCCAATGTTAAGGATCACATCACGGTCGTTGATTCCAACTACTGTTCCGGAAACCAATTCCTTTTCTTCAATGGTAGTCAATGTATTATCATACATCGCTTCCATTTCTTCACGCTTCTTGCGGGAATACCCTTCACCAAATCCTTTGGTTTCAAATGCTTCCCAATCGAATTCCTCAGAATCCTGTGCAGCGCTGGCCGGAGCCTCAGTTGCAGCTTTCTCAGCTTTTTTCTCTTCAGCTACTACCTCGGTTGCGGTAGTCTCTTCAGCCTGGTTCTGCTCGAGCTCCTCGGCTTTTTTGTTTTCTTCTGCCATAATAAGTTAAAAACGCCCTTAAATACATGTTTTACCCGGGCTGTGTAAAACACATTTGGTTTAAATAATCCTCTTCCGAAAATGGAAAAGACCCTTTCACCTGAAAGGGAGCGCAAAATTAATAAAATTATTAGTCAAATCCCACAAAAAAGATCCCGACAATATCTGCCGGGATCTCAGAGTTGGTTGATTGGTTTTTTTAATTTGCCGGGATATCATCCGTATCCAGCGTACCCAGTGTAAACTGCAGTAAAATATCCTGGAACAGCAAGACATATTTCGCCTGGGCATGGGCTCCCTTTGCAGCCACATAATCGGCATTTGCCTGTGTATACTCTACAAAACTCGACGCCTGCAGACGGTACCGCTCCTCCTGCAATTGAAGATTCAGTTCGGCAGCCTCCAGCTGAACCTGGGTTACTTCAAAATTTGTCAGGGCATCCTGCAAGTTCTGATGTGCATTGAGCACCTCCAGCTTTGCTGTATTCTCCAACTGCCGGGTCTCCAGCTGAGCATTCTGATAATTTACCCTGGCGCGCACCACCTGATTCCTGTTTTGTAATCCCTGGAATATGGGAATAGAAATGGCTAATCCATATGTATTATACCTGTTATCATTGAAAAATTGCTGATTAAAATCCCTTGAAACACTGTCCGGGGTACCCACAATCTGGTTAAAGGCCGATCCATAGTTAAAGAATGCCGACAGCTGTGGATAATACCGACCGCGCTGAGCACCAAGGCCATACCGGGCAGATTCTTCACTGGCACGAACTTGAAGAAGATCACGTCGCTGTTCAAGTGCAATTTCATATAAAGAATCACGCTGATATTTTTCAAAGGCAAAATCGGAAAGCTCCCAGGTCGGATCAACCACGTCAAAGGTGAGGCTTGGATCCAGCTGCAATAACTGTGAAAGTGTAGCCTTACTGTTGCGCAATTTAATTTCTGCCTGAAGCACGTTAAGCTCCGAATTCTTTAGCTGGTAGCGCTGGTTTACCAGGTCCACTTCTGCACGGCTTCCGGCATTAACCAGTTCACTCATCTGCCTGTAAACTTCCTGCTGGTTCACCAGGTTTTCCTGAGCAATAAGCACAAGCTGCTTGTCAAGCAGACATCGCAGGTATTGATTTGATACATCACGGATCACTTGCTGCCTCGTACGTGTGACCAGATGGGCCTGCGATTCCAGGGCACTGCTCGCCTGTTTGGTTTGCTTCAATCGGTTAAACCCGTTGAAAAGCGGCATATTCATATTGACTGATCCATTCATGAAATCGAGTTGTCCGTTCACCACACGCCCCTCCTGCTGGTTAAAGGAGTTACCGTCATTGCGGCCATAGTTTCCGGTGATCGCAACAGTCGGCGCCATTTGTGCATAACTGGAGGATTTGTCTGACTGGAAAATATCCAGCCGATTCGATTCCTGACGCAAACTGATGTTATTCTCGAGCGCGATAGTTACCGCATCCGATAAATGAAGGAATTGAAGGGTATCCTGCGCATAAACGGCACTCGCAAGAAAAGACAATAGTATACCGAATAATGTTCTCATCTTCATCACGCCTGATTTTGTATAGAAGAAACCTGATCAGATACAACCTGACCGTCCACCAATCGAATAGTTCGCTTGCCATAGGATGCACACCGCTCCGAATGCGTTACCTGGAGAATGGTCATTCCCTCGTCGTTCAGCTTTTTAAAGATCTCCATGATCTCGTCACCCTGCTCCGAATGAAGGTTTCCTGTGGGCTCATCGGCAAGCAACAGCTTTGGCTGGCCGACTATCGCACGTGCAATGCCCACGAGCTGCTGCTGACCGCCTGAAAGCTGCTCGGGAAAAAGATCTTTTTTTGCCACCATCTGGAATCGATCGAGCATTTCAGCCACCATGCTCTTCCGCTCAGCACTTTTCACCCCCTTGTATAGCAGAGGCGTTTCAATGTTTTCATATACCGTTAGTTCATCAATGAGGTGATACGCTTGAAAAATGAAGCCGATATGATGCTTATGCATCTCAGATTTCTGACGTTCCTTCAACTTATGCACCGGGTTATCCAGGAAATAGAATTCACCGGCACTGGGCTCATCGAGCATTCCAATGATGTTCATAAGGGTTGACTTTCCTGCACCACTTGGCCCCATGATCGTGACAAACTCCCCCTGCTGTATATCAAGATCAATACCCTTTAAAATAAATGTGCGCTGATATTTCGAATCGACATATTTATCAAGGTCTCTCAGTTTTATCATTTTCGTTTGATTAAATTATTGCAATGCACTTAATCACTTGCCAATTGTATGCCAAGCGCCTCAAGACGTTTAAACCGCCTTTTTACTCATTTTGATTGTCCGAAATTGAATGGAGGTGTCCGATTTCAGACACTTTCAGGCATGTATGTGCATTTGATAAATATTAATTAGATTCGCAGGGATTGAATGGAAAGGGAGCATAAAATCAGGTGAAGGGTAAAAGGCAAATCTGGGTTTTGCTGATGATAACCGGGATGGCTGTCGCTGCAGCTCTTTTCTGGTATGCTCGCCTTAATGCCGAACCTGATATTGAAGAAGAAGTTCTGATCGTTCCCCCGAGAACATCTCCACCGGTAAATCCCCATCAGGAACAACTCATTAACGATTTCGAACGTTTTATTGACAGCCTTCGCACAGAAAGGGACATCCCCGCTATTGCGGTTGCCATCGTACGTAAGGGTCAGCCGATCTACATTAACGCGATGGGGCACAAAACGAACCATACCAATGACGCAGTAAATCTTAAAACAAAATTCCGGCTTGCCTCCGTTTCCAAAGGATTTACATCCATACTTGTGAGTAAAATGGTTCAGGAGGGAGTCATATCCTGGGAGGATCCCATACATTATTATTTGACAGATTTTCGGCCTGAACCATTCAGCTATTCCGATTCCATCACCATTCGCAACATCATCTCCCAAACCAGCGGCTTTCCGTACCAGGCATATTCGAATCTCATTGAGGATGGTTGGACACTCCCGGAAATGATCAATGCACTTGCGGAATTAAAAGTGGCAACGAAGCCCGGAACACAATACAGCTACCAAAATGTTGCTTACAGCATCATTGAACCGATTCTTGAACGCCAGACAGGAAGGGAATTTCCGAAACTGCTGAATACCTATTTATTCGGTCCGCTTCAAATGGAAAATGCCTCGGCTGAATTTGAGGATATGAAAGATTCCCCAAACGCCGCAAAGCCACACAGGAGAACACGTTATTCCTATATTCCTGTCCAGCTCTCCTCTTCCTATTACAATACAGCCGCCGCAGGCGGGGTGAATGCCAGCATCGAAGATATGGCCAAATACCTGCAAATGCTTCTCGGGGATCACCAGGAAGCGGTGGATTCTTCGGTTCTTGATGAAGTCTTTGAACCACGCATCATCACTCCGCTCCTGAATCGTTACTACAGAAAATGGCTTCGCGCACGCAGGGCATATTACGGACTGGGATGGCGGATTCTTCCTCTGGAAAATGATACAATTGTCTACCATGGCGGTTATGCCAATGGCTTCAAAAGTCACATTGCTCTCGACAGGGATGACGAGGTCGCCATCTGTATTCTTTCAAATTCATCAGACAACCTGGTCAATGAAGCCGGACCCTATTTTTTTCACCTCTACTATGAATACAGAGATGCAATAAACCTCTGGGACAAGAATCCCTGATAATACAATCCTTTTCCTCCACCATTCATATAATTTTACAGCAGTTTGTCATTAAAGCACCACGTAACTCGTTGTCATTGGGGACTTTTAAGGTTCCATTAAAAGTACTCAACCTATGCAACGAATATTTACTTTACTACTTGTTCTCCTGCTGATTTCCCCTGCAGGGTTCGGACAAAAAAAGAAGAAGAAAAAAGACAAGGATGCCCCGGCAGCCGAGGCACCAAAAAAGAAAAATGATTCTCCTTTCAAACCCTACAGCGAAATCGTTACTAAAGATGCGATCACCGATGAAGGATTGTTTACTACCCACAAGGTAAAAGATAATTACTACTTCGAAATCTCTGATTCCCTGATGGAACGCGAAATCCTGGTTATCAGCCGGATTTCAGGTACCGTTGAGAATCTCAATTTCGGTGGTGCGGGTATGAAGGCACGCGGACAGCAGGTAATTCGCTGGCAGCGAAAAGACAACCAGCTGCTGCTACGCTCCGTTTCCCACAACAGTGTAGCAAGCGAAGAAACACCAATCTATCAGTCTGTTCGAAATAATAATTTTGAGCCGGTTATTGCCACTTTTGACATCAAGGCTTTATCTAAGGATTCCGCCGCGTATGTGATCGATGTCGCCGACCTGTTTACATCAGACGTAGAAATGATCGGTGCGTTGAACGATAACCAAAGAAAGCAATTCCAGGTTCGGGGAGTCGACAAGAAACGCTCATTGATCATGTCATGGAAAAGCTTTCCCCTGAATACAGAGGTTCGCCATATTCTTACCTACAATGCCGGCAACCCTCCTGCAAACGGAAATACCGGTACACTCAGTATAGAAATGAACCAAAGCATGGTACTGCTGCCCAAAAAACCTATGACGCCCAGACTATACGATGAGCGTGTAGGGTTTTTCTCGGTTTCTCAGATAGACTACGGACTCGATGAGCAAAAAGCCACCCAGCGACGTTACATCACACGCTGGAGACTGGAGCCGTCAGATCTTGAAGCTTACAAAAGAGGTGAACTCGTAGAGCCTAAGAAACAAATAGTCTACTATATTGACCCGGCAACTCCTACCAAGTGGAGACCCTACATCAAGCAAGGGATCGAAGATTGGCAAAAGGCATTTGAAGCCGCCGGTTTCAAAAACGCCATCATCGCGAAGGATCCTCCTACCAAGGAAGAAGATCCTGACTGGAGTCCGGAAGATGTTCGCTACTCAGTGGTGCGCTACACAGCAAACCCGATCCAAAATGCGCAGGGACCTCACGTTCATGACCCGCGATCCGGCGAAATCATCGAAAGTGATATCATATGGTATCACAACGTTATGAATCTGCTTAGAAACTGGTACTTCGTTCAAACTGCAGCAGTTAATGAGAAAGCCCGCAAGGTGAAGTTTGATGATGCCGTAATGGGTGATCTGATCCGTTTTGTTTCCGCACACGAAGTAGGACACACACTGGGTTTCCCCCACAACATGGGAGGCAGCTATTCTTACCCTGTTGATTCACTGAGGTCACCTTCATTCACAGCACGCATGGGAACAGCACCTTCGATTATGGATTATGCCCGTTTCAACTATGTTGCTCAGCCCGGAGATAATGCAGCGCTGTACCCTCAGATCGGTGTTTACGACAAGTGGGCTGTGAAATGGGGTTATACATATTTCCCGGAAACCACAGATCCCGACTCTGAAGAAGCAACCCTGGACGGTTGGGTGAAAGAACACTCGGGCGATCAGATGTACTGGTATGGACGACAAACTTTCAACCCTGTTGACCCAAGGGCGCAAACGGAAGATCTTGGAAATGATGCCATGCTTTCAAGCTCCTACGGAGTGGCTAATCTTAAGCGAATTGTTCCTAATCTTATTGAATGGACAACAACAGAAGGCAAGAATTACGATGACCTTAATGAGATTTACGGTCAGGTGATTGGGCAGTGGAACCGATACAACGGCCACGTGCGGAACAACATCGGCGGATTGTACGAGACCTTCAAAACTGCCGACCAGGATGGAGCAGTATATGAATTTGTTCCGAAGGAAAAACAAAAGAGAGCCATGACGTGGTTGCAGGAAAATACCTTTGCAACACCAACCTGGATGCTTGAACGCGACATTATCGATCGTATTGAAGGCGTAGGATCAGTTGAGCGCATCAGTAATGCACAGGAAAATACACTGAACCAGGTGCTGGATCCTGCACGTCTCGAACGTATGTTTGAAAATGAGGCAATGAATGGTTCAGATGCCTATACACCGATTGAAATGATGAGCGATTTGCGCAATGGAATCTGGTCTGAACTAAGATCCGGAAGCACTATCGATATCTATCGCCGTAACCTGCAGCGTGCCTATATCGCGCGTATGCACTACCTGATGACCGAAGAGCCTTCAGGACGCTTTGGCGGATCTGTTGATATGGAAAAATCAGATATTCGTCCGCTGGTACGTGCTGAGTTAAAAACTCTCCGCACACAGGTTCGGAACGGGTTGAACCGGACTACAGACCGGTTAAGCCGTTACCACCTGGAAGACGCGATCGAAAGGATTGATATGATTCTGGATCCTAACAATTGATTCAGAACAGAAAATGATTAGGAAGGAAGGAAGGTCCGGCAAACGCCGGACCTTTTTTATTCCTGCCAATACAAAGATAACAACCCGCTTTTCCGCGTTCCCATTTCTCAACAGCATGTGAATTCAGACTGCGTAGATTCGATTATCCCGAATCCTACCACCAATTTGATCTGAATTATGTTAATTTTGCACCTTCATAATCTGAATACAACTGATGGCGATATATCAATTCAAAGAGACTGAAGCAAAGTGGCGCAAGTATTGGGCAGATAACGAAATCTATAAAACATCCAATACCAGCAAAAAACCAAAGTTCTATGCACTGGATATGTTTCCGTATCCTTCCGGAGCAGGATTGCATGTAGGACATCCACTCGGCTATATCGCATCGGATATTGTAAGCCGCTTCAAGCGCCTGAAGGGATACAATGTACTGCACCCGATGGGTTTCGATTCTTTCGGCCTTCCCGCTGAACAATATGCCATCCAGACAGGACAGCATCCCGCAGTTACCACAGCCAATAATATTGAACGATACAAAGAACAGCTACAGCAGCTTGGCTTTTCATTCGACTGGAGCCGTGAGGTTCAGACCAGTGATCCGTCTTTCTACAAATGGACACAGTGGATCTTTATGCAGCTCTTCAACAGCTGGTATGATAACGACCTTGATAAAGCCAGGCCGATAAATGATCTGCTTGATCACTTCTCAGTACACGGGAATTCAGGGATCAATGCTGTTTGCGACGAAGACACCCCGGAATTTACGGCTGCCGAATGGAAGGCATTCTCTGGTAATGAACAGGGGAAAATGCTCCTGAAATACCGGCTGGCATACCTGGCCGATATGGTCGTGAACTGGTGTCCCGCACTGGGCACAGTACTGTCCAATGACGAGGTTAAGGATGGTTTCTCAGAGCGTGGAGGACACCCCGTGGAGCGTAAAAAAATGATGCAGTGGATGATGCGTATCACCGCTTATGCAGAAAGATTGTTGAACGGACTGGATGTGGTCGACTGGCCTGAACCATTGAAAGAGATGCAGCGTAACTGGATTGGACGGTCGGAAGGCGCTGAACTCGATTTCAACCTGAAGGGCCACGATGAAAAAATCCGGGTTTTCACTACCCGTATCGATACGATTTACGGAGTAACCTTCCTGGTCCTCGCACCTGAAAGCGACCTGGTTGAACAGATCACCACAGTAGAACAGAAAGAAATCGTTGCCAGCTACGTTGAGCAGGCTAAAAACCGGTCGGAACGCGAACGAATGATGGATGTAAAAACAGTTACAGGTGTTTTTACCGGCGCCTATGCTATTCATCCATTCTCAGGAGAAGAAATTCCTGTGTGGATCGCAGATTATGTCCTGGCAGGTTACGGAACAGGCGCAGTGATGGCCGTACCCGCGGGTGATCAGCGGGACTATGATTTTGCCAAACATTTCAGCCTGCCCATCATCCCAATCAATGATTCAGCTGATATTTCTGAGGCGGCCGATGCCACCAAGGAAGGAACCGTCATCAATTCCGGATTCCTGAATGGTTTGTCACCATTGGAAGCCATGAAAAAAGGCATTGAAGAAGTAGAAAAACGAGGTATCGGAGTAGGCAAGATTAATTTCAGGATGCGGGATGCGATCTTTACCCGCCAGCGTTATTGGGGAGAGCCGCTGCCGGTTTACTTTAAAGACGGCCTGCCCTACCTCCTGGGTGAGGACCAGCTTCCCCTCGTACTTCCGGAAGTTGATAAATACCTGCCGACTGAAGAGGGTGAACCTCCCCTCGCTCGTGCTGCCAGTTGGGAAACATCCGAAGGATTTCCCTATGAACAAAGTACCATGCCCGGGTGGGCCGGCTCCAGCTGGTATTTCTTCCGGTACATGGATGCCCATAACAATGATCGTTTTGTTGGGAAAGAAGCCCAGGAATACTGGGACAGTGTAGACCTCTACATAGGGGGTTCAGAACACGCAACGGGCCACCTCTTGTATTCACGCTTCTGGACAAAGTTCCTGTTCGACATGGGTCTTGTAACCGTGGATGAGCCTTTTAAAAAGCTGATCAACCAGGGTATGATCCAGGGACGGTCGAATTTGGTTTACCGCATTAAGGAATCAGACACCTTCGTTACTTATCAGAGACGGCACGAATACGATACCATACCGATGCATGTGGATGTAAACATCGTTCACAACGACGAGCTCGATATGGAAGCCTTTAAAAAATGGCGCCCTGAATTAGCCAATGCTGAGTTCATTCCCGAAAACGACAAATTCATGTGCGGACATGAAGTGGAGAAGATGTCCAAGAGCAAGTATAATGTGGTTAATCCGGATGATATTATAGAACGATACGGTGCCGATACACTTCGCATGTACGAGATGTTCCTTGGTCCGCTTGAGCAGTCAAAGCCCTGGAATACCAATGGTATCGACGGGGTGTTCAAGTTCCTTCGTAAACTCTGGAACCTGTTCCATGATGATGCAGATCAGTTTGTTGTCTCAGATGCCCAGCCAACTGAGGCGGAACAAAAAATCATTCACCGCACTATCAAAAAAGCCCAGGAAGACATTGAACGCTATTCCTTTAATACTTCGGTAAGTGAATTCATGATTTGTGTAAATGAGCTGACATCACTAAAATGCAATAAAAGGGAGGTACTGGAAAAACTAGTCATCATTTTAGCTCCTTATGCCCCTCATATTGCAGAGGAACTCTGGCACAGACTGGGACATACTACTACAGTGAATGACGCCGAATATCCGGCTTATGATGAAAAATTCCTGAAGGAGGACTCATATGAATATCCGGTATCCGTAAATGGTAAAATGCGCGCCAAAATGCTATTTCCGGTCGATATGCCGACAGATCAGATTCAGGCCGAGGTATTGGCGTCTGAAGCAATTCAAAAATGGCTCGAAGGCAAATCCCCCAGAAAGGTTATCATAGTACCTAATAAGATAGTGAATGTCGTAGTTTAAAAGCCCCTCCCCCGTTACTCATCTTCACATCAATAATGAGAAACGGGGGAAGAGTTTTATTATTATTCGTATCTCAGCGACTTGATGGGGTTTGCACTGGCCGCGAAATAGGAAATTATGCTTACCGTAATGTAAGCGATGGCTATTGAGATCAGACCCGCAATCAGGAAAACCCCCACCCCGAGTTCGATACGCAACGGAAATTCCGAGAGCCATTCCTGCATAAAGTAATATGCCGGAAATATGGCGAGCACGAACGCAATTACAACGAACTTGATAAACTGGATTGACATTTTATTGGTAATATCCCAGACAGAAGCGCCCATCACCTTCCGAACTCCAATTTCCTTGGTCCGCTGTTCGGCAATGAACGATGCCAGTCCGAATAACCCCAAACACGCGATGGCGATAGCGATGGCGGTAAATATGGTAAAGACACTGCCCAGTCGCTGTTCCTCACGGAACAGGTTATCAAAATCCTGATCAAGGAAGGAATATTCAACCGGCTCTTCCGGTGCGAGCCCCGCCCACTTTTCTTCAACGAGGTTCACAAGGTTTTCAGCATTGCCGGTATATCTGACGTACATGGTCGAATTGTCACGGGAAAACAGTAGCAGCAACGGACGAATTGGGGTTTTGATGGTTTCGAAATTAAAATCCTTCATCACGCCTATCACCTGAAGTGACACGGGTTCGTCTCCGTTAAAACTCATGATACGCTCTTCCAGCGGATTTGCAAATCCAAATTCCTTTACCGCAGCCTCATTCATGATAATGGCCAGCGAATCCGATGGAAAATCCTTCGAGAAATATCTGCCCTCAACCATTTCAATGCCCAGTGTGGATGCAAATGTTTCATCTGTAAAGAAGGTTCCGCAAATATGATCGTAGTCACTTCCCTGAGCCCTGAAAATCGTCGTATTATTCACACCCGGCAGTTCATTGTTCGAGAAACTAACCTGCTCCACTACCGTATTTGCCATCAATTCATTCTTGAATACGTCGGCATTATCGGCAAGTCTTCCCACATTTTCGATAATCATCACCTTGTCCTTATCAAAGCCCAGCTTTTCATTTTGCATAAACGTTATTTGGCGGAATACCACTGCTGTACAGATGATGAGAACAATTGAGATCCAGAACTGGAAAGTGACCAGGAAACTGCGGATTTTTCCTCCCCGAACCCCTTTTAGTTTCCCTTTCAGCGTTTCAGCGACATCGAATGAAGTAAGGTAGAAAGCCGGATAGGATCCTGCGAGAAATCCAATAATCAACATAAGCGATACCATGATGACAACCATGGTTGGCGTAAAGAGTGAGGCAAGTGCCATTTCCTTACCCGAAAGCTGATTAAAATAAGTAAGTAAGCCCGAAGCTATTGCGATGGCCAGGATAGTAGAAAGAGCGCTGTAGAGCACAGATTCTGAAATAAACTGTCCAACAAGTGACTGTCGGAGTGATCCCATCGTTTTACGTAAACCAACTTCTTTCGCCCGGTTGGCATACTTGGCAGTCGACAGGTTCATGAAATTTATGGCTGCGATGACCAGTATGAAAAGGCCGATGGCTCCCAGAATGTACACATATTTAATATCACCTACCGGAACAGGTTCATCGGTTAATGTGGAATAGAGATGAACACGCTCCATCGGAAATGAAAAATATTCGTATATGCTACCTTCCGCCTCCATTTCTGCCAGCGTCTTACCCATGAATTCCTTCAGGATAGGTGAAACGTTCTTATCAATTATCGGGCGGAGCTTTTCGTCAACCACGTCTGCACTAGCCCCTTCACGAAGCACGTAATATCCGAGGAAACTATTACTCAGCCATGCCCCCTGTTTAGGATTCATCCATTCAAAGGAATCCATGGAAAGCAAAATCTCAAACGGGATTTGTGTATTGGAGGGAATGTCTTCAATAACCCCGCTAACCACGTATTCCAGTTTATCATTTCCGATCAGAAGTGTTTGGTTCAATGCGGGCGCATCGCCAAAGTACTTCTCTGCTATTGAACGCGTGAGAACCATCTTATTAGGGCCGGTTAGTGCACCTTCAGGATTTCCCTCTACAAATGGCAGCTGAAAGACCTGGAAAAATCCCGAATCAGCGGCATAAACCTGGCGCTCAGTATAAATTATATCCGATTTTCTGAAGACCCATTCTCCGAATTGAAACAAACGGGTAGCTTCCTCCACCTCCGGAATCTCCGTTTCAAGCGTATAAGGTATTTGTGAATTGGTAGATGTTGTATACAGCTCCTGCCCTGCCAGCTTTCCATGAAGATTGAGGCGGTAAATCCGTTCAATATTCGGATAAAACTTATCATAGCTGAGCTCATCAGCAATGTACATGGCAATGAACAGACATGCCGTTATTCCCAGGGTAAGTCCGAACATATTAATGATTGCGAAGAATTTGTGCTTCGCCATATTCCGGAATGCGACTTTAAAGAAATTCCTGATCATGATTGTTGTTGTTGAGTTTTTGAGTATTTGAGTTTTTGTTGTTATTCGCTTCTCAGTGATTCGACCGGATTCACTGATGCTGCTTTAAACACTTTGCCAGTTACAGTGACAAGTGCGACGACTACGAGTATCAGACTTCCAATGAACATCGAACCCGCATTTGGAGACGCATAATGCTCCCAGATCATAGACAGCAGTCCATCCACCAGAAAGTAAGACGTTACACAACCAAGTACGACCGATGCTAGAACGATAATCATGAAGGGTTTATTTAGCTTCATAATTAGGCTCGGAACCGAGGCGCCCACTACTTTCCGCACCCCGATCTCCTTGGTACGCTTGAGCAAATTCAGGGAAATCATGGCATACAGTCCTGTGACCGAAAGGATAAGAGCCACGACGCCCAGAAAAGTAAAGATGGTAACAATATTCCTGTTCACTACCTTTTCCTCGGCCATCTCATCATTCATATATACCCCGTTGTAAATCCTGAAAGGAAACAGCTTACTATATTCCTCTCCAAGGATCTCATGAGCCTTTATCATATTCTCAGGTGACGTTTTCAAAACAATTCTTTGAAAATCTTCCTTTTTAGCTGGCCGGAAAAGTATTGGTTCAACGGGTCCCCACAATGCATTGGTAAACGTGTTCTCCACTACTCCAACGATGTAAAGTGATACCGAGTCATTCCACATGATCCTCTGACCAATTGGATTCTGAATATTGAATTCCTTTAAGAACATTTCATTCGCGACCACCGACTCATTCATATCCGTTTCAGAATCTTCCCTAAATCCACGGCCCTCAAGGACTTCTATGTCCATGATATCGAAATAGTCGTGCCCTACCCTATAGGCTTCAACCTGGTATTCCTCGTCATTTAAATCGATAGTCATACCACCTGTATAGGAAAGAATATGCTGTTCCGTTCCTGCGATTTGATCAATTTCCTCATAGGAACGGAGAGCGTTGGAAAGGTTTTCATATTCCTGCCCATTGTTCACATAGGTGTAGATGATTTGATCTCTGTTAAACCCGAGATCAAAATTCTCCTGAAATTTCGCATTATGGATGAAAACAAATGCCGCAACTATGGCTATCAGGGAAATACTCAATTGCAATGAAAGAAGCACTTTACTCAACACGGTATTCCCTCCGAACTTCACTGTCCCACGAAGAATTGGAGTCGCTTCGAAACTGCTCACAAAGTAGCTGGGATAGCTGCCGGCAATTAATCCTACGAGAAGAATCAGGATAAACATGAAAAGCAGTAAGTCCCGGTTTTCCAGGTAGTCAATTCGAAGGGTAACAAAATCCCACATAGAATTGTAATAGGGAATTATGAGTTCCGCAATCATAATTCCAACAAAGAGTGCAAACAGGCACAGCACCATGTTTTCAAGAATGAATTGAAACATGAGTTGCTTCCTCAAACCTCCCATTACTTTACGCAGTCCGATTTCCTTTAGCCTTCTGCCCGACATCGCAATGGATGTATTTGTATAATTGAAACAGGCCAGCAGCATCAGAAGCAGTGCCATCACCATAGGGCCTACTATTGCTGCGGCAGGAACACCCCGTGTCAGCCACATGGACCATATTTCGGAGTTCTGCCCGCGGTCGGCCATGCCGTCAAGTGGCATCAATTCAAACCGCAGGAGTTTAAAATCCTCCCGTGCTTCATTTTGTTCGGGAATGATCTTATTCATCTCCGCTTCCACCAACGCCATCTTTGATGGATCTTTCAGGCGTACGAATGTAGTAGACCAGTAATTCCACATTTGATCATACAGGTCTTTTACCACATAACGGTAATTATCCATCGGGGCGATCGCCTCTACAAATTCAAGACTTGAGTTTTCAGGCAGATCTTTTATGACCGCTATTACCGTATAAGGCTTGGGTTGATCATCCACGATATGTTCTACCGTCTGACCGATAGGATCTGAATTGCCAAAATACTTCAAAGCAGCCTCCTCAGTAATCACAATTTCCGGCCCTTCGAAATCACGAATCCCGCCTTTTAGTATTTCAAAACTGAACACATTGAATACTGAAGGATCCGCAAATAGTATATTGGTCTCTAGGACTTCCTCTTTGATCTTCACCGATCCATATGCTGGAATAATCCGCACGATCTCATCGATGGCGGATGTCTCAGGGTCCATAAATTCAGAAAACTTAAGGGGAGTAATTCCATAAGGTTGTTCTCCGTCGTTATAATCCCTCACAGAAACTACGTGATAGATTTCATCGAAATGCTCCTGGTCTCTGTCAAACTTATTATTAAAGTCATAATTCAGATAGGCAATGATACAGGTTGCAATAGCTGTACCCATTCCCAGGGTATTGATGATCACGTAGGACTTATTCTTTAGAAGGCTGCGGAATGCAATCTTGATGTAATTCCTGAACATACTATTGTTGTTTTGAGCTTTTACTGACCTTGAAGCACTTTTTCAATCCATCAGATATGAAATTGCTCCTTAATATTCTCCGTTACTACCTTACCATCGAACAGGTTAATGATCCTGTGCGCGTAATTGGCATCATAGGGTGAGTGCGTTACCATGATGATGGTTGTTCCTTCCTCGTTGAGTTCTGCAAGGAGCTTCATAACTTCCTCTCCGTTCGCACTGTCGAGGTTTCCCGTTGGTTCATCGGCAAGGATCACCTTAGGCTTTGCTACAATCGCACGTGCGATAGCCACGCGCTGCTGCTGTCCACCAGACAACTGCTGCGGGAAGTGATTTCTACGGTGCATAATGTTCATGCGTTCCAGTACTTCTTCCACTCTTCTTTTCCGGTCGGCAGAGGGCACCTTCAAATACAGGAGGGGCAACTCCACATTTTCAAAGACAGTGAGCTCATCGATAAGGTTAAAGCTCTGAAATACAAACCCTATTGATCCCTTACGAAGTTGCGCCCGCTGACGTTCACTGTAATTACTCACCTCGTGCTCACCAAAATGATACTTGCCATCAGAAGGATTATCCAGCAGTCCCAGGATGTTCAACAAGGTAGACTTACCGCATCCCGAAGGTCCCATAATGGCCACAAATTCACCATCCTTAATTTCAACATTGATGTTGTTCAGTGCAGTTGTTTCCACTTCGTCGGTGGTGTATACTTTCTGCAGGTTCTCGATTTTAATCATGATTATTTTAGTTGTTGTTATTACTTATTTTAAAATTAAAACTTCACTGTCTCCGAAGTTGTCGTACGATGAGGTAATTACCTTATCTCCGGGCTCCAGACCCTCCAGTACTTCAAAGAATTCTGTATTCTTACGGCCAAGTCGTATGTTCCTGCGCTCAGCCTGTGTTTCGTCTTCATTTACTACGAAGACCCAGTTTCCGCCTGAATCTTTGTAAAAGCCACCAACCGGCAACAATAGCTCTTCCGACGATTGCCCGAGTTCAATCCGCAGACGAACCGATTGTCCTCTGCGAATCCGTTCAGGAATCTCGCCTGTGAATTCCATATCTACTTCAAATCGTCCATTGGTGATGGTTGGATACAGATATGTGATTACCAGTTCATAGTCCGTACGATTGAACGGAGCCGTGGCTTTCAGGCCTTTCGAAATTCTTGGAAGGTACAATTCATCGATAGGGGTACGTACTTTGTAGGCGCCCACCTTGTCGATCTGACCGAGCCGCTGTCCGGGATTTACAGCCATTCCCTCAAATAATTGGGGAGTAGATAGCTGTCCGTCAATCGGGGACCGTATCACCAGGTTATCCAGAATCTGCCCTACCCCATCGAGACTTGCCGACATCCGGCGCTCCGATTCATTCAGCTGCACGAGCTGGCGCATCCTTGAAATTGAGTCATTCTTATAACTGGAATAGGTGATCTCTTTTCTCTTAAGATTGTACAGAAAATCGGCCTCGGTTCGTTCGAACTCCTGCTTGGAGATCAGCTTTTTTTCATACAACATCTTCTGACGCTCATACTGAGGTTCGAGTTTGGCCAGTTCATTTTCGATCTGTGCCAGGGTTTGCTGCTGTTGCAGATCATTCTGCTCAAGGGAAAGACGGGTTTGCCGAACCCGGTTGATGCTTTCGTTCAAACTGGCTTCCTGGCTGAGTACACTTAATTCGCGGTTAAGGTTGGTCAGTTCAAGAATGATATCCCCCTTTGCCAGCATGGCACCACTTTCAGCATGCACCTTTTTAATAGTACCGCCTTCAATGGCATCGAGGTAAAAGGTTACGGCAGGCTCCACTGTTCCGGTCTGAGGTATGTAGTCCTGGAAAACGCCGCGTCTGACTTCCTGTATTGTAATTTTCTCACGCTCCACGTTAAGCTTCTGGCGGCGATCAGCCCAGCCGAGCTGGTAAATAATAAGCGCAACAATAAGTATTCCTCCAGCTACCAGGGCGATGCGCTGTAAAGTCCACTTCTTCTTTTTAATCTGTCTGTCCATGCAATAGAAAATAAATTCTTCACTTACTGATTGCCAACAAGTGTGCCAATACTCAAGAATTGCCTGTATGAGCAAATTTGAGCATTATCGACGTTCAGTACCGTTCAGGTTTGAACGAAGGCGTCCGATATCGAACAAATTAAAAAACTGATTAATAGGAGAAATGGCCTTGAATTGGTAATATCGAAGAAAGCAAAGAACGGTATCAGTTTTGCAGTGGGTAAATAAAAGTAAGTTTCAATGAGCGAAGCTAAAACAGGGAAGATACTCATCGTTGACGACAATGAGGATTTATTGAAGGCAGCCAAACTGTTTCTGAAGCGTCATTTTGGCCAGGTTGACCTGGAAAAAAATCCGGAAGTGATCCCCGCATTACTCAGCAATGAAAATTATGATGTGATCCTGCTGGATATGAATTTCACCAAAGATGTCAGCAGCGGAAAAGAGGGCTACTATTGGCTTGAGCGTATCCTTTCGATAGATCCTTCGGCGGTTGTGGTTTTGATTACAGCGTATGGCGATGTGCAGATGGCTGTGAAAGCGATCAAGGCCGGCGCTACTGATTTTGTACTGAAACCCTGGGAAAATGAGAAGTTACTGGCGACCATCTATTCTGCGATGCGCCTGCGCGAATCCCGTATTGAAGTTGAGGAACTTCGCACACGCCATAAGGAATTAAGTCAGAAACTCAACGACCGCTACGGAGATATTATCGGTGACAGCCAGGCGATGATCAAGGTGTTTGAAACCATAGATCGTGTCGCCGCCACTGATGCCAATGTGTTGATCCTTGGTGAAAATGGAACAGGTAAGGAACTGGTGGCCCGGGCAATTCATCAGAATTCTTTACGCAAAGATGAAATTTTCGTTAGTGTGGATCTGGGCTCCATCAGCGAGAGTCTTTTTGAAAGTGAACTTTTCGGACACAAGAAAGGCTCTTTCACCGATGCAAAGGAAGATCGAGCAGGAAGGTTTGAGAACGCCAACGAAGGAACCCTTTTCCTGGATGAGATCGGGAACCTGACTATGAATTTGCAAACCAAATTATTATCTGTTTTACAAAGCAGGAAAGTAAGCCGCGTGGGCGAACACCGTGAGCGCCCCATTGATATACGGCTGATATGCGCCACCAATATGCCCCTGTACGAAATGGTGAAGGAAAATACATTCCGGCAGGATTTATTGTACCGAATTAACACCATTGAGATACGGTTACCGGCATTGCGGGAACGCCTGGAAGACATACCGGTTTTGGCCGGGCATTTCCTGCAGGTATATAACGATAAATATCAGAAGGAAATCAGGAAGCTGAGTGAGGCGACAATTGCACGCATGCAGAAGTATCAGTGGCCGGGGAATGTTCGGGAACTACAGCATGCCATTGAAAGGGCCGTAATCATGAGTCAGTCACAGGTTCTGCAACCAGAAGATTTCAATTTTGGCGGAAGCATGAGCCGCCCTGATGATGAAAATGTAACACTTGACCAGTATAACCTGGAAGACGTTGAGAAAATTTTGATTCGGAAAGTACTTCAAAAATATAATGGGAATATTACGCAAGCCGCCCAGGCACTCGGACTAACCCGATCATCTCTTTACCGCAGACTTGAAAAACATGGGCTTTAAAGGATTCAGGATTCGTGTAATCATTCGGGTTATTCTCATTGCTGCGACACTGGCGGTAATGACATATACATTGATCGGGCTAAATGCCTGGTTTGCTTTTGTCGTATTGAGTTTTATTCTCGCAGCTCAATTAGCCGACCTGTTTCATTTCGTTGAAACAACCAACCGAAAACTCACGCGCTTTCTTGAATCCATCCGGTATTCCGACTTTGTTTCCACCTTTACTACCGACAGTCGGCTGGGGGATTCTTTTAAAGATTTAAATATTGCCTTTAACGAAGTATTGGAAGCATTTCGTCTGGCACGTTCTGAGAAGGAAACCAACCTGCATTTTCTCAACACCATCGTCGAGCACGTGAGTACCGGGTTACTGGGATTTGATAACAACGGAAATATTGAACTCATCAATGCCAGTACGAAGCGGCTGATCGGCATTTATGCGATTCACAATATTGAGGATCTGCTGGAAAAACATCCAAAATTCTACAAGACCATTTTTGATCTGCCAACCGGTAAAAGCACTATATACCGTAATCAGGAAGAAGAGCAAATCTCTGTAAGTGCGACGGAAATCATTCTTCGGGGAAAGAAAGTTAAGCTTATTTCCCTTCAAAATATTCAGACGCAGTTGCAAAAGAAAGAAATTGAAGCCTGGCAAAACCTGACTCGGGTGCTGCGCCATGAGATCATGAATTCCATCACGCCCATTGCTTCACTTACCACCACGCTGAGAACCATCCTGGCTGAAGACCTTAGGGCCCAGGGTTCTGAATACGTTTTGGATGAGGAAACCAAGGATGATTTAACGGATGGTCTGGGAACTATTGAGGGAAGAAGTAAAGGCCTGATCAGTTTTATTGATGCCTACCGGGATTATACATCCATCCCACTGCCCGATCCCGAACCGATCGTCGTAAAAGACCTGCTTCACCGGATCGAGACGCTTCTCAAGTCTTCGCTGGATAGCCACAATATTAACCTGAAACTCTACCTGGTTCCGGAAAATCTTGTCATCAATGCCGATGATAAACTCATTGAACAGGTATTGATCAACCTGGTGAAAAATGCCATTGAAGCCTCGCCGGACGATTCTGCCATACACCTTTACGCCGGAAAATCGGATGATGGAAACGCACGCATAGTGGTGGAAGATCACGGACAAGGGATTATCCGGGAAGCACTCGATAAAATCTTTATCCCATTTTATACTACCAAAAAAACCGGTTCCGGTATTGGATTAAGCTTGTCAAGGCAGATTATGCAGCTCCATAACGGGTCTCTGACAGCTGATTCAGAACCCGGAAAATTCACCCGCTTTACGCTGAAATTTTAGCGCGACCCGTATGCACTTCGGTCCTGCCGCTGGAGATCACCTTCCTTTACCAAAACATAGATCGAATAAATACTGAGTGCGGTACCAAATGGAAAGTTGAAAAGATTGAATATGGAAAGTACCACAGCCAGGATCAATGCCCATCGTTTATTATTCAACAGCCCGATTCCCGCGATAATACCCGGGATACTCAGCACCATCAGCAGAGCGGGCAGGAATGACAGCAGAAATGCAAATACCATTTCGGCCTCCGGATCATTCGCGATCGGAATTAAAAACCTGAAAACAGCAGCTACAATGAATCCGGCCAGGAGAAGATAACCACTCATCACCAGATGAAGAATCCCGAGAACTTTATAATGTTGTTGCATGGCGTGTTGTTTTTTATCTGTAGAATAAAGTAGTCAGCCTTCCATCAAATTCAAAGGATTTACCCATAAGCGGTCCAATTCCAAGCTGGTCAATTATTTTCCAACCTTCAGGTAAGGTCGCCATTCATCACAATGGTACCCGGAGTAATCCCGAAGGAACATCACGTAGCTTGGCCTGAAGGGTTTATACTGGAGACTGATGCCCGCTTCTTCCGGTGTGTAATCCCCCTTGAATGCATTACAGCGCTTACAGGCCGTAATAAGGTTATCCCAGGATGATTTGCCACCCCGGGAACGAGGCATAACATGATCCAGGGTAAGTTCATTATGCGTACCGCAATACTGACAATTGAAATTATCCCGCTTAAATACATTCTGACGTGTCAGGGCGACACCTTTATAGGGTATATGAATATATCGGGTGAGCCGTATGACTGCGGGCATGGGATAGCTCTGCGACACGGATCTTATGACATGACCGTTCGCGGATTCCACCATCTCCGTTTTACGCAGGAAAGTAAGCAAAAATGCCCGTTGTACTGTACATACAGAGATTGGTGAATAGTCCTGATTCAATACCAACACCTTTCGATTCACCAGATAAAAATACATTTCCGCTTGTTCCCAAGCAAAAACGGTCATCAATTTTTCAGGATCCGCCGGATGGAGCTTAAGAAGTGAGTGTACTCTCCGCTTGATTCAACACGAATACCCTGTTCGTCCAGCTGATCAATGCGAACACGCCCCGAAGCATGTATAATCTGTCGATCTTCCATGATCATTCCCACATGATAGATCTTACCGGAATCGTTTTTAAAAAAGGCAAGATCACCGGGGCGGGCCTCAGATAAGTTTTTTATTTCCCTCCCCTGGGTAGCTTGCTGACTGGCATCACGAAGCAGGGAATAGCCTGCGATCCGATAAATAATTTGAGTAAATCCGGAGCAATCGATGCCAAATGGTGAACGGCCACCCCACATGTAGGGGGAATTGAGATACTTCAGAGCAACATTTCTGAGATATTCATACCCCATTCGCTGTCCGAGCCCCTTGGCATCCCCATTGAATGCAAGTTGTTCCTCCATCTTAAAAATTTCATTCGTGCTGATTGGAAGAACACTGCCTATTAAAATTTGAAGGGCCTGCTTCTGGTAAAGAATAGTAGTGGTGAGCTCGAGGCACACTTTATAATTTGAAATATTAATTTGATCGTAGTAGGCATCTGATATAGTGGTATGTTGCCGGTGGTCTACCCATCCTTCATACCCGTCATAGTTGATACGGATACGAAACCATTTTTGGTTTTTGGATATCTCCAGAATCTCATAGTGCTCCCCAAAGAGCAACTGCGTTACCTGTTCACTCGTGTCGGCGGCTGCCGCCCTTACCGGCATCAATGCCAGTCGGCAAATACCCTTCGTTCCTGTTGTAATCATTGAAGTCTTAATCGGTCGAGTTCACGCTTTGTATCACGTTCCTTGATGGAATCGCGTTTATCAAATATTTTCTTGCCTTTGCCCAGTGCGATCTCAAGTTTGGCAAATCCCCTGTCATTAATAAATAAACGGATGGGCACCAGCGTAAGGCCCTTTTCCGCAATTTTAGCCTCAAGCTTTTTCAATTCCTGCTTTTTGAGCAACAACTTGCGCTCCCGCGCCTCTTCATGGCTGTAAAAGGAACTGTTTTCATACGGACTAATATGGATCCCTTTGGCATAGAGCTCTCCTTTTCTGAAGTAACAGTAACCATCCGTCAGGTTTACTTTACCTTCCCGGATCGATTTTATTTCAGTACCCTTCAGAACCAGACCGGCAATATATTTATCAAGAAACTCATATTCAAAACGGGCCTTGCGGTTCTTGATCTGAATTGTATTTGAAAATCTCTTGCTGTCCTTGCTCATAAGCACCAAAGGTAGAAAAATTCATTGAATGTTATGGCAATCAGGCAAATAAGCAAAAGGCCTCCCAACTAGTCGGGAGGCCTCCTGTACACTCACATCACAACCCTAATTCAACGATCTTCGGGCCAGGTAAAAGTCCACCTTTTCAAGTGAATCATCTTTTATCCGGGCATCCATCTCGTCGAGTGTTTTGGGAGGAGGGACAATAACCTTATCCCCCTTCTTCCAGTTCAAGGGCATTGCCACTTTATATTTATCAGAAACCTGTAATGCTTCCAATACGCGTAGAATTTCGTCCATATTACGGCCGACATTCAGCGGGTAGTACATAATTAAACGGATCTTCCGTGAGGGGTCAATAAAGAAGACAGCGCGAACGGCAGCGGTTTCACTTTCATTCGGCTGCAGCATTCCGTACAGCTTTGAAACCTTCATGTCAAGGTCGGCAATTATTGGAAAATCAAGGTAAACTCCTGTATTCTCCCGCACATTATTTACCCATGCCAGATGTGAATGAACACTGTCGATACTCAATCCAAGCAAAGCAGTATTCAGTGCTTCAAATTCGCTTTTACGTTCCGCGAATCCGCTCATCTCAGTGGTACAAACTGGAGTAAAATCAGCCGGATGCGAAAACATCACCACCCATTTACCCTTTTCATATTCAGAAAATTTGATTGGTCCTTTTGTCGTAACCGCTTTGAAATCCGGCGCCTGATCACCGATTCGCGGCATTGCTGTAAAATTCAGGGTTTGTTCTGCTTCCATGGTACATTTTTGATTGTGATAGTTAAATGTACCTGATATTTCATCATGAAAGCGTGACTTTTGTTACCGAAAAAACCGGGGGCGGGAAGACGCAGGGATCCCTGTTCGCCTTCCGGCAGGCAGGCCGGCGGAACTCCATGCGGGACCCGGTTGTACCGGGGACATTCAGGGAGTCGGGCCGGGATCTTTATCCGTCGCTAATTCTTTATTTGTTTTAGCAGGTAAAGAAAGCGCTCCACTAAAATTAAGGTATCCACTTGATATTACTGAAATCCGGCTTGCGCTTTTCAAGGAATGCATTTCTTCCTTCTTTGGCTTCCTCGGTCATATACGCCAGACGTGTTGCCTCTCCGGCAAAGACCTGCTGCCCAACCATTCCATCATCGGTGAGATTGAAAGCAAATTTGAGCATTTTAATCGAAGTAGGTGATTTGGCCAGTATTTCCTGTGCCCACTGCCAGGCAGTACTTTCCAGTTCATCATGGGGTATGACGGCATTTACCATTCCCATCTCATAGGCTTCCTGCGCAGAATAATTTCTTCCCAGGAAAAAAATCTCACGCGCCCTTTTTTGTCCGACCATTTTAGCCAGGTAGGCCGAACCATAGCCACCATCAAAGCTTGTTACATCGGCATCTGTCTGCTTAAAAATTGCGTGTTCCTTGCTGGCCAGTGTAAGATCACAAACCACATGCAAGCTATGGCCGCCGCCCACTGCCCATCCGGGAACGACAGCGATCACAACCTTCGGCATAAAGCGAATCAGTCGTTGTACCTCCAGAATATTAAGTCTTGGCATCCCCTCCTCATCCACATACCCCTGGTGACCCCGGGCATTCTGATCTCCGCCGCTGCAAAAAGCATACTTGCCATCTTTAGGTGAGGGACCTTCCGCAGAGAATAATACAACCCCGATGCTGGTGTCTTCCCGGGCATCCAGGAATGCCTCAAAAAGTTCAGCCACCGTTTTTGGCCGGAATGCATTGCGTACTTCAGGGCGGTTAAATGCAATCCGGGCAACGCCTCCGGATTTCTTATAGGTAATGTCCTGGTACTCCTTAACCGTTTGCCAATTGATTTCGCTCATTTCGATGTTTTTAATTCCAAAATTACAACATTTGCCAGTTTAACCGACAGCTAAATCGGATTAACCGGCGAATCTAACCAGTTTATTTCTACGCGCCACCAACAATTCGGCGACAACAATATTCGGCACCCAGCAGAGCCATGCAATGATGGGGTATGCCACCGGAAAATCCAGGTGCAGCACTATCCCGAAGAAAGGCATCCATAATCTCAGCATTACCGCTGCAAATGTGAGTGCATAACTCCGAATCATCCAATTCCCATGCTGGAATGGCCGCGAGTTCAGGATATTTTTAAACGCGACCACGGTTGTCACAAGCCAGAGAATACCAAGTATTCCAAACCCGAGTTTACCTGTAAGTCCGCCTTCAGCAAAAACAGCCAGGATGACAGAAGCCATACCACTTGACAGAACGGCAATCAGGTAAATAAAGCCCAGAATACGATGCCAACGGAGGTATTTCCTGCGAAGCTTGCCGCTAAACTGTACCCAGCCAATCAGTAAGCTGACGCCCCCAAAAATAATATGCGTATAAAATGTCGTTTGCCACCAGCCAGTATCACGAATTTCTGGAGGTTTCGCAGCTAACAGTCCCTGATTCATATCGACAATTAAATACATGAATGGATATAATCCGATGGTAATACCAAAGAATGCCATAAGATAGAAGGCAAACCGCGGATTCTTCATGGTGTAAATATTTTCTGTATGAGCGTTCGATTCAATATTTTTTGTCCGGTCTTACCGCGTGCAATTTCCCGGCCATCCTTTCCTGACACGAATACTGAACAAATCAGCTCATTCCCCTGCCATACCGTAACTTCTGCCATCAGTGTTAGTTCCTCGCCCGGAAAAGCTGGTGCAACATGTTCCACCAGCACATGAGTACCCACTCCCTCTTCATGGTCTTCCCGAAGTTCCAGGACAAAGAGCCGTCCCGCCCATTCCATTTCCCTGGCAAGTACATAGGTTGAACAGACCGGGTGAACCACTTCATTTTGAAAGGCAGCTACATCCTCCGGTTTTACCAGGTACTTGTGAAATTTCCTGTCACCAATGCTAAAAATACGTTTCATAAAGGCAGTCTCGCTTCAGGTGTTACCGATAAATCCGAAAAATCAGCTGCCAAATATTTGAAATGTGCAGCCATAGCGATCATTCCGGCATTGTCGGTGCAATACTGAAAATCAGGAATAAATACCTCCCAGCCGCTCTGTTCACCTTCCTCCGCCAGCGCTGCCCGTAAGCCCCGATTCGCCGAAACTCCTCCCGCAATAGCAATCTGCGAGATATTCAGATCAGATGCTGCCTTTCGTAATTTTATCATGACCATTTCAATCAGGTGCCGTTGAACACTTGCACAAATATCCTGAAGATGGTTCTGAATGAAATCAGGATCCTGCTTAATACGATCCTGCAGAAAATAAAGAATGGCGGTCTTTATTCCACTGAACGAGAAGTTATAGCCCTGCATTTCCGACAATGGAAAATCATAGGCAAACGGATTCCCATCTGCCGCCAGTGAATCAACCATCGGACCTCCCGGGTAAGGCAATCCCAGCAATTTGGCAGTCTTGTCAAAGGCTTCGCCGATTGCATCATCCACTGTTTCACCAACCACCTCCATATCCAGATAATCCTTTACAACCACCAGCTGTGTATGACCACCACTCACCGTCAGACATAGAAACGGAAAAGTAGGTTTTGGTTCATCAATAAAATGCGCCAGGATATGAGCCTGCATATGATTGACTTCGATCAACGGTATATTCAACGCCATTGCCATTCCCTTTGCAAATGAGGCCCCTACCAGCAATGATCCAAGGAGTCCGGGACCACGTGTAAAGGCCACTGCCGACAGCTCATCTTTCTGTACACCCGCCTGGCGCAACGCCTCCTCAACTACGGGGACAATGTGCTTTTGATGCGCCCTCGAAGCGAGTTCAGGAACTACTCCTC
The DNA here is from genome assembly GCF_020328055.1 of Fulvivirga sedimenti. NCBI lineage: Bacteria > Pseudomonadati > Bacteroidota > Cytophagia > Cytophagales > Fulvivirgaceae > Fulvivirga > Fulvivirga sedimenti. The sequence continues at coordinate 820,838 of NZ_JAIXNE010000002.1, forward strand.
CATATTTTTTGTGTACTGATTGTGTGGCTACGATATTATTAAGTACTTTACCGTTTTTGATAATAGCGGCAGAAGTATCATCGCAGGATGATTCTATGGCGAGAATGGTGCAATTCATGTTGAGCAACTTTGGTGCAAGTTATTAAAAAACGATTTCTCAGGGTAGTTTTAAAGGCGCTGCTTTATTTCTTTATCTTCCTATTGATCCTGATAGGTCTGATCCAATTCCCCTATGTACAAACCCGAATCGTTTCGTGGTTAACCCAAAATTTTTCCGAAAGTACCGGATACACGCTCTTCATCGATAAAGTAGATATCGACTGGTTTGATAAGGTTGCCATTGAAGGAGTTGGCTTGTATGATCCTGAAAACAACCGGTTGCTGAATGCCGACCGTATTGAAATAGATTTTGCCATTCGTTCACTTATCGACCGTTCAAACAGAAATATCGATGAAGTGAATATTTTAGGAGCAGAAATATTCCTTACGAGGATCAATATTCAGGACAGCATCGAAACGCTGAATATCAACGAGCTGGTGAGACGCGTCAAGGCCCTGATCAAAAAGGAAAAGAAAACACGAAAATACGTCTCCGTTGATTTAGTAACCCTGGATAATGCAACCTTCATTTATGACGATCCCCGTAAAGATTCGATTGACGGATTCGATTATAACCACTTCCGGCTTAATAAGATCAACGGTTCCTTTCGGAACCTTCTTTCCATATCCGATACCCTTGCGCTTGACATATTACAACTGAGTGCTACTGACGAAAAAACGAATCTTGAACTTCATGACATGGAATCATTCTTCCGAGTCTCCCAGCAGGCAATGGAATTCTATGACCTGTCACTGAAAATCGGGCAGTCTGAAATCAACGACAGCATACGCTTCCTGTATAACGGTACTGCCGAGATGAGTGAATTCATTACGAAAGTACGTATGGAAGCACATATTGCCGACACGCGTATTTACAGCAAAGACCTGGCCCTCTTTGCACCTGTATTCGAAAATTATGAAGACAGCTATACCATATCCGGGGTATTTGAAGGGCTGGTGAACAGCTTCAATTTCACCGAAGCCAGTGTGAAGTTTGGGAAGAATACATCCATTAACGGCCGTATCCGTATGGCGGGTCTTCCCGATTTCTCTGAAACATTCATTGATTTCGACCTGGAGGATTCCTACGTGAGGATCGCAGACCTGAAAGATTATGTCCAACCAGCCACCTATCAGCGCCTTGAACCATTTTCAACCGTTCGCTTCAACAGTCAGTTCCTTGGTTTCCCGAGTGACTTTGTTGCCAATGGAGATTTCTATACCGATTATGGAAATATCAACTCAGACATAAACCTGAAGCTGGAAGAGGATATCAATCAATCCCGTTACACGGGCCGTCTGTCGGTCACCAACTTCAACCTCGGAGGTTACACCGGGGAAGATGTTTTTGGTCGGGTGACCATGAACGGGGAGATCGAAGGAACGGGCTTTACCCTCGAAAGTGCAAACTTCGTGTTAAAAGGACGAATTGATAGAATCGGGATCAACAATTATAATTATGTAAACATCAACACAGACGCACGCTTCGCGAAAGAATATTTTGAAGGATTCCTGCAGATCGATGATCCTAACCTGAAGCTGACTACCACAGGATCCATCGACCTTCGGGAGGGTATTGATCTCTTTAACGTGCGGGCACAACTTGATACTGCTCGTCTGGATCTGCTAAATATTACCGATGACGAGTTCTTTCTTCATACCCGACTCACAATAGACGCGACCGGCCTTGAACTGGATAGTATTCGCGGAGTGGCGCGTCTGTCTGATACATTTGTCCGATATAAACAGAAAAGCCTTCAGCTGGACTCCCTTATGCTGGAGTCAAATATATATGACGACCGGAGGACGATCGATCTCATTACCTCTTTGCTGAATGCGCGTCTTGAGGGTACATTTGATATCACAACACTCATAACCGATGTAAAAAATCTTTATACAGAATTCAGATTGAATTTCGAAAATGACCCGGATGCACTCCGAGGCTACTATGACGCCAAAACAGAAATCCCTGACAATCATGATATCGACTATTCTATCGAATTGGTGAATGGACAACCACTCTTCGACGTATTCTTACCCGATATTTATGTCTCTGGAAAGACCGGTATCCACGGACGTTATATCAGTGGCTATACGTCAATTTTTTCCATGCAGACAAATCCTGATACGGTAACCTACAAAGGCAATTCATTCTTTGAAAACGACATTCAGCTGAATATCTCAAAGGTGAGCGACAGTACGAATGTGCTGGCGATGGCTTTTGGAAGCAGCGGAAGGCAATCAATTGAAAATATCTCAACCAAAAACCTTTTTGTTGAAGGCATCTGGAATGATGATCATATTGATTTTGAATTCGACATAGATCAGTCTGCCTACCCGAACTATGCCAGACTATACGGTGAGGTCGATTTTCTGGACGACCTGACGCGAATACGCTTTGCCCCTTCAAATCTCACCATCCTGGATAAAATGTGGACGATCGAACCATCCAACAGCATTGAGATCCGGAAAGAGCGAATCGAAATCCACAATCTGGATATTTCTCACCAGGGCCAGGAACTGTCATTCAACGGAATACTTTCAGCAGACCCATCCGATGTTTTTAATATCAGAATCGACAGCATTCAGCTCGATAATATCAATACCATCATAAATCAGCAACTTTCGGGTACCATCAACGGGTTTGCGGATATCCGGGAGTACTATGGCGAAACGAAAATACAGTCCACCGGAACATTACAGGCACTTACTATTGATAATTTTCTGATTGGCAATATTGAAGGAACCAACAACTGGAACCATTTACGCCAACAGTTTGAGACATCCCTTCGTATTGAACGGTCGGAAGACCGGATCCTGGTCATCGATGGAACGTATACGCCATCCGAAGAAACAGAACAACTGAATCTTACCGCCAACCTGAATAAAACGAGTCTGAAGATTCTTGAACCCTTTTTCAACAGTTACTTTACTAATATCCAGGGGACGGTATCTGGTCTGGTACGCGTAACAGGCAGACTTGGTTCCCCGTATATTCGGGGTGAAGGTATTATTGAAGACGGTCAGGTTCATGTGAATTACCTGAACACCGATTATTTACTGGAAGGAACTTTCTTCCTGGAACCTGACAAAATCGGTTTTCAGCGAATTAACCTGACTGATACCCGTGATCAGAAGGCGTTTCTAAGCGGTATTATTGGTCATACCAACTACAAGGACTTTTATATGGACCTGCAAGGGGTTATGAATCAGTTTACTGTCCTCGACACCCGTTCGCAGGATAATGATCTGTTTTATGGTACGGGTATCGCAACAGGTGAAATCAGCTTCGAAGGACCTGTTAAGAACATGAGCATCACTGCGCAGGCCAGAACCGAGAGGGGAACACGCATCTTTATCCCGATCGGAGATACAGAATCCTTTGAACAAAAGGATTTCATACAGTTCATGAATTTCAATGACACCACCAATCTAGACCAGGATAACGTGGTAAAACGAGTTGATCTTCGCGGGTTAAAACTGGATTTCGATCTGGAGGTAACACCAGCGGCATATGCAGAAATAATTTTTGATATAAAGGCAGGTGATATTATCCGTGGCCGGGGAAATGGGGATATCAAGCTTCAAATCGATACGAAGGGAGATTTCAACATGTTCGGCGATTTTGAAATACAGGAAGGAGGATACAACTTCACCCTGTATAACATCATCAATAAAGAATTTGAGATCTTGCCCAACAGTAAGATCTCCTGGTACGGAGACCCCTACCAGGGCATACTCGATATTAATGCCACCTACAATCAGCTGGCTTCGTTCCTTCCGCTACTTATTCAACAGGAAAGTGATGAAGTCTACAGCGAATCGGTGGAGCTAAGAAGAAAATATCCGGTACAGGTACTCCTGGACATTGAAGGACCACTGCTGTCGCCAGCTGTTGATTTTGACATAGTGGCACAGGAACTTCCCCGAAATATTACCATTGCCGAACGAAATGTTGATCTGGAATTTGAATTTTTAAGATTCAAGAACAGTATCGACGAACAGGAACTGAAGCGACAGGTATTCAGCCTTATCGTTCTTCGTAAGTTCAGTCCGTTACAGTCATTCAATACAGGAGGTGCGATTACCAGCAGTGTGAGCGAACTCCTTTCCAATCAGCTGAGCTACTGGATCACGCAGGTGGATGAAAACCTCGAGATTGATGTAGATCTGGGTGCTCTTGATAATGAAGCATTCAACACGTTCCAGCTACGCCTTTCCTATACATTCCTGGATGGACGCTTGCGTGTAACACGTGCAGGTGGGTTCACAAACCAGCAAAACAAGGTTGACATTTCAAGTATTGCCGGCGACTGGATGGTTGAATATTTATTGACGCCGGATGGCAAGTTCAAGGCAAAAATGTACAACCGAACAAACTATAACCCGATCTATCAAACGGATGATAACCGAAATACCATTACCACCGGGTTCGGATTCATCTACACACAGACATTTGATGAAATAAAAGATCTCTTTCAGCGATCCAGGAAAAAGCAACCCGATACCCCGGAGGAAAATCAGGAAGAGACAGACCCCCTGATTCTCACCAATCGCGAAGATGAAAGTGAATAAACTGATTACGGGGCTTCTGATTTTTTTCCTTGTGCTGGAGGGATATGCGCAGGAAAATGACAGCATCAATTATTCCAGGCGGCTGACCTACCTTTCTGTGGGCACAGCGGTAGCTTACACAGGCTCGATCCTCTGGCTAAGCAATCAATGGTATTCGGATTTTGAAAAGCAACCTTTTCACTTTTTTAATGACAGTAAGCAGTGGAAACAGGTTGACAAGGTCGGGCACCTTTACGGCGCTTTTCAGTGGCAAAGTACATCCTTCCAGGCTTTGAAGTGGGCGGGGCTGGAAGATAACAAGGCTATACTCTGGTCTGCGGTTTCTTCCTTTACCTTTATGGCCACCATAGAAGTTCTCGATGGCTTCTCAGCAGAATACGGCGCTTCGGCAACAGATCTTGTTGCAAATACCCTTGGCATCGGGCTTTACACCGGACAACGTTTGCTTTGGAAGGATATCAGGATTCATCCCAAGTTCAGTTTCAGGCGAACGGGCTATGCAGAACTCCGGCCGGAAGTATTGGGCAGCGGTCTTGCAGAAGAGATTCTGAAAGATTACAACGGACAGTCATACTGGCTCTCATTCGATCTCTCTGAATTTATCAACAAGCCCTTCCCGAAGTGGCTCAACCTGGCCATTGGGTACGGCGCAGAAGATATGATCTATGCAAACGACGACCAGAACCGGGAAGCCGGCCTTGATCCATATCGCCAGTGGTATGTGGGCATTGATTTCGACCTCACGCACATCCGGAGCAGATCAAAGTTTGTGAATACAGCCCTGTTTTTTGTGAATATGATACGTATTCCCGCCCCGTCCGTTGAATTCAGCAGGAAAGATGTGCGTTTTCACTGGCTATACTGACATCTGACATAGATTGGCACAATAGGTGTGGTGTATGTGAGGGATTTACGTAATTTTGAATAAGATAATGCAAGCCGCCCTGTCGCTCGTTATACGGGAGGAAAGTCCGGGCAGCATAGAGCAGCGCACTTCCTAACGGGAAGGATCCTGATTTCGATCGGGGTACAGAAAGTGCCACAGAAAACAAACTACCTCAATTTCGATTGAGGAAAAGGTGAAAAGGCGGGGTAAGAGCCCACCGCTCTTCGGGGTGACCCGGGAGGCATGGTAAACCTTGCGCGCTGAAAGGCCAAATAAGTCCGGCCCAGAGGGCGGCTCGTCCAATGTTCTTCGGAACGGACCGGATGGGTAGGCTGATAGATCCTGGTGGTGACGCCAGGACCAGATAAATGACAGGGCTGACGGCGAAAGCCGGCAGACAGAACCCGGCTTACAGGCTTGTATTATCTTATTTTTTAACCAAACGATCTTATGCCGAAAATACTGATAATCGACGACGAACAGAGCATCCGGGATACCCTTAAGGAAATCCTTGAATACGAAAAGTATGAAATAAAGGAAGCTAAAAATGGCGCCGAGGGACTTGAAATGCTTAAGAAGGAGCAGTTTGATGTAGTCCTCTGCGATATTAAGATGCCGAAAATGGATGGCATGGAGGTGCGGGACAAGGTAATGGAGGAGGGACTTGATGTTCCGTTCATAATGATCAGCGCACACGGCACGATCGAAACCGCAGTTGATGCCACCAAAAAAGGAGCGTTCGATTTCATTCAAAAACCGCCGGATCTGAATCGTCTGCTTATCTCGGTACGGAACGCCATGGATCGTTCAGACCTGGTCCAGGAAACAAAAACCCTTAAGCGAAAAATATCAAAGACTTTCGACATTGTTGGAGAGTCCCGGGCTATCAGCGAGGTAAAGGAAACAATCGAAAAAGTTGCCCCCACCGAAGCACGCGTATTGATCACTGGTGAAAACGGTACGGGGAAGGAACTTGTTGCCCGTTGGCTTCATGAGCTCAGCACCCGTCAGAAAAATCCAATGGTAGAAGTGAATTGCGCCGCCATTCCTTCAGAATTGATCGAGAGTGAACTTTTTGGTCACGAAAAAGGATCCTTTACATCTGCTGTAAAACAACGTATCGGTAAATTCGAGCAAGCCAATAACGGAACACTTTTCCTTGATGAAATTGGTGATATGAGCCTTTCTGCTCAGGCGAAAGTATTGCGGGCCCTGCAGGAAAATAAAATTACCCGGGTTGGCGGGGACAAGGAGATCAAGGTAAATGTTCGGGTCATAGCTGCTACGAATAAAGACCTGAAAAAAGCCATCGAGGAGAACAAGTTCAGGGAAGACCTGTATCACAGGCTGAGTGTAATACTGATCAAGGTGCCACCGCTTCGGGAACGTAAAGATGATATTCCCCTGCTGGTTGAACGTTTTCTAAATGACATTGCAAACGAATACGGAACAAAGCCAAAGTCAATTAACAAGGAAGCAATCGAACTTCTTCAAAAACACGAATGGACAGGGAACATCCGTGAATTACGGAATGTTGTGGAACGACTGGTAATAATGAGCGGGGAAACAATAAATGAAAAGGACGTTCAGCGCAATACTGACATAGGGTAACCTTCAGATCAAATGTGTTGCTCTTCGCTTACCTCTTTCTTAACATCTTCCTTTGAATAGGTCGGACAGGTATACTGGCTGCATGCAGATAATCCGAAAACAACAAACAAAAACAGGGCGATTCGAACTTTCATGTGTACAATTTTAAATTTTCGAATTCGAAATATAGTGAAATATTTACTTTTAGTACTTTAAAACCACAAAAAAGTACATTCTGTTCCAAAGTACACCATTAAAACGAACTCTGAACCATTAAATTGCAACCGCGAACATCGGAATTATCCATCCGGCCGAGAACCCGGAATCCGTTGGCTGTTTTCTCAGCTAAATCCCCTACCTGAAGAAAAGAACAACTGTGCACATTTGCCAGGTCAATGATATTGATGGCACCCCTGCTCACTTCATTGCTGCTGTCAAGCGGATCATTTGCATCACGAAGGTAAATACGCATGCTGAAAGGCATACGGAAGATACCTCCGCCCTTTGAATATGACTGGGACAAACACTCTGTCATGCCGTATTCAGAGTGAATTTCTGTGACATGAAAGGCCTTGCAAAGTGTTTCATGCAATTCCTCCCGCAAAATCTCCTTTCGTCTCCCCTTCATCCCTCCGGTTTCCATTACGATAAGGTTGTTCAGCTCCGGAATATCACCTTCCTCAGCGAAATCAAGGAGTGCAAAGGATACGCCAAGCAGTAATATTTTTCGATCACTGTTCTGCGAAAGCCAGGTAATCCGCTCACGTAATTCATCATGATTATGAAGAAAGAAACCACCATGGCTGTCTTCAGATCGCTCTATGAAATACTGAACCATCGCGATAAGGGATGACCCCTCCCGTTCAAGGTATCCAGGGAGAAGAGCGAGGATGTGGTAGTCAGTTACCGCACCGTAAAACGACTCAAAGATTTGCAATGAATGGCGCAGGTAAAACCCAGGATCCTCTATGAAGTGCTGGCTAACACGCATTCCGGTTGTTCCACTGCTTGTAAATACTTCCTTCTCCTCCCAGTTGCCCGTGGCGATACGGTGTTGCTTAAAAAATTCAACCGGCATAAACGGAACCTGATGAATCTGCGTTATATTAGTTGGATTGACACCAAGATAATGAAGGAAAGCCCGGTAAACCGGGTTTTGACCGGCCTGCAGATGGAATACCTCCATTGCCAGCCTGTCGAAATCGATGAGTTCACCGCCGTCAATCAGTCGCTTGATATGTTCAAAAGGGGCCAGTGTTTTCGGATTATCTTGGATTAAATAGTAATTTTAGGCATGAAGATAAATGTTTTATGGTTATCCGTCCTTATGCTTGGCATGGTTTCCTGCGTTGATACGGAGGAATTCCCGATAACACCCAACATTTCGTTCAACGATATAAGGTATGTGGAGGTCGGAGGTTTTCTGGAGTCTGATTCACTGATTTTAAAAATTGATTTCGAGGATGGAGACGGAGATTTGGGATTACGGGCAGAGGATCCGCGTGACCGTGAGTCACCTTTCAATGATTTCTCGCTTTTTGCCTTCAATCCTGTTTCGGAAAGAATTACTGAATATGCACTGGATACACTATCCGGGGCATCTCAATCAGATCTCGAACTCGTAAATAATATTATCCGGTTTTCCGATCGTCGCAACATTCCTGAACTGGATACCTTACCCGATTACAGCTTCCCCGAATATTGCCAATATTGGAGGGAGATACAGATTTTCGGACCTCAAAGTGATCAGCCGATTGTCGATGATACTGTCTACTATCAAAAAAATCCGCGATTCAATAATATGTATGTGAAATTCTTCGTGGAAAATGTTCCAGGAAGCAATGATTTCGAAGAGTTCTTTTGGGAATTTTCCCGTCCGCCAGAATGCAACGTTAATTACAACGGCCGCTTTCCGCTCATTAATGAAATTGGCAGGGACAAATCATCCGAAGGTGTAATTACATATCGTATGACGAGTGTCGGCTGGAGAAGCACCTTTCAAAACAATCGAATAAAACTGAAGGTATTTATCTATGATCGGGCAGGACACAAAAGCAACGAAATTGAAACGCCTGCATTCCGACTCGATGAAATTCAGTAATCCATCGGGTAACCCGGACAGATCATCCATTTATACATCTTTAGTAAATATCAGGAAAACGGTTGGGTAAAGCCTCAGCCATCATTTTATAAACCGCATCAAACACGGTTTCGGTATTTGGCTTTGAATAATAATCCCCATCCGAAGCATACGCTGGCCGGTGCTCTCTTGCGCTGATAGTCACCGGTTTCGAATCGAGGTATCTCCAGGCATTCTGTCCTTCAACCACCTGCTGCATCATAAATGCGCTGGCACCACCGGGAACATCTTCATCGGCGAATACCAGGCGATTCGTCTTCCTGACAGATTCTACGATCTTGTGATTAACATCGAAAGGCAGCAATGACTGAACATCGATCACTTCACAGGAAATACCTTCTGATTCAAGTTGATGGGCTGCCTCCATGACTATTCTGCACATAGAACCATAGGTCACAATGGTTACATCATTCCCCTCACGCAATATATCGGGATGGCCGAGTGGTACAGTAAATGTCCCGATATTATCAGGAACTTTCTCTTTAAGCCGGTAACCATTCAGGCATTCGATGATCAGGGCTGTATCGTCTGACTGCAGCATTGTATTGTAGAAACCCGCTGCCTGCGTCATGTTCCTTGGAACCAATACGTAAATGCCACGCAAGCTATGTAAAATCATACCCAGCGGAGATCCGGCATGCCAAACACCTTCAAGTCTGTGACCCCTTGTACGGATGATAAGGGGAGCTTTTTGCCCGCCTTTCGTACGATACTGAAGCGTTGCAAGATCATCACTCAGGGTGGGCAGGGCATAAATCAGGTAATCAAGATATTGAATTTCAGCGATGGGCTTCAATCCCCTCAATGCGGCTCCAATCCCTTGTCCGATAATGGTCGTCTCCCTGATTCCGGTGTCTGTAACTCTTAATTCACCATACTTTTGCTGAAGACCTGCAAAAGCCTGATTAACATCTCCAATTTTCCCAACATCTTCACCGAAGGCAAAGACACGCGGATCGCGTGCAAGCGCCTCGTCAAAACAGGCCTGGAGTACTTCCCTGCCGTCAACTAACTTGCTTGATTCGGAATATACCGGGGGAACAACCTCAATATTTGTGGCTGCCTCCTCAGACTGACTATACAGATGTGAGCTGAACCTGTCGAAATTTGCATTCTCCTCCCGCTTTATCCAGGTTCGCAAGCGATCTTTTACCTCGAGTTCCTCTTCACGTATAGTACGTAAGGCTTTACGAACCGCACGATCCGAATCCATCCGGATGGGATTTACGGTAGTTGCCAATTCCTGCCTGATTTCTTTCAGTGCAGTTTTATGGATACTTTGTTCCATGGCCATATCGATCAGCGCCAGGGCTTCATCCTCTGCAGCCTTTAACTGGGAGTTAAAGGCTTTCCATGCGGCATCCTTTGCCGCTTTTGCGGTGGATTTAGCTTTCTTTTCAATCTCATCAAGAGTGGCCTCATCAGCAAAACCCTCCTGAAGGATATAGTTACGCATCATACGAATGCAATCATGCTCTGCCTCCCATTCAAGACGCTCCTTGGATTTATAACGCTCATGGGATCCGGAGGTGGAATGGCCCTGTGGCTGGGTAACCTCTGTTACATGCAGTAGCACGGGCACATGATCCTCCCTGCAAATTTTGGCGGCTTTCTCATATGCAGCAATCAAGGCACGATAATCCCAACCTTTCACCGTCATGATCTCAAGCCCCGGTTCGTTCTTTGTCCGCTGCATACCTGCCAGCGCTTTGGAGATACTATATTTTGTTGTGTGATATTCCTTCGGAACGGAAATACCATAATCATCATCCCAGACCGAGGTTAACATCGGTACCTGAAGAACCCCCGCCGCATTGATGGATTCATAAAACATACCCTCCGAGGTAGATGCATTTCCAATCGTACCAAAGGCTATTTCATTGCCCTTATTAGAAAGTTCAGTGAATCGATGGAGATCTTTCCGTTGACGAAACAGGCTTGATGCCCAGGCAAGTCCGACCAGCCGTGGCATTTGTCCGGCGGTTGGTGATATATCGGCACTGCTGTTTTTAAGCTTGCTGATTTCCTTTAAACGGCCCTCATCATCCAACATACGCGTTGCAAAGTGACCATTCATCAGTCGCCCGGCAGAAGCCGGATCCGCTTCAACATCTGTATGAGCGTACAACTGTGCGAAATATTGTTGCAGTGTGAGTTCACCTATTGCCAGCATGAAGGTCTGATCGCGATAATAACCTGACCTGAAATCACCGGGCTGAAAAACCTTAGCCATTGCGATCTGCGCCAGCTCCTTGCCATCTCCAAAAATACCGAATTTGGCCTTGCCCATAAAAACCTCTTTCCTGCCAAGTAAACTGGCTTCCCGGCTTTCACAAGCTAACCTAAAGTCCTGTAATACTTCGGTAGAATTTTTCGTCTTTCTGGCTGTCTTGGCGATACTCACTTTATTTAATATGTTTTAAAAAATTCCCGTTCGGATTTCCGGCTCTAAATTACATTAAAAGGTATGATCTGACAAATAGAGATACTTTTCCAAAATAGAGCAGATAAAAAATCAGGAAATTTTTTTCCCAATATTGATAAATAAAAACGCGATTTACCAATCTATTATTTTGTATAACATACATTATATAAAATTTAATATGGTTTTAATTTTTTTTATCGATGCCTGCAAAACCATCATTCATAAATCTATGTTCCGAACGGTCATGAGTGATTATATTTGTGGCTGGAATGCTAAAATCACTATATCATGATCATTGGAGTACCCAAGGAAATTAAAAACAACGAAAATCGCGTAGCCCTCACACCCGGAGGAGCTCAGGAACTTGTCAAAAGGGGACATGAGGTATATATTCAAACCCACGCCGGGGAAGGCAGTGGTTTTCCTGATGACGAATATGTACAGGCAGGCGCAAGCATATTGCCAACTATCGAGGCTGTTTATGACAAAGCCGAAATGATTATGAAGGTGAAAGAGCCAATTGAACCTGAATATGAATTAATTAAGAAGGATCAACTGGTTTTCACTTATTTCCATTTTGCATCCTACGAACCGCTTACACACGCTATGATCAAGAGCGGGGCGGTATGTCTGGCATATGAAACAGTTGAAAAGGCTGATCACAGTCTGCCCCTTCTGGTTCCCATGTCGGAAGTTGCAGGCCGTATGGCTATCCAGGAAGGTGCTAAATATCTCGAAAAACCCCTCAAGGGCCGGGGTATCCTGCTGGGAGGTGTACCCGGTGTTCGTCCGGCAAAGGTGTTGATCCTTGGTGGCGGTGTTGTTGGAACCAACGCTGCGAAAATGGCTGCAGGTATGGGTGCCGATGTGACCATCATGGATGTTAACCTTCCCCGCCTGCGTTACCTTGACGATGTGATGCCAGCCAATGTGAACACATTCATGTCAAACGAATATAACATCAGGGAACTGGTACCCACACATGACCTTATTGTAGGTGCCGTACTCATCCATGGAGCCAAGGCACCACACCTGATTACACGTGATATGCTGAAGGAAATGCGGGAAGGAACAGTACTCGTAGACGTTGCGGTTGACCAGGGCGGATGCATTGAAACATGCAAACCGACGACTCATGAAGATCCGACATACGTGATCGATGGCATTCTACATTACTGCGTGGCAAATATGCCTGGTGCTGTACCCTATACCTCCACTCTAGCACTCACCAACGCCACACTTCCTTATGCTATAGAACTGGCTAATAAAGGATGGAAAAAGGCATGCAAGGAAAATCGGGAGCTGTTATTGGGTCTTAATGTTATCAAAGGCGATGTCGTTTACGAAGCTGTTGCCGAAGCATTTGACCTGCCATTTGTACGTGTGGAAGAGCATCTGATCTAAAAAAATATACAGTAACTTTTATCCCTGCCTGTTGATCTCATTCCAGGCAGGGATTTCTTTTTCCTGGCGGATATCCCCTTCCCTGAATGACCAGCAATAATACCCCCACCCATTGGTGATAACAAGGTACGGTGCTTTCATTTCCCGGTTATACATGGCAGCCTGTTGAAAAACCTTTTCCCCCATGTCTTTCATCTTGTAGGACTTACACTCAACCAGTACGGCAGGATTACCCTGTTTATTAAACACGAGGATATCGGTTCTTTTCTGAAGTTTATTGTACTTCAACCCGCCTTCTATCTGAATCAGTGAGAGCGGATAGTTCAGATCATTTTTGAGGTAATGCACCATATGCTGACGAACCCACTCCTCGGGGGTCAGAACGATGAATTTTTTCCGAATTACATCGAAGATCTCCAGCCTCCCCTGGCTTTTGCGCACATTGATATTAAATGGAGGAAGATTCAGCCTTACCATATTCGCTAAGTTACGACTACATCTTCGGAAATATATGTCAGACGGTCCCTATTCAAGAAAGATAGAGGTTCGGATTGAGAATTTTGAGCTGAAGTCACTATATTCGAGCGCAGTAGAAGACGAAATGATTTTTACACTTTCCCCTGAACTTCAGCCCTATTTTGTCATCGGAATCCTGATTCTGATGTTTATCCTTTTATATACGGAATGGATACAACACACGGTGAGTTTTCTGCTGGCTGTGATTTTGTTCATCCTGCTGGGTATTTTGTCACCGGGGGATGTATTGATCGGATTTTCAAATCAATCGATCGCAAGCGTGATCATCCTTGTCCTGATTACGGCAGGGATCCGTTCCAATTTTAATACCGAACGGATATTGGACCGCGTCTTTGGCAGGGCTAAAACTTATCGGCGATTTCTGGCCGGGATGCTGGCCAAGGTTGCCGTTTTATCCTCGTTTGTAAATAACACCCCAGTCGTCGTTCTGATGACGCCCTATGTATTTGAATGGGGTAAAAAACACCGTATATCGCCGTCGAAACTCCTGATTCCACTATCCTATGGAACAATCGTTGGCGGTATGATCACAATCATTGGAACCTCCACCACCCTGGTATTGAACGGTTTCATGATAGAGAACGGGCTTCCCGGACTGCATTCACTGGATCTGCTGATCACCGGACTATGCGTTGCGGTCGCAGTAATCCTGTTTATGGTCATTTTCGCTCAGCACATACTTCCGGATAATAAAGATCTCATTGAAGAGTTCAAGGTAAACCAGCGGGAATACCTGATTGAAAAACGTCTCGACCGAAACTCCTCACTGATTGGAAAAACTGTAATTGAAGGTGGGCTGCGAAACCTTAGAGGCATTTACCTGGTGGAGATTATACGAAGCGAAGAAACGATCTCTCCTGTGAAGCCGCAGGAAATTATTGAACAGGGGGACATTCTGATTTTTGCTGGAAATACAGATCCCATCGTTGATTTGAAATTGGGTGAACTTGGCATCCGGTATCCCGAGCAGGTTCAATCTGATCCTAAAAAGCAAATTCACATCGTGGAAGCAGTACTGAGTGGAAACTCGAGTATCAATGGAAAAACAGTGAAGGAAGCGAATTTCAGGGAACGTTATGATGCGGCCGTCGTTGCCATACATCGAAACGGTGAAAAACTCAGTGGTAAGATTGGTGATGTGAAATTGCGGGCAGGCGACGTTCTGCTTATGTATGCCGGCGAGCAATTCGGTGACAGGGTCGACCTCTATAAGGATATGTATGTGATTGCCGGGGATCAAAAGGAAATTCAGCCCCGCAGGTCCAGTGTAAGAAGGCTGATTACTGTGGCCTGTCTTGCGCTGATTTTACTCATTACCCAGGCGTTTAACCTATTTACCTCACTGCTGATCATTTTCGTTGTCATGACCGCCATGAAACTGATAACGGTAAAAAACATCAAGCGTGATCTGGATATTAATATGGTTGCGATACTTGTTCTGTCGATATCAATCGGTGAAGCCATGATCCGTACGGGTACAGGTGATCTGCTGGCATTGGAGGTAGTACGATTACTGCAACCCTATGGAAGTATTGCAATCCTTGCCGGTGTAATGATCTTCACAACCATTCTCACCTCCTTTATCACCAATGTTGGTGCTGTGGCCATTATTTTCCCTGTCGTATATGCGGTGAGCAATAGTATTGGTGTGGATGGCACCCCATATTACCTGGGATTAGCCTATGCTGCATCCGCGGCTTTCCTCACACCGATTGGATATCAGACGAATCTTATCGTCTTTGGTCCCGGAGGATACTCATTCAAAGATTTTCTGAAGTTTGGCTTCCCGATCGTAGTGGTATACCTGAGTGTGGCTATCAGCGTAATTCTTTATTTGTATCAGGATTCCTTTATTTAAAGAACCGATTTCCTGCTATGCGGAATTCGTACCGCCAGCATCAATAACAGTCCGATCACAAAGAATATCATCAGTGCAAGAGTACTGCTTCGCATGCTACCGGTAAGTTGTTCAATAAGGCCGTAAACGAAGGTGCCAACCACTGTGGAAATATAATAGGTGACATCATAGAAACTGAAATAAGACGCGTGATCGATGCTGCTTTCAGGAATCAGCTTTGCATAGGTTGCCCGGGAAAGGCTCTGGATACCTCCCATCACGAGTCCGACTGCAAAGGCAAGCGCGAAAAATTGAGGTGTGGTATATACAAAATAAGCTGCCAGACATATCAGGATCCAAATATTAATCATGATAATCAGTGAATACCGGTTTCCCTTCCGTTGAGACAGATGAGCGAAAAAGTATGCCCCTGCAATGGCTACAAGCTGAATGATGAGCACAATGAGAATCAGGCTTTCAGAGGCCATCTTTAGCTCTTTTGATCCAAAGCTGGCGGCCAGGTACATCACGGTTTGAACACCCATATTATAGAAAAAGAACGAAAACAGGAACTTCTTCAAATTTGGAAGATCCGACAGGGAATTATACACCCGCTGAATTTCAAGATAACCTTCAGTCAAAATATTTCCTTCTGCCTTCCGGTTATACGGATTATTTGGAAGTCTTATGAAGGTGATAATAGAGAACCCAATCCACCAGAGACCTACCATTAGAAATGATATACGTGCCGCCAGGTCTCCCTGTTCTTCCGGTATTCCAAACAGATCCGGTTTCATGAGCATGAATATATTGAACAGCAGCAGGATCACACTGCCAACGTAGCCGAATGCATAACCACGGGCAGATATTTTATCAAAGCGATCCGGGGTGGCAATCTCTGGCAGAAATGCGTCATAGAAAACAAGGCTTCCGCTATACCCGATACTAGCGAGCATGGAAAGTAAAATTCCCAATTCAATATTGTCTCCCCTGAAAAAATACAACCCCATACATGCCAGACCTCCTACCAGGACAAATCCCTTCATGAAGTTCTTCTTTCGGCCACTGTAGTCTGCCATCCCCGAAAGCAGCGGCAAGATGATCGCTGTGATCAGAAAAGAAGCCGACAAGGCATAGGAATACAGGACTGTATTTGAAATACCAAATCCGAAGAACTGAACGGTATCTGAGAATTCAGATGCGGTAACCTCCTGGTAATAAACCGGAAAAATGGCCGATGTGATCACGAGTGAGTACACTGAGTTTGCCCAGTCGTACATGCACCAGCCGTTAATTATTTTCGGATCGTTGAGCTTCATACCATTAAAAAAGGGTTCCATGATCAAATGGAACCCTTTTAATTTGCATTATTTATTTCAACACTTACTCCGTTTCCTGAAGCGTAGTGTACAGCAGTTTACGGGCATTGGCCTTACGCAACTGCAACTCGATGTCGGATATAAGTCCGCGTTTCGCTTCCTTATCAACCTTCATAGCAATCGTGATCTGGTCACGTTCATTTTCATCGAGCTTATCCTTTTCCTGGCTCACCCAAAGAATAACATCTTTTGGTTCGATGAACTGGTCATTCGCCTGAATTCGCGGTTCTGATCCCCACTGTTCTGTTTTCTTCGGTTCACCTACATACAGGTAACTTACCAGTGACTTGCGCTCCAGCTTTCTCAGCTGCGAAGCTTCGGGGATACGCTGTTTCACGTTGATGGTCACTTCACGCAACACCGTGGTCACCATGAAGAAGAACAACAGCATGAAAATAATATCCGGCAGTGCCGAGGTAGGTATTTCCTGTTTGGTATTTGCTTTTTTCTTGAATTTCGACATATCACCCTCCGATTTTAGTAGGTTCTGCAATTGAAATATTCATGGGGAATTCAGGTTTGCCTTCCGGCGTCATACCTCTTCCCACGTCATACAATCGCCTGTTCTCCGGATCGTTCAGGTTATCGATGATCTTACGCCATCCCTGGTTTGTTACCCCGGCACGGTCTGCGTAGATATCATAGTAGGCTCCCTGAATTTCATCCAGAACCTCAATGAATCTCGCCTGTGTGGTACCACGGTCGGTCTTCAGTGAAACGATGGCTTCTTCCGGACTATCCGAAGACTCAGGATCTGCGCCATAGTTAAGCACAAACTCCTTAATCATAGGTTTGATCGCGGATACATCTTCTAACGGTTCTCCTTCAACCAATAAGCGGTCAGCCGAGTTGATCTGGATCTTGAAAAGGTTCCTTTCAGGAATCTTAATATCCACATCTTCCATCGTTTCCGGATCCGGGGGAAGCGGAATAAACAGACCTCGATCATTGGCAATGGTAGTCGTCACAAGAAAGAAGATCAGCAGCAGGAAGGCAATGTCTGCCATCGAGCTCGAATTGATTTGGGGATCTTCCCTTTTCCTGTTTCTGGCCATTATTTCAATGCTTTATTAAACTCACTAAATACAATTCCGATTACTGCGAGTATAAACAGAATATACATCGTGGTAAGTGCACCGCCTACCAGTTTAGAACCGCTTTCGGTGATACCTTGTGACGCATATTTTGCAGTAACTTCATCTCCGGCAATTGCCCAGCCAATCAGGAAAACCACTGCGATGGCAGCAACTCCCAGAAGGCTCTTCAAGAGTACTTTAGGCTCACCCAACGACTTGATCAATGGTAATGCGAGTGACAATACTGCCGCTGCCAACACCATAATCAAGGCTACAGGGATCGCTATGTTTACAAAAGTTTCCATGTGTTAATTAATTTTAATTCCAACATTAAATCAAGACTTGCCGCTGAGCTTGTGTTTTACAAGCAGGTCAACAAGTGTGATGGATGCATCCTCCATCTGATTAACCAGGGAATCAATTTTAGACACAAGGTAATTGTAGAAAATTTGCAGTATGATACCTACGAACAGACCCGCTACCGTGGTAAGGAGGGCCACTTTAATACCGTTCGCAACAATCTGGGGTGAAATATCACCCGCAGCTTCAATCGCATCAAATGCCGCGATCATACCAATTACAGTACCGGTAAAACCAAGCATCGGAGCCAGTGCGATGAAAAGTGAGATCCAAACAAGACCTCTCTCCAGGCGGCCCATTTCTACGGAACCGTAAGCAATAATCGATTTTTCAACCATTTCAATACCTTCAGACATACGCATCAATCCCTGAGTAAAGATTGAAGCAACAGGGCCTTTAGTATTGCGTGTAACTTCTTTCGCAGCTTCCACACCACCATTGGCAAGGGCATCTTCAACGTTTGCCAACAATTTGTTGGTGTTGGTGGTTGCCATGTTCAAGGTAATGATCCTTTCGATTGCAATGGCCAGTCCGAGAATTAGACAGATCAATACAGGCGTCATCCATTCCACACCACCTTCGATGAATTTCTCCTTGATGATCTGCTGGAATGACTTAGCCTCTTCTTCAACTTCAGGTTCAATTTCCGTGACAGCGACAGGTGCGGCTTCTTCCACAACTTCCTCAACCGCAGCAGCAGTAGAATCAACTGTTTCTTCAACCATATCTGACGTTTCCTGCTCGTCCTGAGCCTGAGACTGGTAACCTAGGGACATCATCCCTGCAATCGCCAATAATGCAAATAGTTTTTTCATAATTTAAGTTTTAGGATTCTCAAGGTTTGAGATGATTAAACGTGTTTGGTAAAGTGCTAATTAAAATTTATTAAAGTTAGTAATTTTTTCGAACATTCAGCGGAGAGGAAGGGATTCGAACCCCCGGTACCCTTTTGGGGCACACTCACTTTCCAGGCGAGCACCTTCAACCACTCGGTCACCTCTCCGTTCCCCAAACCTTACGTTCAGGCAAGTCACAAATAAATCAATAAAAAAGACTTTATGCAAGGATAAAATTAATTTAATAGCGCCTTCAAATCAGTCATTTCGCCACATACGGGCTGTATGAACCGCTTTTTTACACGAACGGTATCCGTCTCCTCACCCAGGACCATCATCAGCTTCGTCACAGCTGACTCCGTCGTAAGATCCTCACCGCCAATAACACCGATCGCCTCGAGCTGCTTGCTGGTTTCATATCTGCCCTGCATTACCCTTCCTCCATTGCACTGAGACACATTAACGATAACCACACCTTTTTCAATAGTCACACGTAACAAGTCGATAAACCAGTCAGCGGAGATTGCATTGCCAGCGCCAAAGGTTTCCAAAACCACCGCTCTCAAGCCCTCCACATTTACAATGGCCTCCACTACTTCCCGCGGAATGCCCGGGAATAATTTAAGTATGGCAACACGGTTGTCCAATTTGTCATGCAGTGTCAACGGTCCTGCAGGGGTCTGAAGGATCATGGCATGATTATAATGGATCACAACACCAGACTCCGCCAGCATTGGATAGTTTTCAGACTCAAAAGCATCGAAGTGTACACTTTCAACTTTCTTTGAACGATTTGCACGCAGCAACACATTATTAAAATAGATCGCCACTTCGGGAACAACTGGAATTCCGTTATCCTGAGCGGAAGCGATTTCCAGGGAAGTAATAAGGTTTTCGCGGGCATCACTGCGAAATGCTGTAATGGGCAACTGAGCGCCTGTGAAAATCACTGGTTTATTCAGGTTTTCGAGCATAAAGCTTATCGCCGAAGCCGTGTAAGCCATGGTATCAGTTCCGTGCAATACAACAAAACCGTCGAAATTGAGATATTCATTATGTATGATCCTGGCTATTTCCGTCCAGTAGGACGGTGTCATGTTAGAGGAATCGATTGGGGGATGGAACGAAATTACTGTAAGATTAAGCCCGAGTTGCCGCAATGAAGGCACATGGGATAAAATACTTGCAAAATCAAACGGAACCAGGAGCCCCTGGTCATTGTGGATCATACCCAGCGTTCCACCGGTATAAATGATCAGCACACTGCGATCCGGAGCATGGGCTGAAGACGTAATAACCTGGATTCGTTCTGTTTTCATTTGATGCCGAATAAACGTTGACAGTTTTGCGTGGTTTCTGCGATCACTTCATCCAGTCCGACCGTCCTCACGCCAGCGATCTTTTCAGCAACCAGCCGTACAAACGCCGGTTCATTTCTTTTGCCGCGGTGCGGCACAGGGGCAAGATACGGACTATCTGTCTCCAATAATATACGATCCAGCGGGATTTCTTTAAGTACCTCATCCAGATTTCCGTTTTTAAAAGTAGCCACTCCTCCAATACCCAGATGAAATCCCATGCCTGTGATTTTTCGGGCCTGCTCAAGTGTACCGGTAAAACAATGAAAGACACCCTTATATGCGGACAGCTGAAGGGACTCTGCAAGTTCTATCGTCTCATCGATTGATTCACGGCAATGAATAACAACCGGCAAATCCCTTTCCGCCCCCCATGCCATCTGGATCTTAAATGCTTCCTGCTGCTGCCCCCAATAAGTACGATCCCAGTACAGGTCGGTTCCAATCTCGCCAATAGCAACAAATTCGCGGCTTCCAAGCCAGCTTTCCACTTCGTATAACGCCCGTTCAAAATGCCGGTCCACACTGCACGGATGCAGCCCCATCATGGCCATGCATGATTCCGGATATTTCATCTCAGCCTCAAACATGATTTCAATAGTCTCATGGTCAACATTGGGCATGAGAATCCGCGTGATTCCGTTATCAAGTGCTCGTCCTACGACTTCATCCCTGTCTTCATCAAATTGCTTCAGATATATATGTGCGTGGCTGTCAATCAAGGGTTTGAATTTATAATTTCTGCGAAATTAAGGATTCTTAAGAGATTCACGCATACAATCATCAGGTGTATTGAATTCTCCCTTTAAAATGATTAAATTGTTCCATGCATGGATTCAGAAGTGACTCCGAACAAAACTTTCTGGAGCAGATCAACGACCTGCTCGATGCACATCTTGCTGATCAGCGATATACCGTTTCGGACCTGGCCTCAGATCTCAGGATCAGCCGTGTTCAACTCCATAGAAAGATTAAGAAGATTACCGGAAAGTCCAGCAGCCACCACATCCGTGAGCGAAAATTACGCCGTGCATTTCAGTTATTAAAGGAGTCAGGGAAGTCTGTCACAGAGATCGCCTATGAGGTAGGATTCAATAATCTATCCTATTTTGCCCGTTCATTCCGTGAAATGTATCATTATAATCCTTCAGAAATCGCAAAAAAGAGGATTTCCTGATGTAACAATAGTGTTATCGTGCAATAGAATTTAATCTATATATTGGGATAACCTAAACAAGCACCAACATGAAATTTTATTCTGCCGTCTCGAACAATGAGCTTCAGATCGTATTTTATATGATCCTGCTGGGCTCAGTTTTCTTTATATGCCATGAATGTATTGGCATGTTTCTGAACTGGGTGACCGACTCCTACAGCTCGATAAGCGCACAAGCCAATTTCAGGTAAATTCCCGTCCTTTCCACTTCACCTTACCTGGGATCAGGTAAGCAATAATTTCTGCCCAGGAAATTAGAAAGGCATACAGCTCATACATCATGAGCGGAAAAACCATAAGTTTTCTTCCAGATTCCCTGTTAACCGCACGGATCAATCCCGCCTGAAAAAGTGTTTTGACTAAAAAAGCCACCGCAGCAATTTTTGGAAAAAGGATAAACGCACTTATAATGGCAGGATAATACAGCGCTCGCACCAGCAAAAGGAACACAATAAAAACAGGCATTCTCACAGCCCCCTGCATCCAGCGTTTACGTTGAGACAGCAACGATCCAATATCATTTCTGGCAAGAGTAGTCCCCCTTGCCTTGTTGCATAACCGGCTTGAAAGGGAGAAACCCTCCTCTAAAACTCTTCGCGTGAGTGCAAAATCCTCTGTTACCGAAAATGCGATAGTTTCAAAACCTCCCGTGGCCATATATGCCTCCCGGGTAACCAACATGTTATTTCCAATTCCTGTAATGGGAATAAACCGCTGCAGAACATGTAACATACCCTGTGCCTGAAGCCATTCATAATGTTGAAATATATTCCCAGAAACACCGGTCAGTCCGTTAATCACCCCAACCTTTTCAGGTATGTTTCCGACCATGGTTTTGGCCCAGGCCGGGTTACATTCGACATCAGCATCAGTGATTAAAAATACACTGCCAGCCGCTTTATTTATTAAATGCGCAAGAACATTCGCTTTGCCCCTTGCCAGTCCGAGCTCCTCCCTAACAGAAATCACCTGTATCCTGTCATCTTCCATTTCATGTTTTCTCAGCAATTCCAGGGTCTTATCTGATGAGTCGTCATCACCGACCAGGATTTCAATTTTGCCTTTCGGATAGTCAAGGTTCCGTATTGCATTCAGACAACGATCCACATTTTCCTCCTCGTCACGCATGGCCAGGAGCACACTCACATATGGCAACGAAACAGGATCCGTAGTTCCGGGTTTATACGGCTTGAAAAGAAAATACAGGAGGATGTCCTGCAAGATTGCAAGACAGAGGATCCCCATGATGGAATTAATTAATATGGGATTACTGAGCATTTCAATCCGGATTCAAGAAGGTGATCAATAAGTCGCGGCAGAACATAAAAGGTTCTTTCCGCCGCTTTAGGGTTATCGTGCAGCACAATAATGGATCCCGGGCGGACAGCGCTTAGTGTTTTTGACAAACATTTCACCGGTGATAAAGCCGGATCGAAATCTCCACTGAGCACATCCCACATGATGATTTTATTCTGTTGAAGGATCTCCCGTGCCTGGCTTCTTTTCACTTTACCGTAAGGGGGTCTGAATAAGGTGGTTTGAACGCCTCTTTCCCGAAATACAGTGGTGCAGGCATCCACATCTGCGAGATATGTTTCCCGGGGTGTTGCCCAGCCATTTAAATGATGGAAGCTGTGGTTTCCGACGTGATGTCCTTCCTGCAACATTCTGTCCAGAATATCCGGGTATTTCTTTACATTGTCACCCACACAGAAAAATGTGGCCTTCACGGATTTCTCGTGTAAAATATCCAGTATTGCAGGGGTCATTTCAGGAACCGGGCCGTCATCAAAAGTGAGATACACCCGATCGGAGTTTCGTTCCATTTGCCATATATGATCGGGATAGAGCCATTTCAGCAGCTCCGGTGTTCGGTGAAAATACAGCATCAGGGATTAATCTTGCACGACAATATAGTAATATCATCCCTGTATCCATTTTTACCCTTGAAATTATCCAGTGCAATAATGATATCATGATGGATCTTCTTCAAGTCGCGGGTATGATGGTCTTTGAAAAAATTTGAAAGTCGGTGTTCGCCAAACTCCTCCTCTTCCTCATTCTGCGTTTCGGTAACTCCATCCGTATAACAAAAGAGAACAAAGTCTTCCAAATCGGTAATAAATCCCTCGTTAATAAATGGCAGCGGATGCATTGCCCCTAAGACAGTGGAACCTTCTTTGAGCCATTGTACATCTTCTCCATTAATTAATACCGGCGGGTTATGGCCTGCATTGATATAGGCCAGTGTCTTTAATGTATGATCATAAATGCATACGAAAAAGGTGATGAATTTTTCTCCCTTGGCATTTTCAAGGATCTGATAATTCAATTCCTCAATGATCTCTCTCAAATTACCGGTTTGGCGGACCAGTGTGCGAAGGGAAGCCTGGAAATTCGACATCAGGAGCGCTGCCGGAATACCTTTCCCGCTCACATCTGCGATACATAGCAAAAACTGATTTTTGTTCAGGGGTATATAATCATAATAATCGCCTCCAATCCGGTCATGCGGTAAATAGCTGGCTTCAATTTTCAAACGGGGACCGTACGGCAAAGACTCCGGAAAAAGAAAATGTTGCACGTCACTGGCGATTTCAAGTTCCTTTCGAAGAGATTCCTGTTCCAGTTGCTGGCGTGCCAGTTTCTTGTTTTCAATAGCCACCAGGATAATGTTACTCAAGGCCTGTATAAACCTCAGGTTGCTCGACGTGGTTGCCTGATCATGATTCGTTAACATGCCTCCCACAAAAACAATGGCCAGGGTGCGATCTTTATGAATCACGGGCAGCGCATAATCAAACTCCCCAAAAATATCATCCCTTTCTTCGCTGAGTTTTGTCACTGTCTTCAGCCCAAGCATATCTTCAGCAGGTATTTCCTCCTCACAGCTCCTGCTGGTTCCGAACCAGATCTTACACCCCCACTCATCGTCTAAAACAAACAGGGCCAGCTTCTGTGTGCGCAGGTTCGCGCGCAAGGTAAACTCATATATTTTATACAGGGAGGTTTCCGACAGGTTGTTATTGATTGCCTGTGTAATCTCCAGCAAGGCATTAACCTGAAGTTCTTTGAGATTATACTTTGATTCTATCGATTCAGCACTCATGAAATTTCAATGACAAATTGAATATACGAATTTCCTGGTCAAACTGCGGAGGAATACCTGCGGTCCTTCCATATGTAATTTCCGCGAATTGATTTCCATACCACAAACAACGTATAAAACGGGTAAATGACCTGAATTATTGGCCAATAAATATATAATCCTGCATGTATCCTCTTCCCGGCTACAGCTGCCACAAACAACGCATCTGCAAAAAGTTTGGTCAACAGAATTCCCGGCAGATATTCACCAATCATGCTCTGATGTGTAAAGAATAATGAAACCAGGAGGGAGAAATAAGTTAATGCAATAAATACAGCCATCACAGAAACCATACCTCCGGTCGATTTCCATTTTGCAGCCCATCTGATCCGCTGATGCAACATTTCATCCCATTCTGTGATTGCCCCCGTTCTGACAGCCGCCTGCGGGTCTTTCATAAAAATTGCCGAATCATGGAACCTCGATGTTACCTTCTTTAACAGAAACTGATCATCTCCACTGGGGATTTGCTCATTACCTTCATATCCGTTCACTGCCAGGAATGCTTCCTTCGTGAAACTCAGGTTAGCTCCGTTACACATGGTTGGATACCTGGAATGCATGGTTACACCTGTCAAACCCGTGAGAGCATATTGTTCAAACACCTGGAATATCACCGGCAGAGTGGGTTTTTCATAAGCAAGCTCTATGGTGCCTGCCACGAAATGTGTATCTGGCCGTGTGTAAGCCTGATCATAGGTTCTGAGCCAGCCGGGACGTACATTACAATCAGCGTCTGTCGTAATTAAAATCGGATATCTGGCTTCCTGAACCCCTTTTAACAGCGCAGACTTTTTCCCGGTCTGCTGTTTGAGATTTATAATTTTCCAGTTTTGATAATTATTACAGGCTGATTCAATCATTGCCTCCCCCCCGTCGGAGGAATGATCATTAATAAATATAACCTCGAATTGATCTGCCGGGTAATCAACTCCAAGCAGAGAATTCATCAGAGATTCCAGTTTCTGCTCTTCATTTCTAAATGGTATCAAAACAGAAAAACTATTCCTCGCCTCAGTATTTACACCCACAGAAGGTATCCTGGCCCAAAGGATGATCGACACCAGTAGGAGTATACAGTATAATGCCGGAAAAACCAGGAGTATAATCATTTGAACCTTATTTTCAGCATCAGAAATGCTCCTGCCAAGGTAGGCAATACTATATTTAAACACCAGATCAGCAAGGTGGCAGCAATTACAGGCACTGGTGACACCTGAAAATTATCAAAGAAATATATACCGGAAAATTCCCGGATTCCAAGATCACTAAGAAAATTAAACGAGGGGATAACCGACTTGGCCAGGAGGATCCATGTCGTACCAGCAAAAGACAGCCACCAATCCTGATCAGCAAAAACACGAATGGCCAGGGTCATCTGAAAAGCAAAAGTCATATAACGAAAGACAGATAACACAAATATAACTGCGTAAGATCTGATGGTAAGTGATCTTAATATTTCAAAGTACCGGCCAATAAAATCGAGGTAACGTTTTCGTTTTTTTGAGGAGATATACTTGAGTAACACAACGACTGCCACTCCCACTCCTGAAAACAATCCCAGCAGCATGGCAATTTCAGCCGAACTCAAAATCACCGTAACGCCCAACATACCGAAACAAACTGTAACCGATAATTGGGCAAAACGACTTGCCATAATTAAACCTATAAAACTGGATTTTCCTTTTAAATCAATAGAAGTGAGCCGTCCGAAATAATCGCCGATTCCATGGGGTGTGATAAAACCCATTGCCAGTCCGGAAAGCACCCCCTCGGTACTTGCCTTCCAGCTTATTGGATATTTGGTCCGCACCAGGTAACGCCATTTCACAATTTCAAGGCCCCAGTTCACGGGGATCAATAAGGCAAGCAGAACTAACATACCAACGGATAACCGATCCTGAAGAAAATGCTGCAGACTCTGGAAATCTTCCGGATGTTCCTCAACTTTTCGGTAAATGAAATAAAGGATCAGCAGGAAAACCGCTGATTTGATCAGGTATAGATAATATTTTCTGCTTTCATTTTTCGTGGCCATATAGCTATATTGCAACGGTGGTGAAGATAGAGAAAAATTCGAATTTGGAACGGATCATCCTGGGCCTTGATCCGGGAACAAATGTGATGGGCTATGGAGTAATCCTCGTTCAGGGAAATCGCCTGAAGTTGCTTCAGCTGGGGGTCATACACCTCTCAAAATATCGGTCCCATGAACTAAAGCTGAAAAAAATATTTGAGCGTGTTAACCACCTGATAGAGGAATTTTCACCGGATGAAGTGGCCCTTGAAGCGCCTTTTTACGGCAAGAATGTACAGTCAATGCTCAAGCTCGGCCGGGCACAGGGGGTAGCCATGGCTGCCGCACTGAACAGGGACATTCCCATAACGGAATATGCTCCTAAAAAAGTGAAGCAATCTGTAACGGGAAATGGAAATGCATCGAAAGAACAGGTGGCGCAGATGATTATGACGCTGTTGAGCTTCACAGAGCAACCTAAACTTCTGGATGCGACTGATGCCCTTGCTGTAGCCCTCTGTCATCACTTTCAGTTCGGCACCAGAAAGAATGGATCTAAAAGCTGGAAATCATTCATCAATGAAAACCCGGATCGTATTAAATAAATTTTTGCAAGTTTGTGCTAAGCGCATATTATGGGAATTGTCCGCAGAAACAGTATTTGGCTCAGCATAATCCAGTATCTGGGCATTCTCCTGGGGTATGTGAATACGGTCATACTGTTTCCCAACATCCTGGATAGTGACCAGTTCGGACTCACCCGGATTCTCCTTTCTGTGACCATCGTGATTTCACAGTTCTCCCAACTGGGAACACCCTCGATGATCGTTAAATATTTCCCATACCTGCATAGAAAGGTATTGTATTACGGGTTTTTGATTTGCGCGGGCGGACTTACGCTGGTACTTTCTTTGATCTGGATATTTAAACCTGAAATCACGAGCTGGTATATCGAAAATTCCAGCCTCTTTGTAGAATATTTTTATTTACTGGTGCCTTTCAGCATTGCGATGGTGTTTTACAACCTTTTTGATGCCTATCTGAAAGCCCTGTTCAAAAATGTTTTATCTGCCTCCCTGCCATTCATATTTCTGAGAATACTGTGGATGATCCTGATATTGCTCTATGCCAAAGGAGAATTTGACTTTGAAACGTTTATCATCGCTTATACCGTATCTTATGCATTGATCGCCTTAATTACTCTGATCTATATTGGGATACTTGGGGAATTACCTACGGAACTGACCATTGCTCCGGGTGACCGTACCTTCTTAAAAGAAATTAGGAAATTCAACTCTTTCAATGTACTCAGCGGCCTGTCTGCACACATGATCAATAAGGTGGATGGTCTCATGCTGGGAAGTCTTGAAAGTCTGTCTTCGGTGAGTATCTACGCTATCGCCGCTGCTATGGCTTCTGTTATCCGCGTGCCTGCAAGTTCGATTGCCCGTACCGCACCGTCACTCATTGCCCATGCATTCAAGGATAACGACCATAGGACTATTTCAGAATTATACAGAAAATCATCCATAAATCAGCTTATTCTTAGCAGTGGAGTCTTCCTGCTGATCACTCTGAATTACTCCTTATTGTTGTATTATATTCCGGAAGAATATGCCGATAGTTTTCTTATATTCATCATGCTTGGCCTGGCACAGGTGATCGATACCGGTGTGGGTATCAACGGATATATCATGGTCAACTCAAAATATTACAAGGTGGATGCCATCTTGTCGGTACTGCTTTTGGTGATCACTGTCGGACTGAATTTCGTCTTTATTCCCTTGTACGGAACACTTGGTGCAGCAATGGCAACCACCATGGCAATTCTTGCCTACAATATTGCGCGATTCTCCTTCCTGAAGATCAAAATGGATCTTAATCCATTTACAGGAAAAACGATGGAAATAGTTCTGATCATGATTGCTGCCGGCATAATTTGTTATTTTCTTCCCTTACCTGAAAACCTGTGGGTCGCCAGCATTCTGAAATCCTCATTATTCCTGATATTAACCGCCCCCGTCATTTACTGGAAGCGATATTCACCGGAACTGAGCGAATTAGTTGATTTGATTCTTGACAGGTTCAGACGCTAACCCGGCATACAAGGCTCTCAATTCATTGGAAGTATGATTCCAGTTCCACTGCTCCATCACCGCTCGTCTGCCACGTTCACCCATTTCAAGAGATTCTTCAGGATGCTCATGGATATAAAAAATTGATTCTGCCAGTGAATTCCGGCTTTCTGCCTGATGCACAAGCCCGCACCCACTATTCTCGACAACCCTCACCTGGGGCGGGCAATCACTCACAACAAGTGGTTTACCTCCGGCCATATATTGGAAAATCTTGTTGGCAAATGTTGTGTCATGGTGGCGGTTCCTTTTAAGCGGCGACAGGCATACATCGGCAATTTCGACATAACTGGGAAACAGGGACACATCCTGCCATCCGGCGAAATGTACATAGGGTTCAAGGTTCTTTTTCCGAACGATCTCCCTGAGCTCCGCATCTTCGGTATTGCTGCCAACTAAAATCAGCTTTACATTCTGAATCGAATCCTTCAGCAACTCGATGGCAAGAATAGCCGTATCTGTTCCGCGCCGGAGACCTGTATCACCCATGTAAAGTATATTAAAGGTATCCTTGTATGCCTGAGTAATTCCGGGATCCGGTTCATAGGAAAGGTAAATAGAGGTGTCGACGGTGTTCGGAACAACTGCAAATTTTTGCTCAGAAATTCTGTATTCGCTGGCAAGGTCCTGTCTGGCCTCATCAGTTACTACGATCACTGCATCCGCTGCATGGCAGTATTTCTTCTGAAATGAATTCCATCTCCTCGTAGAGATGAGCCATTTTCCAGGCCATTTCTGCAAATGCACATAAAACTTCATGATTTCGGGACGATTTTCATGCAAATCAAGAACCACTCTTTTCCCGGCTTTTCTGGCCTCCGCAAAAGCAGCTCGGGCAATCGTAAGATCATGTATGTGGATAACCTCCACCTGTGTTTCGTTAATAAACGTCTTGATTTTAGGCCGCATCAGCCAGTGATATAAGGGTATCGTGTAAGCAAGTGCAGAAAGCTTATATTCGAACTTATTGGTTGGAAAACGATGAATTTGAATTCCATTGATTATTTCCTTTTCAGGCTGATCACCGGAATTCAGACAGAACAAAAACACCTCGTGCCCTTCCCTGATCAGGCTAACAGCTTCATTCTCCACCCTGGAATCCGGCGGAAATGTATTGTCCAGGATCATCCCGATTTTCATAAAGCGAGTATAGTATTAATTAACTACTTTTTCCTAATATACCCTTACAAACTGCAGGAGAAACTAATGCATCCATTGTGAAAGATCACGATTGATGAGATCCTGTAATCTTCCTATATCGGATCGGTACAAATCCAGTAATTTCTGCCTGGTGCTGTTTTCAAGCGGCTCCTTTGGCGCAGTATTCATCTGGTGTATCTTCTCCATAAGCTTTGTTTTAGACTTCTCAGAAAGCACCACATCCAGTACCGGACGGATCAAATCCCGGAATGGGTTCTTCTTCCGTAAAAATTTATTAAGCCCCTTCATCCTTGGGTTGCCTGATACATTATATACAACATCCAGTGAGGGCTCAAAATCATCTTTAACATCCAGGAATTGAAAAATTCCTTTTATGACATGCTCCGGGTTTGCCTGGAGTTCATCCAGAAGCACAATATGAACATCTGAAAATTCAGCCAGAAAGGCTTCAACAGGCCTGTGATAAAAACCGAGTGCCTTGTAAAAATATCCATAATGATAATTTTCCTGCATTCGCTTCTCCTCAGCGTCAAGGGCATCTGAAAATGTCAGATTTTCCTTCACATCCCGTTTTTTGAATGTATAATGGCTGTAGGCACGGTCAACCGGATTCCGAAGAATGATGATTATTTTTGGATTATCAAGGCGCCGTTTTATTTCAGGAATGGCCTCGGCAAAGTAATAAAAGCTACTCGGACTCGCCTCACCTTTCAATTTTCCCTTTCCTTCCCTGAATAAGGATAGGTATTCATCCCAATCCTGATAAATTTGTAACTTCGGATCCGGGCCATAAATATCATTTAACGGTAAAGACCAGAAGTGCCCGCCAAAATAGTCGGGTTCCTTTACCGGAGACATAAAAATTTCCGGATGCTGATTCAGGTAGTGATAGAGCGATGTGGTACCTGCCTTGGCAGCTCCTGCAATAAGAAATTCAGGCTTTTCCGATACCATAAAACAAGATTTTAACAAAACTATGGATAAGTATTCGATCACCAAAGATATTGCCGGGAGAAGCTACTTTACACAAAAAAATTACAAGACTGCACAGCTGCCGTATTTGGTCTTCAGAATAGTCCGCCCCGCCCTAAAGGTTTACAGCAGATCCTGGCGCTTCTTTATGGGTAAAGTTCCATGGACTTCACCTGCTTCCATCGCAATATTCAGAAAAATTCTATCCAGTGACATGAAGGGCTTTGAATACGGCAGTGGCGGTAGTACGCTTTTCTTCGCTAAACTACTGAACCACCTGGTAAGCGTTGAGCATGATACAGGGTGGTATAGGAAAGTCGAGGATCAAATAAAAGGTCTTTCAAATGTGGATTACGAACTCATACCCCCAAAATTGAATTCGGGCAAACCTGATTACACCGAATACAGCGATTACATTCTCCAATTTCCGGAAAATTCATTTGACTTTGTACTTGTAGACGGCCGCAATCGGGTTCAATGTTGTAAAAATGCCATCGACAGGTTAAAGCCAGGTGGCATTCTTGTCCTGGATAATTCGGAACGCGAATATTATGCTGAAGTTTTTGAATTGCTGAAGGGCTGGAAAATGGTGAATACAACTACCGGACTTACCGACACCACCTTCTGGTTTAAGCCCTGAGTCATTTCTGACCAAAGGCAACGAGGGCATCATTAATCCGACCGATTTCCCCGTCCGTTAATTCAGGAAATACCGGAAGCGAAACAATAGTTTTTGCCCTCCTCTCGGCCACCGACCATACTCCCCTGTAGTTACCCGATTGAAATGCAGGAGTTATCGGAATAGGCAACGGGTAATGAACAGCTGTTCCAATCCCGCGCTTCTTCATGAATTGTATGAATTCATCCCGCTCGCTGGTTCTCAATATAAACAAATGAACCACAGCGTTTTGATTCAGGTCAAACCCCATTTGAATACCCTGGATTGATTCTATGGTTGTTGCATATGACATTGCGATATCACGCCGCCGGGCATTCCATTGATCTACGTAAAGGAGCTTCTTAAACAGTATTGCCGCCTGAATTTCATCCATCCGACTGGTTTTACCGACAATCAGGTGAGTATCCTTGACAGGCTGACCATGATCACGGATTAGGCGCACCCGATCAATAAACCGGGAATCCGCAGAAGCAATGCAACCGGCATCGCCAAATGCACCAAGATTTTTTGTTGGATAAAAGCTGAATACCGCTGCATCCGCAAGTGTTCCGGCCATTCCCCATTGGGTTTTGAGTCCGATGGCGTGGGCACAGTCTTCCAATACAAGGATGTTATGCCGCCTGGCAATTTGCATGATGGATCCCAGGTCACAGACGGAGCCGTACATATGAACTGCAATGATCACCCTTGTCTTTTCCGTGATCAGAGGCTCAAGGCCGGCTGGATCAAGTTGTCCGGTTTCATCAAGTACATCGGCAAAAACAGGCGTAGCCCCGGTGAACAGCACAGCCTCGGCATCGGAAACCCATGTATTGGCAGGAACGATGACTTCATCCCCGGGGCCAATCTGCCAAGCGCGAAGAGCGACCTCCAGGGCATCGGTACCACTCGCACACCCAACAACATCCGCTGCTCCAAGCCATTCTGCAAAAGCTTTCTCAAATCCGGGTACTTCCGGGCCCGATTGAAATTTACCGGAACGAACGATGCGCTCAATTTCATTCATCCACTCGGATATGTGCTCAGCACCCTGCCGTGAGAGGTCAAAAAATGGTATGAAATCGTCGTTATCCTGCATGTTTGTTCATCAATGATGCAAGCCGGGTGGTGAGCTCCTTTCGGGAATACCTGTTAATCACATTCCTGTCCGGACCAGGCAATGAGCCAGTTTTTTTATACTCCAGGTACCATTCATTAAGAATTCCACAGATCCCCTCCGTATCGTCCCACCTCAGCACTACTCCTGCCCCGGTGTCACGAATTATCGTTGCAGCATCACCTTCAGGATCTCCGATTGCAAGAATGGGTTTACCGGCAGAAAGGTATTCAAATAATTTCCCCGGGATGTGGCCTTTCGCATTTGAACTTTTATTCATAAACATCAGAACAACCGTGCACTTCCGGTACGATTCAATCACCTCTTTATGGCTTATGCTTCCATGAATAGTCACCTGTTCTCCCGACTTATCCCAGGATTCAATAAATGTGTGAATTTCCGGGTCCATGACTCCATATAAATCAATTTTTAAAAGGTCATGAATCTCCGGATTCAATAATTGAAGTTGTTCCAGGGCCTCCCAGAAAGCCGGTGCATGGCGAAACTGATTGATTAGCCCAAAGTGTGCCAGCGAAAAGTTGTCGGGCCCGGTGTCTGTAACATTGCTGAAATCGGCCGTATCAAATCCATTGGTAATGACTTCTACCTGCCGATCGTACCTTTTATGAAGCGTTTCTGCCCAGGAAGGGCTTACGGTGAGAAGAATATCCGCTTTTCCGGCAACCTTCCTTTCCATTTTACGATGATAAGACCGCGCCAGCGCAGAGGTATGAAATTCATCGAGCATATCCCAGTCGCTCCACGGATCGCGGAAATCAGCAAGCCAGGGAATATTGAATTTCCCTTTCAGTGAGAGGCCGATCAAATGTATGCTATGGGGTGGTCCGGTCGTAACGATGAAATCAACGCGCCTGCTTTTCAGGTAATCCTTCAGGAACCTGACAGCCGGTTTTCGCCAGAATACCCTTGGGTCCGGAAGAAAAAAATTACCCCTTATGAACTTTGCAATTGATGACACAGACCCAGAAGTATTTCCCTGGGATACATTTGGGTTGCCGCCGGCTTTTTCGAATAACTGATATGGTTCCCAAATAGGTATGCGCAGCACTTCAATATTTTCATTCACTTCTTGTTCAAGTGAATCATCCTTAACAACAAATTGTGGATTTTCGGGGGTAAGAATTACCGGGTGCCAGCCTTCGTCTTCCAGGTAATTTGCAAATTTCATCCAGCGCTGCACACCACTTCCACCACTGGGTGGCCAATAATATGTGATGATCAGCACTGTTTTCATGTGGCAAAGATATAAGGCTGCAGTTTAAATCAATTATAAGGATAAAATTTTTGAAGCCATGCCGCGGGGACTCCTGCCCTGAATGCAAATACCAGAAAAATATTCATCAGCTGTTGGGAAATTATCCCGTTTTTACGGAATCTGCGTGAAGAGGTAACGATGGTGCTTTTCATTTTAACTACAGGCCCCATCTTTTTCAACCGCCTGTAGATTTCCACATCTTCCATAATCGGGATTTCCTTAAAACCACCTGTTTCAATGAATGTAGTGCGATGTAGAAAAAGCCCCTGATCTCCATAAGTAAAAAGCGAGTGATTCAATTTGCTCAGTTGACCATAGGCTCTCAACAAAACAGATTGCTCATCAAACTCCAGCGAAAAGGTGCCCGCAACGACGCCCGATGAAAGTGCTTCATGAAGCTCCTGATACCAGCACTCCGGCAAACGACTGTCGGCGTGCACAAAGAACAAAATATCTCCGGTGGCCATTGCCGCCCCTTCATTCATTTGTTTCGCCCTCCCACGTGAGGTAGAAATAAACTTCACACCGTGGGATTCACAAATCTTCCGCGTTTGGTCGGTACTTCCCCCATCGGCAACAATAATTTCCACAGGAACCCGTTTTGCCAACACAGACTTTAAAAGACCTGGTAACATGTTCTCTTCGTTGAGGGCAGGGATGATTACCGATATGGACTTTTTAAGGGTTTGCATGCAACCAAATCAAGATGTTACGGGTCTGTAGACAAAATCGTTCGTTCAACTTATGGATTTCGTGAGCAAACAACAAAGACAACAACTGATCATTTTAATCGGCATCCTGCTTGCGATTATGATTGCCGCTGCATTTTATTTTGAATTCATCCGAAATGCCGATGATGCCGTATCGGTAATTACACAACTTACAAATCCTCCTCAAACGCCAGGGTCATCTTTCTTACTGCCAGTGCATCTTCCTTAGATAATTTAAGATCCCGGCTATACCGGTCGTAGTAGGGTCTGATGAGTGACAGGGTAAAAAGATGCAGAACGTAAGTGCCGATCACATAATCTGACCCTGTAAGATAAT
The DNA here is from genome assembly GCF_020328055.1 of Fulvivirga sedimenti. Taxonomy (NCBI): domain Bacteria; kingdom Pseudomonadati; phylum Bacteroidota; class Cytophagia; order Cytophagales; family Fulvivirgaceae; genus Fulvivirga; species Fulvivirga sedimenti. Next base: position 856,087 of record NZ_JAIXNE010000002.1, read on the forward strand.
AACCTACGACAAGCAGGAGACTCGCAGCCAGATTTCCAAGATATAATTTTTGGTATTGACTATATAATGCCCTGAATTGGGCTGCCAATCCATCTTCTTCCCTCACTTTTTCCAGATTACCCTGGTAATGAGTGTAGGCAAATGCAGTGACTAAAAGTGCTGAAATGATCGATGCAATCACCAGAAGTTGATTTTCACCCAATGGTGGTTCAAAATCATCGTGATTCGATTCCAGGAAAATATATCCCATCGGCAAAAGGGGCAATGCCAGGGTCAGGTGAAAAATGTTGTTCACCTTTTCATGGAAATTACGAATGTTTTTAAAACCCATATCTTTATCCATTCAAAACTAATAAATTACTTCCGGTTCACTGCCGAATAATTATTTTTGTATCATGCCGTTCTCGGAATCAAGAAAAGATCAGGTCATTCAGGCCGCTGCTGAATTATTCAGGGTTCGCGGCTATGCCGCCACTTCAATGCGCGATCTGGCGACAGAATTGGGCATCGAGGCAGCCAGTCTTTATTCCCATATAAAATCGAAAGAAGAAATTCTGATCACGCTTTGTTTTGGAATGGCCGAAAAATTCATGGATTCGCTCGATCAGGTTGAAAAGAATCAAAGCGGCTATGCCGGCCAGCTGCGTGCGGGCATTTTAGGGCATATTGCCGTAATGGCTGAAAACCTCACTGCATCAGCCGTCTTCATGAATGAACACAGGCACCTGAGCGATAAGTATCTGAAGGATTTTCTATTGCTGCGGATTAACTACATTAACCGGTTCAAGCGGATCATTGAAAGAGGAATTCGTGCTGGAGAGTTTAATCCTGTAGACACCAAACTCGCTGTAATGACACTGTTCTCATCCCTTAACTGGATGCCCCACTGGTATGATCCCGAAGGAATTATCGATCCGGAAAAACTTGGAAATCAGCTGGCTGACATGTTAATTGAAGGATTGAAAACGAAATAGCAAGTTTTTTTGTTACTATTGCGATAACCAAATAAATACCTAATGTACGGAGGAGGAAATACTTTTGAGCCGGTAAACAGTAAAGAACTTACCAATGAAGATCCGGTAAAACTTGAAGCCTTTGAAGCCCGTATTGAACGGGGTGAAAAAATTGAACCAACCGACTGGATGCCGGATTTATACCGAAAGCAGTTGATCCGCATGATTGAACAACATGCACACAGTGAAATTATTGGCGCTTTACCTGAAGGAACATGGATTACCCGTGCGCCCGGCTTCCGGAGGAAACTTGCCCTCATGGCAAAAGTTCAGGACGAAGTAGGTCATGCTCAACTTCTCTATGCTGCTGCTGAAACACTGGGCAAACCCAGGGAAGCGATGATCGATGACCTGATCAACGGTAAATCAAAATATTCAAACATTTTCAACTACCCCGCTTATACCTGGGCAGATGCGTGCTTTATCAGCTGGCTTGTTGATGCCGGTGCGATCGTGAATCAGCTGGCAAATGCCCGCGGAAGCTATGGTCCGTACTGCAGGGCACTCGACCGTATTTGCGCCGAGGAGTCATTTCATTTAAAATATGGCCATCACTGCGTAATCCACATGGCAACAGGAACAAAAAAACAGCGGCAAATGATGCAGGAAGCAATCGATCGCTGGTGGGCGCCCATGATGCACTTTTTCGGCCCGCCCGATAAAATGTCTGCCCATACAGAAGTTCTCATGAAATGGAAGGTTAAAATGGCCAGCAATGATGACATGAGAAACCAGTTCCTCGATATGTATGTGCCGAAAATATGGGAACTTGGTTTTACAATTCCGGACCCCAAATTAAGTAAAGACCAGGAAACAGGCCGGTGGGTTTATACCGAGCCGGACTGGGAGGAGTTCAAAAGGGTTATCAATGGTGACGGTCCGTGTAATGCCGAACGACTCGCTGTGCGAAGAACCGCCGAAGAGCGTGGACGCTGGGTTCGCGAGGCTTTGAAAACTCCGAAAACAGATTATGTAAAGCCCCTGGTATAACAGGAAAAATAATTGAAGAAACCCGCAGGCAAACCCTGCGGGTTTTTTTATTTATTCCTTTTGCCGCAGACATTGTTTCCTGTTGCTTATCCTCCGAAAACGATTGCATAGGAGCTACAAAAGGCGGATATTTGCAGTATGAAATCACTTGACCCCAGGGTAAACAGACTTCCCGAACTAAATGGCGAACTGGCACCTAAAGCACCACTGGATCAGCTGGGCACATTTGAGGTATTCACGCAGCTTCACGAAAACAAGCCGTACATTCATACCGGGGCAGTTCATGCGCCAAATGAAGAAATGGCTTTCCTGTTTGCCAAGGAACAGTTTTCCAGAAGACAAACATGCACAGGCCTTTTCGTTGTTGATACACGCAATGTGTATACAACCGGATTCACCGAAGATGATCAGAATATTTACTCATCTGTTCCCGACCAGACTCCCGGAACGGGCAATACGGAGTCCTATGAAGTGTTTCACCTGATGCGGCGTGGCAAACAACACGAACATATCGGTTCGGTGGAGGCAGATAGCTATCAGGGTGCGCTATCACTGGCCAAACCAGAATTCATTGATGGTAAGCCGGTGTTTAATGTCTGGGTCGTTAAAACATCAGACATCCTGTTCAATGACGAAGAGGATAAAATTATCTGGAATACCCTGCCGGAAAAACAATTCAGGGATGCAATTGCTTATAAGGCAGGGGATAAATTGAAAGATTTCAAGGAACGTAAACAGGCAGACCAATGAATACCGAGGCACTGAAAGAGATGTTATATAAAATGGCTGATGATCAGCTGATTATTGGCCACAGAAACAGTGAATGGACAGGTTTTGGGCCTCTTCTTGAAGAAGATATCGCATTCAGTTCAATGGCACAGGACAAAGTTGGACAAAGTTACGCCCTGTATCAAATGCTCAATGAACTCGGAGAAGGTGAACCCGACACAGTGGCTTTCATGCGAAATGCCGATCAGTTTCATAACTGTACGCTCACCGAACTGCCCAATGGCGAATACGACTTCAGCCTGATACGGCATTTCCTATTTGACGCTGCCGAAGCTATTCGCTTTGATATGCTTACACGTTCATCCTACAAACCACTCGCTGATCTTTCAATAAAAATCAGAGGCGAGATCCGGTATCATACAATGCATGCCCGAACGTGGATCCGGCAACTGGGCAATGCCACACCGGAAAGTGTAGAACGTTTACAGAATTCATTAAATGAAGCTTTGCCCCATGCCCTTGGCATATTTGAGCCCTCACCATTTGAGGATGAAATCATCTCTTCCGGTTTATTTGAAGGAGAACGTGCACTGCAGGCCGCATGGGAAATCGAAATAATGAAGGTACTCTCTGAGACAGTCCTGCAGGTTCCTGATTTAACCGCATTATCACCCTCCTATGGCGGCAGAATTGGAAAACATACACCCCATTTGCAACCGCTCCTGGATGAAATGGCAGAAGTATTCAGATCAGATCCTACCGCCGACTGGTAAACGAAACATCCTTAAAATCTGTTATTACTGTATGGGAAAGATAAGCGACGATCAAATTTATGACTGGCTTCAGGATGTCAAAGATCCGGAGATACCTGTAATATCGTTGGTAGACCTGGGTGTAATAACCCGTCTCGACTGGCAGGAAGAACACCTTACAGTTCATATGACCCCAACCTTCGTCGGCTGCCCGGCAATCGACTACATGAAACAGGATGTTATTGATGTATTGCACCAGCATGGCCTTCAGGAGGTGGATGTGAAAATAACTTATGAAACTTCCTGGAATTCAAATATGATTTCCGATCAGGGAAGAGAGGCACTGCGAAAGTTCGGATTGGCTCCTCCGCCAAAACACAATCTCATCGTTGATATAGATGTGCTGGAACATGCGACCTGCCCGGTATGTGGTAGTGAAAACACACAATTGAAAAATCCTTTCGGACCGACCGCATGCCGCTCCATTCACTATTGCGAGAATTGTAAGGAAACTTTTGAGCAGTTTAAACCTGTCTGAGTCCCCTACTCTCCTGATAATAGCAAATCCCGGCCGAGATATGCGCTGTCACTGAAAACATACCATGCACGGCTCTTGGGCAGTCTCATGCCCTGGACCTTTTCAATACCCTCCAGCTCAATCCATTCACCGGAACCATCATTTTTCAGGAAAGAATACCCCCGCAGCTGATAATCAGTTTGGTCAATATAATATGTCCACCTGTCTTCCTCATATTCTACCTGAAGTGTAAGAACATCATACCCATTCCATCTAATGGAATCCACCCGATCAATTAAAACCGTTCCACTATCTCTCAACTTCATAGGCAGCCCCCAGAGATAGAGGTAGTAATTTCTCAATCTTTCTGCACGGTTACAGTCAACGTTCCCTGAATTAATGAAACAAGAATCCTGAACCATGCCGTGATCCTCCACACTTCCGCGTCGAACTCTGAAATAGCCTGTATTATTGTCAATCCATACGGTAGTCTGCCGGGGACCGTTAGCCCCTTCCTCTTTGAAGTTCAAAATAGTTTCGAGTGATTGCCATTGGTTTTCCGGATCATGAAAACCGATAGAACGTTCCAGAATCTCCTCCGAAATAAGCTTTTGCTCACCGCAGCTAAGAAGAACAGAAATCAGCAGTAGAAAACTTAATTTCATTTCACAATATACAAATCATTGGCGTATTAATAATTTCAGCAAAACCCAAACCCCACAAAACCATAATTTGCCATATTTGGTTATCTTAAAGCGAGTAAACAGGAAGAAATGAATCCTATTCGGAAAATCGGCTTTTTTATGGCATTTATAATTCCTGCATCGGTAATTGTGGGTTATTACCTGGCAGGATGGTGGAACATGCTTTCGCTTGCCCTGGTATTTCTGATCATTCCTTTTCTTGACTACATGATCGGTACTTCCGATTATAATATCCCAAAGGATCGCATTTCAATCATCTCAGAGCAGTTCTTTTACAGGTTTGTCACCTATCTCTGGACGTATTTTCAGTTGCTGTTCCTTGCATGGGCCTTTTACGTGGTCACCTTTGGCCATCTTTCCTCCGTACAGGAGTGGATTGGGTTTACACTTGGAACCGGATTAGTAACGGGCGGAATCGGGATTACAGTAGCCCATGAACTAGGCCATAAAAAATCAGCTCTTGAAAGGCTGTACAGTAAAATTTTGCTGCTGACCGTTTGTTACATGCATTTTTATATCGAGCATAACAAGGGTCATCATGTTACAGTGGCAACACCCGAAGATCCCGCTACTTCACGTAAAAATGAGTCATTCTACGCATTTTGGTTTCGGAGCGTATTTCACGGGTATGCCCATGCATGGAAGATTGAGAATAATCGACTTAGAAGAAAAGGTGTTTCGGCCCTGAGTATTCATAACGAGATGATCTGGTTCAGCATCCTGCCGCTGATCTTCATCGCTGTGGTTACCGGAATATTCAGTATCTGGGCAAATCACTTTGTATGGCAGCTGCCTGTATTTTTCTTTGTGCAGAGCTTTATCGCATTCACACTCCTCGAACAGGTCAACTATATTGAGCATTACGGGATCGAGAGAAAGGAGATCGCGCCCGGTAAATATGAACGGGTTACCCCAATACACTCCTGGAATGCTTCCCACGTAATCAGTAATTTCTTCCTTTTTCAACTGCAACGGCACTCAGATCATCATGCAAATGCTATAAAACGATATCAGGTCCTGTATCATTATGATGAAAGTCCGCAGCTGCCCGCCGGTTACTCAACCATGATCATTCTGGCGTTGGTCCCCGGTCTGTGGTTCCATCTGATGAATCCACGGCTGGAATCCTGGCAATTGAAAAGCGAAAGGGTTCAGCAGTGATTCTTCGGGTCACTGTACTACTTACTCTACTCACTTTCTCCTGCTTCGGACAAAGCAAAGTTGTCCTTGACGGAATTATCGAGGATCAGCAGCGTCAACCTATAGAAGGTGCGACGATACTTGACCCGGCGGGCAATTTATTGGCGGTAACAGATCAGAATGGGAAATTTAGGGTTCAGATGCCACTGGGGACACATCTGCTGACGATCACACACATTTCATTTCTGAGTCGTACCTATCAGCACAATTTCCAAAGTCCGGAATTCGTGCGAATAACACTTGAAGCTACCACCCTCAGCCTTGAAGAAGTGATCATACGCGACAATAATCCGAAGGAGAATCTTCAAAGTACAATCCCGGGAGCATCAAAGCTTACCATAAAAAATATTGAGGCGATACCCGCTTTTCTGGGCGAAGTGGATGTGATCAAGGCGATCACCCTCCTTCCCGGGGTAAGTACCGTGGGTGAAGGTTCTTCGGGGTTCAATGTTCGTGGAGGGGCCATCGATCAGAATCTGGTCACTATCGATGGCATGCAGCTCTTTAATACATCACATGTACTCGGGTTTTTCTCCATCTTTCATCCGGATGCTACGCGCGACTTCACCCTGTACAAAGGGTATATACCAGCTGAATATGGCGGGCGGGCTTCATCTGTGCTTGCTGTGAACAGTCTTCAGGGGCAAACAGATGTCTGGAGTGCTGAAGCCGGGATCGGAAGTGTTTCAGGAAAGTTGACATTGCAAGGGCCCATTACCAAAAAGACGAGTATCCTGGCCGCGGCGAGGGTTACATATTCCGACTGGGTTCTTGGTTTGGTGAATGACCTTGATATTCAGAATAGCGCTGCAAACTTTTATGACATTTTCGTACGGGGTGATCATTTCTTCAATGATAAGCATCATGTCATGTTCTCCTACCTGGGGAGCGCAGACTCTTTCGACTATTCCAATAGTTTCGGATATGACTGGAGCAATTACGGATTTAACTTTAAGTATGATTTCCAGCCCTCAGCTGTGTGGCGTTTTGACGTAAATGCCAACTATCTTCAATACACAAACTCACTGCTCGATTATCAACCGGGCCTGGAATCTGAACTTCGGAATCAGATGGAAAAAATTCAGCTCAGGGTTAACGGAAAGCATACGACAGCTGCTCATGAGCTGGACTTTGGCCTCGAAATGACTGATTATAACCCGGGTGATGAAATACGAAATCCGCTAAATGAGGGCTCGTTCATATCACCTGACGGCATCAGCCGGGATCGCGGGCGTGAGCTGGCTTTTTACGTACAGGATATTTTTAAAGTCAGCGAACGCTTTGATATCAATGCCGGACTGCGCTTTAATTTATACAGCCAGATCGGACCATCCACTGAATATGAATACGACGGTGTTTTGAGCGATGATAACATTTCAGATACGCTCTTTTATAATGCGGGAGAAAAGATCATCACCTACAATAACCTCGCTCCACGGATCGCTTTTCGTTATGAATTGAGTGATCAGACTGTCCTGAAACTGGCGTACAACCGGATGTATCAATATATTCACCTCATCTCTAATACGACTTCCCCAACTCCTGTTGATCAATGGCAGGTAAGTACCCGATACATCCCTCCCACCCAATCCGATAATTTTTCCATCGGTGTTTATAAGAATTCTAAAAACGATCGCTGGGTTACATCGGTGGAGGCTTTTTACCGGAAGCTGGACAAAGTAGTCGAGTATCAGGATTTCGCGGAACTCATCCTTCAGGAGAACATTGAGGCTGAATTACTGATTGGTCAGGGCCGGGCATACGGACTTGAATTCTTTGTGAAACGACTCACACCGATCTGGACCGGGTGGGTTTCCTACGTCTACACAAGAAGCGAAGTATCCTTTCCGGGTGATGTGGAAACCATCAATTCCGGAGACTGGTTCCCGGCATATTACGATCAGCCTCATTCATTCAAATTTGTTTCAGATATACGAATGGGTAAATCCCGTAAAGGTAGTTTTGGGTCGACTATCGTTTATAATACCGGAAGACCGATCACGGCGCTTACATCTGACTATCTGCAGGGACCCCTGGTTGTTCCTCACTACTCAGATCGAAATGAATACAGGATTCCAAATTATTTCCGGATTGATGTGTCAATGACATTGGGCAGTATTATCCGGAAACTGGATGACCGCCTGACGATAAGCCTGTACAATTTACTGGGAAGACGTAACGCATATTCTGTATTTTATCAGCGGAATGATAATTCACCAATTCCCCGTGCCTACAAATTATCTGTTTTGGGATCCATTTTTCCATCAATCACTTATAGTTTGAAACTGGATGTCAGGAAACGCTAAACGATATTTTTATCTAATAGTGGTTTTCATCCTGGCCGGATGTGTTGAACCCATTGAATTTGATATTGATCGTGAAGGCCGGCAGTTGGTTGTGTATGGGCATATTGATGACGGTTCCGACAGGATGTTTGTTCAGCTTTCAAGAACCACTGCGGTGCCCAACCGTTTTCAACCGGAACCTGGCGCGCGAGTAACCCTGCATGATAACCTGGGAAATGAGGGGAGATTTTTTTCCGCCAACGATGAGGGAATTTATTATTACAGTGAGTTCACCATGCAAATTGTACCGGGCCGAAGCTACGTCTTACGGATTCGTACAGCTGGAGGTGATTTTTATGAGTCGGTCCCGGAAGAGATTCCCTTGCATCAGGCACAGTCAGATATATATGTGAATTTTGCCCGCATTGAAGTCAATACCGGATCTTTCAACGCGGTAATCACCAAAGACGTGATGCAGGTTAGTGCTGAAACGTTTCTTGAAGATCCATCGAAGCAGTATTATGTACGTTACACCCCCATCCAGACCTTCCGTTTCGACCCGACCAATTTTCCGGATATATTTAACACTATTCCCCCGGCATGTTTTGTAAACCGACGTATTCAGCCGGAGAATCTTGTCCTGTTCAATTCAAATGGTTTCCAGGGGACAGCTGTGCCACGGCAGTTTATCGCGCAGAATGAAATCGATTACGCTTTTATCGCAAAAAACGTGATCACGCTTGAAACCCACTCGATGACGCCCCAGGCCTACGACTATTGGAGAAAGATCAGGATCCTGCTGAATAATAACGGATCTATTTTCGACACTCCACCTGCCGCGGTAAAAGGAAACATTTTCAACATCAATGACCCGGATGAACAGGTCTTAGGTTATTTTGAAGCCACCAATAAGTCCATCAGCCGTGTGACAGCCTGGCGGGGAGATTTCCCATATCCTGTGCCTGATGATCCTTGTATCTACATACCAGGACAGGACGAAGAGAAGTATCTGAGGGAATGTATTGATTGCAGGATTCTGGAAGGCAGCACGTTTAACCAACCCTCTTTTTACTAAAATTCCCAAATAATTCATTGTATTCTGAATTAAGTTTATACTTTTGTCAGTCATAATGAAGTCTAACCAGTCATATAGCCCAATTTCAAGTGCTTTCCGCCCGGAAAGTGCGGTGTCTGTATTAAGGATCAGGCCATTCAGGCCCCTTGTGGGGTAATCGACTTTAGCGAAGGTACGTCCTTTGCATGCGCAATAGCTTTTATAATCTTTCTATTTAACTGAATACACTCTGTAATGAATCTAGTCATTACGGTTGCAAGTGAAAAACATCTTCACTTCGCCGAAACTATTTGTACATACATGCAAACTGCCGCTGAACAGCGGGGAACGGGAATTGCTAAGCGATCGCCTGAATATGTCTCCAAAAAAATGGAGGAAGGCAAGGCTGTAATCGCAATGGATGGCGACCAGGTCGTAGGGTTTTGCTACATTGAGACATGGAGCCATGAAAAGTATGTGGCCAACTCAGGTCTTATCGTCCATCCCGACTATCGGGGCCAGGGCCTGGGTAAAAAGATCAAGGAGGAAATTTTCAAGCTAAGCCGCAAGAAATATCCCGAGGCTCGAATTTTTGGTATTACCACCAGCCTGGCCGTGATGAAAATCAATGCTGAACTTGGATATAAACCCGTTACCTTTTCGGAATTAACAACGGATGAGGCGTTTTGGAACGGATGTCAGAGTTGCAAGAACTTTGATATTCTCACCCGCACAAACCGTTCACACTGCTTGTGTACAGGCATGATGTACGACCCTGAGAAGGCAAAGACACAGGCAGAAAAAGTAACAAAAGAGCAGCGCTGGCAGCGGTTTAAGAGATTTCTGTCCATAGAAAACTGGAAACCGACGAAGAAAATAATAGCAACAATCAAATCTTACGTATTATGAGTTCAAATGGTAAAGAAAAAGTGGTATTGGCGTTTTCAGGCGGACTGGATACGTCATACTGCGTAAAATACCTGATTCATGAAAAAGGACTGGAGATATACTCCATCCTGGTAAATACTGGTGGTTTTTCGGCTGAAGAACTGGAAGAAATCGAGAAGCGTGCATACTCCCTGGGCGTAAAGGAGCATAGAAATGTAGACGTTCAGCAAAAATTCTACGAGGATGCAATTCGCTTCATGGTATTCGGAAATATTCTGAAAAATCACAGCTATCCGCTCTCGGTAAGCGCGGAACGAACCATTCAGGCGGAGACTGTTGCTGAATATGTAAAAGAAAAAGGCGCCGACTACGTGGCACATGGTAGCACTGGCGCAGGGAACGATCAGGTCCGGTTTGATTTTATCTTTGAAGTTTTGATCCCTGATGTTAAAATTCTAACTCCAATCCGGGACCTGAAGTTATCCCGCCAGGAGGAGATTGATTACCTGAAATCACACGGTGTGGAGTCTTCCTGGGAAAAATCACGCTACTCCATCAACCAGGGGCTCTGGGGCACCAGTGTGGGTGGTGTTGAAACCCTAACTTCGAACACTGATTTACCTGAATCGGCTTATCCAACCCAGCTAACAGAGACTGAAATATCAACCCTGAAGATATCTTTTAAAAAAGGTGAAGTCTGCGGTGTGAATGACCGCAAGATGGATCCGGTTTCAGCTATAAAGGAAATCAGCCGGATCGCAGGGCCTTATGCGATAGGTCGGGATATACATGTGGGTGACACCATCATCGGAATCAAGGGACGGGTAGGATTTGAAGCGGCTGCACCGTTGCTGATCATCAAGGGACATCATGCCCTTGAAAAACATACACTCACCAAATGGCAGTTATACTGGAAAGAACAACTGGCCAACTGGTATGGTATGATGCTACACGAGGCCCAGTACCTTGATCCTGTCATGCGCAATATTGAGGCATTCCTGACTGACTCACAGCAAACAGTTACAGGAGACGTTTTCATCGAACTGCGACCCTACCATTTTCATGTCAAGGGAATTGAATCACCACACGATTTAATGACATCCAGTTTCGGTGCGTACGGAGAAATGAATAAATTGTGGTCCGGAGAAGATGTTCGCGGATTTACCCGGATCCTTGCCAATACATCCAAGATTTTTCACACCGTGAACAAAGACGTTTCGAATGACTGATTCAACAATAAAAGCCGCTGTCATTGGCGCCGCCGGATATACCGGCGGAGAGCTGATACGACTGCTTCAATATCATCCAAATACAATTATTACATCCGCCGTCAGTGAAAGTCAGGCGGGCAAAAGGGTATCCACAGTACACGGTGATATAACCGGTGACATGATTTTTTCTGCAGAAATTGATCAGGATGCCGACGTGGTATTTCTATGTATGGGCCACGGCAAAAGCAGGGAGTGGCTGCAGAACAATAAGGTATCGGGCAAGGTCATTGATCTCAGTCAGGACTTCAGATTAAAAGCAACTGCCGGGGATTTCGTTTACGGACTGCCGGAAATAAATAAAGCCGAAATAGCGGCGGCCAGTTATATTGCCAATCCGGGTTGCTTTGCCACCGCCATACAGCTTGCACTACTTCCACTAGCCAGTGAGAACCTGGTAAAATCAGCCATTCATATTAATGGAATCACCGGATCAACCGGGGCAGGACAATCCCTTTCTCCGACCAGTCATTTCAGCTGGAGAAATAACAATATTTCGTTATATAAAGTATTTGACCATCAACATCTTAACGAGATAGGAGAAACACTGGAAGGATTACAAGGCGATTTGCCGGAACTCCTCTTTGTGCCGGTTCGCGGAAATTTTACACGTGGGATCTTTATCACTGCCTATACCGAATACGACGGCACCCAATCCGATATTACTGATCTGTATAATAACTTCTATCAGGGTGCTCCGTTCACGCATGTTTCCTCCGGGGAAATACACCTGAAACAGGTGGTAAACACAAATAATTGCATGATCAATGTAACTGTTAAAAAAGGCCAGGTACTTGTAACTTCTGCGATAGATAATTTACTCAAAGGAGCTTCCGGTCAGGCAGTACAGAATATGAATTTAATGTTCGGACTTGATGAGAGCTCCGGGCTGAATCTTAAAGCTTCCTATTTCTAATGAAAAAACTCAAGAATATTGCCATCCTCGGCGCTGGAAATCTCGGTCTGGCGATTGCAGATGGTTTACAACGGGCGGGATTTCTCGCCGACAGAAAATTGTTTCTTACACGGAGAAACACGCGTAGCATTGAGTCCTGGAAGTCGGATAATGTAGAAGTTACTTCTGACAATAAATATGCTGTAGCAGGTGCGGATATTGTCCTTCTTTGTGTACAACCGCATCAGATTGAGCATCTTCTCAAGGAACTCCGCCCTGTGCTCGACAGCGATCGGCATATTCTTGTTTCTGTAATCACTGCTGTAGGAATAGAACAATTATCATCGTACGCGGGCGGGCCGTTTCCTATTATTCGGGCTATGCCCAATACGGCTATATCAGTCCGTGAATCGATGACCTGTATGGCCCATAACGGTGTGGCCGAATCGGTTCAGACAGAAGTGGAAAATATCTTTGCCTGTGTTGGAAAAACCCTGTGGATAGAAGAACCTCTGATGCAAGCCGCCACCGTGGTTTGCGCAAGTGGCATCGCCTTCTGGATGCGGTTTATCAGGGCAACAATGCAAGGCGGTGTACAACTGGGTTTTGATGCACATGATGCCAAGGAAATTGCGGTGCAAACCTGCCTTGGCGCTGCAAGTCTTTTGAACGGAACCGGCAAACATCCTGAAGAAGAGATTGATCGCGTTACTACCCCGATGGGATGCACGATCGTCGGTTTGAATGAGATGGAACACAATGGTCTGAGTTCAGCCCTTATAAAAGGACTGGCTACTTCCTTTGAACGGATTAACCAAATGAAAAAACCAGACAATGAACCTGTTTGATGTTTATCCGCTACTGCCAATTGAATTGGTGAAAGGGCGGGATTGCTATGTATATGATCAAAATGGCGTAAAATACCTCGACCTGTACGGCGGACATGCGGTAATCTCCATTGGTCACTGTCATCCGCACTATGTAAAAAGGATCAGGAAACAGCTCAAGAAGATTGGATTCTATTCCAACTCTGTAATTAACTCACTTCAGCTTGATCTGGCAGCGAAGCTGGGGAAGCTAAGCGGTTACGACAACTACCAGCTTTTTCTTTGCAACTCAGGAGCCGAAGCGAATGAAAATGCCATCAAAATTGCCGCATTTCAAAATCCGGGTAAGACGATTATTGCCTTCGAGAGGTCCTTTCATGGCAGAACTTCAAGAACCCTTTCAGTAACGGATAATGAAAAGTACCGTTCACCTCTGGACGATTTTGATAACGTGATCTTCATCCCCTGGAATGATATCGAAGCATTGCAAAATGCATTTCGCACACAGGATGTTTGTGCTGTTATCATTGAAGGAATTCAGGGACTGGGAGGTATATACGTTCCGGAAACTAATTTCCTGAAAAATTTACATGCAATGACCCAGGAATATGGCGCATTGCTGATATTGGATGAGGTACAATCTGGATATGGTCGAACAGGAAAATTCTTTGCACATCAGTATGCCGACATCCGGCCTGATATTATTACAGTAGCTAAAGGAATGGGTAATGGATTTCCGATTGGAGGTGTACTCATAAGCCCCTCAATTGAATCCTGGCACGGGATGTCGGGAACGACCTTCGGAGGAAATCATCTTGCCTGCGCAGCAGGTCTGGCAGTCCTTGAAGTCCTTGAATCGGAAAAACTCATTCAACGTGCCGGTGATGAAGGTAATCGCTGGATAGACGCCCTGCTGAATTTACCCGGTGTAAAGGCCGTACGCGGCAAAGGATTGATGATAGGTTTGGAAATGGACTTTGCAATCCGTCCCCTGCGGGAAAAGCTATTCCGTGAACATCATATTCTCACGGGAACATCAGTGAATCCCAACACCATCCGTTTATTACCGCCGCTTACAGCAGGGAAAAAGGAACTGGATAAATTAATCACCGCATTGCAGTCGGTGCTCAATGAATATAAAAAGCATGAATCAATTCACCCGTCTGAGTGACGTAAAAGATCCCGCAGCATTAATTAAGCGCGGACTGGAATTAAAGGCAAATCCCTTCACATCCAATGTCGGAGAACGAAAAGTGCTGGGATTGCTTTTTCTGAACCCGAGCCTCAGAACACGATTAAGCACGCAGAAGGCAGCCATGAATCTTGGAATGCAGGTAATGGTTATGAATATGAACAGTGAGGGCTGGAAACTGGAGATGAATGATGGCACCGTCATGAAAGGAGATGCCCAGGAACATATCAAGGATGCAATCCGTGTGATCAGTGAATATGTGGATGTCATAGGTATACGTACATTTCCCGGACTCAAAGACCGCTCGGCTGATTATGACGAAGCGGTATTATCGGCCGTTCTGAAATATGCCACAGTTCCGGTGATCAGCCTCGAGTCTGCGATCCGTCACCCCCTTCAATCTCTGGCGGACATGATAACCATTAACGAACTTGGAATCCAAAAACCCAAGGTTGTACTGTCGTGGGCTCCGCATCCCCGGGCGCTGCCACAGGCAGTTTCAAATTCATTTCTTGAATGGGTAAAGGTAATTGATGCTGAGATCATACTTGCCTGCCCTAAAGGATATGAACTGGCTGATGAATTCATCCAGGGAGTACCTGTTGTTCATGATCAGCTGGAAGCCTTTGAGAACGCCGACATTATTTATGGGAAAAACTGGTCGAGCTATCATCATTACGGAGAGATACTTCCGGTACAGGAAGACTGGACTATCGATGGCAGTAAAATGAAGGTCACCAATCATGCCCGCTTCATGCATTGTCTGCCTGTTCGCCGGAACGTGGTGGTATCAGACGATGTACTGGATAATCAATCTATAATCTATCAGCAGGCTGGAAACAGAACCTGGGCTGCGCAAGCTGTTCTGGAATCAATACTTGATCAGCTATGAACGATGTTACCGTAATTAAAATTGGCGGAAATATCATCGATGATCCCGTCTCACTGCAGAAATTCCTGCACAGTTTCAGTAAGGAAAAAGGGGCCCGGGTGTTGATCCATGGTGGAGGGAAAAAAGCAAGTGAACTCTCCAGAACGATGGGAGTCGAACCCAGAATGATCGAGGGGCGCCGAATAACCGATGCCGCCACCCTTGAGATCGTTACCATGGTTTACGCAGGACTCATCAACAAAAACATTGTGGCCCAATTACAGTCACTTCAAGTGAATGCGCTCGGATTAACCGGTGCAGATTTAAATCTGATTAAGGCCAGGAAACGCGAAAATGCGCAGGTGGATTATGGGTTCGTAGGCGATTTTGTTACAGAAGATGTAAATACCGGGCAATTATCCCGATTGCTTGAGAATGGTATCACACCCGTTTTTTGCGCCTTGACGCACGATATGCATGGATCCCTGTTGAATACGAACGCCGACAGCCTTGCTGCCGGCATAGCGATTGCCCTCAGTGAAAAATTCAATGTTCATTTACACCTGTGCTTTGAAAAACCGGGTGTGTTACGGGATGCTGAAAACGACAAATCAGTTATATTACAATTGGACAAAAATGAGTATTTGTCATTGAAGTCAGCAGGTAAAATTTTCGAGGGGATGATTCCTAAACTGGATAATGCATTCAAGGCGTTTGATAAGGATGTGGATGTCACAATCCGGCATGCATTGAATAATTCCACCGGAACAAAATTGATCAGGCATGAATGATCTTGAATCAGCCATCGTACTACTGAGTGATCTGATCCGGATTCCTTCGTACTCGAAGGAAGAAGCGGGTACACTCAGATGCCTGAAGGCATTTTTTGATAACCGGCATGTTCCCTATAACACCGTACGTAATAATATTTTTGCCGCAAATAAGCACTTCTCACCTGCGAAACCCACTCTGCTTCTTAATTCGCATCATGACACCGTCCGGCCCAATTCAGGCTATACGAATGATCCCTTTAAGCCAATTCTTGCGGATGGAAAGTTATTCGGTCTCGGCAGTAATGATGCCGGAGGAGCGCTGGTATGTCTTATTTTTACATTTTGCCATTACTATGATGCTGAGGACCTGCCATTCAATATCATTCTGGCCGCGAGTGCTGAAGAGGAAATCTCAGGACCCAATGGCATTGAGATGCTTCTTCAGCATCTGCCGAAAATTGATTTCGGAATAGTAGGTGAACCAACTTCAGGAGAAGTGGCAGTGGCTGAAAAAGGACTTCTTGTACTTGATTGTGTGAGTAGCGGTATATCGGGGCATGCAGCAAGAAATGAAGGCGAAAATGCCATATACCATGCCATTCCGGATATCGAATGGTTTAAAGGTTTCACGTTTGACAAAGTATCGGATATGCTTGGTCCACTGCATATGAACGTTACCATGATCCAGGCAGGCAGCCAGCACAATGTTGTGCCCGACAGCTGCCGGTTTACCGTGGATGTACGTACCACCGACGCTTACACGCTGGAGGAAACACTTGATATCATTCAGGCAAACGTGAAGGCGGAAGTCACGCCCAGGTCGGTGCGATTGCGCCCTTCATCTATTCCCCTGGATCACCCGCTTGTGAACGCCGCACGGAAGTGTAATTTCAAACTGTTTGGCTCCCCTACTCTCTCGGATCAGGCATTAATGAGCTTTCCTACCATCAAGATGGGCCCGGGTGATTCTTCCCGATCACATTCCGCTGATGAATTCATTTTTACAGAACAGCTGAAGCAGGGATTGAACGATTACCGCAGATTATTAGATATGTTGACAGA
Organism: Fulvivirga sedimenti; assembly: GCF_020328055.1. Lineage (NCBI taxonomy): Bacteria > Pseudomonadati > Bacteroidota > Cytophagia > Cytophagales > Fulvivirgaceae > Fulvivirga > Fulvivirga sedimenti. The sequence continues at coordinate 873,107 of NZ_JAIXNE010000002.1, forward strand.
CACTTTAAAATAACAGTATGAAGCTTTGGGATAAAGGTTACAGCATTGAAAAAAAGATAGAGCAGTTTACCGTTGGAGATGATCGGATATACGATCTTAAACTGGCCACCTATGATGTCGAGGGCTCGCGGGCACATGCGCGCATGCTCGCAAAACAAGGCCTTATTTCAAACGATGAGATAGCAGAAATTGAACAGGCACTGGACCAAATTCAGGGACTGATTCAGTCTGGTGACTTTCTGATCGAGGATGATTTTGAAGATGTTCATAGTAAAATTGAATACTTACTAACGGAATTACTGGGAGATGCAGGAAAACGGATCCATACGGCCAGGTCCAGGAATGACCAGGTTCTTGTAGATCTCCATCTGTTTTTTAAGGATGAACTCAGGGATATCACAGAGCTGGTGAAGAACCTCTTCGACCGGCTTATGTTGCTTGCCGATCAACATAAAGAAATTATTATACCCGGTTACACGCATATGCAGGTAGCTATGCCATCATCATTCGGATTATGGTTCAGTTCGTATGCAGAAACATTGATTGATGATATCTATTTCCTGCGAGCGGCTCAGCACATCGCAGATCAGAATCCATTAGGATCAGCGGCCGGATACGGGAGTTCATTTCCTATCGACCGTTCCATGACCACACGTGAATTGGGATTCTCCACAATGAAATATAACGTGGTCGCGGCACAAATGGGCCGCGGGAAACTCGAGCGAAGTGTAGCAATGGCAATGGCCTCTGTTGCATCCACAATAGCACGTATGGCCATGGATGTATGCCTGTATAACAGTCAGAATTTCGGCTTCCTCTCATTTCCCGACGAGCTTACAACCGGGTCGAGCATCATGCCTCATAAGAAGAACCCGGATGTTTGGGAACTTATACGGGGACGTTGTAACCGCATTCAGGCAGCTCCCACGGAAATAACCATGCTCACCAACAACCTGCCAAGCGGGTATCACCGGGAGTATCAGCTTTTGAAAGAGAGCATCTTCCCATCCATAGACTCGCTTAAAGCCTGTCTTGATATGGCCGAATATATGCTTCAGCATGTTATCATCAACAAAAATGCCGCGAATGATGAACGTTACCGCTACATGTATACGGTAGAAAATGTAAATGAAGAGGTTATGAAAGGGGCAACATTTCGTGATGCCTACAAAACTGTGGGCAAGCAGGTGGGCGACGGAACCTATAAGCCTATTTCAAATCTAAGCCATACCCATGAAGGCAGTATTGGAAATCTTTGCCTTAAGGAGATCCGGGAAAAGATGAACTCGGCCCTAAGCAGCTGAAGGAATAAGGCGGACAATAACAGATTTTGAAATCGGAGTTCTGCTCGTGTGGGCAAAATGATTGTAGGGAACCACCGAATTTGCTTCCGGAAAATAGGTAGCTATGCAGGTTGCCGGGATGTCATATGGAATGATGATAAACCCCTCTGCTTTTCTTTCAATGTGGTCATACTCACTAATAATATCCACTTTATCTCCGGAACGAAACCCCTGCTTGAGCATGTCCTGTTCGTTTATAAGTACGATACGTCGTTCATTGTGTATCCCGCGGTACCTGTCATTCAATCCGTAAATTGTGGTGTTAAACTGATCATGGCTCCGAATGGTCATCATGATAAATTCATTTTCAGACATTTGATGCGCCGGCAATTGATTGGCGGTAAAATGCGCCTTGCTGTCCCTGGTATGGAATTCACCTTCCCGGGCACCATTGGGCAGGTAAAACCCGCCCGGCTTTCGTACACGTTCATTATAGCTGGCAAACCCGGGTATGGTTTTTTCAATGGCATTCCTGATGAGGTCATAATCAGCAGACCAGGCTTGCCAGTCGACCTGTGAACGTTCGCCCAGCGCTGCCAGGGCCAGTCCGGCTACAATGGCCGGCTCACTCTTCAAATGATTCGAAACAGGCCGCTTATTTCCGCGGGATTGATGAACAACTCCGGTAGAGTTTTCCACCGACACGAATTGTTGCCTGCCATTCTGTATATCCGCTTCGGTTCTTCCCAGGCAGGGCAAGATATAGGAAGTTTGCCCATGGGACAGGTGACTCCGGTTTAGTTTGGTCGATACATGCACCGTAACATCACAATTCATCAGAGCCTTACCGGTGAGTTCAGTATCCGGTGATGCACTGAGGAAATTACCACCCATGGCCATGAAAAATTTCACTTTACCCTGATGCATTGCCTCAATGCTGCCAATAGTATCAAATCCTGTCTCTTCAGGTGGCTGGAAATTAAAATTCTCTTTCAATTTTTCGCGAAGTGATGGTTTCAGGTATTCCCAGATGCCAACGGTCCGGTCGCCCTGAACATTACTGTGGCCGCGAACAGGACAGGTTCCCGCACCCGGTTTTCCAATACTGCCTTTCATCAGCAGTAAATTGACCACTTCCCGGATATTATCTACCGCATTCTTATGCTGAGTAAGACCCATCGCCCAACAAGCAATAATTCTCTCACTGGAAGCAATCAAATCTGCAGCCTTCCTTACCAGGTCCTCACCGATACTTGTTTGCGCAATAAGCTCATGAAGTGAATATGATTCGAGGTCTGACAGGAAATCGGAATAGCCTGTAGTCTTTTGTTCAATAAAATCACGATCCAGAATCTGACCGGGCTGGTCGCGTTCTTTCTCCAGTAAGAGTTTCATGAGTGCCTTCAATAAGGCTACATCTGCATTTACACGTATCTGAAGATATAAATCTGTGATCTCTGTTCCGGACCCAAGCATATCACCAACATGCTGGGGATGCTTAAATTTTAATAAACCGGTCTCCCTTAACGGGTTTATCGCAATGATCTTTGCGCCATTAGCCTTTGCCTTTTCCAGGGCCGTAAGCATCCTGGGGTGATTCGTTCCGGGATTTTGCCCGATGATAATAATCAGGTCTGTACGATAAAAATCTTCGAGCGTAACAGAACCTTTACCGATCCCCACGGTTTCCGAAAGTGCGGCCCCACTGGACTCATGACACATATTTGAGCAATCCGGAAGATTATTTGTTCCAAACTGACGTACGAATAACTGATACATGAATGCCGCCTCATTGCTCGTTCGCCCTGAGGTATAGAAAATGGCCTGGTCAGGAGATGGAAGAGTTTTAAGATGTTCTCCAATTTCCGTGAAAGCTGTTTGCCAGGAAATCGGTTCATAGTGATCACTTCCAGGGGATAATTTCATCGGCTCAGTGATCCTTCCGCTTTTTCCGAGTTCATAATCCGACCATGCAGAAAGCGCACTCACTGAATATTTTTTAAAAAATTGTGGATCGGCTTTGGCAGTGGTAGCTTCCTCTGCCACTGCTTTTGCTCCATTCTCACAGAACTCTACAATGGCCCTGTCACCATCCGGATCAGGCCATGCACAGCCCGGACAATCAAATCCGTCGAACTGATTTAATTTAGCCATTGTACGAATTCCTTCCATAACACCCACCTGGCTAAATACATGGTGCATAGAAGACTTCACCGCCCTGATTCCCCCTGATACGGCTGCCGGATCTGAAACTCTCAACCCGGTGTAATTCACCGGCGGCTGAACAAAAACCTTCTTCGTCATATGGCTAAAAATACAGAGAATTTTACATTTCAACCACCCTGCACATTTAACCCTAAAATCAATGAAAGACGCCTTCAAACCGCCAATGCATTCATTTCTGCACGGTATATCTATTACGCGATCAGACCATGCTACTAACATTTTTTATTTGAATTCTTTGAATGTTAAAAAATTGAATTTATGATTGTAGCGTCAATTCCAAGAAATGGTGATTGATTTATAAAGAAGCGCGGAGAGATCAGGCTCAATGAAACGCTAGCAACCTCCCGGGTGTGGAACGGTGCTAAATCCTGGTTCGTAAGGTACGGACAGCTATAAATTTTAATTACCTTGAAACATTCAGTTAAATTTTTTCGCCATCCGCACTATCAGCCCACGGGTCTGTTCGGGAGGGATTGTACATTCAAACTTTTATTACTAAAAAAATGAAAGGGAAAGAGCCGTCCAGGTTCAGCTTCCGTTCACCTGCTTTATGAAATCACATTCAGAATCAGAACATTTCGAAACCAACGCGATCAGGACGCAGTCTGACAACGCTTCGCACAAGGAGCATTCCACTCCAATTTTCATGACTTCAAGTTTCGTCTTTGACGATGCTGAAAATGCACGGGCGATGTTTGCAGATGAAATTAGCGGTAACATATATTCACGCTTTTCCAATCCGAACAGCAATGAACTCGTTGAAAAATTATGTCTGCTTGAAGGCGGAGACGACGGAATAGCCACTGCCTCAGGTATGGCGGCCATGTACAGCAGTATGGCTGGCCTGCTACAGCAGGGCGATCATGTGCTTGCATCCCGATCCCTGTTTGGCAGTACCCATCAGGTTTTGACACAGATATTTCCAAAATGGGGTATTTCACACTCCTATGCCGATATCCATGATCCGGAATCGTGGGAATCACTGATCAATGAAAAAACGAAACTGATCTTTGTTGAAACACCATCCAATCCGGGTCTTGACCTTGTAGACCTGGAATGGCTGGGGAACCTGGCAAAAAAACATAACCTGATCCTGATTGTGGACAATTGCTTTGCAACGCCCTATCTGCAACAACCCCTGAAATATGGTGCACATCTCATTTGTCATTCAACCACAAAATTCATAGACGGGCAGGGTCGAACAGTTGGCGGCGCAATCATTGGCGACAAGGAACTGATTCAAAAGATCCGGTTTTTTTGTCGGCATACCGGCCCTGCCATGTCGCCGTTTAACGCGTGGGTTCTTTCAAAAAGCCTGGAAACCCTGGCTGTTCGAATGGACAGGCATTGCCAGAGTGCGCTTGCCATCGCAGGCCAGCTTGAAAAGCATCCTGAAATCAATTTTGTTAAATATCCTTTTCTCCCTTCCCACCCGCAATATGAACTGGCCAAAAAACAGATGCTTCATGGCGGAGGTCTGTTCACGTTTGAAGTGAAGGGTGGTGTTGAACGTGGGAGAAAGTTCCTGGATAACCTTCAAATGTTATCACTCACCGCGAATCTGGGTGATACCAGAACGATAGCCACGCATCCGGCCTCTACTACTCATTCTAAACTGAGTGATCAGGAACGTGCGAATGTAGGTATTACACCGGGGCTTGTTCGTATATCGGTGGGACTGGAACATCCGGAAGATATTATCAGGGATATCGAAAATGCCCTGAAGCTATCGGAATCTTAAGCCGATTATTCAGACAAAACTTCAATCACAGACTGATTGGCTTTTCGTACTCTTTCGACATTGAGCTTATTGACTTTTCTGTCATAGGTCATCAGGCCGTTCACTTCCATCTCCACATCGGTTGTCTGGGTGTAGATTGCTGCAGAAAATCCCATTTCAATCATTTTGGCAAGCATATCGGCATATTCCACATATTTATCGGTGGCTTCCTTAGAGGTTTTATATTGTATGTAACCCCAATTGCGGTCGGCATTCCATAAATGCCCGTCGATAACAAGCCCTATTCCCCCATATTCGCCAAGGACGGTCGCGCGTTCGGCATCGTACATATACATTTCGGGTTGCGGATAGTTATGAAGATCAAGCATGTCACCGACCCTGAAGTGGTTCCCTCCCGAGGCTGCATTCACCAATCTGTCCGGGTCATATTCCTTCGTAAAAGCGGCAATGTATTCGGTCTTAAACTGGCCCCATCCCTCATTAAATGGCACCCAGGTCACAATACTGGGATACGGCTGCAGATAATCCATGATTGCGCGCCACTCATTCCGGAAAATCCTTTCCGATTCCGGTGTCCGGAAAAGCTCTGTACCCTCATAATAATTTCGGTTCTGCCAGCTGTGTGTTCTGTCGCCGCTGGGCATGTCCTGCCAAACCAGCATACCCACTTGATCGCAATGCATATACCAGCGTGCCGGCTCAACCTTTACATGCTTTCGTATCATATTAAAGCCGTACTTCTTCGTTTGCTCAATATCATACTTAAGCGCCTCATCGGAAGGAGCAGTATATAATCCGTCTGGCCACCACCCCTGATCAAGTGTTCCGAACTGGAAGATATCCTTGTTATTCAACTGAATTCGCCAAATACCCCGTTCATCCTTCTTCCTGCTGATCTTCCGCATAGCCACATAGCTGTCGATTCGGTCGATGACCTTACTATTAGAGATCACTGAAATACGCATGTCGTAGAGATAAGGATCTTCCGGTGTCCATAAATGTGCATTCGGCAAAGAAACAGTAGCGTCCTGCCCTGTTGCCGCCATGGCTTCACCAACTACCTTTCCATCTTCGATTATTTCCACCTTGAATACATCACCATAGCGAACATGTTTAATGAAGGGTTGTACCTTTATCACCTCATGATCAATATCCGGGTAAATCTTTAAATTATCGACATAAGCAGCGGGAACCGGTTCAATCCAGACAGTCTGCCAGATACCCGTGACGGGGGTATACCAGATACCTCTGGGATTGCGCACCTGCTTGCCGCGTGGTTGCGGGCCTTCATCGGTAGGATCCCAAACCTTTACCACAACCTCCTGCTCCCCTTCTTTCAGGAAAGGCGTTATCTCGAACGAGAATGGATCATAACCGCCTTCGTGCGAACCAATCTTGATCCCATTTATCCACACCTCTGTCCGCCAGTCAACTGCACCAAAATTCAGCAGGATTCTTTCACCTTCCCAGTAGGGCTGTATGTTGAAATTGCGTCTGTACCAGACCTCCCGGCCTGATCCCACTTGTTCCATGATACCTGAGAGACTTGATTCTACAGGGAAAGGAACCAGGATTTTGCGATCATACTCCATCGGCCTCGCGGCGCCCTGTTCGGTCATCTGAAAATCCCACAGACCATTCAGATTTAACCAGTTATCCCTTTTAATAATCGGTCGGGGATACTCAGACCATACATTTTCCGGATCAAGTTTCTCTCCCCATTCGGTCTTAATTTTATCACCGGCAGGTTTCCATTGGGACATGGATGGTAAATAAATCAAGCTAAGAACAGACACAATCAAAAATCCACAGAGTGTAGATTGTGCAGGTAGGTTTAACAGCAGGTTTTCAAAACGTTTCATAGTATTATTTGTGCTTCCCTTCCTGAGGATTTGGAAACAGGTCCTCCTCCCCTTTTCGGGGCACCAGGCAGGCAAAGTCTTTTTCAACCAATATGTTCAGGTAGCTATTATCCGTCAATTTCTGGCGATGGTCAAATCCCACCTGTTCGGAGGCAGTCCATTCTCTGATCTGGCTTTCCGGAACGTTAACCGTAATAATATCACCGTTATACTCTGCACTAATCGATTCCACATCTGCTCCCTGCAACGCATAAATAAGCTTTCTTCCGCCAAAGTTAATGCTGTCTGAGACGTGCATATCTTCGGCCAGGTTAGCAACTTCCGACTGGCTCAGTCGAAGTCTCAGGCTGTTTCCAAGTATTCTGATCTTCATATTTTCAGATGTTCCCTCCCACAATATATATTAAAATTTCCCCTTTTCACGAATCCGAGAAGGGTCATATTACCTTGCTTTGCCAGTTCCACGGCCAAACTACTGGGCGCACCCACCGCTGCAACCAGCGGTATGCCAGCCATCAGGGCCTTCTGAATGAGCTCAAAACTGGCACGGCCACTGACCACCAAAAAATGGTCTCGCAATGGAACTTTATTCATCTCCAGCGCCGCACCGATCACTTTATCCAGTGCGTTGTGCCGACCGATGTCTTCCCTGAGCAGGATCAGGTCGCCGGATTTGTCAAACAACCCGCTTGCATGTAACCCGCCGGTATATTCAAAGACTTTTTGCCCCTTTCTTAAAAGGTCAGGAGCTGAGATCACCCGCTCTGCGACAAAAGTATAATCATTCTGAACAGAAGCACAGAGCTGCTTTACCTGATCTATGGACGTTTTTCCACAAACACCACAGCTACTGGAGGTAAAGAAATTACGCTTCAGTCTTTCAAGGCCGGGATCCACACCCGGCTTCAGGGAGATTCTTACAACATTGTCCCTTTCCCGCACATCCTTTACCTGAAGACAATACCGGATCGTCTGAATGTCATTTCGGTCTGTAACAATTCCCTCGGTGAATAAAAATCCCAGCGCCAATTCAAAATCATTCCCGGGGGTACGCATAGTTACGGCGATATCAGCTGTGGAACGATCCGACGGGTCACCATATTCAAGGCGAAGCTGCAACGGTTCTTCTACGGCCAGCAGATCTTTATCATGATTTAGCTGTCGCGTTCTCCAAACATCTACAGATGTTACCGCCGCCTTCATCAGGAAAGTCCGGTTATCCGGCCGTCGTTATCGATATCCATACCTGTGGCTGCAGGCAAAGGAGGCAGACCCGGCATACGCAGCATATTACCCATGATGGGAATGGAAAATCCGGCACCTGCTGCAATCTCTATCTCGCGCACAGTTACCGTAAAATTCTGTGGACGCCCAAGAGCACGTGGATCATCACTGAAGGAATTTTGAGTTTTTGCGATACAAACGGGTTTGTCATTCAGACCGATCCGCTCGATCTTGGCAAGGTTTTGTTTTGCCTTTGGAAGATATTCAATATCCTTTGCACCATAGATCTTACGGGCTATCGCCTCAATTTTTTCCTTGACCGACCAGTCCCAGTCATACGTACTTTTGAATTTTCTCGTCGTACGTTCTGCGGCTTCGGAGACCTTTTCCGCCAAATCAATGGCTCCTTTTCCTCCTTTCTCCCAGCCCTCACACAATGCCATAGGCACTTGTTGCTTTGCACACCAGTCTGTGAGAATTTTAACCTCTTCCGGCGAATCACCAGAAAACTTATTAAGAGAAACGATCACTGGCAAACCAAAGACCTTCATGTTTTCTATATGTCTTTCAATATTTACAAGGCCTTTAACCAGTGCTACTGTGTTGGGCTCTTTCAAGTCCGCCAGTGGCTGTCCGCCATGATATTTCAACGCGCGGATGGTTGCAACAAGCACGACAGCCCTGGGAGAAATATCCCCATAACGGCATTTAATATTAAGAAATTTCTCAGCCCCGAGGTCGGCACCAAATCCTGCTTCAGTAACGACATAATCGGTGAGTGACATACCCATTTTGGTGGCGATCAATGAATTGGTGCCTTGCGCAATATTAGCAAACGGACCGCCATGTATAATGGCGGGATTTCCCTCCAGGGTCTGCACCAGGTTAGGTTTGATTGCATCCTTGAGGAGGACAGCCATTGCACCTTCTGCTTTCAGGTCACGTGCAAATACAGCCTTCCCGTCATAGGTATCGCCGATATAAATGTTGCCCATTTTCTCCTTCAGGTCATCGATGTTCCTGGCCAGACATAGAATGGCCATTATTTCAGAAGCCGCTGTGATATTAAAGCCGGTTTCACGCATTACTCCACCTGGCTTACCCCCCATACCGGAAACTATATTTCTTAATGACCGGTCATTCATATCCATCACACGCTTCCATTCCACCGTTCGGGGATCAATTCCAAGATTGTCTTTTTTCGACTGAATGTTATTATCAACCAGCGCAGCAAGTAAGTTATTTGCCTTTTCTATGGCAGCGAAGTCGCCGGTAAAATGCAGATTGATATCTTCCATGGGTACAACCTGGGCATATCCGCCACCGGCGGCACCCCCTTTCATTCCAAAGACAGGTCCAAGCGACGGTTCCCTGAGAACGACTGTAGTCCGCTTACCAATCTGGTTCAAGCCCTCTGTAAGTGCGATCGACGTGGTTGTTTTGCCTTCGCCAGCAGGTGTTGGTGTCATGGCTGTAACAAGAATCAGCTTTGCCGATTTTACACGTTCTTCATCGATCAGCTGAATGGGCAATTTTGCCTTATATTTACCAAAAAGCTCCAGGCTTGATTCTGGTATATTTACTGATTTAGCTATTTCAATAATTGGCTTAAGCTCCTTTGATTGCGCTATGATCAGGTCTGATTTCATTATTTATTATTTTCAGGTTTAAGTGGCTACTAAAATTAGCAGTTATGACTGAATTTGCAGCATGAATGATCGCAAATCAAATTTCCGCTTCAAGGAATTCACGGTAGTCCATAATCAAAGTGCCATGAAAGTTGGCACAGATGGTGTTCTACTGGGAGCCTGGGCTGCAATTGATCAAGCCGATAGCATTCTTGACGTAGGAACCGGCACAGGACTCATCGCTCTTATGGCAGCACAACGGAATGCCCGCGCAGGAATTCACGCCATTGAACCGGATGAACCTGCGTATGCGGAAGCAAGAGAAAACTTCCAAAATAGTCCCTGGAAAGAACGGCTCACCATTGAGAAGGCAAAACTGCAGGAGCACATCGGAATGTATCAGGCAATACTCACAAATCCTCCCTACTTTCATCCGGGAAAGAATAACAAAGAATCCTCAAGAAATCAGGCAAGGCAGATGCATGAATTATCCCAAATGGATATAATCGAAGCAATGCCACGGCTGCTCACAGACGCAGGGAATCTGCATATCATCTTACCGGTAAAGGAAGGTAAGGATTTTATGGACCTGGCACTGGTCAATGGTCTTTTTCTGAATCGCCACTGTTTGGTTTATTCTGATCATGATCAGGCTGTCAGAAGAATGATGTCTTTCGGAAAAACTCCGGGAAGAATTCACCAGGAACATCTGTTCATCAGAAATAATGGAGAATACACCGAGGAATATAAAGCCCTTACATCTCCCTTCTACTTAGAATTGAAGGGCTAATTCCTGCAGGGAAGCAGGCTCATCGATAGATCATAATAATCAATTTTATCCGGCGTCATTTCCATCTTCAGGTTTCTGTTGTTGAAATCTCACCGTTCCGATGTAAATTAGGTGTTCTATGGCGCAGCAATTTGATACTATCGTGGTTGGTGCCGGTCCGGCGGGTGCAACTGCCGCACGTTATCTTGCTTCCTCAGGTGCGAAGGTTTTACTTCTTGAGAAGGAAAAATTGCCGAGGTACAAAGTTTGTGGTGGCGGATTGGTTTGGCGCGCACGCGAAGCACTGGAAATCCCTATCAATGATATTGTACACCAGGAATTTTACAGGATTGACTGGAAATTCCGGCATGATTTACATTATATCGTTGAAAGACCCTTTCCACTGGTATCCATGATTATGAGGGATCAGTTTGATGCATTTCTCACAAATGCCGCGGGTAAGGAAGGTGTGGTTATTCATGACGAGGAATCATTCGAATATTTTACAGAAGATGGTGAATCCATTTCTGTACGAACTGATAAAGATGAATACAGGGCCCGTCACTTAATTGCCGCAGACGGATTGCGCAGCAAAGTATTCAAACAGCTCAACATTAATGATCAGCGGATCAAAATACCAGCCATTGAGGCAGAAATAGAGATTGAAGATGGAAATGAAGATTTTTTCAAACAGGTGATCTTCGACGTTACTGCGATTCAAAAAGGATATGGCTGGATCTTTCCGAAGGCCAATCACCTATCTGTGGGTGTCGCTGCGATGCCCCATGCAGGCATGTCACTTAAACGAGCATTTTTCGACTACCTGATGAAAACCGGGCTGGAGCCGATCATCCGTGAAAAAAGACAATATGGCTTTCAGATCCCACTTTATCCTCACGGACAGTTATATCATAACAATATTCTTTTCACGGGTGATGCAGCGGGATTAGCCGACCCACTGGTGGCGGAGGGCATCTCGCATGCTATTTTTAGTGGCAAATGGGCAGCACGGGCAATCATTGAAAATCCTTCAACAGCTGCAGGTCCGGCTTATCAGCAGCTAATAAAGTCTGAGCTCGCACCGCAAATACGATCGGCACGTATGTTCTCAAAACTATTCTATGATTATCCCTCTTTTTGTGCCCGGATACTGAAAAATAAAGGACAGTATATTACCGAATATGTATCGGATGTTTTTGCCGGAACACGGCGATACCCTGATAATATAAATATGGTTGGGAAATCCATCAGGAAACTGATTCTGTGATATGATTCAAAGAAATTGTGCAACATTTTGTATTGATTTTTTTTATACCTTTGTTTAACAGGTAGATCGGCTGATTTGATTCGGCAAGGCCAGGTCCTAAAAAACTAAAACCTCTTCCGGCTTCTCATTCTTTTCTCCTTCCAAGAGTATTATTTTATTTTATCCTAATTTCAAATGAACATTTTCGTAGCCAAGTTGAACTTCCGCACAACCAGCGAGCAACTAAATGAGTATTTCTCCGCGTATGGCACCGTGACATCCGCAAAAGTTATTTTCGATCGTGAAACGCAACGTTCCAAAGGATTTGGATTTGTTGAAATGCCTGATGATGAAGAAGCAGAAAACGCAATTCGTGAACTGAATGAAAGTATGATGGATGGGCGAACCATCGTTGTGAAGAAAGCACGCCCCAAAGAAGAGCGTTAATCCATAGATATTTCCTGAAAGCGATCCGGAAGGGTCGCTTTTTTTATGCCTTTTCCAAAATCAGACCTGCCGCTTCGCGAAGATTCTCCGCATAATGATCGGCATTCACACTGTTGGCATATTTCACCTGTATCGTGTTCAATCCAATTTTTTTCGCCGGAACAAGATCCCTGTCTTTGTCACCAATCATCCAGCTGTAGCGCACGTCAAAATGATACCTCGCAAGGGCCTTTTCAAAAAGCAGTGACCCTGGTTTCCGGGTGAGACTTTCTGTTAATACCGGATGCCAGGGCGAATAATAAAAATGTTCAATGATGCCTCCGGTGGCTTCACGTATGATGTTATGGCAAAGTTCCATATCCTCACGTTTGTAGAGCCCTTTGGCAATTCCTGCCTGATTTGTGATCACAATAAGCCCGTATCCTGCCCGATGCAGATCTTTCATTGCATCAACCGCGCCTGGAATAAAGACAAAATGATCCGGAGAATAAACATAGTCGTCCCGGTCCATGTTGATCACACCATCCCTGTCGAGTAATACATACTTATTGCGCAATTGAATCATGTTATAAAGTTGTGTATTTCTTTGCTAAGTATTCCAATTTCCGGAATAATCTCTAAAATGGTTTCCAACGGCAATCTGATTTCCGTCGATTTTAGTATTTTAGCCGACCAGCCATGAACTGATGTGAAGAACGACAGCCTCATTATAATACCTACATACAATGAAAAAGAGAATATCGAGCTCATCATCGAGGCTGTATTTGCTCTTCCCAAGCGATTTGATGTACTAATAATCGATGATAATTCACCCGACGGAACTGCGGCGATTGTGAAGCATTTAATGAGCCAGGATCAGGAGGCCAGGACCATCCATCTTATTGAAAGGGAGGGGAAATTAGGGCTTGGTACTGCCTACATCATGGGATTCCGCTTTGCTATAGAACATGGCTATGACTATATCTTTGAGATGGATGCGGATTTTTCGCATAATCCGATGGATTTGCAGCGTCTTTATGATGCCTGTGCGATTGATGGAAACGATGTAGCGGTTGGTTCCCGATATGTGAGTGGGGTTAATGTGGTAAACTGGCCGATGGGAAGGGTAATCATGTCCTATTTTGCGAGTAAATATGTACAATTCATCACGGGAATGCCCATTAATGATACAACTGCCGGTTTTGTATGTTTTAAACGCAATGTGCTGGAACGAATCGACCTGGATTCAATACGTTTTATTGGATATGCTTTCCAGATAGAAATGAAGTTTACTGCACTTTCCCATGGATTTAAAGTAGCTGAGGTCCCGATAATATTTACAGACAGAACACGTGGAAAATCAAAAATGTCGAGCGGGATATTCAAAGAAGCTTTTTTCGGTGTTATACTGATGAAGGTGAGCAGCTACTTCAGAAAATATCAACCGGCATAATCCATCCTGGCAATTTTCCAGTTATCAAGGTATTTAAGCTCCTGGTAATCCACCATTTGTCGTATGAGTTCAATAACCTGTTCCGGCTCTTCGGGATCGAGCACATTGAGTATATATTCCACATCTCTGGGAGTTGAGTCTACCAGTTCCAGAATATGCTGCCGGAAACGCTCTTCTTCCTCTGCATGCTCACCTTTCAGTCTTGCCAGGCAAATGTCACAGGTCCCACATCGTTTGTCAGACTCCTCTCCAAAATATCGCTGAATAAATCGCGTTCTGCACATCTTCCTGTTACGGAAATATGCCGCCATAATACTCCATTTTTCAAAGGCCTGATCTTTTCGACTATCCAGTGCATGCTGACTAACCGAAAGCACCCGTACATCCTGCCTGGGCTGGAGAAACATGATCTGTGGATTATCTTTTCGCTGCTGATAATCCAGAATACCAGCTGAAACCAGGTAATTCAGTTCCTTATAAACACTTTCTACGGACATTCCCAGCAATTTGGCTATCTGCTGCTCATATATGGTTACATAATGCGTATACAATTCACCACCATATAAACGGAGCAGGCCTTTAATGAAGTTTTCACTTCTCTGATGGGCAATCTCAAATTTGTATACTTCTGTTTTATTGGCCAGAAAGATCGCCCTGGAAGGCAGGTGAATTCCCATATTCAGCTGAATCAATCCATTTTCCTCCAGCTTTTTCAGCGCATTGAACAAATCCATTGCAGGAATCCGATACCGTTCAGAAAAAGCAGAAATATCAAAATCAAGAGATCGTTCCGGCAGACTTCCAATTGCAAGTGAATAATAGTTCGCCAGTGCCTGGTATACGCGCTGTAGTGTTTCCTTATCAGGGTGTTCACTGTCAAGAATCTTTTTCTGAACACCCAGGTCCTGTTCATTACATATAAGGACAGCAAACGCTTTAAGACCGTCACGCCCTGCTCTGCCCGCCTCCTGGTAGTATGATTCCATGGATGAGGGAATGTCGTAATGGATTACAGTGCGTACATTCGCCTTATCAATACCCATACCAAATGCGCTGGTGGCTACCATTACTGTAACCTGACCGTTCACCCATTGCTGCTGTCGTTTCTGGCGCTCCTCTGCTGCCAGGCCTGCATGATAGAAAGTACAGGAAATCCCATTCATGAACAGGAATCGGGCAATGTCGGATGTCGACTTTCTGGATCTTGTGTAGACAATGGATGAACCTTCTATCTTTCGAAGGATCTCAAGGAGCTTGTGATCCTTATCGTCTTCCTCCCGTACCGCATAGGATAAATTCTTTCTTCCGAACGTTTCCCTGAAAACACCATATCCTTGCTTAAAGTGAAGCTGTTCGCAAATGTCTTTCTGTACT
Source organism: Fulvivirga sedimenti (assembly GCF_020328055.1). Classification (NCBI taxonomy): domain Bacteria; kingdom Pseudomonadati; phylum Bacteroidota; class Cytophagia; order Cytophagales; family Fulvivirgaceae; genus Fulvivirga; species Fulvivirga sedimenti. Next base: position 888,339 of record NZ_JAIXNE010000002.1, read on the forward strand.
TCAGGGGTCGCAGATGCTGACAAGGCGATTACAGGAACCCCGGGGCAAAGCTTACGCAGTTCGGCAATTTCTCGGTAGGCTGGCCTGAAATCATGCCCCCACTGAGAAATGCAATGTGCTTCATCGACGGCAATCAGATTCACGTTCATCTTTGCGACCCGTTGCTGAAAAAGTTCTGATTTCAGGCGCTCGGGTGAAACATATAAAAAATGAATGGCACCGTAAGCACAATTATCAAGTGTTACATCGATTTCCCTCGAGGTCATCCCGCTGTGCAGGGCATCTGCGCGAATTCCGCGCCGGTTCAACTGATACACCTGATCCAGCATCAGTGCGATCAGGGGAGTAACTACAATGCAAATGCCGTCTTTAAGTAACGCCGGGATCTGAAAGCATACGGATTTCCCTCCGCCGGTCGGCAGAATTGCAAGCGTATCCTTTCCATTAAGAACATTTTGGATGATCTCTTCCTGACCTTTACGAAAATGGTCATATCCATATACCTTCTGCAGGACCTCAAGCGGGGTCATCACCAGTCCAATGATGTTTTATCCAAAAAAGAGGCAATGCCTTTCCTGCAATCGTCTGTTTCACGCGCATGGGCGTTCATCTCAGCCGCATATTCCAGTGCCTCGTCCAGTGGCATAGATGGTATCGCAGCGATCATTTCCTTGGTCAGCGCCATAGACTTTTCACTGTTTCCTTTAATTAAGCGCTCACTGAATTCAGCAATAGCAGTATCCAGATCACCTGAAGAAACCAGATACTGCGCAATGCCAATATCACAGGCTTCAGCCGCATCAATCAAATCCCCTGTGAGTAAGAGTTTTCTGGCTTGTGCCTCTCCGAGTTTACGAAGCAGAAAAACTTTAACCAATGCCGGAACAAATCCGATTTTTACTTCTGTATATCCAAACTTTGCTTCAGGTACAGTAAAAACAAAATCACATACCGTTGCCAGTCCGCACCCACCCGCAATAGCATGACCATGAACACGACCAATAACCACCTTTGGAAACGTATAGATCTTCAGGAACAGGGACTTGAGGTGTCGCGAATCAGCCAGGTTTTCATCAAAGGTGTTCGACTGGAGCTCCTGCAAATAAGCCAGATCGGCACCTGCACAAAACACCTTGCCTTCTGCACCCAGGATAACAACCTTACAGTCAGAATCCAGGGCAGCCTTGTCAAATGCATCCAGTAATTCTGTTACAACCTCTCCATTGAGCGCATTACGCTTGTCAGGCCGGTTCAAATTAATATATGCCCTGCGTTGATCTGTTTGGTATGTGATATACTTATATTTCATGATGCTGTTATTTTCAAAAACGTCCCCATCGTACGAAGGTCATGAATCTTACAACCTGTTTCTAATCCCCATTCCCTCCACATTTTTCGTTCGGAAAAAGATAACCCGGGGGCAAGGACGATGACCTGCCCGCTTTCAATTACGTGATTTCCCGGAATCGGTCCCCCGTTGATAATAATAATGTCAGCCGATATCGGCACGGTTAACCGTTCACTGGTTGAAAATACACGCGTATTACCAAATTTATATAATTGTTGGGTATAGTTGCCGTATTGAATTCTTTTTACTGATGAAAGCTCCCTGTTTAAAGGCACGGATTGGTCGGAAACAACTACCGACAGTACGGGTGAATCCATCCTGATCACCGGCATCCGGATGCCGCGGGATATTGTGATTTTATTCGTTTCAGCTAAATTACGGGGCAAGACCGTCAAGACAACTATTAAAAACAGTATTCCTGCCAACAGCCGGCGCCCCGGAAAATAAAACAAAATACCTGTCGAAATTATGATTCCAACCGCCAGCATCAGCGTTATATTTTGAAAATCCATGTACTGATACATTCCTTCCTGATCACTCAATAGAACCACAGCCTCATTCAATTCAGAAACCACATAGGATAGTATCGAAGAAACGCCCCTTGAAAAATAGGGTACGCCGAAAGAAATCAGACCCAGAACAGATAGGAATATGACAACGAATACTGCCGGTATGAGAACCATGGAAAAAAGAATACCTCCTGGTGAAATACCACCAAAGTAGAAAATAATGAGAGGCCAGGTGAGCGCCTGGGCTGAAATGGAAACAGTGAATATTCGCAGAATAAAGGCCAGGATTGAAGAAACATTTATCAGCATCTTTTCAAAAATCGGTTGAAAAAGAGCAATCCCGCAAACCGCTCCATAGGACAGCTGGAATCCAACTGTATATACCTGGAAAGGATCTGTGAGCCAAACTATAAATGCGGTTACCGAAAGTGTATGCACTATGGAAACCGGCCGGAGCATAAGCTTGCCAACGCTGAAAATCGTAAGAAACAATACTGCACGGAGAACCGACGGACTATATCCCACAACAGCCGCATAAAGCCAAAGAAGAATGACAGGAACCAGGATTTTTACCCATTTACCCACAGAATAATTAGGGACTTTGTGCAAAATCAATTGTATGAACAAAAACAATATCGACACATGCATTCCTGAAACAGCAAGGACATGCATACCTCCTACCCGCTGATAGGCTGTTCTAAGTTGATCGGAAAGAATTCGCCGATCTCCCAGCAGAATACCCTGAACCGTGGCCAATTCATCTTTTCCTGCCAGCATCTTTACCAATCGTCTTACGATTTCACCGCGAATGACCTGTACCGACCCCGAGGCAGGCTGAACTACAATTGCATTATCAACATAGATTTGTTTCCTGATATGACGATTTTCATAATAGGCACGTACATCAAAGGTTCCGGATACCGAACGCAGGGAGTCGATCCTGCCTGAAAGAAATACGAGCTCACCTGTCTTCAGCGCAACTTCTCCGTTGAAATTATTCACCAGTATCTTTTGATTGAACCGGCGCCATTCATGGTCCACAAGTATCGCGTATATTCTGGCTTCAAAGCGATGGTCATTTACCTTTTTCAGAATCCTGACGACAACGGGCCCTTTTCGTAGTGGTTGTTCATCAGTTAATTTGAAGATCCCGTAATGAACATAGCCCCCCAGAATAAGGACTACGGGGATAATGCCCCGGGCATACCTATGAATAAAATATTTTTGGCAGATCAGTGCTATGATAAGCATCAACAGAAGAGAACCTGCTACACAAAGATCCCCGGGAAATTGTCTGCTCAGGATAATCCCGGTAAAAAAATAAAGCGTAATTCTCAGGAATAATGTTCTCACGACAGAAGGTCGTGATCAGTACGGACAAATTATACGATCGGAACAGACATTTCCATTCGCTGATGCTTGATATCACATTCGAGGAAAATATCTCCAACAGGTTTGAATCCGAATTGCGCGTAGAGCGGCTGAACGTCCCACTGGGCATTCAGATACAGCGTCTGATGGTTAAATTTTGGATGACGTTTGATATCCCGGATAACCTCATCCACCAGTTGAGAAGCGATGCCCCGCTTTCGGAAATCAGCGAGCACGGCAAACCGCTCAAGCTTGATCCCCTCGTTTGTAAACCGCCAGCGGGCGGCACCCACAGCCTCCCCATCCTGCAGCGCGACAAAATGACGGCAAACAGGTTCAAATTCATCGAATTCATCTTCCCGGTCGATATTCTGTTCTACAATGTACACAGCTTCACGAACGGCAAAGGCCTGTTTCAGCTCTTCATTCGTTTGAACCAGACGTATTTCCACGGGTATGCGATTCATGACTATTTTCATAAGTATCGTAGGCGGCTATGATGTCCTTTACAATCTTATGACGGACAACATCCTTTCCTGACAAGGCTACAAATCCGATTCCATCAATATCTTTCAGGATTCGGGTAGCTTCAATGAGCCCGGATTTCTGTTTTTTCGGAAGGTCGATCTGGGAGGTGTCACCTGTAATAATCACTTTGGATTGGGGGCCCATCCGTGTAAGGAACATCTTAATCTGATTAGGCGTGGTATTTTGAGCTTCATCCAGCAGGATAAATGCATTATTCAATGTGCGGCCGCGCATGTATGCCAGGGGAGCAATCTCGATTACATTATTCTCCATGTAGTACCGGAGCTTTTCAGCAGGCACCATATCGTAGAGGGCATCATAAATCGGCCGGAGGTACGGATCCAGTTTCTCCTTCAGATCACCGGGCAAAAATCCCAGTGTTTCTCCCGCTTCGACAGCAGGGCGGGTAATAATGATTTTTTTAACCTGTTTATTCTTAAGCGCCTTCACCGCCAGTGCAACGGATATATACGTTTTACCCGTTCCAGCCGGCCCAAGGGCAAATACCAGATCATTGTTGGATACAGCATAAACAAGTTTCTGCTGATTGATGGTCTTCGGCTTGATCGTAAACCCACGGGTACCGTAAATGAGTACCTCTTCCTGCTCGGGGAGCTCTGCTTCGGCTTCCATTGCCAGGTAATTCTGCACGTTTTCCTCCGTAACCTTACCAAATTTGTGATAATGTTCAATCAATGAATTCAGAATATCATTGATCTTCAGAATTTCCGTCGTACTTCCCTTAATACGGATCTCATTGCCCCGTGACACAATCTTGCTTTTGGGAAATGCTGAAGCAACTTCATTGATGTTTTTATTCTCAACTCCAAGAAAGTCGATCAGAGAAACGTTCTCCAGTGTAATAACTTTTTCTACCAAACTTGAATAAGGTTTAGGATAAATTTTTAATGGGTAAAATTTACTTAATTTTGTCAACAAAAGTAGGCAATGCCTGCAGTTCCTTTAAGTACATTAACGTTTTATCTGACGAAATTTTTCATACAGAGGTTTTATGGCCATAGTTACATTCTTATCAGACTTCGGTGAAAGTGATCACTATGTGGCAGCCGTAAAAGCAAAAATCCTGTCTGTAAACAGTGGAATACGTATAATCGATATCAGCCATCAAATAGGAAAATGCGATCTCGCCCACGGCGCCTTTGTAATCCGGTCGGTGTTTCGTGATTTTCCCCGCGGAACAGTGCATCTTGTCGCCGTGAACAGTGTAGGTGGTTCGGAAGATAATTTCATAGCACTGGAAATGCATGGGCATTATTTTGTTGGGACAGATAATGGGATTTTCGGGTTAATAAGTGATGAAGAGGCTCGTATTATTGTCAATATAAATACGCTCAACCCCGTACGTTCCACATTTCCCACGCGTACCGTGCTCGCCGTCGCGGCAGCCAAAATTGCCAGTGGTACAGCCATTACAGATCTGGGCCCCCGGGTTGCAACCTATCGACGTATGATGGGCAGACAACTGAAAGCCAACAAAAAGATGATCACAGGGCATGTGCTAAGGGTGGATCATTATGGCAACCTTATCACTAATATCGATCGGGAGACATTCAATATACTCAGCAAAGACAAGAAATTTACCATCAGCTTTGCCCGTGAACGTATAAGCCGGATCCATGAATTTCTTCACCAGGTAGATCCGGGGGATGTTTTTGTGATTTTCAATGACCTTGGCCTGATGGAAATCGGGGTGAATATGGGTAATGCGATGAATTTGCTTGGACTCAAATACGACAGTCCCGTCATGATAAACTTCGAAGAATAATGCTGATCCGTATCGTCAGAATGACCTTCCGCGAGGATTCAGTTCAGGCATTCCTGAACATTTTCAATAATAGCAGGGATAAAATCCGCCATTTCCCCGGTTGTCGCCATCTGGAGCTTCACAGGGATGCCAATGACCCCAATACCTTCTGTACCTACAGTCACTGGGAAAGCCAGGACCACCTGGACCGGTACCGGGATTCTGAATTATTTGGATCCGTTTGGCCAGCGACAAAAGCCCTATTTGCCGAAAAGCCCTTTGCATTCTCGAATCACATAGAGCAGGTGGTGGAATAAACCTTCTTCAGGTTATACCGTCCGACCGCTCATTAAATCGTAACTTACCATCTATCATTCAGTTAAAATTAACCACTCAACAATGAGCAATACGATTTTATTAGATAAAAGACCCGTTGGAACACCTGAATTATCAGACTTTAAATTCACCACCGAAGAAGTTCCTGCCCTGCAGGACGGACAATTTTTATTGGAAACAAAGTACGTTTCGGTAGATCCGTATCTCCGGGGAAGGATGAATGACGCGAAGTCATATATCCCCCCGTTTGAGTTGCACAAGCCCATCGTTTCCGGAATCATTGCCGAAGTTCTGGAATCAAAAAATGACGCGTTTAACAAAGGTAATTATGTTTCGGGTATGCTTCAATGGAAAAAGCAACAGGTTTCTTCAGGAAAAGGGCTTATGAAGGTTGACCCCCGAATGGCGCCGTTATCGGCCTACCTGGGGGTTCTTGGTCTCACGGGTTTAACAGCCTACACAGGCCTCATGGAAATCGGAAAACCGGTGCAAGGAGAAACCCTGGTGGTTTCAGGCGCCGCCGGTGCTGTTGGTAGTATTGTCGGACAAATCGGGAAAATACTGGGATTACGGGTTGTAGGTATCGCCGGGACTGATGAAAAGGTAAACATCCTTAAATCTGAATTTGGATTTGATGAAGGCATCAACTACAAAACCACCAAAAATATGAGAGCAGCAATCGCCGCTGCTTGTCCGGATGGCGTGGATATCTACTTTGACAATGTAGGGGGTTCGATATCCGATGCAGTTTTATTCAGCATAAATCGTTTTGCCCGGTTGATCATCTGCGGAGCCATCTCCATGTACAACGACACGTCTATGCCAACCGGCATCAGCGTACAGCCGTTCCTGATCAGGAACAGCGCGCTGATGCAGGGGTTTATTGTTTCAAACTATGAGGATAAATTCCCGGAAGCCATTCAAAAACTAAGCGGATGGATGAAGGAAGGAAAATTAGCCTACAATGAAACCATTGTGGAAGGCTTTGAAAATATTCCGACAGCATTTCTTGATCTGTTTTCTGGTAAGAACAAGGGCAAAATAGTGGTAAAGGTGTGACCTCCGGGAGGTCGCATTACATCGCCTAAGGACGGACAGCTAACGAATCTCAATCTTCCCCCCATCCCATGGATTTCCTTCAAAGTAAAAATCAATTCCTGTTGATTCCTGGATATCGACCAGTCCGTTTCTTACTTCAATGGGTCTGATCCAGGCATCTGCCCGTAATTGATTGGTAAATTCCACCCTGGATTCCATCGGTGCATCCAGAAAACCATAGAAAGCTTTGCCAGTATCATCCACAACCTGCAGATACCATTCATCGATCATTGCATAATGGTAGGATGAAAGCTGTCCGTTGTTTACGGCTTCCATGAGTTTTGGCTTAAGCCAGGCATAGATTGTATCTTTTTCAGCGTAGGACTGCGAGATAGAATTATGATGACTGAGGATCGTCGACATCCAGACATCATTACCGATCAGCTGTTCTCCGGGATACCCGTAGGTTCCCAGGATTTCAATGAATTCAGCCAGCTGGCGTTCACTGTGTGGCGCAAATTTATTCTCGGCGTACCGGTCCTGCGCTTCGGGGCTAAAGGTAAACAGGGCAAGAAAGGCTTTCTTCTGATCCTTTACAATCATCTTTTTCACCTGTTTCCTAAGGGGTTGGTTCAATGAAGCCTCATATTCTGATCTTAGTTCGGGATATTCCTTCTGGATGCTTTTCCATTTATCGCCTTTCCTGAGGGCTGACAAGACTTCATTTTTCTTGATTGACTTCTTCTTCCATCCCCTGCGAATTCCTTTTCGCAAATAATCGGCCGCTTTTTGATTATCACCCAGGTAAGCTGCAAGCTGGGTTGCGACCTGATATTCCCTCAGGAAAACAAAATCGTAGGATACAATCAGCTGATTATAGATATCCAGTGCCTGTCGATATTCCTCCTGTGTAATCAGGGTCTCCGCGGCAATCACCTGTTGGTGGTAGTGTTGGTAGTCGGGCGAATCCTGAGAAAATCCCGGGGCACCCATCATCACAAGAAGTAAAAATGCGAGGCGATACATTGAATATTATTTCATTTAGAACAAGGTACGGACACGGAAGGCAGGAACAAAGTTGTGGAGGATAGCAGAATGAGAATGGGAATGAGAATGGGAATGGGAATGGGAATGAGAATGAGAATGGGAATGAGAATGAGAATGGGAATGAGAATGAGAATGGGAATGAGAATGAGAAGGAGAATGGGAATGAGAATGAGAATGGGAATGGGAATGAGAATGGGAATGAGAATGAGAATGGGAATGAGAATGGGAATGGGAATGAGAATGGGAATGGGAATGGGAATGAGAATGAAAGTCTATATGGGTTATTTTAGGAGTTTTCTGAGGTACGCTCGTAGTAGCCCAAACATTGAATTTCAATTAATACTTTATTTTTTAAGGTTATTGATCATTGAATAAAGTATCCTGGACATTTCATCACATTCAGCAAGGAGTGTTTCATAATTGGATCTAATTTCCGGGATCTGATTTTTTAACATTTCAAGAAGTGCCACGCATTCAAAAATTGAGCTTCGTGAAATAATAAAAAAATTCCTTCTATCCGGTTTTGTGAACCGACCCGAGCCCTCAGCAATATTCAAAACTACGCTAAGTGATGCCCTATGTAATTGATTTCGATAGGTATGATCAATTTTCTTTGACTTTAGCAACCTATTAACCTCCTGATGAAAATTTACAGATTTTCTATAAACCTCGAGATTCTGAAACTCAAACATTTTTCGAATTAGCTATCACGACGGACAAACCGAAATTGGGAATATCATTCTGCTTCTAAATATGTTTGAGTTAGAAAGAATGATATCATTCTTTCTAATGAATAATATTAATAATGAGAACGAAAATGAGAATGGGTCTTAAACTGATCTAAAATGAAAATGAGAATGAAAAACATCATTCTGCTTCTCATTCTCATTCTCAAAAGTACCCAGGGCCGGGGTCGAACCGGCACGGCCGAAGCCATTGGTGTTTGAGACCAACGCGTCTACCAATTCCGCCACCTGGGCGTATTCCGGGATCAATCAATCCCGAATGGGATGCAAATATGATTAAACCTGAATTCTTATCCAATATACATGTGGGAATTTCACTGTTCAGGACTTGATTTAAATTGAAATAGCAAATCACATCAATACTAATGTTAATTTCTATTCAGATTTGCATTATCCCCCCGGATAACTAACTTTCGAAGAATGATAAGACCCGACATGAAAAAGATTTTCCTTTCCCTCCTTACCATATTTATTTTCCTGATTGCCGTGATGCTTTTTAACACATTCACTTTCGATTCTCAGCAGGTTCATGTGGATCCGGTACCGAAGATCGATATCCCGGCATCCGCTAAAGAGCACATGTCGCAGGCGATCACCATTCCCACTGTATCCAATGAAGATCCTTCAAAGATCGATTCTGCCGCATTTTTCCGGTTTCATGAATTTATTAAAACCACCTACCCGCTGGCTGACTCGCTGCTTGGTATCACCAAAATCAATACTTTCAGTCTGATCTATGAGTGGAAAGGCACAGACCCATCCCTAAAGCCGGTGATTCTTATGGGTCATATGGATGTAGTGCCTGTTGCCGAAGAAAATATCGATAAATGGGACCACCCTCCTTTCGGCGGTGAGATCCGGAATGGCATGATCTATGGCCGCGGCGCCATCGACGATAAGGTGAGTGTCATCGGAAACCTGGAAGCGGTCGAATTATTATTAAGCCGGGGCTTTCAGCCCAACCGAACCATATATCTCTGTTTCGGTCACGACGAGGAGATCGGTGGTATAAACGGTGCCACTGCCATTGTTGAACATTTGAAAAATAAGGGAGTAAAGGCTGAATTCGTGCTGGATGAAGGATTCGCGATTTCACAAGGACTTGTACCCGGTATCGACAAAGACGTGGCACTTATCGGAACCGCAGAAAAAGGATTTGTATCACTAAAGCTATCGGTTGCCCTCGAAGGCGGACATTCATCCATGCCCGGGGAGGAATCAGCGATCGATGTATTGGCCAGGGCAGTTGTCAAACTTAAGGACAACCCTTTCCCGGCAGAAGTAACCCAGCCTGTAAATGATTTTATGGATCATCTTGGTCCCGAAATGCCCTTCACTCAAAAAGTGGCCTTTGCAAACCGGTGGTTGCTGGAGCCGGTCATCATGAATTCTTTTTCTGAATCAGCATCAGGTTCGGCCATGCTGCACACCACCACGGCACCCACCATTTTTAATGCAGGAATCAAAGAAAATGTAATCCCCTACACGGCCAATGCCACTGTCAACTTCAGGATTTTGCCAGGAACAAGCATCCAGGACGTAAAAAATCGTGTTGCAAGCCTGATCAATGATGACCGAATTGTAATTGGTGAGGGAAGTTTTAATTCTGAAGCACCTCAATCCTCATCTACCGATTCTCATGGTTTCGTAACCATACGCAACACAATTAAGGAGATATTCCCGGAAGCGCTCACTTCGCCGAACCTGGTGGTTGGTGCCACGGACTCACGGTACTATTATCCGCTTAGCGATGATGTTTACCGGTTTACGCCTATCCATCTGACACCGGAAACCATCAAGACATTTCACGGAATAAACGAGCGGCTCTCAGTGGAGGATTTTGAAAATGCGATACGCTACTATGTTCGGCTGATTGAAAATGCAACATCCTCCATTGAGTAGCGCAAAACAACATGATATAATCAACTAAGATTTAGCAGATTATTTTCTTCTGAATTTATAAGCACAAGGTTCGATACAGGGAAAATAGACATATAATTCACCCTCCTCGACTTTAAAACCCAACGAATAATTACAATTCACAGGATAGATTTTGCCCTCCTCTATATCAAAGGTGCCGCTCATTCCGGATCCCGCGTTGCAAAGTGATTCAGACGAGATATAGAGGCCTGAAGAAAAGATTTGCAGCTTCAATTCCTGTGTTGTTGGCTGAAAGGTGCCACTGCCGTCGCCCGGATCTGCTAATACTTCCGCCAAATACCATTCCCCGGAAAGGGTATTGTCGAAAATCTCCTTCCCGGAATCGTTTGCACATCCGGTGATCCATATCAACACTACAATCGGAACAAAATATTTCAATGCCGCCATTTTTGATTTTCTTTCATGACCCGGAAGCAGGCTTTAAGGTTGGAAAAATGGCACAAATGCCAAATAAACATTATGAACATCAAAATTATGATCAACATGATGTACCTTGCCGGAACACTCATTACAAACTTACTATGGCTGTACCTTCTCTTCTTACTATTGCAGTCATTCTGGCAGGAATCTGGTTACTGAATTTCATTTTCCCCATCAATCTCTGGATCACCGCCCAGTTTACAGGTGTTAAGATCAACCTGTTCGACCTGGTTTTTATGCGATTCCGGAAAGTTCCTCCCGGCTTGATTGTTCGTTCCATGATTATCGCCCATAAAGCTGGCATTGAACATATTTCCACCAATCAGATGGAAACACACTACCTGGCCAACGGGAACCTGGAAGCCGTAATTAAAGCACTCATAGTTGCCGATAAGGCGAACCTTGATCTGACCTTCAAACAGGCTACCGCCATTGATCTGGCGGGCCGAAATGTACTGGAAGCGGTACAGGTTTCTGTAACTCCATATGTCGTGATAGTACCAGCCATCACAGGGGTTTCAGTCGATGGTATCCAGCTGGTGGCCGTGGCCCGCGTAACCGTTCGCAGTAATATCCAGCGTCTTGTTGGAGGAGCGGGCGAAGAAACAATCAAAGCACGCGTTGGCCAGGGCATCATCTCACGGATCGGAACCGCGCGACATTACGCCGAAGTACTTGAAAGTCCCGAAAGCATATCCAAGCAGGTGCTTGCCAACGGCCTTGACAGTGGTACAGCCTTTGACATTCTCTCCATCGACATCGCCGATCTGGATGTGGGGGAAAATATTGGAGCGGCACTTCAAATTGACCAGGCAGCGGCCGACCTGAATATCGCGAAAGCGAAAGCCGAGGAAAAAAGAGCAATGGCCGTGGCACTGGAACAGGAAATGGTAGCACGTACACAGGAAGCCAAAGCCAAAGTGATTCAGGCAGAGGCTGAGATACCGGCGGCATTATCTGCTGCCTTCCGGGTAGGTCAGCTCTATGGAAAGCGTAATTCAGAATAACAGATTTAATAAAATATTCGGAGGAATCGGGAAAAATTAGATAACTTTTCAATCGATCATCGCAGAAAAACTATGGATTTGAAGGAGGCCCTTACCCCATCCAGCTGGCTGGAATTACAGGAACTATTGTTTCAGGATGCTTTTAATGACCGGCTTGGCAGAGTGCGTTCCCCTTTTATTTATCGTGGCTTATCCCAATTTGAGTACCGACTAAAGACATCGCTGACCCGGCTGGGAGGACCCTACGAAAAACTGGAATTCCACCTGCTGAGAAATTTCAAGAAATACGCGCACCGGCCGGATATTGTTAATAATACCGACTGGGACTGGCTCGCGCTGGCACAACATCACGGCCTTCCCACCCGGCTGCTCGACTGGACCTATTCACCCCTGGTGGCCTTACATTTTGCTACGGCTGATATAACCCAGTTTAATCGTGATGGGGTCATATGGGCGCTAAATTATGAGGAACTTAAGAATTATCTTCCGGATAATTTACGTAATCAGCTTCGACTTGTTGGATCGAATTCCTTTACGACAGAAATGCTGAATGAAGCCTACAATAATATCACCGAGCTTACCAGCCAGACAGATGAGTTTGTAGTTCCTTTTGAACCACCATCACTTGACTCAAGGATTGTTAACCAGTATGCAATATTTACATTTATGTCGCACCCCGGGCTTATGCTTGATGACTGGCTTTTGAATAAACCTGAAATGTACTTTCGCATCCGAATACCCTCTGAGTTGAAATGGGAAATCCGGGACAAACTCGACCAGGTAAATATCAATGAACGCGTTCTTTTCCCCGGATATGAAGGACTGAGCAAATGGCTCAAACGACATTATTCACCAAAAGTCAACAGGGCCGAACCGGAATAAAAAGAAATGTCCGCAGCGCGAACTGCGGACATCCTGATTTCAACACTTCATGCAGTCACGACTCTTCCCTGACGAAGCGCTTTATTACTATAACCGGCTTTGACTAAAAAGTCACATCTCCGGAAAAGATATTACTGAATCTTCCACCGAACGGCGGGTACGAGGACTCTGTTCGCGTGAGTAATACGGTTCTTCAAGCAGATCCGGAACATCCAGCCGGCCAAGTGCAAGCATGGTTAAAGGCCGTATATTATCGGGTAATTGAAATTCCTCTATAACCCGATCCTTGTCAAAACCCTCCATCACATGGCCGTAAACATCCATACTTACGCCCTGCAGCAGCAGGTTCTGGGTGGCCATCCCAACATCATGCCCGACGTTGATATTTTCCTTCCCATTTCTGGCATAGGTTGTTACCCCGAAAACAACCATTAATACAGCTGCATTTTCGGCCCATACCCGGTTTCCGGGAACAAGAAAATCTGCCAGCTTCCTGAACTTTTCCTCATCCTCTTTTGAGGCCACTACAAACCTCCATGGCTGTTCATTCATCGCACTTGGTGCCCATGTAGCCGCTTCAAGCAGCGTCTCAATTTCCTCTGGCATGAGCGGGTATTTACTGAATGACCTCGGGCTCCACCTCTTGCGGATCACATCGAGTACATTGTACCTCGTTTTTGCCTGTTTTATATCTATTGTTTCTATCATCATTTCTCAATTCATAGGTACTTCCATTAACAGAACACGCGATGGCGATGATGCCTTCAGCTGGAATGCATCCGTTTCCAGAATGCCCAATCCGTCACGCGTGGCAAGTTTTTGTTCACCAATCTCTACTTCCCCGTCAAGCACAAATGCATAAACACCGTTTCCTTCCTTATGGATCGAATATTCAGCAGCAGCGCCCTGATCAAATTCACCAATATGGAACCACGCATCCTGGTGTATCCAGACACCCTGGTCATCAGCGTTAGGTGACAGGATCTGATAAAAGGCATTTTTCTCGGCAATTTCGCCAATTGAAATCTGGTCATACCTGGGCTCCACATTCTTTTTATTCGGAAAAACCCAGATCTGAAGGAATTTCACTTCCTGATCCTGATTCTTATTGTACTCGCTGTGAAATACGCCCGTTCCGGCGCTCATCACCTGAACATCTCCCTGCTTGATTACTGTGGTATTTCCCATACTATCCTTATGCTCCAGGTCTCCGGATAACGGAATGGAAATAATTTCCATATTGTCGTGGGGATGTGTTCCAAATCCCCTGCCCGGGGCAACAGTATCATCATTCAGCACACGGAGTTTACCAAAATGTACCCGCTCCGGATCATAATAGCCTGCAAAACTAAACGTATGATATGAATTGAGCCATCCGTGATTGGCGTGACCCCTTGTATTTGATTTGTGCAATATTGTTTTCATAGCTCAAATTTTCTATTTATATGTTATAACGCATAATTTGAAGAAATGATCATGGAGATATCACTTGTTATCATAGCAAAATGTCGGAAATTGTCTCAGATTCTGAATTCACTCGGGGAACGGCCCGTATGATTCTTAAAGTAGCGACTGAAATGAAGGGGATCGCTGAAGCCAAGACGGAAGGCAATTTCCTTAACGGTAAGGTCGGTATGCAGCAATAACCTGCGGGCTTCGGTATCAATCCGGTCCTGAATAAATTCCTTTGCGGTTTGTCCGAGCAGATTCTTGACAACTGCATTCAGGTGTTTGGGTGTAATGAACAGGGCTCCAGCGTACCATTGGACTTTATGCTCCCTGGAATAATTTAATTCCACCAGGTTACGAAACTGACTGAGCAACGAAGTTCCCTGTTCATGCTGATGATTCGTTTCCGGTCTCGCGCATGCTTCATTCGAAAGCACAAGGACAAGCTTCAGTAATGAGCCAAGAGCTTCAGACCTGTAAGATATGGAAGATTCATACAAGTCATACATCAGCGTAAATAGTTGATCAAATCTGTCGATCAAATTTTCGGGAATGATGAGCGGGGAAGAGTCACTACCTGTTCTGAATAAATTGATGCGTTCCAGAAAGCTCATGGAAATATTATTGGCAGAGAGAAATTCTGCGGTAAAGCTGATTACACAGCCCTGTGGTCTGTTGTTTGTCACCAGGTGATGAATCTGACCGGGGTATATGAAATACATCTGATTCTCACCTAACGAGTAATTGGTAAAGTCAATCAAATGAGTTCCGTTACCCTTGTGTACCCATACGATGGTGAAGTAGTCATGCCGGTGGGGTTCACCGGGCCTCCCGCCGGATCGGTCATAGATATCCTCCATGCGATCCATTCGAATGCCCTGAAATGACTCACTGCCAATAGTTCGATCGTTCATTATTATGTGAAAATATACAACAGAAAGGAATCAAGTCCACAAGTGGTGGATTTAATCGTTGAATGACGGTTACGCCTCCACAAAACGGTGTATCAACATGGAACAAATTTTTTAACAATGAAGAAGAACATCCTATTTTTGTCAGCACTGATTACCGTTGGTTTCCTCACCGCCTGTAATGATGAAGGTGAAAAAATCAGTCCCGAAGCTTCCGAAGAAGTTTCACTGTTGGTTGCAGCATCGGTAGCCTCCAACACTTACGGTGTTAATGCACTCCTCCAGGAATCAGTGGCCCTTTACCAAACGGCGCAGGGTTCTGCCAATGGGCGAAGTGCGGTATGTGATTATACAGACAGCGGGTCTGAGCAAATATCGAGTACTGATGGAAGTATGGTAACGTATAATTACAGCTACAGCTACGACGTATCTGTAAATTGCAGTTCCATACAAGTACCCGTCAGCCTTTCCGTTGATTTTACCTACAGTGGCTCCTTCGACGGCCCAAAACTCACCTGGTCACATGACGGAAACGGAGATTTTGAAATCTCACTGGATGCCAATCAAAACCTGGTTTACAACGGAACCTATGACCGATCCGGAGAATATAACGTGAAGGAGCGGGAAAATATCAACGGCAGCTCAAATGTGGATATTACGCTTACCTCACTTACAATTGACCCTGAAACACAAACCATCATTTCAGGATCCGGCCTTTATGAAATTCAGGTTACCCGTAGTGACCGATCCTATACCTTAAAGGGTTCCATCACCTTTAATGGAGACGGAACCGCCAGTCTTATTATCAATGGATCAACCGTTACATTTAATCTGATAAGCGGTAATCTCATCCAGGATTAACAACGCTTATATAATAAAGCAGGCTAAAATTCGAAAAGAATAAATTAATTATATACTTTAAGTAAATGATTCTATATATCTGATTTATAGTATTTTATATACTTACAATAATTGCCCGTTTCCCTAAACCAAATAATATTTGGTTTAGGGAAACTATCTATTTACATCCATTATAATTAAATTGAAAGTATATCAATCCGGGCAATAGCACGAATGCCTGATCATTATATGAATAAATCCACCATCCTAACATTTCTGATCAGTCTCAGCCTGGTATTGTCCTTCGTTACACCCCCTATCCTTTCGGTGGTTTATTCAGAAGACTCAGCATGTTACCACCTGCCGGCAGACGATCATCAACCCGCAGGAGATCAGCATGAAAACGAATGTGAGGACGGAAAGGACTTTTACGCTTATTCGCCTGGATTAACAGACGGAATTACTTTGCAGGAAAACAACAACATTCCGGAATTACTGAATCCATATTTAAGCATGGTTCATTCGGATGTGTTCACTCCCCCTCCGGAGCGGGGCAGCGATACCTGACCAGTTAACGCCACAAGATCAACTCCATAACTTTAACCTGTATTCCTTCGGGATTACATTCAATCAGCCATTTATGAAAACGGGATTATTCTCAAATTTGAAAAATGATTTTCCATCCGGACTGGTGGTATTCCTGGTGGCCCTTCCACTCTGCCTAGGAATAGCACTTGCATCGGGGGCACCATTGTTCAGCGGACTTATATCAGGGATCATCGGGGGTATCGTCATTGGATTCTTCAGCGGATCACATGTGAGTGTTAGCGGTCCGGCGGCCGGACTTACCGTGATTGTTCTGGATGCAATTTTCAGCCTGGGTAGTTTCGAAGCATTCCTCGCTGCAGTCGTAATTGCGGGGATCATCCAGTTTGCATTGGGTGTGGCACAGGCCGGAATCATCAGCCATTACTTTCCTTCCTCCGTCATCAAGGGAATGCTTGCAGCCATCGGACTTATCCTGATCATGAAGCAGATTCCCCATGCGGTTGGCTGGGATGCAGATTATGAGGGCGACTTATCATTTTTTCAGGCGGATGGTGAAAATACTTTTACTGAAATTCTTCGTGCGACAGAATTCATACAGCCCGGAGCACTCATCATTTGTGTAGTATGTCTGGCCATTTTACTGATATGGGAGATCCCGGCGATCCGTCAGAAAATGTTATTCAAACTTATTCCGGGAGGTCTTGTAGCGGTTGCTGCCGGCATCCTGCTGAATCAATATTTCGACGGAAATAATTCTGACTGGGCCCTTCATGGTGAGCATCTTGTAACCATACCTGTGGCTGCTTCCACGGCTGAATTCCTGGGGCAGTTTACATTTCCTGATTTCGGGATACTGACCAATATTAATGTCTATATCGCTGGCTTCACCATTGCTATTGTTGCGAGTCTTGAGACGCTGCTATGCATCGAGGCAACAGATAAACTCGATCCCCTGAAAAGGATCACCTCCACCAACAGGGAATTAAGGGCGCAGGGTATCGGGAATATGGTCGCAGGTCTGATCGGAGGGCTTCCGATGACTTCAGTAATCGTGCGAAGTTCCGCGAACATCGATGCTGGTGCACGATCAAAAATGTCGGCTGTAATTCATGGAGTGCTGCTGTTGCTTTCCATTATCTTAATCCCAACAATTCTGAATTTGATTCCATTATCGGCACTCGCGGCAATCCTGTTGGTCGTAGGATATAAACTAACCAAAATTTCTCTGTTTCGTAAAATGTATCAACTGGGGTGGAAACAATTTGTGCCTTTCATTGTGACGGTAGTCGCGATCTTGTTTACAGACCTGCTGCAGGGAATTCTGATTGGTATGGGGGTTGCCATCTTTTATATCTTACGAAACGTTTACCGATCGCCCTACCGGTTCGAAGAAGATAAGGATGGCCACCGGCAAAGGATCACAATCAAACTGGCTGAAGAGGTTACATTCATTAACAAGGGAAGTATGCTACTTACACTTCGGAAATTGCCCGAAAATTCCATTGTAACGATCGATGGGTCGGGCACACGAAATATTGATTACGATGTCCTTGAGGTCATCGAAAATTTTAAGGAAACAGCCCAGTACAAAAATATTGAGCTAAAGCTTAAATCGGTTCATGATAACCAACCGGGTGTTTTAGGGTAGCAGGGACTATCCATGCTATTTAATAAATAATTAAATTGAAGTTAATATCACATAAAGATCAATATCATGCCAAATAGTATTAAAGAATTGCAGGAAGGGAATATCAACTGGGTTCGGAATACCCTTCGAATGAAGCCGGATTTCTTTGAACGACTTTCAGAAGGTCAACATCCTAAGTTTTTATGGATCGGATGCGCCGACAGTCGGGTTCCGGCCACTGAAATAACGAATGCCTTGCCTGGATCCATTTTCGTCCAGCGCAACATTGCCAATATGGTTGTGCACACCGATAGTAATCTTTTGAGCGTGGTAAACTATGCGGTGAAAGTGTTAAAAGTGAAGCATATCATCGTCTGCGGACATTACGGCTGCGGTGGGGTTAAGGCGGCAATGAGCAATGAGAAATTAGGCTTTTTAGACAACTGGCTGATGCATATCAAGGATGTCTATCGCACCCATGAAGAGGAGTTGAACAATATCAAGGATGATCAAAAGAGGTTTGATCGTTTTGTTGAATTGAACATTATTGAGCAGGTTGGGAATCTGGCTAAAGTTTCATTTGTCCAGGAAGAATGGGAAACAGGTGAATTCCCCTACATTCACGGTTGGGTATATAGCCTGAAAGATGGTCTCATACATGATCTGAACGTGTCGATGAATTCAAATGACGGACTAGAAAAGATTTTCCGTTTCAACCCGTCCAATATAACCGCCTGATATTCTCTCATAAAACGATTACAATCATTATAAAACCCGGAGATTCCGGGTTTTATAATATCCGGTTTACACAGAATTGAGTATCTTCAATGTTGAATGAATGCCTTACAAGGGAAACCAAAAGCTTTCTGCTTACGTTTCCCTGATTAAACCACGAGATCATATGCGTACTTCCTTACGAAAAATGGGATGGGTATTTGCCCTGGCCGCTGCCCCGGTAATTTTCTTTTCGTTCAATGGCCCGGATGACCGTTATTTCGATATCGCCCGGAACCTGGACATCTTTGCCACCCTTTATAAAGAGGTAAATGCGCTCTATGTAGACGAGGTGAATCCGAATACGCTGATGCGCTCAGGAATTGATGCCATGCTGGCAAGTCTTGATCCGTACACGAATTATATTCCAGAGGACGACATTGAGGATTTCAGAACCCAAAGCAGTGGTGAGTATGGCGGAATTGGTGCCGTTACCGGTCGCATTAATGGAAAAGTAAAGGT
Organism: Fulvivirga sedimenti; assembly: GCF_020328055.1. Lineage (NCBI taxonomy): Bacteria > Pseudomonadati > Bacteroidota > Cytophagia > Cytophagales > Fulvivirgaceae > Fulvivirga > Fulvivirga sedimenti. Next base: position 907,889 of record NZ_JAIXNE010000002.1, read on the forward strand.
AATCATGCTGATGGACGGATACTCAGCACAGAAGAACGGACTAAAGATCGGTGATGAAGTGATTGCCATCAACGGGGTTTCAATTGAAAATCTATCCCGTGATGAAACAAATGAATTGATGAAGGGTCAATCCAACAAGGATGTGGAAATGACCGTGAGGCGCTATAATACACCAACCCCCATCAAGTTAACTTTCAAGCGGGAAAAGGTGAAAATCGAAAATGTCCCCTATTTCGGCATGGTAACGGCAGATATTGGAATGGTTAAATTAACCGAGTTCACCGACCAGGCAGGGCGCTCAGTAAAAAATGCAGTTCAGGCATTGAAGGAAAAGGGTGCGAAAAAAATCATCCTCGATCTTCGCGGAAACCCCGGAGGTCTGTTACTTGAAGCGGTCAATACCACCAATGTTTTTATTCCCAAGGGCATGGACGTCGTTTCCACCAAGGGAAAAATTGAAGATAACAACCAGACTTACAAAACACTGGACAACCCTGTGGATACGGAAATACCACTGGCTGTACTGATCAACAGCGGCAGTGCCTCCGCTTCTGAAATTGTAGCGGGGACGCTTCAGGATTATGACCGTGCGGTTATTGTGGGTGAAAAGTCATTTGGCAAAGGACTGGTTCAGGTAAGCCGTCCCCTCTCCTATAATTCACAGCTTAAAGTAACTACCGCCAAGTACTATACTCCATCAGGAAGATGCATTCAGGCGCTGGATTATTCTCATCGCAGACCTGACGGAAGCGTAGGTAAAATTCCGGATTCCCTGAAAACCGAGTTTACCACTAAAAATGGCCGAAAAGTGTTTGATGGCGGCGGAATTGATCCTGATATCAGCGTAGAAGGCGAAGATATTTCCGCTATTGCTTATGTACTTCAAACGAAAGGAATACTGTTCGATTACGCCACCCGGTATTACTATGATAACCCGGAAATTCCGGCAGCCGATCAGTTTTCGTTATCCGATAAGGAATATGAGGCATTCAAATCCTGGTTGAAAACTCAGGATTACTCCTATAGAACCCAGGTTGAAAAGAACCTGGAGGATATGATCGAAAATGCCAGTGATGAGAAATACTATGATCTGATCAAGGACCAGCTGAACGAGCTTGAAGAAGTGATTGAGCAAAGCAAGGAAAAAGACCTTGACCTGTATAAATCTCAAATTAAAACCCTTCTGGAAGAGGAGATTGCCGGCAGATATTACCTGGAACGGGGCTCTATTGAGTCTACGTTTGATGCTGATCCGGATCTTCAGGCTGCAGTTCGGGTACTTAGTAATACCGAAGAATTAGGCACGATACTAAATAAAAAGTAATCATTTCGACAGGGCATATACTACTGTCCTTTGCACGCTCCACCTTCGCTGCTCACTGAGAATAATTCTGCAGAGAACGTATCATATGCGACCCCCGTTACACAGGGGTCGTTTTTCTTTACCATATTTCTCTCACGTATGCGACCCCCGTCACTCAGGGGTCGTTTTTCTTTACCATATTTCTCTCACATATGCGACCCCCGTTACTCAGAGGTCGTTTTTCTTTACCATATTTCTCTCACGTATGCGACCCCCGTCACTCAGGGGTCGTTTTTCTTTATCTGAGCAAAAGAGTAATAAAAAAATGACCCATGCGTTAGCGTGGGTCAAATATGATAGAAATGGCAATATATTTTTAACGACCCCCGAGGAGCGGGCGGTCGCATACAAGCTACGTTTCATTAATAAATCACATTCCCATTCAGCATAAAAAAGGCCATTGAAATTTCAATGGCCTTTTCTTTTTTTCCGTTAATCATTAACGAAGGAACAGCATCTCGCGGTATTTCACAAGCGGCCAGTCCTCATCATCAACGAGTAACTCAAGCTTATCAACAGCGTATCTGATTTTATCGAAGTATTTACCTTTGACGTCATCACAATACGCAATGGCTTTTTCACGTGTGTCTTCTATCTTGTTGACACGTTTCCGCTCTTCAATCATGCTATCGACTTCCGTCTGAATGGTATGAATGTATCCCGAAATTTTCTCGATTACTTTCACAACCTCCTTATTCGAAATTCCAAGTCCTTTCAAACCATTCGCATTCTGTATCAGCTTATTCTGATAATTAACGGCCGTGGGTACAATGTGGTTAGCAGCAAGATCACCCATCACACGAGATTCGATCTGAATTTTCATGATGTAGTTTTCCCAGTAAATCTCATTGCGGGCTTCAAGCTCTTTTTCACTCAATACACCGTTGGCCTCAAAAATCTTCTTCGATTTCTTGGTGATATAAGCATCAAGTGCCCGGGGAGTATCCTTCACGTTTTCAAGTCCGCGCTTTGCAGCTTCTTTCACCCATTCATCTGAATAACCGTCTCCCTCGAATCGGATTTTTTTGCTGTCCTTGATGTATTTACGCAATACGTTTACAACGGCCATACGCTTCTCGGCTCCCTTACCTATCTCCTTTTCGACCTCTGTATAGAATTCATTCAGCTGTTGAGCGACGATCAGATTCAGGACTGTCATAGGAGCCGCAACGTTTTGAGCACCTCCAACTGCGCGGAATTCAAATTTGTTACCGGTAAATGCAAATGGTGAAGTACGGTTACGGTCTGTATTATCAAGAATGATCTGAGGGATCTTATCGATACCCAGCTTCATATACATGTTGTCACCTTTTTCGACCTTTACATTTCCGTTTTTCTCAAGCTCGTCAAGAACTGATGTGAGGGTTGAGCCGATGAAGACCGACATGATTGCCGGAGGAGCTTCATTGGCACCCAAACGGTGATCATTGCCGGCAGAGGCGATACTTGCACGGAGAAGATCTGCATATTCGTATACCGCTTTAATTGTGTTCACGAAGAATACAAGGAATAGCAGGTTCTCACGGGCACTGCTGCTCGGCTTGAACAGGTTGATGCCGGTATTGGTAATGAGTGACCAGTTGTTGTGTTTTCCGGTTCCATTGAGACCAGCAAATGGCTTCTCATGAAAAAGGACTTTCAGGTTGTGACCTTCTGCCACTTTAGACATCACATCCATCAATAGTTGATTATGATCTGTGGCCACATTGATATCTTCAAATACAGGTGCCACTTCAAACTGGCTCGGCGCCACTTCGTTATGTCGTGTACTCACAGGGATACCAAGCTTTAGTGCTTCGATCTCAAAATCCTTCATGAAGTTGTATATACGGGGAGGGATTGAGCCGAAGTAATGGTCGTCCAGCTGCTGACCTCTCGCGGGGTTATGACCAAATACGGTACGTCCACCCATTACAAGATCCGGACGCGCGTTATAAAGGTCTTTATCAACGACAAAGTATTCCTGTTCACATCCCAAAGAAGGCTTTACACGCGTTACTTTCTTATCAAAGAGTTGTACTACACGGGTTGCTGCTGCATCAACGGCATCAACTGCCTTCATTAATGGAGCTTTATTGTCAAGCAATTCACCGGTAAAGGAAACAAAAATCGTAGGGATACAGAGTGTTACCCCATAAATAAACATCGGTGAGGTTGGGTCCCATGCTGTATAACCACGTGCCTCGAAAGTGCTTCGAATACCCCCACTAGGGAAAGAGGAAGCGTCCGGTTCCTGCTGTACCAACGCCGTTCCCTTGAATTTTTCAATTCCAGACAGGGCATCAAAAAATGTATCGTGTTTCTCTGCAGTAGATCCTGTAAGCGGCTGGAACCAGTGAGTATAATGTGTAGCTCCTTTAGTGGTCGCCCAGGATTTAGCCGCAGAAGCAACTGCATCGGCTGTTTCAATATCTATCTTTGTACCCGCATCTATTGCCCTGCTTACTTTTTTGAATACATCGGGAGCAAGGAGTTTCTGCATTTCAAGTAATCCAAAAACATCCCGACCAAAATATTCTGAAATCCGTCCAGGCGATTCAACTTTAATCTTCGGACGGCTATTTGCCCTTTCAAGGGCCGTTTTTCGCAATGTAGTCATGTGGTTGTTGATTTATTTAATGTGTGAACAAAAATATCAATATTTTGACCATGTGGGTAATAATTAACCCACGATTTTGAAAATATATCTCCTTAATTTCAGGAATTGCTTTGAAATCGACCTATCTGGCCAATAAAACAACCTGAATACTAAAAATGATTGATCCCAGTATTTATTCCGGGCTGGAATTCTAATCAAATCTTATTAATTGGGCCAGCTCACTGTGTTAAGCAGGCACAATAACATCACCTGGATTGATCATCTCTATTACGACAGCGGCTATAGGATTCATCAGGGAAATAAAGCTGGAAATATTGGCAAAACAGATGATTCTGGTCAGGAAAAACAGTAATACACAGTAATTTCTCCTCAGATGCACCAATTATCCGTAAATTCAGTGTCTAATAAGCAGCTTACTTATTTGGAACAAAAAAGATATTAATTACGTAGCTTACTATATCAGTTTTTAATTGGTGATGGAACTTGCTCCCCTCAAAATTTCGGTGGTTACAACCATGCTTAACGAACGCGAAAACGTTCCTTATCTCGTTGAAAGCATTGATAATGCATTAAAGGGGTTTAATTACGAGGTAATCTTTGTTGATGACGGATCTAATGACGGTACTGTTGAGGAATTACGGCGGCATCTGGATGATCCCCATCACATTGTAGTCCTCAACCGGAATTACGGCCAGACACCAGCCATGGCCGCGGGAATTGAACAGGCCAGTGGAGAATTTATTGTTACCATGGATGCTGACCTGCAGAATGACCCGGCAGATATCCCTCTAATGCTGGATAAACTCATCAGGGAGGATCTCGATCTCATCGTTGGAAATCGGAAAAACCGGAAGGACGGATTTATTCTAAGGAAATTACCAAGCAAAATTGCCAATTACGTGATCAGGAATATCTCGGGTGTTCATGTCCATGACTACGGCTGCACACTCAAGGTTTTTCGGCGGGAAACAGCCAAAAACTTGCAGCTTTATGGAGAGATGCATCGTTTTATTCCTATTCTGGCCAGTTTCGATGGTGCACGAATTTCGGAGATGAATGTAAAGCATCATGCACGCAAGTTTGGCAAATCTAAATATGGGATCGGTCGAACAATGCGTGTGTTAAGCGATCTGATTCTGTTGTTATTTTTTCAAAAATATTTAAAACGTCCCATTCATTTATTCGGACCGGCCGGGCTCATTTCCATAGGACTGGGATCGGTAATTTATTTTTATCTTCTCATTTTAAAAATCCTCGGGCAGGATATATGGGGAAGACCCATACTCATCCTTGGTGCAATCTTCCTGATCGGGGGTATTCAACTTCTTACTTTCGGCATCATTACGGAACTTATTATGCGTACTTATTATGAATCTCAGCACAAAGCAACCTATAAAATCAGGCGCATCATCTCCAAACCGATCAAAATTGAATCAAAGGTTAAAATTCATAATTAAGGTTGCCGGAACCGTCCTTGCGCTTTATCTGCTCCTCAGACAAATTGATTTTAGTGCTTCCCTAAAACATCTCACATCCACCAATCCAATATTTTTGCTGCTTGCGCTGATCGCATTCAACGCATCACAGGTAATCAGCAGCGTACGGTTGAATAATTTTTTTGGCCGGATAGGAACATACCTCTCGGTAAATTTCAATCTGAAACTTTATTACATCGGGATGTTCTATAATCTCCTGCTCCCGGGTGGCATAGGAGGTGACGGATACAAAGCATACCTGCTAAATTCAAAATTTGGCACTTCCTTTCCATCTCTAGTCAGGGCCATGGTCGCCGACAGGATTAACGGGCTTATGGCTATTTATCTGTTGGTTATAACCATGTCACTTTCATTAATGCCGCGATTGCCGGACCACCCGTCCTGGATCAATTGGTTGCTGCTTTTGGCCTTACCATTCGGCATCTACCTGTATTACCGAATATTTCCATCGTTTCGTTCGATTTTACCAGCAACTTTTGGACTTTCCCTGAGCATTCAGGTATTGCAAATGGCCTGCGTCGTCGCCTTGATTTACGGATTAGGCATACACCAAGAATACCTACCCTATCTCGCAATTTTTCTGGTATCTTCAGTAGCGACTATCATACCGATCACGGTAGGCGGACTTGGGTTAAGGGAATTGGTTTTTCTCTACGGAGCGCAGCTATTTGGCCTGAACCAGGAAATTTCTGTTGCGATTTCAATGCTTTTTTTCCTAATAACAGTACTTAGTTCACTTATCGGCCTGGCCATTCATTATTCGTTGAATGAACGGCACTGGAAAGGTGAAGGACGTCAATTACCCTGACTTCAGCAGTACATCAAGTTTGTCATTGGCATGTTTACGATCGAAGTCGGGAAGATCTGAGGTGCGCTCCCGGGTTTCTGCTGTGGTTCGTGCTAGTTTTTCTACCCTGTTGGTTTCAAAAGGATATTCAACTACCCGAATCTGATTATCATACGGACCTTTATACGAGATCAGCTTCACAAAGATCGGGGCAGTTTCAACTGCGAGAAATAATAAAATAATAAAAATATTGGCCATCCATATGGCACTACTCTTGGCAGTAAGACGGCTTAGTGCATCCATTCGGGCCGCAGGACCATCCGCCACCTCGGCATTCATAGCAGCACGGTCGGCCAGCATGGCACTATCAAGAGATACCAGCCTTGTTCGCTGCTCTGCAATCAGGCCCTCGTTCCGTTTGCTGATTTCATTGAATTCCGCCTCGGCCCGGTCGGCATCGGCTTTTTTAATCTTATAGATCGGCCCGGCATTACGTTGCATGGTACCACCTGTTCCATCTGCTTCTTCCCGGGCTATACGGGCAAGATCATCACGTATCGCGGCTTTCTGATTGATTTCATTCTGCAAACTTTGGATTTGATTTTCGGCCAGGTTACGATCTGCCTCATACCTGCCGCGAATCAATTCTTCCTGCTGCTTTTTCTTTTCCTGATGCATCACAAGCAATTCCTCACCAATCTCCTTTTCAAAAATTTTGAGTTCGAGCGGTTTGGCGATTACCAAAGAAATGAGCAGTGCAAGCAACAGTCTTGGTGTTGCTGTAAGCAGTTGTTTCCAAAGTGATCCTTCCTTTCTCATCCCGGAAACTATATAGCGGTCGAGATTAAAAATCATCAATCCCCAGACGATTCCGAACAAGCCTGCCCAAATCACACTGTCGAAAACAGTGTACAAGGCATAACCTGCAGCAACGGCAGCAAATAATCCGGTGAAAAATATGGTTGCCCCGATACCTGAATATTTGGAAGACTCACTGGGACATTGCTCGAGGGTGTCAAGATGTGCTCCTGAACATACCCAAAAAAAACGAGTGATGCGATTCATGCGGTGATAACGTAAAAAGTTCAGTTGTGTTGTTCTACCACAATAGATATGCCATGAATTAAATCAGCCTCCTTAAGCAGCATTGTACAATTCGCAATTTCAGGTATGTTCAAAAACGTACAATATCTGTACGATTTTAACACTTTTTACAATTAGCGAACATTTTTTCCGTTTTACTCGTTATGCATACTTGTTTGGTACTTTATTTAATATTCAAACTGATTTTTTAAAACTGAACAGAAAGAACATGATCAATTTTTCAATTCAGAAGTTGTCAGGCAAATGGAAGAACGTATCACAGTTTGATACATCCGCTCACGCTGTTGCCGATGATTATTTCAGGCATTTTCACGTAGCGTTATTGAATTTTGAATTAAATCAACAGGAAGAGCGCCTTCGCTCTAGACGAAAAAAATAACCCTGACATTATCTGCCAGGGCCTGTTTTAATCTCCTGATTTTCTGACGGAGCCTCCGCTGCTGCTATCCGTCTGTGACCTTGTGGGGTTGCCGCGATATTTCACGGAACCTCCGCTGCTGGCATGAGCCTGGATCGAATTTTTGGCAAAGACCTTGGCATCGCCTGCACTGCTTGCCTGCACCTGAACCGCATCAAGGATAAGGTCATACGCATCTACATCACCTGCACTGGACACATCAATATTGGCATTTTGTGCTTTGCCACTAATTTCAAGATCTCCTGAGCTGCTTACGCTAATCTGGAGCAACTCAGCTTCCACTTCCATTTCGGCAGATGCGGCACTTGATATTGAAATATTAAGTCTGTTCGTACGCAGAACACCTTCGGTATAAACATTGCTGGCGCTGGTAGCCGTAATACCATCAAGTTTTCGATAGGTAGCATATACTTTAACGGTATGCCGGTAATTACCAGGGCGCATACCAATTTTCAATGTGCCGCCCGATACTTTCGTCTCAACATCATCAAACCGGCCATCCTCGATTTCAATTCTAAGCTTGTCTTCAGACCCTGGTATCAGGTAAAGATCAATGGCTTCGCCTACTTTAATTTCACTGAAAGAACCGACATTTCGTTCCTGGGATTGCTGCGAAAATACTGTGCCGGATGCCAGAAACAGTGCGGCTACGAATAAGAATAAGGTATACTTGGTTTTCATGCTTTTAAAATTAATATTCAATCCAAAGACAAAACAAGACATCAAGGGTTGCATCAGTGGTTCATCAAATGTTGAAATAACTACAAGTGTAATAATTCGGCGGTATTTTGACCAGTTCCGTGCCGGATTTTTAAATACATTTAAGCTTTGAAAAACGCAATCATTTTTTAATCATGGTACAAGAAAGACTTAATGTATTGATACAGCTGGCAGCCAGTGATAATCAGGTGGCTGAGAAGGAAGCCCGACTGATCCACATGATCGGACAGTCAAATGGCCTGTCCAGGGAAGAAGTTGACCAAATGCTGGGTAATCCGGCAAAGCCGATTGGAGATCTCAGCACGCTCAGTAGCGATCAGAAATTTGAACATTTGTATCACGTGGTGCAACTGATGAAAGTGGACGGACAGGTATTTAAAAGTGAAATAGCTTTCTGCCAGGATATTGCCGAGCGACTTGGATACAAGAAGGGCGTAATCGCAGAGCTTTCAAGTAAAATTTTCAGCGACCCGGCGATCACCTCCGATCGGGATCATCTGAAGAAGAAAACACAGAAATTTCTGAAATAAAAGAAGGCCGGTGCTTCACCGGCTTTTTTGGTAATGATCAAGGTAGACACCATTAAGTGTCAGGTATTTTGCCATGCATTCAGCTGTAAGGCATGAATGCACCGGTAAAATTGCCAAAACATCCCCCGCTTTGGCTGTTACGCCATCCAGTCTGACCATCCCATGCTCCTGTGAAATTCGTTCCAGGCTGCCCACAACCGAATCCTCCCATCCGGAAGGGTTCAGCATGGCGACCTTTCCGAAGGATTTATCGTCGAGCTGTTCCTTTGAAAAATGGACGGCACCGCCATACAACGTAACCACCGGCTCAATGGTCTTTTCAGTGACAACCGGACAGCATAGAACCACTCCGATATCATCAACTTCGCAGACACCAATATGGACCTGCATCATATCATAAAAAACGAAATTACCCGGACTCAAATCGGTGATAATATCCCCAAAATCATCCAGCACAGTACATCCCGGAGTATCACCATAGCACACGCCGATCTTTTTCTCGAAAACCGCCGCTACCTGCTCGAGACGGTCAATGGCCTCGTTGGCGGTTTTTTTCACTTCTTCCCTGCTACGGCAGGCATACGTATGTCCGGCATGTGAATAAATGCCGGCAAATTCAAGAAATTCAGACTCCTCGATCAGCGCATACAGGCGCATAATCGCTTCAGGATTATCATACCTGATCCCCGTTCTTTCGCTTCCCGTATCAATCTCGACAAATACCCTCAATTTGTGATTAACGAGTTTACTGATCTGTTCAGCGACGTCTTCGCTATCCACCAGGATCGAAATATCAATTTTTGAGGCCAGCTCATCGATACGATCGATCTGCCTCAGGTTGCATGGAAATGCAATGGTAATGTTATTCCAACCATTGGATGCGAAATATTCTGCCATGCCAACGGAAGAAACGGTAATATGGGATACACCCTCATCCCGAAACCATTCCCCAATCGCCCGGGACTGATGAGTTTTAAAGTGAGGCCTGAATACCTTACCCGCCCGGGCAGCTTTTGTAACCATCCTGTGGATATTCCTTCGAACCCGTTTTTCGTCGATCAGGAGCGTAGGTGTTCGAATATGTGACCAGTTATTTTTCATATACAATACGTCCGTCAATGATCGTCATTGCCACGTTTATATTCAAAATGTCGCTTTCAGGAACCGTCATAATATCCTGATCCAGCACGGTAAAATCGGCCAGCTTACCTACTTCTATAGAACCCGTAAGATCTTCCATAAATGCACCATAAGCGGCATCGAGGGTATAGGAGCGTAATGCCTCCTCCCGACTCATCCTTTGATCCGGCTCATACCCTTCCTCCGGTGTTCCTTCAAGGGTTTTTCTAGCCACACTTGCATAGAATGAAGCAATGGGATTTATTGGTTCAACCGGTACGTCTGTGCCGTTTACAATCCTCGCACCCGACTGAAGAAGTTTCTGCCACACATAGGCACCTTCCACAATACGTTTCTCTCCAAGACGGTCAATTGCCCATGGCCTGTCTGAAGCCATATGAATCGCCTGCATGGCAGGTATCACGCCCAATTCACCAAATCTTGGAATATCTTCCGGATGTAAATGCTGGGCATGTTCAATACGGTAGCGGTGATCTGCTGCAGCACCAGGATTTGCCACGAAAGCTGCTTCGTAACGGTCCAGAATTTCCTGATTGGCACGGTCACCAATTGCATGGGAACAAATCTGAAAGCCATATTTCAAGCCTTTTTCGGCCATGTCCTTAACGACAGACATGGGAAGTGTCTCATGACCGTAATGTCCGGCACGATCCGTATAAGGTTCGAGCAACCAGGCTCCACGAGAGCCTAACGCACCGTCACAATTAAGCTTAACTGAACGAATATTAAGCCACCCTGTAGTATCAATTTTTGGGCCCCGCTGAAACCACTCCTCTACATAATCAGGCTCAAATCCTGTAACCATCACATACAGCCGCACACCCAGTGAATCCTTCGCTTCATAACTGCGGTACAATTCAATGGTCTCCCGTCCAACTCCTGCATCATGAAACGCCGTTATTCCATTCTCCCAACTGTTTTGGACCGCCAGTGCGAACGCTTTTGCCTGACGTTCAGGGGTATTTTCCGGTGTGTTCTTGGCTAAAAGCCCCATTGCACGCTCATTAAAGATTCCTGTTGGATTACCCAGTTCATCACGAATGATCTCACCACCTTCCATTTCCATGTTCTGCATACTCTCCGTACTCATTGGCAGTACACCCGCAATTTCCATGGCTTTGTCATTAGCGATCAGGGCATGACCTGAGGCATGCCTCAGTACCACCGGATTATCCGGAGATACTTCATTTAATCCGTCATTCGTAGGGAACCCTTTGATCATTTCTTCAGCTGGCATATTCCACTTGCTCTGATGCCATCCCCGTCCGACGATCCATTCTCCGGGCTGTGCCTTGTCAACCGCTTCCTTCACGCGATCCACCATTTCCTGGTAGCTTCTCACATCCATCAGATCCAGATCCAGCTTGTTATACCCCATTCCCATGAAGTGACCATGTCCTTCCACCCATCCGGGCGTCATGGTTTTCCCGTTCAGGTTAACCTGCCTGGTGTTTTCAGTAATATATTGCTCCAGTCCGGCTGCCGGTCCTGCATATATAATTCGCTTGTTGGCAATTGCCACTCCTTCCACCACCGGATTGGTCTGATCCATTGTGTAGATTGTACCTCCGCTGATCACCATATCGGCGGTCACGGGGTTTTCCTTCGAAGTACAGCCATTCATGGCTATGTAAGAAATGAATGTAAATAACAGTAGCCAGAGCCTTTGTTTTGATACCATGATATGTATGTTTGTTTAGCTTGAATCGTTAAGTTAGTATGCTATGTCAATTTTTCACTAACCTTTCATAAAATTATGAAACGTTTCCTCTCCATTTTTCTTCTGACAACTCTCATTGCAGCTGCAACATCATACAAATCCCGCGCACAGGAAGTAGGTTTGTCCTTTTCATATTTCATCCCGAAGAACGGATACTTTTCCACCCCCATAAGTCCGTTTTCACTGCGTGGAGTGGGCGTCGACCTGAACAGATATATGGCTATTCAGACGGGATTCTCACTTTACCGGATGTCCGGAATGAACGTTAAGGATATTGAAAATATCGAAACAAATGATGCGATCGTAGGTCCTAATTTTACTATTATGGTTCCCCTTGAACTGGTGTTGCAGCTGGTTGGGCAATCGACAGAATTCCGCATCAAAGGAGGCGGCTTCGCTTTCTATGGTTTCGCCAACAAAATCAATAATGGCAACCTGGACAAGGCCATTCGAAAGTACGAATCATGGGATGTGGCCGATTCAGATGTGGATGGCAAACATGGAATTGGACTGGGTTTCTTCTTTGGAACAGAGTTCGTTTTCTATGTTTCCAATCAGTGGGGAGTATCACTGGAGGCTAACTATTTCATCGGGGATGCGCCCTTTGAAATGACTGGAAGCTATATAGGAGGAACGATGAGCGGGCCACTGGAAACGCGACCGATCGACTGGAAAGATGCAAAAATAGATTACACTGGGCTCGAGATTTCTATCGGAATTTTATTTGGCACCTGATCAGACGCGCTGACAGATCATATTATAGGGGCAATATTCACATATTTTTGAATTCTCCGTTTGTACATACACAGCGGAAGGAGAAAAGATTTTCCCGAGCAACTGGTCCAGCTCCTGCTCATATTGCCGATACGCGGAAAGGCTTGTTACGCGCGATTTGAGCTTCTTATCATAGAAAAGGGGGTCTGCATCCTGGAAGAGCACATCTCGGTTATAGACCGCAGGAATAACCTTGTCGGTATCGGCCTCTGACAAATACAACACGGCATAAAACATTGTCTGAAATGCGGCCTTATTCCTTTTTTCCTGAAAAAGACTATCCAATCCATCGAACTCCGATGAATCCGAACCTGTCTTGAAATCCACAATGCGGATCAGACCATCCTTCATGTCAATCCGGTCTACCGTACCCCCAACATAAACCTCAATGCCATCCTTCAGCAATCGCCTTCCCTCCACCTTTTTTTCAAGACCCAGTACCTTGAACGGAGCATAGGCTTCATCCTTATCAAGGATTCTTAGCAGAAATTTCTCAGCGACGCTGGCTGCAATGATATTTTTTCCTTCCGGCTCATACTGCTCACCATCTTCAATCTTATATCGTTTACGGAAACCGGCAATTACGGCATCCTTGATCCTGGGTTTGAGTTTTTTAACGTCCTCAGGGGATACTTCTTTTCCTAAATACGGAGTGTAAAGAAATTCGATACCCTCATGTATCAGCGAACCAAGCGTTCGGGCATCCACATTATCCTCAAGCTCATCGGATTCATAAAGCCTGGCAACATACCTGAAGAAAAATTTTAAACTGCAGTCAAGGTACGTATTCATCGCACTGGGAGCGAGTCTCTTGTTTGTATCCCGCCCTGTATATCTGCTCAATCGGCCCAATGTTTCCTCATCCTGGGGCACCATGATGGGCGATGTTCGCCCGGCATTGGCCTTACTGCGAAGTAGAATATTACTTACTTTCATTGGCCGCTCGTATATCAGTTGCTTGAGAAACCTGCTCATTTCTTCACCACCCAGATCATCCCCTTCCGTATTGTAAATGAATATGGCCTTACCCGCATTATGAAGAAGCCTGTAAAACAAATATGCATAAATGGCGTCCTGCTGATCAAAATGAGGCAAATCATAGGCCTTCCGCAGATTGTATGGAATATAGGAATGCTTGTTCTTTCCTGCGGGAAATGATTCTTCATTCATGCCCAGCACGAATATATGATCGAAATCCAGGTTTCTGGTTTCAAGAACTCCCATGATCTGCAATCCCTCCAGGGGCTCGCCCGTAAAGGGTATTTTATCCATGCGCACAAGTTGCCTGAAAAGACGCCTGAAGGTGTCAACACCGATTTTATAATCCATCATTTCCCGGTAGCGGTTCAGGTGCTTCAGAAAATAATGAATATGTGAGTTTGATATCTGTTCTGCAGAGATCACCGATAATTCCTCCAGGATGGATATCAGGTAGGAAACGAAGTCTCCATCGGTATCCGCGAAAATCTTTCTGTAAAGCGGAGTGATTGCAAGGCTGGGAATATTCCAGTAAAGCCGTTGCTCATGTTCATTTTTCCAGGGCCGTTCTGCCGGCAGGTGATCAGTCATCATCGGATGATTTTCAATTGCCAGAATCTGACGGTAATGAAATTTGATTTCCCCGTCCTGTTTGCGGGCCAGCAGATGTAATTCAGAAATGAGTTCGATAAATCCGCTCAGTGGAGCATAGATCAGCGGAAAACCCATGGTGATATTAATGGTCTGTACAGATTCGGGCAGCGAATGCAATACGGGCAGCAATAATGTTTCATCAGCAAGTACGACCGCTATGCGGCGTTGATCAAGTTCCGGGTTTTGCTCCAGTGTCTTTTGAAGCAAACTGCTGCAAAGTTTGGCCTGTCCGACATATTGAGGCACGCCGATAATTTGAACCTCCTGATCACCTGCACCGATCATGGCAGGCAGCACTTCAGGAATGGTATGTTTCAATTGCCTGTCATGCCGGAAAGCACGGATAAATCGTCCGGCTTCCTGACGTTTGTCGTTAACGTAATATTCGTCTACATCCCAGAAAATTCGTGTTGTCGGACGCCCGAGCAGGTGCTTGACAATCTTCTCTTCCGCAAACGTGAGGGCATTGAAGCCTGCAAACCACAAAATATCACCCGGTTGTCTCCAACTATGAGTCTCCACGTTTTCTGCAAGCTGTCTGTACATACTGCCCTCATAGCAATAACCATCTTCCTTGAGACGCGCTGTGAATGCGTCATATACATCATTCAGCCGGTTCCATATTTTAAGAAATTGTTCCTGTGACTCAGATCGATCACCATCAAATCCACGCCAGAATGACTGAATAAGCGCTTTCTGTTCTTCACTGAGAAAATCAAACGCCATATCAAGCTCTTTCTGGCGGCTCAAATCTTTATAGATATTCTGAGCAGGAACGAGGTATTTATCAATCTCATCAAAATCACGGAGCAACATCTGCCCCCAGAAGTAAAAATCCTCAAAGGCTTCGCCTGTGGGAATAATTTTATGATAAACCTTATACAACTCAAAGGTGAGAAAAAGCGCATCCGGAACAACCAGGTTTGATTCACGTTGAACAAGCTCCCGAAAAGAAATGATGGACGGGGCCCAAACAGGTCGTTCTGCCCTGGTTCTTAAAATCTGGCGCAAATACAATCCGGCACGCTGGTTTGGAAATACCACTGTTACACGACTCATATCGTCGCCATGTTCCCGGATCAATTCTTCCGCAACCTGGTATAAAAACCCCTTCATTGTACTTGAATTATATTTAAATCTTCCAGGTATAAAATTCTTCCCTCCACCTTACCGGTATATAGTTCCTTTACAAGCGAGAGGTAAGTCTTCATTTGTTCCATATCCGCTGATTTGGGGATTCCGGTTTTATAATCGATCACCATGGTATGGCCCTGCCGGTGTATTACCCTGTCAGGCCTGAATTCCTGACCATTCGAAAAAATAGCCTGTTCATTTCTTACTTCCCAGGAATTATCAAACCACTGTCGCACTTCAGGCGTTCTGAAAGCTTCCTTAAGTCGCGACCGGAGCCCTTCAAACTGCTGATCAGTCAGACCTTCAGCAAAACGTGTTTCGGTAAGTACCCCGGAAACATCATCCAAATATTTAACCCTTGAAAGAATATCATGCACGAGAATTCCAATGGAAATGGAAATCTGCTGCTGCTCATTACGAATTCGCTCCGGAACAGGTTTTAACCTCGTTTTTTTCTGCCAGTCAAAGAATGAATAATGATCAATTTCTATCTCCGGGAAGGGTGTCCCTGGCGCTCCGGCATAAACAAAATCAGGATTGCCATAACTAATAATATCTTCCTCCCGCTGTATGGGAAGCGGGAAAGAAGGATTCAGCAAAAGTTCTTCCACTACCTTTGAAATTCTTGAGTCCCAATCGCCTCTCTTTGCCATAAACCAGAGGTCGTGTGCCGAGCGTGTAAAAGCCACATACAACATATTCAGACTATCCAGGTAGTTCTTATACGATTCTTCTCTGAATTCACCAGCAAAGGCTGTATCCTTCAGCCCGCTGGAGAAATTAACCGGCACACGTGTCGGACCGGTAGGATCCGTCTCATATATGAACCAGTTAACGCCCTTGTCATTATTCAAATCCCAGTTCAAAAAAGGAAGCAGCACAGAATGAAATTCAAGCCCCTTAGCCTTGTGAATGGTCATTATGCGGATGGCGTCAAGGTCATCGGCAATTCGAATGCTTTCTTTATGAAGCTTGTCATCCCAGAAATCAATAAAACCCTGAACATCCCCTTTCTCCCTTTTCATATATGAAAGGACATGGTCCTGAAATGTCTGTAAATAGGGAAAATGACCCCTGGAATCCTGCAACCCAAGAATGCTTATCAAATTTTCAACCATGGAGAAAAGCGGGAGGCGCTTTAGTGCGGCGATGTGCAAAAGCAACTTCTGCTCCATTTCATCCTGTTGAAAAACATGCCTCTCCGATCCCGAAGAATTCAGCTGTCTGTAAAAATGCAGAAGTGCCGCACGGGTTAAATCATCTTCTGCATTATTTATATAACGAAGCGCAGCAATTAAACAGCTCACTGCGGTGGAGGCCGACAGATGAAGGGTCTCATTGGAAACCACATCAAATGAATATCCCTCTTCATGGTATTGCATGAGATACTCCGCGATCTTTTTCCCATCCTTGTTACGCCGTACCAGGATTGCCGTTTCTTTCAAAGGAACCTTCCGGTCCTGAAGATTTTTAAGCACTTCCACAATCTGCGGAAACACCATTTCATCATACGTATCATTATCCAGAAACCTACCCTCTACGTAGCCTTCCGGATCCGATGCTTTGCCAGCAAAGTTTTGCTTAACGTCACTGAAAATGTCCCGTAATCTCAATTCAATATCATATACCGGATCTTCAGTGAGTTTTTCAAAAGACTTTTTTAATACTGCCGGAATCTCTGAAAAAACCGCATTATTGAAGTCGACGATATTCTTGCGGCTTCGATAATTGGTAGCCAGGTTCAGGACACGCGGACCAAATCTTTGGAAGGTGTTCTCCACTTCGGTTTGCAGTAATTCCAGATCTCCTCCCCTCCACCGGTATATAGATTGTTTTACATCTCCCACGATAAGGTTCGTCTTGCCTTCAGACAGGCTGTTTTCTATGAGTGGACGAAAGCTGTCCCATTGAAACCTGGACGTATCCTGGAACTCATCAATAAGATAGTTTTCAAAAAAGGAGCCTACCTTTTCATAAATAAAGGGCGCATCCGTCTCCTTGACAAGTTTTCGAATAAGTCGGGTTGCATCGGATATAAAGAGAATATCGTGCTCTTTTTTATTAGTATCCAGTTTTCGGAGCAGATCCCTTGCCAGCGCAAAGAGATAAATATTTTTATATACTGCCTTTGCGGTTTTATATTCAAAAATGTGGTCATCCCAGAAGGTTAGCACCTGGTATGCAATTTCCTGAAAAGCTGATGCATCCAGGGTGGCTATTTCACCAGCCAGTATCTTGGTATTAGCTTTGGAAAACCAACTTCCTTCACCGGAGGCACAGGTTCGGAAGGTTTTGGTTAGTTTCTTCTCATCATAATTTCGGGCAGAAAGATTAAACAGGAAATTTGCTGCGCTTGCCCGCATGAAATCATGCTGTTCCAGTCCGCAAGCATGAATGGTGCTTACAGCCCTCTGACCCAGCTGCTGGAGCTTATCTTCAAATCCCCTGACTTTCCCGGCAGCAATTTCACGAAGCTGTTCAAACCTTGAATCTTCATACGTTTTAATTTCATTTTCGATGGAACGAAATGACTCCTGATCCAGCTCCTTGAGAAATGCCAGCAGTTCTCTCTCCACTTCCCACGCCTTTGCATACTCCAGTTTGGAAAAACTAAATTCTGCCAGCCAGCTGCGGATGTGTTTGTTCGAATCAACCTCTTCCATCAGGTCACGAATCACCTCCCGGTAAACCAGATCCTGTTCCAGTTCAAGCCGGTACCCACCAGCAATATGAAGCTCCCGCGCAAAGCTGCGAATGATCTGCTGAAAGAAGGCATCGATAGTGGTAATGGCAAAATGACTGTAGTGATGCAGGACTTCAGATAGCAGCGCTGCGCAGCGTTCCTGAAACTCCTTCGGAGACCAATCCAGTTGGCGCTGAAGTTCCTTCGCCATAGTATCCTCCAGATCACCCCTGGAAAACTGGTCAAGCTTCGCGATGATCCGATCTTTCATCTCCTTCATCGCCTTATTGGTAAACGTCACCGCCAGGATCTTCCTGTAGGCATAGCGATCTCGGGCTGATAATGCCAGCAGAATATATTCCCGCGTTAACGTATATGTTTTACCCGAGCCCGCAGAGGATCGGTAAATGGTGAGTGACTCAGTCTCCAGGAAATCTTGTGTGATCATGTCTGACTAAACTAGGATTTAATGCCGGTTTTGGCAATATTCACATACAGATCATTTCAGGTTACCCGTTCCTTAAAAAGCGAATAAAGAGTATATGAGATCACTGTTATTATTTTTAGTTGTCGGCTTAGTTGCAATTTCATCCTGTGATGAAACAAAATTCATATCAGCAACCAGATCCACCAGCATCAGTGATAGTCTTGTTGCCGTGGTTCTGGAAGCAATGCCGAACGAAATTACCGGTGAACGGATACTGAGTACAGCGACCAATCCCGAAATCGCAGAATTCGAGGAACGGATATCAGATTTTGACGTTGATTCACTGGTCTTTTCCATTTCCGAATACGTAGGAGATATGGACATCGAACTCCGGTCTAACCAGCTTTTGCTGATGGATCTGGATCGAAATGAATTATTACCCGCCGTTAATGTTCCGGACATTTCCCTTTATGAATTTAGCGAACAGGGTGAAGACTATATTCTTCGGTTTACCGACGAGGAGTCGCAGGTGATCGCGGATAACTTCATTGCAGACGAGGGAATTATTGTTCAATTCCACTCCTACATAACCGGTAAGCCGGTTTCGTTCCGTATCAAAGCGACGATGTATCTAAAGGTTACCGGCGAAATACTTTAAATATCCTTATCCACATAGGTCAGAACAGGACGGTGAGTGTGATTCACAACCGATTCTGCCAGGCTGCCGGTTAATAAGTGCGCTAAACCCGTTCTGCCATGTGTTGCCATGGCTATCATGTCTGCATCGATCTGTTCGGCAAAATTGAGGATTCCTGCTTCTTCAGTGGCATCGTTGTACACATGCAATTCAAAATTTCTCAGGGAGGAGTTCTCTGCAATCTTTTCCAGTAATGGCAAGGAGTCATGATCAGCCTTAAAATTATTCGGTGTATTTACCCTGACAAGATGGATCGTAGCGTTAAAAGCTTCCTGAATATCTTTCAAAACGCTTGCGCAAGAATGTTCAGGTTTCTCGAGTGAGTTTGCGTAAACGATTCTCTCGATCTTCAATGCCTTCATGGGCTCATGGATCGTAAGTACAGGACACTTCGCATGGCGTACGACCCTCTCTGCATTGGAACCAATGATAAATTCCTCGAACCCGCTCGAGCCCTTGGTGCCCATTACCACCAGATCGATATTCTTCTGTGAAATGATATCCTTCACTCCATAATAAATATCGCCAACGTGTAATTCAGTATTCACCTTAAGGTCCTTCATGTCAGGCCTTTTCAGAATTTCAGCAAGCTCTTCCTTTCCTTTTTCAATCAATTTCAGCACAAACAGGCGATCCTGCATATCTGGTAAGGCCACTTCACCGGTATAATGAACAGTGGGCAGGGTACCATCTACCACTACGTGAAGAAATGTTAATTCGGCGTTAAGCTTTCGGGCAAGATATGCACCTAAATCCACGGCGTATCCCGCCTGAGTGCTAAAATCTGTGGGTACGAGTATATGTTTCATTGCTTTTTTCTCTGTTTGCTACAAACTAACCATTAACCTGTAGTAAATGTATGAAAAAAGCCCCTTACAGGGCCTGAGATTTGTCAGTTATTTGAACTTGTAAACAGTCCGTTTTCTCGAAGGCATTCAGCCTTTCCTTTCAGGAATTTGATAGGATTATTCCAGCGCCAAAGGTAAGAACAAATAACAGTGTGCTCAGCGCCATTTGCTTCAGATACGGATCAAGGGCTGCACTTGTGCGTGCATTTTTAACAGCAATCCCATTTCGGATGATCACCGGAAATGATACTACAAACAACCACTGCCAGACATCCTGGTAATTCAGTAATACAAATACGACCGAGGCAGCCATTCCGCTCACAAGCAGAAACCAGTGATATCTGACTGCTTTTTCACGTCCGATTCGAACAGGAATGGAATATTTGCCGGCTTTACGGTCAGATTCGATATCCCGGATATTATTCACATTCAGCACTGCCACGGCAAATACGCCACAGGAATAAGCGGGCAGAAGGTAGGCTGAAATGAATTGCTGAGTATAGAGATAATAGGATCCCAGAACCCCTACCAATCCAAAAAATAATAAAACCGACAGGTCACCCAATCCCATATATCCATAAGGCTTTCTGCCGGCAGTGTAGGCGACAGCTGCAAGAATGGATAATAATCCCAGTCCGAAGAAAAACAAAAGGGCCTCAGGATTCCACCCAAAGGCAACATAAAGCAATGATATCCCGCAAATGAGAGCGAATGCGACAAAGATACCCATGGCGGTTTTCATTTGCGCCAGGGAGATCACACCGGATTGTACCATGCGACTGGGACCAGTCCGTTCGCCGTGATCTGCGCCATGTACCGAATCTCCGTAGTCATTGGCCAGGTTGGAAAGAATCTGAAGCAAGATGGTTGTTAGCGCACAAAGGACGAAGACGGGCCATTGAAAATGACCGTCTCCGGCAGCCAGAAAGGAACCCATGCCGATACTCGAAAGTGCGAGCGGCAATGTGCGTAGACGAAATGCGGTTATCCAGGGAGAAACTGCCATATCACATTCGTTCTGGTACATGAATTCCCAGCAGGCTCATTCCAAGCCGGATAACCCGGGCAATTTCCGATGAAATGAGCACCCGTATCTTCAGTTTATTCGTATCCTCTTCCGCAAAAATCGGTATCTCCTGATAGAACCGGTTATATTCCTTGGCCAGGTCATAAACATAATTGGCAATGATATCAGGGGCATAATTTTCACCTGCCTCGCTCACCTTTATGGGATACTGACTTACAAGTTGAATAAGATATGTTTCAACTTCCAGCAGACTGGTATCTGAGTCGATGTTATCAAATCCAATTTCAAGTTGTTCCGCCTTTCGGAGGATAGCACAGATTCGTGCATGAGTATATTGAATGAACGGTGCGGTATTGCCCTGAAACTGGATGGACTCATTAGGGTCGAATAACATACGTTTCCTTGGATCAACCTTCAACAGGAAGTATTTCAACGCGCCCAGTCCGAGTGTCTCATATAACTCTCGAGCCTGGGCATTGGTAAAACCCTCAATTTTTCCAAGCTCCTGGGTATGCTGACCGGCTGTTTCAACCATTTCCTCCATCAGATCATCTGCATCTACCACGGTCCCCTCGCGTGATTTCATTTTACCGGTTGGAAGATCCACCATTCCATAGCTGAGGTGATAGCATTCTTTTGCCCACGAATAACCGAGCTTATCCAGGATCAGAAACAGGACTTTAAAGTGATATTCCTGCTCATTGCCAACCGTATAGATCTGCCTGATAATATCGGGGAATTCACGATATCTGAGTATCGCCGTACCAATGTCCTGGGTCATATAAACCGATGTGCCATCGGCCCGAAGCAATAATTTTTGATCCAGTCCATCCTCGCTCAAATCCACCCAAACAGAATTATCTTCTTTTTGATAGAAGATTCCCTGTTCAAGTCCTTTCAATACTTCCTCTTTCCCGAGCAGAAATGTTTCGGACTCATAGTAGAGCTTGTCAAAATCCACACCCATTCGTTTATATGTGGCATTGAATCCTGTATAAACCCATTGATTCATTTGTTCCCACAAGGCATAAACCTCCGGATCCTTCTGCTCCCACTTACGCAACATGTCCTGGGCCTCCAGCATGATGGGAGCCGATTTTTCAGCCTCCTCCTGTGACTTGCCCTGATCAATCAGTGAAGCGATCTCCTTTTTATATTCTTTATCGAATTTCACATAATAGTCGCCTACCAGCTTATCACCTTTCTTTCCGGTAGAATCGGGTGTTGCTCCTTCTCCAAAACGTTTCCAGGCAACCATCGATTTACAAATGTGTATACCCCGGTCATTAATGATCTGGACTTTGTGCACTGTATAACCGTTGGCTTTCAGTATTTCCGCGACCGACCAGCCGAGGAAATTATTTCTCAGGTGCCCCAGGTGCAGCGGCTTGTTTGTATTTGGTGATGAATATTCTATCATCACTTCCTCTCCACGCGCTGTACTGAACCCATATTGTGCATTGGCGTGTATACTGCCAATCACACTGATCCAGGCTGAGTCATGGAGCGACAAATTCAAAAATCCTTTAACAACGTTGAAGTCACGAACCAGTGGTGAGTTAGCGGCCAGCCACTCCCCCAGTTGTTCGGCAGTTTGTTCCGGTCCTTTTTTTGAAATCCTTGAAAAGGGGAAACAAACAAGAGTATGCGAACCTTCGAAATCCTTTCTGGTTGGTTGCAACGTTACATCACCTTCTGCAATTTCAGCATCAAAGCAGGCACCAAATGCGCGAATGATATCTTTGATCAGTTGTTCTTCAAGCATTCTTTTTTCTTCAGTTTTACTTCATACAGATCCTTGCGGCGATCCAGCAGGTTTCGAACACTTCCATGCATATGAAGTTCCCGCAAATCATCCAGATCTACATCGGCTATGATCGTATTTTCTGTATTCGGAGTGCCCTCGGCAACCACCGCGTTCTGAGGAAAAGCAAAATCAGATGGTGAAAAAACCGCCGACTGCCCAAACTGAATATCCATATTTTTCACTTTAGGCAGGTTACCCACACTTCCCGAAATTGCTACATAACACTCATTTTCAATAGCCCTGGCCTGGGAACAAACACGCACGCGCTGGTAGCCGTTCTGCATATCGGTGGCAAAGGGGACAATAAGTATTTCCATCCCTTTTTCTGCCATAATTCTGCTGAGTTCGGGAAATTCCACATCGTAACAAATGAGAATGCCAATTTTCGCCACATCCGTGTCAAAAACATGGATCTTATCACCTCCCGACATACCCCAGTCGCCCCGTTCCGCCGGTGTGGGGTGAATTTTATACTGAGCCTCGAATGTACCGTCCCTTCGGCAAAGATAGGCCACATTGTAAAGCCGTTCATTCTCATAAACCGGCATGCTTCCAGCGATTATGTTTATGTTGTAGCTAACGGCGAATTCCACGATCTTCTCACGGATCTGTTCGGTATAATTTGCAAGCTTCCGGATCGCCTGTGCGGTATCACTTTCATTGAACTCAGCCATGAGCGGGGCATTGAATAATTCCGGGAAAACAAGGAAATCCGCTTTATACCCGCTTACCGCATCCACAAAAAACTCAACGTTATCGAAGAAAGACTCAACCGACCGAACTGCACGTAATTGCCATTGAACCACACCGATCCGGGCATAACTCTTACGAACGCGGATAGGATCTTCCGACTCTTCATAATAAATATTATTCCACTCTACCAGCACCGCATAATTACGGGAAGCCTTATCACCCGGCAGGTAGTTGTGGAGAATTTTCTTGACATGGAAATCATTGCTGATCTGGAAATAAAGCACCGGATCATAGATTTCTTTGGTTCTTACTTTCTGTATATAATCCTTTGGTTTCAGGTCATCACTGTATTTGTGATAGTTTGGCATCCGTCCACCCGCAATGATCGATCGCAGATTCAGCTGTTCACAAAGTTCCTTCCGTGCGTCGTATAGCCGCCGTCCCAGACGCATACCACGGTACTCAGGATCAACGCAAACTTCTATCGCATACAGAACATCCCCGTTGGGGTTATGTGTGTCAAAGGTTTCATTACCCGTGATTTTCTGAAACGTATGGTTATCGCCGAATTTTTTGTAATCCACTACCAATGACAAGGCAAATGCTACGATCTCACCATGATCCTCAACACCTATCTGTCCTTCAGGGAATAATTTCAGTAATTTCTTAATCTGTGATTTACTCCAGACATCATGCATTAAATGATAGGAGACCGCCATGATTTCAGCAATACGATCATAATCCCGGATTGTCAGATTCCGGGTTACAAGCAGATGTTGGGTACTTTCATTTTTATTTTCGATCATAATTACCAGCCCAGTATGTAGGCGAATATCAAGGGTGCCACGATAGTCGCATCCGATTCAACGATATATTTTGGAGTATCTATGCCCAGCTTTCCCCAGGTTATTTTCTCATTAGGAACAGCACCGGAATAGGAACCATAACTGGTGGTTGAATCAGAGATCTGACAAAAATAACTCCAGAAAGGCGTATCGTGACGTTCCATGTCCTGATATAGCATAGGAACAACGCAAATGGGGAAATCTCCTGCAATACCTCCTCCGATCTGGAAAAATCCCACTCCTTCATCCCCGGCAGAAGCAGTATACCAGTCGGCCAGGAAGGTCATGTATTCAATGCCAGATTTCATCGTTGACGGCTTCAATTCTCCTTTTAAACAATAGGAAGCGAATATATTTCCAAGTGTTGAATCTTCCCACCCTGGAACCACCATTGGTAAATTCTTTTTGGCAGCTGCAATCATCCAGCTGTTGGACGGGTCTATTTCATAGTATTCCTGCATCACACCCGAGTTCAGTAAGCGAAACAGATACTCATGGGGGAACAAGCGCTCACCATTGTCTTCCGCATCCTTCCAAATCTTAAAAATGTGTTTTTGTATTCTTCTGAAGGCCTCCTCTTCCGGAATACAGGTATCGGTCACGCGATTCAGTCCCTGTTCGAGCAGATCCCACTCTTCCTGAGGTGTGAGATCCCGGTAGTTGGGAACCCTCTTGTAATGATTATGGGCAACCAGATTCATTACATCCTCTTCCAGGTTGGCTCCGGTGCAACTGATGATATGAACCTTATCCTGACGAATCATTTCGGCCAGTGATTTTCCCAGTTCAGCTGTACTCATGGCGCCCGCCAGGGAGATGAGCATTTTCTTATTTTCTGAGAGGTGTTTTTTATAACCACGGGCGGCGTCAACCAATGCAGCTGCATTGAAATGAAGATAGTGGTGTTCGATGAATTCAGAAATTGACTTGTGCATTTTTTATGTTTTAATGGTTTTGCTTGCAGGGAGGAATACTTCAGCCATCATGCAACGGGCACTCCCGCCGCCAAGAGCTTCAATCGTATCCAGCGAACTGTAAATAATTTCGCAATGTGCCTGCAACTGATTGAGTTGTTTCTCAGTAAGTGATTGATATGCCGCTTCAGACATCACCAAATATTTATTTTCAGGAGTATCATATGAACGTACTTGAAGCATATTCCCGGCAAATTGCTGTACCTGGTCCTCCGTAATATAAATAATTTCCTTTCCTGTTTGTTCAAGGACTTCTATTACCTTCAATTTTTCATCAGGGTCATCTATGCAATCAGCACAAACCACCGCAAATGT
Source organism: Fulvivirga sedimenti (assembly GCF_020328055.1). Lineage (NCBI taxonomy): Bacteria > Pseudomonadati > Bacteroidota > Cytophagia > Cytophagales > Fulvivirgaceae > Fulvivirga > Fulvivirga sedimenti. Next base: position 933,622 of record NZ_JAIXNE010000002.1, read on the forward strand.
ATCCCCTACACACATCATTACATTGGTGTGATAAATAGGCAGACGGTTTTGGCCCACACTCTGATACGCGGTAAATGTGACTGCCTTATAATCGAACGACCTGCAAAACTCTTCGAGCACATCAATATCAGTCCGTTCAGACAACGCAGCATATGCAATTCGGTTTTCCCTGTCGAAGACCATGCTGCCGGTTCCTTCGAGGTATTTCCCATCGTCCTCAAATCGTGTCAGGTCGATTTTATCAGTAACCTTCAACGAATATTCAGTACCCAGCTTATCAAACATATCTGCTCGTCGTTCTTTCCGCCTGTTCTCAGCAAACATCGGATATAGCCCGACACGACCGTCAGCGTGAAATGAAACCCAGTTGTTCGGAAAGATTGAATCAGGAGTTTCAGGATAGGGTGTATCTTCAATAACTATGACACGCACACCATTTTTACGTAAAATGGCCACAAAATTATCAAATTCAGTCTGTGCCCGTTGTTGTACTTCAGCCGGATCCAGGTCATCCAGCACCTTTTGATAATAGTTATTAACAGCGGTTTGTTCATTAAAATGAAAATTCACCGGCCTAACCATGAGGATTGTATCGGTAATAAACTTAGGCATCTGAAGTAAATTTAAAAGGTTCGCAAAAGTGGAAGTGTGGCACATCGCAGCAGACCCTCCATCTTTGATATTTCAGCAAAGTTTATCTCTTCAACAATAAACCCCCGCTCTCGTAAAATGCCATTTAACCGGGTAAAGCCTTTTTCCGAAACAATAACGTCGGGTGCAATGGAAAATACATTTGAATTCATAAAATACATTTCCTCCCGGGTAATCTCTATAAGATTTTGGCGTCCAAAAAATTCCACAAGGAATTCATAATCATCAGGATTTTTAAATCCACCCTTATAGATAATCGCTGAATCTCTGCCAATGGGCTGAAAGCAACAATCCAGGTGTAACGCATTGTCCCGCGGGTCTGTGTCGGACTTCTTTAATTCGAACGCCATAACCTTCTTGGCAGGAAATGATTCCTTCAGGAATTGGACACCCTTCTCATTGGTCCGCGCCACAACATATTTTTCAAAATCCGGGGATTTCGAATAACCGACAAAAATATGGTCCTTCCAGGGCATTACGTCCCCTCCCTCAATACGAACTTCATCTGGCACCTCCAACAAATGGTCAGGATCAATCTGATCCACGATATAATCGATTCCATCGATCTCTTTCCGGCGGTGTTTCAGAATATTTGGAATGATAAATTTATCTTCAATTACAAACCCGATATCCCGTGAAAATACCTGGTTACAGTTCTCTATGATCTGTGGCCTGTATACTGTAACTCCGTATTTTTTTAATACTGTTTCAAATTCAGTCAATTCTGACCGCAAATCGGCTTCGAGCGGAAATGAATCATTCAAAATATGTTCCCTGGTTTTTGGGTCATAGGCTTCCTCCAGTTTTGGTGTCCCGCCAAAGCTTTCCGCAGTACCTAAAACTACCGCTTTTAAGAGGGAAGTCTCATCATTAACATATACTTTGATCATAGCTCAGACTTGATAGGCTGCAAAGGTAAGGATGGCATACCTGATTAAAAAGCAGGATGTGATTTTCGATATGAGTTTATTCCTTTTATCTTATCTGATATTATGCGTACAATTGCAAAAAAATTAATTATACTTTATAGGTGAAAAAATACATTGACCTCATAGAACAGACCTTCGAATTCCCACAAGAGGAATTCAGGGTTGAAAAAAACGAATTATTATTCAATGAAGTCCCGCTGATGCCGATTATTGAAAAGTACGGCACCCCGCTAAAACTCACCTATCTTCCCAAAATTGGCGAAAACATTAAGTATGCGCGTAGAATATTCAATAACGCCATAAAAAAACATAATTACAGTGGAAGCTATACCTATTGCTACTGTACCAAATCCTCACATTTCAGTTTTGTACTTGAAGAGGCTTTGAAACACGGTGCACACATAGAAACCTCTTCTTCCTATGACATTCCGATAATCCGGAAACTTCATGAGGCTGGCAAGATCGATAAGGACCTCTTCATTGTGTGTAATGGATTCAAAAGACCGTTGTACCGGGAATACATCAGTGAACTGCTGAATGACGGATTTAAAAATACCATACCGGTACTGGATAATCTGAATGAATTGAGCCATTACGAGGAACATGTTAAAAAATCCTATAAGGTAGGCATCCGTATCGCAGCCGACGAAGAACCCAATTTCGAATTCTACACCTCCCGCCTGGGTATTCGATACAGTGACGTGAATACCCTTTATCGTGAACAGATAAAACCAAGCAAGAAAGCAAAACTGAAACTGCTCCATTTTTTCATCAACACGGGGATTCGGGATACGGCCTACTACTGGAGTGAACTAAGCAGGTTCATTTTTAAATACTGTGAATTGAAAAAAGAATGTCCTGAACTCGATACGATTGATATCGGTGGAGGATTTCCCATCAAAACCTCGATGCAATTTGAATTCGACTATAAATATATGGCCGAGCAGATTGTTGAGAATGTTAAATGGATTTGCGGTAAGAATAATGTTCCGGTTCCCAACATTTTCACGGAATTCGGAAGTTTTACCGTCGGTGAAAGCGGCGCGGCCCTTTATTCGATAATGGATCAGAAACTGCAGAACGACAAGGAATTATGGTATATGATCGATGGATCATTTATCACCCACCTGCCTGATGTCTGGGGCTTAAGCCAAAAATATATCATGCTTGCGGTGAATAAGTGGGATGATATTTATCATAAGGTCAACCTCGGCGGACTCACATGTGACAGCCAGGATTACTATAATTCCGAATCACACAGCAGCGAGGTTTTTCTTCCCATGCTTGATCCGAAAAACAAGAAAGACAAACTCTATATCGGCTTCTTCCATACCGGGGCTTACCAGGAATCACTGGGCGGATATGGAGGTATTCAGCATTGCCTGATTCCTGCACCACAACATGTGCTGGTCGACAAGGACAAAAATGGCGAGTTTACCACACGTCTGTTTGCTGCCGAACAAAATAGCGACGGCATGTTACAATTGCTGGGTTACAGCGGGTAGTTCCAACGGCAAGGAAGAATTGCGGGTCTTTCAACAAACACCCGCAAGATGAAGATCCGATATATCCTTTTCTCTCTGATATTACTCTTCTTTGGATGTAATGAAGAGGAAAATGATCCTTTTTGCCCCAACGGGAAATGTTCCATGGAAGTATTGCCAAATTCTTCCATCAAAATTACAGCGATCACATTCCATGGATTGTTTATCGATATAATCGAGGGTGAAAAACTGGTCTTTAAGCGCACCTACACGTATGATGATTCCAGAGAAATCATCGATGATGAACTCACCGAAATCCTGGTTTTTGAAGTTCCGGAGGAAGCAGAATCATTCAAATTCACGGATCAGGAACTCTCAGATGCGACTGTTCTTTTCGGAAGATTTTGCTATTGCGCAGATCCGGGATATTATCCTGTGCTGGCCGGCACACTATCGGGTGTGATGAATTCCCAGGGTATATGGAAAATTACCGCCAACCTTCGTGTATCCACGAATGCAGTCGAATATGACATTATATTTGAGGAATTTGTACGCCCCTAGAGTTTATCCAGTTCCTCCCTTACAAAGCTCATTAATTCCCTGATGTAGTTCCTGCTGAAATCAAATCGGATATCAGCCGCCGCATACACATCCGGGATAGACTTTGTATAGCCCAACTTGAGGGCATTCAGATAACCGGCGAGGCCTTTCTCCGGGTTCTCCCGGAAATTTTTCCATACCGCAACGGCCCCTAACTGGGCCATTCCATATTCGATGTAGTAAAAAGGCACCTCATATAAATGTAGTTGCTTCTGCCACAGGTTATCCCTGAATTTTTCTTGCCCTTCCCAGCTGGTTACGGTATCTGTAAAATCAGCAAAAATCGCATTCCAGGCCGTTGTGCGTTCCGCTACATCGTGACCCGGATTTTCATAGATCCAATGCTGAAATTTATCGATGGTGGCAACCCATGGCAATGTTTCGATGATCTGTTCCAGGTGCTCCTGTTTGGCCCTCTTCAAATCATTTTCATTCTCAAAGAATAAATGCCATTGATCCATGCTGATTAACTCCATACTCATGGATGCAAGTTCAGCTACCTCGGAAGGTGTATGTTTGAAGTCTGTCAGCTCCAGGTCACGCGTCAGAAATGAATGAACAGCATGACCTCCTTCGTGCAACAGAGTAACCAGGTCACGCAAGGTGGAGGTAGCATTCATGAAAATAAAAGGCACACCAATCTCTGAAAGCGGATAATTATATCCACCGGGCGCCTTGCCCTTGCGCGATTCCAGATCTAAATGCCCCATTTCCCGCATTATTCTGAGACATTCACCCAGGAAGGGATCCAGATTACTGAATGCGCGGATCGTTTTTTCAGTTAGTTCTTTACTGTCTTTAAAAGGTTTGAGCGGAGGCAGATTTTCAGGATCCACCGCCTTGTCCCACGGTTTAAGCTCATCCAGACCCAATTTTTCCTTCCTCTTCTGCGCCAGGGCGGAAAGCATCGGCACTATTTCATCCTTCACCGAATCGTGAAAATTAAAGCAATCTTCAGGTGAGTAATCGAACCGGCCCATTGCCCTGAACATGTAATCCCTGAAGTTATCAAACCCGGAATTTCTGGCTACCTGGGTCCGCAATCCAATGAGCTGATTGAAAAGGTCATCCAGTTTGTCCTTGTCTTCTATCCGGCGTCCGGCAATTTTAAAATAGATACGCTCCCGTAAGTCACGGTCTGTTTCCTGCAACATTACTCCCGCTTGCTGTAATGTCAATTCCTTCCCATCCACATCCACGGTCATGGCACCTGATATCTGGCCATATTTCTGCGTAAGTGTCTGTATTTCGGTGAATAATGGTATGTTTTCTTCCCGGAATATCTCGATATCCTTACGGATCTCCCGCAGCATTATATCAAACCCGGGCTGGGCTTCGAGTTCTGCGACGAACGGACTGTCAACGACTTTCTTATTCAAACTGTCGGAATACGGTGCGATATGAGGCTGAATATTTTGAACAAAATCGATATATGATTTATTGTATTCCTCATTGTCGGTAAAACGAGTCATCCGGATATACCTCCATCCGGCATCCTCAGAAATAACAGATTCAAGTTCACTCCTGTCCTGCAACCATTTTCGAAGTTCCGATTTATCGGAAATATCCCGATTCAACAAATCATCGAAATAGGGCTTCAGGCCTTCCCAGGATTCAACTTTGAAGTTTTCCGGTAAAAATTTTCGTTCAGGCCTTGCGGGTACTTGTACTGTTTGTTCACTCATTTCTATCCTATCTCAATTACAACATCATCTGTTAACGGATGTCCCACACAAGTGAGGACATATCCTTCGGCCAATTCAGACTCTGAAAGTCCTTCCTCCTCATCAAGCTTTACTTTTCCGGATTTACACTTTCCACGACAAGCTGTGCATAATCCACTCTGGCAGGAATAAGGCAGGTCAATACCCAGATCCAGCGCGGTCTCGAGAATGGTATCTCCGGGTTTCACAGTAAACTTGTGCTCCTCCCCGTCGTAAATAACCGTCACTTCCCGTTCCTGAATAGTATCTGCCGTGGCAGCAGTTTCGGGAGACTTAAGCTCCTTATCAATCGTTCCTGTAACGAAGCTTTCCTTGTAAATATTAGTCTCGGGGATATCATGTTCCTTCAACAGGTTCTGAACATTTTTCATCATTCCTTCCGGTCCGCACATCAGGTATGTCGTGTGTTCAATGCCCCAGTCCGGAATCCGCTCAAATATTTTCACGAGCATATCATGGTTCAAAAGACCCGAATGACCCTGCCAGTTCATAGGCGCATCATCAAGAATATGGATCACATGTAATCTTCCCTGGTTATCAGTCTGCAGTTTGTCCAGTTGATCTTTGAAAATTATACTGTCGATATTTCGATTGCAGTAAATCAGCGAAGTGATGCTGTTGGGTTCCAGTTTGAGCATAGATTTAACGATCGACATCATCGGGGTAATCCCGCTTCCTCCAGCAAAAAGGATCAGGTGCCGTTTATTATCCGAATCATATTCGGTTGTAAATGACCCCATAGGAGCCATCACGCGAATGGCATCACCTGCATGAAGGTTATCGTTCAGCCAGTTGGAAACCAGTCCATTATCAACACGCTTTACCGTTACAGCCATATATTCATCCACATCCGGCGAAGAACACAGGGAATAAGCCCGTCGAACTTCCTTGCCATTGATATCAAGTATTAGCGTAAGGAATTGACCTGATTTATACGGCAAGCCTTCCGCTTTTTCAAAGACAATCGATATGGCGTCCCGGGTTTCCTTAATGATTTCCCTTACCCGCAGTTCCCTGTATTTCCCTGTCTTAGTTTCTTCTTTTTTTTCGCTTTTCTTTTTGAAAAAGTTAAATGCCATAATTCAATTTTTAATCACAGTAAATTTTCAAATTAATGATGCCGGCGGCAGCGTTCACCATTGGCCTGTTAAAAGAACAATTAAATCAGCCGTAGGTTCATGGTAATAAACGGATTCAACAACCCTTTTAATTCTTCTGCAAAGGTAGCAAGTATTCGTGTATCCATTCAATGTTCAGCTCACTTTCGGCAAAGACTGATGGAATACTTTTAACCGGTGAATTTATCGTTCAGTCTGGTCTAATTTGGTATTTTTGCAACTTATAATTGAAATTATGGATAACGCTGCATTAAATGCCATCTCTCCGATCGATGGAAGGTACCGGAAACAAACATCGGATTTAATTCAATACTTTTCAGAATTTGGTCTGATCCGATACAGAGTTCAGGTTGAAATTGAATACTTCATCGCGCTTGTTAATGCAGGAATACCCCAGCTGGCATCGGTTGATCAGTCAGTTTTTGATTCATTGAGAAATATTTATGTTGAATTTTCATCTGAAGATGCCGCACAGATCAAGGAGATAGAAAAAACGACTAATCATGATGTAAAAGCTGTTGAATATTTCATCAAAGAAAAGTTTGATGACCTTGGGCTTTCTGAACAGAAGGAGTTCATTCATTTCGGACTTACGTCCCAGGACATTAATAACACAGCCATTCCCCTGTCCTTAAAGGCCGCAATGGAAGAAGTCGTTATGCCACTTCTTGAAGCACAGGTAGCAACATTACAAACGCTGTCAAAAGAATGGAAGGATGTCCCCATGCTGGCCCGAACACACGGTCAGCCGGCTTCGCCTACCCGAATGGGCAAGGAGATAGAAGTTTTTGCCGTACGGTTACAAGAGCAGATCAGTCAGTTGAAGGCTATCCCTTTCGCCGCTAAATTCGGAGGTGCTACCGGCAATTTTAATGCGCATCATGTGGCCTATCCCAAAACAGACTGGAAATTATTCGGAAACCGCTTTGTTGAGGAAATTCTGGGATTGAAAAGAAGTCAGCCCACTACACAAATTGAACATTACGATCATCTTGCGGCACTGTTCGATGCTTTGAAAAGGATCAATACCATCTTTATTGATTTCTCAAGAGACATCTGGCAGTATATTTCCATGCATTACTTTAACCAGAAGATCCGTAAAGGTGAAGTAGGATCTTCGGCTATGCCACATAAGGTAAACCCGATTGATTTTGAGAATGCTGAAGGTAATCTGGGTATTGCCAACGCACTTTTCGAGCATTTGTCGGCAAAGCTCCCCATTTCGAGACTTCAGAGAGATCTGACAGACTCTACAGTTCTAAGAAACATTGGCGTACCACTGGGGCACAGCCTGATTGCATTGCGATCACTGGAAAAAGGATTGGGCAAACTTGAAATCAATATTCCGGCAATCGAACAGGACCTGGAAGACAACTGGGCTGTAGTCGCCGAAGCGATTCAGACAGTTTTACGAAGAGAGGGATTCCCAAAACCCTATGAAGCGCTGAAAGAGTTAACCCGGAAAAATGAGAAAATTACACGGAATACCATGGCCCATTTCATAGCCCAGCTCCATGTATCGGATGAAATAAAAGAAGAATTATCGCGGATCAGTCCGTATAACTACACAGGAATATAGCTCTTAGCCGACAAAATCACCGGTCTGTTCTCTGCATTTCTTGCGCTCTTTCTTCAGTCTGAATTTCCAAAAGGGACCATTTCTGAACATGATCCCAATTTTGGCGCCAAAATTATGGGCGAGTCTTCCCAGTTCATTACGATAACCGGGCTGTCCCTTTATCTGAATCACGTATTCAAACCGCATTTCGTCAATTACATCGGTCATGCAACGGTTACCGAGCAGAAGCCCTTCGCTATCGTTCTTAATCCATTGAATCGGACGTTTTGATTTGGATTTTTTTCGTGTCTTATAGGTAGGATCCATATTGGTTGTATTTGTATCACCAAATTTGAGATCATCATCCTGTGCCATCAGCAGAGACGGCACACTCAACATCAGGATAAACAGCCAAATCTTCATAACGGGAAGATGCAAAAAAATATAACGGAATAAAACATTCACAACCGGCGGGACCATGGGCAAGAAAGACTGATGACAAATTTTACAAAAGGTCCCTGCCTACCCTACCGAAATCGAGTCCCCGTTTAGCAGTAAATAAATGAAAACAGAAGGTTAATTTTTGAATTGATCTTCATCTACTTCCGCATCCTGATCATAAAGCAACTCCTTCTCCACAAAATCAAAAAGAGTCAGCCTTCTCAAATCAAAATAAGCTGTCCAGAACGCACGAAGCGCATTAATATAGCTTCGTTTCGCATTATCCTTTTCAGTAAGAGCGATATTGAGGTTGGTAATATCAATCTTTCCGATCAGGTATCGGTTCTGAGCCACCTCATAACGTTCCTGGGCCACCTCATCAGATTTCCGCGTAATTTCAAGTTGAGAGCGAAGTACTTCAAATTGGCGAACCTGGGTAAGTATTTCCTGGTCAAAATTTTGCTCATCCTGACTGATAATATATTCATTCAGACGCATGTTGGCCAGGGCCGTTTGCATCCGGGCTTTATTTCTTCCCCAGTCAATTAAGGGAATGTTAAATGCAACATTTACACGTTGCTGATTATTTGGATCCTGATAGAGTCCGTCAATCTGCGTTCCTGCGTTATTCAGACCGTAGGAGGCTATCAGGTCTGTTTGAAAACGCTGCGACCTGGCTCGTGCCACCTCTCGTTCTGCCTCAAGCCTTCGTCTTTCAAAGGCGAGGTAGTCTGACCTGTTCTGCTGAGCGTACTGGAGTGCTTCCGGGTAGGTCACATCGAAGTTGGGGATATCGGTAGGCAGAATGAGCTCAATATCAATATTATCATTCAAACCGATATAAGTTTGCAGGCTAAGTCTGGACGTCTCGAGATCAAGCCGAGCCTGGGCAACATCCTGTTGAGATCTCAATAATTGCAGTTCTACCTGCAGCAGTTTATCCTTGGATGTGGTACCGATGTTGTAACGACCCATTTCGATTTTATAGATCGTATCGTTATTGGCAAGGTTAAATTGGGCGATCTGAAGATTTATCTGTGCGTCCAGATAACTAAAAAACCGCTGCGTTGCTTGACGGGAGATAAATTCCATTTCCTCGACATATTCCCGTCGCGACTCCTCGTATCGGAGCGGTTCGGTTTTCCTGTCCCATTTAAGGGAGTTAAAGCCAAATATGGGCTGAACAAGTCGCACATTCAGCAATGTGGTATTAAACTGCGTCAAATCTCTTTCAAGATCCTTAAAATGACTTAAGTTCGAATTGACCGAAACGTTACCTCCGGTCCATGGAATAGGTTGTTCAATTCCCAGGTTGACGAATGAATTGATTTGCTCCCGTCCCTGGAAAACAATCGTACCATCATCCTGCCGGTTACTGAAAAAGTCCCTGTTGTAATCAGGTGCCTGACCATTCAGGCGCAGTTGTGGATTGTAATTGGATCGGTACAGTCGGTACTGCCAATAGCGGTTTTCCCTACGCGTTTCGGCTTGTTTAGCGGATGGAGACTGTTCCTTAGCGCGCTGAATGATCTCCTCCAGATTAAAATATCGTGTCTGTCCCGGCGAGGGGAGGCTTAGTATAAAGGACAGCAGCAAAAAAGAAATGATAGATTTCTTATTCATATCGTAGAGAGGATATAGGGTTCTGACTGGCTGCACGACGGGCCGGTGCAATTCCAAAAACTAGACCAACAGATGCAGCAACTCCAAATGACAATATCACAGATGACACGGACACGATCGTAGGAATTTCAGCAAAACTGGATACTACAGTGGCAAGAATAATTCCCAGGATTACGCCCAGTACACCACCTGATATACTGATCATGACCGCTTCAAGAAGAAACTGCCAGATGATATCGGCCTTTTTGGCCCCAATTGCCAGACGAAGACCAATTTCTTTGATTCGTTCAAGAACGGAGGCAAGCATAATATTCATAATGCCGATTCCACCTACCACCAGGGATATCCCGGCAATGGCGCCCAGTACCAGGTTAAAAATATCACGCGTACGCTGCTGTTGCTTTAATAACAGCTCCGGAATACTAACCGCATAATCGATCGATTCATTATGGCGGCGCTCCAGGAGCCTGGAAGTGACATCAGCAACGGGATTTAAATGTTCAGAATCATTCACCTGGATGGTAATGCGATCCAGCTGATGATAATTATTGCTGCCTTGCTGCGGATTATTACTATTCGCATTCTGAATATTGGCCTGCGTAATGAGCGCGCGGTTCTTGTACCTCAACAAAACTGTATTTACCGGGGCATAGATATCAAGATTATAATCCCTGATACCCAGGCTTTCGATACTTTTCTCACTTATGAAACGCTCTTCAAGAACACCCTGCACCTTTAGCCAGTGGGGACCAACTTTGATCAGTTTCCCGATTGGATCCTCCTGCGGGAAAAATTTTGCTCTGATTGCCGAGCCAATGATACAAACCGCCTCCCCTTTCTCGAGTTGAAAACTATTGAAGTAACTTCCTTCTGTGAGACCAAATTGGGAAATATCAAAATAGGAATTTTCGACTCCCACGACCTTGGCAGATCTCCGCAATCCTTCCCGCAAAACATAGGTATCAACCACAATCTCGGGACTCACAAATTTAATCTGGTCACCCAGCAGCTTTTCCATGCTTCTTACATCAAGCAAAGTCAGCCCAGAAGAAAACCGCTTCTTTTCAGCTTGTGCCTGCTGCTCTTCACTTACTGCCTCTTCAAACTGTTCGACAACTGGTGTTATCACTATATTATTTACACCCACCAGCTTGATCTGGTCAAGTATTTCCTGTTGTGCACCATTTCCGATGGCCAGCATGGAAATAACAGCTGCCACACCAAAAATGATACCCAGGGCAGTCAGCACGGAACGCAGCCTGTTAGCCAAGACTGCATCCATTGCAATTTGGAAATTGGAGACTATTTTTTGCCACATACTAGTTTTCTTCTTTTACTGCGACGTTTTCAGGAACATCTGTGAGAAGAGCAAGGGGCGTATCCTCAACATCCGGAGGGATCGAAAGGTAGAGTTCATCACCTTCAGAAACGCCGTCGAGGATTACAGCCTCATTTGCGTTGGTCTTACCCACCAGAACCTGCTGACGGGAATACGTCAAACCGTTTTTACGGATCACATAGGTGAGCGAGTCCCCCTGATTATGCAAACACTCAAGTGGTACAAAAACAACATCAGGAATACGGTCGGCCAGAATGGTGTTACTCGTGGTCATGGACGGACGTAAGGTCGTATCGGTCTCATTTACTTCAATATTCACCATGAATACCTTAGCGTCTGAATTGGGCCGCTGTTCACCGATATTGGCAACATCTATCACAACTCCTGTCAATTCTTTTTCAGGATAGGCATCCAGACCAATTTTAACAGTTTGACCCTTTTGTACAGAACGGATATCTATTTCATTTACAAATGTGCGGGACATCATTCTTCCGAGATCGGGCAGTGTAGCAACAGTAGGATCCCAGGGCTCAACGGTGGCGCCAACACCCTGTTTTTGTCCGTTTCGTCCGCGTTTATACGTTACCATGCCGTCTTCAGGGGCAGTGATCCTAAACTGCGAAAGCAACGCCTTCAGTCTGTCAAGCTCCATCTGATCCTCTCTTAGATCTGCAGCCGCCTCAGACATTCGGGCTGCCGCTTTTCTTTTTGTCAATTTATAGTTCTCAAGGGCCTGCCTGTAGGCACGCTGTGCCTTTTCCACGTTAATTTCAGCCTGTTTGATCGTTGCCGGTGGTTCATATTGAGATTGAGAAAGAATAATCTCCTTTTCCTCCACAGCAAATTTCAAATTGATCAATTCGTCCCTTGCGCGTCGTAATTCAAGTGCTGTATCAAGCTGAACCTGTGTATACTCAGAAATGCTCTGCTGCACTTCAATGTCACTCGATTCAGTTCGGCTCAGAATCTCTGTCTGATCCAATTGGGCGACGTAATCACCTTTTTTAACTTTTGTTCCCTCATCTACGATATCACGAATCTCAACCCGCCAGATCCCTACAGACCGCAGCCCTGAAGGCCCCAGAATATTCACGGAGTTTCGTGCTTCCAATTCACCTGAAGTAGTGATTTCGACGGTAAAGTCACCTCTCTTCGCTGTTACCAGGATATCACGTTCACTGGTTTCTCCACCCTGAGTAAGTATATAGGTGAGTGCAATTGCAGCAATCGCCACGATAATGTAAATCCAATATCTCTTCTTCATAGTAGACAACGTTTTATAAGTCAAAGTTAGATCATAACAGTCGTAAAAGTCTTACCATAAAAACAACTACGATACCGTCGATATAATTGTATCTGCACTCATCAACTAGAGGTAAAACTGCTTTTTTCCGTACAATCTCTATCTTTACAACACATGAAACGACTCGTTAGTTTTTTACTTCGGAACGTACCACGGAAATACTTGCAGCTGATCAACAAACCGGCACTGAAAGTTGCCGGTTTATTTCTGCGCGGAAATAATGTCACTTGTCCGATAATAAACCGCAGCTATCGCAAATTTCTGCCTTATGGCCGGCTCAATCCGCGCGAAAATGCGCTTTGCCCGGATTCACTATCCCTGGAAAGACACAGACTGCTATGGCTTTATCTAAAAGAAAAGACTGACTTTTTCTCACAGCCGGCCTCCTTCCTTCATATTGCACCGGAGCAGTGTTTCATGAAACCCTTTGAGGAGATGCACGGGCAGGGGTACATTACTGCCGACCTGGAATCACCGTTGGCGAAGGTTAAAATGGATATCCACCAGATCCCGTTTGAAGAAGGTACATTTGACATCGTCATGTGTAATCATGTGATGGAACATGTAGATAATGACATCCAGGCGATGCAGGAAATTTTTCGGGTGCTGAAGCCCGGCGGATGGGCCATTATGCAGGTACCGTTCTTTTCGCCCATCCCTGAGGTTACGCAGGAAGACAAGACAATTGTAAAACCAAAGGACAGGGAAGAAGCCTACGGACAGGATGATCACGTTCGGTTGTACGGAAAGGACTATGGCGCCAGAATACGATCGGTGGGCTTTGATGTGCGCGAGGATCACTATGCCGAGGAACTTGGACCTGAAACTGTTCAAAAATATGCCTTGCCGCCCCGTGAGATCATTTACTTTTCCAGAAAACCTAGCCTTTTGTAATCCGGCGTATCCCTTCGGTAATAAAACCTATTCCATAGGCGAACAATTGAATAAATCCCGCTGGAATACTAAGCACAGCAACGAGCAGGTTTTTAGTTTTGAACAACGAAGTAATAAACAGCAGCAAAAAATAAACACCATACAAGCTTATCCCAATATTAAAAAGCTGTAATGAGATAAATGGCAAAACCCAGAGCAGGAGAAAACCAACCGTGAACAACGCGGGGAAGAAATGAACTGTCCTGATCTCACCGGGAAAAAACCTCCCTATATTGATTCTTGCACGTCCAAAAAAATGCAGCTGACGGTAGAAATCAACCAAATTAGTTCTTCGCTTATGATACACGAAGGCATCAGGAATCAGGCCGACCCTGAATCCCGATTCATGGATTCGAATACTGAATTCTATATCTTCTCCCATACGGGTAATTTTGTAGCCTCCGATGGCCTCAAAGACTTCTTTTGAAATACCCATATTGAAGCTGCGTGGATGAAACGGACCAAGACGCTTTTTCCCGCCCCTGATTCCTCCGGTAGTTAATGGGGATGTCATGACGCAACTGATCGCCTTCTGTAACAATGTAAATGAAGGATGTGACCGATCCGGCCCTCCGAAAGCATCAAGTCTGTCTGCCGATAAGAATTTCTCCACCGACTGAAAATAGGTCTCCGGAATGATACAGTCGGAATCAAATACCAGATAATAATCTCCTTTCGCAGCCTCAAAGCCTACATTTCTGCTGAATCCCTGACCGCTATTCTTTTTTTCAATGTATGTAACAGCTAATTGATCCTTGAATCTGTTCACAACATCTTCACAGCGACGGGAGGAACCGTCTTCAATGACAATTACTTCAAAATTAGTATAGTGCTGTCGTGTAAGACTCGACAGAAGTTCTTCAAGTTCATCCGGGCGATTGTAGACAGGTATGATTACAGAATAAAAATACATTACTCAAAACCAACCCTTTTGGAAACAAGGTATTCTTTGCTGGATTGTGACCGCATGGCCATCATTTCGGCAAGGAAGCCGGCAAGAAAAAGTTGGACACCCACAACGAGTGCTACAAGTGCCAGGAAGAATAACGGCTGATCAACCACTTCACGAACTTCTTTACCTGCATATATACCATAGACCTTTTGTCCGATCAGCCATAAGGTTATGAAAAAACCGGAGAGAAATGAAAGGGTCCCGAGCGTTCCGAACAAATGCATTGGCTTCTGCCGAAATTTGGAAACAAATGTGACGGACAGAAGATCAAGGAATCCCGTAATAAATCGTTCCAGACCAAATTTTGTCGTGCCGTATTTTCGCGGGCGATGCTCCACAACCTTTTCGCCAATCTGCTTATATCCATTCCACTTGGCGATCACAGGAATGTAACGGTGCATTTCACCATATACCTGAATGTGTTTAACCACCTCGCCTCTGTATGCTTTCAAACCACAGTTAAAATCATGCAGCTTAATTCCTGAAATCTGCCGGGTAACCGAATTAAAAAAACGCGAGGGTATGGTTTTACTCAGGGGATCATGTCTTACTTTCTTCCAACCGGAAACCATATCAAAACCCTCCTCGGTAATCATTCGGTACAGTTCAGGAATCTCATCGGGGGAATCCTGCAGGTCTGCATCCATAGAGATAACTACTTTGCCGGATGATGCTTTAAATCCGGTATTCAGGGCTGCGGATTTTCCAAAATTCCTGTTAAAACGAATTCCCCGAACCTGTTCAAACTTTTGATTCAGGTCCTCAACGATAGCCCAGGAACGGTCGGTACTGCCATCATCTACAAAAATTACCTCATAAGTAAAGCCGTGTGATTGCATCACACGGCTTATCCAGTCATTTAGTTCCGAGAGTGATTCCTCTTCATTGTACAGGGGAATAACAACCGAAACGTCAGGCATATTAGTCATATTACATCTCTAATTCGGGATTGCTGTTCTTTGTGAACGCAGTGATGATCAAAGATAAAATAAACCCGACTAATGTAATTATGAAAACCGCAATAAATGATATGAATCCCGGGGACATGAAGGATTCTGTCATGCTCATTGCCTGCTCAATCTGTGCGTCGGACATGCCTCTTCCTTCCATATCGGAGATCTGCTGATCGCGGATCATATCCATAACCGTAGGGTCAATCATGGTCATGTAGATATAGCTGAAGATGGCACTAAGAACCGCTGCAATCAAGGTTGTTAATGTACCTATACCAAGTCCCTTTCCGTAAGACATATATCCATCGCCCGAATCTTTATATTCCTTATGGGCCATGATAATGCCGAAAATAATGAACACGTAGGAAACAGCTCCAAGTGCCTGATTGCCAAACTGACCCATCATGTTAATCACCAGTGAATAAACGATCATGATCAGTCCAGTGATAAGGCCCCACTTAAAGGCAACTTTCCCAACTGAAGGAGGATTTACGTATTGTTCTTCCATGTTTCTAATTTTTAGGTTGACGTCTTAAGATAACAGAAATTATGATGGTTAAAAATAACCCAATGAACATACTTTTAAGCAAATAATCCACTGCGAGGTCGGTTATCGTGGTGAACGGCAAGGTTTCAACCTGATTTTTATATGCTTCTTCTCCTACCTTCTCAATTATCTCAGATTCACTTGTTCGTAAAATGGTGCCGATCTCATCAATATAATGTTGGGTATATTCAGGAACGAGGGTTCCAAAGACTCCCAAAAAAACGGAAACTACCAGTGAGATGGTCAGATAACACGCCATTCCAATAATCATTCCCTGCCAGAAATGCAGGACGTCGGCTTGTTTGAAATCACGGAATTCACGGATGCTGAAGAATATAAAAATAGCAAACAGGAGAATCCTGAAATCGAGGAAGACTGGAAACAGCTGCGGGTGATTGGTGCCGAAATAAAAAATAAACACCATCACGGCAATACCCAGCAATCCACCGAAAAAGCCATACTTAAGAGGGACACGAAGAATTGGTGGAATAGTCATCTCAAAGGAGTTCAGTAGTTGTACCCCGAATCACTGCAACCGCCTTTCCTTTTAACTTTTTACCGATGTACGGGCTGTTCCTGGAATTACTTCGATTTGAACTTCCATTGAACTCCCACTCGGCATTTGGATCAAACAGGGTCAGGTTCGCTTCTCGTCCATCATCGATAACAGCTGCAGGCATTCCCAGTATCTCCCTGGGCCTTACAGAGACTTTATCCAGCAGTTGCTCCAGAGGAATTTCTTCAGATAGCGATACCAGGTTTGCTCCAAGGGTTTGCAAACTGATCAAGCCAAAATCAGCGAGATCAAATTCAAGTTTCTTACTTTCTTCGTCCTGCGGACAATGAGCAGATACAATGACATCAACAGTATTGTCCTTCAGTCCCCGGATCAAAGCCCGACGATTGGTTTTATTACGAAATGGAGGATTCACTTTCAGATTTGTATCAAAATCATTCAAGTCCTCATCAAGAAATTCAGTCTGAAAACCAGCCATATCACAGGTTACATTCAGTCCTTCCTTTTTGGCTTGTCGGATAAGTGCAACAGATTCTCCGGCTGAGATCGTACTGAAGTGAATTTTTCCCCCTGCATAACGGAGCAAATCAATATCCCGGCTGATCATTAGTGATTCAGCCAGTTCAGGCATTCCCTTCATTCCGAGCATCGTACTTTGAATTCCTTCATGCATCGTAGCAAACTGCGTTAAATGCCGATCCTCCGGCCTGTTGATAAGAATACCATCAAACTTTTGAAGGTATTGCAGGCTCTTTAATAAAATATCTGAATGCCAAATTGGATTGAAGCCATCGGTAAAACCAACAGCACCTGCGGAATGTAAATCAATCATTTCCGTCAGTTCTGTACCATTCGTTTCCCTCGTAACGGCAGCAAGCGGGAATATTTCGGTTACACCCTTCGCTGCATTTTTCAGGGAAATAATATCGTTCTTTGATTGTGTAACCGGCTGATTATTAGGAAGAAGAGCAATGCCGGTAAATCCGCCAGCAGCTGCTGCGCTCAGGCCAGACTCAAGCGTTTCCTTATGTTCAAAACCCGGATCAGCAAGCCAGCACCACATATCAACCCATCCCGGGGTAAGAAACATACCTTTCCCATTAATTACCTTATCCGTCTTTAATCCTTCGGCTGCTATGCCAATCCTGCCCCTGTCGATGAGTACATCCTTGACCTTACCATGAAATGGTGAGTTTCTGTCACAGATCCTTGCTCCTTTTATCAATAATTTCATTCGGGATAATTAATTAATTGCAAATTAAGGCATAAATCGTATCAGTAAAACTTCCAGCAATAAAAATAACAAAGCAAGCATCAACGCCTCCTTCCATAACGTCTTCCCAATGAATTTCTCTGAAATTACACCGGCAAAATCGCTCTGACTATCAACACTTAATACATCAACCAGCTTTCCCTGAAATGCCTGAACCACTTCTTCCCGGTTCATTTGCCGGATATCCGATTCTTCGGGATCTGTATTAAAAGCCACAAGGCCAAGAAACGTTTCATCACGGTACAATTCATAGAACCCTGTGGAGAGTGTGAACCTCGGAACCTCAAAATAAATTCTGTTGCCATCAACCCGTTGTTGAGGGATAATCTCTTCATCTTCCCGAATAAGTTTGTATAATGAGTTCGTAGCTGTGCTGTCCTGTTTCAAAGAGAACGAACTGCGATTGATGTAACGATATAATTCATTCCTCTCTGATTTACCTGAAACAGCTACCTTGTACATAACCGGCACAAATAATGCATGTCTTGAGAAATTCCCATATGCTTCGGAAAGAGGGGTTGACATTAAATAAATATCTCCGGTTCCACGGCGGACCGACAGGAATGGTTTTCCATCCGGAAAGGATAATATTTTTTCCCTGAAGATATCTGATGTTACGATCGGAATGGCTGCCGGCATCTGAAGCCGATCATTTCTTTCTTCAAATACATTATCAAAGAATGGGTTATCATAATCCGGGGTTGACAACGTATTCAGACCCATAGAATCATATAGTTGCAAGCTTCCCAAACCATTGAGGTTTCTGTAAGATTCGACCGAAATATTTTCTCCCGGGATCATCATAACTGTACCGCCTGCACCAAGATACCGGTTGAGAGCGGTTGCCAGGGGAGGATCAAGTACATTTATTCCATTGATAATCACCAGGTCTGACAATTCAATTTGGTTGTAATCCAAATTTGAGGCCGGTTGCGAAACAAGGTCGAATAAATCGGAGTTTCCATAAACAAGTTCTACCGGTGTTATCGCATCCCCCCCCTTAATATCCAGGACAACAATGGTCTCAGGGATATTTAGCACAAAATTAAACTCATTATCGAAGGTCACAGGAAACTCCTCAAAGACTATCTTCCCCCGGTGCGGCCTGGAGCGATCAACAGACAAATCAAAAACCAGTTCCTGGCGACTGTTGGCCGATAATGATACGCTGGCAGTTCCCGACTGAACACCATCCAGATATACCTTTGCAATAACCTCGCCCGAACCGGATCCACCCACTTTGCTGAAAATCACATGAAGACGAACCTGCTCATCGGTGATCATCAGCGGATTTTCCACATAAAGTGAATCGACAAAAGCGTTTGCGTCATTGCTGAATTCAAATGGAACAATATTGATCTGCCGGCTTGAATCAAAGTTCAATACATCAGCACCCAACGTTGCTTTTTGAAAATCACTTAGCCAGAAAAGATTGACACTGCTACCCTGCGTGTCTGCTTCCAGCCGGCTCAACACCTCATCCATACGGCGGGGCACCCCGCTATATTCAATTTCTGTGATCAATTCCTCCATTTCCCTTGCACTTTTCAGGGTCCTGGAAGAAGCGAGAAAGTCGTTGGTGAGCAGCTTATATTGCGTTGTTGGAGGAAATTGACGCACTAATTCATCCAGAAAACCAATGCTTCGATCCAGTGCGGGTACACCATCATCCACCTCATTGCTCATACTCCATGAATTATCCAAATAAACGAATACCGGATCCCCCGACGAACTGCTTTCTGGTGCCGGCAGGAAAGGCTGGGCAAATGCCAAAACCAGAAAGAAAATGAATAACAGTCTTGATGCGAGAATAAGGTAGTGCTTTAGCCGCTTCCGCGTTGCTGTCGATTCTTTAACTTTCTGAAGAAATCTCGTGTTTGAAAAATAGACTTTCCTCGTTTTACGAAAATTAAAAAAATGGATCAGAATGGGAATGACCAGTGCAAAAAGACCAAAAAGAAGCTGAGGATTCTGAAAACTCATTTCATGCAAAAGTAGTAAAAACAGTCATACCTGTGCTACATGCTTCCGCATTTACTCCGCCAATCAACAACTAACCTTTAACAGCCTTTGCCGATTTTGGGCCGAGCATCAGGATTTCGTCGACATTAATTTCTGTAATATAACGAACCTCTCCCTTTCCTGTTTCATATTTTCTGTGTATCAGCTTTCCTTCGAGGGCTACCTCGTTCCCCTTCTTGAGATATTCCGAGGCAATTTCAGCCAGTTTTCCCCATACCACAATATTATGCCATTGAGTCTCCTCCACCCTTTCCCCGTCACCGTTTTTATAATTATCAGAAGTCGCAAGGGAAAAATTCGCCACCATTTTTCCCCCCGGAAGATTCCGGACTTCCGGGTCTTTTCCTAACCGACCGATCAAGCGAACATTATTCTTTAATTTCTTCATCTTTATATAATTTGATTAAACATGTCGAAATATGAATACTGTGACGGACTACCACAAGTACATAATATCTGCTTAAGTCAGGAAATATTTTTACATTGTACTATGAGAAAATCGGTACTTATATTGTTTTTGATTCTTTACGGAACCACCTACGGACAGGATCTTACACCAGCTATTTGTGTAAAAGGCACCAGTCCTGTTAATCGGCCAGGCTATGCTTCGCGGCCATTGGAAGACAGCCGCCTGCATGATTATGATGTAAACTTCTATCACCTGGACATTAGTGCAGATAATCTGTCAACCGACCTGGACGGTTCTGTTCGAATACTGGCAACCGCCCTGAAGGACCCGCTGGCAGAAATGGTTCTTGAACTTACCGACGCCCTGATTATCGACAGAATCGAAGACCTTTCCACATCCTCGGATATCCCTTTCACCCATGCCAACGATCTCGTTGTCATCACACTCCCCGACCCGGTCACTGCCGGTGATCCTGTTGATATTCGAATTTACTACCATGGCACACCGCCTGTGGATGCCGGATTTTTCAAAGGAATCAGCAGTGAGCTGGATCCCGACTGGAATCGACGTGTAACCTGGACGTTATCGGAACCCTTCAACGCACTGGATTGGTGGCCAACCAAACAGGTCCTGACCGATAAAGCAGATTCCGCCTACATTTACATCACCGTACCATCCTCTCTGAAGGCAGGCGCTGCCGGGACCCTGTCCCGCATTACGGAATTACCCGATAACCGGTCTCGCTATGAGTGGGAAACCAGGCACCCGATTGCATACTACCTTATATCTATGGCAATTGCTGATTACCAGGATTATTCCTACGATGTTTCCCTGGCCGGGCAGCCCACATTTCCAGTAGTGAATTACATCTATGACCATCCAGGCACACTTCCTCAGTATCAGGATGACCTGGATCAGGTTGGAGATATGCTGGAACTCTTTTCAGAACTTTTCGGACCTTATCCCTACTCCGATGAAAAATATGGCCATACCATGGCACCACTTGGAGGTGGGATGGAGCATCAGACTATGTCGACCATGGATTTCTTCTCGTTCACCATCGATGCCCACGAATTAGGCCACCAATGGTTTGGCGATCATATAACCTGCGAAACCTGGAACGACATCTGGATCAACGAAGGCTTTGCACGGTATTGTGAATACCTGGCGATCGAATTCCTTATCGATGAAAATACTGCAAGGTCCTGGATGGACTCACGCCACCAAAGTATCCTCAGCGCACCACTCGGATCTGTCTATGTACCCTCGGGACAGGCCGATGACCCCTTTCGAATTTTCGATGGCAGATTGACCTATAATAAAGGTGGGGCCATTCTCCACATGCTTCGATACCTGATAAACAATGACGATGCATTTTTTCAGGGCCTCCGGACTTATCTCTCTGCATACGGCGACGATGTGGCAACCGGTGAGGATTTCAGAGATCTTATGTCGGCCGAAACCGGGCTGGACCTTACTACATTCTTTAATGAGTGGTATTTCGGTCAGGGCAATCCGGTCTATGATATTATTTGGGAACACAGAAATGACAGCCTGATTGTGAATGCACGGCAATCTCCTTCAGCCGCCGGAGGAGTAGCCTTTTTCACAACGCCGATGCCGGTTAATGCAGTTCTGAACGGCTCTGATACGTTGCTTCGGCTGGTACCAGCTTCTGCCAGTGAAACTTTCAAAATCTATCTTCCAGGTGAAGTGAATGAAATTACATTTGATCCGGACCGCTACCTGGTAAAGCGGGTAAATTCAATTACAAGGGCAGGTGTAACGGGAATTGAAGGCTTGAACACAGCCGGCATTTCCGTCTATCCAAACCCGGCGAAAGGGTATATTCAAATACAGGGGGGAACTGAGCCACTCAGGCTTCTTCAGGTGATGGATATGCAGGGACGGATCCTTTTGCAAAAGGAAAACCTGTCAATGACAGAAAGAACAGTATATACCGGAAACCTGGGTCCCGGTATATACTTGTTACTTGTGAATGTCGGCAGCCAGCGCTACCAACAAAAAATTCTGATTGAATAGTTATTTACTCAGAATAGTAAATTCAACACGGCGATTAATCGCACGACCGGCATCTGTATCATTGGTGTCCACCGGAACACTTTCGCCATAACCGTGGGCAATGATCCGTTCATCTTCAATTCCCTGATCGATGAGGTAATTCACTACAGCCTGTGCCCTTCCCTGGGAAAGATTTATATTGTATTCATCGGATCCCTTATTATCGGTATGTCCGGCAATCTCGATGTTCACCGAAGGATTGCTTTCCAGGAAGTTTAGCACCTTATTCAGTTCCCCGTAAGATTCCGGCTTCAGGGTAGTCTTGTCGAAATCAAAGAAAATATTATCCAGTCTTACGGTCGCGCCAATCTCAATCGGATCCAGATACAAATCGCGCTGAACGAGTAATTCCGATCGGTCGTTGTGAATGCTGTCGTTTGCATTCATATAGCCTTCAGAGGTACCCGTAAGCATATACCAACCTTCTACGTTGAGCTCTTTTTCAAAATACCCATCACTGTTCGTTTTGATAATGATTTCTTTTCCATTACCCGCAGGATTATCCATCATTACGGTTCCGGAAATGGGTTCAAGCGTCTCTGCATTATAAAGGATACCAGTAAGCATTACTGCTCGTTCATTAGCCTTCAGGGCAAAATCACGAACAATTGTGGAGTCAGACAAAACCTCGCCCACTGTAAGTGAAGCTTCCAGTGGCTCATAGCCATCTGCAATTACCTCAAACTGGTAGCTGGTTTGTGCATTGATCATGGTTTCATACGAACCTTTTCCATCGGAAATCCAGAGAGTATCTGCTTCATTATGCTGGCTCACAATACGTATTTCTCCATCGATTGACTGGCGGTTCTCCTCATCGACCAGCATTCCCATCAGACGAATATTGATTTCACGTGGCTTGAGGGTAAAAATGTCAAGATTACCGCCATCGATAGTGCGGCCAGACTGTGTAACGAAAACATTCATGTCTTTATCAACACACAGATATGCATCGAATGCACGCGTGTTCACAGGCCTTCCAACGTTTTCCGGTTCAGACCATTTCATCCAGGTATCATCAAGACGGCGCGTCATATAAATATCCGCACTTCCAATTCCAACATCTTTACGACCACTTGAAAAATAAAGTGTCTTATCATCCGGCGCAAGGTAGGGAGCAAATTCATCACGACCGGTATTCAGTCCATTCAGCTTCACAGGTACGCCATAATCACCATTGTCCTTGCGTTTACTTATGTACAGATCACTGAAATTACTATTCTCACGTTCGCTGAAGTAAAGTATCAGAAACTCCCCGCTGGCTGAAATTGTCGCACCGTAAAATTTCCCCTTATTCATTTGCTTAAACTGATCGACTTCTACCTCCTGGGGCTCCGACCAGCCATCGCCATTCTTTCGGATAAATGAGAATCCCTTATTGTTTTTGCGTGAACCACCACGAATAAAGAGGACACTTCCTCCTTCGAGCATTCCAAAGACCTGATTTGAGCGATGAATATTGAATGGTTTATCAAGGTGTTTAGCCTCACCCCACTGTCCTTCGTCGTCTTTTTGAACAAACCATACATCCTGACTACCCTCTTTACCATAGTTGTTTTCGGGATGATTATGCACAAAAAAGTATAAAGTACGTCCATCCGGTGATATAACCGGACCGGCTTCATGATAGCCTGTATTCACTTTTCTGCCCAGGTTCACTAGCTCCATATTCTCGCCAAACGGCTGAGATACAGCTAAAAAGACATTTCCAACTGTAATAAGTAAGAGTAGAATGATCTTCTTCATGAGTTTAACAAACTGGTTCATATTAAATGTACGAACCAGCCCGTTGCAAAAACGCTGAGAAGGTGTTCAGGCAAAACAGTTGTAAGATTTTGTATCCAAATGGCAAAAATTGCGTACCATTACATATGCCATTGCGTATTTTCACGATTTTATTCTGCCTTATTGCATGTAAGGCAGCTGTTTTTGGTCAGACCAACTTACCATTCATAGAAATTGAGGGTGAAATACGTGAATCCGATACCAAAGATCCTGTACCCTACGTCCACATCATGAATCCGAATTCCGGACTGGGAACGGTGAGTAATACAGAAGGAAGGTTCTGGATGAAAATGATGCCCTCCGATACAATTCTGTTTTCCGCCATCGGCTATGAAACATATGCTTTCACACTAAATCCTGATCAGAACAGCCGGCGACTTCGAATTGTAATTGAACTAAATACCTCCACTCAGGTCCTTAAGCCAGTTAATATTTTCGCTTATCGCGACGAGGAAAGTCTCAAACAGGCGCTCATTGAACTTGAGGTTCCGGATGATAATCAAAACGTGGCTTTACAAATCCCGGGTGTCCGTACGGGTCCGATGACTGAAAATCCGGTATTTCAGATTGGAGGTCCTTTTTCGTTTTTCCATAACAAATTCAGCCGGGAGGCCAAAGCTTCCAGGAAACTGGAGAAGGACATTGCCACCTACGATTATACAAAAATCCTGAAAGCGAAATACAATGAACAGGTCGTAATGCAACTGACCGGCCTGCCCGAGGACGAGGTTGAGGAATTCATGAATTTCTGCAAGATCGATGAAGCTTATATCTACTCGGCCACTGAATATGATATCGCACTCCTGGTATCAGATTGCCTTAAAAAATTTAACGAACAGCCCGGGGATTAAAAAAAACACCTGCCCTTCCGGACAGGTGTATGCAAGCAAAGAGTTAAATAATTAATTTAATTCAGCCAAACTACTGCATTAATTGGATTTTTACAAACCGATTTTTTGTATGTAATTTGTCCGCATGATGTTACGAAATATCGTGGGTGGCCTTTATACTGGATGGGTGATTTTAGTTTTTACCGTCTTCATGATCATCCTGCTGCCATTCATTCTTTTTCCGGTAATGATCAGTGAAAAGCTGGGATTCATTACCTACGGAGCACTCAAGGTCTGGTCATGGATTTTCAGCATGCTCACCTTCATCCGATATGATGTCTCGGGCCGCGAAAAAGTCAACTGGAAGAATTCATACATATTTGTTTCCAATCACACATCGTTTCTGGATGCACCCGGAATCAGCCTGGGCATTGTGTCTCAATTCAGGCCATTGGCAAAAAAGGAATTAAAGAAAATACCCATTTTCGGATGGATTGTCGCGGCGGCTACCATCGTTGTGGATCGCTCGAGTCCGGAAAGCCGAAAAGCCAGCCTTAATCTTTTGAAAAAAATCCTGAGCCATGGCATATCGATCCTTATCTTCCCTGAGGGAACACAAAACAGGACCGACCAGCCGTTGCAGCCATTTTATGACGGGGCTTTTCGAACTTCATTTCAAACGGCCACGCCTGTAGTACCCATTGTGATTGTGAATGCCGGAAATCTCATGCCACCCGGAACCCTGCGCGTGCGCCCAGGAAGAATAAAGGTAATCTTTGAATCACCCATATCCCCGGAAGATTTTGAAACACCGGCAGCTTTGAGATCACATACCTATGCAACCATGTACAGGATGCTGACCGGAGAAGACCTCCAGGTCACTCAAGCTCAATGACCAGATCATCCTGTTCGACCATTTCTCCGGCCTGAATGTAAATCCTTTTCACTTTCCCATCCCGGGGAGCGCTAACAGTAGATTCCATTTTCATAGCTTCAATAACGAACAGCGGATCACTTTCAGAGATATTTTGCCCTTCCTTCACCTTTACTTCTGCAATTCTACCCATCAGGGGCGAACCTACATGTAAATCACTGCTCACCTTCAGGTGTGCCGGCCTGTCGGATTTAAAATGAATATCCTTCACTTCCAGCACTCGGGTTTGTCCGTTCATTTCAAAATACACCTTACTGATACCCTTCTCATCGGTAGGAGTTGTGTACAATTTTTTAATAATGATCGCCTTACCCTTGCCTATTTCCACGAAGATCTCCTCACTGTCATCCAGTCCGTAGAAGAACGCCTTGGTAGGCAGTCTCCATATTTCACCATACTCCTGCCATGCATGATAGAAATCAGTAAAAACCTTGGGATACAAGCTATATGACAGGAAATCCAGCTCATCGCAGTATTCATCAAACTCCTTCTGGAATGCCTTGAACTCCTTAGTGAAATCTATGGGTTCCAGGTGTTTATTCGGACGGTCTGTAAAAGGCTTATCACCCTTCAGGATGATCTCCGAAATCTTCCCGGGGAAACCGCCAAACGGCTGACCAAGCTCTCCTTTGAACAAACTGTGAACCGACTCCGGAAATGATAATGTATGGCCGCGCTCCAGTACATCCTCTACGGTAAGATTATTCGCAGTCATAAACAGGGCCATGTCTCCCACCACCTTAGATGAGGGGGTCACCTTGACCAGGTCTCCGAATAACTTATTGACAGCCGCATAATTCTTTTTAACCAGCTCAAATTTATCCTCAAGTCCGAGAGATGCTGCCTGTGGCCTGAGGTTGCTGTACTGTCCGCCTGGAATCTCATGATCATAGACTTCGGCAGTTCCGGCTTTTAAACCGGATTCAAAAGGATAATACAACTCCCGCACATCTTCCCAGTAGACGGCAAAATTATTAAGCGAATGAAGATCCATTTTCTGTTCCCTTTCATTGCCTTCCATCGCCGCCAGAAGAGAATTGAAGTTTGGCTGTGAAGTAAGTCCCGACATGGAGGAAATCGCTACGTCAACCACATCCACGCCTCCCGCAATAGCTTCCAGATAGGTCGCGGCCTGTATTGAAGATGTATCATGGGTATGAAGGTGGATCGGAATATCAACAGCCTTTTTTAATGCTGGTATCAGTAAGGCAGCTCCGGAAGGCTTCAGCAATCCCGCCATATCCTTAATCGCCAGGATGTGCGCCCCCTCATCCTCCAGCTGTTTCGCCATATCCAGGTAATACTGAAGATTATATTTGGTATCGGTGTGAGTTACATCACCTGTATAGCAAATGCATGCCTCCGCCAGCGAATCGGTTCGTTCACGTACAGTCCGTATACTTACCTTCATGGCTTCAATCCAGTTCAACGAATCGAAGATTCTGAAAATATCAATTCCATTTTCGGCAGATTTCTCGATAAATTTCTCAATCAGGTTGTCGGGATATGCCTTGTATCCAACCGCATTGGATCCGCGCAATAACATTTGAAAGAGAATATTGGGCATTGCTTCCCTCAACAATTTCAGCCGATCCCATGGGTTTTCGTGGAGAAATCGCATACAGACATCAAAGGTAGCACCACCCCACATTTCAACACTAAAGACCTCCGGATGATTCTTGGCATAACTCTCCGCTACTTTCAGCATATCGATCGTTCGCATCCTTGTTGCCAACAGGGACTGATGCGCGTCGCGAAATGTTGTGTCTGTGAATTGAATCTTCTTCTCCTCACGGAGCCAATTTACAAAGCCTTCCCTTCCGAGCTCATGAAGCCGGTCCCTGCTTCCTTTAGGATAATCCCCCAGACGATCATACACGGGCACTTTCGGCTCCCGGAATTTTTTCGATTTGTCAACTTTCTTAATGTTCGGATTCCCATTCACCGACATATGGCCGATGTAATTTAACAACCGCGTACCCCGGTTCAGCCTCCTGGGCATATCAAACAGCTCCGGATGGTCATTGATGAAGTTTACGGTTGCCTCCCCCCGATAGAATACCGGGTGATTGATTACATTTTCCAGGAATCCGATATTGGTATTTACCCCGCGTATCCGGAATTCGCTTAACGCACGATTCAAGCGCTCTGATGCTCCCTTGAGCGTGCGCCCCCAGGACGAAACCTTTACAAGCAATGAATCAAAAAATGGGGAAATAGTAACGCCTGCATAGCAATTGCCGGCATCGAGTCGTATACCAAAACCACTTGCACTACGATAGGCAATGATGGTTCCGTAATCAGGCTGAAAGTTATTGGAAGGATCCTCCGTCGTAATCCGGCATTGTATGGCGAATCCATTACACTTCACATCATCCTGAGTACGCAGGAAAATACGTCGGTCTGAAAGTTCGAAGCCGCGTGCAATCAGGATCTGACTGCGAACGATATCCACCCCGGTAATTTCTTCTGTAATGGTATGCTCTACCTGAACACGGGGATTTACCTCGATGAAATATACATTTTCCTCGAGATCGACCAGAAACTCCACAGTTCCGACATTATTGTAGGATACACTCCGGGCTATTTTAAGGGCATATTCATAAAGCTTATCCCTGGTTTCCTGTTGCAAGGTGACACTTGGTGCAATCTCCACGACCTTCTGAAAACGGCGCTGTACCGAGCAATCCCGTTCGAACAGGTGTACAGTATTACCGTAATTGTCAGCCATGATCTGCACTTCTATGTGCTTGGGCTGATCAATAAATTTCTCCAGGAATACTGTGTCATCACCGAATGCCTTCAGTGCTTCATTACGGGCCTCTTCATAGGCATTGGCAAGATCTTCACGTTTTCGTACCACACGCATACCCCGACCTCCTCCGCCTGATGCAGCCTTAACCACAACGGGAAAACCAATGCGGTCTGCTTCCTTCTTCGCAATTTCAACGGAGGTAAGTGATTCATCACTATCCTCAATAACCGGGACTTCAGCCGCGCGCGCAATTTTCTTGGCTTCAACCTTATCCCCGAGACGTTCCATTACCTCCGGTTCAGGTCCAACGAAAATGATGCCTTCCTCACGACAACGCCTTGCCAGTTTCACATTTTCCGACAAAAAACCATATCCCGGGTGAATCGCATCCACATTATTTCGTTTCGCTAGAGAAATAATCTCCTCAATATCGAGGTAGGGTTTGAGCGGATCATTATCAGCCCCGATCTGGTACGCCTCATCGGCTTTATATCGATGGAGGGAGTACCTGTCTTCAAAAGTAAAGATGGTGACAGTGCGGATTCTGAGTTCAGATGCCGCACGTAAAATACGTATGGCGATCTCACCCCGGTTGGCGACCATCAGTTTGTTTATTTCTTTTAATTCTGTATTCATGGGAAACGAAGTATTCTAAATGGATGCAAAAGTTACTATATTCGGTTATTAATGACAATTGAATCACCAACCAAGATGATACGAAAAATTTTATTAGTCCTTTTGGTGGCACTCATCGTTATTCAGTTTATTCCAATTGATACAGATGTGCCTGAAGTTGAAGCATCGAAAGACTTTATTGCAATGACCAATCCGCCGCAGGAAGTTAGCATTATACTTAAACAGGCATGCTATGACTGCCATTCCTATGAGACGGTTTACCCGTGGTATTCCAATATCGCCCCTGTGAAATTCTGGCTGAAAGATCATATCAATGACGGTCGGAAGCATTTGAATTTTTCGGAATGGGGCAACTATGAAACAAAACGTCAAAACCACAAGCTTGAAGAGCTCATGGAAGAAGTAGGTGAAGGAGAAATGCCCCTTGACAGCTACACCTGGACACACGAAGAAGCACGACTTACCCAGGATCAGGTAAATTCCCTGGTCAGTTGGGTTAAAAACGGACCTTTTATTTCGACGAAATGAACGAAGAGGAACTGCGATTTTCCGCAAAACCGATCCCTGAAATTTTTCAGTCCTATGCAACCGGAACACTTTTTGACCGATGCATAGAATGTGACCGGTATTTATTGGACAAGGAAATTCCGTATTTTATTGAAAAAGCAATCAAGAAATATGAAGGCCTCAGGGGATATGATGTGATCTTTGAATATGCCATTTGTATCAACTGTGCAGATCAAATGCGTCAGAAAATGTCACTGGAATCGATGCAGAAAATCGGCCAGTTCCTGGAAAAGAATATGAATCAGAAGCGGCGGAATGAGCTTATCGAAGATTTTCCCGATGAACCGGAGAAATGGATCGATGAATGTCTGATCACCGGGGCGTCGAGGGAAGAAACCGCTGAATATCAGATCTACGCACAGTGCATTTATGACCGTCTGCTGCTGCCGGCAATGCCCTATATGATCAGTCATATGGTATTGGACAAACTGGCGAATCTCCTGTCAGATAAAACATTGGGTGAAATGGATGATTTTATCGGGCGGCATTTCGGACCGCCATCGGAATTTGAAGTCGGTCCACGAAAAAAAATTATACTGGTATAATCATCGTGAACCGTCTTTGTATCACCGTAATCCTTCTGATCGTATTGTTTAACCTTGAACGGTGCAGCAGCATTACCCAGGTACAATCTTCCTCAACCACTTACGAGGATAAATATCTCACCCCTAATAAGGTTACCTTCAAATCAACCAGCTGGTTGATCAATGCCCTTGCAACAAATGTATCACAGGAAAGCCGGATCGAACTAACCGAACAGATCTTAAAGCTGACGGAAAAACGAATCGGTGATTCTGTTATGTTCATCACGGCGGCAATAGCAAATGGACTGGCACCCGCTGATATCGATGCCTCTGACGGTAAAATGCTCTCCACTCTTTGTGATAAAAGATTCCGTTACGTGCTTCAGCTTAACCTGGAGGGGAATGAATCGGAAGGTGGGGGATTTTCCATCGGTGCAGACGGAGAGGATAATACCGAAAATTCTGCACGTGTTGAACTGATGGTATTTACGGTACCCGATGGTGAAATGATCTACCACCACAGAATGACCGCTTGGGAAGTTACCCCTTCTGAATCTGATTTTGATGACGACGTGAATCAAATGATCATCAACAGGTCAAATGCCAAAATTCAGAAAGACGCCCTGAACTATGCGATAAAAAAGCTTCAAAAGAAATCGAATTTACCGATCAACTAAGTCGGTAAGTTTACTTTATTCCGCCGATTTTGTATATTATTATCATGTTACGCTGGTCAGTCATATTCCTGATAATTGCCCTGATCGCTGCTGTTTTTGGTTTCGGAAACATCGCAGCCAGTGCTGCAGGCATTGCTAAAGTTCTCTTCTTCGTCTTTCTCATCTTATTTGTCATCTCCCTGGTAAGCAACGCAATTAAGAGATAATTTTTTCCTTTATGGAAAATGACCTGAGTTTGCATCATATCCAAAAAGAGAAAAAGTAAAACTGGATTAAACAAATTCATCATGCACGAATGCTAGGGGCATTTATACTTTTTTAGTACCTTATAGGCATATCCAACTGCTAAAAAATGAAATCTGTCCGACTACTGTTACTGCTGTTTTTAATCCCGTCAATCGCTTTTACTCAGGCAACCGACAAACGCTTAAAAGGCATTGAAAAAGAACTCAATGAATTGCTCGGGAACTGGAAGGCCCCGGGTTTTGCCGTCGCGGTTGTGGAAGGGAATGAGGTAATCTATTCCAACGGATTCGGCCAACGGGATATAGAGAAGGGACTCCCTGTTACGGCGAACACCCTCTTTGCGATCGGATCCTGCAGTAAATCATTTACTTCGGCACTGTTAGGCATTCTTCGCAGTGAAACGGAGCTAACGTTCGATGACCCTCCTGGAAAGTATATCGACGGACTTAAATTCTACAATAATGAAATGAATGACCAGATCACAATTCGGGATCTGATGTGTCACCGCACCGGACTTCCACGGCATGACTATTCCTGGTATTTCTTTCCGACTGACAACCGGGACAGCCTCATGGCCCGAATTGAGTTTCAGGAGCCAACATTCGGTGTACGGGAACAATGGCAATACAATAACTTTATGTTCCTTGCCCAGGGGGTAATTGCAGAAGAAGTCACAGGAAAGTCATGGGAGGATAACATCCGTGAACGATTTTTCAAACCGCTCGGGATGAATACTGCGGCAGTGGATATTAAGGAAATGACCAGCCGTGCAGATTATGCTACCGGATATGAATTGAAAAATGATGAAGTCATTCGCTCCATGGATTATTATGAAATCCGGGGGATGGCACCCGCAGGAAGCATTAACAGCAGCGTGAATGAAATGACAGCATGGCTGAAAGTCTGGATCAACGGTGGCAAATTCAACGGTAAAGAAATCATCCCGGCCGATTATGCACAGGAGGCGATGAGTTCCCAAATGGTCGTTACGGCCGGATTACCTTCGGCAGAGCTTCCGGATGCCTTTCTGGCCAATTATGGGTATGGCTGGTTCCTTTCATCGTACCGGGGCCATTACCGTGTAGAGCATGGCGGCAACATAGATGGCTTTTCAGCCAGCACGTCATTCTTTCCTTCCGACAGTTTAGGGATTGTCGTACTTACCAATCAAAATGGATCGCCCATTCCCGGTATCGTACGAAACCTGGTTGCAGACCGAATGCTGGGTTTGAATAAGATTAACTGGAGCGACCGACTGAAGAAACAGCGTGATGAGCAAATAGCTGCCCAACAGGAAACAGTGAAATCCACCAGTTCTAATCGTAAGGAAAATACGCAACTTTCTCATCCCATAACAGATTATACCGGGAGTTTTGAGAATCCTGCAGCAGGAAAAATCAGGGTGACCTTTAGGAATGATTCACTCTTTGCCAACTCTAATGATGCCTCACTCTGGCTGGAGCATTATCATTACGATGTATTCGAACCACACTTTATAAATAAGTATGGCGTTGATACCACTTCCAGTCTGCTTCGCGTAGTTTATCAAACAGATGCAAGCGGGGATATTTCGGGATTTACGTTAAACATCGAACCTACACTGGACCCTATCCTGTTCAAACGCGCCATCGAAGCCGTTGATATCACCGAGGGAGAACTTCAAAAATATACAGGGGAATATGAATTGGGCGGTATGGTCGCCAGGTTCTTTACGAAAGATGATGAATTACACCTCATTGTTCCAAACCAGCCGGAATATACACTGATTCCCACGGGTGATGATTCCTTTGCGATCAAAGGACTGGACGGGTTCAAGGTGAAGTTTACCGCCAATGACTCCGGCAAAATAACAGAAGCTGTATTTACACAGCCCAATGGCGTATTTGCCGCGAAACGAAAGGAATAGAAATTACTCTGAAGCAGGGGGATAAATGGTTTTCCAGTCATTTTTCATATCGACCACAACCCAACCTTTTTCAGCTGCAATGTCGAGACCCTTATCTAATCCGCCGATGTGTGAATCGCGATCATATGCCCATTCCCTTTCCGCATCGGTGTGATGTATATACATCTGGAATGAAGGACCTTCACGGCCGTCGGTCCACTGAAGCATTTGAAGATCTCCATCTGAATTTCCGAAGGCGGCCAACGGTCTTTTTCCAATGAAATAATGAATCCCGACCGGCTTACCTTCCTTATCGTCAATGAAATTCAGTTCAGGAAGCCGCCTTAGAACAAAGCTATCCCCGGATTCTTCCCATTCCACCTTGATACTGCTTCCCATAACCTGTTCAGGCGGTATACCATAAACGGCCTCGGCCCAGGGGCGCATGAACTCTATACCCCCACCGGAAACGATGAATGTCTTAAAATCATTGGCTCTAAGATAGGCCAGCAATTCCAGCATTGGCTGATAAACCATCTCGGTATATTTTCTGCCCGAAACCGGATGTCGGGCTGTCTCTATCCATTCGGTCACAATTCCTTCAAATTCTGTTGTGGTCATTCCTGCATGCGACGCAGCAACAATCTTTAGTAATCCTCCCATTCCAAATCCGGAAACCGTCTTGACGTCTCCGCGAATGGCGGCAGACATCAACGAATCACCCTGCCATTCAGGATGCTGGTCTGCCAATTGTTTTACGCGGTCGAAAGCGAAAATAAGCTGAAAATATACCGGTTGCTCTGCCCACAGTGTGCCATCATTATCGAAGGTCGCAATACGGTCTGCGGGCGGCACATAATTCGCCCCGCCTTCATTCGTCACCGACTCTACAAATTCAATTAAGGCATCCCTGGAGTCACCCTGCCAGGAAGGCAACGGATCTACAGTTTCTATTGTCGTGGCTGAATTTTCACCACAACCTGAAACCAAGAGTAAAATAAAAATATATGGAAACAGAATTCTCAACATGACACTCGCATTTTTCGAATTAGAAAATTACGGATTATTAAGTCGTTCAACACACAAGGGTTGTTGTAAATTCTAAATCCGAACAAAAAAACCCCGGTCATGCGACCGGGGCTCTCCCAAAACTTACTTAAACATGTTATCAACCAGCATTAATTTAGCAATGACCATGCCAGATTATGAGGTAATGGCAGCCAGCAAATCATGTTGGGTAACAATATGAACCTCATCATTATTATCCCGCACGAGCACTGCCTTCGTATTTTTATTCATCATCGATGACAACACATCCAGGGTATTATCCATCGCCACGAATGGCATCGGATCATCCATGATATTATCAACCGGTTCATCCTTGCATTCAGGTCTTTCAACAAGTGTTTCCAGAATTTTCCCTGTGGTTATACTCCCGACAAAATGATCTCCATCCACCACCGGCACCTGGTCTATACCGTTGGAATTTAACATTCTGATCACATCGCCCACTCGCGTTTCCCTGGAAACGGTAAATAACTGGTCCCGTCCATTCTTTCCGGTAATGATATCCTTGGCAGTGGCAAAATCCCGGGCTTCATAAAACCCATGATCCTTCATCCAGTTGTCGTTGTAGATCTTACCCAGGTAACGTGTTCCATGATCAGGTAAAATAATGACCATCATGTCATCGTCTGACAAATGTTCCCGCGCATATTCCAATGCACCGTGCACAGCAGATCCGCAGGACCAGCCAACAAATAATCCCTCCTCGCGGGCCAGTCTCCGCGTCATTATGGCGCCGTCCTTATCCGTCACCTTTATGAAGTGATCGATCAGATCAAAATCAACATTCTTGGGTAATATATCTTCGCCGATCCCTTCGGTAAGGTAGGGATAGATTTCATTCTCATCGAATACTCCTGTTTCCTTATATTTCTTGAATACCGAACCATAGGTATCGATCCCCACAGATACCACATCCGGATTTTGCTCCTTCAGATACTTCGCCGTTCCACACATGGATCCTCCCGTTCCAACCCCTGCGGCATAATGCGTGATTTTACCTTCGGTTTGCTGCCAGATCTCAGGACCTGTGGTTTCGTAGTGTGCAAGGGTATTTGAAAGATTATCGTACTGGTTCGGATAGAAAGAGTTGGGGATATCCTGGTTCAACTTCCTTGCAACTGAATAATAGGACCTAGGATCATCTGACGCCACGTTTGTCGGGCAGACGATTACCTCTGCACCTACGGCACGAAGAATGTCTATTTTCTCCTGTGATTGTTTATCGGCAAGAGTAAAAATACACTTGTAACCCTTGGCAATGGCCGTTAGCGCAAGACCCATTCCCGTATTTCCGGAAGTACCTTCAATGATGGTTCCTCCCGGCTTCAACCGGCCGTCTTTTTCAGCGTCTTCGATCATTTTTAACGCCATCCGGTCTTTCATGGAATTTCCCGGGTTAAAATATTCAACTTTCACAAGAATGGTACCCCTGATCCCCCGGTTCACATTATTGAGCCTGACAATTGGAGTGTTACCAATGGTTTCGATGATTGAATTGTAGTACATGGAAGGTATTTATTTCATTAACAAAAGTAGCAAGAAATACGTGCATTTCAGGGATTCGCTTTATCCCTGTTTGCCTGCGAGTAAATAGAGAACGGCCATTCGTACCGCCACTCCGTTTTCAACCTGTTCAAGAATTATGCTATGATCCGAATCGGCCACATCGCTGTTTAGTTCGACTCCCCGATTGATTGGTCCTGGGTGCATGATGGTAATTTGATGATCAATTTCACTCAGAAGTCTCTTATTAATACCGTAATACAGGCTATACTCCCTCAGTGAAGGGAAATATTTAATTTGCTGACGCTCCAACTGAATGCGCAGGACATTGGCCACATCACACCATTGCAGGGCCTTTTTCACATCAAGTTCAACGCGAACCCCCAGTTCTGCAATATATTTGGGAAGCAGCGTATTCGGTCCGCATACCATTACCTGAGCCCCCATCTTTTTTAGAGCAAAAATATTTGATATCGCCACTCGTGAATGAAGAATGTCTCCAATGATCGCTACTTTGAGATTATCGAGGGTTCCGTATTTTTCCAGGATCGAGAATGTATCGAGGAGTGCCTGGGTAGGATGTTCATGTGTGCCATCTCCGGCATTTACAATATTAGCGTCGATATGCTTGGCCAGAAAATGAGGTGCGCCCGGACTACTGTGGCGCATGACCACCATATCCACCTTCATTGCCAGAATGTTGTTCACTGTGTCCAGGAGTGTCTCTCCCTTTTTCACCGAACTGCTGGAAGATGAGAAGTTTATTACATCCGCCGACAATCGTTTTTCAGCAAGTTCAAAAGAAAGCCGGGTACGGGTGCTGTTTTCGAAAAAGACATTGGCGATTGTAATGTCTCTGAGTGATGGAACTTTCTTGATGGGCCGGTTGATGACTTCCTTGAAACTTTTTGCCGTCTGGAAAATCAAATCCATATCCGCTTTTGTGATATCCTTGATTCCCAGTAAATGCTTCTGACTCAGTTGCGACATTTTATTTCAATTCCTTATTGATCAACCAGATTTTGTTTGTTTTATGACCTTGTGTCTTCCATTCCACCAGAACACGTTGTGATTCCATGGTATTCACGCTCCGCCCGATATAGTCTGCCTCAATAGGAAGTTCACGGGTATATTTACGATTTATTAAAACGAGCAACTCGACTTTTCGCGGCCGGCCGAAGGCAATCATGGCATCAAGGGCTGCCCTCACCGAGCGACCTGTAAAAAGGACATCATCGATTAGTACCACATTTTTATCCTCGATGATGAAGGAAACCCTGGTTGCATTTGCTTTCGCCGGGGTATCTCTCCTGCGAAAATCATCCCTGTGAAACGTTGTGTCGAGATACCCGAGGGGGATTTTGTTATTTGTTTCCTTTTCAAGCGTATGATGCACCAACTCAGCCAGATAAACTCCGCGAGGCTGAAGACCCAAAATGACCGAATCATTAAAATTACCGTGATTTTCAATCAGTTGCTGACATAACCGGTTGATGGTTATATCCAGAAGCGGGCTATCTAATATTAGTTTGCGCTGCATGGCTGGACAAATATAGGAAAAGTTCAAATAGATATCAGTGGAAAAATTGCCTATCAGGAAGATGTTGAATTCTCCTACTCAATAAATTTTCTAAGGAATGATTCAGACACCCTGTTCCACTTATCCAGGTGCATCGCGCGTTCGTCGTTGAGTTGTTCACTAAGCTCATCCAGGTTTCTGGCCGAATCATTTATGCCCCTCACAAGCTCATTATAACGATCTGTAAGAATTTTGCGCTGATCAGCGGATGATTCGGAATCCAGTTTTCCTTTGAGGGTTTTCAGTTCCTTCAGGGAAAGGTAATAATCTACCATCGGCTGAAGCCTTACACTTGCCTCGTCCTGGTAAAATCGCAGGTTTTCTGCAGCGGCCGACTTAAGTGTTCTGTCACCCTTGTATGCGCCTGCCCGCTCGAGACTTTCAAGCCCAGTTTGGGCCATGGCTTCAAGCGTTCTTCGTTCAGCATTGATGGCATCTGCCTCTTGCTTTTCAACAGCCCTGAACATCTGAAGTTCCTGCTGATAGGCATTGAAAAAGGTGAGATATATACGGTTGTAATAACCAAAGGTATCGTTTAACTCCTTCAACTTCTGTGCAAACTTGTCATCAGAATTAACAAGCCGGATCCCGAACTTTTTGGCGAATTCCTCCTCCGACTTCTTCATTGCCCGAGCAGCGGCACTCATTCGGACGTACGCCTCTTCCTGTGCACGAAGGTAGGTTTCCATCTTGTCATAACTATCCCTGGAAATACGTTCCATATCAACAATCCGGGCATAATCCTCGCGGACCACATCATAGCTTATATCAAGGAATCTCACAACCGAATCACGTAGTGCAGAATTTCCCCGATGCGGTGGCATCCTGCGAATCTCATTTCGTGCTTCACGGATTTCCCCCAGGAGTGATGTTCTCTGCTTGTCAATAAGATCTGCAGGCTGTCCCTGCGCAAGAGCACGGGCAAATTCCCACTGCTGTTTTAACACGGGCTCATAGGCGTCATTGATCTCCTCCAGGTATGCAAGAGGCTGTCCGTCCTGTCCGAGTGCAGCAGCCGAAATGAAAAATAAAAGGACTAAAATTCGCAGCATTCGTGTGAAATTACCATTTTAGATGACGATTTAAAAGCGTGATCCGTCGATCATGTTTTTGCCCCATATTTACAGCCACGAATATTTCCACCATGGATCCATTAAAATTCCCGATCGGACCGTTCAGTATCAGGGAAACCAACCGTCCCAGAGCTGAACGCATTGAAGATATCCGTAATTTTCCCGAGCAAATCAAAAACCTGATAGAGCCACTGCAGCCCGAAGGATTGCATTATACCTATCGTCCCGGTGGGTGGACAATCCAGCAGCTCATTCATCATTGCGCCGATAGTCATATGAATGCAGTAATACGATTCAAACTTGCTCTTACCGAAGATCAGCCAACTATTCTTCCATACCGACAATCAGCATGGGCAGAACTATACGATACACAGAAAGTAGATATCTGGTGGTCTGTCCGCCTTCTGGAAGGGCTCCATAAACGATGGACTGCACTGCTTGAAAATATGACCGAAGCAGAGTTCTCACGTACGTATATTCATCCGGAACACGCGCACAGCATCTTTACGCTGGATGAAGCCACGGCACAATACAGCTGGCATTGCAGGCACCATCTGGCTCACCTGCAACTTGCCATCAATCAAAATTCCTGATTACATATTCCGTCGATACTGGCCGCCCACCTCGAACAGAGAATGCGTGATCTGGCCCAACGAACAGATTTTTGCGGCTTCCATTAATTCAGAAAAAATATTTTTATTCTGAATGGCTGATTCCTGAACATGTTTCAGTGCCTTTCCGATATTATCCCGATGATGATCGTGCAAGTTTCTGAGCATGGAAATCTGGTACTCCTTTTCCTCCCTTGTCGCACGGATCACTTCGCCTGGAATAATAGTTGGCGAACCCTTCGAGCTTAAGAAAGTATTTACACCAATGATGGGATAATCCCCGTTGTGCTTCAGTGTTTCATAATACAGACTTTCTTCCTGGATCTTGCTGCGCTGATACATGGTTTCCATGGCTCCTAATACTCCACCGCGTTCGGTAATTCTGTCGAACTCGAGCAGTACAGCTTCTTCTACCAGATCGGTAAGTTCTTCAATAACAAATGACCCCTGCAGTGGATTTTCATTCTTCGCCAGGCCCAGCTCCTTATTTATAATCAGCTGAATGGCCATTGCCCTGCGCACTGACTCCTCTGTAGGGGTGGTAATCGCCTCATCATACGCATTGGTATGAAGGGAATTACAATTATCATAGATGGCATATAAAGCCTGGAGGGTAGTTCGAATATCATTAAAATCAATTTCCTGGGCATGAAGGGACCGGCCTGAAGTCTGAATATGATATTTCAGCATCTGCGATCGCGCGTTCGCGCCATATTTATCCCTCATAGCCTTCGCCCATATCCTACGTGCTACCCGGCCGATTACAGCGTATTCCGGGTCGATCCCGTTGGAAAAGAAAAATGAAAGATTCGGGGCGAATTTATTAATATCCATTCCTCTGCTGAGGTAGTACTCAACATATGTAAACCCATTGGCAAGCGTGAAGGCCAGCTGCGTGATCGGATTTGCACCTGCCTCGGCAATGTGATAGCCCGATATGGATACACTGTAGAAATTTCGAACATTATTTTCAATAAAATATTCCTGCACATCGCCCA
Organism: Fulvivirga sedimenti; assembly: GCF_020328055.1. NCBI lineage: Bacteria > Pseudomonadati > Bacteroidota > Cytophagia > Cytophagales > Fulvivirgaceae > Fulvivirga > Fulvivirga sedimenti. Next base: position 973,748 of record NZ_JAIXNE010000002.1, read on the forward strand.
TCAGGCGCAACGCAAACTCTGTGGAGAAAATGCACGTGTTTTGCGCCTGATCCTCTTTAAGAATATCCGCCTGAACAGTCCCCCGCACAGCACTAAGCGTCTCTTTTTTGATCTTCTCATATATATCAGCGGGTAAAACCTGATCCCCGGTTACGCCAAGGAGCATGAGTCCGAGACCATCATTTCCTTCAGGAAGATCCCCCTGGTAGGCAGGTCTCTCCTTGCCCTTATAAATGGCCTTAATCTTCGCTTCAACTTCCTCTTCCAAACCATTCTCCTGAATGTAGAGTTCACATTGCTGATCAATGGCTGCATTCATGAAATATGCCAACAGCATCGGGGCCGGACCATTGATGGTCATCGAAACCGAAGTGCCGGGATCAGCAAGGTTGAAGCCTGAATACAACTTCTTGGCATCATCTAGACAGCATATGGATACGCCTGAATTCCCGATTTTCCCATAGATATCCGGACGGTAATCAGGATCGTTACCGTACAGCGTTACCGAATCAAACGCAGTGGAAAGCCGCTTTGCCGGCATATCCAGACTTACATAATGAAATCTCCGGTTGGTTCGTTCCGGTCCGCCTTCACCAGCGAACATGCGCGTAGGATCTTCACCTTCGCGTTTGAAGGGATAGATACCAGCCGTATATGGAAATTCCCCCGGGACATTTTCCTGCAATAACCATTTTAACAGGTCGCCCCAGGCTTCATATCTCGGCAGCGCCACCTTCGGTATTTGAAGATGGGACAAAGATTCTGAATGCGTTTTAATCGAAATCTCCCTATCCCGCACCTGGAAAGTGTACACATCATCCTTATATTTCTTCACTTTACCCGGAAACTCTTTCAGGAGCTGATCATTGCGTTTATCGAAATCCAACGCAAACTTATCATAGGTCCCGCGCAGGGATTTCAGCAATTCCGGATCACCGTCATTTTCTTCCAGCAACTTAATGGATACATGCAGTCCGTAAAGTTTTTGCGCCAGTGCAGACTGATGCTCAACCCATTCGTCATAGGAACGATTGCTCTCGGCGATTTCACTAAGGTATCGGGTTCGTTTCGGTGGAATGACCCATATTTTTTCAGACATCTCACCGCTTCGCTCAAAATTGGATTTCAACGGTGCTTCGGTCCTTTCTGAAATAACATCCATCAGCTTCATATAAAGCTGATTCATTCCGGGGTCATTAAACTGGGAGGCAATAGTGCCATAAACGGGGAGATCCTCATCGTTAGCATCCCACAGGTTATGATTGCGCTTGTACTGTTTCTTCACATCCCGCAACGCATCCAGTGCACCTCGCTTATCGAATTTATTGATGGCAATAACATCTGCAAAATCCAGCATGTCGATCTTCTCAAGCTGTGTTGCCGCACCATATTCCGGGGTCATCACATAAAGGGAGACATCTGAATGATCCGTGATTTCCGTATCCGATTGACCGATACCTGAAGTTTCCAGGATGATCAGATCAAATGCCGCCGCCTTAAGCACCTGGATCGCCTCATTCACATGCCTGGACAGGGCGAGGTTAGACTGACGTGTGGCCAGGGAACGCATGTATACCCGTTCATTATTTATTGCATTCATTCGAATACGGTCGCCAAGCAACGCGCCTCCTGTCTTACGTTTTGAGGGGTCCACTGAAACGATCGCTAATTTCTTATCTTCAAAATCCAGCAGGAATCGCCTCACCAGCTCATCAACAAGCGAAGATTTTCCCGCCCCGCCGGTACCGGTGATTCCCAACACAGGCACTTTTACCTTGCTGGCGATCTGATGTACTTCTTTAAGCTCCGGCTCAGCTTTTTCAGGGAAATTTTCCGCCGCCGAGATCAGATGCGCGATTGCCTGTACATCTTTCTCCTTCAAATGAGAGACTTCACCATTCAGATTCATACCCGTAGGAAAATCACTCTGCTGCACCAGGTCGTTGATCATACCCTGAAGCCCCAGTGACCGCCCGTCATCGGGTGAATAGATACGTGTAATACCATAGGCATGCAACTCGGCAATTTCATCCGGAAGTATCACGCCACCGCCGCCGCCGAAGATCTTAATATGACCAGCCCCCCTTTCTTTCAGAAGGTCGTGCATATATTTAAAATATTCCATATGCCCGCCCTGATAGGATGTCATAGCGATGGCCTGGGCATCCTCCTGAATGGCTGTATTTACAACCTCCTCAACACTTCTGTCGTGCCCCAGGTGTATCACCTCGCAACCTGTGGCCTGGATGATCCGGCGCATAATATTGATCGCTGCATCATGCCCGTCGAACAAACTGGCTGCAGTGACAATTCGAATTTTATTTTTAGGCTTGTATGGTTTGGTATCTTTCATCAGGTATCTCTAAAATTGCGCCAAAATTACAGATTATCACCTGATTTTACTAACAATCATTAGTTAGCCTGCCCTTCCTGAACAATTGATCTTATTTGGAGAAAAGCGTTTCTGTTTTTTTCTGTCTGAAGGTTTCGCAGCAAGCTCTCCTTTTCACGCTGGGTAAGCCGCCACGATAACGAAGCCCGTTGGGCATTTTCCATCCTGAGACTATCTGCAACGGAAAGGTTTTCCTTTGATAACTCATCCGGAATATACTGAATATCAATTCGGTCGAAAGGCACCTTCATCCAGCTATTGGCATATTCAACCTGGGTATCATTGGTGATATCCTGCATACTTTCAAAATTCTGGTAAATCGTACTGATGGGCAATGTGATCCGATCGAAAAGTGAAAGAGAATTACGCGGCAGCACTTCAGGGTTTTTGTCGGAATCACGAATCGAAATAAGCAGCACTCCACTGGTATTTCGGGCAATCCACTCCCTGAATACAAACATGAACCGGACTGCATCCGAAATCCCAAAATTATCATTGACGCCGGCATCCATAATTTCAAGCGCAGGTTCACTTGGCAACGTTACGTTCGGTGTGATATAGGGGAAAGTGGCATTCATCCGCAGAGCACTTAAAAACCGCAGATCTTCACCCCCCACGCTTTCAAAAAACCGCTGGAATTCAATTCCTGTAACTTTTTCTTCCGGATAATTATTCGTCACCGGATTCACCATATAGGAAATATGTTGTGGGGAAATGTAAAGCTTTCGTCCGTCATTCACGATCGTCGGCGCCAGAATCATCATTGGAATCAGGGCCTGCTGCTCAGGTTCTTTGAAGGCGTGGAGCGATTTATCAAAAAGCTTTCCGGTATTTTTATTAAGCTGTTCCTCAAAGGAAAAACCCCGGTCTCGGGCATATCTGTATCCTCCGTACTCAAATTTTCGCCACCCCGAAAAGAGATCATTCATTAAAAAACTAAAAATAACTGCATTGAGGTTATCCCTTCCGAGCTGTTCACGAAACATGGGATCATCCCTGTTCTCCAACTGACCAATCTTTTGCTGATAGATCAACTCACGAAAATATGCAGCGCCAATAAGTCCGCCCGAAGCACCCGTGATCAGCATCGTCTGCTCCATAAATTTTCCGCTGGTCTGATGATCAATTTCATCGAGTACGTTATAAGACCAAAGAGCAGCCCGCTGGCCCCCGCCACTGACGCAAACAAAGATCATTTTTGGGGGACGATTAAATTTCGCCCTCCAGTTGTTCAGTATTTCAACCGTTTCAAGACTGTCCTTTCTGAACATTGCCGGCTTAGTCATACTCCGGATTTGTTTATCGGAATAAACCGGTTTTTCCTCAACTGAATAGTTCAGGCCATATGCCTTATACGTCTTTTCAAGCACATTCTGCTGAACCATGAAATTAACCACGAACAAAAGCACTAATGCTGCGGTACCTGCCCAGCTTCCGAACCAGTATGAAAATGCGCCGGTAAACATGACAAAAATGGTAATAAGAATTACCGTACTGGCCGCGGCAGGAATCTGAAATACCGGGTAGTCATTAAAGACCCCGATAAACAGGAGGATAAGAAACAAGACCAACTCTACGGTTACCAGATTCAGGTGATTCTGATCAAAAACCTGGAGAATAGTAGCCTTATCATAGAACCCTTCATTGTTCGGCACCTTTCGGAAATCAAAATTCCTGTCAATGAATGTATCTACACGCAACTGCCGCTTCCGTGCAAGCTGCAATTTTTTCATAGCGCTCGCCCTTGTAACAGTAATATTCTCCTTCAGTTTTTCATCCACCTTGCACACTACATATCTGAAAATATCCTTGTTGGTGAACCGGATGTAGACATAAAACGCTATGGTCATAAGACTGAAGCCAGTAATGATCCCCAGGATGTAAATCAGAAGCGTTGATCCTTCGGTAAATTCATTGGTGATCTGATACTGCACAACCAGAACCATATAAGCAATCATGAAGGAAAGGGGTATGAGACTGTTGTTTACAGAAAAGGTGAAGAACGGCTGACTAACCGTACCGATGAATGAAAACCGCGGTCCGTCGAGGATGTACGAGGTTATGTGAAAGATCATGGACAAACCGGCAAAAACAGCTCCCATAGCCAGGAAACTAAAAAACCCTACATCATCAAGGTAAACCGGATCAAGAAACAGGTAGGGGACCCCGAGATAGTTGCCGAAATTTCCGGATATAATCGCAAACAGAAACACCCACCACAGCAACAACATCTGGTTTCGCTTGAAGTGGTTCAGCAACAACTGAACAGGCAGCGAATACCAGAGAAGCTCTGCTAGAATCTTGATCTGTTTCATAGAAATGCGACCATACTTTGTTTAATGTATCATTTTTTTCTGGATCCCGCATATAGTTCATACTCAAGTAAACGACATTCAATGCGTGCATTCAGAAAAGGTGTTCTGCTACTCGTACGCAGGCCAACTTTTTTGGCGAGATCGGGATTTCCTGTAAAAACATACCCTTTTTTACCTTTACCCCTCGATTTAAAGAAATCACCTATATCCTTATATACCTTTTCCAATGCATTGGTTACTCCCAATCGTTCGCCATATTCCGGATTAAGGATTATAATCCCCTCTCCTTCGGGAATGGAAGTTTCGGTAAAATTACAATGCTCAAAAGTGATCATCTCCTCAACACCCGCCGCACGGGCATTCATTTGCGCATCCCGGACAGCCTGCTGGTCATGATCCGAAGCAATAATAACGGGTGCGGTTTTTTCACCGCCGCTGACGTCGGACCTAACCTTATCCCAAACTTCCTGCCGATACGCGTTGCAATGCATGAACCCAAAGTTTGAACGGAAACTTCCCGGGGCAATATTTCGCGCCATAAGGGCCGCCTCGATGGCGATTGTTCCACTACCGCACATGGGATTGATAAAGGCAGAGCGCGTGTCCCAGCCGGTCGACATCACCACGGCGGCTGCCAGCGACTCCATCATCGGGGCTTTGCCTGGAATTTTACGGTATCCATGCTTTGCGATCGTTTCTCCGGAAGTGTCCAAATACACAGCAACGGTGGGTCCCACCCAGTGTAAATAAATGACTGTTCCTGACATATCCGGACCGGAATCAGGCCTAACCCCGTTCTTTTCGTTCATACGGTCGACAATCGCATCCTTCATCTTCATGAATGCGAACCTGTTATCACGTATGAAGTCGTTCTTCACATAGCCATGTATACTTAAATAGCCGTCTTTTGGGATGATTTTCTCCCAGGGAACACGCAATAGTTCCCTGTAAAGTATATCGGGCCCGGCTGCCTGAAATTCATCGATCAGCAAGAGTACACGGTTAGCGGTACGAAGGTTGAGATTCAATCTCATCGTATCTTCGAGATTGCCCTGCAACCACACAGCGGTGCGTTCAACGCGCTCTATCTGGAAGCCAAGATGAGATACTTCCTTTTCGAGGTATTCAGTGAGATATGGAAAACACTGAATAATTATGCGCTGCCTGAGTTTATTTTGCACAATTTTTTCGTTATGGTTGAGTTTTGATTTAAAATTTAATCCGTAAATTAAAATTTCATTACCCAACCTAATTAAAATTAAATACTATGTTTAAAAAAGTTACTAAAATAAGCTCGCTCGTCCTGCTGTTCGGAGGAATTGTATTTTCTTCATGTGCTCCGAAATACACAGCCAGTTTCAATAACTCCAGGGAGTTCTATAAGGATGAAAAGCAGGTGGTAAAAACGGATGATCAGAAGACCATTAAAGAAGAAAATGTGTCTGAAATCAAACCCGAAGAAACCATGGTTGCCAGCACCAATAAAAGTGTTGTAGCGCAACTCGCAGAAATTCCGTCCATAAAAAAGATCGTTGAGGAACATAAGGAAAATGTTGCCAACCTGAAATCTTCAGAACTTGATCAGAAGGAACTCAAGAAAGAAATCCGCAAGGAAGAAAAACGTGCACACAAAGAGGTGAAGAAACAGCTCGTGCGCGAGATCAAAGAAATTAAGAGTGTAAAGGATACCGATTCTTCACAGGCAATGAATAAAAAAGTTTTCATTGGTATTGTGATCGCCGCAGCCGGTATTGTTATCGCTATCCTTGCTTCTGGTGGTCTGGGTGCCGTAGCCATTATCGTTGGTGTGGGTCTGATTGCCTGGGGATTAATTGAACAGGGAGGCGTATAAATCCTTTCTGAAGAAATAAAAAAAGCGCTGTTCCCACAGCGCTTTTTTTATGTCCTTATTTGATGAATCAGATATTTTCCGATGAAACTTTAGCGGAAAAATACTCACGGTTCATCCGGGCAATATTCTCAAGCTTGATACCTTTAGGGCACTCAGCAGAACAAGCGCCAGTATTGGTACATGCACCAAACCCTTCAGCATCCATCTGTGCAATCATCTTCTCTGCACGTGATTTTCGCTCTACCTGTCCCTGTGGAAGCATTGCCAGCTGGGAAATTTTAGCCGAGGTGAACAGCATAGCAGATGCATTCTTACATGCAGCTACACAAGCCCCGCAACCGATACAGGTTGCTGCATCAAATGCCTCATCCGCAATTGCCTTTGGAATAGGTATTTCATTAGCATCGGGTACGCCTCCTGTATTCACCGAAACATATCCCCCCGCCTGAATAATTCTATCGAAAGAACCACGGTCCACAACAAGATCCTTCACAACCGGAAATGCCTTTGCGCGCCATGGTTCTACTGTGATAGTATCCCCGTCACTAAAGCTTCGCATATGTAGCTGGCAGGTTGTGGTCTGTTTTGGTCCGTGAGGTTTACCATTGATATACATACTGCACATTCCACAAATACCTTCACGGCAATCATGATCGAAATGGACAGGATCTTCTCCTTTTTTTACCAGGTCTTCGTTCAGGACATCAAACATTTCCAGAAAAGACATATCCGGCGATACATCGTCCAGATTATAGGTTACAAATCCGCCTTTATCACTGGCGTTTTTCTGTCTCCAAACTTTTAATGTAATCTTCATACTTAAATATTTCTATCCTTAAGGATTACTTATAACTACGTTGTGTCAATTTAACATTTTCGAATACGAGCTGCTCCTTTCGAAGAATTTCCGGTTTTTGCGGACCAGCATATTCCCACGCAGCCACATAACTGTATTCGTCATCTTTCCGCTTCGCCTCCCCTTCTTCAGTTTGCGATTCTTCCCTGAAGTGACCACCGCATGATTCATCTCTGTCCAGTGCATCGTCGATCATGAGCTCTCCAAGCTCGATAAAATCCGCAACCCGGTTCGCCTTCTCCAGTGATTGATTGAGCTCTTCGTTGCCACCAACAACTTTTACATTATTCCAGAACTCTTCCTTCAATTGCTGTATCTCTGCTTTAGCCTTCTTTAGTCCTTCTGCTGTTCGCGACATCCCGCAATACTCCCACATGATATTTCCAAGTTCCTTATGAAACTGGTCTACCGTCTTCGTGCCATTGATCGAAAGGAGTTTGCCGATTCGATCTGAAACTTCCTTCTCAACCTCCTTGAATGCATCATGGTCTGCCGGTACCTTCTCATATGGAGTTTGCGCCAGGTAATCACCGATAGTGTAAGGTATAACGAAATAACCATCAGCAAGTCCCTGCATAAGGGCACTTGCCCCGAGCCTGTTTGCACCATGATCGGAGAAATTAGCTTCACCGATCGCGTAGAGGCCAGGTATGGTGGTCTGCAAATTATAGTCAACCCATAGTCCGCCCATCGTATAATGAACCGCAGGGAAAATCTTCATAGGTGTTTCATATGGATTATCCCCTGTAATCTGCTCATACATATCGAAGAGGTTTCCATACTTGCTGGCGATCACATCTCTGCCATCACGTTTAATCGCATCAGCGAAATCAAGATATACTGCCAGTCCGGATTTATTCACGCCTCTGCCTTCATCACATACATACTTGGCATTTCTTGAGGCAACATCCCTGGGAACAAGATTTCCGAATGAAGGATATTTTCTTTCCAGGTAATAGTCACGTTTTTCCTCAGGAAGATCGGTAGGTTTGAGGCTGCCATTACGGATCTTTTCAGCATCTTCCACGGTTTTTGGTACCCAAACCCGACCGTCATTTCGCAGGGATTCAGACATCAGCGTAAGCTTTGACTGGTGATCTCCGGAAACAGGAATACAGGTAGGGTGAATCTGGGTGAAGCAAGGGTTAGCAAACAATGCACCACGTTTGTGTGCCCGCCACGCGGCAGTGGCATTGGATCCCATTGCATTGGTAGACAGGTAAAAAACGTTGCCATAACCGCCGGTAGCCAGTACCACAGCATGTGCACTGTGCGAATCTATCTTTCCGGTGATTAGATTCCGGGTAACAATTCCCCGTGCTTTTCCATCAACCACCACCACATCCAACATCTCATGACGAGGGAACAACTGAACTTTACCATTCGCAACCTGCCGGCTCAATGCACTGTATGCGCCCAGCAACAGCTGCTGCCCGGTTTGCCCGCGAGCATAAAATGTTCTGGAGACCTGTGCCCCACCAAATGAGCGGTTTGACAGCAATCCACCATATTCACGTGCAAAGGGAACGCCCTGGGCAACACATTGGTCAATAATGTTCACACTTACCTCAGCCAGCCTGAACACATTGGCTTCTCTCGAACGGTAATCACCGCCCTTAATCGTATCGTAAAAAAGTCTGAAGACGCTATCCCCGTCATTCTGATAATTCTTCGCCGCATTAATCCCTCCCTGGGCGGCAATACTGTGCGCGCGTCGCGGGCTGTCCTGGAAACAGAACGCCTTTACGTTGTAGCCAAGTTCACCAAACGATGCCGCGGCAGAAGCTCCTGCCAGCCCGGTACCAACAACAATAATGTCGTATTTCCGCTTATTCGCCGGGTTAACGAGCTTGATATTAAATTTATGCTTTTCCCATTTCTCCGCTAACGGGCCTTCAGGTATTTTTGAATCTAAATTCATCTATTCGATAATTTTTAAATGCTCACTTAGTTCAGGTACATCAGGATCGGAATACTTGCAAATAATGCCGGTATAACAATAGCAATGATCGATCCTATGATCTTAATGGCCGGGTTGTATTTGGGATGGTTAAGTCCGAGGGTTTGAAACGCACTCTGAAACCCATGAAACAAATGGAACATGAGGCCGATCATGGCAACCACGTAAAGGATCACCAGCCAAAGTTCACCAAATGCAGTGCTTACCACAGTATAGAGATCCTTATATTCTGCGCCATCATATTCAACCATTGGCATCTCGCCAAACTTCATTTTCCACCAGAAATTTGCGAGGTGAATCACCAGGAAGATAAAAACGATGGTTCCCAGGAAGCCCATGTTACGTGAACTCCATGTGCTGTTCGTTGAAGCGGCGGAAACCTTGTAACCTACAGGACGTGCACTACGGTTATTTACCGACAGCAAAATCGCCCAAATAATGTGGATAAGAAAGGTCGCATACAGCAGATACGAAGTCGTTTTAATGAACGTGTTCGTGGTCATAAACTTCGCATATACATTGAATGACTCTCCTCCGTCATCTGAAAGTAGCTGCAGATTTCCGGCAAGATGGACCACCAGAAATGTAATAAGAAACAATCCTGTCGCCGCCATCAGTAATTTGCGGCCCAGGGTACTCGACAAGGCATTTGTCAACCAACTCATATAATCAATTTCAGGGTTTTTAATGAATTTCCAGACGCACCAAAGTTACTCCCGGCATGTCTATCTTCCAATATGTCTAACTATTTTGAGACATTCTAAATTATAATCCCTTTTTCCCTGCCTTAAAAACAATTTCAGCGCTAAATGTTCACAAGAATAAAGCTGACTAATTCATAAAAAAGTACGATAACTGCAGAAGTGAACAGCACTGCGGGCAGCAACAGTCCTTCGCGTTTTAGATTTGTGATCATATCGTAAAAAAATTTATTCATCCACTTCCGATGTTGACATTCCTATGCCAAAATCAATACCAAAGAGATAAATAGCTTAAATTCGCTCAAAACCGACTTTTTAAAGTGGCTTATATTCCCATTTTTGGAATTATTCCCAAATTGGGACAAATTCTCAGATATGTTAAAGGACCCTTCAGCAATACTTACGCTCATCCTGGTCATCGTTTCAGCCGGATTTATCCTGGAAACAGTACTGGATTTTTTGAACATCAAAAGTCGGAAAAAGGACATTCCGTCGGAGGTTAGTTCATTTTATGACCACGCCCGCTATGAACAATCACTAAAATATAATCGGGAAGTCACAAAATTCGGATTGCTCACAGGCACTGTGGGCTTCATAGCAACCTTTCTGATGCTGATGTTTGGCGGCTTCGGCCTGATTGACCAATACATCCGCCAGTTTGTTCAGAGCGAACTTTGGATACCGGTTGCATTTTTTGGGGTGATCTTTATTGCTTCAGACATCCTTACTTTACCATTTCAATATTACAGGACCTTTGTGATCGAGGAAAAGTTCGGCTTCAACAGATCCAGCATAAAAACTTTCTTTCTTGACAAAATTAAAGGGTATCTGCTCGGAGCTCTGATCGGCATCCCAATACTTCTGTTATTGATTTTTCTGATCGGACGAATGGGGCCTGACTTCTGGTGGATTTTCTGGATTGTAGCCGCTCTCTTTATCTTGTTTATCAATGCGTTTTATACCACACTGATCGTCCCGCTGTTTAATAAACTGACTCCGCTTGAAGATGGTGAGTTAAAAACAGCCATTGAATCTTACAGCAGGAATGTGGGGTTTCCTATTCAGAATATCTATGTTATTGACGGATCAAAACGCAGCTCAAAGTCAAACGCTTTTTTTTCCGGACTTGGCAAACGAAAAAAAGTTGTCCTCTATGATACCCTTATTCAGAATCACACAACCGCCGAACTTGTAGCGGTACTGGCCCATGAGATCGGGCATTATAAACGAAATCACATCATCAAGGGATTTATCCTCAGCATCGCCCAAACCGGCCTGATGCTCTTCATCATGTCCAGGGTGATTTTTAATGAATCCTTTTCTGTGGCACTGGGAGCAAATAGTTATGGAATTCACCTCAACCTGCTCACCTTCACACTGCTGTACTCACCCATTTCTACTGTTCTGGGCATTATCTCAAATCTCATAAGCAGAAAACATGAATTCCAGGCAGACGAATTTGCTTCCGTTACCTTTAAACCAGAGGCCATGAAAAATGCACTGAAGAAGCTCTCGGTAGATAACCTGAGCAACCTTTACCCCCATCCTGCCTATGTCTTTGTTAATTATTCACATCCGCCGCTACTAACGAGGATCGCCGCCATCGATCAGGCAGCAGTTCGTCGCCATTGAAGAATACTGTAAGCCACAGCGATAAAAAAACCTAAGATCAACACGATCGTCGAAATTAAAATCACTGTATTACCTACCGCATAAACCGTGGGTTCAAACGAAAATACTACTGTATGTGACCCAGCGGGTATCTCCAGTGCCCTGAGCACGTAATTCGCCCGGAGCATGGATGCATCCTGCCCGTCGATGGTTACTTTCCAGCCATGGGGGTAGTAAATTTCAGAGAAGACAGCGAGACCATCAGAAGCATTTTCGGTTTTATAAACGATCCTGTTGGGCAGATAGGATTCTACCTCAATCGAACCCTCGTTGTAGGTACTTTTCAAACCGCCGAACTTACTCGCATCAACTACAGCTGTCTCACGGGTATTTATTTCACATGTCGCCTGCAACTCGGCATCCGCAGATTCAACAGATCGTACAGAAGTCACGAACCATGCGTTGCCATTCACGGTATTGTTCGGGATAATATTCTCACGCTCCGGACCGAAAACAATATACTTCGCATTGAGCATATTGAGCACTCCATACCCGGAAAGGTCGGGATTACCCGATTGCAGTCCCTGGATCATTTCCTGAATTTCAGGATCAATGCAATAGTCGATCAGATCCTGGTATCGACGGATCTTCGCACCGTGATACCCACCCAACGACTGGTGAAAATAGGAAGTCCGGGCCTCGCTCCACGGGTTTTGAAGATTCAGTACCCGGTATCCGGGTGATTTATCCTTTAATATTTCCTTATCAGCATTCGTGGCGGTAAGAAAACTATTATCTGATTTTCTCCGGTAATTGTCTTCGCCAAAATATCGTGCATCAACCATCCATGCATCGGCGAGCATCAGGATAACCAAGCCACCCATCCAGATCAACGGCTTTAATCTGCCTATCCAGCCAAAATAAACCAGTATACCACTTATTCCGACAATAACCAGTGAGCGAAGTGCATCTGAGCGCATGAGGGAAGCCCTGTCTGCCTGCAGTGCATTTAAGAACCATTGTGGCAATTGCTCCTCGCCCGCCCTTGTAAAACCAGCCATTCCGGCGAAAAGAACAACAAGCACGCAGATACCTGCGGGAATACCGATGCCAATGAGTAATTTTTTTCTGGTCTTTTGATCAGGCTTCAGGCTCAAAAGGCGCTCCAGTCCGAGCATTCCTAGCAATGGCATGGCCAGCAACGGCAGTATGATGGCAAAAGTGACTGACCTGAATTTATTATAACCAGGAAAGTAATCAAACATGGCATAGTTGAACCATGCAAGACTATCCCCGTAAGCCAACAGAACCCCAAGGACGGAAATACTCACCAGCCAGATCACATATCGCTTTTCGGCAAACAGAATGCCGAGCACAAAGAGGAAAACAACGACCGCACCTGCATAATATGGTGACGAATACGGTTGTGGCCCCCAGTAAGCACCAGAATAACGCGCCAGCTGATTTGCCAGCTGCGGATCGGGAGCAGTTCGAAGAGCCTGCAAAGTTTCACTATCCTCATCCTGAACGAAAAGATGGGAACTGGTGCCCCCCAGGAATGCCGGAATGAATAAGGTCATGGGTTCATCGAGGCCATAGGAATATTGAAAGGCATAATCCTTTTTCAGGCCAGACTCATTTTCACCGCTGTTAACATCGGCCTTGAGTTCCGAAACCCCGCGCATGGAATACCGGCTATATTCGGAAATGGACTTGAATTTACCGTAGAAGGTTCCAAAGGCAAGAAGTGCGGCAACAACCAGCACCCCTGCAGGCTTCACAAAACCCATCAGATCTCCAGAGCGGACGAATTGAATCAGCTGAATGATCCCATACAGCACCACAAAAAACAGCAGATAATATGTTATCTGCAGGTGATTATCGCGAAGCTGTAGTGCCACCGCAAGTGCGGTTAATCCGCCGCCTAACCAAAGATTCCTTTTAAATGCCACGTGAATCCCGGCCAGCACAAGTGGCATAAACGCGATGGCACCGATTCTGGCATTATGACCAGCGGCGATACCTATAATAAAATAACTGCTTAACCCGAATGCGAGTGCCCCCCCGATCGCCAGATAGGGCCTTACTTTAAAAGCCAGTAGCAGAATATAAAAGGACAACATGGCGAGGAAAATATTCCGTACCGGATGCGGCAAACCGAGGGAAACCGCAATTTTAAAGTTTGTCAGCAGGCTGTCACTCCATTTTACGTCAACCAGGTAAGCCGGCATTCCACTGAACATGGAATTGGTCCAAAGTGGCTCCTCTCCCGTTAACTCTCGGTTTTGAATTATTTCCTGAGCTCCGCCCTTCCACTGATTGATATCATGTTGATCCAGTGATCGTCCGCTAAAGAAAACAGGAGAGAAAAAGATAACTGTTACCACCAAAAACACCACAATGGCAACGAGATGAGGCAGAATATGGGCCTGAAAAGATATTTTTCGCATAATGAACGCTTAAGCTGACCTGTAAATTAGAAAAGAATCCCCACGTTTAAAAAATTAGACAGCCGATCATTTACGCCCTTTCCGTAAAAAATTCTGGCGTTCCTCCGGCGTATCGATGCTATCGAGTTTGTAGGACATGGCATCATCAATCACAATGATATGTATGTCCTCTTGCTGAAGAAACTGTCGAAGACTGCTCTTTCCTGATGAGGCATATTTCTGCAGCCTGTCGCGAACGGTTGGTTCCCAAATGCTTAACAAGGGTTCGGCTTTGCCATCGCGCATAAGACAGGTGACACCTTTATTCGCATCACGCTGACGGAATATACGATTGATCAATGCGCGATCCACACCCGGCATATCAATCCCCAGAACCATCCATGCGGCACGCTCATTCGATTCCATCGCTGCCAGGATTCCGGCAACAGGGCCGGTGATATTCGGTTTGTCCCTCAGCATCAGCTCGGCCGGCATGTCGGCTATTTGATCATCGTTACGAACAGAAAAATAAACCTCGCGGCAGTAAGGCGCGATCAACTGCGCAGAATAGGCCCACTGAGGCCGGTCATGGTAAATGAGTTCGGCTTTATTTTCGCCCATTCTGGTACTCGGACCACCGGCAAGTATTAAACCGTAGATAGGTGCTTCAATCACGAATTTTAAAAAATTTAATTTCAGTAAAAATAAGGAATTACCCCTTCTTTCGATAAAATGGGAGGAATCTCACCGTCGATATCAGACATTCATCGATTAGCTCTGGTCAGCCTCGTCCATTCTTTATACAAATCTGAGGAATTCATTTGGGTTATTATCATAAAACTCGTGAAATCCCTATTTTTGCAAACTGCTGGTGAAAGCCGGACTATTCAAAAGAGCTGATAATATGTTTGATAATTTAAGTCTAAAACTAGAGAAAGCATTCCAGACCCTGAAAGGCCAGGGAACCATCACAGAAGTGAACGTGGCAACAACGGTGAAGGAAATCCGCAGAGCATTGATCGATGCCGATGTTAATTTTAAGGTTGCCAAGGAGGTAACGGATGAAATTAAGGAACAGGCACTCGGTAAGAATGTGTTAACCGCCGTCTCTCCGGGTCAGTTGCTGACCAAGATCACGAACGATGAGTTGACACGCCTGATGGGCGGGAGCAATGAAGAGATTGATTTGACGGGTAATCCGGCAGTCATCCTGATTGCAGGTTTGCAGGGTTCCGGTAAAACCACTTTCTCAGGAAAACTTGCAAATTATCTAAAAAAACAAGGCAAACAGGTCATGCTGGTTGCCTGTGATATTTACCGCCCTGCAGCGATCAATCAGTTGCAGGTACTTGGAGAGCAAATCGGTGTGGAGGTATTCGCCGAACCTGAAAACAAGAATGCGGTTGACATAGCGAATAAAGCAATCAAATTCGCACGGGAAAGCAACAAGCGCATTGTAATCGTCGATACGGCCGGCCGTTTGGCAGTGGACGAGGAAATGATGAATGAGATCGCGTCCCTGAAAGAGGCGCTCAGTCCTTCAGAGACCCTGTTCGTGGTTGATTCCATGACCGGACAGGACGCAGTAAATACAGCAAAGGCATTTAATGAACGTCTGAATTTCGACGGTGTTGTGCTTACCAAACTCGATGGTGATTCAAGAGGTGGTGCTGCCATTTCAATACGCCGTGTAGTCGAAAAACCGATTAAATTCATCAGCACAGGTGAAAAAATGGATGCCATCGATAAGTTCTATCCTGATCGAATGGCTAACCGGATCCTGGGCATGGGTGATGTGGTCTCCCTGGTTGAGAAAGCACAGCAGTCATTTGATGAGGATGAGGCACGCCGGCTGAATAAAAAAATCCGGAAAAATCAATTCGACTTCAACGATTTCCTTTCCCAGCTTGAGCAGATCAAAAAGATGGGAAATATCAAGGACCTGCTTGGAATGATACCGGGTATGGGTAAGGCCTTGCGAAACATTGATGTGGACGACGATTCATTCAAACCCGTAGAAGCGATTATCCGGTCCATGACCACGGCTGAGCGGGAGAACCCTGAAATCATCAACGGCAGCAGGAGAAAACGCATTGCCGACGGAAGTGGAACTTCTGTTCAGGAAGTGAATAATTTGCTGAAGCAGTTCCAGGACATGAAAAAGGTCATGAAGACGATGAACAAAATGGGTGGAGGAAAACGCGCAATGAATGCCCTTAACCCGTTCGGCAATTAATTATAAATAAAGAATTTATTAGTTCGGGTTTCCTGATCAAGCACGTGTTTTCGAAAACGGACACGTTCGAACAGAAATTTTTCTCTTTTATCTTTCTGAAGAATCTGGAGGTATGAAAGGCGATCCTGGATATCAAGATCCAGTTCATTCGCCACATCATTTATCATGAGGATATCACCGAGGTTTGATTGATCCTTGTCGGTCATATAAGACCTGAAAATCTCGTCAAGCTCATTACCAACAGGAAAATCCGGAAAATCGAGGATGTGAATATTCCCCCCGGGATAAAGTTTACCAGGGTAATTCATGAAATAATCCACCAAAATAAACACGTCTCCTCCCCGGCAGACGATATCCGATTCACCGGTGGGATATTTCTTCATAACTTGTTCCAGGTTCAGGATGGTTCCCAACTGGTATCGGTTGTTAAGACCGGAATATAAAATTCCGAAAAGGCCGTCTCCTGCTTCCAGATCTTCCAGCAATTGCCTGTATCTCGGCTCAAAAATGTGCAAGGGCACAATTTCGCCCGGGAGTGGCAAAATGCTCAATGGAAATATTGGAAATTTCTTTGTCTCATGCATCTTCTCACTAACACCCATCAATTCACATTGTTTGAATTATTTAACACGAATCAGGGAATGTTTAAATGCACTGGTCAGATTCTCACTGCCGTTCAAAAATTCAAGTTCGATGAGGAATGAATACCCATGTACGACCCCGCCTAATTTCTCAATCAAATTTGCTGCCGCAGCCGCAGTGCCGCCGGTGGCGAGCAGATCGTCATGAATCAATACCTTACAACCAGGCCAAACGGCATCCGTGTGAATCTCAATAGTAGCCTCACCGTATTCCAGTGAATAAGAATGGGAGATCTTCTCATAAGGGAGTTTTCCCGATTTACGAACAGGAATAAAGGGAATCCCAAAATGCATGGCGAGCAGCATCCCGAATAGAAACCCACGTGATTCGATCCCTGCTATTGCATCTGGAGGGTTATTCTGAAACGGTTCTGCCAACCCCTCCACGGCTTCGGCACACGCTTCATGGTCGGCCAGCAACGGGGTGATGTCCTTAAATACAATTCCTTCTTTCGGAAAATTCCTGATATCCCGAATTTTCCCTTTAATTTTGGAAAGATCTTTCATCGAACTAAAATACCAATTGAATGGCTATCACAACAACTCATATTACAGATTATGTTTACAGCGCCCAAAATGATTACGGGCATTCAGCACGAATTGATATGCGCGAAGGTGACAAGGAGCATCTGGGTCCTATGGAACTCGTTCTTTCAGCCCTGTCTGGTTGTGTGGCCGTAGAGGTTGCCCTGATGATAAAGAAAAGGCGCAAAACGCTTGAGGCCATGGAAATTCGTGCTGAAGGAGACCGAAATGAAAATCCTCCCAGGAGCTATACAGCCATACGTCTGCATTTCATCATTACCTCCCCTGATGCAAATATCGAAGAGGTTGAGAAAATCGTCCTTTTAAGCCTTGAAAAATACTGTTCCGTGGCCGACTCACTGAAAGCAGGAATAACCCCTTCCTGTGAGATCAGAAGAGGGCTTCTTGAAAAAGAATAGTTCTTACTTACCGAATGCTTCGACAGAGTAATCAAGATTGGTGGAGAATACCGGGAAACTAACCTTAATGGCAGCATAAAATCCACGCTTTTTAAGTCCGGGACGCATCCCGATTTCGCCACCATACGCCCATGACAGGGTTCGGTTAAACTTGCCTTCCAGACCAAGTCTGAAACCTACCTTGCTGGTTTCAACGACATCTGAGGCGTATGCTTCTCCCTGAAAGAAAACATCATCCACGGTAAGCTTGGGGGTAATAATGAAGTCAAAAAATGCGGTTAAAATAAGATCATCCACACCTTCCTGGTAGTTATTGTCAAAATCCACCGCTACGTTTCGGATCCATGTGATGGACGAACCAACATATACACCCGCACCGGCCATGTTGCCGTAAACAAAAATATCACGCGGATCGCCAAATTCATCGGGTAACGTTGCCGGTAAAGGGTTTCCTTCCGCATTTACAAAATCAGTTACGTTGCCGCCCTGATCTTCCAGCGCGCTTTTTAAATCCACTGAAGTATCATAGAATATCCCTCCCAGGCGAATGCCCACAATCTTTCGGAGGGTACACGGTACTTCTGCATTTAAGGGAACCCTGGCAGCCCACTTTCCGTCTTTGTAACTTTTTTTGTAGAGAACCATCTTCGTTGTGGAACTCTTATCATAATCTTTTAAATGATAGGTGGCGCCGAATTCATAGAGATTAAAAATATTGGCTTCATTCTCCATATCATTATTTCGTTCCGCCAGATCCCTTGATAGGTCGAATTTGCGGGTGTAGCTCTTACGGGCATGTGCACGAAAAGTCATTTTATCCTGCCAGATGTAGGTAGCCTCCAAACCAAAACCAGCATTCACATTCGCTTTCCATAATTCACCGTAAATAGGCTGAAAATGAACGAAAAGCTTACTGATTGAGTATGGCTCATCATAAAGTTCCTCGTAGGTTACGGGGACTTTATCCCGACGGTCCTGTGCCTGGGAAAATGAAATAAAGCACAGCGAAGCAAAAAATAATAATAACTTCTTCACGAACTCAAAGTTAAAAAATGATACGATCGTATAACAAAATAATGTCCAATGTAAGGCATTTTTCCTAGTCAAACAACACAAAAATGCACTATACCTTACGAGACACCCTATTTATGACAGTATTGACTGAATAACAATTCACGCCATTAATTTTAAACAATCCCCGGTATTGATCATTTTTTTTAATATTTTCCGGAGATCATTACCCCATGAAAATACGAAGAAAACAAAATAATTGCCTCAACTGCGGCGCCTCACTCGACAGTGTGTACAACTTTTGTCCGATCTGCGGTCAGGAGAATAATGACAATAACGTCTCCTTCGGCACATTGATCAATGATTTCTTTTCGAATTATTTTGCTTTCGATTCAAGATTCGCCAAAAGTGCTGTTCCGTTCCTCTTTAAACCGGGTTTTCTCACCAACCGGTACATGGAAGGAAAGAGAATGACTTACGCTCATCCGTTGCGCGTTTACCTGATCGTCAGTTTATTCTATTTCTTCGTTTGCACGCTCGTGGTGAAGGATATGCTTCAACAGACAAGTGAGTTTCAGAAGTCAGTTGAGGATACCGCAAACCTTTCTTTCCTTGACAAAAATGAACAGGAAATTCTTAAAGAAACCCTTTCAGCCAAATCCATGGAAGATGTTTTACAGGAAATGGACGAAAGTGGAGAAGCTGATTACAAAACGCTATCCCGTGCAATCCGGGAAAATACGACTGCTGAAGAACGTGCAGAACTCCAGAATAAACTGAACTCCTTTATGTTCGACTCGCTTCTGTTTAACCCGCTTGACTCAAGTGCAATAAAGAAAATTGATATCTCGGGGGATGGTGCGCCCATCAGGACCAGTGTAAGTCTTGATACAAGCACAAGTTTCTTTTTGTTTGATCAGTTCGACCAGGTTTATAAGATGTCGAAAAATGAAGAGCTTACGGAAGAGGAGATTATAGACTCCTTAAGCACGGAACCAATAACAGGATTTGAGCGCTATGCCGCTACACAAGGAATTAAGATAATGAGAGCTGAACGGGAACAGGTAGGTGCCTTTATCGTTAAAAATCTGCCCATCATGATGCTGATTTTGATTCCCATTTTCGCAGCCATCTTAAAGTTATTGTACATCCGTCGACCGTTTCTCTATATAAATCACATCATTCATGGCTTTCATCTACATTCGTTTGCCTACTTTATCTATGGAATTACGCTGATCTTTACCTATTTCGTAATTAAAAATGACGGAGTTAGCATGTTCATCAATTTCCTGATTTTTGTATTGGTGACTACTTACGCCTATCTATCATTTTTAAGGGTATACAAACAGGGATGGTTTAAAACGCTTGTGAAATTCAATATGGTCGGCTTCATCTACCTGATCCTGATCACAACCTTTTTCATTCTTGAAATGATTGCATCATTCATGATGTATTAATGAATGGACTTAAGAACTTCCCTGGTCGCGGAAAGAATATGATCTGTTTCTGCCTGATTGATTGCCGTAGAAATGAATAATGATTCGAACTGCGATGGCGCCAGGTAGACACCTTTTTCCAGCATTCCCCTGAAATACCTGCCGAACAATGCAGTATCACATTTTTTCGCAGAATTCATGTCGGTAACAGGCGCTTCACTAAAAAACAGGCTCACCATGGAACCAATGGAGTTGATGGTATAATCCTTTCCAATCTCCTTTAAAATCTCCCTGTATCCCGAAACGATTGTTGCAGTCGTTTCTTCAATCTTTGAGTAAACTTCATTATGATTACGAAGGTACTGGAGAATAGCAAGCCCCGCTGCCATCGCAATAGGATTACCCGATAAGGTACCGGCCTGGTAAACAGGTCCCTGTGGAGATACAAAGTCCATAATTTCCT
This sequence comes from Fulvivirga sedimenti, assembly GCF_020328055.1. Classification (NCBI taxonomy): domain Bacteria; kingdom Pseudomonadati; phylum Bacteroidota; class Cytophagia; order Cytophagales; family Fulvivirgaceae; genus Fulvivirga; species Fulvivirga sedimenti. The sequence continues at coordinate 994,595 of NZ_JAIXNE010000002.1, forward strand.
TTTTACCGCCATACGCTCCTACCGGCATTCCACCGCCGATTATCTTACCCAGTGTCGTCATATCGGGCAATACATCAAGCCGTTCCTGGGCACCACCAGGGGCCAGGCGAAAGCCTGTCATTACCTCATCAAAAATCAATACGATTCCGGCTTCATCACATATAGTACGAAGCCCTTCCAGAAATCCCTCGGCAGGCAAAACGCATCCCATGTTACCTGCCACAGGCTCTACAATAATGGCCGCAACCTGTTCCGGGTTTTCAGCTACCAGCCGGGAAACAGATTCCAGGTCATTGAATGCGGCAATCAGTGTATCTGCTGCGGTTCCTGGTGTGACACCCGGACTGTCCGGCGTGCCCATCGTCATCGCACCGCTTCCGGCAGCAATCAAAAAGGAATCCCCGTGACCATGATAACATCCATCAAATTTTATGATCTTGTTTCTGGCAGTGAAACCGCGTGCTACGCGTATGGCCGACATGGTAGCTTCCGTTCCGGAATTTACCATTCTTACTTTTTCAACGGAAGGAACCATCCCGGTGATCAAACCAGCCATTTGCACTTCCTTTTCTGTAGGAGCGCCGAAAGAAAGTGAATCATGAATAGCTCCACGCACCGCATTTTCAATGATCGGATGAGCATGCCCCAGGATCATCGGGCCCCATGAATTAATTAATTCGATAAATCGGTTTCCGTCTTCATCGAATACGTAGGCGCCTTCGGCACGCTGAATAAACAGCGGATCTCCACCGACAGCTTTAAAAGCCCTGACAGGTGAATTTACTCCTCCGGGAATGAATTTTTTAGCTTCTTCAAAAAGGTGCTTGCTCCGCTCAGTTATCATTTACTTTCCTCCTTCTGTCGTTCCCGAATCACAGTCCTGATTCCATCTTTATTAACCTCCAGTACCGGAACCAATTGGTTATCCTGCGCATTGTTGTATTCAAACCCAGGCGTAATGACTCCCTTCATTCTTCCGTTTTCATTCCACCCCACCTGAGGGAAGTTTCCATAATTCTTTAAACTCTGACCCAGGAACATGGCCATTTCAAATCCCTTTTCTGAATAATCTGTAGGTACTTCGCGATGCCTCCTCAGGTATTTCTTTCTGAAATCGGAGTAATTAAGGGCCTGTCTGTTAACATAACCTGGAGCATAAAGGATTGCTCCCAGTCGTTCATATACCTCATAATTTACAACCGGTTGATCCATCCAGTCGGCAGCACCCATAATCTTTATAGAATCACCCCTCGTTTCCACTGCACTTATCACCTTTGAAAAAATCAGACTATTCGACGATGCAACAAAAACATGCCCGATACTGTCAGGTTGAATTGCCATATTTTCACGCCCCTCCTCAGAAGCAGCCTCCTTAATACTCTCACTTGAGAGCAGGATCTCCAGAACTTTCCGTGTTCGATCCTTATTGATCGCTTCAATAATCGAGAGTTTTCCACCCAGTTCACTGTAGCGGTCGGCATATGACTGGGCCAGCAAACGATCATTACTTGTTTCGCCGTAAAATACGATTCCCGGTTTACTGCCATATTTTTCAAAGGCGTAATCGGCCATTACCTCGCCAATAGTAAGAACCGACGGGTTATACATGAAATAAAAAGGATTATTGGCAAGGTAATCGGGAGCGCTGGTCAGTGGATTATACATGTTAATCCCGTATTGCTGACTAAATTCATTCACCATCCTGGTCGGATCCGGAAATAATGGTCCGATGATCAGATCCATACCCTTCAATTCGTCCTTTTGCAAAATTGCACGGGTAACTGTTGTATCCCGCTGTGTATCGTAGGCATAAACCTCAATATCGATTCCTATTGAACGCAAACTGTCAAACCCAAGCTTCAACCCCTTGTACATATCAATGACAAATTCATTCACCCTCTTCTTATCATTGGGCTTTAATGATTTGATGAGAAAAGGCATCATCACCGCAACTTTGTAGGAATCTTTAATTTCTGAAGCATGTGCCGTAGCCAGGTATTTATCCGGGTCGAGATTATAGGTATTCACCAGGTTTTCCAATGTTTCCCGACCTTCCTTATCCAGTGCTACTGAACTTAATTTTGCGGCATAGATCTTTCCGATCACCGGAGATTTGTATCGGTCATACAAGGCCTTCATTTCTTCGGGCGTGGTGTCTGGCATGAGGTAATTATAAATCAGTCCCTCACTATCGTTCTTTATCTGAGGATCTCTGATACCGGCAATGACGTTCATAGCCAGAAAATCATCATTATTATCAAAGTATGACTTCGCCAGCCAATAGTTAACCTCATCAATTTTCGACCAGTTGGGGAATCGCTCCCGTGTCTGCAAAAAGACATCCTTTGCCTGCTCCTCATATCCGGCCTTGTAGGTGGATACACCTAAAAAATAGGACGCATACGCGGCAAAAGGATTCTGGGGGTCGCGCTTGATGAGCGGCTTGAATGCTTCCATGGCCAGTGCGTACTGACCTTCCTTATACAGGTTCTTCGCATTCAGATATTGCTGCTGGTAATTGATTTGAGCCTGCGATACCCCTGAAATAAAAATAAAGACAACAACGATCAGGTAATATAATTTCTTCATATACAGATTATTCCCATTCTATAGTAGCCGGTGGTTTAGAACTGATGTCATAAACTACACGGTTGACCCCCTTCACGGAGTTAATGATTTCATTCGAGACGTCGGCCAGAAACTCATAGGGTAAATGACACCAGTCGGCCGTCATACCGTCAACACTGGTTACTGCCCTCAGACTAACGACCCGCTCATAGGTGCGTTCATCTCCCATAACGCCAACAGACTGGATCGGAAGCAGCATTGCTCCGGCTTGCCAAACATCATCATACAAGCCATGCTGTTTCAGACGGCTGATAAAAACGTGATCCACTTCCTGCAAAATTTGTACTTTCTCAGGTGTAATATCACCCAAAATGCGAATACCAAGTCCGGGCCCCGGAAAAGGATGCCTTCCTAAAATGGCATCATCGATTCCCAATGTCTTTCCTACCAAACGCACTTCATCCTTAAATAGTGTATTGAGAGGCTCCACTACCTTTAACTTCATAAAATCGGGCAAGCCCCCCACATTATGGTGCGACTTGATGGTGGCCGATGGTCCCTTAACAGAAACCGATTCGATCACATCCGGATAGATAGTACCCTGTCCCAACCAGGCAACATCCTCGATCTTGTGTGCCTCGTCGTCAAATACCTCAATAAACGTACGGCCTATGGCCTTTCTCTTCTCTTCAGGATCCGTCAATCCCTTCAGTGCATCATAAAAACGATCCCTGGCATCAACCCCGGTAATATTGAGCCCCATTCCCTTGTAGGAGTTAAGAACTTCCTCGAATTCGTTCTTTCGCAGCAATCCGTTATCCACGAATATACAATGAAGACGCGGACCAATTGCGTGATGGATCAGGGTGGCAGCCACTGAACTGTCGACCCCGCCGGAAAGCCCCATCACTACCTGGTCATTGCCGATCTGTTCTTTAAGCTGCTCAATAGTAGTTTCAACAAAAATATCGGGAGTCCAGTCCTGATGACATCCACAGATATGTACTACAAAGTTCCTGAGCAGCGTTTTTCCATGTTCACTGTGAGTTACTTCAGGATGGAATTGAATACCATAGGTCTGCTCCCCTTCAATTCGGTAGGCTGCCACGTTTACTGAATGTGTACTGGCGATCACCTCAAATTTTTCTCCAAGTTCGCTGATGGTATCTCCATGTGACATCCAAACCTGCGAACCAATGCCAATCTCCTTCATTAACTCATTATGCTGATCCACCCTGGAAAGTTTTGCTCTTCCATATTCACGTATTTCCGATGGAAGCACATTACCTCCGGATTTATGCGCCATGAGTTGAGCACCGTAACATACCCCGAGAACCGGAACTTTCCCGCGGAAAGACGAAAGATCAACATCCGGTGCATCATCCTGACGAACGGAACAGGGGCTGCCAGAAAGGATTACACCTTTTACCTCACCGGTAAGATCCGGGATTTTATTATATGGATGGATTTCACAATATACATTCAACTCCCGCACCCGACGCGCGATCAGCTGGGTATACTGGGATCCAAAATCAAGAATAAGAATCTGCTCAGACATGGCGCAAAAATAGTACGCACACAGGGGAAATACTATGAAAATAAAAAAAAGAACCCCAAACAAAACGTCTGGGGTCCTCATTACCAAATTCCGGTTATTTGGATAATCCGGGACTTCGTTTTATAAACTCATCATACAATTCGGTTTGCCGGCTTTCCATTGGAATTTTCCATCCGCTGATAAATACCTGCTCCACTTTCGTCTGTGTCTCAAAAATATCTCCGGTCGCAATGAATATATTGGCAGCTTTACCCACTTCTATAGAACCGGCCCGTTCTTCAATTCCAAATATCTCGGCAGGAATCAGCGTAATCGACTTCAGGGCATTTTCACGGCCCATTCCATATGCTGCCGCAAAACCGGCATGATACGGAAGGTTCCGGACATTTTCAGCCTCAGAAGTTCTGATCGCCACCTTTACGCCTGCTTTCTGCATAAGACCGGCATTCGCATAGGCTTTGTCATAACGATCATAGTTACGTGTTGGCTGACTTAGTACAGGTCCTGTTATGACCGGAATCCCTGATTTAGCGAGTTCTTCTGCCACACGCCAGCCCTCAGCTACCCCGGTGAATATCACATCAAGTTTGTTATTATTCACCCATTCAATCGCTTCTTTGATGTCCTTGGCCGTATTCACCTCGATCATCAGCTTGCCTTCACCGCGCACGATGGGCATCAGTGCTTCCATTTCAGGGTAGTAACCCGGGCTTTCACTTTTACCGGCAAGGGCTGAATCAATCCGTGCGTAATTTCGTGCCTGCTCCCATACAGCGTTCAATTCCTTTTTTGTTTTTTCTACCTCCTTTTCAATCTCCTCATCCGAGCGGCGATCCCACCATCCCCGTCTTCCTGTTACAGGAAAGTTCATAACAACCGCTTTGAATCCAGCATACATCTGGTCCGGCGTATAGCCATACAAATCGATTAGCGCAGCGGTACCCGGGATAATACCACCCGACGGAACTGCGAGCGCAGTGGTTACACCGCTTACACGTGTCACAGGAATCAGGGCTGAATTGGGGTTTACAGCAGTTAGTGCCTGCATCTGTGGAATCACATCCCCGATTTCATTGAAATCCCTTGTCCTTGGATCGGAATTCACCTCCACAAGACCAAGACGGGTTCCCCCGTCAATCAGACCGGGATAGATCGTTTTTCCGGTGCAATCTATACGTTCTGCATCAGCTGGAACGGTAACATCGGCACCCACCGCAGCTATTTTTCCATCCCTGATTATAACCGTTGCATTCTTCAAGGTTCCATTGGCGACGGTTTCAACCGTTGCATTGGTAAGCGCATATACACCTGTTTCTCCCGGTGCCGATTGTGCCATTGCCGTTGCTGCGACAAACAGCATTCCCATGATCATAATATTTATAAGTGATTTCATTATCCCCGGGATTAATAGTTAAACAAAAATTCTGTGTCCTGCATGCATCGGTCCTGATGATCATGATCGGTTAGCATGACATCGATCTTTTCTGTCACATCCGGATAGATACGCATATCATCGGGATCATTTGACCGGTCGAACCGAACGATTCCATCAACAATTGTCATTTCAGGAATGGCATATATACTCAGGGGATGTCCATTGAACACAACCACATCACCCTCCTTACCTTCTTCCAAAGAACCAACGCGATCATCAATACCCAGCTGACGGGCAGGATTGATCGTAATTAGCGCCAGTGCCTCGTCATCGTTAAGGTCACCATATTTCTGTGTTTTTGCCGCTTCATGATACAAGTGACGAATCAGCTCTCCCGAATCTGAGTTGATCGAGGTTACAACGCCATTCCTGGTTAGGATGGCCGCATTGTAGGCTGTTGAATAGTAAACTTCAAATTTATACGCCCACCAGTCCGAAAATACCGAAGCCATGGCTCCAAATTCAGCGAGTTCAGGTGCAACTTTAAACCCTTCATTCACATGTTGAAAAACAACGCGCTTGATACCAAAATCCTTGCATACCTGCATAAGCATATAAATCTCATCAGCACGGTAGCTGTGACAGTGGATGATAATCTCACCACGCAAAATATCCGCGAGTGTTTCCATGCGCAGATCGTATTCAGGGGCCATTCCAACAAATCCTTTTTTATCCTTATTGGCGTTGTAGGTATCCCACTTCTGCATGTACTCCCGGGCCTCCGAAAATGCCTTTCTGAAGACAGATTCAACACCCATTCTTGTTCTGGGAACAATATTATTGCCTGCGCCATGCACCCGGGTCGGGTTTTCACCAAGGGCAAACTTGATCGTACGCGGAGCTCCATCCATTTTTAAGACTTCCGGATCGGTGGTTCCATAACGGTGCTTGATGGTCTCGCACTGTCCTCCAATTGCATTCGCTGATCCGTGCATGGCGTGACTGATGGTCACACCACCGGCAAGTGCTCGATAAATTCCGATATCAAACGGATCCAGGGCATCTCCCGTCCAAACTTCTGCAGTTACCGGATTCGTCGCTTCATTGATCGCGTCCAGTGCAATATGTGAATGAGCATCAATGATCCCCGGCATGACGTATTTTCCGGTACCATCAACTTCCTTCACATCCCTGGGAGTTTTCAGTCCTGTGCCGATTTTGTCGATTTTACCATCACGGATCAGTACATCCGCATTTTCCAGCGTGCCATTCGTAATGGTAATTACTGTAGCATTTTTAATAATAATGTCACCGTTCTCCTGCGCCGACAGAACGAGCGGAAGAAGCGACAAAAGAAAAGTATAAAGTAGGTTTCTCATTTTCTTGATTTTTATAAGGTCAGTTTTATTCAGGGATCCTTTCGCCCTTGATCGGAAATTTTCCAATTGAGCCGCCGTCGATCATTCCGGAAAAAGTATTTCCGTCCATCTCAAGATCGACTTTCAGGGGCAACTGACCGTTCCCATCGTTATAGGTAAATTCAAACATGACATTTTTGCCATCCACTGTTATATTATCGAGGTCGAAGCGGTAGCCCGACTGATTATCTTTAATCTCTCCGGTAAAGGAATCACCGGATTTATTGATCTGTATTTGCCCGGTTCCTGTACCATTCGGGGTCTGGGCAGAGTAGGACCATGTACCTTCAGGACCTTCACTCTTCTTGCCATTTTTATTCGATGCCTTTTTAGCTTCAAATTCATACATCTTACCCTCAACAAATACATATCGTACCTGTACGCCTTCTTCAAAGTAACTCTTATCTGTAACAACCAGGTTGGCAAGTTTTCCGGAAGAAACTGTTCCTGCAACCCGCGACAAGCCAAGCATCTCTGCCGGATATGTTGTTAAACCGGCAAGCAACACATCCTCTGAAACTCCCTTTTCCTTCATTTTCAGAAGGGTTTTATGGATATCAGATTCCTTTGCTCCCATCGAACTGAATCCGAAACGGATTCCTGCAGAGGTAAAAGTAGCAGGCAGCGTATAATGTTTTTGCAACAAGTCCGATTTGCGTTCTTCAAGTCGCTTTCTTTCATCGCTCCAGGAGGCCTCTTCAGCTGAATCCTTTTTATCTTCCTTCCACTCTGGCAAATCCAGGCTCAGGAAAACAGGCACTCCCGCACTTTTTAAATCATCCTGCACATCCCATCCCTGCTTGATACCGCCAATCATTAACTTGAAGCCAAGCTCATTTCGGAGTGTGAGTACGCGCTGGATTGATTTTACATCCTCTGCGTGAAACATGACAGGCAGCGTACCATCAATCACCGGGTAAAACGCCTCCAAAACGCGATCAGATGATGGCCGTTCCATTCCTGATGGGTTTTGAGAATAAGTCAATGCATTGTTCTTTGCAAGTTGAGCCTGTCGGTATAACTGACGGTATTTCGCCATCACACCTATAACTGTGCTTGGATAAACCCCGCGCGCTCCTTCAAGCTGCGAGTAGAAACTAACAGGGTCCTTGTATACCAGGTCATCTGCATGATCGCCCGAAAGAAGGATGATCGCGCCGGTTCCTGGCAGCATTCTGCCATATGGAACCGCATGCGCCATGGTGAAACCCAGGTTTCTCAGCGCACCGATCGACTTGTCAGACGGATCCAGCATCAGCCGAATATCTGCTTCAGGCGTAATGCCGGCAAGCTCATTTGGCGGGTTGCCCGGATTTTCCACGTTGTTTCGGCGGTTGTTATCTTCCTTCGGCTTTGGAATGCCTGCATTCGACAAACCATCGATGAATCCGGCATAAACAGTCATGGAATCTGCTTTCACATAAATCGCATCCGGAGGGATCGCGATGTTCTGTCCCACTGCATGGATAAGCCCGTTTTTGATGACAATGGTTGCATTTTCCACAATGTTGCCAGGTGAAGTAACCACGCGAACATTCTCCAGCGCATATACGTCGGAGACAGGTCGGAGCTTACTATCCTGTGCTGGTAAAATGTGATAGGAGAAAAGTAGTAGTAACGCCATCAGGAATCTGAAGCGTTGCCTTGTAAAGGTTGAATTCATATTTGCTTTGTTGATTCGTTCCAATTTGCAGTATTTCCTGCAATTACGAATTTAACCAACAGTCAAACAGAATGTTACTTCCTTTTATATAAGCGGTCAATTAATTTTGGCAGAAGAGAAGAGCTGTATCAGGAAACCTTGTATCCCTCATTCATCAGATACTGGCGCGCCTTGTCCCTGAAATCTCCCTGAAGTAAAATTTCACCGTCCTTGATACTGCCTCCAACACCACAAAATGATTTGAGACTTTTCCCAAGTTGCTTGAGGTCTTCTTCACTTCCGCGAAAACCCTGGATAAGCGTCACCTTTTTTCCTGCCCTGGATTTTGTGTCCAGCATCAACCGTAATTTTTGATTTGCGGGTGCAGGTTTGGATTCTTCCTTATCAGAGGAATATTCGTAGTCAAAGTTTTCACTGGTTGAGAACACAATCCCATCCCGCTTCTTCCAATCATTATTTCTTTTTCTTGCCATTTCGTTAAAAGTCTGGACAGGGTATTCTCATTACGTCCTTAGGTGGTTTTCTGGGGTCCCGGTTCGACCAAATATAAGACAGTGAAATCTCATGTGCACCACCACTGGCCGTTCCAAGTTGGGAAATGGTGTAGTCGTAGCTGTATCCGATATTAAAGGTATCCTCGGGTCCTTTTTTTGTGAATCCCAGCAGGAATACTATCGATTCATTATTATTAAATCCATCGATCTGTTTAATGGGCAGCCCGCGGTACCAGGCTCCGATAATTACAGGTTCCAGGGTGAGATACAGGCCCAGATCAAACTGATCAAATTCTCCCTGGGATTTATATTGAAATGTCGGAGTAAGACTTCGCTCCTGCCGGCGCGCGAACAGTCCGCTGCCCATCACACCCGGTTTGAATTGAATCTTATACCCTCCATGAATGGAGTACTTGATAGGAAGTTCCTCTATTTCCACATTTTCTTCAAATGACTGTCTGGGCGTATTCAGATGATTCGCAGAAAAACCAAGCCATGCGTTGGGTGTATAAAGTACACCCCCTGCAGAAAGATCCAGAAAACTTTTATTCGTATTTCCAAATACTTCCCCGGTGGGTTGAATCACTTCACCAAATTCATTGAACTGGTCTCCAAAGGTGAGGTCTGCAAAATTGACATTCCGGTTAAACCAGGCTACCTGGAAGCCGGGCCTGAAGAAAAGGTTTCCAGTAATCTGAAGTTGATACGCATACTGCAATGCCACAGAAGTTGACTTCAACCCGGCCCTTCCTTCCTTGTCGTGCATGAACAGTAAGCCAACCCCACTATTCTTACTTTCAAAGAAGTGATCGATATAACCCGAAAAAGTAACAAAGTTCGCTTCAATTGACGGCCACTGATTTCGATAATTCATTCCGGCACGGGTATACTGTGTGGAACCCGCAAAGGCCGGATTCAGGTACAGGGGTGCCGCATAAAATTGGGAAAATTGTGGATCCTGCGCCTGTGCACGATGGCCGGCGAACAGAATAAAACATATTAATACGAGCAAAGTAAAACGCATCGATCCCAGATTCAAATTCTCACAAAAACCAAAAATAACAAAAGTCTGCTGTAAAACACCGTCGTTTACCAGTCAAAACTTACACTTCATTCTCCGGTTACTATATTTTCCGTAACCTTATAGAAGAAAATACAACAGATATTGAACTGAATAACGTACTAAAACGCTTATTTGTATAATCAACGCTCGCATAATTAAACAAGATTGACAGATCTCGCACAATTTTTGCGGCTCAACATAGTTATAAACATATATCCCGAGGGTTCATGAGCAAAGATTTTTTCAGACAATTTATTCTTGGCTTTTTATTGTTGTTTGTAACAGCTTCATCATTTGCACAAACGCAATCTACTATCTATTGGTATTTTGGCAATAGTGGCAATGGTTTCCGCTTTATCCGCCCGGGATATGCTGCAGAAGCAGTAACGATTCCCCGGAATCTGGGCACAGGCATGAGCGCTGTGGCGACAGACCCGGTTTCAGGCGTTATTCTTTTTTATACTGACGGAATCAATGTTTACGATCGTGATAATAATATCATGCCCAACGGCACCGGACTTTCGGGCTCTGCCGGGGTAAATCAGGGAGTGGCGATATGTGCCAACCCCAATAATTCAAATCAGTATTTCATTTTCACCAATAATGGATCCATACGGGTAACTACCGTTGATATGACCCTGAACGCCGCCAATGCCAATGCCATACCGCGGGGTGACGTTACCTTAAAAAATCAACCTGTCAACGGTCTGCCTGGAACTTATGATCCGGGCATGATCATTCTTCCTAAAAACAGTCGGGATGGCTTTTGGCTGATCGCCCATCAAACAGCCAGCACCAGTTACAATGCGATCGACATCAGTGCCACAGGTACAGCTGCACTACCCCCAACATTTATTGTGAATGCTCCCACCGTGGTCGATAACTTCTCATATAATGCCGAAACCGGGCAACTGGCCATAGCCCCAAGAACCGGTGCAGAGAACGCTGCCATTGTAGCTTTCAATACAGGTACAGGGGCATTTGGTGGGGCTGCAACCACGATACCAGGCACCAGTGGGTCTACACAAGTATATAATATCTATGATACCGAATGGTCGAATACAGGAAGATATCTTTTCCTTTCCGGCAACTTCTCCGGCGCCACCGATGTATTAATGCAGGTGGATTTTACGGATTCACCGCTTACGCTTCGCCCGGTGCCCACACAGAATATGCTGCGCAGCTACGGATTGCAAATGGCGCCCGACAGTTCTATTTATCATCTATATCAGCACACAAACGGTTCTCTTCGCGTAGGCCGGATCAATGATCCGGATACCATAGCGGCCCAGGTTCGATATACTCCAAACGCATTTGGTGGCAATATCAACTACCAGGGAAGACAGTTTCCGGCATTCCTGCCTCCTTTCGATCCAATGATCACCGCAACAATTGAAATTGCCGGCACCTGTGCCAGCGTTCCATCCTTGTTCTTTCCAACAATCGAGCCGGGGGCCGACAGTGTGCGATGGGATTTTGGCGATGGTTCGGGTTCAAGGGATCTTGCACCTTTTCATACGTATGAACAGGGCGGTTCCTACACGGTTTCCTTAATGGTTTACCTGAATGGCGATTCCACTATCTTCTCACAGCCGGCGAATATTACACAGTTTGATCTTCAGATCAGCGGATTCCCACAGTCAGACACCGTTTGTGCTGAGGATTTCGCTGTCGAGTATACCGCAGAGGCACAGTCAGCAGGGGGCGGACAAGGACCGCAGCCTACTTTTAGGTGGTCCAACCAACTCATTGACGATGCAACGACTACCATCGATTCTGCCGGAAATTATTATGTCACGGCAACTGATCCCACCACCGGATGCGTTGCCTATCAATCGCTGCGGGTTGTGGAATACCGTGCGATCCAGCAACGCGCTTTCATCTGGTATTTTGGTGAGCACGGCGGTATCGACTTTAATCCGATTGTCGATGTGAATAATCCCGGCCCTGCGCGGCCTATTCCTTTTGGTGATCCAAATGATCTTTTCGGCGGCAACCAAATGATTGCCCCTGAAGGATGTGCGATTTTCTGCGATGATAATGGAATACCTCTTTTTTACAGCGATGGGGTTGATCTCTACGACAGGCTTGGACAATTGGTAGCAACGGATATCGGTGGCAGTAAAAATGCGACACAATCTGTTTTTATCGTTGATTTCCCCAATGATGCAACTCTGTTCTATATTTTCCTGGCACGCGAGGTTTATGATCCTAGCGGAAACAGTTCTTATGAGCTCAATTATACCGTTTTCGACCTGAAGCAGCGCGACGGTCTGGGCGATCTTGTAAGGGACACCAACGATGATGTCATTATTACCAAACTTTACAGTCCGAATACAGAAAGAATCACCGGTAATCAGAACTGGGTGGTTGTGCACGAATGGGGGAACAGTAATTTCCGTGCATACCCTGTGAATGCGGAAGGCATCGGAGCCGCAGTGGTGAGTAACGTAGGTTCCGTCCATAATTCGGCTTCCAGCAATACTGCCCAGGGCTACATGAAACTTGCGCCTACCGGTAAGCTGGCCGTGGGTGTTTCGCAGTCCAATTCAGAGAATTATGTTGAACTGTTTGATTTTGACAATGCCACCGGCGAAATCAGCAATCCGTTAAGGCTTGATTTTGGTAATGAAACCGGTCAGGTTTACGGTGTGGAATTCAGCTCCGATTACAGAAAAGTCTTTGCAACCATTCGAACCCCGGGTTCAAACGGTCCCAGCAAGGTGTATCGCTGGCAAATTGATACAACAACGGTTGCAGGCAATGAAACGGATCCGTCATTCATCCGCAATTCGCGAAACCTGGTGGCCAATGAAGCGGCCATTGATCTGGGTGCTATGCAACTGGGCCCGGACGGTCAGATTTATATCGCACGTGAAGGGTCTGTAAACCTGGCGACCATTACAAATCCCAATGCAGACATGACCACTGTACCAATTCAGGATGCAGGTTATTTACTCGACGGATTCGGCCTTGGTGAAAATCTTGTTGACGGAGGTTTTACCCGCAGTCTGCTGGGATTACCCAATTTTGCCAGTCAGTACGTCACTTCTCCACAGGAAATCAGTGCGGAAGTTTTCTCAGGATGTATCGGTGAGACACTTGAGTTTAATGTAATTAACACCCAAAGCCTTGAAACCTACCGCTGGAACGTCTATGATTCCGACAGTGTACTGGTTTCCTCAGGGACTGGTGAGACATTTGAGTTCTCCTCCATGACACCCGGGATTTATTCTGTACGGGTAGACGTCATTCCCGATTGTCAGATCGTTGAAAGCATGCCGCTGCCAGCTTTTGCTACATTTGAAATTTTCGGCGAACCGGTGGTAAACATCACCAATATCATCGATCCTTCATCCTGCGGAAACAGCAACGGTCAGTTCACCGTTTCGATTCCTGAATTAACCGGCTCCTATGCATTTGAGCTTTCAGGCCCTATAGCGTTCGTAAGTGACACTATTCCCGGTCCTGTCAATCAAACAGTTAACAACCTACCTGCGGGAACATACAATGTGTATGTGATCAACACCATTACCGGGTGCCAGTCGGCCACTTCTGCAGTCCTAACCGATCAGGGTGTGCGATTTACATTGAATGCTACCCCTACAGACGCTTCCTGCAGCGAGGATGACGGCGAAGTTTCTGTCGCATTGATTCCGGATGCCGGGTATACCATAGGCTATCCTGTTGACTATATCCTGCGACTCGAGGGTTCCAACAACGGCATCATTACCGGTACTTACGATAACGCTGATGGGCTTCAAACCATCAATGCGACCGGATTGCTTGCCGGCGTCTATAACATGGAGGTTACCGAATTGAGCGGTGACGGCTGTACCAACACAATTGAGAATATCGTAATAGGAACACCTCCTCTGGCTACACTTGAGGTTCCTGAAGAAGTTGTTGCCTGTGATGTGAACGAAGCACAAATACCAATAACCACCAATGCCCCGGGCATCCGCGTACTGGATCCGGCGCCCGGAAACTATGAAATAATCAATGGCGAACTCCGGGTTTTTGCACAGGGCGACTGGATTCTTGAAACCGTTGATCAGTCAGGAGCACTTTGCCCCGAAACGGCAACCGTTCAGGTTACTTTCGCTAACTCCGATCCGCTGCCTGCATCCATAGAAAGAAGTTACTCAATTTGTCCGGATGATCCGGTTGAAGAAAACCGATCTGCCATAATTGATCCCGGGAATGCCGTATACTTCTCTCTTGAGTATTTCGATGAAGAGGGTAATCCAATCATCGGCACTGGACCGGATTACAGCCTTGATGGCGATGTGTTAACCGTATATAAGGAAGGTCCGATTCAGATTGAGATTACCAATGCCTTCGGTTGTGTAACGCGCGCCACTATTAACGTGCTCATCGATTGCAAGGCCCGAATCAGTGCACCGGATGCCTTCAGACCCAACAGCAATATTCAGGACAACCAGGTATGGAGGGTATATCCGTTCCTGGTTTCAGAAGATGATTTTCAGGTATTTATTTTTAACCGGTGGGGAGAAATGATCGCTCAGTCATCTGATCTTAATTTTGAATGGAATGGCGGATACGACAATAATCCTGGCAAACCGGTTCCCGGAGGAACCTATGCATACCGTGTTATCTACAAATCCATTTATGAAGACGGACGCGGACTGCAGGAAGAACGGGGCGCTATTTTGCTCATCCGGTAGACAATTCATACTTTGCTAATAACGGACAATTGATACCTTTGTATTAAGACAACATAACTATGAAAAAGAACTACTTTCTTGCCGCATTTTTCCTGTTCCTCCTATCGTTCGCCTCAGCAGACGCGCAGGTCTTCAATACCTCCATCCGAATTACAGTATTGAATGAACTTGGCAACCCTGTTGAAAAAGCGGCTGTCCGGCTATATGTTTCTGAAGAAGACTATCGTAATGAGACCAACCCGGCCACGGAAGTCTACTATACAGATGATAAGGGGCAGGTGAAAATTAAAGACCTCGAAGCACGCATTTATTACGTAAATGCAGAAAAAGGAGACAAAAACAATATCGGGGCAGGCGTTATGACCGACAAGCTGGAAGAAAAGAAATTGAATAAAATTACCATCATCATTGAATAACCTCAGGGGAAGAGAAAACCTTCTGCAGGCTATCGCATCCTATCAACCCTGGGATGAACAGGAGAAAGCACATCAGGAATCAATGGTTGCCTTTTTGCAACGCGAGCCCAATTGCTTTGACAGATCTGTGCTTGAAGGGCATGTAACCGGTTCTGCATGGATCATTAATCCTGAGGGAACCAAATGCCTACTTGTTCATCACAAAAAACTCAATCGATGGCTGCAACCGGGCGGTCATGCTGACGGAAACCCGGATATTTTTGATGTTTCAAAACAGGAAGCAAGGGAGGAAACCGGACTTGAAAACCTGGATAGTGATGGCGACATTTTCGACATCGATGTACACCTGATACCTGCAAGAAAGTCAGACCCTGCCCACTTTCATTATGATGTTCGGTTTAAGTTCACTGCCAGCACCACCGATTCCATTCAAATCTCCGTAGAATCCAATGCGGTTCGCTGGATTTCACTCGATGAGCTGGACGAATATGCGGGAGACGAGCCGTCCATTCGCAGGATGGCCGACAAGACCCTCACTTCACCGGGAAGCGAATAGTAATAATGCAAATCCGATGATCGCCAACCAGAATTTATAAGCAATCAGGGCAGGGATAATGATTATTTCAAGTTGCATGACCACTGCCAGGATAACCAATATTACGGCCAGTGCCTTTAATACATTTCTTGATTTACTACTCATGGTTGAGGCGGTTTAAATGATTGATAGCTGTAAAATTAACCGAATAATCATACCGGCCAAATAAGGAGGGATTGAGATCCGCAGGAAGACCATAAATTGAATAAAAATCCCCAAATTAGCGCTTTACACGCATGGCAATCACTGGAACCGATATTAAATATGCATGCAAAATTCTCTCAGAGGGAGGATTGGTGGCAATTCCTACAGAAACGGTGTACGGTCTGGCGGGCAATGCCCTGAATCCCGAAGCAGTTGCGAGAATCTTTGAAGTAAAGAACCGTCCTTCATTTGATCCGTTGATCGTGCATGTCTCCAATGTTCAGGAGGCCAGGCGATATTCTACTGAATTCCCTGAAAAAGCAGAACTTCTTGCAAGTCATTTCTGGCCGGGTCCTTTAACCCTGTTACTGCCTAAAAATCCTGAAATACCAGATATTGTCACATCCGGAATGCCCGATGTTGCCATTCGCGTTCCGGACAATAAACTCACACTCGAGTTGCTCACAGCCCTGCCCTTTCCTCTGGTAGCCCCCAGTGCAAACCCCTTCGGCTACATTTCACCTACTACTGCACAGCATGTTAATGATCAGCTGGGGGATAAGATTGACTACATCCTCGACGGAGGTGCGGCACGGGTTGGTCTTGAATCAACTATTGTCGGATTTCCAGCGAATCAGCCTACGATCTATCGGCTCGGCGGCCTGAGTGTTGATGAAATTGAAAAGTTGACCGGACATTTGGAAATCATGCCCCATTCAAGCTCAAATCCAAAAGCGCCCGGAATGTTGAAAAGCCACTATGCTCCGGCAAAACCATTCAGACTCGAATCGGCCGTTAAAGATAATGTGACAGACGGCAATAACGGTTATCTCCTTTTTTGTGATTCAATTGGTTCAGTACCTATTGAAAACCAACGAATACTTGCGCCCGATGGAAATATGAAGACCGCGGCAAAAAACCTATTCAAATATATGCGCGAACTGGATGCCCTGAATGTAGCACAAATTATTGCGGAGCTCGTACCGGATGAAGGCCTGGGACGTGCGATCAATGACAGGCTGCGACGTGCAGCCTCAGATTCGCAGGACTAATCCGGAACATTCCCTTTCCCGTATCAACTTAGCAAATTCAAAATGCGCATAGTTCACGCGTCATTCGTATATTTAGGACTTCAAAATAATTGCTATGAGATCTATAGACGACATTAACTTTAAAAATAAACGGGCATTAATTCGGGTTGATTTTAATGTTCCCCTGAACGATAAGTTTGAAATTACGGATGACACCCGCATCAGGGCTGCTGTACCTACTATTGAAAAGATCCTCAACGATGGTGGTTCTGTAGTGTTAATGTCGCATTTAGGCCGTCCTAAGTCCGGACCGGAAGATGAATTTTCACTTCGCCATCTGATACCGGATCTTAGTGAACGCTTTAACCAGCAGGTTAAATTTGCCGATGATTGTATTGGCGACAAGGCTGAGGCAATGTCGTCCTCCCTGGAGCCCGGAGAAATCCTTTTGCTTGAGAATCTTCGGTTTTATAAAGAAGAAACCGCAGGGGATGAAGAATTCGCGCGCAAGCTATCCCATCACGGTGATATCTATGTGAACGACGCCTTCGGAACTGCGCACCGAGCCCATGCCAGTACGAGTATTGTAGCGCAGTTTTTCGATACCAAGGTCTGCGGATATGTCATGCTGGCTGAAATCGAAAATGCTAAGAAGGTTCTTGACAATGTGGAAAGACCCTACACCGCGATCATGGGGGGAGCAAAAATCTCCGATAAGATTCTGATCATTGAACGGTTGCTCGATAAGGTAGATAACCTCATTATCGGAGGTGGAATGTCCTATACCTTTTTCAAGGCACTGGGTGGCCAGATAGGCAATTCCCTGGTTGAAGAAGACAAGGTTGACCTGGCGCGTGAACTCATCAAAAAGGCTAAGGAAAAAGGTGTGAACCTTGAATTGCCAATGGATTCAGTAATAGCTGATGCCTTCAGCAATGACGCCAACACTCAGGTATCCGTTAATACCGCCATTCCCGATGGCTGGATGGGACTGGATATCGGACCTCAGGCACGCGAGGTATTTTCCAGGATTATCACTTCAAGCAAAACAATTCTATGGAACGGTCCGATGGGTGTTTTTGAAATGAGCAAATTCGCCGCAGGTACGGAGGCCATTGCTGAAGCCGTTGTGAAAGCAACGAAAAATGGTGGTTTCAGTTTAATTGGCGGTGGCGATTCCGCAGCCGCAGTGAACAACCTGGGCTACGGAGATGATGTTTCGTACGTTTCTACGGGCGGCGGCGCACTTCTGGAATACATGGAAGGCAAAGTGTTGCCGGGTGTGGCTGCACTAGAAGATTAATCGAACCGTATACTCTTGATGGGTTCCACCCGGCTGATGGCGAGTGTGGGAATAAGTATGATCAGGGCTACAACAACCAGCGTTAAAACATTCAGGAAAACGACTATCTCCCAGTTCCAACCGATCGGCACAAAGCTCATGTAGTAGTCCTTTGGATTTAATGGTATTATCTTGAAGAAATACTGAATAAGACAGAGGCCCAGTCCAAGCACGTTACCAAGGAGAAGTCCCCGGGCAATGATACCAATGCCGTGATAGGAGAAAATGCGTCGAACCATCCTGTTGGTTGATCCAAATGCTTTCAGCAAACCAATCATCTGGGTCCGCTCCATGATCAGGATAAGAATTATCGAAATCATATTAACGCACACCACCAGTAAAATGATGGTAAGAAAAATATTTACCTGCCTGCTGATGAGGTGCAGCCAGTCGAATACCTGAATATATTTGTCGCTCACCTTCTGAACAGCCATGTCGTAATTCATCAGGCGAAGGACGCGGGCTTCAGCCTCATCCATATTACGGGTATCCTTAACAAAGATTTCCATTCCGCCGGCGACGCTGTCAGCCCAGTTATTAAGACGCTGAATCAGCCGGATATCCCCGATAATAAACTTGTTATCATAATACTCAGAGAGGTTCGTCTCATAAATACCTACGATCTTAAGACGTCTCACCCGTGGCGGATTCTGAAAAAAATGAACAATTACATCCTCATTGAGCTTCAGGTTGAGCTTATTTGCAATTTCCTTACTAAGCAGTACTTCCTTGCTATACGAAGGGTCATCAAAATTAATGAATCGACCTTCCACCAATGATGGTTCAAACCGCACGGTATCAAATCGGGTACTTACGCCCTTGAAAATAATGCCCAGCACTTCATTTTCAGTCTTGATCAGGCCAGCCTTGTGGCTATATTCCTGTACATGATCAATAAAATCATATGACGCATAATTCTGATACAAATCATTATTCAATGATAGCGGTGCCTCTTCAAATGTATCATTACTGGTATACTTGGTGACGATCATGTGCGCACTGAAGTTATAGATCTTGTTGGTGACCGTTTCCTGGAATCCAATCATAATCAGAAAAGAAATGATCATCACAGCCAGTCCGACACCGATACTGGCAATGGCAATACGGTAGATTGTGGCCGAAAAACCACCCATCTCGTTGCCGGTAATTCTTTTAGATATGAAATAAGGAAGGTTCAAGAATATGCGTACTTTTGATCGTAAGTCACAAATAAACATAAATCTGGTGAACCGGCTTACGATCTTTCTCGCTATTTTCCTTTTGAATTTTTCATGTGCCCGGACGCAATCTGCTGAAACACCCGCCAATGCAACTGCGGAAGTACCTGCAGAATTGACCCTGGGAGCTGCGCGCATGGATGTTTATCTTCCTTTACTGGAAGGAAAACGGGTTGCGCTTCTGGTAAATCACACATCACTTCTGAATGATGTACACCTGGTCGACACACTCCTGTCCAGGAATATTAATATTGTAAAGGTTTTCGCACCCGAACATGGCTTTCGAGGTACGGCAGACGCGGGTGAATCAATTTCAGACGGTAAGGACAAGAGTACGGGCCTGCCGATTATTTCCCTGTATGGATCTAATAAAAAGCCTTCAGCTGAACAGATGAAGGATGTTGACCTGGTTCTTTTTGATATCCAGGATGTAGGCGTTCGTTTCTATACCTATGTCTCCAGTATGCAGTATGTGATGGAAGCATGCGGGGAAATGGACAAGGAAATGATGGTATTGGACAGGCCAAATCCCAATGGCCGGTTTGTGGACGGACCGGTCATGGAAAAGGAATTCATGTCTTTCGTGGGCCTTACGCCGATCCCTGTGTTGCACGGCATGACGGTGGGCGAGCTCGCAGGTATGATCAACAAAGAGGGCTGGTTGTCTGGCGGCATCGAATGTGAGCTTACGGTAGTTCCTATGAAAAATTATCAACATGACTTGTCCTATTCGCTTCCCGTGAAACCTTCCCCCAACCTTCCGAATGATCTTTCCATTCAGCTCTATCCTTCACTATGTCTTTTTGAGGGCACAGTGATTTCGGTGGGCCGCGGTACGACACTTGCCTTTCAGCAGATCGGGCATCCGCTTCTTACTTCGTTGGAGCATTCGTTCACCCCGGTCTCAATTGAAGGCATGGCAAAGTATCCCCCCTTTGAAAATGAAAAGTGCTACGGCACACTATTTACGAGCCGGAATGCGATCGAAGGCTTTGACCTATCATATCTCATTGATTATTATAACCGCTTTCCCGAAAAGGATAAATTCTTCAATAACTACTTTGAAAAGCTTGCCGGTACCGCGGCCTTACGGAAGCAAATAATAAACGGGATGCCGGAAGCGGAAATCCGTGAATCGTGGCAGCCTGATCTGGATGCCTTTAAAAGTCTCAGGAAAGGTTATCTGCTGTACCCGTAATAATTTCGAAAAACGTAGCTTTGCTGCATGAATGATCTGCGCATTGTTTTCATGGGAACACCGGATTTTGCTGTACCCTCCCTTCAGATCCTGGTAGAAAACGGCTTCACCATTGCCGGCGTAATCACTGCGCCGGATAAACCCCAGGGTCGTGGAAGAAAGCTGGCCCCCTCACCTGTAAAAATGTATGCCGAATCTGTTGGACTCCGTGTACTTCAACCTGTAAATCTGAAAGATCCGGCCTTTTTAAATGAGCTGAAATCTTTGAATGTGAATCTTCAGATTGTCGTGGCATTCAGGATGCTTCCGGAAGTCGTCTGGAATATGCCTGCGCTCGGAACATTCAATTTACATGCCTCACTCCTGCCCGATTACCGCGGTGCAGCACCAATACACTGGGCCATCATCAATGGTGAAAAGGAAACGGGTGTTACCACATTTTTTCTGAAACACGAGATCGATACAGGAGAAATTATTTTTCAGGAAAAGGAGGAGATCAGACGCGAGGATAACGTGGGCAGCTTATATGAACGGCTGATGACGAAAGGAGCCAACCTGGTCCTGAAAACTACACAGGCAATAGAATCAGGCAGTTATCCAAGCATGCCGCAGGCAGAAAATCAACCCCTTCATGCCGCACCGAAGATCTTTCGTGAAGACTGTCAGATAAATTTTAATCAGCCATCGGAAAAGGTCTATAACTTCATTCGTGGATTGTCTCCGTTTCCTTCAGCCTGGTTATCTATCGATGACCAAATTGTGAAAATTCTAAAGGCGCACATTTCCGGAGAAAGAAAAGGAATGCCCGGAACAATTTCAACAGATCAGAAATCATTCTGGCATATTCATACAGCCGACGGTTCGATCGCCATCGATGAATTACAATGGCAGGGAAAAAAACGCATGCAAATCGGAGAGTTTCTGCTGGGAAACAGGATTCCGGAAAAACCAGTAAACCAATGAAAATATCAATGATCGTCGCAGTGGGAAAAAACAGGGTCATCGGAAAGGATAATGACCTGATATGGCATCTTCCAGATGACATGTCCTACTTTATGAAAACCACTACCGGCCACTATGTGATCATGGGACGAAAGAACTATGAATCCATCCCTGAAAAGTACCGCCCATTGCCCAATCGCACGAATGTCATCATTACCCGTCAGAGCGAATATGAAGCACCCGGGGCCGTAATTGTCCATTCCATGAATGAAGCCCTGGATTTGGCAAAAGAAGCACAACAGGAAGAGGTATTTATCATTGGCGGCGGGGAAATTTATTCTCTCGGGCTTCCGCATGCCGATTTATTGTACATTACAGAAATTGACGAGTCGTTTGATGGGGACGCTTTCTTCCCTGAAGTTGACTTCTCCAACTGGGGGGAAGTTTCACGCATTCATCATCCTGCAGACGACCGGCATAAACATGCTTTTGATTTTGTGATCTATCAACGGATTAATGGCTGATCAGAAAGTAGTATGGATAACAGGCGCCTCTTCCGGTATCGGAGAGGCACTCGTGGATGAATACCTGAAAGATGGCTACAGTGTAATCCTTTCCGCACGCAGCAAGGATAAACTGGAAGCCATTTCTGATCAGGCTTCCCTAACCTATCCGGGAAAGACCGCTGTTGTTGTTGCCGACCTGGAGGATACTGATTCTTTACCTGCTGCCTGTGAAATGGCTATTCAGCAATTTGGACACATCGACTTACTCATCAACAATGCCGGAATCAGCCAGAGGTCCCTCACTCTGGAAACCGACATTTCCGTTTATGACCGGTTGATGAAGGTGAATTACCTGGGAAATATTGCGCTCACAAAAGCACTGCTTCCCCATTTCATGGGTCGCGGCAAAGGACATGTAGCTGTCATAAGCAGCCTGGTTGGCAAATTTGGGAGCCCGTACCGTTCGGGTTATGCCGCTTCCAAGCATGCACTTCATGGTTTTTATGATTCTGCCCGTGCCGAACTGCATGATTCCAACATTCACTTCACCATTGTTTGCCCCGGGTTCATTCGTACCAATGTATCCGTTAATGCACTTACGGCCGACGGGCAGCCTCTTAATCAAATGGATGATGCGCAGGCCAAAGGCATGTCGCCCGAACGATGCGCACACAAAATCAGGCAAGCCATCAAAAAACGAAAAAATGAGGTCTATATCGGGGGAAAGGAAGTTTATGCGTTATATCTCAAGCGATTCTTTCCTGGCATTTTTGCGAGGATTTTACCAGGGGCCAAAGTTCGCTGAGGCATAAAAGTTATCCCGATGACCAGCCCTCGCACCTCCGTTAATGCTTCGGCAGTGTAACCGGCCGGTCAGAATTTCATGGTGGGGGTTCACAACATTTTTCAAAGGGACGAACAGTTCCAATCATAAATTCTCATTGATAAATTAAAAAAACCTGTTAAACTAGCGGGGCATGGAAATTCTACATCTATTCTATCTTTTCATCGCCGGTATTATTGCAGGATTCATCAATGTCGTTGCAGGCGGTGGCTCTCTGCTCACGTTACCGCTGCTGATTTTCATGGGCTTACCCCCCGCCACAGCCAATGCCACCAACCGGCTTGGGGTAATTACAAATAGTATTTTCGGAGTACTTGGATTTCGTTCAAAGGGCGTATCAGCCTGGCCTTACTCCCTGTATCTGGGAATATCCGGGGCAATAGGTGCATATCTCGGTGCACGGATATCCATGGATATACCGGAGGATATTTTCAATAAAATCATTGCGCTCATCATGGTGATGGTGGTTTTAACGATCATCTTTCAGAAGAAAAGCGGACAGGACGGTTTAGCTGAAAGAATGGGTTTGAAACATAAAGTCGCCGGATACGTCACCTTCTTTTTTATCGGTATTTACGGGGGGTTTCTCCAGGCAGGAGCTGGATTTCTGATCATGGCAGCCCTGGTAGGAATCAACCATTTCAGTCTCGTAAAAACGAATAGCGCCAAGGTTCTTATTGTTCTAATCTATACCCTTTCCTCCCTCGTTGTATTCATCATTGCCGGAATCATTCATTGGGGTTACGCCATTGTCCTGGCAGCCGGATCATCTATTGGTGGCTGGATTGCCAGCCGATGGTCTGTCGACAAGGGAGACGTCTGGATCAAACGCCTCCTTGTCGTGATGGTAATTGTGCTGGCAATCAAACTTTGGTTTTACGACACCTAGACCGTTGCGGGTTCACGATGACCTACCCAGGTAAACCGCTTGATCACATATTCAGGATTGGTAAATGAGGCATTTCCCGAAGGGTTCCCTCCTGTTACATGGAAGTCGCTGAAGCTCGCATTCTGATTCATGTAGATGCCCCCTACCAGGTTAAATGAAACCGGCGTTGCGGCCAGGGACATTTCCTCGGCAATCATTTCCCGCACATCCGGGTCTGTGGTATATGCACCGCAGCTGATCGCGCCGTGGTTTTCGGCCATTTCACGAGCCAGCGCCACAGACTCCTCGATACTTCCTGTACGGATGAGCAGCGCGATCGGACCAAAGAGTTCTTCAGAATATTTGTCCTTATCTGAAGCCTCAACAACTACAACTGCAGGGGTTGCCGTACGTGCCTTGGGAAACATCGGATTTTCAATTTCACGTGATTCAAGCAACACCTTACCGCCAAGCTTTGAAATGCCATTTACCCGATCACAGGTCCGCGCGTTCTGAATCGCGCCCAGTACAAAAGGTCCGGCTTTCGGATTATCCACCAGGCCGTTGATCTGCTCGATTAATTTGGCAGCAAAGTCATCAAACGAAACCTGTCCTTCCGGGGTTGAGATCCCTGAATCAGGAATATAGAAATTCTGGGGGGCTGTACACATCTGGCCTGAGTAAAGGCAAATACTGAAGGCAAGGTTAGCCGCCACTTTATCAATATTTTGAGCGGAATGAAGGATCACAGAATTTACACCTGTCTTTTCAGTAAATACAGTTTTACTT
This sequence comes from Fulvivirga sedimenti, assembly GCF_020328055.1. Taxonomy (NCBI): domain Bacteria; kingdom Pseudomonadati; phylum Bacteroidota; class Cytophagia; order Cytophagales; family Fulvivirgaceae; genus Fulvivirga; species Fulvivirga sedimenti. The sequence continues at coordinate 1,019,314 of NZ_JAIXNE010000002.1, forward strand.
CGAAGTTCCTCCAGGTAATTTCCAAAAACAGAGCCTCCTGTATAATCAATCAGTTTTACCGCCGGGTTTTCTGCCAGGTCCTTTGTGATCAGGTGATCAAAGGTGTCCGGTGCGAGCTGACAGATATCAGGATCCATTCCATTTTCCCTCAGTGCGTCACGAATTTCCGAAACAACGATTGCAATGGGAAGGACTGCGCCAGGATGTGGCTTTACAATCACCGGATTCCCTGTGATCAGGGAAGCATACAAGCCCGGAACGGAATTCCAGGTTGGGAAGGTTGAACATCCAACCACCAGACCAATTCCCTTGGGAACAGCATGCCATGTTTTATCAATGACCAGATTGTATTTTCCCATCGGCTTGTCCCAGCGTGTTTGCGCCGGAAAACGCTTAAGTTCTTCGAAACCTGCTGCAACCGCCTCCAGTGCACGGTCGGCGGCATGCGGACCTGAGGCCTGAAAAGCCATCATGTACCCCTGCCCGGTAGTATGCATGGTTGCATAGGCAATCTCGAAAAAACGATTTTGCATCCCGAACAATGATTCGATGAGAACACCGGCACGATCTTCGGGAATTACTTTTCTCCAAGACTCCCTCGCCTTTTTGGCATTCGAAATCAGCGTATCAACACTCAATGCCGGATATTTAATATTCAACGGCTCCTGAAGGTAGGGGGAAACCTCATCGGAGACCCAGCTTTCAGGTTCATCTGTGTGCATCTCTTCAAAATTGGTGTTCAGATGCGCCTTGAAATCTCCACGGCCTTTTTTATCTGCCTCTTCACCATAGACCGATGATCCTGGGTATTCGGGAAAAGCTGCATAAAAAACTCGTTCATGTAAGGCCTTGATGGCTTTTTCGAGTAATTCCTGATGTTTATCGTATAAATTCATGTTTCGAAAACGTTTTAAATCGCTGTTAGCGAAGATACAGGTTCTGTTATAAATAATTAAATTTGTCTCTCTGCTTTGACTTATCCTATGCTCAACATAGTGAATCGTATTCCCTGGAGACTACTCCTGATCATCACCCTTACCTTTGGTTTGGGTATGCAGTCGATGGCGCAGGAGAAAGCAGAAACACTTCCAGGTCGAATCGTAATTCGTACTACCCCGGGAGTAGATCCCGGCATACTCACATCTAAATCAAAATCATCCGGGGGAAGGGTAATCAGCGCTGAAAAAGTAAGGGAGATAAACCCTGCATTGCCCTGGATCAAATCATCTGCAGCAGCGAAAAGTGCACAGCATCCGCTTTCGGATATTTATTTTATCGAACTGAATGATCCCAATGATCTCAAAGAGGTCATGGAGGAGTTGAATGGCCGCAAGGATATCCTGTATGCCGAGCCATACTATCTGTTCGAGCCACTGCATACACCCAACGATCCGCTTACGGCCGACCAGGAACATATCGATGTGATCCGGGCCCGCGACGCGTGGGCGCTCGAAAAAGGGGACAGCACCCTGGTGATCGGAATTCTGGACAGCGGAATAAGTCTTGACCATCCAGACCTGGTGGATAATATCGCCATCAATCATGATGATCCTGTAAACGGTATCGACGACGACGGAGACGGCCTGGTAGATAACCGGAGGGGTTGGGATATTTCGGATGATGACAACAATCCTTCGGATGATACGGATCCGCATGGAACATGGGTAAGCGGAGTGAGCAGCGCAAGTACCAACAATAATACCGGCATATCCGGCACAGGTTACTACACTAAAATTATGCCTTTGAAAATATTCAAAAGCAACAGCAACAATTTCAGCAAGGGATATGAGGCTATTGCGCTTGCTGCAGACCTGGGATGTGACGTGATCAACCTCTCCTGGGGTTCTGAAGGGTCCTTCTCGCAATTCGGGCAGGATGTAATAGACTATGCCGTGCTGGTGAAGGATGTCGCCATCGTGGCAGCGTCAGGAAATACAGACGGACTGCGCGATTTTTATCCCGCCTCTTTCAGGCACGTATTATCGGTGGCCTCCACAGATTTTACAGATAAAAAAACATCCTGGAGTACTTACAGTCGAAATATTGATCTCACGGCTCCTGGCTTGTCTATCCTCACCACCGACGGCGGAAACTCATACATCCGGAAACAGGGAACCTCTCTTTCAGCACCCCAGGTGGCCGGTGCGGTGGCACTGGTAAGAGCCCGATTTCCGCAGCTAAACGCACTGCAGGCAATGGAAAGGGTTCGCGTCAATACGGATCCCATTGATGACCTTCCCGGGAATCAGCCATACTCGCAATTTCTTGGAAAAGGCAGACTTAATATGTTTGCGGCACTGGCAAATATCACCTCCCCCGCCGTTAGAATTTCAAATCTGAATGTGAATAATGGTGCCGGACCAACCGTGTTCTACGGGGATAGTGTTCGGATCAAACCTGAATTGACCAATTACCTTTATCGAACCAATAATCTTGGAGTCACTTTAAAATCCACGTCTCAATATGTGACAATCGTAGAAAATACTATGAATTTCGGGGTGATCAATACACTTGAAGCAAAGTCTCCTCAAAAGGAGTTTATTGTTGTTCTGGCCGAAAACACACCGGCAGATGAATCGATTCATTTGACCCTGGAATATAAGGATGGGACATATTCAGATTTTGAGCACTTTACTATCCATACATCTCCCGACTGGGTCAACGTTCAAAGCGGTGACCTGGCAGTTTCAATTGCCGGAAATGGAAATCTGGGCTATGCGGCTGATCTTTTCTTTAATGGCGAAGGAATTACTTTTAAAAATGAAACGATTCTGCAGAATATCGCCCTGCTGATCTCCTCCGACGGAATTGTTGCTGACAACCTGCCTGGCAATCTGATTCTTCCATTTCGTGATTATGATTTCAGCAATAATATTCCAATCAAACTTCGGCAAAATTCCATCGCCGACACTTATGCCGTGAGTACATTCAGGTCAGATAACGCAGCGAGTCAATTGAATATCGAAGTGGAACAGGAAATGATGAGCTGGTCGGATGGTGATGCCGTTGTCCTGGAATACAGGGTTACGAATACCGGGACCACTAATCTTGAAGATGTGGCTGTCGGACTTTTCGCGGACTTTGAACTGACTGATGCTTCACTGAATAAAACCAGCTGGATCGACAGTCTGAATATCAGCGTTACTGAGAACAACGAAGGAAATCTATTCAGTGGAATTGCCCTGATCCGGGGTCCGGGCGGATATCACCATGCCATTGATAAGCGGAATGCCAATGGCAATATTTCAGATTTACCCGGAACAATCACCGATGAAGTAAAGATAAATCTGCTGTATGATCCTGATCCCAAACAGGAATCCGGAGTTCAGGGCGGTGGCAACGACGTAGCATCAATGCTTATCTCCCGTTTATCAGTTCTTAATGCTAAATCTGGTGAAAACATTGCCATTGCAATATCAGCAGCCACCACCCTGGATCAACTGATCAGTAATATTCGTCAGGCGAGAGATCAATATGAGTCGTTCCGAAACAGTCCGCCTATTCTCTACACGGCCGAATACTGTCCGGGAGATGTACCTTTGGTCAATCCGCCGGGTGATGTTTTTAATTTCTACAAAGACCCGGAAGCCACCCAACTGATAAGTACCGGCACCGAAATTTCCTCACCCGGACTCGATACACTGAACGCCATATTTGCCACATCGGTCGTGAACAACATTGAGAGTGACATCTTCCGCATTCCGATTCGTAAGAGTTTGATGAATACGAATTTTACCATGGATCCTGACACTGTCATTCTCGACGAGAATAACAGAACACTGGTTCAGTTTACAGATATCAGCAACCGCGCAACATCATGGAATTGGACCTTTTCCAACGGGTTTTCTTCGGTAAAATCTTCCCCTGCAATTCATTTTACAACGGAGGGGATCATGAATATCACCCTGGAAACAACCAATGCTATCGGTTGCAAAGAGCAAATTACGCGAACCCTGCCGGTAATCGTCCGTACGCCGAGGCCACAGGAAGCCTATGTGAATGGTTGCAGCGATCTTTCTTTGGAGATCCCAGCGCTGAATAATTTTATATACCGTCTCTACAAAGATGAAGGTATGACCGGATTGTTAGGGGAATCGGATAGTTTCTCATTTGTCAATATCGATAATGACTCTGTTCTTTTCCTTACGCAAACTGCTCCGGGCGGACTGGAGAGTCTGCCGGCACGTATTGAATTTGACAAATCTGATTTGACCACTCAATTTCAGTGGTCACAGGACAGTACGAACCTGGCCACCATTTCGCTGCTGCATTTTACCAGCAGCTCCCAAAGTCCAAATATCAATTGGTACGTCCGCCCCGACGGTGCCCCTGAAGAATGGATAGGCTTTGGACCGCAGGTGAGCTATAATTATCAGGGTAACTCTAATTTCACAATCATCCACGAAGTATCAAATATTGACGGCTGTACGGGTCGTGCTGAGCAATTCTTTAACCCGACTTCATCTCCAGGTCCCATTCCCTCGTCGGATGTCATTTGTGCCGGAAGTGATTATTTGCTGACTCCGGGGAATTCGTTCTATCATTTCTACACCACCGATAATATCCTTCTGCATAAAGGCAACTCGTTCAATATCAGCAACATTTTATCTGATACCGTATTCCTCGTCAGGGATGCCTCAGGACTTCTGGAAAGCGACGCTGCGACAGCAACCATAGAAATTTCACAGGCGAATGCATTCTTTGAACTGCCACCCGCGCCTTTCAATATGGCGTTTGGCACGCCACTGGTACTGGTACCGGAGAACACAGCAAATACGGCTACCTGGTTTATCAACGGAGTCGAGGAAAGCATGGAAAATGAGCTTCGCTACACCTTCACTAATCCCGGCAGCTATCTGATCGAACTTGTGGTTTCAAATGATCTTGGTTGTACAGACATTTACAGTCAGGCGCTGGAAGTAGTTAACATCACCGGCCTGGATGATTTTCAGGAGATTGAAGGCGCTGTTTTCCCAAATCCTGCAAGCCGGTATCTCAATATCAGTCTGCCGGCTTTACGGCAAATCAATATGCTTGATCTCCACGGCAAAGTAATCAGAACGTGGTTAAATCCTGATTCCCGTTTATCAGTTGAAGCAATCCCGGCAGGGGTTTACATTTTCATGATACAAACCGATCTTGGGAATTTCTATAAAAAGGTAATGATCACCCGTTAATCCTGCATTCTGAATACCTTCTTCAGTAAATCAGAAGTACGCTCCAGCGGGTCTTCACGGATCTTCTTCTCCTCCTGGGCAATCAGGTAGAACAGTCCGTCCATTGCCTTCCGGGTAACGTATGAATTCAGGTCGGGATCTACTTTTTGAACGAGCGGAATTTTATTGTAGGTATTAATGATGTCCCCGTAATACCTTGTAGCATTTACCTTTTCAAGAGAGCTCTCTACTACCGGCTTGAAGGCAACATAAAGCTGATCAGACGTCTTTTCACGAAGATAGATTGTTGCGGCGTCATCATTCCCTTTGAGGATTCCCCAGGCATCCTGAACGGTCATTTCCCTTACAGCCCTTTCGAAAATCGGCACAGCCAGTGCGGCTGCATCCTCAGCACCATGATTCATCGATTCCACAAATCTGTCGACCTCACCGCCCAGACCGATTTGTCTAAGTCGTATTTCAACTTTCTGTACGTCTTCAGGAAACGGTATTTTGATTTCAGGACGCTTTAGAAAGCCGTCCGGAACACCTGCCATTTCACCGCTTTCCTGAACTCCTTTGATAAGTGCTTCCTTGAGGCCCATAGCCACATCACTTTCGGTAATACCGCCCCCGCTAATGGTATTGTTGATATCACCAAGGGTTTGATTAATCTGTGCGGAAGTACAGGAGACCGTAAAAAATATGAATAACAGCAGGTAATTCTTCATGTTTGTATTGTTGATTGTTGTGTAAATATCAAATTCCAGACCAAAATTAATGGGCAATCATGGATATTTGTTAAAGTATTGAAGTAACCAGGAATGTAATGGATGAAATAATAAAGGCCGAAATTCTCACCATTGGTGATGAAATTCTGTACGGACAAATACTGGACACTAACAGCCAGTGGATCAGTGATGTGCTGGATCGCGCAGGTATACGCATTACACAAAAAACGACGGTTGGTGACAACGAGTCAGATATCCTCCGGGCTTTCCGGGAAGCAGAAGACCGGGCTGATATCGTCCTGATCACAGGGGGTTTGGGGCCTACCAAAGATGACCTTACAAAGCCTCTTCTCGCCAGGTATTTTGATTGTCCGATGGAGCCGAATCCCGATGCACTGCGTCAGGTATCGGAGTTTTTTCAGTCCAAGGGCCTGGAACTTACCCCTGTAAATGAGCTTCAGGCCACCTTACCCGTATGCTGTGAGGTTGTGGAAAACAAACTTGGTACAGCGCCGGGAATGTGGTTCCATCGTGACGGAAAGGTTTTTGTGTCGATGCCGGGAGTTCCCCATGAAATGAAAAAAATGATGACCGATACGGTCATTCCACGCTTGCACGAAGTGTTCGAAACCGCAGTGATCTATCATAAGCTGATCAAGACCATCGGGATTGGTGAATCATGGCTTGCCAGTAAAATTCAGGACTGGGAAGATGCATTACCTGAAAATATCAGGCTCGCCTATCTGCCCAGCCTTGGCCAGGTAAAACTTCGCCTCACAGCATTTGGGACCGACAGAAGTGTGTTGGAGGAACAGGTTGCTGAACAGATTGAAAAATTAAAGCCTTTGGCCGGAAACTTCATTTATGGGTTTAACGGAGATGAGATTCAGGAAGTGATCGGTCGGATGTTGTGTGATCAATGCTGTACAATCGCCACTGCCGAAAGCTGTACAGGTGGATATCTCTCCCATCTCATCACTTCGGTTCCAGGAAGCTCTGAATATTATGTAGGGTCTGTCATTGCCTATGAGAATACAATAAAGGAAGCCCTGCTGGGAGTTCAGCATCAAACGTTGCTTGATCATGGAGCTGTTAGCGAAGAAACGGCCCTTGAAATGGCTGCCGGAATCCGGAAAAGAACAGGAGCCAAAATCGGTGTATCAACAACCGGCATTGCAGGACCCGGAGGAGGCACTCCCGAGAAACCCGTGGGCACTGTTTGGATTGCTTATGACGATGGAAAAGAGGCCTATGCACGCAAATTACAGCTTTGGAAAGACCGTGATGTGAATATCAGGGCAACCGCTGTTGCGGTATTAAACATGATTCGTATAAGATTATCGAAAACGATTGAAGTAACAGAGTAAAATAGTAAATTTACAGTCGGATTATCCGGAAATGACTTGAGTTTTGTAAATCAAAACACGTTAGAATGGCACAAGTAGAGTTAATTATGCCCAAAATGGGTGAAAGCATAATGGAAGCAACCGTACTCACCTGGTTAAAAAAAGAAGGTGATACTATTGAGGAAGATGAAAGTGTACTGGAAGTTGCGACCGACAAGGTAGATACCGAAGTACCTTCCACCCACGGCGGGGTGCTCACAAAAATTCTTGCAAATGAGGGAGACGTGGTACCGGTGGGAAACCCCATTGCAATCATCACCACAGAAAAAGAAGAAAAATCAGAGTCCAAACCTGCACCACCGGCAGAAGCACCTGCTGTGGAAAAACAACCGGTTGTCGAGAGCAAACCTGCTGCAGCTGTCGTATCCAACGGCAGTGCGAGCAACGGACAGGACGTTCCATCAAATTCAAATGGTCGTTTCTACTCTCCACTGGTAAAAAATATCGCACGGGAAGAGGGTATAGGGAAAGATGAGCTGGAACGAATCCCCGGAAGCGGCAAAGAAGGCCGTGTAACGAAACAGGACATCCTGTCATACCTGGAAACAAGAGGCAGCGAAGTGAGTACGCTCACTGCCCCAGCTCCCGCACAGACGTCTGTACAATCGTCATCACCTGCTCCGAAAGTAAATATTTCTGTAAGCGGGGAGGATGAGATCATTGAAATGGATCGCATGCGTAAAATGATCGCCCAGCGAATGGTTGATTCAAAGCGAATTTCCCCGCATGTGACATCCTTTGTGGAGGCCGACGTAACCGAGATCGTTTTCTGGAGAAACCGGAATAAGAATGAATTCAAAAAACGTGAAGGCGACAACCTTACCTTCACACCCATTTTCATCGACGCAGTCGTAAAGGCGATCAAGGATTATCCGATGATCAACATCCAGGTAGATGGAGACCGAATCATCAAGAAGCGTGATATCAACATCGGATTGGCTGTGGCGCTTCCCAGTGGAAACCTGATCGTTCCCGTTATCCACAATGCAGATCAATACAACATTACCGGGCTGGCAAAAAAGGTGAACGATCTGGCAAAGAGGGCACGAAATAACCAGCTTAAGCCGGATGAACTTTCCGGCGGAACATTCTCCATTTCAAATGTCGGATCATTCGGAAACGTAATGGGTACGCCCATTATCATGCAGCCGCAGGTTGCGATCCTGGCACTGGGGGCTATTACCAAAAAGCCGGCTGTTGTGGAAACTCCCCATGGAGATGCCATTGCAATCCGACATAAAATGTTTCTTTCACACAGCTATGACCACCGCGTGGTTGATGGCTCGCTGGGAGGAATGGTCGTAAGACGCGTGGCCGACTACCTGGAGCGGTTTGATCCCAACACATCTGTTTAATTATTGTACGGAGGGGCATTTCTCCCCTCCTTTTATCTTTTTTATATGAAATTCGGAACCAAAGCAATTCATGCAGGGGTGGAACCTGATCCCTCAACCGGGGCCATCATGACCCCTATTTTCCAAACCAGCACTTATGTTCAGGCATCCCCTGGTAAACACAAGGGCTATGAATATTCAAGAACCCATAATCCCACACGCACGGCGCTTCAAAACAGCATCGCCGCCCTGGAGAACGGGAAATTCGGATTATGTTTTGCTTCCGGGCTGGCCGCTATCGACGCAGTGATAAAATTACTGAAGCCCGGTGATGAAGTGATCGCTGCCAACGACCTGTATGGCGGTACTTACCGGATTTTCAAAAAAGTCTTCGAAAAATATGGAATTCGGTTTCACTTTACCGGAATGAATGATGTAAACGAAATCACTCACCATATCAATGAAAATACCCGGCTCATCTGGCTGGAGACCCCCACCAATCCAATGATGAACGTGATTGATATTGCAAAAGTCGTAGAACTGGCAAAGAAAAATAATATCCTGGTAGCGGTGGATAACACTTTTGCAACCCCTTATCTTCAGAGTCCGCTTGACCTGGGTGCCGATATCGTGATGCATTCTGTAACAAAATATCTTGCCGGGCATTCAGATGTCGTAATGGGTGCCCTTGTGGTGAATGATCCGAAACTTCAGGAAGATTTAGCTTTCATTCAGAACTCTTGCGGGGCAACCCCCGGACCGCAGGACTGTTTTCTGGTTTTGCGAGGAATCAAGACATTGCATTTACGGATGGACCGGCATTGTGAGAATGGCGAAAAGATAGCTCATTACCTGAAGAATCATCCCCGTGTTGAAAAAGTATACTGGCCTGGATTTGAGGATCATCCCAATCACCTCGTTGCAAAAGAACAAATGCGCGGATTTGGAGGTATGATTTCCTTCACCCTGGTGAATGGAAATCAGGATGACGCTTTCCGCGTTATGGAAAAGTTCCATTATTTCTCACTGGCTGAATCCCTTGGGGGCGTAGAATCACTGGCAAATCATCCGGCAACCATGACACATGCCAGTATTCCAAAAGAAGAACGGCTGAAGGTCGGACTGGTAGATTCGCTGATTCGTTTAAGCGTTGGTGTTGAGGATGCGGATGACCTTATCGCAGATCTTGAACAAGCCCTTTCCTGATGATTAAAAAAAGCCTATATCCGGTCGTACTGATTCTCCTCCTGTTGTCATTTAACGGGATGGGACAAAATTTCACGAGACAGGATACACTTCGCGGCTCCATCACCCCTGAAAGAGCCTGGTGGGACCTTGTTTACTATCATCTTGATATTACGGTTGACCCTTCAGATTCAACCATCAAGGGGAGCAATACCGTTACCTACAAAGTGCTGGGAGATGTAACTGCAATGCAGATTGATCTTCAGCCACCCTTAAGAATTACCGGCGTTGAGCAGAATGGAAATGTCCTTTCCTTTCGTCAGGATGGTAATGCCTATTTTATTGACGGATTGAAAAATCAAGGGATTGGGACAATCGGAACGGTTAAAGTACTTTATGAAGGCAAGCCCCGTACGAGTCCCAACCCACCCTGGAGCGGCGGCATTACGTGGCAGCGGGATGAAAAAGGCAATCCTTTTGTTGCCAGCAGCTGCCAGGGGGACGGTGCCAGCCTCTGGTGGCCATGCAAAGATCATATGTATGATGAACCCGACAGCATGCTGATCAGTGTTGCGGTTCCGAAGGGATTAATGGATGTATCCAACGGAAGACTGAGAAAAGTTGAAAAGGGAAAGAAATTCACTAAATATCACTGGTTTGTTGAGAACCCGATCAATAATTACGGGGTGAACATCAATATCGGCGATTATGTACATTTTTCAGAGACATACGAAGGAGAGAACGGTCCGCTTACCATGGACTATTACGTATTGCCTAAAGACGAAAAAGCGGCCCGGGAGCAGTTCAGGGAGGCACCCAGGATGATGGCAGCCTTTGAACACTGGTTCGGGCCCTATCCGTTCTATGAGGATGGGTTTAAGCTTGTTCAGGTCCCCTACCTGGGTATGGAACATCAAAGTTCGGTAACCTATGGAAATGGTTTTCAAAACGGGTATCGGGGCCGTGACCTGAGCGGGAGTGGATGGGGACTGAAATTTGATTTTATCATCGTCCATGAATCCGGACACGAATGGTTTGCCAATAATATCACCTACAAGGATATCGCAGATATGTGGATCCATGAAAGTTTCACAGCGTATTCAGAAAATTTATTCCTGGATTACTATTTTGGAAACGAGGCAGCGGGAGCCTATACACGCGGCACACGTATGAATATCCAAAATAAAGAACCCATTATTGGAGTTTATAATGTGAACCAGTCGGGATCCGGGGATATGTATTACAAGGGTGCCAACATGTTGCATATGATCCGGCAGATTGTGGATAATGACAGCCTTTGGAGGGATGTTTTGCGTGGCCTGAATAAAGAGTTCTACCATCAGACAGTAACCACCCAGATGATCGAGTCGTACCTGATCAACCATACAGGAATAAATCTTGCTCCGGTATTTGACCAATATTTACGCGACGTTCGTGTGCCGGTACTCGAATATGCACGTAAGGGCAATACCCTCTTTTATCGCTGGAATAATACAATCGACCGATTCAACATGCCCGTGGATGTATCCATAAACGGGAAGGACATCCGGCTGAACGCCAACGAAAGCTGGCAGACCTTCGAGGTCTCAGAACTGAATGTTGATTTTTCGGTTGATCCGGATTATTATGTCAGTGCGATGGAAATTAAGTAATTCAGGATTTCCACTTAATGTTACATCCCTGGCTTGGGATTTGATTTTCACTAACGGGATTCCCGTTGACCAGGTCATTGAGTGCCTGTCGCATATCCTTACCATCGAGTGGTTTACCGTTGCCCGGGCGGGATGAATCCAGCTGGCCCCGGTAGACCAGTTTATCCTGGTGATCGAAAAGATAAAAATCTGGAGTACAGGCCGCCTGAAAATCCTTCGCCACACCTTGAGTCTCATCGAAAAGGTATGGAAATGAATATCCCCATTTACGTGCGACTTCTCTCATACGATCCGGACCATCTTCGGGATATTTCTCCACGTCATTTGAACTGATGGCAACAAAGCCGATTCCTTCACCGGAATAGTCCACAGATATTTTTACCAGTTCAGATTGAACATGTTTAACGTACGGACAATGATTGCAAATGAACATGACAAGAGTTCCTTTTTCCCCACGCACATCGGCATAGGACAGGTTTTGCCCTGAAACCGTGTCAGGCAATGTAAAATCGGGTACTTCGGTCCCGAGAGGGAGCATTTTAGAAGGCGTTAATGCCATAGCACTACAAATTTAAAGTCCAAAGATATGGAAATACACCATGGGATTGTGATGGATTCCCTTTAACCTTGCTAAAAACTATCGTTTGAGCATTCAACATGAAACGGATAGGATTGTTATCAGACACACACGGATTTCTCAACCCAAAGATCTGGGAATACTTTCAGGAATGTGATGAGATCTGGCATGCCGGTGATATTGGCACGATTGAAGCAGCAGATGACCTGGAAAAATTCAGGCCTTTACGGGCTGTTTACGGGAATATTGACGGCAAAGACCTTCGTGTACGGTACCCGGAAGATCTTTTCTTCACGCTGGGCGGGGTTCGCGTGTACATGACCCATATCGGGGGTTACCCCCCGCGTTACAATCCCCGGGTCCGTAAAATAATTCAGCAGGAAAAACCGGACCTTTTTATTGATGGTCATTCCCATATCCTGAAGATCATGCGCGACCCTGGCTTACCCAATCTGCTGCACATTAATCCGGGTGCCGCCGGAAAGCAGGGATTTCATAAAATTTCAACACTTGTGCGCTTCAGCCTGGAGGCCGGACGCATATCGGACCTGCAGGTAATCGAATTAGGAAAAAGGGCATAAAAAAACCCGCCTTTTCAGACGGGTATATGATAAACAGGAGCAATTCCCGATCAGGGGAAGATCAGTCCTCGCTCTTGTCTTCTTTTTTCGTTTCTTTCTTGGCTGGCTTGGAAGATTTCTTTTCGAATTCTTCTTTGATCGCCTCAACATCTACCGATTTGATCACCGGCTTGGTATTTAAACGCTTGATGTTGGCCTGACGTACAGAAGCCCTTGTTTTATTTCTCTTTGCTTTTCTCTTAAGTCTGGTAATCGCCATGTCCGTGAATTTTGATCAAATAAGGGTGCAAAGATAATAGAATAATTAATTTAATTAAAAGCTTCTCCAACTATTTTCAGATCACAGGCCGAAAAGTTGAGCCTGTGGCTTCATACTTTTTTTGTAGTTTTGCTTCCATGAGCTCAAAACCATCCTTACCGAAAGGTACCCGTGATTTCGGCCCGGAAGAAATGGCCAGGCGCAATTACATTCTGGATATCATCCGCGGGGTATTTCGCAAATTCGGATTTATGCCGCTGGAAACACCTGCCATGGAGAATCTCGATGTTCTTACTGGTAAATACGGTGATGAAGGAGATCAGTTATTGTATAAAATCCTGAATAGCGGAGACTTTCTTTCCCGTACAACTGAATCTGATTACAGGGATGGCTCCAGGCATTTCGCCTCCCTTATCAGCGAAAAAGGGCTGAAATATGATCTGACTGTACCTTTTGCTCGATACGTGGTAATGAATCAGCACAAGATCAGCATGCCTTTTAAGCGATATCAGATCCAGCCTGTATGGCGTGCCGACCGGCCCCAGCGAGGCCGATACAGGGAATTTCAGCAATGTGATGCAGATGTGGTTGGAACTGATTCCCTTCTCTGTGAGGCAGAAGTGATCTGGATGATACGTGAGGTATTCAATGCCCTTGGTATTATTGATTACAGCATTCGAATAAATCATCGTAAAATTCTCCAGGCCATCGCAGAGGCCATTGGGGCTCCGGGTAAGGAATCTGAATTATGCGTGGCCATTGACAAGCTTGATAAGATAGGTTCTGAAAAGGTAATTCAGGAACTCACCGAACGCGGCTTTACCGCAGAATCTACCAGCCGACTGAAACCGCTGCTCAATGATTCTTCAGCAAACCTCGATAAAATGGAACAATTCATTGGCTCCGGCAATTCAGGGATCAGTGACGTTCGTGAGGTTTTTGATCTCATCAGGTCATCCGGAATGGATCATGTCGATTTCGACCCCCTCCTCGCCCGTGGATTATCGTATTATACCGGCTGCATATTCGAAGTAAAGGTGAATAATGTGAGTGTAGGTAGCGTGAGCGGAGGCGGCCGGTACGACGATTTAACCGGGGTATTTGGATTGCCCGGACTTTCGGGGATTGGGTTCTCATTTGGTGTGGACCGACTGTATGATGTGATGGAGGAGTTGTCTCTTTTTCCGGAATCGGCCAATACCTTTACCACTGCCCTTATTGTGGCATTTGATCAGAACGCCTGGTCGTACGGTTTGGAATTCCTCCGGGAATTGCGTACCGCCGGGATTCACGCCGAGTTATACCCGGAAGTGGCCAAAGCGAAAAAGCAATTCTCCTATGCCGACAAAAAGAATATCCCTTTTGTGCTGGTAGCCGGTGAATCGGAAATGGAAAAAGACGGATTTTCATTGAAAAACATGAAATCCGGAGAACAGGAACTATTGTCGAAGTCAGCCATCATTGAACATCTTATAAGTTTTAATGGTGCGCAATGAGATGATTTATTATTCGTTTTAGTTGAAATCAATTATATTCCGTTTCGAATGAATTTCAGCCGTTTCATATATACACTTAGTCTTGCTGTTTGTTTGTGGCTTGGTTCGGGTATCCCGGCACTGGCCCAGTATTCCAGTGAGAACGGGTTGTATGAGGTGGACGAGATCAGGGGTTGCCCGGGATTAACGATTACGATCACCAACAATAATCCTTCGTGCGACTGTACTGCGGGATGCTCCTGTGATTTTGACTATAATGGGGATGGCAATTTTGAAGTTAAGCCGAATTTTTATGAATACACGTATACAGATCCCGGGACATACCGGATGGAGATCCTGTTTGATGCTGTTTCTGATTTTATCACCATCACCATTGAAGATAAGCCCGCACCAGCATTTGAGATTTATGCCTGTTCCGGAAACAGTATCGCACTCGAGGTACTGGATGATAATTATGATGAATATGAAATTAACTATGGCGACGGAAGTCCGGTAGTCACCATCCCGGTAAATTCTCCGGTTCAAACCCACACCTTTCCCGATGGTCTGGCACGCACCATTACTGTAAAGGGACTCGATGCAGGATGGGCTAATAATTGCAGTCCGGCCATGCGTACCTTCACCCCTGTTCCCTCCCTGCCGGCAGGTCAGATAACAGGTCTGGCTGTTACCAGCGACCAACAAATCACACTCGGGCTTGGTACGCAGGCGGATATCCTTTACAGGATGTATATAGCAACCAACGGAGGGCCGTACACTCTTTTAAAAGAATTCAGTGACACCCGGTCAACGGACATCATTGATCTTCTGTCGACCGATGAGAATTATTATTGCTTCCGGCTTGATGCCATAGACCCCTGCGGCGGTCCAGCCGCCAGTTCTCAGGAGGTTTGCTCCATTCAGCTTTCGGGATTTAATCAGAATAATATTAATCAGCTTGATTGGGCGACCAATACACCCTCGGGAAATTTCAGTATTTACAGAGATGGTGTTTTTCTTTCGTCGGCAATGAATACCGAACGAATGTTAGAGGATCCTGATATTAATTGCGGGATCACTTATTGTTATAATCTTCAGGCATCTTACGGCGGTGCTCTTTCAACCTCGGGAGAGATATGTATACTTGCCGACAACGAGCTGCCTCCTGCTGCTGTTGATCATGTCAGTACGGTACCAAACGGAAATGAAGTGACCCTCACATGGAACTATTCAGCTCCCCCGGGGTCGACAATTTTCAATATATACCGAAGCGGAGACACGCAGGTGCCTGCATTGATTGGAACAACTACCGATTTGACGTTTGTTGATACGCAGGCGGGTAATTCCGGTTTTACGACATATTGCTATGAGGTTTTCCCGGAAGATCTTTGCGGTAATGCCAACACCGAAAATGTCGTTGCCTGTGTAATGCGACCGCAGGGTGCCATTAGTTTGCGTGATGAGGTCCAGATATCCTGGCCCCAATATGAAGGGTATTCAACGGGTGTTGCCTATTACTTTGTCGAAAAATCGTACGACGGGACAAACTTCTTCAATGTACTGCAAACATCGGATACAACATTTACAGAAACAGACAATCAGCCAGATCAGATTCTTTACTATCGTATACATGCGTTCCCAAATGACGGATCCATTCCTGTTTCATATTCGTATACCATCCAGCTTTCAAAATCAAATTTACTGGCATTCCCAGAGGCCTTCACACCAGACGGTGACGGGCTCAATGATGTGCTCGAGATTCGGGCCCGGTATGTGCAATCCTATTCAATTGATGTTTTCAACCGATGGGGGGAACTCATCTTTCACAGTGAGGATATTAATAATCCCTGGAACGGTTTTTATAATGGGGAACGGGTTGCCCAGGGGGCTTATGTTATCAAGATAAGGCTTGTGGACGAATCCGGGCGTGTTACGAACAGGGACGGAAGTATTTTAGTCCTCTCCCATTAATTAGCCCAACAATTCCTACTTTTGTGCGATAACAAAATAATACGGTTATGTTCGATATGATGAAAATGATGGGCAAGGTTAAGGAAATGCAGTCCCGCATGAAGGAAGCCCAGGATAAACTTGCCGACATTGAAGTGGAAGCTGAATCGGGTGCAGGCATGGTGAAAGCTCGCGTCAACGGACAGAAAAAACTCATTTCGGTGACGATCGATGAGTCACTAATGAAAGACGAAGATCGCGAAATGCTGCAGGATTTGATTGTAGCAGCGGTGAACAAAGCAACAGATGAAGCAGAAATTCAGGCCAAAGAGGAGATTCGCAAAAGTACAGAAGGAATCATGCCAAACATTCCCGGACTGGATCTGAGTGGAATGATGTAAATGAAAGACCTGGCAATTGTAATTTTAAATTTCAATGGCAAGGAACATCTGCGACAGTTCCTTCCGTCGGTCATCATGCACAGTGAAGGGGCGCGTATTATTGTAGCAGATAATGCCTCTACAGATGATTCGGTGGCATTTCTAAAGGACGCATATCCTTCCGTAGAAATCATTCAACTGGAGGAGAATCTTGGGTACAGCGGCGGCTATGATCATGTTCTGAAGCAAATCAGTGCAGAATTCTTTTGCCTTCTGAATTCTGATGTGGAAGTTACCAGCGGCTGGCTTGAGCCGGTTTTGCAAATATTCGCTGAAAACGAATCCATTGCCGCTGTTCAGCCAAAAATACTCTCATATTCACAAAAAAATACCTTTGAATATGCCGGTGCAGGCGGCGGTTTCATTGATCAATATGGATTTCCCTTTTGCCGGGGAAGAATCTTTGAGTCCTACGAAAAAGATGAGGGACAATATGATGATTCACGGGAAATTTTCTGGGCAAGTGGCGCATGTTTATTCATTCGGTCTTCGGATTTTCTGTCATCGGGCGGACTTGATGAAGATTTTTTTGCGCACATGGAAGAAATCGACCTCTGCTGGAGACTTTGGGGCATGGGTAAAAAAGTTTATTACCAGGGAGCCAGTACTGTATACCATGTTGGCGGAGGAACGTTGAGCAAGTCAAATCCTAAAAAAACGTACCTTAATTTCAAAAATGGACTAAGCCTTCTCTATAAAAATTATACTGCTGATTTACTGATCAGAACCATGATCATTCGGGTATTATTCGATTTTGTAGCTATTTGGCGTTTCATTTTCATTTTACAATGGCGCCATGCAGGTTCGGTGATCCGGGCCCATGCTGATTTCTGGTCACAAATGAGCCTGAATCGAAAGAAACGATCCGAGAGTCAGTCGCTTATGCGCATAAGCGAGACCCAAGTGATATATAAGGGAAGTGTTGTTTTGCAGTATTTTGTTGGCAGGCGTCGCAATTTCCGGCAACTCAAATCCATTAAGGGGTTTTAAACCTCCTTAATAATACCAGACGGCATTATTTCTTCTGCGCAGGTGTTTGCGCATATTCATAATAAATGCCAGTGCCAGGTATATTAAAACAGGTGATCCGAACGTCAGGAAAGATGCATATATAAAATACATTCGAATACTCGAAGATGATATTCCAAGCTTTTCTCCCATCCGTGTACATACACCAAAAGCCTGCGCTTCAAAAGTATCCTGGAGTCTTTTTAGCATAATTGGTAAAGAGTTAATTAAGGTCTATTTTATAATACACTTAAACGCCTTAAAAAGTTTACTGATCGACATATATGCACATTCACAAATATAATATGCACTTATTCAATTGTACCTTCTAAATTCCTGAAATTTTAGTTAAATTTGCACTCAAATGTTTTATTAAGGAAATAAATAAAGATATTTACACAATTCAACCAGTCATTTAAAAATAAAAACCAATGAGAAAATTATTCTACGCTATTGTACTATTCGGATTGATAGGCCTTTCGGGTTGCGCTCTGAACCAAATGGTTAAAATGGCTGAAGATCAAAACCTCACTGTTTCTCCCAATCCTCTCGAGGTACATGCAGATACGGTAGCTTTTGACATGTCTGCCAACCTACCAGTTAAAATGTTGAAAAAGGACAAAGTGTACACAGTACGCACTTTTTACAACTATGGAGAAAGCGAAGTAGAATTAGAAGCCGTTCAATTCCGTTCCGAAGATTTCCCTAACGCCAAGGAAGAAGCTCCTCAGCAGTCGAAAAGCTATGCATTCCCTTATTCGCCTGCAATGAACCCTGGCGAACTTCAGGTACAGGGTGTGGCGTCCGATCCCAAAAACGGGAAAACAAAGGAAACTCCCCGTATGACCGTAGCACCTGGTTTAATCACAACTTCTAAAATGGTGATTCCGGTTGCTTATGCTGCTGAAGCAGATCACGGTTACAACAATCAGGAAGAGCTGATCCCTACCCGGGTTAATTTCTATTTCAACCAGGGAAGTTCTGTATTGCGCAGTTCTGAAAGAAGCGGTGATATGGGTAAAAAGCTTGACGCGTACATCGCAGCCAAGAACCTTACCCGCACAGTTACCATCACAGGTACTCACTCTCCTGAAGGTCCGGAACGTGTAAACTCCAACCTGGCAAAAAATCGTGCCCAGGCAATCGAGTCTTTCTACCGTCGTGAAATGGACAAATATGATTACGAAGGAAAAGCTGATTCCATCAACTTCATCATTAAGGATGTAGTTGAAGACTGGACTGTATTCAAAGATTCCCTGGCCCTGTATGATGGTCTTTCTTCTGAAGAGAAGTCAGCATGGTTGAATATCATCAATGCTGGAGGAACATACGAGCAGGTTGAAGATAAACTTCATACACTGCCCACATACAACAAGGTATTCCGTGAGCTGTATCCTAAACTGCGTACTGCAAAAACTGAGATCCTTACAGTAAAGGAAAAGAAAACAGATGCAGAGATCGCTGTTCTTGCGAAGCAGGTTGTTGGCGGATCCGTATCTGCTGATACATTATCAGCTGAGGAAATGATGTATGCTGCATCCATGACTCCTTCACTTTCAGAAAAAGAAGCTATTTACAAGGCGGCTATTCAGAAAGAAGACAGCTGGAACGCACACAACAACCTTGCGGCTACATACATCGCAATGGCAAACCAGAATCCTTCGCGCCGTGCAGAATACATGGAAATGGCTGAAACTCAGTTAGAGATTGCAGCAAATCAGAATCCTACTGCTGAGGTTCATGGTAACCTGGCTTCTGTAGCGCTGGCTAATGGCAATCCTTACAAAGCACATGAGCATGTAACCAAAGCACTTTCAATGAGTCCTTCTAATGAGGTAACTCAGGGTCTGAATGGTGTTAAGGGTGCAGCTGAGATCATGATGGCAGATTACACTTCTGCTCAGACTACGCTTGCGAATGCTACTCAAACTAAAGAGAACGTATTCAACAAGGCGCTGGCACAGGTTCTTGATAAGAGATGGCCTCAGGCATACGAGACCCTTCGTGGTGAGTATACCAACACTTACGGATCTGAAAAAGATGAGATGTACGGTAAAGCTGCTTATCTTACAGCAATCGTAGCTGCCCGCCGTCAGGCAGGTGAAGATGATATCGCCACCATCCTGAAGGAAGCATTCTCTGCTGATCCAAGCCTGAAAGAAAAGGCAATGAACGACCTTGAGTTCCTGCAGTACAGAAGCTACCCGCAGTGGACTGACGCGATGAAATAATCGTTTAAAACATCTGAAAAAAGGCTCTTCCGTAAAGGAGAGCCTTTTTTATTTTAACGAAAATTGTTTTTTGATAATCTACGCTGATGTCCTAATTTTGGGGACCGTTTAACAAAGGTAAAAATGAGAGAAATTCAATTCAGAGAAGCGCTCGGCGAAGCCATGAGCGAAGAAATGCGTCGAGATGAAAAAGTGTTTCTTATGGGCGAAGAAGTGGCCGAATATAATGGCGCTTACAAGGTTAGCCAGGGAATGCTTGATGAATTCGGTCCGAACCGGGTAATAGACACCCCTATCGCTGAGCTTGGGTTTGCAGGCGTAGGCGTTGGTGCCGCAATGAATGGACTGAGACCCATCATTGAATTCATGACGTTTAATTTCTCTCTCGTAGCCATTGATCAGGTTATTAACAGTGCTGCCAAAATGATGTCGATGTCAGGAGGACAGTTTAACATACCTATGGTATTTCGCGGACCTACCGGTAACGCAGGGATGTTAAGTTCACAGCACTCACAGAACTTTGAGAACTGGTATGCGAATACCCCGGGTCTGAAGGTAGTCGTTCCATCGAACCCTTACGATGCGAAAGGTTTGTTAAAGTCATCCATTCGCGACAATGATCCGGTTATCTTCATGGAATCAGAATTGATGTATGGCGATAAAGGCGAAGTCCCTGAAAGCGAATACCTGATTCCGATCGGATCAGCAGATATCAAACGCGAGGGAGAGGACGTTACCATAGTCTCATTTGGAAAAACCATGAAGGTTCTTTACGAAGCGGCTGATGAACTTGCCAAGGACGGCATCTCTGCTGAATTGATCGATATGCGTTCTGTACGTCCGCTGGATTATGCTACCGTGGTGAATTCAGTAAAAAAGACAAATCGCCTGGTAATCGTTGAGGAAGCATGGCCGTTAGCAGCGATCAGCTCGGAGATCACCTATCATGTTCAAAAATATGCCTTTGATTTCCTTGATGCCCCTGTGCATCGTGTGAACAGCATGGATGTACCTCTTCCTTATGCACCCACCCTGATTGATGCCATTCTGCCGAATGCAAAGAGAACGATCGAGGCGGTGAAAAGTGTGATGTACGTTAGTTAATTACCTCCGGGAAAAACAAGGCATTAATATAAATGACATTTCTGCGCCCGGAATCCCCCTTGACACGGTGACTTCCCCAGGCGTAAAAAACGTCATTATTGATCGACCATAGCCCGTTCACATCATTTAGCTCATAAACGAGTGATTCATTCTCATTCTTGAGTACCAGTGGGAAAATGAATTCCTCCCCTTTTGTTGAACCAAAGGAAGATTCCGCATAAACAATGCCTTCTTCGTGTTTGTACCCATATCTCAGTACAGTATCATCAAAGGCAGCGGCAGTTAACGGGGCTGCACTCGCCCGGTCCTGCTCCTGAACAGCCATGGAATTATCCCACTTTACTAAACCATTAGGATCAAATCCTACCGACCAGCGTTGCAAAAATTCCGGAATGACCTCGGCATTTTCACTGGGAGATTCAAAAAAGAGCTTTCTGAACAGTCTTAATTTATCCGGATATAGGGCATCTGCAAATACATTGTTTCCATATCCATTGTGTGGGTTGCTTCTCGAACCACCAAAATTTCCATACGAATTCCGAACACGTCTCTGTCTCGCAATCTGCCGTGGCACCAACTGGAACATCTCTATATCCATCAGCAGTTCATCACCCACCAGTTGAAGATCATTGACAAAAAGGACCTTATTGAACTTTATATCATTGCCGCTGACCGACTTGCGCTCTACCTTCTCTGTCAGTCGCTCCTTTTGGTTAACATCGGCATAGTCAAAAAAATGATCAAATTCACTTATGCCATGATAATGTACAACATCCTTATCCTTACCGGGTTGGACGGATACCATGAATGTTCCCTGTGTCAAATTAAGTTTGTTGGATCCGTAAGTACCCGCGATGATGATATTCCCGTTAATAAAACCAAGCGACCGTGCAGTTACCGCTTCATTTTGCATTACAATTGTTTTCTGAAACAGCATTGAAGTACCTCCGTATGTAGTCACATGAAGTAAAATGACATTACCGCTTCTTTCCTGAGTGACCAGATTGATTGATTCCTGATCATTATTTAAGCTTAAATCGAGAAAATCAGCACTTAGTGGTCTCACTGGCAGTAATGAAAGCGTCGATTTACCTTCTTCAAATACCATTATTGTTGGTACTCCGCGAACATATCCGCCAAAATAAATTTTGCCCCTAACAGACATGGCTTTCACCAGATCAAAAGGCAACTCATTTTTAATTGAAAATGGCTGTACCCTGCCGGATGAAAAGTCTATTTTAACTATTTTATAACTTGGGATCTCTATTTCCGACTGCTCATAGATAAGAAACACTTGTTTATTTTCATGTATTACCCGTTTCAGTTCAAAGGAAGGATCGGTAATCAATGTATCTGTCGCGATGGTTCTTAAAAAAGGATCAAGTAAATTGACTTGCACATCGAAAAAATCAACCTTGTGCTCTCCCCTCACTTGTCTCAAAAAAACCAGACCGTTTTCTCCAGCCGGAAAAACCGCAAAATCTTCATTTCGCAAAGAGATATTGGTTTCGTACCGGAGTTGTTTAACCTGGGCAATGGCGGATTGAAGTGCAATTGCACTTACCAGCAAAATGAAAATGAATCGCATAGGCTGTTTGTTATTCCATTATTAGAATAACAATTCTTAGGCGAAAGGTTCTTAAAAAATTACTTTGTTTATAAAAATCACATTCCGTTTTCCTTCGGCACTGGCAACCCGGTGAAATCCCCACACATAAAAGGCATTGTTGAACCAGTATCCGACACCACCGGTCTCTTCATCGGTACTTTTTATATTATCCTGATCTTTTTCGAGGCGTAATGGAATCCAGTTCTCTTCGACCGGTACAGATGAATAGGGAATTGATTTATAAACGATCTCCTCCTCATGCTTATAAAGCATATGAACAAAGCTCCTGTCGGCATAGGCATCTACCATGCTTGAAGTGGATGTTTGCTCCAGGTCTTCAACGACCAGGCTGTTATCCCATTTCACATCTCCATCACCAGACAAACCTATCACGATGGCTTCCAAAAACTCGAATTCCAGTGTATTCTGTATATCATCATACCCGCGATATGCTTCCCTGAAATAACGATATCGGTATGGATTGTAAATGGAAGTAAAACGGTCGTACGGGGAATAATAGTAAGGTACATTTCCACGCTGATAATTCTGATCATAGACCTCTGCAAACAAAACATACTCACCGTTGACCTCTATCATATTGTGAAGGAAAAGCCGAAGACTTAATTTCATATCCTTCCCTCTGCCCGACATTTCAGAAGCCTTTTCTTCCAGACGCTCAGCGCGCCTCGGACTTGTATAGTCGAAGAAATGTTCAAAATTTCCAAAGTCATGGTATTTGACGGTATTATCCTGCCCCTCCGGCTTAATTATAGCAAAATACAGGCCCTGAATAAAGTTGGAATTCTGCGATCCGTAGGAACCCGCTATCGCGATATTTCCGTTAACAAAACCCAGTGTCAGTCCGTCAATAATCTGCAAATTATCCCGCATTTGTACTTCACGTTCAAAAAGAATATCGGAATCATAGCTGTAGGTACGCAGCCGCAGGAAGTATCCAGAATAGGAACGTTCCATGGTCACGATGTTATAGGTGATCCCGTCCATATTGGGCCGCAAATCAATGATATCGCTCTTGGCAGTAAAGTATCCCGGAACTACATCGAATTTCTTATCATTAACGGTGTAGGATAGAATTGTAGGACTCTCACGAACATATCCTGCCATCACCAACCGGTCCTGTACAGCGATTATATTGGTGAGTTCAAATGCCAGCTCATTTTGAATGGCATAGGGTACAATTCTACCGGACTCAAGATCGATCTGAAGGATGAGAAACTCACTTACTATACGATCTGCTTCCACAAAAACAATGTACAGGTGGTTCCTGAAATGCTCATAGGCGCGGAAGTCAAATTTTGACTCAACGGACAGTTCCCTTGTCCACTTTTCTTCGAGGTCAGTATCCAGGTTGGTCAGAATCCATTTGTTTTCCCTGCCACGAACAGAATTGTCTTCGCGCACCAGCAGTATTCCGTATTCACCTCCCGGAATTACCGTGAAGTATTCACCATTGTCTTTCTTTTCCTGTTCATAGCGCGCTACCTGCTCCTGCGCTGAAACTGTTAATGTTAGAAGCAGTAAACCTGCAAAAAGTATCAGAGTTGTTCTCAACATTCAATTCTTGCTTTTCTCAATAATCAGGTCAAATTCATTTTTGGTAACCGGCTGTACGGACAGCCTGGAATTTCTGACCAGCACCATATTGGATAATGCCGGATTCCCTTTTATGTCCGCCAACGTTACGGGCTTCTCAAAGGTGGATTCCGGTTCAATATCAACGGCTACCCACCGGTCGTCATCGGTGGATGGATCCTGATAGGATTCCTTCACCACCCGGGCAATTCCCAAAATACGTTTTTCATTTACACTGTGATAATACAGGGCCAGATCTCCTGATTTCATTTCCTTCATGTAATTCCTGGCCTGGTAATTTCGAACGCCGTCCCAGAATGTCCTTCCATCCCGTAACAAATCATCCCACGAATAGGTGCCCGGCTCTGTCTTTAATAACCAATAGTTCATGTGTTATTTATTGATACAACCAAGATCATTTGGTTAAATTTACATAATTATCAATAACATCAATAACCATACCGCGCACGTGGAAAACAAGGAAATTATCAGATTATTACGCAGGACCGCTTCACTTATGGAAATCAATGGAGCCAATGAGTTTAAGGTACGTGCTGTTAATAACGCCATTTTCAACCTGGAACGTGTGACGGGCAAACTGGAAGACATGAGTCCCGAAGAATTACAGGGGCTCAAGGGAATCGGAAAAAGTATTGCTGAGCAGATTGCCGAGATTATCGCAGAGAATGAAAGTACTGAATTGCGTAAACTCCTGGATGAGACTCCCAAAGGCGTCGTTGAATTACTTAATATCTCCGGGGTCGGCGCAAAAAAAATTCAACTACTCTGGAAGGAACTCAATATTACTTCTCCACTTGCTTTGAAAGAGGCAATTGAGGCGGGCAAACTAAGCAGTGTGAAGGGCTTCGGCGAAAAAACCATCCAACAAGTGACAGAATCACTGGATTTTTACCTGAACAATAAACACAAGCTGCTGATCTCAGAAGCCCTGACTTGGAGCGAATCGATAATCAGGACGTTTTCAGATCAGTTAAAGGAATATAAAATAAGTGAGACAGGTGCCTTGCGGAGGCGGGACCTCATTATATCAGAGTTTTGCTATTTGGTTGAAGACAAGGATGATGTTTTCGAAAAAATCAGCGGCATCGATGATTTTGCCATGGACAGAAAGCGATCAAGTCCGTTCAACTGGCGCGGAATACATGAACCTTCCGGTATGCACCTGCGCTTCCGTAAAGCTGATCCGGCTCACTTTGAAATTCAAAAAATGCGGACAACCGGGCCGGAAAACCACCTGAAAGCATTAGGCCTGGGTACTGCCCCATATAAATTTTCAAATGAGGAGGCGGCCTATAAAAAAGCAGGATATCCGTTCATTCCACCTGATGTAAGGATAGCCCCGGACATACTGCATGCCGATCCGTCAAAAATAGAGAATCTGATTGCTGAAGACGATATCAGGGGAATCCTGCATGCACACAGTACCTATAGTGACGGACAGTATTCCATCAAAGAGATGGTTGAAGCCTGCCGCAAAGCCGGCTATTCCTATCTTGGCATGACAGATCACAGCAAATCATCCTTTTTTTACGCTAACGGGTTATTTGAAAACCGTGTTCAGGACCAGTTCAGGGAAATCGATCAACTCCAGCAGGAATATCCTGATTTTAAAATATTCAAGGGGATTGAATGTGATATCCTGAGTGACGGTTCACTTGATTATACCAATGAATTTCTTGAGGGTTTTGACTTTATCATTATTTCAGTGCATTCAGTTCTTCATATGGACATCAAGACCGCGACGGCAAGACTTGTAAAAGCGATTGAAAACCCCTTCTCTACCATATTGGGTCATCTCTCCGGACGGCTTCTGCTGCGCCGGCAGGGTTATCCCCTGCACATGCCAACGATACTCGATGCCTGCCGTGACAACGGAGTTAGTATTGAGATTAATGCAAATCCGCGCCGACTTGATATAGATTGGTCATACCTTCCTGAAGTACTTGAACGCAATATTAAAATCAGTATTAATCCGGATGCTCACAACATTAAAGGGATTAATGATGTTAAGTTTGGTGTTATGGCGGCTCGAAAAGGCCTGGTAACACCCGCCGATAACCTTACTTCGCTACCTGCTGATGAGCTCACCAGGTTTTTCAGCGAGCGTAAAGCAAAAAGCATACAGAAAGTAAGTCATGAGCATTAAAAAAATCCTTATCATCCGGTTTTCTTCGATTGGCGACATTGTACTTACCACTCCGGTCATTCGAAACCTAAAGACACAACTGGATGATGCTGAAGTCCATTTTTGTACCAAGAAGGCTTTTCATTCCTTACTTGTGGCAAATCCATATATCGATAAGATCCACTTGCTTGATGATGATCTGTCTGCCCTGATACAGCAACTCAGGCAGGAAGATTTCGATTATGTGGTGGATCTTCATAATAATTTACGCACCCGCATAATTAAAGCCCGTCTAAAGACAGATGGCAGGGCTTTTAATAAGCTTAACCTGGAAAAGTGGCTGATGGTCAACCTGAAGATCAATAAGCTGCCAAATCGACATATTGTTGACCGCTATATGGACACCGTTGCTCCCCTGGGGATAAAAATGGATAATCTTGGTTTGGATTATTTCATCCCGGATGACGAGAATGTATCTCTAAGCAGGCTTCCTGATGCCTTCCGGAGGGAATATGTGGCATTTGCAATCGGAGCACAGCATGCAACAAAACGGCTTCCGCTGAACCGGCTTATTGAACTATGTGATAAAATTAACAAGCCGATCATTCTGCTGGGAGGAAAGGAAGATGCAGAAACCGGTGATCAGATTGTGAAATTCTTCGGGCGAAATGAACAATCCCAACCTTTTGAGGAGGGATTGCTGGAATTAAATAAAAAAACGATCATCTATAATGCCTGCGGAAAATTCTCAATCAATGAATCGGCATCACTGGTAAAACAGGCCAGGTATGTATTCAGTCATGACACAGGCCTGATGCACATTGCTGCTGCATTTAAAAAAGAGATTTTCAGCATATGGGGCAATACGATTCCGTTATTTGGCATGTACCCCTACAGGACACGATTCACCGTATTCGAAAATAATCGGATCAATTGCCGCCCGTGCAGTAAAATCGGCTACAATAAATGTCCGAAAGGACATTTCAAATGCATGAATGAGGTAACTTTCGACTTCTACCTCCCCTAACCAATCACTACTGACTACCTGCCGGCAGGCAGGCCTGCCCTCCTGGAGGCGGGCTGACTATTGACTATCAATAGGCTCTCACCATCTTCCCTTCCATGTAGTTCACAAATGACCGGTTTGCCACGCGCATACCGCCACGGGTAGGAAAATTCCCTGTAAAATACCAGTCGCCCAGGTGGTTCGGACAAGCCTCGTGGAGGTTTTCAACGGTTTGGTACAGAACTTCAAGATCCGCCGTCATTTCTTCAGGTTTAACTATCTCGGCAATTTTTGCAGAGATCTCTTCTACGCTAAACTCATTATACAATGTGTTTACATGATTGATAGCTTCGCCTTTTTCCAGTGCCCACTTGGCGCGTTCGTAAACCTCTCCGAGCAGATGCTCCTTATTATGGTCTTTGATCAGCCCTACCATGGCCCGAAAAGCGACGAACTCACTCATTTTCGACATATCGATGCCGTAGCAGTCAGGGAAGCGTATTTGAGGAGCAGAAGATACGATTACAACCTTCTTGGGTTCAAGGCGTGCCAGCATCGTAAGGATGCTTTTCTCAAGGGTAGTCCCGCGAACGATGGAGTCATCCATGATCACTAATGTATCCACCCCTTTCCTGATCACCTCATATGTTGTATCATAAACATGGGCAACCATCTCATCGCGCGAGTTATCATCGGTAATGAATGTACGCAGCTTCGCGTCCTTCAGGATAATTTTTTCCACTCGTGGTCTGAACGTAAGAAAATCCTCGAGTGAATCCATGACAGGCTTCTTTTCAAGGACAACTTCCTTGCGAAGAGCACTCAGGTAGTCTTCCATACCCGACATAAGTCCTAAAAATGCTGTTTCCGCCGTGTTTGGAATATATGAGAAGACTGTGTTCTTCAGGTCGAAGTTAATCGCCTTTAATACCTGTGGTACGAGCAATCTTCCAAGCTGTTTACGTTCCTGGTAAATATCAGGGTCCGTTCCTCTGGAAAAGTAAATCCGTTCAAAACTGCAGGAGGTCTTAGTGCCCGGTTCAATAAATTTAAACTGATCTGCTTCCCCATTCTTTTTCATGATCAAAGCATGACCAGGTTTGATCTCTTCTATTTGCTCATAATCGACATTGAAGGCCGTTTTTATTGCGGGCTTTTCAGATGCCACTACGATGACTTCATCATCCTTGTAAAAATATGCAGGGCGAATTCCATTCGGGTCCCTTGCCACAAAGGCATCCCCGTGCCCAACCATTCCGGCCATCGCATACCCTCCATCGAAATCTTTACAGGCCCGGCTCAAAACACGCTGGAGATCTATCTCGCTTTCAATGACCTCGGTGATCTCCTGGTTTGAATACTCATCCTTGTATTTCCTGAAGATCTCGTTATTCTCTTCATCGAGGAAGTGACCGATCTTCTCCATTACGGTTACCGTATCCACTTTTTCCTTTGGGTGCTGCCCCAGCCGAACGAGAATATCAAAAAGCTCATCCACGTTGGTCATGTTGAAATTTCCTGCAACAACGAGGTTTCGGCTTCTCCAGTTATTCTGACGCAAAAAAGGATGACAATTCTCAATACTGTTCTTTCCGTGTGTACCATACCGCAGGTGGCCCAGCCACACCTCACCGGTAAAGGCACAATTCTCCTTCATCCATTGCTCATCATAGAAACGTTCCCCGCCTTCATTCCTGGCGCGCTTATATTTCTTGGCAATTTTCTCAAAAATTCGCTTAATGGGTTCCTGATCGATTGATCGATAGCGGCTGATGTACCTGAGTCCTGGCTTCTGATCTATCTTTATATTTGCAATTCCAACCCCGTCCTGACCCCGGTTTCGCTGTTTCTCCATCAGGATATACATCTTGTTGGCAGCGTAGGCGGGAGTCCCGTATTTTTCAATGTAGTAGGCTAACGGCTTTCGCAAACGAACCATTGCGATACCACATTCATGCTTGATCTGCTCGCTCATTGCATATATTTAAGGTACAAAGCTAATACTATTGATCGATCCCATCAACCACTCGGGTTTAAAGAATATAATTAATACGGCTAAAACTAAAATTGTTCCCAAAAAATTCTCCTTTGTCCATATTTTTTCCGCCGACCACAATTGCGCCTCACTCTTCCGAAAGATCATGTAATACGGAATCTTCAAATAATACGCCAGCGATATAACAGCGTTAACGACTGCAAACAGCAGTAGCCAGAGAATGTAACTGTCTTCCAGTACCGAATAAATTTCCGCCAGTCCGCCAAAGAGGAACAGTTTTGCCGTAAATCCGGCGGTTGGCGGCAAACCTGTAAGTGCGATCATCCAGATGACCATGCTCACGGTTTTCCAGCCCGACACAGCAGAGGCACCTGTCATGTCTTCCAGTGTTTCAGTTCCAAACCTGATTTCATAATAATTCAACAAATGAAATGCACCGACGGTCATCAGAACATAGGTCGCAGCATAGAAGTACACATACGCCGGATTATCCCGTACCAGCAGTAAACCTGCCAGCATGAAGCCGGTATGCGCAATGGCCGAAAATCCCATCATCCGTTTCATATGTTGTTGCCGGAGTGCTCCGAAATTTCCGGCAAGCATCGAGAGACCAGCCAGGATTGCGGTAACATACATTGATTCTGTTAAAAAATCAGTCCATCTCAACAGAAATGCTATGGCAGCTACTTTTGGAACGGTCGATAAAAGCGTAATTACCGGCATCGGCGTAGCTTCATAAACGTCGGGTACCCAGATATGAAACGGTACAGCGGCCACTTTGAACATCAGGCCAAAACTGATTAATACCAGCACAGTGTAGCCAAGCGGGGTTGACCAATGATCACTCAGGGAATTGGCGACAGCCAACGAAAGGTTTCCTTCCAATCCATAAAACAGTGAAATCCCGTACAGCATCAATGCGGATGAAACAGCCCCGAAAACGAGATATTTAAATCCCGCATCAATATTCTTTCGAAATAATGGCAACGCTACCAGCATGTAACCCGAAAGGGACATTATTTCAACTGAAAGGTAAACCAGAAATAAATGGTTCGCCATCACGAGGAAATGGGCCCCCAGTAACATCATCAGTGTAATAATCACGTATTCACCGGAGATCGTTCTCAAATGCCGTGATGTGCGAAACAGGAGGATTGCCACAACAGCCGAATCCAGCAATGTCTTCCACCAAATTGCCGATTCATCAAATGTGAACCAATCTCCCGGAAGATAAGTGCTGTTCATTTGGCTCAGTACCAGCGAGACAAGAATTCCTAAAATTCCAATAATATGCGCGACCTGATGTGGAATGCCTCTTTTTAGCGTTGAAACAGTGACCAAAAGTATAGTTACTGCCAGCACAACTTCGGGCAACAGGAAAGGCAGCAGGTTTGTAAGATTATCAAGAATTTGTGCTACGCCCTTCATACTCCCCTGCTGGTCATTAACAATTCCTTCGCATGAACGCTAATCAAATCGATCATTGAGTTGATCATTGGGTTTATCCAGTCGAGAAACAACGAAGGAAATATACCTAAAACGATCGCAAGAATGCCGAGTGGAATGAGCATCACATATTCACGCCGGTCCAGATCCGGCAGGCTGGCACCGGATTTCCGAACAAAAAACTCACCGAAATACATTCGCTGCAATGTCCATAAATAATAAGCAGCACTTAGAATCATCCCAAGGACAGCAATGGCCGCGTAGGTTCGGCTCACAAATCCGTTCACCAACTGGGATGCGAAGGCACCGAGAAGAACAAGGATTTCAGCTATAAAACCAGACATACCCGGTAAACCCATGGAGGCAAAAAAGAACAATACGGAAAGTACTGTAAATGCCGGCATTTTTGAAGCCAGTCCGGAATAATTAGATATGGATCTGTCGTGAGTCCTGTCGTAAATCACTCCCACCAGGATAAATAACGCCGCAGAAATAATACCATGACTGAAAAGTTGATAAATCGCGCCACCGATTCCCTCAGCGGTGTTCGATGCAATGCCGAGCGCAACAAAGCCCATATGGGAAACCGATGAATATGCAACCAGTCTTTTCAGGTCTTTACTGGCAAGGGCATTCATGGCTCCATAAATTATGCTGATGACCCCAAGCAGTGCAACAAGCCATGCAAAGTGCGTGGCTCCGTCTGGAAAAATGAAGTAGCCAGCCCGGATCATGCCGTAACCTCCCACCTTCAGAAGCACGCCGGCAAGAATTACCGAGATTGCCGTGGGAGCCTCCACGTGTGCGTCCGGGAGCCATGTATGAACAGGTACGAGCGGCACCTTAATGGCAAATCCGGCGAATACCAGAAGAAATGCCCACATTCTAAGAGATAGTCCGACAAATACGGTTTCGTTGAATTTATCAAGCAAACTGCCGGGTATAATATTTCCCGGATCAGTCATGAAAATCATATTGAAAGTATGTACGATGCGGTTGGCCGGAATTTCTCCGTTCTTCAGCAGAATCTGCACTGTTTCGGCATCTACCATCAGTTCACCGGCGGTGGAAACCGGGTCGATTACTGAAAGGTAAAGTGCGATCATTACGATCAGGATCAGAACCGATCCAAACAACGTATAAAGAAAAAACTTGATGGCTGCATAATCTTTTCGGGGACCGCCCCATAATCCGATAAGGAAGAACATCGGAAGCAGCATAAATTCGAAAAACAGGTAGAACAGCAGAAAATCCAGCGATGTGAAGCATCCTATGATGGCACCATTCAGGAGTAGGAAAAGGGCAAAATATCCTCTTCTCCGGTCTTTCACCTTCCAGGAAGCGATTACACTTACGAGGAGAATGAGCACACTGAGTACAACCATCCAGACATTCAGTCCGTCCAAACCGAGGAAATAATGCGCAGAAAGAATCCCAAGATTACCCAGGTCCAAATTGATCCATTCCCTGTATTCAAGCCACTGAAAGCCACTCATAGATCCCGGATCCGACAATGAAGGATCGAAGCCATTGAACACAGGTATGAGCAGCACTGCCTGAAGAAGGCTTACAACCAGCGCAATCCATTTAAAGGAATGGTCCCATTCCTTCGGAAGGATTAGCATTACCACCGATGCGGTAATGGGAAGAAAGATCAACAGACTCAGAAGGTAATCCGTTATCATAAAGTCAAATTACAAAGCAAATAATAATTATCACGCCAAATAAGGCAACTAAAACATAATATTGAACATTTCCTTTTAATAACCCGGAGGTAAGCTGTCCGATCTGCCGTGCAATGCCGGCAACCATCCGCACAAATCCATCGATAATCGTCCTGTCGAACCACCCCGCCACTTTAGACAGGATAACATATCCGACAGCAATAGAATCGATTATCCTGTCAATTACCCGGGCATCCAGCCATCGCAGGACATCTGATATCTTTAGAAGCGGCCCCACCACGGCCTTTGCATAAATTTCATTTAAATACCAGTTATTAAGGGATATCCTTCCCGGCAAGTCCGCGGGGCCTGGCATGGTTTGATATCCTGCTACATAGGGGCCTGAAGCCCTGAATTTACGCAGTGCAATGATGGATCCTACGATGATCATGCCGATTGAGAAAACCGAAATCAGGACATGGTAATGATGTGTCTGTTCGAGCAGCATCGACTGAAATCCCGCGGGAATATCCGGGGCTGCAAGTACAGGTGGCCGGAGGGCCATAAAAATAGTGCTGCTATATGCATCGAACGGATTAAATGACCAGACCAGGCCAAATGACATCAATGCCAGAAAGATCAGGATACCCCTCATCAATACTGGCGGATCTGTAGGCTGATAAGAAGTCAATCCAGCCCGGAATTCACCGAAGAAGACCAGCAGAAGCTGACGAACCATATAAAATGCTGTTAGTGCCACTGTAACCAGGCCTGCGATCGGGACAAGATGTTTCCATGAAGGTGATTCACCCGCCCAGGCAAAAGCACCTGTGATGATGGCATCTTTGGAAAGAAACCCGCTGAAGAGTGGCAATCCAATGAGGGCCATGGAAAGAATGAGATAGGCGATAAAGGTGACCGGCATTTTTTTACGCAGGCCGCCCATCTGGCGCATATCCTGTACGTCAAAATGAATGTTGGTCTGAGCCTCAAACTGATGAAGTGAATAAATCACCGCACCGGCAGCCAGAAAGAGCCCGGCCTTAAAAAAGGCATGCGTAAGCAGGTGAAACATAGCTGCATCATAAGATCCTGTACCCATTCCCATTACCATATAACCGAGCTGACTGATGGTGGAATACGCCAGTACGCGCTTGATGTCATTTTGTGTAAGGGCAGCTACGGCACCCATAAACGCGGTAACAGATCCGATAACTGCAATAACATGAAACACATCCCATCCGAGCAAAACAAAGATCCTCGAAAGCAGAAATACACCGGCAGCCACCATTGTTGCTGCATGGATCAGGGCAGACACAGGGGTTGGTCCGGCCATGGCATCGGGCAGCCATACCTGCAAGGGAAATTGAGCCGACTTACCCACGGCACCCATGAATAAACCAACTCCGGCAAGGGTAAGAAGTGAGGCGGGTAATGATATACCCGACCATTGCCAGGTTCCGTTCATCAATTCAGATTCCTGCATCCGGATTGTCAATTCCTGGAGATCCGCCGTTCCAAAGAACATCCAAAGGACAGCAATCCCGATCAGAAATCCTGCATCACCAATCCTGTTTACAATAAACGCCTTCTTGGACGCATTATTGGCGATGTCCTGCTTGTACTCGTGATTGATGAGCATGTAGGAAGCCAGACCCACCAGCTCCCAGAAAATAAAAATCATGATAAGATTATCAGCCAGGACTATTCCCAGCATACTGAATGTAAAGAAGCCGATCATTGCATAATAGCGAAGCTGACCAGACGCAGCGTGCATATAAACCTGACTGTAGAGGCTGACAAGGGTGGCGATCAGTGTTACCACAACGGCCATCAGAGCTGCTGCGCCATTGATCAGCAATCCAACAGTAAATATCTCATCCCCTGCTTTAAACCAGGTAATGCTGGTATGAAAAACAGATTCGGGGTTGATACCCTGCAGATAAAGCAGGGATACAGCCGCCAGAAAACCTCCAAAAAGAAATAAGGTTTGCAAAAAAGGGATGGTCCTTTTTAAAAGACGGGAAACCAGAATCAGCATAACCGCCCCCGTCAGTGGCAACAGAGCTACCAACAGCGCAAGGGTAACGATTAACGCATCATTCTGAGGTGTCATCCTTTTTGAATTGAGTTTACACGATCCAATTCTGTTGTCCGGAATTTACGGTACATCTGAACTATTATAGCCAGTCCCACAGCTGCCTCTGCCGCTGCCAGCACAATCACAAAAAGTGAGAATAACTGCCCATCCAGAACATTATCTGCCTGCTGGCTGAATACTATGAAATTGAGATTCGAGGCATTGAGCATAAGTTCAATGCCGATCAGAATCATGATTGCATTTTTGCGGGTTATACTCAGAATAAGTCCGGCACAGAACATATAGGCACCCAGGAGCAGCAACACATTCAGATTCATGACGTCCTCCTTCTGTTAGTGATATAAAACTTTCCCGCAATCGTTGCTGCACCGATCAATACTACAAGAAGCAGCATTGCGATGAGCTCCATGGATACCAGGTGTTCCGAAAGGAGCCGAATACCGAGCTCACCGATCGGGTCATCAGATTCCACAGCCTTTGGTGCAAGTGGGAATTTCCAAAGAAGGGAACCCAGTAAGATAAGCAGCACAGCAGCCGAGAACGGAGCAATGAATAACCTTGAAGTACCTGAAATTAACACGCCGGCATTCGTTCGTTGGGTAAGCATGATAGCAAACAGCAGCAGGACAATAATCCCTCCTACGTAGATCATCAACTGCGATACAGCCACAAACTCAGCACCGAAAAGCACATATATTCCCGCCAGGCTGATCAGTGTTGTTACGAGTCCGAAAGCCGCATACATTATGTTCCTGGTAAAGAGCATGAACGTAACGGACAATGCTGCCAGCGAGCTGAATATGATCATGAGCACATTACTCATTGTCGTCGTCTTTTTTCTTTTTCGGAATAATGGGCCTGGGTCTGATAACAGGTTTGGGCTTCATTTCAGGCTTGGGCTCAATAACGGGCTTTGGTTTCATGACCGGTTTTGGTTTCATAACCGGCTTTGGTTTCATGACCGGCTTTGGTCTGATAACAGGTTTTGTTTTTTCTCCGGGAGCGGCAGTGGATGTTGCACCAGGGATTTTAGGCGTCATCTTCGGTCTGGGGCTCGATGTGGTGGCCTGATCAGGGGTATTCGTATCGGCTTTCTTTTGCTGAAATTCTTCGAATTCCTTCTTCTTTTCCAGAATTTCCAGGGGGGTCATCGTTGCAAAGGAATAGGTATGATCTTCGACATCAAATTCACTGAAGTCATAGGACTTCGTCATCGTGAGGCATTCGGTCGGACAAACCGTGGTACAAAGCCCGCAAAAACAGCACTTACCCATATCGATGTCGAACTTCGCCGCGTAAATTCTCTTGGATGTCCCGTCGGAGGTTTTACCAAACTCCTCCACGGCGCGAATGGATTCTATCTCAATGCAATCAACCGGGCAAATCTTAGCACACTTGTCGCAGACGATACAGTCATCAATTTCGTTGTGAAGCTTGTAACGGCCATTATCCGGAACCGGAATACTCTCGTGCGGATACTGAATCGTCATGATACCATCGGGTACCTTGAAATATGCCTCATCTGAGATACTGGTTTTCGTATGGGTATGACGGGCCTGTAAAGTATGACGAAAGGTCAGACCCAGACCCTTTAATAAAGTTGTAATGGTTGTCCTGATATTATTCCAGTAGGAATTGCCCATATATCGATGCTTCGATTATGAACCGAAGATAAAAAATTGTCAGGGCCTATCAGGTATTTTTAGTGTAAATTTAAATACACTTCCTTCATCCTTGGTACTTTCCACCCAAATTGCCCCTCCCATTCGGTCTACAAACTCCTTACAAAGCTTCAACCCAAGACCAGTACCCTGCTCATTGGCAGTTCCGGGTGTGGAATAGAGTGCTGTCGTATCAAATAATTTTTCGGCCTGCTCAGATGTCATTCCAATTCCATTATCCGATATACAGATCACGAGCATATTATCCGAACCAACTTCGGTATCGATCTCAATGAACCCGCCTTCCTGCGTGAATTTTATTGAGTTCACGATAAGATTACGAAGAATGAGTTCGAGCATGTTATGATCAGCCAATACCATTGTGTTCTTTTTCACTTTATTAAAAAACACGATATGTTTCTCGTTGGTCTCGTGGAAGAAATCGATATTCTCCTGGGCTATCTCATGAAGATCGATGGATTTCATCTTAATATGGATCTCATCCATCTGAATGAGCGTCCAGTCAAGTAAATTATCCAGCAGCTTACGGGTATTATTCAATCTGTTCTTGAGTGAAAGCATTAAATCCCTGGATTCCTTCTCCGTCAGGTGACCCTTATTGAGCATATCAATCGTGCCCAGCAACGAATTGATCGGTGATCGCAAATCATGGGAAATAATCGACAGGAATTTATCCTTCATGGAAAGGAGACCCTCCATTTCCCTCGACTTATCTTCTATCTCCTTCTGATGCGCCAACAGTACCTTGTTCGATTTTTTACGCTTCACACTGCTTCTGTGAAGATTAAACAGGATAACAGCACCAAGAGCAAGGATTACGACCAGGATATTATTCTTAAACTCCTCACTTTCCAGCAGAGAGCGCTGCTGCTGTTCCTGCTCCTTCATTAACCGGATCTCTGCATCCTTCTGTGCAGTTTCATGCATGATCTGCATGTTGGCAAACTGTTCATTACGCTGTTCGGATTTTAAGGAATCATTCAGTTGATAATACTTCTTCTGAAGATCGTGTGCGGCTCGGTAGTTGCCTTGAATCTCATTCAAAACAGCAAGCTCAAGATAAACATCACGAAGCAATGGTTTATTCTGTTTTTCGCGGGCAATGTTCAGTGCCTGTTCCAAAAATGATCTTGAACGCGTAAAATCGCCCAGCTCCATCCATACACTTCCCTTACCAATAAAGCTTTCACCCAATCCCAGGTAATTTCCTACATTATCATGTAATTCCCCAAGTTTATCATAGTATGTAAGTGCGCTGCTGTATTGTTTCTTTCGTTCATATGCAATTGCAAACAAACTGTACACCTCTGTCTTCAGTGACTGGTAGTTATTGGATTCGATAGTAGATTCAGCTTTGATCAGGATATCCAGGGCCTGTTCAAGATCTCCCGACTCCATTTCGATTTCAGCCAGTTTCAGGTTACAATAAACAATCCCTTCAATATCGTTAATGCTGGTGCTGATTTCTTTAGACCGCTCGAGATAAAAACGAGCCCTGTCCAGCTGCCCCTGCGCACCCAACACCTTACCCACATTGTAGGTAGTAATGGCGATAAGCAAGGAATCATTCGCCTCTATAGCCCGCTTTCGAGAGCGCTGGTAATGATCATAGGCCATTCCGAAAGCACCCTGATCAAAATAATCTTCGCCCAGGTTATTCAGGGCATCCGAGCGGATTTTATTATTATTTAATTTCGTACCGATGTCGAGTAACAAGAGGTCATATTTCATAGCCTCCTTGAAATTACCTTTTGTTGAACTGATTTGAGAGTAGGTATAGTAGGCACTCGCGATGTTCATACTATCCTGCTGCTGTTCAGCCGATCTCAATGCCCTTTTGAGCATGTTTTCAGCTGAATCCGGATTTTGGTAATGATAGATGCCTGCCAGGTCGATGGTAGCTTTCGTTCTGACCGATATATCAGCATTTGGATCATTGATTATTGATCGCAAACGGTCTATATCCTGCGTAAAAACAGGACCAGCCGAAAAAATTAAAAGCCATATGATGACAAATACTCTCAAATTAAAAAATTAAACCATCAATAAACGGTAAAGACCGCATACGAATAATAAAAATAAAATCATCGGGGTAAGGTATTTCCATCCCAAAACCAGCAATTGATCCATTCTGACCCTGGGATAGGTCCATCTCACCCACATTTGTATTAATACGAAGAATAATGATTTGGTAAGCAGCCAAAAAATGGCCCATACCTCCAATGTCCAGCTTCCCGGGGTACCGGTTGTCCAATCAGCCAATGCAACAAAACCGATATTTGGAAGGGGAGTATTCCAGCTTCCGAAGAATAATATTGTTCCCAGAATACTAACCAGGAGCATCATCCCGTATTCGGAAAGCATGATGACAGACCACCTGAACCCGGAGTACTCAGTCTGAAATCCGGCTACCAATTCAGATTCAGCCTCGGGTAAATCAAACGGTGCCCGATTTGATTCTGCAAGCGTTGTGATGAAGAAAATGACCCAAACCGGGAGAAGAACAGGAGCCTGTAGGATATTCCACATCAGTATCCCGCCAATTTCGTCGACGCGAATTCCCCAGGAACGGATTCCGAAAAGAAACGATTCCTGGCCACTTAAAGTGCCCTGCATATAGGAAATTTGCTGCAAATCCAGTGTCTGGGTTATTACCAGCACGCAAAGGACACTGAGAGTTAACGGAACCTCATAGGCAATGATTTGTGCCGCAGAGCGCATAGCGCCCACAAGTGAATACTTATTATTGGAACCCCATCCTGCCAGGATGATTCCCAGCACATCCAGTGATACAATTGCCAGAAGCAGGAATACTCCGGTGTGCATCGCAGCGCCGCTCCATGTGGGCGTCAGGGGAAGAACAGAGAAACCTGTAAATACAACCGCAAAAAGAACAAATGGTGCTACAAGAAATAAAGGTTTATCTGACTTGGCCGGAACAATAT
Source organism: Fulvivirga sedimenti (assembly GCF_020328055.1). Lineage (NCBI taxonomy): Bacteria > Pseudomonadati > Bacteroidota > Cytophagia > Cytophagales > Fulvivirgaceae > Fulvivirga > Fulvivirga sedimenti. The sequence continues at coordinate 1,058,591 of NZ_JAIXNE010000002.1, forward strand.
CTTCCTTCTGCAATAATTTAATCAGATCTGCCACGGTCTGCAGAATGCCATAACTACCTGTCTCCATCGGGCCATAACGATCCTGGATAAAGGCAGACACCTTTCTTTCGGCATACACGGCAATAACCGTATAGGCAAGTATAAAGGGCAGAAAAAACAGGATCGTAGACATTAAAAAAAATTTTACTCACGCGTCTATGGCATACAAATAAAGAAAAAAACATTCACTAAACTTATTCCCATAGTCGATAATTTGTCAGACGTACCTTCTCACCAAAAAACAAGCGTGTTGAGGCCTGAAATGACTCCGTGTAATCGGATACCAGAAACTCATCTTCTCCCTCACACTTTTCGCACAACATGTCTTTTTCTTCCAGTAAATCTTTCAGATGGAGGGCCGTGATGAGTGAGCTGTCGAGAACAGATACCCCTCCCCCGTAATAGGCATCAATCTGCTGCCGGATTAGCGGATAGTGTGTACAGCCCAGAATAATGGCCTGAATATCTGCCAGGGATGGATCATCGAGGTAGGTTGCAATAATTTCGGAGCTGATCCTGTTATCAAAAAAACCCTCCTCAATCATCGGTACCAGCAGGGGTGTGGCCAGCGATGATAAATGCACTGAATCTGCCACTTCGGCAATCCTTGTGGCGTAGATTTTTGAATCTACAGTACGACGTGTACCGATCAGACCAATATTGGAATCCGGGAAATTAGACCTGACATGCTCGATCATGGGATCGATCACATTCACCACCAGGGCTTTGCTGCCAACATATTCCTTCAGGAGCTCATAGGCCGAGGAGCTGGCTGAATTACAGGCAATAACGATTGCCTTGCATCCACGCTGTAACAAGACATCAGCTATCTTAACCGAATAAGCCTGAATTGCCGCTTCAGATTTATCACCATACGGCAAATGAGCAGTGTCACCAAAATAAATAAGTGATTCACGTGGCATCAACTCCTTGATGGCATGTGCCACAGTGAGTCCTCCAATGCCGCTGTCAAAAATTCCGATAGGATGTTCACGGGTGTTCATGACGTAAAAGTGATACAAATAATCCAATTCAGAAAACCCACTTTAGCATGTGAATAACCCGTCACCGGGTAAAGGTTGAACAAAGGGATGTGATAATTGAGTATTTTCGTAATATTGTGCAATAATCTTACTATCAACCTTATCTCATCTGACCATGGCACATCAACTGCTCGAAGGAAAAAAAGGAATTATTTTTGGCGCACTCGATGAAAATTCGATCGCCTGGAAAACAGCTGAAAAAATATATGAGGAAGGAGGCAGATTCGTTCTGACGAATGCTCCGATCGCCCTTCGCATGGGAACTATCAATGACCTGGCAAAAAAATGCGAGGCGGAGATCATACCTGCTGATGCCACCAACCTTGAAGACCTTGCACTTCTTTTCGAACAGTCAAAAGAAACCCTTGGAGGCAAGCTTGATTTTGTGCTTCATTCCATTGGAATGAGTCCGAACGTTCGTAAAGGTAAAGACTATGGGGACCTCAATTATGACTGGTTTCTCAAGACACTGGATGTTTCCGGGATATCATTCCACAAAGTACTTCAGATCGCTGAAAAAACGGAATCAATGAATGAGTGGGGATCGATTCTGGCGCTTACCTACATTGCTGCACAACGCACATTCCCTGATTATGGTGACATGGCCCAGGCCAAGGCTGTACTGGAATCCATCGCAAGAAGCTACGGTTACCGTTTTGCGAAGAATGGCAAAGTGCGTGTGAATACCATTTCACAGTCTCCTACAATGACCACAGCAGGAACCGGTGTACCGGGATTTGATGTATTCTTCGACTATGCAGATAAGATGTCTCCACTTGGAAATGCCCCTGCAGAAGATTGTGCGAACTATATTGTAATGATGTTCTCAGATTACACCCGGAGGGTCACGATGCAAAACCTGATGCATGATGGCGGATTCTCATCTTCGGGAATTACTGAAGAAATCATTGCCGAACTATCTAAATAATGGATGGTTGTTTTTCCAAATGTTAAGATCAACCTCGGGCTGCATGTTCTGAGGAAACGGCCCGATGGGTACCATGACCTTGATACCTGCTTTTATCCGGTCCCGCTGTCTGACATACTGGAAGCCATTCCCTCAAAAGAGTTTGAATTCAGTCAAACCGGCCTTGAGGTGCCCGGCGGTGAGGATTCCAACCTCTGCATAAGGGCATACTCCCTGCTTAAGGAAAAGTACAATATTCCACCCGTAAAAATGCATTTGCATAAAATCGTGCCGATGGGAGCAGGCCTGGGTGGTGGATCATCTGACGGTGCGTTTACCATTCGGTTGCTGAATGATCTTTTCCATTTGAATCTGTCACCCGTGGAAATGAGTGAATATTCGGCGGTTCTGGGTAGTGACTGTCCGTTTTTCATTTACAACAAACCCATGATCGGAAGTGGCCGGGGAACCGACCTGCTGCCCGCAGATATTTCACTCGCGGATAACTACATTCGGATCATTCACCCGGGAATTCATATATCTACAGCCCAGGCCTTTGCCAACCTGACACCCGCCGACAACCGGCTGCCTGTCGCGGAATTGCTGGCTCTTGACAAGAGTTTATGGAAAGACAAGCTGACCAATGACTTCTGTAAAGGAACATATAAAAATTTCAGTCAGTTATCTGAGATTGAATCTTCCCTTTACAATGATGGCGCATTTTACGCATGCATGTCAGGCTCTGGCTCCGCCGTTTACGGTCTTTTTGATAGCGAACCCCCACCGGCGCCCAAATCGGGCTATTTCATCTGGACGGGCCGCTTAGCGTAAACCATCAACTTTCAGATATCTGCGTCTGTAATATTTGTTCAGAAGTGGATACAACAGAACAGAAATAATAATGAGACCTGTGCCCAGGTAAAAATTGCCGGGCATTTTTTCCTTTTCCGGAAAAAGGATAAGTGCCAGTATTATCCCATAAACCGGTTCCAGGTTTACAGTAAGATTAATTATAAATGCAGAAAGACGTTTCATTAACTCGACCGATTCGCTGTAGGCATACACTGTACAAATGATGGCCAGAATCATTAAATAAAGCCAGTCCAGCGGAACGGGAGCCAGGTGAAGTAAGCCATCAGGACTGAGATACGCCTGATAGAACGGCAGAAACAGTACGACGCTCAGCCATGCGCCTATCATCTCATAGAAGGTAATGGTATAGGCATTATGACGTTTCGTGAAACTGCCGTTGATTACCGTAAAGAGTGCGCTCAGGAAGGCCGAAATAACTGCCATGATAATACCCCACTTATACTGGAAATCAAACTGGAATATAACCCACAGCCCAATCAGTCCGAGTAAACCAAGCAGAACTTCATAAAACAGTATCTTCTTCTTATTGAATAATGGCTCCAGCAGGCTGGTCCACAGCGAGCAGGTCGCCATTCCCGCAAGGCAAACCGAAACATTTGCCACCCTGGCAGCGGCGAAAAACAAGATCCAGTGGGCCGCGATCAATCCGCCTGTACCTAATATCTGAAGTGCAGAACGGCGTGGCATTTTGAATGATCTTCCCCTGAATTTTAAAAGTATCCCCAGTCCGATAAAGGCAATGAGTGTTCTGTAGAAGACAATTTCAACCGAAGGAATGGTAATCAAAGCTCCGAGGATCGCCGTAAATCCCCAGAACAGCACGATCACATGCAGACGAACATAATCCCGGGTTGCAGTCATCAGCGTGGCAAATATCTATACATGACCAATGAAATTCCTGCGAAAATGATATTTGGGATCCAGACCGAAAAAGCCGGATCCATTGAGCCTGCTTCGGCATAGGTCTTTCCAAGCAGAAAAAAGACCAGGAATAAAAAGGACAGCACAAATCCAATCGCAATTTTGAGACCGGCCCCTCCCCTCGTCTTCCGGGAAGAAACAATAACTCCCATAAAAGTGAGAATGAGTACAGCAAATGGCGCTGAATAGCGCGTATACTTCTCTACAAGATAGATCTGAACACCACTTGCTCCGCGCATCACGAGTTTATCTATATGCTCGTTGAGCTCATTCAGTGTCATCGCATCATAGGCGCGATAGATGTTTTCAAAATCACCCGGATGGATATTCAGCAAGGTATCCATTTCCCGTCCCTCACTGAGTTCTTCCCGCATCGAATCCAAACTTCGATATTTCCAGTTTGTGAGTTTCCATTTTTGCAGTTCCTCATCCCAGGACATTCGGTTTGCGGTAAGCTTTCCCATTACCTCGGTCCCTTCCACCTGTTCAAGGGTAAAATCAAATCCCATATCCGATTCGTTGTTATAAGTTCGGATATAAAGGTAGGTATCGGGTGTGGTTTGCAGATGAATGTTGGACAACGACGGATTTTCTGCCTTGCCCAGGTGTTCCATTTCGAAGGCCGTCGCCCGTTTATTGGAATTCGGGATTACCCAACCGCTTAGCACGAAAGTAAGTATAGCGATGCACGAAGCGCCAATAAAATAGGGCATCAGCATTCGACGAAAGGAGACGCCGCTCGAAAGAATAGCTATGATCTCTGTGCGGCCCGCCAGCTGTGCAGTGACAAAGACAGTGGCGATGAAGGTGGTAATGGGCGTGATCAGATTGGCAATCCAGGGAACGAAATCAAGGTAATACTGTACCACTTCCCATGATGTCGCTTCAGACCGGCTGAATTTATCCAGTTTTTCGGTGATATCAATCACAACGATCACCGCAACGAGGATGAGTACAGTGAATACAAAAGCGCTCAGAAACTTTTTCAGTATATATTTATCAATAAGTTTCATTCAGAGTCGTTGTGATACTGTTTTGGTCATTTTTTCCTTCCAAATGGCAAAATCTCCCGCAATTATATGCTCCCGGGCCTGTCCAACCAGCCAAAGGTAGAAAGTCAGGTTATGAATACTAGCAATTTGCGCGCCCAATATTTCCTTACTGTGTATCAGATGCCGCAGGTAAGCCCTGGAATAAAACGTACTCACATAGCCTCCCAGTTCAGGGTCGATCGGGTTCAGGTCATTCTTCCATTTTTCATTTCGGATATTTATGATGCCCTGGGTCGTGAACAGCATGCCGTTCCTGGCATTGCGTGTAGGCATGACGCAGTCGAACATATCTATACCCAGGGCGATACATTCAAGAATATTTGCAGGCGTTCCCACACCCATCAGGTATCGGGGTTTATCCGAAGGCAGAATATCGCACACAAGTGACGTCATTTCATACATTTTTTCAGCCGGCTCGCCAACAGATAACCCGCCAATAGCATTTCCTTCCCGACCGAATGCTGCAATAGCCTCTGCCGATTGTTTCCGCAAATCGGGATAGACACTTCCCTGAACGATCGGAAAGAGGGTCTGCTGATAGCCGTATAAACTTTCCGTTTCATCAAAGCGCTTACAGCAGCGATCAAGCCAGCGATGGGTCATCTCCATGCTTTCTCGTGCATAGGTGTACTCACACGGATACGGCGTGCATTCGTCGAAAGCCATTATAATGTCGGCACCAATCCTGCGTTGTATATCCATTACGTTTTCCGGCGTGAAAGTATGCCGTGACCCGTCGATATGCGACATGAACGTGACGCCATCCTCCTTGATCTTTCGCGTACCTGAAAGGGAATATACCTGATATCCCCCCGAATCGGTAAGAATAGGCCCATCCCAGCCATTAAATTTATGAAGGCCTCCGGCTTCCCCGATTATGTCCAGGCCAGGGCGGAGATATAAATGGTAGGTATTCCCCAGAATAATCTGTGCTTTAATATCATCCTTCAGCTCCCGCTGATGCACAGCTTTCACAGATCCGGCTGTACCAACGGGCATAAAGATCGGGGTTTGAATTACTCCGTGATCTGTGGTAATACTGCCGGCACGTGCCGAAGACTTGCTGTCTTTATGGGAGAGATCAAACTTCATCCAGCAAAAATAACAGATTATACGATGTTCCTTCATTGAAAAGATAAATCCCTGCCGGATATTGTCATATTAACCCCTGTAGTATATTTGTTCTTATTTTCAATCCATGCCCTACCCCTTGCTTCTCACGGTATTTTACATTTGCATCCTCATTCAGGTATATTTCCTAATTCGGATGCTAAGGGCCTTTTCCCGGCATCAACCTGTGAATGACGATCAAACTCCTGCTGTTTCTGTGGTAGTTTGTGCCAGGAATGAGGAGCATAACCTGGAAAGGCTGATTCCTGCGCTTTGCAGTCAGGATTATCCTCACTATGAAGTGATCATTGTAGATGACCGGTCTGAAGATGAAACCCGTCAGGTAATCCGCGCATTCCAGGAAACATACAGCCATCTTCGCCTGGCCAAGGTGGACCACCTTCCCGCAAATCTCAATGGAAAAAAATATGCCCTGTCGATAGGCATCATGGCAGCACGCAAGGAGTGGATACTTCTCACAGATGCCGATTGTTTTCCTGAATCTGATCAGTGGATACGACAAATGATGGCTGGCACTGATACTAAAGATTTCGTGCTTGGGTTTTCAATGTATACACCGGGGCCCGGACTGCTGAACCTTTTCATCCGGTATGAAACCATCTGGACCGGAATCCATTACCTGGGAATGGCCCTCGCAGGCAAACCCTATATGGGGGTCGGAAGGAACCTGGCCTATCGACGGCAGATTTTTGTGGAACAAAAGGGCTTTCGGGGTTATGGTAATGTGACCGGGGGGGACGATGATATTTTTGTAAATAAGCATGTAAGACCTCACTCGGCAAGTGTTGTTATCGGCAGGGATGCCCTTACCTGGAGTTATCCCAAAAAGACGTGGAAGGAGTATTACCGCCAAAAATTGCGGCATTTATCCGTTGGGCGGCATTACCGACCAGCAACCCGCAGATTATTGGCTGTTTTGTCTTTATCGCATATATTTGGTTATATCTTCATGGGTATTCTTCTTTTCCAGCCAATGGGTTGGGTTTACAGTGTTTCAGGGCTTTTTATACGAACCCTTTTTCTGCTGTTAACGTTTAAAAGGACATGTCAAAAACTCGAAATACCTTTTTCCACCGGGAAGGTTTTACCCATGGATTTGCTGTTTGCCATCTTATATCCGGTCATGGGTTTGGCAGCTACATTTAGAAAAACAGTCCGATGGAAATAAAAAAACAGTTCTCGGATAAGGCGCTTGAAGATTTTGACCTCATTGATGATGCGGTCAATAACGGGGACGAACAGGCCTTTGCGAAACTTATGGAGCGTTATAAACGCCCGGTCTATCACATGATCCTGAAAATGGTTCGTAATGTTGATGACGCGGAGGATCTTACCATTGAAGCATTTGCGAAGGCATTCAAAAATCTTCATCGCTTCAAGAAGGACTATACATTCAGCACCTGGCTTTTCAGAATTGCAACCAATAATGCAATCGATTTCATCCGGAAGAAGAAACTGGAAACGATGAGTCTCGACACCTCGTTTCAGGATGACAACGGGGACGCAGTTACCATTGACGTGGAGGATCATAATCTGAACCCGCAGGAACGTGCCATCAAAACACAAAAAATTGAACTCATTCAGCTTTTCGTAACCAAACTACCCCCTAAATATCAGCGTCTGGTACGACTCCGCTATTTTGAAGAACTGTCTTACGAGGAAATCGCCGATGAGCTGGACGCCCCACTGGGTACTGTTAAAGCGCAATTACATCGTGCCCGTGAACTCCTGTATGACCTTGTAAAGAATAAAAAGGAGCATATGTAAAAGGCATTCTGTCCAGATTTGCTTATTCTTGTGGGCAAAATAATATTAGAATGCTACTCTCCTACCTGATTTGGGACACCCTTCCCGAATTCTTTTATTTCCCTGATTTTCTCCCGCTGATGGGCGGCAGGCCTGTTAGGTATTACGGACTCCTGTTTGCTTTAGGCTTTATCGTCAGTCAACAGATAATGTTTTATATCTATAATCGGGAAAATAAGCCTGAAAAGGATGTTGAAACACTTACGGTCTTTATGGTGATCGCCACTATCATCGGTGCCCGTCTTGGCCATGTGCTTTTCTATGAGCCGGATAAATACCTGGCCAACCCGATTGAGATTCTGAAGATATGGGAAGGCGGACTTGCCAGCCACGGAGCGGCGTTTGGAATTTTGTTTGCACTGTGGCTTTACAGCAAATATGATGTTCATTTTAAAGGGATTAAACCCGTATTTACGCCGATCAAACGGCCGGGCCAAAGTTATTTACAGGTAGTAGATCGAATTGTGATTGTTGTCGCGCTCACCGGATGTCTGATCCGATTTGGAAATTTCATGAATTCTGAAATTTACGGTAAACCCACTCACAGCAATTATGGAGTTGTTTTCGGAAAGGACGTCAGGGAATTCCTGGAACGCCCCTCCCAAACCGGTATTGAGAACGTGGATTATCAAAGGATCGCAGATTTGCCTCCGAACGATGAACAATATGTCCCGATCAATATGATTCTCACCTATGAACCGCAGGACAATGTGAATACCAGGGATGCTGTTGAAAGATTTGTTCTGAATAATATTCCAAGGTACCTGTCAGATTCCAGGTATTATCTCAATGATCACTTCATGTATGATTCTATTCTGTACAAGGGTTATGAGGTGGTACAGTTGGAGGATAACAGGATTCGCGCCACAGTACCGGTTTATGGAATCGTCCGACATCCTACACAATTATATGAGTCGGCCACCAGTTTGCTGCTCTTTTTCCTGCTGTTCGCAATCTGGTTTCACTATAAAAGTGAATTACCGGAGGGGTTGCTCCTGGGGCTATTTCTGATCATTTTATTCGGTTTGCGTTTTGTACACGAGCTGTTCAAGGAAAACCAGGTAGCATTTGAAGAGGATCTCACGTTCAACATGGGACAAATTCTGAGTATCCCGCTAATCATTGCCGGAATATTCATACTGTTTCGTGCTTTAAAGCGTGGCCGGGAACCAAAAACCATTAAATAACCTTCCTATTCAGGATATTCGGGTGGGTTACCCAACTGAAAATCTGATATAAATAGTATATTTATCTTTCCACCAAGATTTAATTTCCGGGCATGCTCGTTGTGCTGATCTCTTTATGTTCCCTTTTCACGGGCAGTGGCCTGCCGCTGAACCACTCCGTACATGCTGATAGTGTATCTTCAGATACCATCCGCTATTATCAAGTGGGCAAGATCATTATTGTCGGAAATAAAAAGACCAAAAATCCCATTATTCTGCGGGAAATGACGGTAAAAACGGGTGATGTGTACGAGTCAAAAGAACTGGCCATCATACTGGAAGGCGACCGTAAAAAAATTATGAACACCCGGTTGTTCAACTCGGTGAAAATCACCGTTATGCCCCCCTTTCAAAGCAGAACTGATATTTTGATTGAGATTTCTGAACGGTGGTATACCTTTCCCGTACCTATATTTTCCCTGGCCGACCGAAATTTCAATGACTGGATCCAAAACCAGGGTGGTGATCTGAGTCGTGTATCCTACGGACTCAAACTATATCAGAATAATACCCGCGGACGAAATGAACGTTTGCGGCTTGACGCCCAGTTCGGATTTACAAAGCGGTTTGCCATCGCATATCAAATGCCTTATGTGGACAAGTCACAGCGACACGGACTGAATTTTGCGGCTCAATATGCAGATAATAAAAATGTAGCATACCGCACGGTAAATCACGTTGCACAGTTTCTTGACAGTGAGGATGTATTGAGAACCCGCCGGCTGATCAATATAGGTTATACGTTTCGCAATTCTTTCTTCACGAGGCATAATGTAGATATAACCTACAATAACAATGACATTTCAGACACATTGCTCATTTCCAATCCTTCCTATCACAGTGATTCTTCTTTAAAACAACAGTATTTCAGCATCTCCTATCAGTTCGTTATCGACAGAAGAGATTTATTTGCCTATCCACTAAACGGGCACTTTTTTCAGGCCACCTTGCGGAAGGACGGACTGGGTATTTACAAGGATCTTGATAAAACAGAACTGGTCGTAAAATACATTCATTATTCTCCGCTTGGCAAGGATTATTATCTTTCGAACTATTCGGCAGCGTACATTAGTGCACCCGAAAACCCTCCCTACTCCTCTCTTTCAGGCTTGGGATACCGGAGCGACTATATCCGGGGATATGAGCTTTACCTGATCGAAGGCCAGCACCTGCTGCTAAACCGGACAACCTTTAAAAAGAAAATATTTTCTACAGATCTGTATGCAGGATTTATTCCCGTTGAGCAGTTTCGAAGAATTCCGATCGCAATTTACCTGAAGACCTATTTCGATATGGGTTATGCCCGGAATTATGAATTCTATGAGACTGAAGGGCTTAACACACGACTTTCCAATAAATATCTTTTTGGAACGGGTCTCGGAATTGATTTCGTGACCTTTTATGATGCGGTCCTCCGTCTTGAATATAGCTTCAATGCTGAAAAGGAAGGGGGGTTCTTTCTTAATTTCAAGAAGGAATTCTAACGGCCAGCCATTGTCCATAACAATAATGACATTGTTGATGGATGCCATTTCTCTTTACAATTTATTGTCTGATCATTCCATCAATCCTGTTTGCTCAACTGGATTTTCCCGTTTTTACAACGCACCAAACCGCCCTGGGAGGTTCAGGCACCACCGGCACTCATGGAACCTCGGTATTCCACAACCCAGCCGGGATGATGAGCAGTCAGATATCAGGAGGATTAGGTAAATTTTATGGGGATTCAGGTGTACAAAATGGCTACATCTGCACGACACTGAACAGGGGAAACTGGGGGGCCGGCGCAGGAGTCCACGCATTCTGGAGTAAGGGACACTCCATAGTTGGCAGTGTACTGGCTGTCATGCTCCACTTACCCAATATCCGTGCTGGTTTCCAGGGCGGACTTATCACTCAAAGATCCGATCAAATTATAAATGAGCGGCTTTTTACCGGAGCCGGTATTCAGTTTGATCTGGGTGAGCAACTTATGATTGGCGCATTATTTCAGACCCGATTGTTCTATGGCAGCCCGGTCTTTTTCAAATCCATCGCCGTCAAAATTCATATTTCCGGAATCACAGAATTCAATGTACAATACAACCATGAACCTCCATATCCGTCAATATTAATTTTCGGAGGGGAAATAAGTGTCCTGGAAAAATTGAGGGTCCTCTTTGGAATCGAAACAGCGGGATGGTCGGCAAGTCTGGGTATCCAGTTTCACTATAAACAACTGAAAATCGGGGTTTCTGTCACCGGCCACCCTTACCTGGGAGCGCGGTCAATTACAGGTTTCAACTATGTTCCGAAATCTGAAAAATAGTTTGACCATCCTTGCCTGGGTGATTGGCAGTTTGCACGTTCATGCGCAGGCGGGTTTGCTTTTTGAATCTGCTCTTGAGGAGGGTAACTTACCCGACGCCATGGGCGAACTTCCCCAATACCTGCAGGAAGCAACCCCGGAACACCTTCAGATGATTGATATTCTAACCTCAAAGGACATTGAGGAATTCATACAGTATCGAAGAAAATTCGGCAGAATTATTTCACCATATGAACTGCAGGCTATCCCCGGATTTACCCGGGAAAAGATCAGGTCGTTACTTCAATATTTCATGATTCCGGAGCTAGCTTTTAATTATGAAACATCCGAGGGGTTTTTGAGTCGGCCTGAATCATTGGAATTCATGCTTCTGGCGGAAAAACAAACCGCCAGACCGGGAATACATTTCCGCGGAAGAATGACGCTCGATAAGCCCGGGCAATGGAAGGCAGGCTTGCGATTTGACCAGGATCCGGGTGAAACATGGAAGATCAGCCCGGCACAGGGATATTGGGGAGCGGATCATATCAATGTTTTTTTCCAAAAGCAACCTTCCGGGATCATTGAAAGGATGATAATTGGAGATTTCAGGGTTCACACCGGCCAGGGGCTGATTCATCAGGGATCTTTCCAGCTTGGCAAGGGATCAAATCTGCCGCTTCCTTCGGCAGCAAGTTTTATAACCTACCATGGATCCTTCAGTGAATCCAGCGGCATGAGCGGTGGCGCAATTACACTCTCAAAAGGACGATGGAAGACATCCGGTTATATTAGTTTTCGGCGCAGGGATGCCAGTATTTACAACGATAAAACATTCAGAAGCTTCATGAATTCCGGCGATCATTCCGACCAGGCAAGTCAGAAAAAGCGTAAGGCAGTTGGAATAATATCGATTGGGCATTTCACGGAATACCATGGAACCAATGGTCGTTTCGGATATGCGATCAATTCAGACAGGCTTACCCATAACCTGGCATACGACCGGATGTATAAGGATCCCTTGCCGGAAGGTTCATCATTCGGACAAGCTTCCCTGTTTGGGAATTACCGATATAGAAATCTGTTGATGTGGTTTGAAATTGCAGCAAATCCCACAGGTTCTACAGCCTGGGTATCCGGGGTTTCAATATCAGCTGGCAGAAATCTGGAATGGATTCTATTGCTACGAAGATATCAGCCGGGGTATTTTACGTTTTATGGTAAAGGTTTTTCTGAAACAGGTTCGGGGTTCAGTAATGAACGCGGACGGTATCTGGGCTTCCGGTACTCCATTCGAAAGAAACTGTTGCTGGTTGCCTATGCTGATTTTTATCTGATACCCTGGTATTCATACCGGCATAACACTGCGGTAAGGGGCCGGGATGGACGTCTGGATCTGACATATACAATTCATGATCATATGAATGTCAGGCTATTAAGTAAAGTCGAAAAAAGAGATCAGTCACCTGGCAATTCCCAATCACTAACAACATACAGGCATCAATTTCACTGGGTATTGAAAAAGAACTTGCATGAAATGAGAATCCGGGTACAATATAACATGAGAAGCAGCCTTGATGCCGAACAGGGATGGCTGCTGTCCTGCGAATGGATCATCGACAATCCGCGAACCTCCTGGAACATGCGCTTCATGTATTTCAGAACCGACAGTTATTATACGCGGGAATTTACATTTGAAAGGGATGTTTGGGGATCATTTTCCTTACCTTCGTATTACGGAAAAGGATACCGTGCTTTCCTGCTGGTGAGACACAGGTTTAACCGAAGCCTGACGGGCTGGTTTCGGTGGGCACTCACAGTTTCATCCCCTGAGAAATCAGGTTACCGTGAACATGAATTAAAAATTCAGCTAAAATATACAATATAAGATGCATGCCGTTGAACAGATCGATGCGACCACACTCTTCATAATTCTTGTTGGCGTACTCATATTTTTATGGGTCATGCGACTTGTATTCAGAAAAAAAAGATAAAGTTGTGGTAATCGCATGCCACCCCTTAGTTTTGTAGAAAACAGTACTCACTCATGAATGTAAAAGGTAAAATTTTAGAGATCTCCACTACACAAAAAATTTCAGACAAATTTCAAAAACGTGATTTTGTCCTGGAATACGTAGAAAACCCTCAATATCCAGAATTTCTCCAATTCGAAATGATCCAGGACAAATGTGCACAGCTGGATCAGTTTTCGGCCGGCGATGAGGTAAATGTATACTTTAACCTGAAAGGACGTAAATGGACCAACCCCCAGGGACAGGTAAAATATTTCAACTCACTACAGGCATGGCGTCTTGAAAAGGATGTGGAAGGAATGCCCCCTGCACCCGGAATGGACAACATGGAAGAGCCTGAATGGATCAATAACGAATCCAACGGGGAAGAAGACCTGCCATTTTAATGATCAGAATAGGCATACTTTTGCTGGCAATTTTTTACAGCCAGGAAAAAGCGAATGAGCCTGTCAGGCAAATGGAGTATGAAGGCAAGGTGTATAGAACCGCCTATAATGTTTCGCGCTTCAATGGAAAATATTCCGGGGCGAAAGACGGGTACCTGGAAATCCGGGAAGATGGTACCGGCACATATGTTTATGATATTTTTGGATTGGCGCTTAACGGCTGCAAAAAAGGTCCCATTGAAGTTGAGTATGGATTTCTAATCAATGAGAATGACAGTCTCGTACGGATCAGCAGGGATTATGGTTATTCCTACCCGATCATTCTGCGTGCAACGGGAGAAACTTCATTTCAGGGGTGCAGGACACCCGTAATGCTCGATTTTCTTATGGAGTATCAGGATGGTACCATCGGGGTATCATCCAGTGATGACTGGATCAAGCTGGAGGATTAATACCTTTTTTTAAGGTTATCAGCGTAATTTCAGGTGGAATTCCTATCCGACCCGGATAACCGATGTACCCATATCCCCGGTTCACATAGAGATATTGCTGATCCTGCTGATAAAGTCCGGCCCACTGCTTGTAGGCATATTGTGCAGGACTCCATTTGAAATCACCCCATTCTACACCGAATTGAAAACCATGGGTATGCCCGGCAAATGCAATATCCACATCCGGATAGTTGGGTCTTACCTGCGCATCCCAGTGACTTGGATCGTGCGAAAGAAGTAATTTTACAGGGGCCTCATTAGTTCCCTTCATGGCTTCATCAAGTTTGCCATATTTGGCAAACCGGCCAGCCCCCCAGTTTTCGATTCCGATGACCGCAATTTTCTCTCCGTCAACCTCGATATAACGATTTTCATTCATCAGCAGATCGTATCCCATTAAACGATGGGCTTCTTTCAGATCTTCGAAATTCTGTTTTTTGGCTTGCTCAGAGTTCCAACTGCGGTAGTCTCCGTAATCATGATTTCCTGTAGTGGAGAAAACGCCCAGCGGTGCCTTCACCTTTTCGAATATTGGCACATAATCCTTCACTTCCGACGTTTCATTATTTACCAGGTCGCCGGTAAAAAACACCATATCAGGCTTTTCAGCCATCAACATTTCAACTCCGCCCTTAACAGCTGTTTTGTTAAAAAAACTGCCTGAGTGAATATCTGATAACTGTGCAACGGTAATCCCGTCAAAAGATGAGGGAAGATTGGGCAGGTAAATGGTCTTTCTGCGAATTCTGTAATCATGCGCCCCGGAGATAATACCATAACTCATCGTAAGCAATGGCACAGTTCCTGCAACGAGTGCTGTCTTCGTCAGGAATTCACTTCGGGTAATGGTCTGTCCTTCAGAAACAGATGATCCACCGGATTGAAACAGGCCTGCAATCCACCGGCCGAGCCGAATGATATCATCTACCACGAGGAACAGGGCTGCAAAAACTTTTGAAAAGTAATTGATGAAAATAATGGTGAATACAACGCTCCGGGTACTGCCCTTCCATATATCCGGATCACCGAAATTATATAGCAGAATGACCGCAAATGTTGCCGCTGTAAAGAACCAATAGGTATAGCGCACGATTTGCTGACTGGTCGAGGAAAAATTTCGCATAACAAAGCTCACCGCCTGATAAACATATATGTCAATCAAGAGGAGAATTGCTAAAACAACACCGATCACAAAAACTCTATTCATTATGTCTGATGGAGGACACCTGTTCGATGTCCCCCTTTAATTTAACTTATATTCAATTTGCGATTGATCTTCGCAAAGAACTGATACATGACCGGAACAACAATTAGCGTAAGGAAAGTTGCAAACGTCAATCCGAAAATAATGGTCCACGACATGGGTCCCCAGAATACCACGTTATCTCCCCCAATGTAGAAGTCGACTTCATAGGTTGCGAAGAACTTAACAAAATCAAAGTTGATCCCGACCGCCAACGGAATCAGTCCGAGGATCGTTGTAATAGCCGTCAGCAGAACCGGACGCAAACGTGTTTTTCCTGCCTCTGCGATCGCTTCATTGATATGCTGAAAATCAAGACGGTCTACGCCCAGTTCCTTTTGCTTGCGCTTCCGGATCAGCTCAATGAAATCCACCAGCACGATGGCATTATTTACAACCACACCGGCAAGTGAAATAATTCCGATCATCATCATGATGATGACGAATTTCATATCGAAAATGAATAATCCCAGCAGCACGCCTGCCGTACTTAGGGCCACTGACGACATGATGATAAGTGGGGTAGTAACTTTATTGAACTGCGCAACGATGATCATAAATATGATGAAAACCGCAAGAACAAGCGCCTGTTGCAGGAATGCCAATTCCTCTGCTTGTTTTTCCTGCTCACCCCCAAATTTATAGGAGTAGCCGGCCGGCATTTCAAAATCCTCCAGAAGTACCTTCAGCTGGTCATTGATCTCCGTTGCATTGGCGCCAGCCAGAACATTGGAATAAAGGGTAATCACGCGATCAAGGTCCTTACGACGCACAGATCCATAGGTAGTACTGAGTTCGAGCTCTGCCACCGATGAAATGGGAATTTGCATAATGCGCCCATTCACCTGGTTTCTAAACGTGATGGATTTGTTTCTGAGCGCTTCCAGGTCATAGCGATATTCATCCTGAAGCCGTAGCTGGATCTCATAATCGTCCTCACCCTGTTTAAATTTTGAAATTTCCTTACCGAACAAAGAGGTACGAATTTCATTCGCGATCGTCTGGGTTGATAATCCGAATCGACGTGCCTTTTCCCTGTCTATATTAACGAGCAATTCAGGCTTTCCAATGCTCATATCACTTTGAAGCTGTTCAATACCGTCTATTCCCGCCTCATTGATATACTTCTTCATGTCTTCCACCACGCTGATCAACTTTGGAATATCCTCTCCCGTCACTTCAATATTTACAGGCTTACCCGTTGGGGGAGCCATATTATCCTTATCTACAGCTATATTAACTCCCGGGTATCCCTGCACCGCTTCCCTGATTTCTGACATCACTTTTCGGGTATCTACCCCCCCTCTTTCCTTGAATTCAACGAAATTTACAGTAATGCGTGCCTTATTGGGGGTGTCCGACTGTCCGAAGGCAGACGGATCATTTGGATCTGCCGTATCCTGGCCAACCTTGGCAATCATCGATTCCACTATTTCGTTATAGGGCTCTATTACGCGGGCTATACGGCTTTCTATCTCCTTCGAAAAGGAATTGGTTTTTTCAATATCCGTGCCATCCGGAAACTCAATGAATACATTGACATACTTTGGCATATTCTCCGGAAAGAACTCCACCTTAGGTGGAAATGCAGCATTCAGGAACACAGCAACTACCAGAAGTGCAACTGTTCCCCAAAAAATAAGATATGGTCTGAAACCGACAAGGGCATAATTGACGGTGTTCCAGTAGATTTCCTCAAGCCATGGAAGAAAACTTCGCTGAAAGCGGTCCGACAAAGGCATCAGAATATATACATTCAGCAGAATCAGCAAGCCAAAGAAAATCAATATATTTCCAAGCCACATGACCGGTGTAAAAACAAGTGCGATTCCGATCAGTAACAGTATTCCGGCATTTCGCAACGTCTTAAAATGGTCAATTTTGGAATGATCCTCAATCTTCATAAACATTGATATCAGCGCAGGGTTGATCACCAGGGCTACAAATAATGAGGATGCCAGCGTAATGATTACCCCTATTGGCAGGTAGCGCATGAATTCACCGATCAGACCCGGCCATAACACAAGTGGCAGGAATGCCGCCAGCGTGGTAGCTGTTGAGGTAATGATGGGCCACGCCACTTCACTAACGCCCAGTTTGGTTGCTTCCCAGGGTGTCATGCCATCTTCCATCAGGCGATAAACGTTCTCAACAATTACAATACCGTTATCAACCAGCATCCCAAGTGCGAGGATCAGTGAGAAAAGGATCATCATATTGATCGAAATGCCCAGGAAGCTCAGAATAAGAAATGACATGAACATGGATACAGGAATAGCGATTCCCACAAACAATGCGTTGCGTGTACCCAGGAAGAACAGCAGTACAAGTACAACCAGTATAACTCCCGAAATAATATTATTTTCAAGGCTATTCACGAGATCCCGGGTCATCTGGCTTTGATCGTTGGTAATATTGAACTCCAGATCAGCGGGATACTTCTGTTTCATCTCATCGATCTTCTGATTAATCTTGTCGGTGGCGATCAACAGGTTCTCACCACTTCGCTTCACGACATCCACAGAAACAACCGGGCGCTGATCCAGGCGTGCATAGCTTTGTTTTTCCTTGTAATCAAATTCAACATCAGCCACATCCCGCAGATAAACAATGTTATTATCCTGATGCTTGATCACAATATCCAGCATCTGCAGGGGATCGCTAAATTCACCAACAACACGAATGGTACGCCGGATATCTCCTTCCCTGATGCTTCCGCCGGAAAAAGTGATGTTCTCTCCCCTGATCGCGTTCTCGATATCGGAAAAGTTCACCTGCCGGGCGTCCATCAGGTAGGGGTCTGCCATTATTTTTACTTCCTTTTCATCTACGCCACGAATCTCAACGTAGGAAACCTCGGATATTTTCTCGAGCTCATCCTTGAAGTCCTCGGCAATCTCTTCCAGTTTTTCGACCCGGTAATTTCCCGAAAGGTTGATGTTCATAATCGGGAATTCCGAAAAATTCATTTCGAATACGTTGGGATCCTGATCGAGGTCGGAAGGAAGATCCTGCTTGGCCCTGTCAACGGCATCTTTTACCTTTTGAAGCGCATCCTCAATATCAATATCGGCATCAAATTCAGCAATGATCGTTGAAAAATCCTGAACCGAGGTTGACTTGATGTTGTCCAGGTTCGAAATATCATTGATCTCCTTTTCGAGCGGCCTGGTAATGAGATTTTCAATATCCACAGGTGAATTGCCCGGATATGCGGTACCGATATATACCATCGGCTGGGTAACTTCGGGATAGCTTTCCTTGGGCAATGAGATATAAGAATTGATACCCATTACCACGATCAGGAAAAGCAGGAAAAACACGGTTGTCCGGTTATTGAGAGATGCGACCGTCAACCCGAATTCCTTCTCCTGGAAATCACCCTTTTTTATTTCGTTATTATCAGCCATGTTAAATTAGAGTTTGGCAGTTTCTGTAGACTTCTCTGTTTGTTCGACAATGGTTCCTTCGGTGAGATCACGGTACCCCTGCAGCACGACTAAATCCCCTATTTCCAGTCCGTCAAGGATTTCAGTCTTCCCTTCACTTGTCATTCCAACACTAATGCGGGCTTTGGCGGCGACCTGCTGATTATCCTGATCCTCCACAACATAGAGGAACTTGCCGTCGGCATCAGACAAAATAAGTTCGGTAGGTACGACAATCGTAGAATCCCGTGTATAATCGATTAGCTGAATCACCACAACCTGGTTAGGCTTCACGACAAAATCCACCTTAGGCATGCGCATCTCAATTTTGAACGTACGGTTTTCCAGGTTAATGATTTCGCTCACCGCGATGATGGAAGTTTCGATCTTTCGGTTCACAATCGGGAAAAATACTTCTACATGATCCCCTTTCTTAAAGTCTCCAATAAAGCGCTCCGAAACGTCTGCTTCAATGTACATGTCATTTTGATTTACAATCTGCACCAAAGGCATCCCAGGCTGAGCCATCTGTCCAACCTTTGCTTCTACGGCATCGACACTTCCGGCAAACGGAGCCCGGATGATGGTCTTACTCAACTGCGTCTCAAGTGTTGTTAGTTGCCTTTCAAGTGATTCCTTACGGTTTTTTGCTTCGAGGTATTGAATTTCCGTTCCGATCTTTTTCTCCCACAGGTTACTCTGGCGTTCAAAAACTGCCTCGGCAAGCTCAAGCGCTGTTTTTACCTCTGCAATATTATTCCGGATGATCGCATTGTCAATTGTTACCAGGATGTCCCCTTTCTTCACGACATTTCCTTCTGAAACACGAACCTGTTGAATGGCACCTCCCGTTTCAGAAGAGAGAAAAACATTCGTACGGGAAGCAACATTTCCGCGAACATCAATTGCGTGTGTAAAGCGGGTAGGCTGAACCGGGCTTGTATTCACCAGAATTGCATTACTTCGTTGCTCTGATACTCCCTCCAGCGAGGCGATCTCGCTTTCAAGCTCACGGATTTTCACATTGATCTCGTGTAATTCTTTTTTGTATTCCGCTACTTTTTCTTTTTTCGCTTCCAGCGAATCGTTCCCACTGGAACAACCAGCCAGAACAGCGGCAGATACGGTGAGATATAAAAGGATATTTTTCATTCGATTTGAGGTTTCTAAGTTGTTATTTTCAGTTTTGTTCTATCAGGACGCCATATGCCTTTTGAAGCTCAACCTTCGCGATAAGCGCATCATAGAGGGCGTTGTAGTAATTCGTTTGTGATTCTTTATAGTCCGCATCGGCATTGGTGACTTCGATGCTGGAACCCACTCCTTCTTCGTATTTTATCTTCGCGACATTATATACTTCCTCGGCGAGATCCATATTCTCCAACTGGGCCTTCAGGTTATCTACAGCGAGCTGGTAGTTGGTGGCCGACTGCTGAATTTCGACATCGATTGAGTTCTGCAGTTGTTCCCTGGAGTTTTCGAGCTGTAACGCCTTGATCTTGCGCTGCTGGATCTGATGACTTTTTCTCAGGCCATCGAAGATGGGTAATTGCATTCTCACACCAACCGCACTGTAGTCAAACCAGTTTGTCCCCGGTTTGAATAATTCACCACTTGATTGCGTTCCGGCTGTTGCACCCAACGCACCATAGAGGTCGATGTCTGGCAGATAGCCCATTTTCACGTTTTTAATGTCCAGCTGATTCAATTCAATATTGGTTTGGAGATAGGACATCTCAATCCGTCGATTGTAATCGAAATCCTGAAATACCTGCGCAGGAACTTCCTGGAAAATCAATTCATCGATGGTATCCTTCAATTCGAGGTCGTCTTTTGGTGACATGCCCATCTGAAATTTCAGCAGGGCCTTGGACAAGGCAACTGACCTGGCAATGTTATCCTGCTGGACCCGGATATTGTTGAATTGCACCTGAATCCGGTTTACATCAATTTTTTCAGCAAAACCATTTTCATACAATGCCTGGGTTTCCTGAAGGAGCGTATCAAGACGCTGATAGTTTTTGAGAATCAGTTCCTGCCGCTCCTGATTCACCATCGCCAGATAATACGCTTTGCTAACTCCTTCGACAACATCGATCTTGGTACGGATCCGATCCTTGTAGGAAAGCTCTGCAAATGTTCTGGCTGCCCTCAGTCCTACAAAGAAACTTCCATCGAAAACCATCTGGTTTAGGCTAATATTGGCATTTCCCGCATACTTGGTCCCGAACTGAACCGGGAAGAATTGAGGATCCGGGGTAGGCCCCGGTTCCAGCAATCCCTCTCCCTGAAGGACGTCATATACCGCCGGGGAGATGAAATCCTGGATGAAACTTGTCTGAATTTTTATGTTATAGGTAAGGTCAAGGTTGCCGTTCAGCTGGGGCAAGCCGTCGGAAATCGTTTCCTTCACAACGTAATCGGAAATCTCCGTTTCAAGGTTCGCATTCAGGTATTCCTGGTTATGCTCAAGTGCATAATTTATACACTCCTCGAGTGTTAATGCAGTTTCCTGTGCGAAAGATGTTGTGGCGACAACGGACAGAATTAGTAGGACAATTATATTTCTCATAGCTCTGAAGCTTCTTTTTCATTAAGGTAGCTTTCATACAGTTTCACCCCTTTTTCAGTGAGTATTCCCCGTATGAAATGTTCAAAAAACTGCATTTGAGTAGACGGAAGATCAAATTTATCCGGTGGAAAGAGCTGGTTATCAAATGCCATCTGCACCTGTTCCAGGCGTAATTTGGCCATTACCTCTACATCTATATCCTTACGAAAACATCCCATCTCGATCCCTCTTTTCAGGTTGTCGGTGATTGTTCCGTATATGTGGTCGTTTTTAAATTCCAGCCAGATCTCCCATGCAGTCGGATGATACTTGCGGATATCAAAAAGCAGGGATGGATTAATGTTCTTAAAATCCTTCCTCATGCAAACAGAAACCCTTGTAAGCTCGTCTATAGGGTCTTTGGATACCTTGTAGATTTCATCGTACTCCTCCTTCTCCTTATCCATATGGCGGCGGAATGCCGTCGTTACGATCTCATCCTTATCCTTGAAATACTGATAAAGCGTTTTCTTAGACATGGATAAATGATAGGCGATGTCATCCATCGAAACACTGCGCACACCGTATCGCTGAAATAATTCACTGGCTGCGGCAATTATCTTCTCACTTATTTCCATTGTTTTAACCAACTTAACATTAACTTAACACCGTGGAAACTTTTAACATGATCAAAGTTTCCTGGGTTTATAGCAGTCCTAACGAACGCCATTTGAAAAGGTTCAGTAGAAAGTGTATTTTTTTTAAATTATTTTTCAATCATGAAACAGGACGGAAAGGAAGAACATCTTCACCTGAAGATTCGGGGGCATGAAATCGTCATTCATTATTATCGCCATGGGTATGGCAAGCGCCATCTGCTTACATTTCACGGCTTTGGTCAGACAGCCCCGGATATGTTCCCGCTGGAAGACAATTCAGTTTATACAACCATCCACTTCGATATATTTTACCATGGAAAATCATTTTGGAGCGATTCACTGGGCTCGCTTCAGCCTGATATCTGGAAGGAGATTCTGGTGGCTTTCCTGGATCATGAAAGAATTGAACGATTTTCACTGATGGGCTTCAGTATGGGCGGGAAGTTTGTTCTTGCATCACTGCACGCGCTTCCGTCCCGCGTGGAATCGATCATCATGCTGGCACCCGACGGCATTAAAACAAGTACCTGGTACAGCCTTGCCAGTTATCCGCTGGTGATCAAGCCATATTTCAGAAGTATGATCGTGAAGCCCTGGCGATTCTACAACCTGGTGAACCTGGTGGAAAAAGCCGGTCTGCTGGATAAAGGTCTGAGTAAATTCGCCTCCCTCCATATGGATACACGCAAAAAAAGACGACGGGTCTATTATTCCTGGATTATGTTCAAACCCCTTACATTCCGAATGAAGGAAACCGCAGACCTGATAAATCAATATGAAATCCCATTAACCATCTACGTAGGAAAATATGACCGTATCATCACCCCCGATGCGATGGAAAACCTGCTTAAATATGTAAGAAAGGCCGACCTGATAGAAATTGAAAGTGGTCACAACCAGCTAATTGCAAAGGTTGCCGCAATACATAGGCAAAAAAGTATCTAATTCATTATTTTTGTTATTCGGATAAACCCCTGATACTCTTGAATACACGCATACGAAATAAATTAATTCAGCTTTCACGTACCGATCCTATGCCTGTATCCTATCGCAGGCTCATTGTTACAACGGATCTTGGTTTGAACATGGATATAAAACATGAGAAGCAGCTTCTGGGAGAGATCCTGGATGAAATATCCGAAACTGAACATGAGGCGGGAAGACCTTTGCTTAGTGCGCTGGTGAAAAATGGCAAAAACGGACAGGACGATCGCTTTTATAAAATGTGCGAACGACTGGGTCTGGGAGAATGGAAAGAATTGAAAAAAGATAAATCATTCAAAAAAGACCATATCGATGCTTGCCATGAATTCTGGTCGGATGAGAAAAACTACAAGAAGTTCTTCTAGCAGGCCTCTTTTCCAATTCAGCAAAAGACCGTACTTCTTTATTTTCTTTTAGCTACTTTTGCAGCATAATAGCAATGCAATCATGATGATCCGTTTCTTCCTTGGACTGCATGACACCGTTTATGCCGTCGGAACCTCCCATACCCTTTCTCAAGAAGATATAACAAAACTGTGCTGGCTGTTCGGTGACGCCGAGTCGCTTGAGCAGGATGAACTCTCAGGCACCCACATAGGGCCGAGGAAAGAAATGATCACTCCGTGGAGTACAAATGCGGTGGAGATCACTCAGAATATGGGAATCAGGGGAATTCAGCGTATTGAAATGTTCCACCGGGCCGATGAAGATCATCTTGAATTCGACCGGATGCTGCAAATGAAATATTCAGGGCTTGACCAGGAAATTTTTGATATTGCCCATGACCCGGAACCCGTACGTGAAATCAAAGATATTGCAGCTTACAACAAAGCAGAGGGACTGGCGCTGAGCGATGAAGAAATTGAATACCTGGAATCGGTAAGCAGGGATCTGGGAAGAAAACTCACCGACAGCGAAGTATTCGGATTCTCACAGGTAAATTCTGAACACTGCAGGCACAAGATATTTAACGGGGAATTCATCATTGACGGTGAAACTAAACACCATACGCTGTTTCAGCTCATCAAGGAAACTTCCAAAAGAAATCCCAATTTCATCGTTTCCGCCTATAAGGATAATGTTGCCTTCATCGAAGGTCCGGAAGTAGATCAGTTTGCGCCTGTCCGACAGGACATTGCCGACTTCTTTGCCACCAGACGCATTGAAACCGTTCTCAGTCTGAAGGCTGAAACACATAATTTCCCGACAACGGTAGAGCCATTTAACGGAGCGGCCACCGGCAGCGGCGGCGAAATTCGCGACCGACTGGCCGGTGGTAAAGGCAGTTTACCGCTCGCGGGAACAGCCGTATACATGACCTCCTATCCACGCACTGCGGATGACAAGCCGTGGGAGAATGAAGTTCCGGAACGTCCGTGGTTGTACCAGACACCCCTGGATATTCTGATTAAGGCCTCAGACGGAGCCAGTGACTTTGGAAATAAATTTGGGCAGCCGCTGATCAGTGGAAGCCTGCTGACATTCGAGCACAAGGAAAATGATTCGGTCCTTGGGTATGATAAGGTAATCATGCTTGCCGGTGGTATCGGATTTGGAAAAAAATCCGACAGTCAGAAAGGTCAGCCCGTAGCGGGCGACAGAATCATTGTCATGGGTGGTGATAATTATCGAATCGGTATGGGCGGAGGAGCAGTCTCATCGGTTGATACCGGTGAATTTGACAACCGCATTGAGCTGAATGCTGTACAGCGAAGCAATCCGGAAATGCAGAAACGTGTAATGAATGCCATCCGCGCGATGCAGGAACAGGCGGAGAATCCCATCGTTTCGATTCACGATCATGGTGCCGGTGGGCATCTTAATTGTCTTTCCGAACTGGTGGAAGCATCAGGCGGCCGAATTGAGGTGAACAAGTTACCCGTTGGCGACCCGACCCTTTCCGACAAGGAGATCATCGGAAACGAATCCCAGGAGCGCATGGGACTCGTGATGCATCAAAAGGATGTGGAAACCCTCAGAAAGGTTGCTGAACGTGAACGCGCGCCTATTTACGAGGTCGGTGAAGTAACCAGTGATCATAAATTTGTTTTCGAAAATAAAAAAACCGGTCATAATCCGATGGATTGGTCTTTAGGACACATGTTCGGATCATCTCCCAGGACGATACTTGAAGATACGACCTCAACAGAATCCTTTGCCCCTGTTTCCTATGATGCTGATATGCTCAACCAGTATATCGAACAGGTATTACAGCTGGAAGCAGTAGCTTGTAAAGATTGGCTGACAAATAAAGTAGACCGTTCTGTAACCGGAAAAGTTGCCACACAACAGACCTGCGGGTCAATTCAGCTTCCGCTGAACAACGTAGGGGTGATGGCGCTGGATTATAGCGGATTTGAAGGTGTGGCTACTTCGATTGGCCATGCGCCGGTAGCAGCCCTGGCCGATCCGGGTGCCGGATCAAGACTTGCTGTAGCTGAAGCACTAACCAACCTGGTATGGGCGCCGCTGCGTCACGGCCTGAACGGCGTATCCCTGAGTGCCAACTGGATGTGGCCAACACGAAACGCCGGAGAAAATGCCAGGCTCTATGCAGCCGTAGAGGCACTTAGTGAATTCGCAATTTCGCTGGGAATCAACGTACCTACGGGAAAAGATTCACTGTCGATGACGCAAAAATATCCAGATGGAAAAACCGTTTCTTCACCTGGAACAGTCATCGTAAGTTCGGTGGGTGAAGTGAGTGATATTCGCAAAACCATAACCCCCGTAGCGGATAGCCAGGCCGGAGGCAGCATTTACTATATTGATTTTGCAGGAGGCGCGTTTTCCCTTGATGGAAGTTCTTTTGCCCAGGTAATCAGCAAAATCGGCGCGACACCGCCGGATGTGCAGGATAGTGAATATTTCGCCAAATGCTTTCATGCCATTCAAATTCTGGTAGGTAGAGAACAGCTGGTCGCCGGTCATGATATTGCATCAGGAGGATTGATCACGACACTGCTCGAAATGTGCTTCCCTTCAACCGAGTGCGGCCTGGATCTTGATCTTTCTGAATTACCGGAATCGGATCTGGTTAAAATACTCTTTTCTGAAAAACCCGGCGTTGTTGTTCAGGTAAGGGATAATGATATCGCAAATGAGGTTTTTGAGAAATATGATCTGCTTGCCTACAGAATCGGACAGGTAACAACCAATCATTTGGTGGACCTGAGGCATCGTGGAAAACGTTTTCAGCTGAATGTTCATGAGTTAAGAAATACCTGGTTTACCAATTCATATCTCATGGACCGGAATCAACGCGAAACCAGCCACGCGGAGCAGCGATATGCAAACTTTGCCGTTCAGCCCCTAAACTTTCATTTTCCGGAACAATTCAGTGGTTCCCTGGCAGATCTTGATCTGTCACTTCGCCGTACTTCCCCTGGTAAAATCAAGTGCGCAATCATACGTGAAAAGGGCGTGAACGGTGACCGTGAGATGGCCTGGACCCTGTATCAGGCAGGTTTCGAGGTGAAAGATATTCACATGACTGATCTGATCAGCGGACGAGAAGACCTTTCGGATGTTCAAATGATCGTTTTCGTCGGTGGTTTTTCCAATTCCGATGTATTAGGATCAGCTAAGGGCTGGGCAGGAGCCTTTATTTATAACGAAAAAGCCAACAAGGCTCTGAAAGACTTTTATGCAAGGGAGGATACATTGAGCCTGGGAGTTTGTAACGGCTGTCAGCTTATGATGGAATTAGGTTTGTTATACCCGGACAGGCCCCATCAT
Source organism: Fulvivirga sedimenti (assembly GCF_020328055.1). Taxonomy (NCBI): domain Bacteria; kingdom Pseudomonadati; phylum Bacteroidota; class Cytophagia; order Cytophagales; family Fulvivirgaceae; genus Fulvivirga; species Fulvivirga sedimenti. Next base: position 1,085,389 of record NZ_JAIXNE010000002.1, read on the forward strand.
CCGAAAATGCACCATAACAGCTCAGGGAAATTCGAGTCGGCCTTTGTAAACATCGAAATACCGGAAAACAATTCAGTCATGTTAAGTGCGCTGGCAGGATCACGGCTGGGAGTATGGCTTGCACATGGTGAAGGAAAATTTGTTTTGCCTGAAGGCAAACAAAATTATGGTATCGCGGCACAGTATGCATACGAAAATTATCCGGGCAATCCGAACGGTTCAGATTTTGCGACAGCGGCACTCATATCGGAGGATGGGCGTCATCTTGCCATAATGCCGCATATTGAACGGTCATTATACCCCTGGAACTGGGCATACTATCCTTCCAATCGAAGTAAAGATGAAGTTTCACCCTGGATTATACCGTTCATTTCTGCACGAATCTGGCTTGAAAATCAAAATGTTTTGTAGCCGACAAAATTGTTTTTATTTCCAATTGTATTAACGAATTGGGTTTTTTTAGGTAATTTCATAGGCCCTAAATTCTAGAAGACCCATGAAAAAACTCTACTCAATTGCACTCTTAATTCTTCTGACGGGTTGTTTCAGTTACAAAGAATTGCCCGTCGAGTACGACTACAGCTACCGTGGCCGGTTTGATAAGTATAATTCCTATGATTTCATTCGTCAGGAAGAGAACTTCACTGACTCAAAGACAGAGATCAGCGGCATGATCCGAGGTTCTATTGAATCACACATGAATTTTCTGGGTTACAAATTAAGAGACCGAAAGCCCGATTTACTTCTTTCCTACACTGTTTACATGGACAGTCTGAATTTCCGGGGTTATTCACAGCCGGATATCGAGGAATGGATGCGAAAGAAAGATCGCGATCTGTCCTATGATCAGTTAAAATTAAATATTCCGCGGGGCACACTGCTGATTCAGGTTTTTGACCGGAAGCAAAATGTTTCTATCTGGCAGGGGTATGCAACCGACAATTACGGAGATGTAAATTTTGCCGATCAGCGCGAAGTACGCAATGCTGTTCGCTCAATCCTCAACAAATATCAGTTCTTTGCAGATGGGTTCCTGGAGGAAAAGAAAGAACTCATGACACAAACACCATAAGAATTTTAAAAGGCACTTGTAATTTTTTAAAAATAAATATTACCTTTGCCATCCCAAATTCGAGGGGAAAATGCCCGATGGTGTAACTGGCAACACGTCTGATTTTGGTTCAGAAGAGTCTAGGTTCGAGCCCTAGTCGGGCAACTTATCAAAAAAACGAGGGTGGGCCGCTTGTCCACCCTCGTTTTTTCACCGAAAATAGGTATGTCGAAAGTAAAAATATTTTCCGGAGAAAGTTCACTCTACCTGGCTGAAAAGATCGCCAAGGCGTATGGAAAGCCCCTGGGCGAAAGTACGCTTCAGCGCTTCAGCGACGGTGAAATCTCTCCATATTTCGGCGAATCTGTTCGTGGTGCGGATGTTTTTCTGATCCAGTCAACCTTCCCGCCTACCGACAACCTTCTTGAATTATTATTAATGATCGACGCAGCCAAACGCGCAAGTGCAAAGTATGTGACGGCTGTGGTTCCTTATTTTGGCTATGCGCGACAGGATCGGAAAGATAAGCCGCGTGTATCGATCGCTGCCAAACTAATGGCAAACCTGCTTTCTGCGGCCGGAGCAGACCGGATTATGACATGCGATCTTCATGCAGATCAAATCCAGGGATTCTTTGATATTCCGCTGGATCACCTCGACGGAACATCCATTTTCATACCGTATCTCAAATCAATTCAATTGCCTGATCTGATCTTCGCGTCTCCTGACGTAGGTGGTGTAAAGCGGACAAGGGCATTTGCAAAGTTCTTTAACGCTGAACTGGTTGTCTGTGACAAACACCGTCAACGTGCCAATGAAGTGGCTTCAATGCGTCTTATTGGAGATGTGGAAGGCAAGGATGTGGTCATGGTCGATGACCTGATCGATACGGGAGGAACCATGTGCAAGGCAGCAGCCCTGCTAAAGGAAAAAGGAGCGAACTCGGTACGTGCGGTGGTAACACATCCGGTACTATCGGGTAATGCCTATGAGAATATTGAAAATTCAGTTCTTGAAGAGCTCGTGGTTACAGATACCATTCCATTGAATCGGGAATCTTCAAAAATAAAAGTACTGACCGTAGCCGATCTCTTTGCAGGCGCGATCAGGGCCATTCATGAACATGGCTCCATTAGTGCATTATTTATACAATCGTAATTACTAAACTAAATTAAATATAAGATGAAAACAGTTGAGATTATAGGGTTTAAAAGAGCAAATCTCGGCAAATCAGAGTCCAGAAGGCTTCGTCTGGAAGGAAATGTACCATGTGTGATTTATGGTGGTGAAGAACAAGTTCACTTCCACGCGCCAATGTATCTTTTCCGTGACCTGGTTTATTCCGACCGTGCCCATTTTGTTACCCTCAACATTGAAGGTGATATTTATCAGGCAATTATGCAGGATATCCAGTTCCACCCGGTAAGTGAGGTACTCCTTCACGTCGATTTCCTTCAGCTTTTCGAAGGCAAATTTGTTAAAATGGATATTCCGGTTCACTTTGAAGGAACATCCCCTGGTGTAACGAAAGGTGGAACACTGATTAAGAAAAGAAGATACCTGAAAATTAAGGCGCTGCCTAAAAACATGCCTGAATTCATTGAGGTTCGTCTTGAAAAACTTGACTTCGGACGATCTATCAAGGTAGGTGAAATTAACGAAGTAGATTTCGAAATCCTGGATCCGAAAATCGCATCCGTTGCGGTTGTGGAAATTCCACGTGCACTTCGCGGTAAAACTGCTGAGGAAGAAGCTGAGGAACTGGAAGAAGAAATGGCTGCAGCTGAAGCTGCTGAAGGTGCCGAAGGTGCTGAAGGCGCTGCTGAAGAAAGTGCTGAATCCTAATTATTCCGCATCAGAATACAAAATCCTGTCATGGCTTCATGACAGGATTTTTTTTATCATTTTTGTCCTATGAAATATTTGATTGCAGGTTTGGGTAACATCGGAGCCGAGTATGAACTAACTCGTCACAACATCGGCTTTCTTGTACTCGACTACCTGGCCAAAGAGAAAGATGCCTCTTTCAAGGTCGAGCGACACGCGATGAAATCAGAGTTCGCACATAAAGGCCGGAAAATTCACCTCATCAAGCCCACCACATACATGAACCTGAGCGGCAAGGCTGTCCAATACTGGCTGCAGGAGTTAAAAATACCAAAAGAGAACCTGCTGGTGGTCGTTGATGACTTCGCCCTCCCCTTCGGTAAACTTCGTATGCGTGCGAAAGGCTCCTCTGCCGGTCACAATGGCCTCAAGAGTATTGAAGACCTTACCGGCGGACAAAATTACCCCCGATTAAAGTTCGGGATCGGTGATAATTTCCATAAAGGGCACCAGGTTGATTATGTTCTGAGTAATTTCAGCAAGGAAGAATTCAGGGAGCTGGAATTCCCTATTCAGAAAGCCTCTGAAATGATCCTCTCCTTTTGCAGTATCGGGATCGTCCGCACCATGAATGAATTTAATGACTAGCACATGAAACATCAGATCAACGCCTCCCTGCAGGTGATACCGATCGGCCATCCTGCAGACAAAACAGCTTATGGACTGATAGACGATGCTATCGGGGTCATCAAAAAATCGGGGTTGCGATTTCGTGTCACACCGATGGAAACTGTTATCGAGGGGCCTTATGATGAGGTCATGAACGTGATCAGGGCAGCTCAGGAAATTCTTCTTGACAACGGAGCCCAGGAGTTAGTGGCACATATCAAAGTGCATATTCATGCCTCCCGGGATATTTCTTTCGAGGAAAAAACAGCGAACTGGGAATCCTAGCTCACTGTTGATCCGTTATCAGCGCTGTCTGTAGGAGCGAGAAAAATAAGTCTTCCATCCGAATCTTCTGCCATAAGAATCATTCCCTGTGATTCAATACCCATCATCTTTCGCGGTGCAAGGTTCACCAGAATTGTAACCTGCTGGCCGATGATTTCATCCGGGTGAAAGTGTTCTGCAATTCCGGAAAGAACCACGCGTTGATCCACACCGGTATCCACCAGGAGCTTCAGCAGTTTTTTTGATTTATTCATTTTCTCGGCCGACAGGATGGTTCCCACCCGCATATCCAGTTTCGCAAAATCATCATACTGAATTTGCGGTTTAACCGGTTCTGGTGCAGTCTTTTCGCTGGATTCTTCTGATTCATTGGAAACCCGGGTTGCTTCCAGCTTATCAATTTGCGCCTGTATGGCATCATCTTCAATCTTTTCAAACATGAGTTCGGCTTTGTTAATTTCAGTACCGGGTTGCAGTATATCGGGCTGTCCGCCGTACTGCCAATCTACCGAATCAATTCCAAGCATGATTCTTAATTTCTCCATTGAAAAAGGAAGGAACGGATATCCGACGATAACCAGGTTGGCCGCAACCTGAAGCGCCAGATTTAAAATGGTCGCAACACGTTCCGGGTTCGATTTTATTTCTTTCCAGGGTTCGGTGTCAGCGAGATATTTATTCCCCGCCCTTGCAAGGGCCATGAATTCGTTTTGAGCTTCCCTGAATTTAAATTGATCAAGCGCCTGGCCCACCAACTGCGGCGCCTTTCTGATCTGTTCAATCAATTCCTGATCAATATCGAAGAGACTATTGGCAGCAGGCACAGACCCTTCAAAGTACTTATGTGTAAGGACCAACGTCCGGTTGATAAAATTTCCCAGTATCGCCACCAGCTCGCTGTTATTCCGCGCCTGGAAGTCCTTCCAGGTAAAGTCATTGTCCTTGTTCTCGGGCATATTGGAGCACAGGGCATATCTCAGCACATCCTGCTTTCCGGGAAATTCTTCCAGGTATTCATGCAACCATACTGCCCAATTCTTTGAAGTACTGATTTTATTCCCTTCGAGGTTCAGAAACTCATTGGCTGGTACATTATCGGGTAAGATGAAACTCCCCTCAGCTTTCAGGATAGCCGGAAAGATAATACAGTGAAAAACAATATTATCCTTGCCAATAAAGTGAATCAATCGGGTCTCCGGATCTTTCCAGTAAGGTTTCCAGTCCTTCCCTGTTTCATCGGCCCATTCCTTGGTGGCAGAAATGTAACCAATCGGTGCATCAAACCATACATACAATACTTTTCCTTCTGCCCCTTCAACAGGCACTTTCACCCCCCAATCCAGGTCGCGGGTCATTGCGCGGGGTTTAAGCCCCCCATCAATCCAGGATTTACACTGGCCGTATACATTCGATTTCCATTCCTTATGGTCTTCCAGAATCCACTTACGAAGCCAGTTCTCATAATCACCCATCGGCAAATACCAGTGCCTTGTTTGTTTGAGAATTGGTTCCGATCCGCTAAGGGCAGATCGCGGGTTGATCAATTCAGACGGACTAAGCGATGTTCCGCATTTCTCACACTGATCACCATAGGCATTGTCAAACCCGCAATTGGGGCATGTACCAACGATATATCTGTCGGCCAGAAATTGCCCGGCCTCTTCATCATAATACTGTTCTGAGGTGGTCTCCTCAAACACCCCTTTCTCATAGAGATCACGAAACATCTCAGAGGACGTTTCGTGATGTACCGCCGAGGAAGTTCTTGAATATATGTCGAAGTCTATACCAAAATCACGGAAGGAATCCCGAATCAGGGCATGATAGGTATCCACAATTTCCTGGGGAGTTTTCCCCTCCTTGCGTGCCTTAAGGGTAATAGCCACCCCATGCTCATCCGATCCGCAGACAAAAACAACATCCTCTTTTTTACTTCTCAAATAGCGGGCATATATATCTGCGGGAACGTAAACTCCCGCCAGATGACCAATATGCACAGGACCATTGGTGTACGGCAATGCTGCCGTTATGGTATGACGTTTGAAAGATTTTTTCGACATAATCAGGTTTTATCCTGACAAAGATAATAATTCGCCCGAGGGGTATTGAATTCATTGGTAGCTTTTTGCAACCGATTGTATACGACCGGGTAATTATTTATCTTGATTTAAAAAAATATGAAAAGATTTTACCTCATCCTCGGCCTGATATTGTTTTCATTTCCCGTTTTGTCGCAATCACCTGAAGACAGGCTCGAAGATCTCGGGATCACCCTGCCTGAGGTTTCGAAACCGGTTGCCAATTATGTGAAATACGTCAGAACAGGAAACCTGATTTTTCTGGCCGGCCACGGGCCTTGCGGGGGTGAATTCAAGCGCGGGAAAGTCGGACAGGACCTGACGGTTGAAGAAGGCTATGATGCTGCCAGGCTTGCTGGTGTTTGCGTTCTGGCTACATTGAAAGATGCCATAGGCGACTTAAGTAAAGTAAAAAGGGTTGTACGCGTATTGGGTATGGTGAACGCTACAGACGATTTTACTGATCATTCCAAAGTGATCAACGGCTTTTCGGATCTTATGACCGAAGTCTTTGGAGAATCAGGCAAACATGCACGTGCAGCGGTTGGAATGGCCTCGCTGCCAACCAACATTCCCGTTGAAGTGGAAATGATCGTAGAAATAGCCGAGTGATGCACAATTGTATCAACTGCGGGAAACCACATGAATATGAATACTGCCCCTGGTGCACCCAAAAAAAAGTAGTCGGGCGTCTCAGTTTCCGTGTCTTTTTTGACGACCTCCAGGATAAGCTCATCGGATTTGATTTCAAATTCAGCCGGACGTTTCTTGATCTTTTTTACAGGCCCGCAACGGTTGCCAAATCTTACATTGCAGGCAACCGTGTTCGCTATGTGGGACCTGTGGGTTATTACTTTGTCATGCTCACCATTCTGGTGCTGCTGATCACCATTATGGATGTGGACATGATCGGCTATACAAGAAACGAAACATCCTTTTTTCAACAAAGTGGATTAACACCTGAACAGATCGAACAACAGGAAAGCATGCAGGGGTGGATATACAGTAATTTTAAATTCGCGTCCTTCTTTTTCTTCCCTTTCTTTCTTTTCGCAACTGCATTGCTATTTCGAAAAAGCAAGTTTAATTTGCTGGAAACCAGTGTATTAGTATTGTATTCATTGGCACATTCACAGGTGTTCAATTATTTTTCCATCACCATCTTCAAATTTACCGGAATCTCATTTTCCGGTATTGTAACGGGAATAAGTATGCTGTACACTGCTTTTTTCGCCATGGATTTTTATCGACACAATAAACGGATACATGCCTTTATTAAAGGTTTACTTATTTATCCCCTCGGACTCCTGTTTCTGATGATTTTTTTGCTTGTGGTATTGTTCATCCTGGTATTAATCTTTCCTGAAAGGATGAGAAACTTTTTAATTCTAACATAAAACTTACATCATATCCGGTTACACTTTGGCTTTATCCAGCATATATAAGTCAAAATGACTATCCATGCGATACGGATTACTATTACTCGTCATACTATTTACTCGCTGCAGTCCGGAACCTGTGATGCATGTTCAACACATGACTTATCTTGAACAGGGCAACCAGGGAATACAGCTGTTCGGTATATCCAGTGATATTTCCTATGGGTATTCCGCCAACAATCCGGTAAACATTGGCGGTGACGACCTTTCACTTGGCGCTATCAGACAACGTTTGTTCCTTAATTCACTCGCCGGTCCGGAAGGACAATCACTCAAATACATGCGAATTGGCAGTTGCTGCACGTTCGAAACAGAACATGGATTTGATGGCATGGGATTATTGGATAAATATCAGATCACCTGGGAAGGACAATCCGAACCTGTTGTTCTGTATCTGAATATGTACGACCCCGGGGAAATCCGGGCGCCGGTAGGATTTACAGTTCGGCTTTAATTACCAGTTGGATTCACTACTACCGAATCGCCCGGTACAGTGGATTCAGCTGGTCTATTTTCCTCCAACACACCATCAGGAATGCTGTCCCTTACATCATACTTAATCAGAAACGTAGGCTGTAAATACACCGACATCAATCCTTCATCTTCAGTTTCCTTCATTTCTGCGCGTTCAGGACTTACACCCTTCTCCTGATAGAGATATTCCGATACCAGGTTCCACTGACTCTCACGAATGTATGCAACACGTTCGTCAAGCATGCTTTCCCCGATGAGTTCTATACACATAGCTTGAACAGATCGCTGCCCCAGGCCTCCGACCTTGTCCTCCAGGTACAAAACAAATAATGAATCCCTGTTGGATACCTGGTCCCGGCCCAGGCCTCGGATTGAATCCGGCGCCTGCTGAAGGTACTTCTCCTTGGCATACTGAAGTGCAATAATTTCCTTTTCTTCCTTTTCGTTAAAGACGTATTCCAGCAATACTTTCAAATCTGATTTTCGCTCCAGCACACGGGCAGTGAGGTCCATTGTCTTAATCTGGGGGTTTGCAAGTGAATCCTGGTCATTTCCGAATTTGATGGATTTTAGGTCATCCTCATCCGCATCAAACGCCCTGGCCAGTAAATTATATGGAGAAGCCACCGCCTTGGCGAAAAGATTCATTATCACCTTCAAAATCACTTTGCCCAGTTTATATTCCGGATCATGCAGGTCGCCCTCGATGGGAACCTCCAGTCGGATATCACCGTTAACATCCTTTAATAATCCCACAGCGAACCGGAGAGGAATCTTATATTCCGACTCGATATCCAGTTTATTTCCCACTTTGACATCCAGGATATCAATTTCATTCATACTTTGAACCTGGTAGTCACGGATCGTCGTTGAACTTTTCATGTTCATGACACCTTCCCACATCGGATGTGCGGTGTAGTGCCTTGAATAAGGATCAAAGGAGGTCAAATAAAAATCAGAAAGTTCCATATTTATGCCCATATTTGAAAGCCCCGCCCTGTAGAGCGTCATGTCTCCTTTGAACTTTCCCGTTTTATTGATCCTCGAATTTATGAGCATGGAAAGAGTTGAATCTTCCGGACTTACTTCAGGGATGAGGATATTTAAATTTTCCAGGGTGATCTGCGCATCCTCTAGATGGGAATAGTCAAGGAAATCGACCCTGCCTTTATGAATCACCATACTGTCTGCGCCATAGGTCGTTAATACCTCCTCATCAATAAGGTAGTAGATGTATTCTGAAATATATTGAAACGGATTTTGAAACACGATCTCCTGCTGGGCGACGGAAACGGTATCGAGCACCTGGGCAGAAGTCGTATCCAGCAATAAACCGGAGAAGCTGTCGCCCTCCTTGAAATATTTAAATAATATATGGGGTGCATCGAGTGTCGCTGTACCCATATCATAGAGCCGTTCTTCAGTATTTACCGAATCCACAAATATTTCTGCACGCTTCCAGGTAATGAGACTGTCGGAATTATTGTCAACCAGCAGAAACTTGTCAAGCGTACTGTAGGCAGATGCCGCAATGCTTTTCTCATCTGCATACTTTCCGGCTATATTAAGCTGAAGATTGTACAAGCCGGCAAAATCCTGAATTGCCAGGTAGGAATTAAGATAGTTTTTATACGGGCGCAGTTGCCAGTCGGCAATTTCCCCATTCATGGCAAAATTTGATTCACCCCAGTTTACAGAACCATCAAAGCCCAGTTCTCCACCTTCCCGTTGTGTTCCCGCCAGGATAAAGTCTAATCCCGGGTAATCATAGGAAACCCTGGGGATTTCAAGCCGGATCCTGTCGATCAAAATACTCGAGGATAAATTATTATCGATGTATTCAAAGGCCCCGCCGGTAAGAAGTATTTCATTGATGATATACCTGGGCGGATCGCCAGCTTCATCATCCTCACCGGTGGATTCAGACTCGCCCGGTTTGGCGAGATCATCAAAGTTAAACGATTCGCCTGTCTGAACGATCCGAAGGAGGGAATTTGAAACTGTAACATATTCCAGTTCAAAAATTCCGGACAGAAATGATAACATCCGAATATTTGCCTCAAATGATTCGAATCTTAAAAAAGGTGTGGTACCGTCTTCTTCAAAAAGAAATGCATTGTACACTCCTACTTTACCGGTAAATAGATTGATGTCAATATCCGCCACTTCCACCTCACGACCCAGCCATTCGACATCGTTCTTTTCAAGATAATATTCCACAATCCACGGGATTGAAAACAGAATTATAGCGAATAATAAGGCAATTCCAATCAGGATTTTCTTAGCTAGCGGGGACAACTTTTTCATGAATTATAATTTCCAAACGGAAAATAAGAATTTGCCAATTGATTTTTACATTTAAACAATTTGGATTGTTTCAAATTATATTGTGGATCATGTTAAATCCATTTTTATGGTAAATTACAGAAGAACACTTTCCTGTTAATTTCCTATTTTAACCCACAGTTCAATTATTATCACAACAAATGAATAACCCCGAAGCAACGGTCGTACGGAAACCTTTAAAAAGAAGAAAAAAGCGGCTTCGGAAAATTCTGATTGCTTTGTCTTTTCTCCTTTTGGGGGCAGTTTGCATCGGACTGATATACTTTAAAGTACAAGGCTTCAAAAAAACGCTCATCGATCTGGTCGACAAACAAAGCAACGGTACGTATGCACTCACGATTGGAAACACTAAAATAGATTATCTTGAACTGGATTTCGCTCTGTCGGGTGTGGACATCGCCAAGGTGGACAAATCTGATTCCACAGGGCTGTTAGGCATCAGGATTCCGGAAATCGAAGTAAACCTGGGATCTTTTTTCGATCTGCTTGGTAGTGGTCAGCTTAGGATTGAATTATTCAGAATCATAGAACCGCTGGCACGGGTAAGCGCACAGCAGCCCGACGAACCAACGGATAAAAAGGAACCCGTAAACATTGCCCATGAGATCGTGAGTTTTTATCCGGGTATCAGGGCAATTCTGGACAACTTCGACATTGAAGACTTCCGGATCGACAGGGCGGACCTTCAGCTGAACAAGTCTGATCTGATCATAGAAGTTCAGTTGCTGGATCTGCTCATTGCCAACTGGAACATGCGCGATCTATCTGATGATGCACAATTTAAAATTATGCTGGGCAAACAAGGCATTGACTTTGAAACCAGTTCATTTTCCTTTGATGCCATCACCTGGAGCTACGATGATCACAAGCTTGAGATCGATAACTATTCATTCACACAGAAGGATTCACTGGACCGAACCGTTCTCATACTTGATGGCGCTTCCGTGGTAATCCAGGATATGGATTATGAAAAACTTCTCGATGAGGAATATATCTTTGATTTACTGCAAATCAATCAGCCTGTCGTTACAGCGAATATCTTCCCGCATGAGGCAGATCCCTCAAAAATAAAGAGCCGTCAGCCGGTATCTGACCTCCTCAAAAAGAATTTACGGGAATTACTGATTAGAAATGGAGAGATCAATAAGGCTGAAGTACACCTCAACATCATGCGGCCCAATGATACTGTACGTCTCCTGCTCCCCGAAATGACATTGAAAACCTCAAACTTTGTGGTGACTGAAGACAGCAGTACACTCATGATAGAGAAACTCAGGTTGTCATTGAGCGCTACTGAGCTGGATATGGGAAATGGACTGGCTGTAAAATTTTCGGAAATGGTCTACGATAAGACCTATAATGTGGATATCAAGGACATTGTCCTTACTGATACCGATATCAATGCAGAACTCCTGAGAAGTGAGTCTTTGGCCCTCTACAATTTTAATATCTTCAATTTTATTTACACAAATGACCTGTCTGCCGATTCGGTCCTCATGAAAGGTGGAAACCTAACCTTATTTGAAGCCACGGGTGATATTGTACATACTTCCGGCTCCAGGCCTCCAAAGCCGGCAAGGGAACGTTCCACTGTTCATTTAGGCAAGGTTGTCCTGGACAGTATTAATATTATTTACGATTACCTCGAAACCAACGCCCAAATACAAAATCTGAATGCGGTTACTGAAAATCTTGTGATAGAAGATGGAACGACCTATGATCTGCGATATTTCAAATCACCTTCCGTAACCTTCACAAGCGGTAAGAATGATATCCGGGCATCACTCACCGGCGTTTTTTTTGAACCAAAGCGCTTTGAGATATCTTCGGTTCAAGGTTCGTTCAAAGACATTAACCTAACCCTGAAGGGGTTTACGGCCACACCGGAGAACTTTAATCCGAACAAGCCATTTTACCACGTCTGGAATACCCTCCATATCAGCGAAATTGATATCAGCGGTTCATTGCCTCAACCAGATACAACACAGAAAAACACAGCCGATAAACCGGTCCAGGAATTCTTTTTTGAAAGTATCATGCTTGACCGGATTACAGCCAACCTTGAACTTTCTCAGAATAGCCAATTGTCTTTTATTTCAGACAATTTAAAGGTCAAGGAAGTATTGGTAGCAGGCAAGGCTTCAACATTTGGTGAAATACAGGCTCAAATGCACCAGCTGAAGCATTCCTCCGACAAGATCAATATCAGTGTTGACGACGTGAACATCGCTACAAAAGAACAATCTGAAATAAGCGGCGTTTCCCTATCCCTGGCATCCGGTGATAATCTTCAGTTACAGAAGATATCATTGAATGAAATAATAAAATCAGATTCAGTATGGCATATTGAAATGGCCAGTGTTAACCAGGTATCATTTATTCAGTCAGAAAATACACTGAATTCAACATTAGACAGCATATCCCTGGAAAATATCACCTGGAGCCCGTCAGCGCTGCCACATGTCGGGGAAATTGGAGTTTACAAACCGTTCATGCAAATAAAGAAAAAGCCGGTTGATTCCACATCAGTAAAAAAATCAGATGCATCTCAAACGAAACAAACGAAAAAGGCAATAGCACCATTATCCTTGTTTGACGTGCTAAAAATATCACCGGGGACAGTGGCCATCAATGATCAACTCATTGCTTTTGGCGACATCAGCATACGAACAGCTGATAACAAAGTGGCAATAGATATGGGTGACCTCCGTTTCGATACGCCATCTTCAACCTTTAATATTGGTGAAATAAAGAATACCGGGGAGCAGCTTCATATTTATGACGTACGCATCGATGCAAAACCGGAATTCGTTGAGAAAATGGAAATTGAGAACGATGTGATATCCGGAAATTTCGATCATCTTGTCTTTAACGGGGTTGTTTGGGACTCACTTCTCAGGAAAAATCAATTTATTTCGGAACAGCTTCAGATCGAGGGGTTCAATGTGAGACTGCGGCGGGATAAAACGCTGCCCGACCCGGAGGCAGTTAATAAACCCTATTTGCTGAGGGAGCTCCTGCCACTTTCAGAAAAATTTCAACTGCTGGGCATCAAGGCTACTGATGGAGTTCTCACCTATCGGGAAGTTGGAGAAAAAACAGGACAGGAAGGTTATATCGTATTGAATGATATTGATTTTAAAATGAATCTCAGAAAGCCAAAAACCGAATCTGAAAACGTACTGACAGGTACAGCCAAGTTATACGATTCGGGTTTAATGGCTTTTAACTATTCAAGAATAGATTCAAATCATTTTGATCTTGAAGTACGTCTTACCGACATGGTGCTTGATTCGCTGAACCACATGATCGACCCGCTTGAAGCTGTACGACTGAAGTCGGGGTATCTTAAGGAATACGATCTTTCTGTTACCGCGAATGATTCCATTGCCACTGGCCAGGCACTGATGACCTATGAAGACCTGCACATTGAAATTTTCAAGAAGCATTCCCCTGACGTAAAAAACTTTGGTTCTTCCCTGCTTACCGCTCTGGCAGATGGCATCATTCTGAAACATTCGAAGACCGATGCCATCGGAACATTTGAACAGGAGCGTATAACGTTTAAAGGCCCGATAAATTATTGGGTGAAATGTGCCATTCATGGTGCAATGGCTGCCGTCAGAAAAGGAAAAAGCGCATCCAATGTTTCAGATTAATCTGAATCAGGCTCATCTCCCGTTTCAAAAAAGATTCCATAGACTTTCAGATCAGGATGACTTTCAAACAGGGATTTAAGCACACCCAGCAATGGAATAAACAACACCATCCCGGAAAAACCCCATATCATTCCACCCAGTATCACTGCAGTAAAAACAACCATTGCGTTCATTTTCATCTTATCACCTACAAGCTTTGGCCGAAGAAAATTTTCCTGCATCAGATTTGCACTGTAAAGTGCTAATCCACAAAATATGGTGAGTCCGATATCATGTTTGGTAACATAAACGAAAAGCAGTACCACAACAAACGCAGCAAGATTGCCTATGTACGGAATTAGATTCAGGATCCCGATAAATATGCTGAAGAAGAAGGCATACTTGATCCCGAATAAAAGTAATATCACAAAAGCCATCGCAGCTGTCACACCAGTTAAGATCAGTGTGCCCCAAAGGTAATTCTGTATTGAATACTGACTTTTCGTATAAAAGGTCTCGAGCTGTTCTAGTTGCTTGCCCTCATATCTGGTACGGGTGAATTTCCATGCTAGTCCGCGGTATAGCAACAGAAAAAACAAAAACATGGGAATCAGCGTAATCGTCACAATATTCTTTCCGATCGAACTGATTTCACGGGCCGCAAAATTAATTACACGGCCGAGTGAATCTGACCCGAACTGGGCCCCTTCCTTTGGATGAAAAATCTCTAGTCCGAGCTTATCATAGAACCACATACGCATATTTTCATAAGCCTGTGAAATGGTATCATAAACAGCCCCTTCCTGCTGAAGAATCCGAACTGACTGATAAACAAGGTAAAACAACACAACACCACTCAGAATGGTAAATAATAGTGTAGCGATCAGTGATGACCAGGTTCGTCCAATTTTTTTTCCTTCCATCCAGTCACAAAATGGAAACAGAATAAAAGCAAACAGCAGAGACCACGTCAGCGGGATAAACAACTGCTGACCCAGGATCATCATAGCCAACGAAAGACCAATCAACAATAACCACGCAGTTGCGCGCACAACACGATCTGATTTAAACTCATTTACCATGACAAATGAAAGATAGTTAAAATTATACGGCTTTGTCAAAGACTCCTTGGTACCCCAAGGGTATTTTTCGTAAATTCCGATTCTTAAAAAAATGAGTCCGATGAAAAAAATTCGATGGGGAGTCCTGAGTACTGCTAAAATTGCACGTGAAAAATTTATTCCAGCCGTTCAGAAAAGTCAGTTCGGCGATGTGGTCGCCATCGCCAGCCGATCCATGGAAAAAGCTGAGAATACTGCCAGTGAACTCGGCATCGGGCGTGCTTACGGCAGTTATGAGGAACTCCTCGACGATCCGGAAATTGATGCGGTTTACAACCCGCTTCCCAATGACATGCACGTTCCATGGACAATCCGTTCGATGGATCTGGGTAAGCATGTTCTCTGTGAAAAGCCTATAGCGTTAAATGCACGCCAGGCGGAACAGTTATTACAGCACGCAAAAACAAAGCCGGATATCCTTGTAATGGAAGCATTCATGTACCGCTTCCATCCGCAATGGCAGATGGTCAGAAGTCTGGTAGATAGTGGTTCAATCGGCCATATTAACCAGGTAAACAGCCTTTTTACCTACTTCAAGGACGATCCCTCCAATATCCGGACGGATCCTGAAAAAGGTGGAGGCGGGCTCATGGATATCGGTTGCTATTGTGTTTCCATTGCACGCTGGCTTTTCAATCATGAACCTTTGCGGGCATTCGGAAGCCTTAGAAATCACCCCCAATGGCATGTCGATATTCTTGCCAATGCCATTCTTGATTTTGGTGAAGGCAGATTTTCCTCATTTACCTGCGGAACCCAAAGCTTTCCTGATCAGTACGTGGAGATAATCGGAAATCACGGCAGGATTCGCGTCAACCGGCCGGTGAACGTTCCTTCGGATATGAATTGCACCATCGATGTGGAAAATGAAAATGGCACAGAAATCATCGAAGTTGTGGCCTCCGATCACTATACCTTGCAGGCGGACTACTTCTCCCGCTCCATTCTGGACCAAACGGAAGTGCCCACGCCATTGGAAGATGCATATAACAATATGAAAGTTATTGAAGCGATATTCAAAAGTGCAGAATCCCTTCGGATGGAAAATATTCCATCAGGATCTTCGCACTAACCGAAACGCCATATCCCGGCCCTCGCCTTGAAAGATCGCCAGATTAATCCAGGCATTAGCCAGCTGCTCAATGAGAAAAAATTTGTCATTTCCTCCCATGTCATGGACGGCGCCAAAACCAATATCCCGGGCTAGTTGTGAGGCTGCCTTTTTCCCCCGATCACTGCTACCGGCAACAAACATGTCGATGCCTTTGCCCTGGTAAACAGGATCGGCCATGTTTTCAAAGCCGGTAGTATTAAAGCATTTTACGACATCTGTTGCCGTGGTATTTGACAATATCGCATCAGTAGTATTTGAATATCCTTCAGGCCCCCTTCCCATAACTACGTTCATGGTATCGATAATGATCTTTCCTGTTGTATCACCCAGACTCTTTGCGACCTCTATGGCAGAGGTGGCAGGAGTGGCTAAAACCAACAAATCTGCGCCTTCCACAGCCCGGTGTATTTCCAGGGCTTTCAGTCCGGCTGCTTCCAGTGTTTCTTTTCCTTTGTAGCTGTCGGGGTTACGAACCCCAAGGATCACAGTGTGACCGGCGCTGTTGAATGCTTTGGCAAGTGTACCTCCTACATTCCCTGTTCCGATGATGGCTATCTTCATATTCAAAAGTAGATGATACTGTTTACTTAAACTTCAAGAGCCGCCAATAGGTTGGGTCTGCCACCAAATTTCTGGCCATTATATTGATATTGCGAATAAATATTAGTCTGTTTCCTGACGAACATCACTTAAATACCCTTTTATACCTGCTATATTAGCCCTGTGACAAGTAATAAGGTTATACGGTTTTTGCTGGTCTGCATGATCTGCCTGGCAATCATTACCGGAATTGTGCTGCTTGTGGAATATTTTGTAACCTAAAACTATGTAATCATGAAAAAAAACATGGGAAGCGCCGACAGGATCATCCGTTTGCTGATTGCTGGCGTGATCGCCGTTCTGTTCTACGCCAATGTGATTAGCGGAACGCTTGGAATTGTCTTACTCGTACTGGCCGGTGTGTTTGTACTCACCAGTTTCGTAAGTTTTTGTCCGCTCTATGCACCCTTCGGGATTTCAACGTGCAAAGTGAAGGAATGATTTAAGCAGAAGGATTCTCCGAAGTATGGGATTCTGCAAGAATCAGATAATTTATTGCCATGGGATCATATTGCTGCCATACCTGGTACGTATGATCCCATAATTTTTTACCTTCTTCCGGAATATAGATCTTCTCGTCCATTTTCTTCACATTGAACATATGCAGGTATTCATTGGTCTTTCCTGCGTAATCCTCCGAGATACACATATAAACAGCCGGCTGGGCAGCATCTTCAGGAGATTTGAATACAATTGAAAATATGCCACCCAGGATCTTCCGCAGCAACCAGGGTGCCTCCTTGATGATCTTTGAATCAACAGGGCCGGGACACATGACATTCACGATTACATCAATATCTCCCTCGTGATTAAGTCTTCTGGAAAGCTCAGTAGCATACGTATTCAGCACAAGCTTGTAGTAACTATAGTAATTCATGCCTTTGGTTACCCCGTATTTTTCATAGGTCCCGAATTGTTCATGATCGATATAGGATGAACCCTGATGTGAATCTGAGGAGATAAACAGGAGGCGGGGAACCTCGCCTGCAACGGCATTTCCCGCTATGGCCTTATTTCGAACAACTCCTGACGCGAGCAATCTTGAAACAAGTATTACGTTCGACATGTAATTCACCAGGAACATCTCTTCCAGACCGCTTTCGGTTGGCCGGGATTCGGGCAGTGCCACCCCCGCATTCAAAACTAGGATATCGATGTGAATACCGTCCTTTTCAAGTGCATCGGCAAAATCATGAATAGTCCCGATTTTACTGAAATCCACATACCGCATCTCAATCTTATCGGAGCCACTGAGCCTTTTTACTTCTTCACCGGCCTCCGGGATCTGACGCCGGCAGGCCATAATCACGTGGGCACCACGTTTGGCAAATGCAACGGCCATCCCGAAGCCCAGACCGGAATTAGCACCCGTAATCAGTACGGTTTTACCATCAGCCCTGTCGGTTTCTTTGAGGCGATCTGTAAGATCCTGTTTTCTAAAAAAGTCCTTTACCCCGGCTAATGCTGCAATAACGGGGTTATCAAATCTTCCGTGTGCCACTATTCTTCGTGTTCAATTTTTGAATTAATGCCTGACCATGTCGGCTGAAAATCTCCATCAGATTTTCTGATGCGTACAGGTATGCCTGTAAGATGTGCCATACCCGATACCCTGTCAATATTATCCGGACCATCCTTTGCCAGTAAGTTCACATTTACACCCCTGGTCTTATTCGCAACCGACAACCCCCTGGCATGCTGATGTCCCCATCCGTGAGGAACGGCAACTGTCTTCGGCATGAGCGTATCGAGAGCTTTTGCCTGAATTCGTATGGTTGCCGCATCGGTGCTGATATCCACCAGGTCCAGCTCTTCAACCCCCAGTGCATCCATGTCCAGTGGGTTGAAATACGCATAATTCGTATCTCTGCCTTTTGCGATCATACGGGGTATGTTGTGGGTCCATGAATTATGGGTCGTTACTGCCCTTTTTGTAATCAGTTTAAATTCTCCTGCCATCTTTTCTTCCGCCTTAAAATCTGTTTCCAGTTTGCTGGCATAGGAAAGAAGAATCTCAGGGGCGAGCTGAATCTTTCCATCAGGGGTCATTACACGTTTCCTGAGGAATGATCCGGGCTTATGCGGCTCACGCTCGATGCCGTGCTGATGCTTTAAGAGATTTTTAAAGGACTTCTGGCGCGACAGGCGAAGGAGTCCGTTAAGATATGATTCCTGGGGTATCCCCCGAATTTTCTTCCCCTTTACCCGCGAATGAAACGCAGCTGTGAACTCAAAGAACCGCTGTGCCACTGCCGAATCAAAGATTGAAACGCCGGATGCACGTGCGAGATCCAGGTAAATAGACGCTTCATCACGCTGCTCCCCTTCCGGGGGAACAATGGCACGGGTAGCCTGGAGATAGGGTTTCATTTGTAATCCCAGCATGAGTGGAAAAATAAAAGGCAGGTCCGGCCGCTGCAATGGGTCTGTGCAAGGAAGCACATAGTGCGCCTCCGAACTTGTTTCGTTCTGATAGATATCAAGCGTGACAAGTAATTCCAGTTTTCGGAAGGCTTTCCTGAGCCGGCCTGAATTTGCCATGGTGATAAGTGGATTTCCTCCGGTTACAAAAAGCGCCTTCAACTGCCGATCACCCGGCGTGAGAATCTCATCGGCCATGATACCGCCGGGAAATGCATCATTTACAGCAGAGAAATTGCCCACCCGGGAGGTATCATCCCGCATGAGAACCCCATTTTTCACCCCGAATTTTATGAAATCTATGATCCCCTTTCCCACAAGTGTTCCACCCTTCCGGTCCAGGTTGCCGGAAATGGCATTGATAGACTCCTGAATCCAGAACGCCAGGGTTCCGTTACCGCCCATATTCACGCCGGTGGAACAGTAGAGCGCTGCCCCATCCGCGCTGATATAGTCGGCCACCATCCTGCTGAGTACATCTGCTGGAATGCCTGTAACCGCTTCAGTCCGGTTTGCCGGCCAGTTGGTTGCGAGTTCCTTCAGCGAATCAAAACCTTCTGTCCATGAAGACACCTGATCCCTGTCTACGCCTCCCTGCTCTATCAACTCATGGAGAAATGACAGATAAAAGAAGACATCAGTGCCCGGACGAATAAATACGTGACTCCCGGCCACCTGCGCAGATTCGGTTTTGCGGGGATCTACAAAGTACAACTTTGCTCCTCTACGCTCCAGTTGCCGCAGCTTTTCAATCGGATTTGGAACCTGCAGGAAGGACCATTTTGAAATGACCGGATTTGCCCCAACCACAATCAGGCATTCGGTATTCTCAAGATCCGGAAACGGAAGTGTAAACGGGAAACCGTACATGTGTCTTGATACGGCAAATTTGTTGGAGCAGTCCTGCGTTGCCGATGCATACATGCTTTTAGAGCCAATACCGGTCATAAATCCCTGCGCAAATACCGGGTGCAGCACACCAAACCCGGCGGCAGTACCTACATACATTCCAATTGAATCAGGACCGTCATCAGATCGAAGCTTTCTCACTTTCGCCCCAATCTCCGAAATAGCCTGTTCCCACGATATCCGCTCATAATTTCCATCATCCATCCGTTTCAAGGGATATTTGAGACGATCAGGGGACTGGTACATTTCGTGCTGCCGCAATCCTTTTACACATGAAAATCCTTCCGTCGCCACATGGTTCGGATCGGGTGCAACAGAGACAACCTTATCTCCGTCCGTCACAACCTCCAATCCGCATAATGACTCACAAATCCTGCAAAAAGTATGGTGTTTTTTCATTTTCTGTCCGCCCTAAAATTTCGATGACGATTTTTTACCTTCGTAGATAGTCTTATATTTTGTGGCTGAAAATAACCGGAAATTCATTGAAAAAGAAAATTAAAAATCTTTTCGTCCCTTCCATCATCATTATTCCAAGCTTGCTGATCTATATGTTCATACCCATGGACAAAGGTTCATACAACCTTGAGCCGGATACCAGGCTATTAAATGGTAAAGAAGAATATTTAAATAAACCCGGTGGTTTGGCCGATTCATCAAAAACAAATATTCTCTGGCTTATCGTAGATGACCTTAGTATCGCAGATACAGACCTGTATACCGATGGGCCTGTTCATGTGCCCAACCTGATACGCCTGGCAAAACGCGGAGTAAAGTTCACGAATGCCTATGTTTCCTCACCGGTTTGCAGTCCTTCGCGTGCCTCCATCCTCACAGGAAGGTACAATCAGCGTTTTGGTTTTGAACATCAGCTGCACGAGCGTTACCTTTCGAACCGGATTGAATACTATGCCTTCAAATACCTGATTGACAGTTATCCCTGGGAGCCTCAGTACCAGACAGAAGTTCCGGATGAACAGGTCATCGCTGAAATGGGATTGCCTTTATCGGAAATCAGCCTTGCAGAAATAGTAAAAAAACAGGGTTATTCGAGCGCATACATTGGAAAATGGCATGTGGGAAAACTTGAATCGAATTCACCGCTGGCCTTTGGTTTTAATGAATTCTACGGATTCATGGCTTCACACAGTCTTTATGTGCCTGAGGGAACACCGGGTTTCACCGACCAGAAGATCCCGGAGGACTTCACCGATGAATACATCTGGGAGGGGCAGCGGGAAGGCTTGCACGCGATCCGGAAAAATGGCCAGGAGATCAGTGAATCAAGATACCTGACTGATGCCATCACCGACGAAGCAATTGAATTTATCAGCAAAAACAATGACAACCCATTTTATTGTGTAGCTGCCTATAACGCACCGCATACACCGCTACAGGCACCGGATGAGTATGTGAACGAATTTGCAGGTGTCGAAGATCCATACAAGCGGGTACATTATGCGATGATCAAATCACTCGACGACAACATCGGGCGACTGTTGGATTACCTGGATGAAACCGGGCTGGCACAAAATACGCTTGTGATGTTCATCAGTGATAATGGCGGTGCAGAGTATAATCTAACTACCGACAATGGAGATTACCAGGGAGGAAAGATCACCAATTTCGAGGGCGGTGTAAAAGTGCCGATGCTCATGTCCTGGCCGGGCGTTATCCCTGAAAATAGCACCTATGACCAACTTACACATGCAACCGATCTTTTCATGACATCTGCGAATGCTGCAGGCGCTTCACTGTCAGGTGATCGTATTTATGACGGTGCCAACCTTCTGGAGTCGGTATTGAAAGCACAACCCGCGCATGAGTATGTTTTTTTTCAGATGGGTGACAACCGGGCGGTACGTAATGCACGATGGAAACTTACCTGGAATGAGGATAACGGCGATTCGTCACTCTATTTTATCAAAGAGGATCCTTTTGAATTCACAGACCGGTATGCTGAAAAACCTCCTGTAATTGATTCCCTGGTTGCTGCTTTTAAAGAATGGTCGGCATTAAATCGGAGTGCTGCCTGGCCGTCCATGATCTATTATCACTATACCGACGTTAATGGAAAGGAACATTATTTTGATGAATAGCGCCAATCACATGCGCAGATTACTCGTAATATTCGCACTGCTTATTTCTCTCACCAGTTATAGTCAGACTGAAAAACCCCTGCGCGTTGCAGTCGTGGGCCTGGTACATACGCACGTTCACTGGATTCTGGGCCGGGAGGACCGCGGCGACATTGAAATTGTTGGGATTCAGGAAAGTAATACGGATTTGGCCCGTCGTTATTCAGTTCAGCATAATTTTTCAATGGATATTGTGTACAGTGACCTGGATACCATGCTTGAGGAGGTGAAACCGGATGCTGTTTTTGCCTTCAATACGATTTACGATCATCTTCAGGTAGTTGAAAAATGTGCACCGCGTGGCATACATGTAATGGTGGAAAAGCCACTGGCAGTTAGCCTGGACCATGCGAAGCAAATGGAGGCACTGGCTGTGAAGCACAATATTTGGCTGCTAACGAATTATGAAACCACCTGGTATGGTTCGAATCACGCGATATTTGACCTGGCCGTGAAGGAAAATAGACTGGGAGATATTCGCAAAATGGTTATTCATGACGGGCACCAGGGCCCGGAAGAGATTGGTGTGAACAAGGAATTTTTAGAGTGGCTCACAGATCCTCATTGGAATGGTGCCGGTGCGCTCACCGATTTCGGATGTTATGGCGCGAATCTGAGTACGTGGTTCATGCAGGGTGAGCGGCCAATAGAGGTATTCGCGTTTACACAACAGATGAAGCCCGACAAATACCCTAAGGTGGATGATGAAGCAACTATTCTTGTAACATATCCCGGGGCGCAGGTCATTATTCAGGCATCATGGAACTGGCCTTTCAACCGAAAGGATATGGAAGTGTATGGCGCTGTTGGATATGCTATTGCTGATGACGGATCCAATATGCGTATCAGGCTTCCTGGAGACGAGAAATGGCAAATGCATAAAGCTGCACCGTTGAATTCACCGGCGGATGATCCTTTTGCCTATTTCGCAGCAGTGCTGAACGGTGAAATTCAACCAGAACCTTATAATCCCTCATCGCTTGAAAACAATATGATCGTCATGGAAATTCTTCAGGCGGCAATGAATTCGGCACAAAGCGGGAAATCGATAGTTCTGAATAAAGACTAAAATGGAACGTAAGTTAAATTTCTACCGTTTAAAGGATATTAGGTCTAAATGTATAATTTAATACCGGGTATCAGGAAACTATCCTACCTTTGTAGAAACATCATCAAAATTCATTATCATCAAAAATCTCAAATTTTCTACCGAAACCGGTTCGGAGTTCACAAAAACGCTCAACGAACGGGTTAATCATTATTTTAAATCGAACGGTATTCAACGTCAGGGAAATGGCAAAATGGTGTTCAAAACCATTTTTATGCTGTCCATATTTCTGGGTCCGCTGATTGTTCTATGTCTGGGTATTGTGAGCAGTGTTTGGCTCATGTTCGCATTGTATCTGCTGGCCGGTATCGGCATGGCGGGTGTTGGTATGGGTATCATGCATGATGCACTTCATGGCTCCTATTCAAAGAACCGCCGTGTAAATAAAATCATAGGGTATTCCATGAACCTTCTTGGTGCGAATGCGAATGTCTGGAAAGTGCAGCATAATATCCTGCATCATACGTATACGAATATTCAGGAGCATGATGACGACATCAATGCGCCGTTCTTTTTACGCTTCTCTCCTCACGCAAAGCGCTACTGGGTACACCGGTATCAGCATCTTTATGTCTGGTTCTTCTATGGGTTATCAACACTTTCATGGTTTGCCGCAAAAGATTATGTCCGCCTGATCAAATATCACAAAATGGGGTATTTCAAGGGCAAAAATGAGGTGTATAAGGAACTCGCCAAGATCATTGCATGGAAGATTGTTCATATTTCGATCACACTGATCATTCCATTGATTATGATTCCACTTTCGCCGTGGCTGATCGTTCTGGCCTTTTTATCGATGCATTTCCTTACAGGGCTGAGTATCACGATTGTATTTCAGGCAGCACATGTAGTGCCGTCAACGGATTTCCCGTTACCCGATGAAACTGGTCTCATTGCTAATAACTGGACAATCCATCAGCTGGCAACTACCAGTAATTTCGCTCCGAAAAATCGACTCTTAAACTGGTTTATCGGGGGTCTTAATTACCAGGTGGAACACCATTTGATGCCGAACATCAGTCATGTACATTACCCGCAGGTTTCTACCATCGTGGAACGAACCGCGCGGGAATTCGGATTGCCCTATTATTCCAAAAAAACCTTCGTAGGTGCTGTGGCCGACCACGCTTCCTGGCTGAAGCAGTTGGGCAGGCAGTAACAATTAACCTCGGTATCTTCAACACCATAAAATTCAGGATTCTTTTTATCTTGAAGAAAATACGTATGCCCCCAATGAAAAAGATTGCGACTATCATGCTAATGGCCGGCTTATCTGTGAACCTGCTGGCACAGGAAAACGATTCCAATTTCCCGGATGTACCGGGCTATGAAACACTGAAGGTTGATCTGCATATGCATACCGTTTTTTCAGATGGCAGCGTATGGCCGGATATCCGGGTGTATGAAGCGGTTCGTGAGGGGTTGGACCTGATCGCCATGACAGAACATCTCGAATATCAGCCACATGAAGATGATATTCCGCATCCCGATCGCAACCGTTCTTACGAAATTGCTTCAAAAATCGCGGCAAAAGAAAACCTGATCGTTGTTCCGGGATCTGAAATCACCCGATCGATGCCTCCCGGGCACAGCAATGCCATTTTCATTCAGGATGCCAATAAATTGCTGAAAGACGATGTACTGGAAGTCTTCCGTGAGGCCAACCGGCAAGGCGCCTTTACGTTCTGGAACCATCCCATGTGGGCCTACCATTATAAAGACGGGGTCGCGAAACTCACTGATCTTCACAGAACGCTGATTTCAGAAGGTCTGCTGCATGGAATTGAAGTGGTTAATGAACACATGTTTTCCGATGAGGCGCTGCAGATTGCACTGGATAATAATCTTACCATATTAGGGACGTCGGATATCCACGGTCTTGTCGACTGGGAATTTGACATACCGGAAGGCGGTCATCGTCCGCTTACCCTGTTATTTACAAAGGACCGGTCGGAATCTGAAATAAAAGCAGCCCTGAAAGCAGGCAGAACCGCCGTTTGGTTTAATGATCTGCTGGTAGGCAAGGAGGAGAATATTCTGCCTCTTCTTAACGCCTCCCTCGAGACCGGTAAACTTCAATATAATGAACAGGTTGCAAGAGTACAGATCAATAATAAAACCGGGGTAACTTTTATTCTGGAGAACCTCTCTGAATATACATTTCATTCACATTCGGATGTAATTGAGATTCATCCTGGTGAAAATTTAATCGATGTAAAAACGATTGACTTCAAGGACCAATTCGAGCTCAGATTTCGGGTCCTAAACGCGGTTACTGCCCCAAAGACCCATCCGGAGATTATTCTGAAAGTTGAGTATTAGGTTTCTAAAAAATTATCAGCGTTAGTAAAATAAACAAAACAAAAACGGCAGGAAACAGTATTCGCGAAGTACGGTCGATTAGCGCTGAAAGCTCTTTCTTTCCCCTGTCCTCATGATAGCTGGTAATGAGCGTTTCCAGGAAAGCCATGAACACAAAAATATCAGTACCGATAACATATTTATCGAGCGAAGTAAGATAAGGCAGTTCAGGTAACGTTTGTGCCACTGAAAACTGGAATACAATTAAGGTAAGAATGGCCGTAACTGAAACAGTGAGTTGTGCAGAAATATTTTTCGGGTCGATCCAGAAAACCGACCACGACATCAATACCACCAGCACCATCGGAAAAACCACTTTCCAGATATAAAACTCTGAAATTCGGACAAGCGAATAGCTGAATACGATTGACTGAAATGGTATGCCATATTCAACATCTGAATAGGTTCTCATCCCGTTGTACATGACCTTCCAATTCGGTATGCTGAGACTATCCGGTTTGAAGATGCCCTGGTAACGATCATCCGGGATTAGCCTCACATCCTGCTCAACACTGGTATCAAAAATACTAATACCGAGCGTCTGCCGGTCAAATGGGAATTTTCGAAAATTAAATTTCGTATTTAAGATACCTGTGAGCCGATGCCGGGAATTTACCTCGCCATTCGGAAGGACCGTTACCGATCGCTCACGGAATGATCTGTAGTCAATCACATTCCGGATCTGAATTTGCGGAGGGTTTACCGAATCATATGGCAGAATGATGGGAGCTGTTTGTCCGGGTCTAACCAGTGAGGTATCCGTCCAGCTCAAAGTAAACACAAATTCTCCGCTCACAGTACCTTTAACATTATCTATATTGAAGAGGTCCAGCAACACAAATCCAACCTTCACTTCCTCCTTTTGCCCGGGTGTACCGGGATTTTGTGCCAGGCAGATACCTGAAAAACATAGCAGGAGCAAGATAAGGGGCAAGACTATAGTCTTTATATCACTCAAGGTCTTCCAGTTTACTTTCTGTTAGTGCCTTATCCAGCATCGACCGGTCACCGGTCATCTCCCAATAGATTAATGAAACAGGGATCACACCTTTAGAATTAAATTCATCAAAAAATTCCCGGAGTGAATACTGGCCTTCACGCTGCCGCGCATATTCGGCAAGTAATTTTTCTATTTCGATCTTTCCGATCACGTAGCTCGTTCCGTAGGCGGGCTGGGTCAGGTAAAAATGCTCCTCCACCTGAATTGTTCCCCCGTCTGCAGGCAATAATCCCCAGGGCGTGTATTTTGATGCGATTTGTGTTGCGCCATCAAAATCAGTTAATAAACCATGCTGATGCAACGCTCCCAATGCCCGTGCCGCACGCTGGGCAAGCATTACCCACACTAATTCACGTCCGCGCGGCCGGCCTTCATACAATCCCGCATGCATGAACATTTCCTCCGCGCCAGTGGCCATTCCTTCGGCCCTGCCATCGAAAATATTAAACTGCAATGGTGTACTTCGAATAATGCTCGGATGTGGTTCATCCCTCATTCGTGCCAGGTCGAGCCAGTGATAATGGTGTGCCCGCATGGTCATCGGATCGCGGTAAATCACTTCGTCAAAAAAACCGCGAAGGCCGTCTGATTCCACGAATGTTCCTGCTCTTTCACGTAATGCCGGATCCATATTGGGCACAATAGTCAGGATCTCTTCCTTTTCAAAGAAGCTCATCATATCATCAATTGCCTCCTTCACAGCCTTATCGTATGCTTCCGGGGAATCGATCTTTTCCCACCCCGGCAGATTGCGGTTTCGGTTTTCCTCCAACCTGAGCGAGGAATGCGCCCGGGACAGCTCCCGCTCAATGAGTGTGAGCTCTTCCTCCCATGTGTAGGGCAACAGGTGAACCTTCTTCAAATTCCATGAATAATTGGCCTTACCCACGCCGGACTGGCCTGTCTTCTGTGAACTTTGGGATGCAATCCAATCAGCAAAATCCTCCGAAGCATCACGAACTTCCAGTGCTGCGGCAGCGAGATCCGGATGTTCAGACTGCATCAAAGCTGAGAACTGTTCAAGATCGGCACTTTGATCCCGGAAGCTCCTTTCACTCAATACCCATAAATCACGGGCGTTACCTGTCAGATTTTTCCTGGCCTGCTCCCAGAGAGCCGGTGCCTTACGCAATTGATGGCTGATTTTATCCGCATCTTCAGCTGATAAGGGTTTGGGGTAATAGTCATATTCCACTGCACCCCACGCATTGGAGGCCTCTCGCTCTGGTACGTCGGTCGGATAGGAAAAGAACCAGACATAGAAGGACGGGTCCCTTTTCCAGGGTTTTTTCACCCGATGGGCGAATTCAAGTCCGTTCATCTCTGCCCAAACCAGGAACCAATCCACCTGGTGTGCCACTGGCCAGCCCGCCGTATCAATCGCGTCCAGCCGATTTTTCCAATCGGATAGTTCATCATACTGTTGTGCCATCGCCTCATCACTGTAATCCGGAATGCCATTCACCTCATCGGGCCTGAGAAATTCACGCCATTCCAGAAAGAAAGCCTGGAGCTCCTGATAGGTGGCAGGGACATTTTTAATTTCTTCCGGCACGGCAACAGAATCTTGCTCTTGCTGAGTACAGGCGCTGATCAAAAGGATGATCAGGAAAATCGGAGTAATTCTTTTCAGGTTCATATTTCCACAATATGCAAAAAAGTATCAAAATATGGTCAGTTTAAACATTTGTATGCGACTACTGTTTCTTATAGCTGGAAAAGACCCTGTTGAATTCTGAACAGAATTGATTAAAAAATATTGAATTTAAGAAGGTCAAAACCAAGGATGTTCTAAATTTGGCACTTCAACTCAACATGCTATGAATAAACTATTTACGACTATTATTTTTCTATTGGCTGGCTTGTATTCATACGGACAAACGATCGATGAATTAAAAGCGATTAAAAAAACAAAGGAAGATTCCATCAGTGCGATCCAGGGACGGGTTGATGCGCTGCAGAAGCAGATTGACGCATTCCCGGGATGGAAAACAGGTGCTTTCGGAACCATTGGGGCAAGTTTTTCAGAATTCAATAACTGGTATGCCCAGGGAATACCGAATAACGCATCGGGAAAGATAGGCATTACCATCAACCCTTATGCGCGACTGGACCGTGATAAATACTTCTGGTACAATGCGGGTCAGATCAACCTTGGCTGGGTAAAACTGGATGACAAAGATGATCCGGATGACGAGGCGGGATTCCGGGCAACTACAGATGTATTCAACATTCAGTCACTCTTCGGCTATAACCTTTCTAAAAAGATAGCGGCATCATTCCTGATGGAATACCGGACTACACTGATCAACAACTTTAACGATCCCGGATATCTCGATGTGGGGGTTGGTATTACCTGGAAGCCTGTGGCTGATCTTGTAGTGGTTATTCACCCGCTCAACTATAATTTCGTTTTCAGCAGTACTGATGATGTATTTGAATCATCTGCCGGTACCAAGATCGTGGCCAACTATGGCAGAAAATTCGGGAACTTCTCATTGAAGTCGAACCTCTCATCTTTTATCAGCTACAAGAGCAGTAACCTTTCCAACTGGACGTGGACCAATGCTTTTTCCTATAAAGTATGGAAGAATATCGGGATGGGTCTTGAATTCGGCCTGCGTGATAACAAGCAGGAAGCACTCAATTATGCGCGTGAAACTCTGGAGCTTCCGGATGCGACATTCGACAATATTGACAACAAACTTCAGACCTACTGGCTGTTTGGAATCACCTATGATTTCTAACAGTTTGCAGGATAGATATCAGGAAAAAAGGACCGGCTTGTTTAGCCGGTCCTTTTTTCATTATGCCATAGATAAAAAATATTAGTATTTTCAACGGACAACCTGAAAGCCATGGATATTTTTCTGATCAGCACAATCCTGATAGTACTTGCCGCGATTTTCGGCTATGTAAATGAGCGCTTCCTTAAGCTCCCCACGACCATCGGGTTGATGCTCATTACCATTGTGTTCACACTGATCGTACTCGGGATTGCCCAATTTGATGATACCATCCTGGAGGCGGAAAAAGAAATAATTTCCAATATCGATTTCGAGGAACTGCTGCTGGACAGCATGCTGAGCTTTCTCCTTTTTGCGGGTGCCCTTCATACCAATTTCGAACAGCTTCGTATTCAGCGCGGCCCTATACTGGCATTCTCGACGCTTGGGGTTTTACTGTCGACCTTCCTCGTTGGAATTGTTACCTACCTTCTCCTGATGCTGTTGGGCATGGATGTGGCATTTATCTATTGCCTGCTTTTCGGTGCACTTATCTCCCCGACTGATCCCATTGCCGTATTGGGAATTCTCAAGCAGGCCGATGCGCCAAAAAAACTCGAAACCAAAATTGTAGGTGAATCCCTCTTTAATGACGGCGTGGGAGTCGTTGTTTTCATAACGATTTATCACATTGCCTCCTCCCCCGGCCAGGCGATTGATCCGGTGATGATCGCCGAATTATTCGGACTCGAAGTGCTGGGAGGCATTGTACTGGGATTAATCCTTGGTTTTTTAACCTATCGTATGCTACGGTCTATCGATGATTATGACACCGAAGTCATCATA
The DNA here is from genome assembly GCF_020328055.1 of Fulvivirga sedimenti. NCBI lineage: Bacteria > Pseudomonadati > Bacteroidota > Cytophagia > Cytophagales > Fulvivirgaceae > Fulvivirga > Fulvivirga sedimenti. The sequence continues at coordinate 1,115,540 of NZ_JAIXNE010000002.1, forward strand.
ACCCTGGCTGCCGTGATGGGCGGAACCGTGGTGGCACAACGATTTCATCTCTCTGCACCGCTTGCCATGGTGACTGCCGGACTTATCGTGGGAAATGATACGATGCGGGCTTCGTCGATGTCCAAAATTACCGAGACCTATGTCGACAAGTTCTGGGAATTGCTGGATATTCTCCTGAACACGATCCTGTTCGTTTTGATCGGCATGGAAATTCTTGTGTTGACGATTGAAATGAATTACCTGGTGGCCGGCCTGATTGCCATTCCGCTTGTGTTGCTGTGCCGCTACCTATCCTTATTACCGCCCATTTCTTTTTTTCAGAAACGCCTTGAATTCGTACCTGGTACCAGCCTGGTCATGACCTGGGGCGGACTCAGGGGAGGAATATCCATAGCCCTGGCACTAAGCCTGTCCCAGGAAATGAACCGGGAGCTGTTTCTGGTGATGACCTACGTGATTGTTGTATTCAGTATTCTGGTCCAGGGGCTGACCGTTGGAAATCTGGTGCGACGGGTTTCAGTAAAGACCGAAAAGGCTGACCTTCAGGAAGATCAGTAAGCACCCAAATCTCTTGATTTTATGCTTGGATTAAAGTCTAATTCGGGCCAACTTACAGATATCGGTAAGTGATCAAATCTGTGGATTATTTTCAAAAAAAGAATACAAAATTCATGATCCCCGGAACAAGAGGATTCAGGTTCATCGCCTTTTTATTCGCTCTAAGTCTTGTTAGCAGCCTTGCTTTCTCACAGAGCTATATCAATGAAGAACAGGATTCGCTCTCGCCCAAACTATATATGTCGATGGGATATTATTTCCCAAAAATGACAACACGTGTACGCTTTGATTCGGATTTTGGACTTGGTACAGAGATTAATTTCGAGGATGATCTGAAACTGGACCAGAACCTGAATGTATTTCGGATCGACGGACTTCTTTTGTTGAGTAAGAGATCGCAGATGAACCTTACCTTTACGCGCATGGCCAGGTCAAATTCCCTGACACTGGAAAAGGATATTGAATTCAACGATACCATCTTTTATGCCGGAGCGTCTGCAAATATCAAATTCGATGTCAACTATTTCGGGGCCACCTGGCGGTACTCCTTCTTCAGCGAAAGAAACTGGAATGCGGGATTATCATTCGGTCTTCGTGCTGTACGTTTTAATATGGGGATGTCGGCGAGCCTGAATAACCGGAGTTATGCCGAAAGCGAAAAATTTATCGCCCCGGCTATACTACTGGGTGTTCATGGGGCCGGATATATGAGACCCCGACTGCTGGCCCGGTATTCACTGGAATATTTTTACGTCGACGTTAGCGATATTAAGATCAATGTTCTTGAGACCAATGTTTCGCTTCAGTATTTCATTTTTAAGCAAGTTGGTTTGGGGGTTGCCTATTCAAGTAATACGTATCAGATCAGAAATTTACCACTTAGTGACAAGTTTACAGGAAGAGTAATATTTGGGTTTGGAGGATTTAACCTGTTCCTGACTGCCCGGCTTGCACAGGGCAGAAAATAATTAAATCTAACCCTCCGACGAAGATTGAATACGTGAACTTCAGTCTTTTACTGCAGAACCCCACCAGTCATTATTCGGATCAAAGTCCTCTGAGAGGAATTGAAGCCTTTGCTGTTCCAACCTGGGTAACACTTCGTTCTTTACTCTTTCCAGGTGTTCTTGCTCCAACTCCGGGGAATACCCGGGATCCGGAACAGGCCTTTTAGCATTCACCTGCCGAAGGAAATTAAATAGTTCATCGAGTAGCCGCTCAACGATTTGCGGATTATCAGCGGAAACATCTGACTGTTCCCCCGGATCTTTCTCTAAATCAAACAATTCGGTTCGCCCGTCTTCGTAATAGTAAATCAACTTCCAGTCACCCCTCCGAATGATCGACGAAGGCTCTCCTCCCTGATTTCCGTAATGCGGATAATGCCAAATCAGCAGTCGTGTTTCAATCGAATCCCCTTTTAATACATTCACCAGGCTTACTCCATCAGAATGTTCCGAAGTTCGCAAGGGCAGACCTGCCAGTTCGAGCAGGGTCGGATAAAAATCAGTTCCGGTCACAGGTATATCAGAAGTTCGTCCGCCCGTATTCATCCAGGGTACCTTAATGAAATAAGGCTCCCTGATTCCGCCTTCATACTGATACCCCTTTCCCGCACGCAAGGGCAAATTAGAGGTGGAATAGGCGTCTCCGGCGGCTACACCCCCATTATCCGAAGTGAATACTACAATGGTATTCTCATCAAGATTCATTTCCCGCAAGGCTGCGAGTACTTCCCCGATGGCATCATCCATTTGTTCAACCAACCCGGCATAAACCGGATTATCCTGTACCTGGCGAATGGGTAAAAATTTTCCCATTTCATATCCGTGATCAGCAATACCATTATGCACTGCCAGGTCACGGTATTTTTTCCATTTTTCCTTAGTGGTCTGAATGGGTCCGTGAACAGCATAAAAGGACAGAAAAGCAAAGAAGGGTTTATCACTCTCACTTTGCTGGTGGGACTGTATAAAATTAACAGTTTCACGAGCGAGGCGCATTGAAAGGTTTTCTCCGGCAGGGCCGTCGGCTAGATTCGGATTTTCATATGGTGAAAAATAGCCGCCCCGCGGACTGCCGGCGTCCCAGCCGCCGATATTGTGATCAAATCCATGATCGGTGGGCCAGGAACCCTTGCTTCCCAGGTGCCACTTCCCGGCAAAGAATGTCGAATACCCTCCTTCCCTTAATGCCTCCGGGAGGGTGATGTAGGCAGTATCCAGCTGATGCTTGTAATCAGGCGGCAAAAGTTTGTTATACCGGTTCATTCGTCGCCAGTCCTCCCCGAACGGTGCGCCGATCCAGTCGGTAATCCCATGGCGGGCAGGAAATTTTCCCGACATGATACTGGCGCGGGACGGACTGCAGACCTGGCATGCCGCATAGCCGTTGGTGAAAATCATGGATTCCGATGCCAGCTGATCCAAATTGGGTGTTTGATAAAAACTGCTTCCTGTATATCCTAAATCGTGATTTCCAAAGTCATCTGCAAGAATGAAAATGATGTTGGGTGCATTTCCCGATTGTTCCGAACATCCCGCTGCCGTAAGGAATACTATCAGGAGACAGATCAGATCAAAACTTCGAAAATTTTTCATAGATCAGATTTAATTCAAGATACATATTTATTCAAAAAAGACCTGTCCGAAGAATACTTCGGAAAGAACAAGCAGAATGATAATTTTAAAATGTATGATCACATAAGTATAATTTATATTTTGGAGTCGTGGTCGAAACCCGCATATCAGCATGAACGCCAATATATCCACTGCCAGAATTGAATCCATCGATGTCGTACGCGGACTTGATATGCTTGGGATCATACTCCTGGACCAGTTTTTCTGGGCGCTCTACAGCGGCGTCGACACGCCATTTACGCAATTTATGGCGCATCAGTTTGATCACCCAGACTGGACCGGCAATACCATATACGACATCATTATGCCCCTTTTCCTTTTTACTGTGGGCGCCGTTATTCCGTTTTCCCTATCCAAAAGAATCCGGGAAACAAATTCAAACAGGGATATCTATTTAAAAATAGGCCGGAGGTTTTTAATCCTGTTTGTACTGGGCTGGATTGTACAGGGAAATTTGCTCGAGCTGGATATTGACAGGTTTTATATTTTCAGCAATACGCTGCAGGCGATTGCCGTGGGATATGTCGTGAGCTGTCTTTGCTACATGCACCTCAGCAAAAAAGGGCAGTATGCGGTTTTTACATTCTGCCTGGTCGCCTTTACCCTGATACTGCTCACCATCAGTGTTCCGGGTAGTGAAGCCGGACTGCTGCTGCCGGATGAAAATATCGCGTTGTATTTCGACAGGCTTGTATTCGACCGGTTTGAGGATCAGACACAGTACACCTGGCTGCTCAGCAGTTTCGGGTTTGTCGCCACCACCCTCTCAGGCATGTTTGCGGGCGAGTGGATCAAGTCGGGCATGAGTCAGCCAAAGGTTCTGAGAAATTTATTGCTCGCCGGCGTAATCGGACTGGCGGCCGGTTTACTGATGGGTATCTGGCACCCGATCATCAAGAAGCTTTGGACTTCCTCTTTCGTGCTGGCTTCATCGGGCGTTTGTTACCTGATCCTGGCGTTTTTCTACTGGCTTATCGATATGAAAGGGATCCGGCGATGGGCATTCCCTTTGAAGGTGATCGGGATGAATGCTATCACCGCCTATGTATTGTCGCACGTGATACGTTTTTCAACGATTGCCGGGTTTATCCTCTTCGGTACCGAACAATATACAGGCCCATATTATGGTGCCCTGGAGGTATTCGGGGGGTTCCTGATCCTCTACCTGATCCTTTGGTATATGTACCGGAACAAGACGTTTGTGAAGGTGTAGGGTGTGGTTATTGTTGGAAGGGAATAGTGATGATCTTATTTGATTTAACCTTGGTTTGATTTTGCCATGCAGGATGAAATTTGAGTTGTTTAGCGATAATCATAGCGATTGAATCTGCTGCGGGGCACAATGATCTGACGATTTTAGGCTGGCGTACATTTCCGGAGGTATCAATTTCCATCTGCACATATACTTTTCCAGGGTGGCAATTATTCTCTTTTTCAACAATTTTTCGGATCGCTTGAGTAACTGACAAAAGACTGTCATATGAACCATACATCACTGCACTTATCTCCGGCTCATCCAGTGTCTGTGCAGAACAGCTGATTGAGATAACACAGAAACACACGGAAAGATATTTTATGATGGTCATGGTATAAATTAGTTTAAATTGATAAAACTAAATAAGGTGCCTCTTCATAAATGCCCTTCCGCTTCCCGATTTTAAATATTTCTCAAATTGAATCGCCAAAAATTGGTTTTCAAAAGAGCAATAGTAAATCATTCGTACCGGTCTGCGTGATTGCGTATATTCCACCTCTCCGTTATTATGTTTCTTGATTCTTCTGTATAAATCATTCGTTCGCCCAACATAATAAATACCGTCGTAACACTTCAGTATATAAACATGAAAAAAGCCAGTCATTTGGTAAAGTAAAACCTTCATTCGGACATGAAAAAGCCCGCCTTCGCTTCTATCGAAGCATATGAAAGGAGCATTAACAGTGGAGTCCCTCCGCCGCCTTCGTTCATCATAGCTTTAGCGACAATGAAAGCCCGCCTGCTGATAAAAGCAGAATGTTATGGTAGGTAGAAATGAAAATGCCCGCCTTCGCTTCTATCAAGCATATGAAAGGAACATTAACAGTGGAGTCCCTCCACCGCCTTCGTTCATCATAGCTTTAGCGACGATGAAAGCCCGCCTGCTAATAAAAGTAAAATGTTATGAAGGGTACAAATGAAAATGCCCGCCTTCGCTTCTATCGAAGCATATGAAAGGAGCATTAACAGTGGAGTCCCTCCGCCGTAGCCCGAAGAAGCGACGTGCAGACATAAGAAAGCCCGCCTTCGCTCCTTTCGGAGCTTCGGCGGGCGGAGGTGGAGCTAGTGGGAGTCGAACCCACGACCTCTTGACTGCCAGTCAAGCACTCTAGCCAGCTGAGCTATAGCCCCAAAGGGATTGCAAATATATAAAATAAACCTCCATAAAATAATCGGAAACCTACAATTTTACGACTCAGATTTCCGGCCGGAAATCCTCAACGGTAACTCTTCCCTTATCGATCATCACAAAACTCGATTCGGGGATTTCCTCCCAGAATTCCCGCAAGTCACCCAGCGGTTCGGATACAATCGCACGCGCGTCATCTGAAAAGCGCGCCAGGTCGGGGTTGATCTTTTTCATCGCCTCAATGCTCGTGCTGTGGTAGAGGCTTCTTGACTTACGCTCACTGGAATACCGCACCGCCATCAGCCGCTCTCCGTCACTGATCCCCAGGGTCATCTGAATAGTCTTGCCCTGCCCGTTCCTTCGGCCCAGGTCCTCTGCAAAACCGGCCATCACCTGTAGTGCCTGCTTGGGATTCTTTTCCAAACCAAAGGTTATCGCCAGGTAAAACAACAGCTCCGAATCGGTTGTGCCATGAATGAGATAATACAGATCCGGATCAATGGTAAATGCCATATCCCTTTTAAGTTTTTCAAACCCATAGATCACACCATTATGAACCATCATCCAGTTCTTGTAGTGAAACGGATGACAATTGGTCTTCTGAATCGGGGTGCCGGTGGTGGCACGCACATGGGCTAAAAAAAGGGGGGACTTGATATGCCGGCTCAGGACTGCCAAATTATGATCATTCCATGCAGGCTCTATAGACTTAAACACTCCGGGCTCCGGCTGATCGTCGTACCACCCAACGCCAAAACCGTCACCATTCGTAGGCTCAGCTCCTTCCTTGGATAGTAAACTTTGATGAATAAGGGAGTTGGTCGGTTTGAATAAAAGATCATCCAGTAAAATCGGACTGCCAGTATAGCCTAACCATCGACACATAGCTGAATCTAGAAAAAATAGCGCTTTGAATCAAACTAAATCGTTGATTTCATTCCGGTATCATCCAAGGGTATATGCTCAGTATGCAACAGGCGCCGGCCTATATCTGAATTGAAATGCCATTCCGGATCGTACTTCTGTTTTACCTTCATCCATTCCCCGTAATTTGGATACATTTTTCTGAACATATCCATATCAAGAAACGCATCCTTGCCCAGGTAAATCCTGCCTCCTGCGTCCAGTACCATCTCGTCCAGGCGTTTCGTAAAAGGCTCAAGCTGATCGGTTATAGGAAAATCAATAGCGAATGTATAACCTTTCATTGGGAACGAAAGCGGACCCCCGGAAGCCTCCCCAAACTTCTTCAAAACGTTTAAAAATGGCTTGCAGTCGCTTTCAGTGATCTCTTTCATGATCCGGCGCACACTTTCGCGTCCGCCCTCCTCAGGAACGACAAACTGGTACTGAATAAACCCACGTTTTCCATACCCTTTGTTCCATTCATTGATCGCGTCCAGCGGAAACAGGAAGCTGTCGTAATGGGTAAAGGGCTTTCCATGGCTCTGCAAATAATGCAGTACACTGTTCAAAACACTGATGGTAAGTTTATTCAGGGTAAAAGAAGGTAAATAAACCGGCACCGTAATTTTTGGTTTGGCTCCCACTGCAAGGGGATCTTTTTGAAGCTTTGGAGGCAATTCATCAAACCGGGCTTCATTCCCCACCGTAAGCACACCCCGCCCCAGGTTTTTTCCCTTCGCCAGTGAATCGATCCAGGCGACCGAATGACGGTACGTTTGCTCCGTCTCGTCAAGCGCATCCATCATCTCCTCAAGATTTCTTGCTACAATCGCCTTCTGTGAAAAATATGTGGTTTCAACTTTCCGAAGTTTCAACGTTACCGTCAGAATCGCACCCAACAGACCCAGTCCGCCGAAATTAGCCCAGAAAAGGTCGTCATTTTCCTCGCGGCTGGCCGTAAGAACCCGCCCGTCGGCCAGCATGATCGTGAACTCAATCACACTATTTACAAATGATCCGTCAGCATGATGCGCCTTCCCGTGAATATCATTGGCAATAGCCCCGCCCAGTGTCACATATTTCGTTCCCGGATTGATCATTGTAAACCATCCCCGGGGGGCAAAGACATTAATTATTTCAGCAAGTGTGACACCAGCCTGCGCTGTAAGAATACCGGTTCCAGGATCAAAAGAAATGAACCGGTTCATTTTCTCCATCTTCAGCACCAGCTCACCGTTATTGGTAGCCTGATCTGCATAACTCCTCCCCTTCCCCCGTGAAATCAGCGAACCGTTTTTCAACGCACGGGAAACATCACCTTCATCATGAGCAAAGGCAATTTTACCCCGCACCATCGGAATATTTCCCCATCCTGACAGATATTCTTCCTTAAGATCGCTCATTTCATGATCGCTTGTTTCTGCACCTAAATATACGCAATTCATGCGTCAAGTAACCGGCAAAAGCAACCCTGAAACTTCCACAAACAGGAGTCTTCCATGTTTAAAGAATTCTTTTTATTAGATTTATCAGGAATGAGATTTTACACACTTGTTGCATTTGTACTTTCAGGCATTCTTCTGGTCGCCTGCAACCAAAGAAGCGCGTATACCAACGATCCGGAAACAATCGCAAAAGGAAGAAAACTTTTCGAAATGCAATGCGCGTCCTGTCACAACTTCCGACAAACCGGAATTGGACCCGCCCTTGGCGGTATAACGACAGTAGTATCGGACGAATGGCTTCAACGCTTCATCCGGAATCCGGCCAGGATGATCTCCGGCGGGGATAACCGGGCCGTTGCCGCATTTGAAAAATTTAATACCTACATGCCGTCTTTTGAGACCCTATCGGATGCCGACCTGAAAGCCATCCTGGCCTATATGCACACTTATCCGGATAAGCCGAATTCAACAGCAGCTGCTGGTCTTCAGCCCCTGGACGATCCCATTCCTCAAAAAATTCCGGAATCCGGTATTATTCTCATTTTGAAAGAAGTACTTACGGCTCCTCCAACAGCCAAAAATCCACCCGTGGCGCGCATCAATAAAATGATCCCGGAATCAGGCCGGCAGTTCATTTCCGACCTGAATGGAATTCTGTATGAAATAAAGGACCAGCAATGGATTCCGTTCCTGAAGATGGAGGATTACTTCGAACATTTCATTGCCCAGCCCGGACTGGCCACCGGCCTGGGAAGCTTTGCCTTTCACCCTGAATATGACCAAAACGGAATCTTCTATACCAGTCATACCGAGGATCCGAAGACATCTGCACCCGCTGATTTCAGTTATACAGATACCATTCCGAGAACAGTGCGTTGGGTGCTCGACGAATGGAAACACGATGATCCAACATCCTCTGTTTTTAGTGGCACACACGGAGAGCTTATGCGCATTGATATGGTGAGCCAGATCCACGGAATGCAGGAAATCGCCTTTAATCCCCATGCCAATCCGGGCGATCAAGACTATGGTTTGATGTACATCGGAATTGGCGATGGCGGCGCAGTTGAAAACGGGTATGCATTCCTGGTTCAAAATCAGCAGCAGCCGTGGGGCACCATCCTTCGAATTGATCCCGCAGGTAATAACAGTATGAATGGGCATTATGGCATTCCTTCTTCTAACCCAGATAAATCAGAGGTTTATGCACTGGGATTTCGCAATCCGCACCGGATCTTCTGGGATGCTGACGGCAGGATGCTGGCTTCCGACATCGGGCATACCAATATCGAAGAGCTCAACATCATTGAAAAAGGAAGGAATTATGGCTGGCCGGAACGGGAAGGAACCTTCCGCCTGTTTAAAAATGAAAGCATGGATAAGGTATATTCACTTGAGACCGACGATGCCGGTTTTGGATTCACCTACCCAGTGATTCAGGTTGACCACGACGAAATTGCCGCCATCTCCAGCGGATACATTTATTACGGTAAGCAGATTCCGGAAATTGAGGGATACTATCTTTTTGGAGGCATTATAAACGGACGCGTATTTTTATCCGATGCGTCTGATTTTAAGCAGGGTAAGCAGTCAGCGGTTTCCGAGGTTCAGCTTCAATTTGATGACGGAAATATTTCCTCATTCCGTGAGCGCCTGGGCAAGGCCAGGGTAGATCTGCGGTTCGGCATGGATGCCGCCGGTGAATTATACATCCTCACAAAGGCCGACGGGAAGGTGTATCAGATCACAGGAATTAAAAAATCAATTTAATCGATGGGTCTTCGGGCGTGAAGGAATCGTTTGGCGTAATATGACGTCCCCAGGCTGCTTTCGATCACACCCAAAGAGGAACTGCTGTGAATAAACCAGACTTCACCCTTTTTAATGGTAGTTACCAGTCCGACATGCGTCACCTTCTTTCGGCTGCGACCCGTGGCAAAAAATACGAGGTCGCCTGGTTTAATGTCCTCTTTTTTCACTTTCTGGCCCACTTCACTCTGCGCCGCAGAAGTGCGCGGCAACTGATAGTCAATACTCGCGAAAGCATTGCATAACAAACCGCTGCAATCCATTCCCGATCGTGTGGTACCTCCCCATTTATAGGGCGTGCCTGTGTAACTCCGGGCTGTTTGGATAACGGTATCCACCCGGGTATCGGTTTTTGCTGTTTTTTTCGAAGATGCGCACGAGGAAATCAGCGATGCGATCAGTAAAAAATACCATCCTATTCGGTGCATGGTGTTAGAATTAAAAAATACGATCATGAAACGCGTATTTAAATTACCATTATCTTTTTAACAATGTCAAAAAGAATTTAATTTTCCACTTCACATTAGAACCATCCCGCTTTGTCAATAACACTGGAATCATTAGGAGAACGTCTGCAGGGCCAATTGTATTATGACGACACCATGCGGAAACTGTACGCAACCGATGCCTCGGCATACAGGGAACTGCCACTGGCGGTTGCGATCCCTGAAAATGCAGAAGATATCCGGCAGCTAATCAGCTACGCAATCGAAGCAAAAACCAGCCTGATCCCGCGCACAGCAGGTACATCACTGGCCGGACAGGTCGTGGGCAACGGTATTGTGGTGGATGTTTCAAAAAACTTTACCAAAATCGTCGAACATAACAGCGTGGAACAGTGGGTACGGGTTCAGCCCGGGGTGATCCGTGACGAACTCAACATGTATCTCGAGTCTCATGGGTTTCTGTTCGGACCGGAAACCTCAACAGCCAACCGTGCCATGATCGGCGGCATGATCGGGAATAATTCATGCGGATCCAACAGCATCGTCTATGGAAGTACACGGGACCACTTGATGGAGGTTCACGGATTTCTCAGTGATGGCTCTGAAGTGGTATTCGGTGAACTGACACTCGATGAATTCAGTGAAAAATGCAGTCTGAAAACACTGGAGGGAGAAATTTACCGCCAGATACGGGATATGCTGAGCAACCCTGAAAACCGGGCGAACATTGACAGTAACTATCCCAAGCCGACGATCCACAGGCGGAACACCGGCTATGCCATTGATATGCTGAAGGACCTTGAGCCGTTCATAGAGAACGGGGGAAAATTCAACTTTTGCAAACTCATCGCCGGCTCCGAAGGAACCCTCATGTTCATTACCGAGGCCAAACTGCGTATCAATCCCTTGCCTCCCCCGGTTTCAGGGCTTCTGTGCGCGCATTTTGAATCCATTCATGACGCCTTGCTTGGAAACCTGGAAGCAATCCGCTACGAGCCCTATGCTTCTGAACTGATGGATCACTATATCCTGGAATGCACCAAGGGTAATATCCAGTACCGGCAGAACCGGTTCTTCCTGCAGGGCGACCCGAAAGCGATCCTGGTGGTGGAGCTGCGCGGGTCCACGCTCGAAGAAGTGGAGAAAAAAGCGGCTGGGCTTGTCGCAGATCTGAAGGCGAAAAACCTGGGCTATCACTTTCCGCTGGTGACGGGTGAAGACACGAAAAGGGTATGGTCACTCCGGAAAGCCGGACTCGGACTGCTGAGCAATATTCCGGGCGATGCCAAACCTGTTCCCGTCATCGAGGATACTGCCGTGGATGTTCAGGACCTGCCGGCCTATATCGACGAGTTTAATGAAACGCTGAAAAAATACAATCTCTTTTGCGTTCACTATGCGCATGCCGGTTCCGGGGAACTTCATTTACGCCCGATCCTGGATCTGAAGACCCAGGAAGGCAATCGCATGTTCCGTGTGATACTGGAAGAAATTGCGGCGCTCGTAAAAAAATACAAGGGCTCCCTTAGCGGAGAGCACGGCGACGGCAGGCTTCGGGGTGAATTTATTCCGTTTATGATCGGGGATGCAAATTTTGCCCTACTGAAAGATATCAAGGCTGCCTGGGATCCTAAAAACATTTTTAATCCGGGCAAGATCGTGCATACCCCTGCCATGAATGAACAGCTTCGTTATACGCCTGGTCAGCTGACGCCCGAGTTTCATACTATTTTTAATTTCGACACCTATCATGGGATCGTTCGTTCAGCAGAGCTGTGCAATGGTTCCGGTGATTGCCGGAAGACGCACCTGAGCGGGGGGACCATGTGCCCGTCCTACATGGCCACAAAAAATGAAATGGATACAACACGGGCACGGGCCAATATTCTCCGGGAGGTTTTAACGAATTCAAAGCGTGAAAACCCCTTCGACAGTGAGGAGATCAAGGCCGTTATGGATCTTTGTCTTTCCTGCAAAGGATGCAAGTCGGAATGCCCGTCGAACGTCGATATCGGAAAGATGAAAGCTGAATGGCAGTACCAGTACTACAAGAGCCACGGTATTCCATTTCGCACAAAAATGATCGCCCAATTCACGTCAAATAATCGTAAAGCTTCCAAAGTAGCGGGATTATATAACACGTTTGTAGCGGGCGGACTCACCGGAAAGCTGGCTAAATCAATTATGGGAATTGCACCTCAGCGTTCGATGCCAAAGCTTCACAAGGTCACCCTGCGAAAATGGGCAGAAAAGAATCTGGCACAGCTGCAGCCGAAACATCCGAAAAGAACGGTTTACCTGTTTTGCGATGAATTCACCGATTATAATGATACTCCCATTGGAATTACAGCCATTAAATTACTCACGGAGCTGGGGTACGCGGTTAAAATGGCAGATCATGAGGAAAGCGGCCGGACGTTCTTTTCCAAGGGTATGCTTGATGAGGCCAAAGCCATTGCTGTAGAAAATGTACGCCTGTTCTCCGAGCTCATTTCGGATAAGGTGCCGCTCATTGGTATTGAACCCTCGGCGATCCTCTCATTCCGCGATGAATATCCTGAAATCGTTGGTGAATCCCTTCAGGCACGCGCTAAAATTTTAGCAGAATGCAGTTTTATGATCGATGAATTCCTTGCTGAGGAAATTGCGGCAGGACGGATTCAGTCGGATCAGTTCACCACAGAGAAGGCGCGCATTCGCCTCCACGGCCATTGCCATCAGAAAGCCCTGTCATCGGTCGTGCCGACGAAGAAAATTTTATCGCTGCCAGTAAATTACGAAGTATTGATGATCCCTTCAGGCTGTTGCGGGATGGCAGGATCATTCGGATACGAAAAGGAGCACTATGACGTTTCAATGCAGATTGGCGAGCTTGTTCTCTTCCCTGCAGTTCGTGCGGAAGAATCTACGACGATCATTGCAGCACCGGGAACCAGCTGCCGCCACCAAATCATGGACGGTACGGGCAGATCAGCCAAACATCCGGTAGAAGTTCTTTACGAAGCCCTGAAAAAATAATTCTATGTGCGGTATTACCGGAATTTACGCGTTTAACATGATAGGCAGGGTAAGCATGATCCATCTTGCGAAAGCCACACAAGTGCTGGATCACCGCGGACCCGACTTCCAGAATACCGTGCATGATGAAGCTGTTGGCCTGGGTCACCGAAGACTTTCCATCATTGACACAACGCCTGATGCCAATCAGCCCATGACGGATCCAAGCGGCCGGTATACCCTGATTTTTAATGGCGAAATCTTCAATTTCAGTCAGCTTCGTCAGGAGCTGGAGGCCCGGGGTATAACCTTCAGAAGTCTCAGTGATACGGAGGTATTGCTTCATCTGCTGATCCTGGAGGGAAGTGAAGCACTGAATAAACTCAATGGCTTTTTCGCCTTTGCCCTTTACGACCGCCGGCAGAAATCCATATTCATGGCCCGCGACCGCATGGGCATCAAGCCGCTGTATTATTTTTCCGACAATGACAGGTTTCTCTTCGCGTCGGAAATGAAATCCATCCTGGCCTATGGGATCGAAAAGCAACTGGATTTCGAGGCGCTGCATACCTACCTTCAGCTGAATTACATTCCTGCGCCACGAACCATTATGAAAGGCGTGAAAAAAATGCTCCCCGGGGAATCCATTTACATCGATGCGAATATCTTTGAAAAGAAAATATGGTATACACCTCCCCGCTATAATGAAAAGCCTGCATCGGAAGGTTATGAGGACCAGCAGAAACAGCTGGCTACGTTACTCGAAGATGCTGTACTGAAACGCCTCGTGTCGGATGTTCCGCTCGGGTCTTTCCTGAGTGGTGGGATTGACAGCTCGGTAATCGCCACATTCGCTGCACGGCACAAACCCGGGCTGCATACATTTTCCATCGGGTACAGGGATGAGCCATTTTTCGATGAAACCAATTATGCGCAGCTGGTGGCTAAAAAAATAGGAAGTCAGCACCATGTTTTCTCCCTTACCAACAGTGACCTCTACCGGCACGTTCACGAAATTCTGGATGGCATCGATGAACCCTTCGCCGATTCATCTGCGATTGCTGTAAACATACTTTCACGAGAGACCCGAAAGCATGCTACCGTAGCCTTGTCGGGCGATGGGGCTGACGAGCTATTCGGCGGATACAATAAACACGCCGCCTTTCAACGGATAATCGAAGGTGGCGGGGCAGTAAGAGCAGCAGCAGCCCTGGAGCCACTCTGGCATATCCTCCCAAAATCGAGAAATAACAAACTCACCAACCTTTTCCGACAACTGGACAGACTCGGCGAAGGCATGAAGCTCTCACCAAAAGACCGTTATTGGCGTTGGGCTGGCTATGCACGGGAAAGCGAGGCATTTGCTTTGCTTTCTGCTAATTCAAAGGAAAAATTCGACGCGGACAATTACAATAAATTACGATCAGCATTACTTGAAAATATCCCGGGGCACAACGCCACACTTAACGACTTCCTCTATGCAGACCTGCGGCTGGTGCTGCCGGATGATATGTTAACCAAGGTTGACCGGATGTCAATGGCGCATGCATTGGAGGTTCGCGTGCCGTTTCTGGATCATCGTGTTGTTGAATTTGCCAACAGTCTTCCTGTTTCATCAAAAATAAACGGAGGGATACGAAAGCGGATCGTACAGGATACTTTCAGGGAAATACTGCCGGAAGAATTATATAACCGGCCTAAAAAGGGATTTGAGGTACCATTACTGAAGTGGCTTCGAACGGATATGCGATCCATCATTGAAGATGACCTCCTTGCAGATTCCTGGCTCAGGGAGCAGGGCATTTTCAACCCGGAGAAGGTTCATAAGCTGAGAAAGAAACTATACTCATCAGACCCCGGTGATACGCATGCGCGTATCTGGGGCCTGGTGGTTTTTCAATGGTGGTATAAGCGATATTTTATCTAAAGATCAGTTCGCCTGGAAATAGCGCACATAATCGACGATCATCTCTTGTGGAAATTGTGTGGACGCATTCGGTGATCCGGGCCAGTTTCCGCCAACTGCCACATTGAAGATCATGTAAAACTCACCTTTCAGTTCGCTTAATCCTGATGGTGAAATATCAATCACATGATATTCCACTCCGTCGAGATACCAACGGATGAAAGTTTCATCCCAGGTGATGGAAAAAACATGGAACTGATCTGCAAAGACCCCGCTGGACAGGCTTACTTCCCCTCCGTAATTGGCATAATTGCCATTATTATCCCAGTGAACCGTTCCGTGAACAGTATTGTCTTTACCGGCACCGCCGCCTACCATTTCCATGATATCGATCTCGCCACAGGAAGGCCAGCCTACGTCATCGATATTGGTTCCGAGCATCCAGAGTGCGGGCCACATTCCCTGGCCTCTGGGAAGTACCGCGCGAATATCGATTCGGCCGTACTGAAATGTTTGTGCGTCTTTGGTAATAATTTTTGATGAGGTATAATTCTTTCCTCCGAATGATTCCTGCTTTGCAGTGATCCGTAGGAATCCGTCGGCCACCAGCGTATTTTCGCTCTTATAATATTCCAGCTCATTATTGCCCCAGCCACAGAGATCAGGGCATCCATCCCCAATATCATAGGTCCAGTCATCTGAAAGCGCATCTCCGTTGAATTCATCACGCCATACAAGGGTATAGCCATCATAGCTTTCGGGAGATTCATATCCCAGCTCTGTCGGGTCAGGTAAGGTAATGGAGACATCCCTGGTTGTGGAGATGAAGGATGATTCTGATGAATGTGCCTGAACCGTTACTTCGAAATCCCCTGAGCTGATATAAGTATGCTCAATAGTACCGGTTGAGTTCTGAACGATCGATGGTGAATCCCCGAAATTGAATTTATAATAACTGGCATTCGTCGCGGTTGCGACCACCTGGATCAGGCCCGGAGTATCCGGATTTGGAGTAATGCTTACTGTCAGGTTCGACGGCGGCATTGCATTATCTGAACCGTCATCACCTCCACAGGAAGCAAAAAACAATCCGGTAATAATCAGTGACATGGTAAACATACCCTTTGAAAATTGACGTATCTGCATTGTATTGATATTTTTTTAATAGACGTACCTGATTTCTATACACAAGCAATGATGTCTCATATTCCTTCAGGTTTTAGCCTTTTAAGATAAACATAACTATGGAAATATTTGATATTCAGTGATAAAACATCAGTCGGCCTGCCACAAATGAAGCATGACTACTTTTCCTTCCCTGAAAAAGACAAGAATGCGATATTCAGTATCTGTATCGATTGCACAAACGAGGTGCGGTCGAGGATCTCCGTAAACTGAAATCGGCTGGGGATCTGCACAGAATTCGGGAAACAACCTTGCAATATCAGCAATGGTCGTACTTCCGGTAATTTCAAAAATACCAATATTGAAAGTGGTGACCTGTTCATCAAAAACAACTGACCGGAGAACACAATCTGTTTCAAGCCCCCGGGATTGGGTATTATTACCAGAAAAATAGTCGAAATCCGTTTCGCCAATATAGATCACAGAATCCGACAATGTCGAATTCTCATAAATATCAAGAGCAACGACGCTGTCGATCCGGAATGTTTTCTCAAGATCGCTGCGATTGCAGTAAACGGGAATTTGGCCATTGATCAGCAGCGATTCAAGACGAACATTCTGGGAGAATACCGAGGTAACGGCAAGAAAAATGAATGTTGCTGCAAGTTGAAATTTCATTCTTAAATAAACGAAGAAATAGTGAGTATCGTATTCCAGGGCAACCCTTCTTTCACACGTCATCCCTGCCTTCCGGCAGGCAGGCCGGTGTAATCTCCCGACCTTGAGCCGCAACCCCTTTTTCGCACGTCATCCCGGTATAATCTCCCGGCCTTGAGCCGGGAGTACCGCCGTGATGACGGCAAGGAGTGCAGGCTAGCTTCCAATTACCTACTCCTTACTCCCTATTTGTACCACTACTGACTATTGACTATCCCAAAGGGACGCCCCTTCGGCGCTGACTACTGACTACAACTCACTCTTCCTTCAGCGAATTAACCGGATTTACGACCGCTGCAGCACGTGCCTGGTAACTGACGGTAAGGAGGCCAATGGCCAGAGCGGCCAGTCCCGCAGCCAGGAAAATAATTAGGTTCAGGGGAGTGAGCAGATCGATCCGATATTGAAATTCACCCAACCAGTTGTTGACTGCCAGGTAAGCCAGCGGCCAGGCAAGGACCATGGAGATTCCGATGAGAATGATGAATTCCTTCGACAGCAGCACCATTACTTGACCTACGGAGGATCCCATAACCTTCCTTACTCCAATTTCCTTCCTGCGTTGATCGGCCATAAAAGCCGAAAGACCAAGCAGTCCCAGGCACGCGATAAATATGGCCAGCCAGGTGAAGCTTACAACGAGTTTGGAAAAGCGCTCATCAGCGGCAAAAACCTGGTTGAATTCCTCATCAAAGAATTGATACTCAAACGGGTATTCGGGATAAAACTCATCCCATAGCTTCTCAGCAGTTGCCATCGACTCACGGATATTTTCACTATTCAGCCGGAAGGAAAGATTCCCGTTAGGCCCCGGATTGTAAAACATGATGATAGGTTCGATGGAGTGCTTCATATCAGCGAAATGAAAGTTCTTTACAACTCCGATGATGGTACGTTCGGTATTATTCCCCATTATTACCTTCATTCCAACAGGATCTTCCCACCCTACCTGTTCTATGAAAGACTCATTCACCATCACCGCCTCATTCTGATCCGTTCCGGATGCAGCGTCAAATGCCCTGCCATTCACGACCTCCATACTCATCATATCGATGTAATGTTCATCAAACGATAAAACACTCACGATCCACGTATCCTCATTCGATTCGGGATCATACCCTTCCGGTGTAATTCCCGTTCTGCCAAAGGTGCGACCCGGCATATTATTTGACAGGGATGCCTTTTCAACACCTTCATATGTCATAAGCCTGTCCCTGAAGGCGACCAGATTTTCGCCCATACCGGGATCGGTCATCTGAAAAGTAACGATCTGGTCTTTCGAAAATCCCAAATCCTTATTTTTTACATAGTCGATCTGGCGATAAATAAAGACCGTTCCGATGATCATAGTAATTGATGCCGTGAACTGCAGAATCACCAATGCCTTCCGTAAGCCTACGCCGCTTTTGCTGCCACTGAATTTTCCACGTAAGATCGACGCGGTCTGAAAGCCGGACAGCACAAATGCCGGGTAAAGACCGGACAATAATCCAATAATGATGGATGAAAGGAAAATGACTCCCAGTAATCCGGGGCGATTGAAAAGAAACGTCTGAACAGGCTCATACAATCCAAGGTTAAGCATCGGGCTGGCAATGATCACAAGGATTATGGCAATGAAAGTAGCCAATAAAACGAGCAGCACCGACTCCCCGAGGTGCTGGCGCACTAAATGCCTTCGGGCTCCACCTAAAACTTTGCGGATACCCACCTCTTTCGCCCGTGAGGATGATTTTGCCGTGGCAAGATTCATGAAATTGAAAGCGGCGATCAACAGGACAAAAATGGCAACGGCGGAAAGGGAATAAACATATACCTTATCGCCTTTATTGATGTGATAGTAATCAAACAATATTTCGGAAGACCCAAGATGAATATCGGTAAGTGGCTGCAGCTGTGGCACCCAAAATTCAGGAACATCATTGGACCAGGCGATTTCACCCAACTGGCTTTCCACACTTGCTTCCGAAGAGCGATCATCCAATTCAACATATCCGATCATACCCAGTCCGCCCCAGGCATCAAGATATTGTGCAGTTGACGAATCCGCTTCCGTTGGATATAAGGACATCAAAACATCAAGACCCAGGTGTGAATTTTTTGGTGTATCTCTGATGATCCCCACTATTTCCCAATCCTGGTCATTAATACTCAAAAGTTCACCAACGGCATCACTGCGGCCGAAAGTGGTCTGTGCCATTTCCTCGGTAAGGATCATCTTCAGGGGTTGATGAAACCTTTCTATCGCATTTGCCGGCTCTACAGAATAATCAAAAATTGAAAAGAAGTTCTGCTCAACAGACTTGGCATTTTCCGAATAGAAAAAATCATCTCCTTTTTCGATACGCACTCTGCCTTGCTCAAGAACACGGGTTGCATCCAATACCTCAGCCACTTCCTCACGGGCTGCGGCGGGCATTCGCGGATTTGTGATCGCAACATTGTTGCTGGTTACCCCCAGGGCCTCGTCGATCGTTGTAAGCCTGAAAATACGATCGGCTTTTGAATGAAACCGGTCATAACCGGTCTCATTTACCACGTAGATCATGATGAGAATATAGCAGGCCAGACCTATGGATAATCCAAGAATATTAATGATGGAGGCACCTGAATTCCGGCGCAGGCCGCGAATTGCGACCTTCAGGTAATTACGAAGCATGGTGTTGTATTTTGAGTTACTTCAATATACGCTACGCTCTGCTTCGCGGTTTCATGTTTTTACACAAACGGTGCCTTGCCAATAAGGTGTTTAGCCAAGGCATGAAATGGACCAGTGATAAAACCGGTCCCTGGTCTGCAGAATTTTCTGAGGATTGATATCGATCCTGTTGACGACAAACCGGACAACAAGAAGCTCCAGCAGCAGATAGAAGAGCCACTGACAATACGTGAAGAACTCGGAAAGCAGCATTATTCTTCGAGAATTTCTATTTCAACACGAACATTCTTTTTGGCAAGGGAGCTGTTTTTGTCATAAAGCATCCGGCGTCCGCCCCAGGCCTTGATCTCCATTCTGCCTTCCTCGATTCCCTGCGATACCAGATAGGATTTAATCACCTCCGCTCTTCTTTTCGACAGCATCTTTGCGGATCCGGAACCGTCCTTATTCTGATCGTCGAGTCCGAAGAAATTCTTTGAATCGCCCATGGAGATAATCGTTCCGGAACGGTTTCCATTGGTATGTCCGTGAATCCGGATTTTATAGTTGGGATTTTCCCGCATCATATTCAGGAGGCTATTGACCTCATAACGGGATTCCGGCCGCATGACGGCGGCATCATTGTAGAAATACACATTGTACATGGTGGCAATATCCCCCTTGTGGTAACGCACAAGGTCGAAGAACACCACGTAGTAATCATTAACCATCTGAACATCTTCATTCTCGGCAAAAGTCTGATAGTTCAGTTCTTTCTGATCCTTCCGATAACCGAATACATCACAGATCATGGTAAGATTCCCGGTTCCATTTTCCGGGTCGGCTATAGTCGCGATCTCCCCTGAATTTTGAACATTGATCAGTTTTGACCGTTCCGTATCGATGATCTGAACGTCACCTGTGACTTCTTCGTTATTTCTGGCGTTGCTCAGGATAAACACAACCTGTTTAACATTTGCCGGCGGCTCGAGGCGGTCATTCAGCTCTTCCAGGGCATTTTCATTCAATTCGCCATTTTCGCTTACCGAATCAATTTCTGCGACAGTTTCAGGCGTTGAAATAACAGGAGTTTTTTCGTTCTCTTCGATCTCAGCCTCTTCGGTTTGATTCTTATTCGTTGAATTCTTCCTGTCGGACATGTCCTCAACAACCTCCCCTGATACAAAAACCCATGCATCGGGAAACCGGGGGTCCTTTCGTGATTCCCTCATTTGTTCTATTGCAGAACGGTAATCTGTATGAAACTGGCGATATACAAAGTACATCTTCTTTCCCGGGACATAGGCATAGTGCACCTCGTCGCCATCTCCCTGAATTTTCTCATAGTACCTGCGGGCATAGTCTTCTTTGCTCTGAGCATATGCATTGATCACCACATAGTACCCTTCACCCGCTACTTCTCCAGATTGCCCAAAGGCCTGCAGGGTAAAACCCATGCAGGCCATCAGAATGAACCACCAATTCCGCATATTATTTTTCATAGTTTAAAAAGCCGCCCATCCTTAGGTGCTCACCTGCAGAGAGGGCGGCCAATTGAAACCAACATTAATCTTCCACAATTTCTATTTCAACACGCACATTCTTATGCGCCTGTGTATCATGCTTATCGTATATCATTTTCTTGCCACCCCATCCTTTGATGGACATCCTGTCTGCTGGGATGCCCTCCGAGATTAGCCAGTCCTGAATGGTCTCGGCGCGATATGTACTTAATGCTTTCGCACTTCCAAAATCCTCCTCCTGGTCTGCGCGCAGGCTGAAGAAATTCTTTTCCTCATCATCCAGATGAATAATCTTTCCTTTTGCATTTCCGTTGGTGTGACCATGAATACGAACTTTGAGTTTGTCGTTTTCTTCCAGCATATCAAGCAGGCTGAGTAATTCATATTTTGATTCAGGCTTCATGACCGCCGCATCCTTGAAGAAATATACATTGTACATTACCAGGATGTCGCCTTTCTTGAATCGCTCAAGCTCAAAATCCATAATGATTGAATCACCAACAACCTTTACAAATGATGCTGTTGAATCTGTTAACGGCTGATCGAGGTTAATCACATGATCTACCTCCTTAAAACCGAATATCTGGGTTGCTGCCTTCAATCGGTTGGTTCCATTATTAGGATCCTTTAATTCAATTAATTCCTGTGATTCAACAATTTCCAATTCTTTAAATCGCTCCGCATCAATTACGCGAACCCGTCCTTTTACCTCCTTCATGGTCTTTTTATTGATCGTATTGAAGTAGAGGTAATAATAGCCCTCCTTGGGTTCCAGGTTGGCTGGTTTTTCAGGTTCAACAACCGGCGTTTCTTCCACTTCTGCCGAAACAGCCAGGGCTTCATTCACCGGGGCCATCTCTTCCTGAGCCTGCTCCACTACGGCCTCACGCTCCGACATCATCGCTTCCCACTCCGCATTTTCGGCCTCGGTGTACTCCTGGGGCTCATTACTTTCACTCAATACCGGCGTTACCATCTCACCTTCATCCAGGGCTCCCAGCGAACCGGAAAAAACCCAGGCATCCCAAAGGTCAGGATGGTCTGCGCGTACTTTCAGAACGACATCCACAGCATCCTTTCGTTCATCTGAGCTGTACATGTACACGTAGTACAGATTCCGAAGAGGATTAATGGCAAATTTGGCATCAAAGTCCTTTTCTTCCTGCGCATATTTGGTGAAACGCTCTGCATTTCTGATGAATGCAAACGCTCCGATAACTACATAGTTTGAATTTCCAGGTATAGGATCCGGATCCCTGTCCGGAACCGAATTACCCGTAATCGTAATCAGACTTGCCATGAATATCATGACAACCCTGGTAAAAGTTGTTATTCGTAACATAACGCTAATGCTTAAAAAATGATGTTACTTACTCGTTTAAAAAATATAAGTCAGCACATAAAACGCGCCGAATTATGGTTCCAAGGTATAATTCGTTTTACTTTTGACCAAGCAAGGGTAAGTTTTTTTGCACTTATGCACTAATTCTGAGCTATTTAGCTCATTATCAGGGCAATTTTTGAATGGAAAATGTAATATCTTATATCAGGTAATGAAATAAATGTGGCTGATCATTTACGTATTCGTACCTGATTTTCTTTTCATCCATACGATCGATCAATCCCTCCAAATCCGCATGATTTTTCAGTTCTATTCCAATCAGTGCCGGACCTTTCTCACGATTATTCTTTTTGTAATATTCAAAATGACTTATATCGTCATTGGGGCCAAGTACATCGATCAAAAATTCACGAAGAGCTCCGGCTCGCTGTGGAAAATTAATGATAAAGTAGTGTTTCAGTCCTTCAAAAAGCATTGACCGCTCTTTAATTTCACTGGTACGTGTAATGTCGTTGTTGCTTCCGCTCACAACGGCCACCACATTTTTTCCCCTGATGCGTTCTGCCAGCATATCCAGGGCTGCAATCGTTAATGCGCCCGCCGGTTCCACAACAATGGCATCTTCATTATACAGGCGCAGGATTTCGCTGCACACCTTACCTTCCGGAACGGTGATGACCTCATCAATCAGCTCACGGCAAATCTGGAATGTCATTTCACCCACACGCTTTACCGCGGCACCATCGACAAACTTATCGATGCGATCAAGAGTAACCAATTCATCTTTTTCCAGCGACTTCTTCATCGCCGGCGCTCCGGCAGGCTCAACGCCAATTATCCGGGTATTCGGACTCAATGATTTTATATAAGTACTCACACCGGCCGCAAGTCCGCCGCCGCCGATGGGCACAATCAGATAGTCAATCGGGTATTCACTGTCTTCCAGGATCTCTTTCCCGACAGTTCCCTGTCCTTCAATGATCAGCGGGTCATCAAAGGGGTGGATAAACTCGGCACCGTGCTCCTCTCCGTATTTCCGGGCTTCATGATAGGCATCATCAAAGGTATCCCCGGTAAGCACTACCTCAACAAACTCCCTTCCGAAAAACGTAACCTGTTTCACCTTTTGATCCGGTGTAGGAACAGGCATATAGATCCTCCCCTGAATTTGTTTTTTACGACACGCCAGTGCCACACCCTGCGCATGATTGCCGGCGCTGGCACATACGATCCCGTTGTCCAGTTTTCCCGGATTGGTGTTATGGATCTTATTGTAAGCACCCCGTATCTTATAGGAACGAACTACCTGAAGATCCTCACGCTTCAAAAGGATGTTTGCATCGAGCTTCTCACTTAACCCTTCATGACGCAACAACGGAGTCCTGACGATGACATCCTTCAGTACTTCAGATGCTGTCAGGATTCCGTTTACGGTAACTGTCTGTGTCGTAATATTTTCCATCGGCTATTTTGCCCGCTCAGGCCGCAATTCACGAACTGCCTTGCCCGCTCTCCACATTTCAGATTCACGCAATTCAGTAAGTTCCTCTTCCAGCTTCGCACGGTAATCTTCCTTGGAGTTCGAATCGATCGACTTCTGGGCTTCCTCACCGGCAGCTACCTCTTTGTATAAATCAGAGAATACTGGTTTTGTCGCATCCTTAAATTTCTTCCACCAGTCAAGTGCGCCGCGCTGTGCAGTGGTCGAACAATTCGCATACATCCAGTCCATCCCATTTTCAGCGACAAGCGGCATCAGTGACTGGGTAAGTTCCTCCACTGTTTCATTGAAGGCCTCAGACGGAGTATGTCCGTTTTCACGAAGCACCTCATATTGCGCTGCAAAAATTCCCTGGATTGCTCCCATGAGCGTTCCGCGTTCACCGGTAAGATCGCTGTAAACTTCCTTCTTAAAAGTAGTTGGGAACAGGTATCCCGATCCTACGCCAATCCCGAGTGCAACAACACGCTCCTTGGCTTTGCCTGTAGCATCCTTGTAAATCGCATAGCTTGAATTCAAGCCACGCCCTTCAAGAAACATTCTGCGCAATGACGTTCCCGATCCTTTTGGTGCAATGAGGATGACATCAACATCATCTGGCGGAATAATTCCGGTGCGCTCATTATAGGTCACACCAAAGCCGTGTGAAAAGTATAATGCCTTACCCGGTGTGAGATGTTTCTTCACCGTTGGCCAAAGTTTGATCTGTCCTGCGTCTGAAAGTAAAAACTGGATGATGGTTCCGCGCTCGCATGCTTCCTCAAGCTCGAATAAATCTTCGCCCGGCACCCATCCGTCGGCAATTGCCTTATCCCATGTCTTGGAATTTTTACGCTGACCAACGATTACGTTGAATCCATTATCTTTTAAATTCAATGCCTGACCAGGTCCCTGAACACCATAACCCAATACGGCAATGGTTTCGTTCTTTAATACCTCCCTGGCTTTATCCAGTGAAAACTCTTCGCGTGTTACGACTTCTTCTTCTACTCCTCCAAAATTGATCTTTGCCATCTTTTTATTTTGTTGATTTGGTTAGTTAATTCATTTGTTAATTTATGCACGCTGCGACTGCAGCTCCTCCTCCATCTCATTGAGATATTCGCTCAATTCCTTCATAGGCTTTGAAATGGATACCCGTCCGGAACGGACGAATTCCAGAACCCCGAATGGCTGAAGCAACTCAAGCAACTCCTGAGTTTCGCTCTTGTGACCGGTTTTCTCAATGACCATATATTTATTTTCCACCGAGAGTATCCGCGCCTGGTGTGTTCGGATCACAAACTCAAGGTTATGCTTTCCGTCAAGGAATTTTGTTGAAACCTTGTATAAGGCAATTTCCTGGTGGATCGTTTCGTCATCGCGGTAGTAGAATGCTTTCAGCGCTTCTACCTGCTTTTCAATTTGTTTCACCACACGCTTTACCTGCTCTTCAGTGATCTTGACGACAACCGTATAGCGATGAACCCCCTTCACTTCAGATTCTGATACGGTAATGCTTTCGATGTTGATATGCCGCCGTGTAAAGATCAGGGTGATCCGGCTAAGCAACCCGATGAAATTTTCAGTGAAAATTGTGATCGTATATTTATGCTTTTTCATATTTCAATTGTTATCGTCATTCAAGACGTATTTCTGATACACACGAACCAGTCGGGATCATTGGAAATACATTTTCCTCCTTTTCCACTACCACTTCGAGAAGAAAATGTGATTCTGAATTGAGCATTTCTTCAATACTCGCATCCAAATCCTTGCGGTCTGTGAGTTTCTTAGCAGTGAGGCCAAAGCCTTCTGCCACTTTTACAAAATCAGGATTTACCATCTCGGTAAAGGAATAGCGGCGGTCGAAAAACAGTTGCTGCCATTGACGCACCATGCCCAGGAAATTATTATTCAGCAGCAGAATTTTAACATTCACACCATACTGAAAAATGGTAGCGAGTTCCTGGATATTCATCTGTATGCCACCGTCGCCAACAACGATGACCACATCACGATCCGGAGCCCCCAGTTTCGCGCCCAGTCCGGCCGGCAGCGCAAATCCCATTGTCCCCAGTCCGCCCGAGGTAATATTGCTGCGGCTCTGACGGAAATTGAAATAACGTGAGGCCGCCATCTGATGCTGACCAACATCGGTTACCAGGATTGCATCACCCTTCAGCCGTGCCGATACATTGGCGATTACCTCGCCCATCAGAAGACCATGTTCATCTCCCGGATGCAGTGATTTCTCAATTACTTTCTGAAACTCCAGGTTACTGCAAACCCTGAATTCCTCTATCCATTCCTCATGACCGGCAGGATCCACCAGATCAATCAGTTTTTCAAGCACTTCCTTTGCGTCTCCGATCAGCGGTACATCGGCATTTACATTTTTATCGATTTCCGCCGGATCAATTTCTATATGAATCACCTTGGCCTGTCTGGCATAGCGATCGACATCACCGGTTACCCGGTCATCAAAACGCATGCCCACAGCGATAAGGACATCACATTCGTTGGTTTTTACATTTGGCCCATAATTCCCGTGCATGCCCAGCATTCCGGTATTGAGGTAATGATCCGTTGGCATTGCTGAAAGTCCCAGTAATGTCCAGGCGTAAGGGATGCCCGTCTTTTCTACAAACTCAGTCAGAATATTTTCAGCACCTGAAAGAATTACACCCTGGCCAACCAGAAGAAAGGGCTTTTTTGCATTGTTGATCAGTGTTGCCGCGGCATTTAATTGTACCGGATCAATCGCCGGACGGGGGATATAGCTCCTGAGCATTTCACAAGGAGCATAGGCAAATTCGAGTTTTCCGAACTGTGCATTTTTTGTGATATCTACCACCACCGGACCAGGCCTTCCCGATCGTGCAATAAAAAACGCTTTGGCAAGAGCCTGGGGTATATCTTCTGATTTGGTGATCTGAATATTCCATTTTGTTACCGGCATCGAAACGCCAACCACATCTGTTTCCTGGAATGCATCGGTTCCCAGTAAATGGGAAGCAACCTGCCCCGTGATACACACAACAGGCGTAGAATCGATCATCGCATCTGCCAAACCTGTAATAAGATTGGTAGCACCCGGGCCGCTTGTTGCCAGGCAAACCCCCACCTTACCGCTGGCTCGTGCATATCCCTGCGCGGCATGTACTGCTCCCTGTTCATGACGCACCAGGATATGCCTGAGCTCTTCCTGATAATCATAAAGCGCATCATAAACCGGCATAATGGCGCCACCGGGATAACCGAACATGGTATCAACACCCTCGGCCAGCAGCGATCGTATTACCGCCTCTGCCCCGCTGATCGTTTCCGTAGTTGTAAGCGTTTTATTTGCCTGTAATTCCATATTATCCATCTGTTATGCAGCCTTCTGATGCGGTTGACACCATCCTGGCATATTTGTATAAGATCCCGGAAGTCTTTTTCAAATCCGGTGCCTTCCAGCTTTTCCTCCTTCGGGCCATTTCCTCCTCGTCGACCAGAATATCCAGCCTGTTCTCCCGGGCATCAATACGTATTCTGTCACCATTCTGAACCAGGGCAATCGGTCCGCCATCCTGTGCTTCGGGTGTAATATGCCCCACCACAAAACCATGTGTTCCGCCGGAAAACCGGCCATCGGTAATAAGAGCCACTTCCTTACCCAGTCCGGCACCCATGATCGCCGAAGTGGGCTTCAGCATCTCAGGCATTCCCGGGCCCCCTTTCGGACCTTCGTATCGGATCACAATGACATCTCCTGCCTGCACCTTTCCGGCGAGAAGTTCATCGTTGGCCTCGAATTCACTCTCGAATACACGGGCCGGACCTTCAAAAAATTCACCCTCCTTTCCAGTGATTTTGGCTACGGCACCATCCGGACTTAAATTCCCGTACAGGATGCGCAAATGCCCGGATGATTTTATGGGATCCGCAACAGGGTGGATCACCGTTTGTCCGTCGGCAAGCGCTGCTTCTTCAATATTTTCCCCAATTGTCTTGCCGGTTACGGTCATGCAATTTCCGTCGAGTAGTGACTCCTTCAGCATAAGTTTCATCACGCCCGGAATACCGCCTGCTTCGTGTAAATCTTCCATAACGAACTGACCGCTGGGTTTCAAATCTGCCAGGAAAGGCGTACGTGCACTGATGGAACTGAAGTCCTGTAATGTCAGGTCAATGCCGAATGCATGGGCCATCGCCAGTAAATGAAGAACCGCATTGGTTGATCCTCCCAGCACTGTAATGAGTGAAATCGCATTTTCAAATGATCTTTTCGTAACGATATCCCGTGGCTTCAGGTCCATCTCCACGAGGTGTCTCATTTGTTCACCTGCTTTTCTGCATTCTATTTGTTTGGATTGATCCCTGGCCGGATTCGATGAACTGTAGGGTAAGCTTAATCCGAGTGCTTCAATCGCAGAAGCCATCGTATTGGCTGTGTACATCCCGCCACATGCGCCCGGACCCGGACAGGCATGATGAACCACACCTTTAAAATCTTCTTCTGAAATGGTCCCGGCCATTTTTTGCCCGAGCGCCTCAAACGCTGAAACCACATCCAGTTTTTTGTTGGCATAGCAGCCCGGGGCGATCGTGCCTCCATAAACAAGAATAGCAGGTCTGTTCAAACGGCCAATGGCAATCATAGCCCCTGGCATATTTTTATCACAGCCAACAACCGCAACCAGGGCGTCATATGCCTGTGCATTTACTACTGTTTCAATACTATCGGCAATAATATCGCGCGATGGAAGTGAGTACCGCATACCCGGTGTTCCCATTGAAATTCCGTCGCTTACTCCGATCGTATTGAATATCAGACCTACCAGATCAGCGGAGGTAACTCCGCCCTTTACATCCCTGGCAAGGTCATTCAAATGCATGTTACATGGATTACCCTCAAAACCCGTACTCACAATCCCTACCTGTGCTTTCTTCAGGTCGGAATCAGTGAGACCAATGGCGTGAAGCATGGCCTGTGCGGCAGGCTGAGTGGGGTCCTGTGTTACAACACGGCTGTATTTATTTGGCGCAGAACTCATTAAACAATCGTTAATCCCTGGTATTCATTAAACCGAACCTTCTGACGGTACATCAGATAAAGCTGGTGTCCCGCTGAATCTTCCCAGGTTCCCTTCAGTTTTTCACCATTGATCGCGGCGATTGGTGCAATTTCTACAGCAGTTCCTACGAAAAAAGCAGTGTCTGCATCATATACCTCCTCCACTTCGAAGAATTTCTCCACCACGCGGATGCCCAGCTCCTGCGCAAGCTCCATGACCGTCCTGCGGGTAATGCCCGGAAGTATGTGACCAGCGGGGGGTGTATAGAGGATACCTTCCTTTTCAAAAAAGAAATTGGCTCCCGGACCTTCAGCAACATTGCCATGCATATCAAGCAGCAAAGCTTCATCATAACCCAACTTCCTGGCTTCGGATGTGGCTAGAATGCTATTGGTATAATGTCCAACGATCTTGGCATCAATAATTGTTGATTTCGGATTAGGTCGCTGATAGGATGAAACCATTACGCTCAGCGGATCATTACCCAGATATTTTCCCCAGTTCCAGGCTGCCATGAAAACGTGACACTCATCGGAAGGCTCCAGGCTCATATTCATACCGCCGTATACCAGCGGCCGGATATAGGCATTGTGCAGATGGTTCTCATCAAGAAGCTGGTATGCGATCTGCACCATTTCTTCAGGGGAATAAGGCATTTTTAACTGCATCCGATCCGCTGAATAGGCGAGGCGGTCGAAATGTTCCCTGGCACGGAAAATATTGCATCCCTCTGCATTCTCGTAGGATCGCATTCCCTCAAATACACCATTGCCATAATGCAGCGTTTGTGTATAATCACTGGACATGGCTTCAGCCGCCGGAATCATTCGGCCGTCTTTAAATACGATGGTATTCTTATTGTAATACATATGTCATGGGGTTAAAAAAAAAGCGCCATCCCGGGGGATGGCGCTTTTCAATGTTTATCTTATTTCAGATTCACCAATCCCGGTCAGCATTCAATCGAATGACGTTAATAATGACCAGTGATATGATGAACAGGTTTCTCATTAGTTTTTTTAAATGTAGTGAATAAATCCCGGTTAAAACAAACTAAATGCTGCATATTTCTAGGATTTAAGGGAAACTGAAGATTTCAGCAGTGAAATAATATGCGCACCAACCTCTGTTGTGCCATACGTGGAAGACGCATCGATATCCGAAGTGACGATTCCTTCAGTAATAGAAGCGGCTACAGCCTCGCGAATTGCAGCACTTTCTTCCAGCATATCAAATGAATATTCCAGTAACATGGCTGCCGACAGGATCGCGCCTACAGGGTTCGCTATATTCTTTCCGGCTGCCTCAGGGTAGGAACCATGAATCGGTTCGTACAATGCATAGGAGTCACCTGTGCTTGCTGAAGGAAGCATGCCCAACGAACCCGCAAGAACACTGGCTTCGTCTGTGATGATATCTCCAAACATATTCTCGGTAAGAATCACGTCGAAGAATCCCGGATTCAGAATAATTTTCATCGCCGCATTATCAACAAACATAAAGTCAAGCTCAACATCAGGATACCCGGCTGCCATAGATTTCACGACTTCCCGCCATAGTCTCGAGGTTGCGAGTACATTTGCTTTATCCACCAGGGTCAGATGCTTACCTCTTTTCTGAGCCGCCTGAAATGCCTGATGTGCAATGCGCTCGATCTCGTGACGACTGTAAACACAGGTATCAAAAGCTGTTGCGCCATTTTCTGTACGTCCACGCGGCTCACCGAAATAAATGCCTCCGGTAAGTTCACGAAAGACCACAAAATCTGTCCCGTGCACAATTTCATTTTTCAATGGAGACTTGTCCTCCAGCGCTTCATAGCTGGTGACAGGTCTTACATTGGCATATAATCCTAATTTTTTACGCATCGCCAGCAAACCCTGTTCGGGGCGTACCTTTGCGGAGGGATCATTATCGTATTTA
Source organism: Fulvivirga sedimenti (assembly GCF_020328055.1). Taxonomy (NCBI): domain Bacteria; kingdom Pseudomonadati; phylum Bacteroidota; class Cytophagia; order Cytophagales; family Fulvivirgaceae; genus Fulvivirga; species Fulvivirga sedimenti. The sequence continues at coordinate 1,146,441 of NZ_JAIXNE010000002.1, forward strand.
GGATGGCCGATCGCACCGAACAAAATGGCATCAGCATTACGGCAAACCTGTTCTGTATCTTGTGGGAATGGATCCCCGGTCTGGTCAATGGCACATGCGCCAATGAGGGCCTCTTCAAAAATAAATTGATGGCCAAATCTGTCGGCAACCGATTCCAGTACCTGAACGGCCTGGTGAGTTACTTCCGGACCGATACCATCACCCGACAACACGGCTATTTTCTTATTCATGATCTGTTCTTTTCAAATTCCTCAATTGCTTCCCGTTTGCTGAGCAAATAATCGATATCATCATATCCGTTAATGAGGCAGTATCTCTTATAGGGATTCACATCGAATTCCTCGCTTTCACCTGTTGATTCCAGTGTGATCAGTTGTTCTTCGAGGTTTACCGTGACCCTCAGGTCTTCATCCCGTTCCCTTTCCAGGAAGATCCTGTCCAGGAATTCTTCTGAAACCTGCACGGGAAGAAGTCCGTTGTTCAATGCATTATTTCTGAATATATCTGCAAAGAAACTTGAAACCACCACCTTGAAGCCATGATCATAGATAGCCCAGGCCGCGTGCTCCCTGCTGCTGCCACATCCGAAATTCTTTCCCGCTACCAGTATTTCTCCTTTGATATTATCCTGGTTCAGAATAAAATCCTGATTCGGCGTTCCATCTGATTTGTACCGCCAGTCTCGGAAAAGATTATCGCCAAAACCTTCCCGTGTTGTGGCTTTTAAAAACCTTGCGGGAATTATCTGATCCGTATCAACATTCTCCAGCGGCAACGGAACAACGGTAGATTCTATTTTCCTGAACTTATCCATTAGTCATTAATTCTCTCACATCCGAAATATATCCATTGAGTGCAGCTGCTGCAGCTGTGAGCGGACTCGCCAGCATGGTACGCGCACCAGGACCCTGCCGGCCCTCAAAATTTCTGTTTGACGTGGAAACGCAATATTTCCCGTCCGGAACCTTGTCCTCATTCATGCCCAAACAGGCCGAACATCCCGGCTGACGGAGTTCGAACCCCGCCGACTCAAGTACCTTGTCAAGGCCCTCGCTTTTCGCCTGTTCCTCTACCTGTCTCGAACCTGGTATGATCAATGCTGTCACGTGATCCGCCTTTTTACGCCCTTTAACCAGGTCTGCCACCAGGCGAAGATCTTCAATCCGGGAGTTCGTACAGCTTCCAATAAATACGTAATCAATTCGCTGTCCGAGTAAGGGTGCTCCGGCTGATAAATCCATGTATTTCAGCGCCTTTTTCAGGGTGGTATCTTCCTTATTTCCTTCCATTTCCGGAATTCGCTGGGTAATGCCGATTCCCATGGCCGGGTTTGTACCATAGGTGATCATGGGTTCGATTTCGCCGGCATTAAATGTGTGAACCTTGTCGAAAACAGCATCGTCATCTGTAAACAGCTCGCGCCACTCCGCTACTTTGCGGTCCCACTCTGCGCCCTTCGGTGCGAATGTTCGTCCCTTCATATACTCAAAGGTTGTTTCATCCGGAGCGATCATACCACCCCGGGCACCCATTTCAATGCTCATATTACAGATGGTCATACGCGCTTCCATGGAAAGGCTGCGGATCGCTGATCCGGCAAATTCCACAAAATGACCCGTACAGCCGCTGGTACTGATTTTCGAAATGATATGAAGTATGATATCCTTCGACAGTACACCGGAGCGCAGTGATCCGTTTACTTCGATCTTCATTTTCTTTGGCTTTGTTTGGAGAATGCACTGGGTTGCCAGTACCTGTTCCACCTCACTTGTTCCGATTCCAAATGCAATATTTCCAAATGCCCCATGCGTAGACGTATGGCTGTCTCCGCAAACGATAGTCATTCCGGGTTGTGTGATTCCCAGTTCAGGTCCGATAACATGCACGATTCCCTGGTAAGGATGCCCGAGCCCGTATAATTCAACCCCAAATGCTTCACAGTTCTTTATAAGGGTGTCAACCTGATGCCTGGATAAGGCATCGCGAATCGGCAAATGCTGGTCGATCGTAGGAACATTGTGATCAGCGGTTGCGACGGTTTGTTTCGGACGAAAAACGCCGATTCCCCGTTTTCGTAATCCGGCAAAGGCTTGCGGACTCGTTACTTCATGGATAAAATGCGTATCGATATATACGACTTGCGGGCCGTCGGGAATAACCTCCACAACATGACGGTCCCACACCTTGTCAAAAAGTGTCTTTCCCATAAATCAGGCTACGTCTTGAAGTTTCGCTACGATTTCCTGCAAATGCTCGTCTTCAACCACAGAAACCTGGTCTGCGACAGCCAAAAATTCTTCATAGGCAGATTCAAGCTCCGGGCGGGCAAGCTGGATACCCAGTTGACCGAGGCGGAAATTCAGGGCGGCACGACCACTCCGCGCGGTAAGTATGATGGAAGATTTATTAACTCCTACTTCTGCAGGATCGATGATTTCATAATTATCCCTGTTTTTAATGACACCGTCCTGATGAATCCCGGAAGAGTGCGCAAATGCATTTGCTCCGACGATTGCCTTATTAGGCTGAACCGGCATATTCATGGTTTCCGAGATTAGCCGGCTCATGGAATAAAGCTTTTCTGTGTGAATTCCGGTGGTGTAGTTGAGCCAATTGTGTTTTTTGAGGATCATTACAACCTCCTCGAGCGAAGTGTTTCCAGCCCTTTCACCAATTCCGTTGATGGTACATTCCACCTGACGGGCACCCTGCTGTATGGCCTCCACACTGTTGGCAGTAGAAAGTCCGAGATCATTGTGGCAATGTGTAGATATAATCACATTCTCGATGCCCTTCACATGATCAATCAGGTATTTAATTTTTTGACCGTATTCCGAAGGCAGGCAGTAGCCCGTCGTATCAGGAATGTTTACTACTGTAGCACCAGCATTCACGGCCTCCTGAATCACCTGGGCCAAAAAGCTGTTCTCTGTTCTGCCGGCATCTTCCGCATAAAATTCAACGTCATCCACATACTTTTTAGCCGTGCTAACACAGAAATGCGCCTTTTCAAGGATCCGGTCGCGGGTTGTACGAAGCTTGGTAAAAACATGCTGATCGGAAGTACCGATTCCTGTATGGATACGTGGACGAACCGCATTTTCAATCGCCCTGGCTGCAGTAACAATGTCCTGCTCAACTGCCCTCGATAAGGCACAAACAGATGAATTACGAATCACTTCGGCAACAGACTTCACAGCTTCGAAATCTCCCGGACTGCTTATCGGAAAACCCGCCTCAATTATGTCTACCCCTAAATCCTCCAGTGCCTGGGCAAGACGTACCTTTTCCTTCTTGGTGAGTCCGCACCCGGGCACCTGTTCACCATCCCGCAACGTGGTATCAAAAATGTAAATTCTGTTCTCTGTAGCCATACTTACTAATTTGGTCAAAATCAAAGGTATGGTTACCCGCAACGGAAGTAAATGCCAAAAAGTATTATATTTACGATTCCTGAATCAATAATATTGATTATTATACGGCTTAAAAGATATTTTTCGTCATATTTATTACGATGGCAAGATCAAAATCCACAGCATTGCATTCGCTTGTTCAAACCATGAAACCAGCTGAAAGAAGATATTTCAATGTGTGGGCTTCGCGCAACGGGTCTTCGGAAAAGAAATTCATTCTTTTATTTAACGGGCTTTCTGAACAAACTGAGTACGATGAGGAAGCACTTCTGAATTCTATTCCGGATATTTCTCCAACACAGATCTCCAACCTCAAGGCTCATCTGTATCAGCGTGTACTTCAGTGTATGCGTCAGTACAGTCAGTCCCACTCACTTGAGATCCAGATACGCGAGATGATCGATCATGTGCAGATCCTCTTTAACCGGGGTTTATACGACCAATGTGTTCAGATATTAAAAAAAGCCCGTAAAAAGGTTGGCAGCATCGACAACCTGGAGTTGCAGCTCGAAATTCTTAAGTGGGAAAAGAATATACTTACCCAAACGGTTGGTGCCGGTAATGAGCAGCGGGTGAACCGCATCGTGCGGGAGGTTCAGCAGGTGAATGAACGTATCAACAATGTAAACAAGTTCACCAACCTGGCTGCCCGACTGAACGCAATCTATTACAGAATCGGATTTATCCGAAATCAGAGTGATTATAATCACATCCAACGACTTTTTGAAAAGGAACTGCCTGATTTTATTGAGCAAGAACTCTCGCTTACGGAAAAACTAAGCCTTTATCAATTACTTTCCGGGTATTATTCATTTATCCAGGATTTTGACAGCGGACTCAAATACGCCCGCAAGTGGCTTGATCTTTTCGATGAGCATAAGGAGATCCGCTACTCACGGACCAATGATTACCTGAGTGCGATCAATACACTGATGATTGCCCAGTACAAGATGTATTCCTACGATGATTTTGTTGAAACCAGCAGAAGGCTCAGGGAAATCCGCCATTATCCAAGGCATACAATGAATGAAAACATCCGGATGCGCCTGTATAAATATACGTACGTGCATGAATTCAACCGAATCTTTATGCTGGGCGATTTCGGCCATGGTGTTTCTTTGATCGAAAAAATTGAACCGCTCCTTGAGCCTTTTATCAGGCAACTAGACAATCATTCACGCATCATACTTTTTTACAAGGTGGCCTGTCTTTATTTCGGGGATCAGAAATATGGGAACTGCATCCGTTGGCTGAACCGGATTTTCACTTCCGAAAATATTGATCTGCGTGAAGATATTCACTCTTTCGCGCGGATATTAAGTCTGATCAGTCACTATGAACTGGGCAATACAGATGTCATAGATTATTACATCCGGTCGACATACCGCTTCCTGCTTCGAAAGAAGGACCTGTACTCCTTTCAAAAGTATATCCTCAGTTTTCTGAAAAAATTGGATGCCCACTTATCCGAAGAAGAATTAATGGAAGCATTCAATGAACTGCGCGACCAGCTGGTTCCCCTGCAGCATAACCCCTACGAACGAAGGGCATTCATGTATTTCGATATTATTTCATGGCTGGAATCAAAAAGCAATAATCATAAAGTTGGAGAGATCATCCACCAGAAAGCAATGCGGAGAATAGCCCGGCAACGAACCATGGCGAGCGAGAACCAGACTTTGTAACGAAGGCCGGCAAGGATTGTAACTTTCGTTACGCGACTACAGCATTTATTAGGTAATTTTGATCAAAAGTCATTTCCCATGCGAACACAATACATATTACTTTTTATTTCTTTGGTCCTGTTTTCCGGATGCAGTAATCCGTCTGAAGATTTGTTTAACGAAGTAATGGCCGTTCATGATGAGGTCATGCCCAAAATGGACGATATCATGAAAGAAAAGGGCCGTATTCAGGAAATGATCAATTCTGAGAATGATTCCGCCCGTATTATCATGCTGCGTGAAACAATCAGCAACCTGAATTCAGCAGACGAATCCATGATGGAATGGATGCGTTCATTCGACCGCGATAAATTCAGCGAGGATCCCGATGCACAGATAAACTATTACCGTGAAGAATTGATCCGGATTAACGAAGTAAAGGAAAAAATGCTTACAGCTATTAATGAAAGCAAAGCAGTTCAATAAGACTGATTAATTCACAGAACCGGGTATTTTTTAACCCACACCTCTATAAAATTGAATGCCCATGTAACAAATGGGTATTTTTTTTTAGGCGAAAACAAAATTTTAGGACAATTGTTTCAATGCGAAATTATTTTCAAAAAATTATTAATTTTTCACAAACGAGGGTCATTTTATACCCTATATTGGAATATCATTACAATTATCTGAAGTATAATGGCATTTAATTAACCTATAAGCATAATAAATTGTAAATTTTTCAAGAAACAGGGTTATTTTTTATCATCAATAATTTCCTTATCTCTCAAAACATTATTTTCTTGCCCGCAGATTCAGGCATATTTTATTCTGCCTTATACCACTAACAAGAAATAAAATATTATGAGAGAACTATTTACACTCGATCTTAGTGTACAATTATCCGGTATCCTTGGAGATGCAGGAACAGCTGCTGTTCTGGAAACAGCGGAAGTGAGTCAGACCATCAGTGATGGAACACAGGCGTTGTTTACTGCCAACAACGTATGGATGATGCTGGCTACCGCCCTTGTATTCATTATGCACCTGGGCTTTGCTGGTGTCGAAGCTGGCTTCACCCAAGCTAAAAATACCGTAAACGTACTCTTTAAAAACACGTTAACCCCAATCATTGGAATTCTCACGTATTACCTGATTGGCTTCAGCCTGATGTATCCGGGATTTGCAGAGCCGGGCTGGTTCGGATTTGGCGGGTTCCCGTTAAGTCTTCCGGAAAATGGAAATACGGTGGAATATGCCTCAGCGGGTTATACGTACTGGACCGACTTCCTCTTTCAGGCCATGTTTGCCGCTACTGCGGCGACCATCGTATCGGGTGCGGTAGCAGAGCGCATTAAGATATCAGCATACCTCATCTTCACCATCATATTTGTTGGGTTGGTTTATCCGGTTATCGGAAGCTGGAAATGGGGTGCGGGCGCACTGGATGCAGCCGGATTCTATGATTTTGCCGGATCAACACTTGTGCATTCGGTAGGTGGCTGGGGTGCCCTGGCAGGCATCATGATCATCGGTCCGCGACTGGGCAAATATGTCGACGGAAAAGTCATCGACAAACCCGGCTCCAGTGTTCCTTTGGCCGTGATCGGGGTATTCCTCCTGTGGTTTGGATGGTTTGGATTTAACGGTGGATCCGTGCTCAGCGCTGATCCGGCTATTGTATCCTATGTACTCGTAACAACCTGTCTGGCGGCCTGTACCGGGGCTTTGGGCGGTTTCATTACCGGATACGTTGTATTTAAACGCCTTGACCTGGGCATGGTACTGAATGGGATTCTGGCCGGACTTGTGGGGATTACCGCTGGTGCCGATGTGATCAGTCCTGGATGGGCCTGTTTTGTGGGCCTGGTAGCAGGCATCCTTGTCGTACTCTCCGCGATTACCCTTGACAAATTCAAACTGGATGATTGCGTCGGAGCAGTTTCGGTACACCTGACATGCGGAATATGGGGAACGCTGGCAGTAGGAATTTTCGGCATCGACGGTGACGGAAATGACATGGCGTTCTGGCCTCAGCTGAAAGGTGTACTCGTCTGTGGAGCCGCTGCATTCATATCGGCTTACATCATTTTTACCATTCTGAAATATACCATCGGAATCCGGGTGTCTGAACAGCATGAACGCGAAGGACTCGATTCACACGAACATGGAATCCGTGGTTATACAATCACCTACGATCAATAAGAAAAAATAAGGCTCACCGGAACTGCTGCAACATCTTCCGGCGAGCCTGCAGTTAACTCTTCATTAACCTTAACCCAAAATTACATGAAAAATGTACATTTACTACTCACCCTGTGCCTGACTTTTACCTTTCTCTCTTCCTTCGGTCAGGATAAAAAAGACTCGCTCACCATTTCCGGCTCCGTAGATACCTACTATACCTACGATTTTTCCGGACAGGATAATATCGGAACTTCCTTTGCCGATGATCGCAACTCAATTTCGATTGGAATGGTTGACGTGGCCCTCAGTCAGACACTAGGAAAGGCCAGCTTTGTCGGAGAACTGTCGTTTGGACCCAGAAGTTTTAAATCGATCCCGCTTTTTGATCTGGGCGACGAAGAAAGAGCCATTGTGGGCATCCAAAACCTGTATGTAAGCTACGCATTCAATGATGTGCTTTCTCTTACGGCCGGCTACATGGGAACATTTGTTGGCTATGAAGTGATTTCACCTGTGGGCAACTTTAACTACTCAACTTCCTACCTTTTTACAAACGGTCCGTTCCAGAATTCCGGTCTGAAGGCCGATATCACCATCAGCGATAATTTCGCGATCATGGTGGGTATATTCAATGACTGGAATGTATACAACGACGAAAACGGTGTTAGTGATTTTGGAGCGCAGATCTTTATCCAGCCGGTCGAGGGCTGGTCGGTCTACCTGAATATGGTTACGGGCTCTCCTTCAGGAACAATCTTTGATCTCACCACCGGCTTCCAGATCAGCGAGAAGTTTTACCTCGGACTGAATGCGGCGGACTATTCAATTGCCGGTGATGAAAAAGGCGGATACACCGGCGTCGCCCTGTATCCCCAGTTCTCAATAAGTGAAGCGTTTTCGATTGGATTACGTGAAGAGTTCTTCTCCTATAAGGAAGCAACCACCGAATCCGGTACGGTTATCTCGGAATCCGAAAGTGTATTTGCGAGTACCGTTACCGCGAATTATTCCTACAAAAATTTCCGCTTTATCGGGGAAGTCCGACTTGATAACGTATCCTTCGATGCTTTTATGGATTCCAATGAAGCGGCCGTTGCACAGGCTTCACAAATTACATTAGCCGCTGTTTACGCATTCTAAGATCGAAAATGACCTTAATTGACAGTTTACATATCGTAATTTTATATAACAGGTTATTTTTTTACCCTATAATTAAAATTTATATATCTAAATATTATTTTTGGGGTAAAATTTGAACCACTAACATCTTAAATCATGATAAAATCAAAACTTGAGTACATCTGGCTTGATGGCACCGCGCCAACCCAGGGACTTCGCAGCAAAACAAAAATCGTTTCAAATTTCAGTGGCAACGTAGAAGATTGCCCGATGTGGTGTTTCGATGGAAGCTCCACCCAACAGGCAGAAGGCCATTCATCAGATTGTCTGCTGAAGCCTGTTGCTTGTTTTCCGGACCCGGCACGCACCAATGGCTACCTGGTGATGACCGAGGTTCTGAATCCGGATGGCACGCCCCACATCACCAATGGTCGTGCCCTCATTGATGATGATGATAATGATTTCTGGTTTGGATTTGAACAGGAATATTTCCTCTGGAACCCATCCGCAAATCTGCCCTTTGGATTTCCTGAAGCAGGATATCCCCGTCCGCAGGGTCCTTACTACTGTTCAGTTGGAGCAACCAACGCATACGGCAGGGAAATCATTGAAGAACACCTGGACCTTTGCCTTGAAGCCGGTATCAACGTTGAGGGAATCAATGCGGAAGTGGCAACTGGACAATGGGAATTCCAGGTTTTTTCAAAAGGTGCAAAGAGTGCCGGTGACCAGGTATGGATTGCACGTTACCTGCTGGAAAGGACTGCAGAAAAATACGGTCTGTCGGTGAACTGGCACCCGAAACCTGTAAAAGGTGACTGGAATGGATCGGGCATGCACGCCAATTTCTCGAATTCCACATTACGTGAAGCCGGCTCAAAGGATGTATATGACGTAATCTGCCAGGCATTTGAGCCCGTTAAGCACGAGCATATTGAGGTATATGGTGCAGACAACCACCAGCGTCTTACCGGAGCGCATGAAACGCAATCCATAGACAAGTTCAGCTATGGGGTTTCAGACCGTGGCGCCTCCATCCGGATTCCAATCGGAACGGTTGAAAACGGCTGGAGGGGATGGCTGGAAGATCGGCGTCCTGCGTCCAATGCAGACCCGTACAAAGTTGCGGGTCGCATTATCAAGACCGTAAAAACTGCCGAAGTCGCAGTAATGCAATAACAGTTTCTCAGGGCGGGGGCGAACACAAACCTCCGCCCTATTCATTCCCCGACACTTTACAATGCGGCCGGATTTTTGTATTTATGTCACATGGCCGTTATCTCCAAAAAGAAAATACCCTATCCGATCAGCCGGGGTCTCCGCGGTTATCTCATCCATAATGGACGGGAAGCCGATTTGCCCATTACCTATACCGATCTTCTCCGGTACGATAATTCGCTACCATTAATAGACAAGAATGACCATGATACCCTGTGGGAAACGGTTATCTACTCACAGGATGACATGAAGGCAATCCATAACAGCGTAAAAAAGATTTACGCCCTTTTGAAGGCCGACGGAGATATGTCGGTTATGGAGCACCTTTTTATTGACCGCATCGACCTGTGTATTTATGGAAACACACAGCCCTTCCGGGTTCGGGTGGTAAACCGCATCAATGACAACTTTGATTACTTCTATATCAAAAATGCCGATGCTTCCCGTATTTATGGCCTGGAACTCGAACACCTGCTATCCCCGAACAGGATCAGCTATCTCGTGCATGAGAATACGCTGATAGAGGAACATATCATTGGAATTCCCGGAGACCAGTTCATTAAGACCTATCTGAACGACCAGCATCTGAATGCCACCCGACTGAGCAAGGAATTTGTAAAATTTAACGAGCGTTGTTTTATCCGACTGCTGGGCGATATGCATTCGAGTAATTTCGTCGTGGACATCACACCGGATTTTGAAGATGTGGTATATCGGATCCGGGCGATTGACTTTGACCAGCAGTCCTATGAAGGAAGAAAATCCATCTACCTGCCCCAATATTTTAAGCAGAATAATGCGTTGATCGAGGTAGGTCTTCATTGCCTGACCCCCGAAACAGTGAAGCAATACCAGAAAGAAGAACGTTCACTCATTGCTAACAGGCTGAAAGCAGGTCGCGAAGTGATCGACGAGCTGCTCGATGTGATGACCGCGGATACGCTGGCCCCGCCTGAAAATGTAAAGTCATTGCGCAAGGACCTTGCACAACATTACCGGAACAAGGAATTTCTTAAATGCGAAAGCATGGGCGCCTTAGTTCGCCAAAGCTTACTCACTGTACTTTAAAAAAGAATTCAGGGGAAAAATGTACCTTTAACTATGATTTTGGTAAAACCCAAATCAAGCACGCTGATATCAATCGGATTGTTTGTCCTGATATCGATGGCCGGTGGCATCTATGGTTTATTCGGACTCATCAACGATGTACATGCCGCGTGGTACAAGTATGTCCTGGCCATTCTGTTTTTACCACTTGGAACTGCCATATTAATCAGAACGCTCTGGTCCTATAAAAGGATCAGCATAGGAAAAGGTAAAATACACGTGCATTACCCGGTTAGAATGAGGCACACCGAATTTTCAGTGAAAGAGATCATTTCCTGGAAGGAGGAATCAATTAAAACGGCTTCCGGCACTTACCGTGAACTTCAGATCAAACATTCAACACACAAGACACTTGATATCTCGATGCAGGAACATTCCAGGTACAAAGAGACCCTCAAATACCTGAAATCCAAATGCGCCGGTAAACAAATCCGAATTTAACTATGATTAAAAATTTACTCGTTGTTGGCCTGGGTGGTTTTGCTGGCAGTATCTGCCGGTATTTATTTTATATATGGCTGGAAAAAGAACGGAATATGCCATTGGCAACCTTCACGGTAAACATGTTGGGAAGCTTTGTCCTGGGGATTTTCATTGGATATTTCCTGATAAGAGGTGCGGAAACGAATATTGCGCGGTTGTTTTTCGCAGTCGGATTTTGTGGAAGCTTTACCACTTTTTCAACGTTTGCGCTGGAGAACTGGAATATGTTCAACAACCAGGAATATCTGCAGCTGGCCGGCTATACTGTCGCCAGTTTTGCCATCGGCATACTGATGATTTTTGGCGGCATTGTGATTGGAAAGGCAATCTGATTACTCTTTCTTACCCACATCCCTGATGAAATTAGACCAGCGCATGGGGTTAAGAAAATTATTGGGCGGAAATATCAGATTCAGCTCATACAATCGCTGATACCGTTGCTGATCCGCTTCATATTCAGTGAGCTGATTCGCTTTTACCTCCTGCCGCACATCCGCTTGAAATTCACGAACAATATCATCCTGCGTTACAGGCAATTCCGCATCCAGAAAAGCATCCTTGAAATGATCCAGCGTTGGCCATGGAAAAACCACCACTTCCGGAAGCAGAATCGATTCCTGCCACATTAACTGGATCAACGAATACCGCTTATTCGAAACCTCATAAGGCATGACAAAATAGGCCGGGCGATATCCGATTGAAGTGAATCGCAGTGTATCACCCGGATTAATAAAAATTGAAAAATAGCCGTTGGAATCACTGGCAGTTCCGTAAACCGTACCTCCAAGCTGGATATTCACGTACGGCAATGCTTTTTGCTGATCGGCATCCATCACAACCCCGGTTAGCAATATCGGATTTCCTACACGCTGGGCATTGAGCTCTACGCTGCCCAGAACGAAAATTACTACCAGTGCAAATCGCCAATTCATTATCTTCTATTTATGCTCCCAATCATAGGTATCCAGTGATTCCAGACACTTACCCAATAGCTTGATACTGCTTTCAATATCCTTTTTATGAGCCATTTCAATTACCTGGTGCAGGTGCCGGGTTGGAATTGAAATTGCTCCGGAAATTGAACCGTTCTTACCCATTCGCTGAACACCTGCCGTATCCGTTCCCCCTGCTGTAAGCACTTCAGGCTGCCACTTAATCTTATTCTTGTCGGCCGTTTTCTTCATGTAGTCCACCATCCTGTAATCACATATGGCACTGGCATCCATCAGCTTGATGGCCGTACCATGCCCTAGTGATGTTACTTTTTCATGGGGCTGTGCACCGGGCAGATCAAAGGCTATCGTGGTATCTAAACCAAACCCAAAATCCGGATTGATCGTATGGGCGGCAACATTGGCACCTCTGATTCCTACTTCTTCCTGCACGGTAAAAACACCATAAACATCGAACGGCGTAGTTTTTATTTTTCTGAGCGTTTCGATCAGCACAAAAACAGAAACACGGTTATCGATCGACTTACAATTAACACAATCTCCCATCTCAATAAGTTCCCGTTCGCGCGTAATTGGATCACCAATGGAAACCACCTTTTCCACATCCTTCTTTTCCATTCCCAGATCAATGTAAAAATCGGTGGTTTTTGGCATCTTGGTACGCTCCTCGGCCGACATAACATGGATCGGTTTAGTGCCCATCACTCCAATCACATCCTTCTTCCCATGTATGATCACGCGCTGTGCGGTCAGGGTTTTGGGATCAAAGCCCCCCAGCGTAGTAAACCTTACAAACCCTTTATCATCGATATGAGTCACCATGAAGCCTATCTCATCCATATGGGCCGCAACCATTGCGCGCTTGTCTGAGGACTTACCCTTTTTAATAGTGATAATGTTACCCATATTGTCCACATGACACTCATCGACCAGCGGTGTTACTTCATCGATAATCATCCTTCGGATTCGCTGCTCATATCCCGGCACTCCCGGTGCCTCGCAAATTTTTTTGAGCAATTTTACGTTTATTGCCATATCAGAGATTTCATTTTAATACATTACATCTGTCCTGAAAATTACTTGTTTTTCGCCGATCGCGGACAATGAAATGCAATGAAATCGTTAATATCATGAAGATATTTGTGAACGAATTGTGAATCGGAATTTATGAAACGAAAAGTCCTCCTTTTATTTGTCCTGGCACTCGTTACGCTGGTAGTCGTTGGAATACTGGGGCGGACTTCCATCAATAATTCCATCAGATCAATAGAAGAGGCTTCCGAACCGAACCGTAAGCTGAATGTACTCAAAGAAGTTTTTCAGGATCTGCTTGATGCTGAAAGCAGTGTTCGCACCTATACCATCACAGAAAACCGAAATTCCCTGTCTTCATTCGGTGATGCTGCATACAATATTGACAGCAAGCTGATTGAATTAAGAACCCTGACCGCCGATAGCAGTCAGATCCTTTTACTGGAAGAGCTTGATTCCCTGATCGAAAATAAATTTGACATTCTTCGCCAACTCATAGAAATCAAGGAGACAGGAAAGGACAGCAGTGTACTTCAACGTGTGCGTGCCGATATCGAGATTTTGAAGAAAAAAGAAGTCCCGGAAGAGCTAAGCACCATTCGCGATCTGGACCCTGAGAGCGAAAACAATTCCAGTATCTGGAAGAAACTGTTTGGCAACAACCGTAATAATACAACTCCGAGCGATTCCCTGTTCGGAGATACCGTGCGGCAGGATCTTAGTTCCGAACAGGTCGATGAGGCATTGACAAGAATCAGCCAGGAAGCCTATCAGACAGCGCAGCTTCGCAAACAACGGGAACAATCTTTAACCCGCAGGGACAACCGTGTGATGGATGAAATCCGTTCGGTAGTTGATGAATTTGAGAAAATTGATCTCGGACTGACCGCAGACCGCACACAGCTTCTGACAACGGCTTCAGAAAATGCAAAGACAACGATCAGTACCATCATGGTCCTGGCATTGATCGTATTTGCCGGACTTTTACTAATCATTTTCAACGATATTAGCCGAAATCAGCGAAATCGCGAAGAGCTTGCCCGGGCAAAGGACAAGGCAGAAAAGCTGGCACGCGTGAAAGAAGACTTTTTGTCTAATATGAGCCATGAGATCAGGACTCCGCTTAATGCCGTGATTGGGTTTACCGAGCAACTGGAAGCTTCCCCGCTCAACCCGACTCAAAAAAACCATGTGAATAAAATCCAGCGATCCGGTCAGCATTTACTGCAGCTCTTAAACGACATCCTGGATTACGCTAAACTTGAATCCGGTGAAGTGAGACTTGAACAGGTGGGCTTTAATCCGGCCAGAGAGACCCAGGAAATTGCGGATCTTTTCATGCAGCAGGCAAAGGATAAAAAGTTATATCTGAAAGCAACCATTGCTCCTGATTTTCCGCCGGTGCTCATCGGGGATCCTGTCCGGTTTAATCAGATCATTATTAACCTGGTAAGCAACGCATTGAAATTCACGCGTGAAGGCGGCATTGAAATTCGGTTACTTGCTGAGAAGGAGAAGGAGAATGAGAATGAGAATGAGAATGAGAATGAGAATGAGAATGGGAATGGGAATGGGAATGGGAATGAGAGTGTAAAAGTAATCCTGGAGGTAACAGATACAGGGGTGGGAATTCCGCAGGACAAGATCAACCAGATCTTTAAGGAATTTGCACAGGCCGACACCTCCACAGCCCGGGAATATGGAGGAACCGGTCTGGGATTATCTATTGTAAGAAAAATCACGGCAGCACACGATGGAAATATCCATGTGGCATCAAAACCCGGGGAAGGCACAACTTTTACGATCACCCTGCACTACCGAAAAGGAGATCAAAAAGACATACCGGAACAAAAACAACAGGATATCATTCCTTCCTTCGGCGGTCAGCATATTCTCGCGGTTGATGACCAGGAGTTCAACCGGGAACTGGTCGAAACCATCCTACAAAAATGGAACCTTTCTGTGACGCTTGCTTCAGATGGTACGGAAGCCGTGCACCTTGCTTCGAAGGAATATTTTGACCTGATATTGATGGATATACAAATGCCCGGGATGACCGGACTTGAAGCCGCCGCTAACATAAGAAATTCTAACAGCCTCAACAGGGATACGCCCATCATCGCACTCACAGCCGGCGCATCACCGAAGGAACAACAGGCCAGTGAAGGTGCTGGCATGAACGGTATGTTGCTCAAACCGTTTACACAAAAAGATATGTACAACACGCTCTCCCGGTATCTGAACAATACTCCGGAAGGGCCCATTCCAGACGCATCCCCTCATCTGGACATGACAGATCTCATCAACCTCGCCAACGGGGATGATTCATTCGTGATCAATATGCTCGGTATTTTTCTCAAGAATAGCCGTTCGGATTTTGCGCAGCTGCAAGAAGCAGTCGAGAATACGGATCTGAAACACATCAGATCGCTCACCCATAAAATGATCCCTCCCTGCAGGCACCTGGGCTTTGTTGAAATTGTTGAATTGCTTCGTCATATGGAACACGCGGCAGAAGACGAACAGATGGAGGATGTTTTAACAGATCATAAAAAACTATGCAGGGAAATGGATCAGATGTATCCGCTTGTTGAAGAGGAATTACGTAAATTCACGGAGCGACAGGCAAGTTCGGCATTATGATTCCAACCAAAAACAATCTGATCTTTGTCGTTGATGACGACGCATATTTCAATGGATTATTAACTGCTTTCGTAAAGAGAATTTCAACAAAAGCTCAGATACCTGTTACGATTCAATCGTTCGAAAGCGGGGAAGCGTGTATGGCGCATCTTCATCTGAATCCATCCGTTATTTTACTGGATTTCTACCTTGATTCATGCAATGATATCACATCCACAGCTTATGACCTCCTCTCGGATATTCATAAAACGGTTCCGGATGCGTACATCCTGATCGTTTCCCAGCAGGAAGACTGGTCCATGTTTAAGCAGGACCTTATTTCATCGGGCGCCAGCGAATTCCTGCAAAAGGACCGGGACCTGGAAGACAATCTGACTGTACTTCTGACAGACCGGCTAAAATAGGGTTGCTCAACCCTTAGGGGGTAATTCAGATTATTCACTATTTTAGCATCGCATGGCTGCCTTTACTATTTATGTGGTTGAAGATGATGAATGGTATCGCGAACTTCTCGCGCATACACTTTCGCTGAATCCTGATTTTACCGTCCGTAAATTCAGTAATGCCACAGATTTTCTGAAATCCCTGGCAAATTGTCCGGATGTGGTTACCCTGGATTACCGTTTGCCGGATATGGAGGGAAATGAATTGTTAAAAAGGACACGTCAGCTTTGTCCGGAAGCCGAAGTGATCATTATTTCAGAACAGGATAAAATAGAAACGGCCGTGGAGCTCCTGACAATGGGAGCCTATGATTATATTGTAAAAACCCGGGATATCCGTGACCGTCTTCTCAATACAATTCAGCATATCCGTAATCATTCCTCGCTGAAACGACGGGTAGCCACACTCGAACAGGAAGTTCAGAAGAAATACGATTTTGGCACAGCAATAATTGGCGACAGTGAGCCCATCAAGCATATATTCAAACTGCTCACCAAGGCTGTAGACAGTAATATTACGGTAACCATTACCGGTGAAACGGGTACTGGAAAGGAATTAGCAGCGAAGGCCATTCATTATAATTCCAACAGGGCCGGCCATCCGTTTGTCGCAGTGAACATGGGCGCCATTCCTGCAGAGCTCATCGAAAGTGAATTGTTCGGCCATGAAAAAGGAGCATTTACCGGGGCCAGCTTCAGAAGGGTTGGAAAGTTTGAGGAAGCCGATAAAGGAACCCTTTTCCTGGATGAAATTGGAGAAATGGATCCAAATCTGCAGGTCAAGTTGCTGAGAGTTTTGCAGGAAAAGGAGATCGTGCGAATCGGCAGTAACAAACCCGTAGCTATCGACTGTCGAATTATAGTTGCTACACACAGGGACTTGTTCAAAGAGGTAAAAGAAGGACGGTTCAGGGAAGATCTTTATTACAGGCTGTTCGGACTTACCATAGAAATGCCCCCGCTGAGGAACCGCGATAAGGATATCATTCTTCTGGCAGAATATTTTGTGAATCAATTCAGTAAAAACAACGGAAAACCCGTCCCCGCAATTCACCCGGAGGCTAAGAAAAAGCTAATGAGTCATAATTACCCTGGAAACGTTCGTGAACTCAGATCTGTGATGGAGCTGGCCACGGTTATGTCTGACGGGCAACAGATTCTGGCCGATGACATCAACTTTCGGAAAAATGATGAACTGTACGAACCGCCGATGGAAGGACTCACATTGCGTGAACACACATTTAACATTATCAAGCTCTACCTGAAAAAGCACGACGACAATATCAAGGAAGCTGCACGCGAACTTGACATCAGCTATTCCACCATTTACAGGATCCTGAAAAAGGAGGAATAACCTTTCATTTTGCAAAAAATTTTCATTTTGCAAAAATTTACTGCCCTCTAAAATTTCGTTATACCCTCACTATCAATCAATTAACTTATTGGTATATCAGTTGCATATCAGTTGGCATAGTGAATAACACCGATATGGAGCTTACAAAGAGTTTAAAGGTACTGATCATAGAAGACGACATTTATTATGCCGCTATTCTGGAAAAGAACCTGAAGAATCATATGACACGTGAGGAGATTGGCCTGAATTACGATGTCAAGATATTTCAGCTGGCAGAGTCTGCCCTGCAGCATCTTGAAAAAGACACCGACATTGTAATCATGGATTATTACCTGGAAAATGATCTGGGAGAAATTCCCCTGGCAGGTATGGATCTTTTAAAGGCCATAAAGAATTACTGTCCGAATTGTAAGACCATCGTTGTTTCGGCCTCATCGGATCCTGCACTCACCATGTCATTATTTGATAACGGCATTTATGAGTTCATCCATAAAGACCGGAATGCCACTGAAAAAATTACAACAGTACTTCGAAAGATTATCGGAGACATTCTGTTGGAGCGCATCATGATCCTGGATGCCAAGTCAGGATCAGAACAAATGAATTAATTAAAAGCAAAATCCATAAACCATGAAAAGAATACATAAATTCATCGCCGTTGCCGTACTGGCAGCCCCCGCATTTGTAGCCTGTAACCAGGACAAGATTGATCAGCTGAGCAGTGAAAATCAGGAACTTGCAACACAGACCCAGAACCTGAACAAGGAACTGGAAGAATACATGAAGACCTTCAATGAGATTGAAGCGAACCTTCAGGAGATCAAAGCCCGTGAGGAAAACATCAACACGGCAACTTCTGATAACGTAGAGTATCAGAACAAGGATAGCAAGCAGGCTATTGTATCTGATGTACAGGCGATCAACACATTGATGGCAGAGAATAAGGAAAAGATCGCAAGTCTTCAGGACAAACTTGAAAGCTCGAATTCAGAATTCAAGAAGATGGTTTCAAACCTTAACTACCGCATAAAGCAGAAAGATGAGGAAATTGTTGCCCTTAAAACTGATCTTGAAACGCTGAACATTGAGAAAGAGCAACTTGCTAAAAATGTGGTGACGTTAACTTCACGAATTGACACCCTTTCACAGGAAAAAGAACAGCAGCTGGCTACTATCCAGGAGCAAAAGTCGAAGATTGAGAATCAGACTGAAGCCATGAATACTGCCTATGTTGCGATCGGATCTTACAAAGATCTGCGTGATGAGCAGGTTGTAGTTAAAGAAGGTGGTGTACTCGGCCTTGGAAGCACCGAGAAACTAAATGATAAGATCAACACTGAGGCATTCAGCAAGATTGATATCACAGAAGTAAGAAGCATTCCTGTTCTTGCAAAAAAGGTTGAGTTGGTTTCCATTCACCCTGCAGGATCATATGAATTCGAAATGAACGCGGAAGAGAAAATAGAGAAGTTGGTAATCCTTGATCCCGAGAAATTCTGGGCATCTTCGAAATACCTGGTAGTGATGGTTGAGTAGATCTGTTGATTGAAGTGATTCATATACGCGGGAAGGGCACGAAAGTGCCCTTCTTTGCATAAATTACCGTTAAAATAAATACGCTGAAGTCCTTTTTAAAGCACTGTAAGATATCTTACTTTTGTTTGGCTGCAGAAATTTTTTAACTATCCTCTGTATCCGTACATTATCCATACAAAACCACAACAGAAAATGCAAAAACACTCATCCATCATCCAACGATCTTTACGATATCTGATGCTTGGCATAATCGCAATTGCCCTGGTGGGAGGTTCCGGTTGTAAAAGCAAGAAGAAGGCAGCAGAAGCAGCTGCAGCCGCTGAAGAGAAAGCGCGAATTGAGCGCGAAATGGAAGAAAAACGTCGTGCAGAAGCAGAAGAAGCCGCCCGCAGAAAAGCAGAGGAAGAACGACTCGCTGCAGAGCGCGAGCGCGCCGCTGCCGCTGAAAACTCGCCGGAACGCCGACTTGAAAAATACTTCGACGCCATCGCATCCGGAACCGGATCATCCAGCAAAAGCATGCAGGAAGCCATGTCTCTCTTTGCATCTCCTGAAACTCCGGTACTCATTGTGATCAGCGAAGACGGAGGTCAGAAAGATTATGACCGTCCGACTACCATCAAGGAATACCTGAATTACCTTAAGGATACAAAGAACAACGTTAACCGGATCTTCGAGGTAAAATACGATGCCGCCGGTAAAATTACCGAACTGGAATTAATCAAAGAACTTTAATGAACCCGACTATCATGAATAAACTATTCGTCTTCTCATTCATTTGTCTGCTCACTGTTTCTGCTGGTCTTCAGGCCCAGACCGCCGATATCAGCCCACAGCGAAAGCAGGCAATCGACTCCCTTGCACTTGAAAAAGTTCGTGACCTCAGTAAGTATATCAGCATCATCGGCAATAAGGAAACTCCTTTCTCAGAAGCCCAGCGCGTGATGGACCGGGCTGAAGAGTTATTTGCCGATGACAGTGAAATTGGCGTTTCCTCGCTCACCACGCAGGAGATCAATTACTACAAGATCCGCCGCTATTTTGAGCGTCTAATGGCTCTGAACTACGACCGGGTGAATATCAAGTGGTATGATATCCATTATATCAGCGACCTGGAACGACAGCCTGACGGCCGTTATGTTGGTGTAGTTACCGTTTATCAGCGATTTGAAGGTGAGTCTGATGACGGACTATCCTACAAGGACACCACGAAAAAAGATATTACCATTTATGTGGAACGTAAAAAAACCCAGATTCAGGGACGCGTTATTGAGTTCTGGGACGTTCTTTTAGGAGATATTCGTGTGACTGAAACCACTGCATGAAATACATCATTTTTTTAGTGTCTTTGCTTTATTTTTTTCCTGCGGGTGCACAAATCGGTGACCCAATGGCAGACGAAAGCAAATTATATGCTGAAACCAAACAGGTAAACCAGTTTTTTCGGCGTTTCAATGGTGAAGAAGATGAAAAAGGAGAACGGTACTACCCCAAAGACAGGCAATACCGTTCTCCTGAACTTCGTCAGAAATACCTGGGCATCCTCTTTGATGCGAGCAACGCGGGAATTCCCCGGGATCGGAAAATAGAGTTTGCAAGGGACGTGATCAGTGACAATGACCCTGTATTCCTGGATTTTCATAATAAAGAGTGGTTTGCTGAAGTCACAACACTTTTCACTCTTAATAATCAGCTCAAGGAATTCAAACTTTTCATGGCATTGGAAAAAGACGGCCTGGGATATAAATGGGTGATCACCCGCGTCTGGTCGGAAATGTTTGAGAATTACATGGAAAGGGATACCACAGGTATTGGTAAGTTTCTTCACCCGATGAGTCATGAACTTGACTTCATGAATTTACGAAAGGCAATGATCGACCGGGACAGTGTAAGCCAGTTCGTGAAAAAGGAATACCAGCCTGATTATCTCACATTATTCCTGTATGAAATCAAAAAGGGCAATCTCACCTTTAAAACAGTAAAGGAAGTAAAATTTCACTTCTTCCAGGTGAAGGACTGGTATTTTCAGATTTCTGAATTTAACCGTACCGGCTACAATACAGGCTGGCTCATTTCAGACCTGGTAAAAGTTGAAGACCGTGACAAGGACATTATGCGCAAGTATATCTATCATGAAAAATAAATTTCTATTGCTGGCATTCATGCTGCTGATAGGTCCTCTCACCCCCATCATGGCACAGGAAGAGGAAGAGCAGAAAATCAGGGATATCGTTAGTTTCCTTGAATATATGCTCAATACGCTGGGTGACCCCCAGACCAGTGCGCGTGACAAGGACGTGATCGTAACGGAAAGTTATTCCAAAATATTCCGTGACGGTACTGTTCAGGTAGAGGATGACCTTGATGAGAACAGGGACGTAGTCACAAATAAGGATGTTCAGGCATACCTGAAGGATGTAAACTTTTTTTTCAAGACCGCACGCTTCGATTTCGAATGGCAGGATATGGAAGTGAGTGAAAATGAGCAGGGCGAAACTTACTATAAAGTTTCGCTTCTCAGGAACCTTCAGGCAATAAGCGTCACGGGTGATACCATTAATCAGACCCTCCCCCGTTTTGTCGAAATCAACCTGAATACAGATGCGCAGGACCTTCGTATTGCCAGTATATACACAAATGAACTGAACCAGGATGACGTATGGATGAACTGGTGGGATAATCTCTCGCTGGAATGGCAGTCCATCTTTAAGCGTGAAACCGGCAGCATTGATGATCTCGAACTCAGCCAGATCAAAAAACTCGCAAACATCGAGGAATTAGACCTGGAAGGGAACCGTTTTATCGTGGATGTGGAGCCACTGAGCCGTATCAGTCAGCTGAAAAACATTAACCTTTCCCATACCCAGGTAACAGACATATCGCCCATCAGGAATCTGAATAAGCTTCAAAGCCTGGATATATCCCATACTGGTGTTTCATCCATTGATGCACTGAAATATGCCCGCTCGCTGATAACGTTTCATCTTGATCATACACCAGTTCAGGATATCGAAGTCATTGGACGAATGCCAGCACTTGAAACGCTTACGATGAACGGAACATTCGTTACAGACTTTTCCCCGATTGCAAGTGCGGTAAAACTAAAACATCTGACATGCGCTTACACAGAATTGAGTGACTTCAGCTCACTGAATTCCCTAACGTCACTTGAGACACTCAATATAAACGGCACCGACCTGGTCTCAGCCGCGGATCTTTCTGGCCTTCAGAATTTGAATGAATTATATGCCGACAGCACGCTGATAACTTCATTGTCGCCGCTTTCTGCATTGAAAAAACTGGCTGTCTTATCGGTTAATCACACAGGGGTGAATGATCTGGGATCCCTGTCGGATCTAAAAAGTCTTAAACGCGTTTACTGCGATTATTCGGGAGTGACCCTTACAGAGGCCCGGTCATTCATGGATAAAAATCCAAAGGTCCTGGTGGTTTTCGAATCGGAAGACCTCATTACCTGGTGGGATCAACTCCCCCCGGAATGGAAGGATGTCTTTATTTCCTATGTATCCATCGGCGAAAATGCCGAGAAGGAAGAGCTTGCCAACATGGTTCGCCTCGATAGTCTGGATATTTCCGACAATATGTATATCCAATCCTTTGAGCCTTTGAGCCGACTTATCAAACTGGAATATCTCAATGCAGCCAACACCGCTGTAAACAGTCTTTCTCCGCTTTCAGGAAAGAAGGATTTACATTACATCGACATATCAGGAACACAGATCACAGATCTTTCCCCGCTCGAGGATCTTATTAACCTGTCCATTATCAGGGCTTCTAAAACGAATGTTTCGGAGCTAGGTCTGGTACGAACACTTCCACAACTTGAACTGATCAATGTGGATGAGACCGGGATTTCTGATACTGCAATGATCACGATGGCACGGATGCGTCCGGAAACCCTGATCATTTACAAAACCCGCAGGCTGGAGACCTGGTGGTCCCAGCTGAACGACGAATGGAAACAAATCTTTTCCAGTCAGATGACTATGTCAGCAACACCTGACACGGAGGAATTACACCGGCTGATCAGCCTGCATTCAATTAAAATTTCAGATGCCTCAATTGCAGATATTCATCCATTGAAGGAGTTTATCCGGCTGAAAGAACTCAAAGTTTCAGGCACACGGATTCGTAGTTTATCCCCTTTATCGTTCCTGTCGTCCTTGGAATCACTGGATGTTTCCAGAAACCCGCTGGAAGACATCACTGGCATAAAAAGTCTGAGTAATCTTCATAAGCTCGATATTTCCAATACGCCGGTAGATGATTTAAGGATACTATCCTCCCTGTACAGAATTGAAGTGCTCAACTGTTCCGGCACACAGATCAAAGGGCTGGACGGATTGGAACGGCTCAGCGCGCTGAACAACCTGGATTGTTCCAATACCTCGGTTAAGAAACTGGATCCTGTCTACAATCTTGGACTGGAGATACTGAATTGCTACAATACCCGTATTTCCAGTAAAAGGATTGATGAATTCAAACAATTGAATCCCGAATGTGACGTTAGTTTTTATTGATGGCAAAACGTAAGCTTACACCGGCACAAAAACGAAAAAGGAGAAAAAGACCAGCAGGTAGCACAAGGAGGAAAAACTGGAAAGTAACCCTGCTAAAATTCACGCTTGCTGTATTTTTTCTTGGCATACTGGCTGTTGGCGGACTGGTATTTCTGGTCTGGTCGGGCGCGTTTGGGAAGTTGCCCACACGGGATGCGCTTAGCAAAGTCGATAACTATCAGGCCACCGAAGTATACAGTGCAGATAAGGTACTTCTGGGCAGATACTACATACAGGAACGAACGCTGAATGATTACGATGAGATCTCCGAAAATGTCATTAACGCGCTCATTGCAACGGAGGATGTGCGGTTCTTTGAACACGATGGGGTTGATTACCGAAGCCTGTTCCGCGTGGGAATACGTACGATCCTCCTGCAGGACCAGAGCAGCGGCGGTGGAAGTACGATAAGTCAGCAATTAGCCAAAAACCTGTTTCCCCGCAGCAACCGCGGACGGTGGTATATGCCGGTCATTAAAATCAAGGAGGCGATTATCGCACACCGGCTGGAAGATATTTATTCCAAGGAGGAGATCCTCACCCTGTACCTGAATACAGTCCCCTTCGGAGACAATGTTTACGGAATTGAAATGGCATCACGCCGGTTCTTTAATAAGCCGGCAAGGAGCCTTGCCTTGCAGGAAGCCGCTGTACTGGTTGGCATGCTTAAGGCGAATCACTCCTACAATCCGCGGCTTTATCCTGAACGTGCATTGGAACGACGTAATGTGGTGCTGGCGCAAATGGTGAAATACGGATATATCGATCAGCTTACCTATGACAAACTGGCTCCACTGCCCATCGAGCTGAACTACTACAGGATCACCCATAATACCGGACTGGCGACTTACTTCCGTGAATTTCTCCGGCCCCAGCTGGAAGAATGGTGTGCCAACAATGAAAAACCCGACGGGTCTCCTTATAATCTGTATACCGATGGTCTGAAAATCTATACGACCATCGACTCAAAAATGCAGCGTTACGCCGAAAATGCGGTTTCAACACAAATGAAATCATTGCAATCAGTATTTGATGAGCACTGGAATGGAAAGCCGTGGAAAAATAACGTGAGCGTTCTGGATGCCGCTTTGATGCGCTCCTATCCCTACAAGAATTTCCGGAAGCAGGGAATGTCATCCCAGGAAGCAATTCAGGCAATGACTGAAAAACGGCCCATGAAAATATTTACCTGGGATGGTGAAAAGGAAGTAGAATTCTCATCGATCGATTCGGTAAAGCACTACCTGAATTTTCTTCAAACAGGATTGCTCGCCATGGACCCGAATAAAGGGGACTTGCGAGCATGGGTTGGTGGAATAAATTTTGAATATTTCAAATACGATCACGTAAATGTTAATACGCGACGTCAGGTAGGCTCTACATTCAAGCCGTTCGTTTATGCAACGGCTCTTGAAGAAGGGATTGACCCTTGCACCTACATTTCAGGAGAGCAAATCCAATATACCAACCTTGCCAACTGGACTCCCGGAAATGCGGATCCCAGTGAAGACGAAAATAAATACAGTTTCGCTGGTGCCTTATCCAAATCGGTGAATACCGTGAGTGTGAAAGTACTGGAGGCTGCAGGAATCGACAATACGATCGAGCTGGCTAAAAGTATGGGCATTGAATCCCCGCTGCCGAACGTACCTTCCATCGCTCTTGGTACAGCAGATATTTCATTGCTCGAAATGGTGACGGCATACTGTTCATTTGCTAATGGCGGCAGAAAAGTTGAACCCCGATATCTTCTCGAGATCAGGGATCAGGATGATAACCTGCTGGCTGAATTTCCTTATAAACGCAACAATAAAGATCGTGTGATGTCGCAGGAAACATCTGCCATCATGATCGAATTGATGAAGACGGTTACCAATGAAGGCGGCACCGCCTCCAGGCTCCGATGGAAATATGGTCTTCAAAATGATTTTGCAGGTAAAACGGGAACCACGCAGTCCAATGCCGATGGCTGGTTTATCGGATTCACCAGGCGCCTCGTGGTCGGGGCATGGGTAGGTGCGGATGATCCGGCGATTCGATTCAGATCAACAGCACTCGGCCAGGGGGCTAATACAGCGCTGCCAATATTTGCATCACTTTTCCAGCAATTGAATAAGGATGAAGCATTCCGTCAGGAAACGCGCATGAAATTTCCCCCTCCTTCAAACCGCGTAATGCGCATGATCAGTTGTCCACCTATCAAAGAGGATCTTTCGCTTGCCGAACGCCTTTTTGGCCAGGAACAAACCTCATCTGAACAGCGGGAACGATCCTTTGGTGAAAAACCTCAGGTTCAGCGCGAGCGTACATTCTTTGATAAGATCGGAGATATCTTCAAGGAAAATAAAAAGAAGAAGCGCAAGAACTGATCAGATCGTCGACTCGTCAAATAAAATATGACGATTCAGCATCTCATGTAACGTTAAGAATGTTTCCGTACGCTTAATGTGGCTTATGGTCTCCACCTGATCATGCAGGATGGTTTTCAGGTGCATATTATCACGGGCATGCACCTTGATGAACATATTAAATTTGCCGGTGGTATAATGTATTTTTACTACTTCCGGGATCAGTTCCAGTTTTTCAAATACAGCATCAAACTTGCTGGTCTCGTCGAGATGAATTCCAACAAAAGCGGATACAGTCCATCCCATTTTAGCGTAATCCATACTTAGGGTGGTGCCCGTTACCATTCCTGCATCCATCATTTTCTTCATACGCAAGTGAACGGTACCGCTTGAAACACCTGCTTTTTTGGCCACTTCAGTATAGGGCATTTGGGCATCCTTCGAGAGTTCTGAAAGGATTTTAAGATCTACTTTATCGAGTTTCTTAGCCATTTAAGCTGTATTCGTTGTTGAGCATGACAAGATAGTAAAGAATTTTGGTATATATAAAGACTCTAATACGAATAAAAAAACCCTGTAGTGAATACTACAGGGTTTGTGCGCACGAAAGGAGTCGAACCTTCACACCCGAAGGCACTGCCGCCTGAAGACAGCGCGTCTACCAATTCCGCCACGTGCGCGTTTTTGTAAGACGTTGCAAAAATAGTGTAATTAATACCAAAAAGTAAAACCCGCCGCTTTATTTCTTTCTGGGATATGCAGGAAACAATCAGACCCGAATCTTTATGCCGACTGTTTTTTATAGAACCAGATCGCAAGGAAGATCACACCGGCAAAAAGTCCGCCGAGGATCAATACCCGTATAAACATATAGTCGATCAATTCCCTGACCATCTCACCGGACTGATTCATCATGCCTGTTGAACCTGAGGATACATCCGTAGTGATCGCCACACGCTGGTCTTCCACAAAATTTTGAATACCCAGCCGTTCCTGTCGAACTGCATTTAAAATTTCGATGCGTTCCTGGGTCAGAGCCTTTAATGTCTCTATGCGTTCCTGCCGGATCATGTATAAAGTTACGCGACGCTGATAGTCCAGGTTTGCAAGAAGTGTATCCCGGTTTTCTTGTATAATGTCTTCAGTATTTTCAAGCAGACTGGCACTGGCATCCAGCATTCGCTGCATATCAGTCAGCAGGGTCATCATGCTGTCGGCCTGCAGTGCACTAAGTCTTTTATCCATTTGCCAGACCACCTGTTTAGGCATATTTGCTGAAAAATATTCGAGCTGATTTCCCATATACCGCATCAGGTCCGGCATTGATAAGATTCCTCCCTTGATACCCAACTGATCGGAACTGATCCAATTTGAAATTTCAAAAATGATGGAACGACGGCTCAGATAATCATCCTGTACAGGATACCGGGAGGCATATGTTCGTAAGCTTGCCCTGTCTTCATCAGAAATATACTTGCTTAATCCGTTTATATAGCTGGTTACATACTCAGTGAATAAGGATTGCATTTCAGGACAGGCCAACCCGTAAATTTTGCTGCATTGCTCAGATTCAAAATAATCAATCAGCTGATAACAGAGTACCCAACTATCAATGGCTGCAGCCAGCGGATCAGGATGAATGCTTGTTTCGGCGATCGAACCCAGCAACAAGGATTTCAATGCGATCTGGTTCATGCGCATTTCTGATGAGGGCTCATCTTCAATTAAACTGTCAATCTTCCATTCAATACGCTTCGAATACACCGTAAGCAGCTCATGCATATTCATGGCGATATAATTGTTGTTTAGCTCAAATTGCTTTCGCTGACTCTCCTGAAGTCTTTTCTCCTTCCTGCTTTGTGCATTTACGGAACACGGCAGGCTAAAGCCAAGAATGAATAGTAGAATGAAAGGCCAAACTCTCATAAAAAGGGGCGTTGATTGCTAACGGATCAGAATTTAAGAAAATGATCCCGGAAATCTTATGATATTCCTCAATAAGAATGAATCAATTGAATCGCAAAATGATCTTCATTCCCGGCCACAAAAAAACCCCGTAGCGTATGCTACAGGGTCGTGCGCACGAGAGGAATCGAACCTCCACGGCCGCAATGGCCACCAGGCCCTCAACCTGGCGCGTCTACCAGTTCCGCCACGTGCGCAGGTAGATCTTGTTTTCAGGGTGGCAAAACTAATACGAAAAAATATTAATACCAATAGTTTTCATTTCTTCCAGAGCGTATCCAGAAAATTACGTTCTGAATCAAAAAAGTGTTCCACGACGGTAAATCCCGATGCGGCAGCAAGTGCATCCGTTTCATAGGGATCAAATTTTCTTGAGATTTCCATATGTATGGGTTCCCATGGCCTGAATTCAAATGAATGCTCTCCAATTTGTACCGTTTGTTGCTTCCGGCTAATCAGGTAACTCCTCGCCTGCCCCGAAATGGGATCATAAACGGGATAGTGTGAAAATGCATCCAGATCAAAATTTCCCCCAAGCTCGCGGTTTATGCGGTCCAGTAAATTCAAATTAAAAGCGGCCGTAACTCCGCTGGAATCATCATAAGCCGCCAGGATTTTTCGCGGATCTTTTTTTAGATCAAAACCTATGAGGACCATATCGCCGGGATGAAGGGCTTCATTCAATTCAGAAAGAAACACCACGGCACGATCATCTGTGAAATTTCCAATATTTGACCCCAGGAACAAAACAACATTTCGCGTTGATGCATTCTCCAGCGCTTTAATCGCACTGAAATACTCATTGCGGATTCCTGCAACATGAAGCCCGGGCAATTCTTTCAAAAGATTTTCGGTAAGACTGGAAATCGCATTATCCGAAATATCGATCGGACGGTACGTAAAACGGGCGTCTTGCTCAACCAGCTGCCGTAACAGCACTTTTGTTTTGAACCCATCCCCGGCTCCAAATTCAAGCAGATTAAAAGGAGATTCATCTACCCTGATTGACCTGCATATTTGCGCCTTATTGGTATCCAGCACTTCATATTCACTGCGGGTCAGGTAATATTCATCCAACCCCATGATCTGCTGAAAGAGCCGGTCACCCTTTGAATCATAAAAGTAGCGGGAAGCAAGTTGTTTTGGCTTGGAAGAAAGGCCGGCTATGACGTCCTTTTCAAACTGTTGTATCATTAATTCCTGTTATTGATAGGCAGCGAGTCGAACACCGGAAAATAGCCATCGATGCTGCGGTTGAAAAAAATTCCGGTAGGTTGCCCTGATATGGTCGCCTGGGGTAGCATATGAACCGCCCCTCAGTACCATCTGATTTACCATAAACTTACCATTATATTCCCCTACGGCTCCTTCCGGTGCCTTGTAATACGGATATGGAAGATAGGCACTTGACGTCCATTCCCAAACGTCTCCGTAGAATTGATGGCCGGACTGCCCGACTACCATGGTCTGAAGATAATTGGATTCGAAAAAATTACCCACGCCGGCATCCCCGTGCGAACGACAGGCCACTTCCCATTCAAATTCTGTAGGCAGCCGGTATCCCGCCCATTTGGCAAAAGCATCGGCCTCAAAATAATTGACATGTTGTACGGGGGCATTCATGTCAACCGGAAGCAACCCTCCGTTAAGTGAATAATTCATCCATCCCTCATCGGTTATATGCCAATGGAACGGTGCCCGTACCTGGTTTGCATTTACCCAATCCCACCCATCTGAAAGCCAGTGACGGTAGTTGGTGTACCCGCCGTCGGCCATGAATTGCAGGTATTCACCATTTGTCACCAGTCTGTCTGCAATTCGTGCCCCATGAAGGAAAACCTGATGCCTGCCATGTTCATTGTCAAAGCTGAATCCTTCATTCTCATGCCCGATCATGTGTAATCCCTCATCGATGTCAAGCCATTTCATTTCAGGACTTGTCTGAAGTTCATAACTTCTGAACTCCCGGTACGCAGGGAATAATGGATTCGTACCAAGAATATATTTTATGTCATACAGAAGTAATTCCTGATGCTGCTGTTCATGGTTCAGACCCAGCGCAAGCAGTTTGAGTAACTCCGGACCGGGATCTGCCTCGAGAAGCGCGGCCATTTGTTCATCCACATAGTGACGGTAATCTAGAACCTCATCCACTGTCGGACGCGTGAGATTTCCGCGATTCGTTCGAATAATTCTGGCTCCTTTTCCCTCATAATAACTATTAAATACAAAAGCGTAGGTATCATCGTAAACCTGGTAATCCGACTTGAGTGGTTGAAGTATGAATGCTTCAAAGAACCATGTGGTATGACCCAGGTGCCATTTAGGCGGACTCACATCGACAATAGGCTGCACGACATGATCCTCAGCTTCAAGCGGCTTGCAAATTTCCTCGGAACGTTGCCGCACGAGAAGGAACTTGGTAAAGGGAGATGAATCAACTGCTAACATAATTGGTCCTGTTACTTTATAAAGTTAAGAACCAGCAGTTTGTTTAAACAGAAATAAGGAAACTTTATGATTGACTCAGTGATGTTTCGCGATCTCAACGGTATGTGAACGTTGATGTGCCTTCACAGCGGCATAGAAGAATACCCCAAAAAAAATCGCCATCGACACTATTGCTATGAGAAACATCACTTTAACGGTTAGAATTGTTATCAGATCATACAACTAAGTTAGTTCATGAAGATACTAAGAAAACATTTTTTTTCCGGTTTTAGTTTGACTATGGTACCACATTTGTAAGATGTTGAGCAAATTTGAAGGATTTCTTTCTTCAGCCGAACCGTTCACAGCATGTTACGTGTTAGTAATGGCGGAAAACGTATATTTGGGAAAATTTTTGGAAAAAATTTAAACGTTTAAAATGAGAAGTAATTTAATGAAAGTGGTGGTTAGCCTGCTGATTTTCATATCAGTTTCTACCACAGGAATGTCGCAGGAACAGTATTCTGAAGGCGGTACCCCGCAAAACTGGTTTGTACTGGATCCTGCGAAGGATAAGGTTCAGGGATTGAGTGTGGATGAAGCTTATAGTTTCCTGAAAGAAAAAAAGCGCGAGTCAAAATCTGTGATTGTAGCAGTAATTGATTCAGGTGTGGATATTGATCATGAAGATCTGCAGGGAAAGATATGGATCAATGAGGATGAAATTGAAGGGAACGGAATCGATGACGATAACAATGGTTACATTGATGACCGGTATGGCTGGAATTTCATTGGCGGTGCCGACGGAAATGTGGAGCAGGATACGCATGAAATGACTCGTGAATATGTACGCCTCTCTGAAAAATTCGGTGATATCGATGAAAAATCTGTAAAGAAGAAAGACCGCGCAGAGTATGATTATTTTCTCAAGGTAAAGAAGGACTTTGAAGAAACATATGAAAAGGCTGCATCACAATATGCTTTTTACAATGGATTGTATAAGAACGTAGTGCGTTACAATAACCTGTTGAAAGCCTATCTCGACGTTGATACATTGAGTCTGAATGACCTGAGAGGCATCCGGTCTCAGGATTCCACGATTTTGGAGGCAAGAAACCTGGTTGGGATGATCTTCCAGCAGGTTGGCGAAGATGTAAACTTCGAAGACATCGCTGTTGAACTTGAAGGTGCTGTAAAATATTTCGGTGATCAGGTAAACTATGCTTACAATACCGACTTTGATCCGCGCACGATCGTAGGTGATAATTATTCAGACCCGAACGAGCGCATTTACGGCAATAACGATGTAAAAGGTCATGATCCCAGCCATGGTACGCACGTTTCAGGCATCATCGCGGCCAACCGTGATAATGATCTGGGAATCCAGGGTATCGCGGAGAATGCAAAAATTATGGTGGTTCGCGCAGTACCAGATGGCGACGAGCGGGACAAGGACGTTGCAAATGCCATCCGGTATGCGGTAGACAACGGTGCCAGTATCATCAATATGAGTTTTGGGAAATCTTATTCCCCTCAGAAGGAAGTGGTGGATGCAGCAATCAAATATGCCGAATCGAAGGGAGTACTGATGGTTCATGCAGCAGGGAACAGCTCGAAAAATATTGATAAATCGGACAATTACCCGTCGCGGAATTTTAATGATGGAAAGTCGGCCGGAAACTGGCTGGAGATTGGTGCATCGGCTGCCGGGGACAACAGTGATTTTGTGGGTAATTTTTCGAATTTCGGAAAGAAGACCATGGATGTATTTGCACCCGGTGTAAATATTTATTCCACTACCCCCGATAATTCTTATGAAAGTTATAATGGAACCAGTATGGCCGCTCCTTCCACAGCGGGTGTAGCAGCAATGCTGATGTCATACTATCCTGACCTCACTGCAACACAGGTTCGTGATATTCTGAACAAATCCTCCAGAAAATTTGATAACCTGAAAGTGAAAAGACCCGGTTCCGAGGAATTGGTGGACTTTTCTGAACTTTCCATCAGCGGTGGTCTTATCAATGCGTATGAGGCCGTTAAAATGGCGGAAACGCTTACCATTGGCAAGAAGGATTAATTTGTATATTGTAACCTAAAAGGTAAACTATGTATTCAATTTTAACGCATACCCATTCAGGACTCAGGTGGATCGTTCTTATCACCCTTTTGATCGCAATTGGTAATGCAATTGGAAAGACCAATGGAAACAGACCATTCCTGCGAAGTGATAAAAGGCTGTCATTAATGGCACTCGTTTTCACACACCTGCAATTGGTGCTTGGCCTGATTCTTTACTTCATCAGCCCTAAAGTTGTGTTCTCGGTTGAATCAATGAGTAATGACATACTCAGATTTTTCCTGGTCGAGCATATATTCATTATGATCCTCGCCGTCCTGCTGATAACCATCGGTTACAGCAGGTCGAAACGCGCCATCGATGAAGGCAAGAAATTCCGGAATATACTGGTATTTTATCTTCTTGGTTTGCTGTTGATTCTCGCAGGGATCCCATGGCCATTCCAGGATTATGGTACCGCATGGTTTTAAAGAAAAGGCTACCCCACAAGGGTGGCCTTTTTTTATAATCGAATCACTTATGCGACCCCCGTTTTACAGGGGTCGTTCTATAGGACGGTCATTTTCTCACATATGCGACCCCCGCTATCGCAGGGGTCGTTTTGCTTTACGATGATTTACTCACTTATGCGACCCCCGTTCCACAGGGGTCGTTCTGTTTTATGATCATTTGCTCACATATTCGACCCCCGTTTTACAGGGGTCGACTTGTATTGCACCAAAATAATGTTGGAATTTCTGAGATAACACATAGTCACGGGTGGGCCACATCTGTGTGTCGCGTTGCATAAATTAAACCGACCCCTGAACTAGAGGAGTGGATTTGAAAGAATAAAACGGTCAAGAGTCTAATGCCAACCGTGGTAATTGACCCATGCGTGAGCGTGGGTCACATATGTGAGATATATGGCATTCAGTCAATCGACCCCTGCGGAGCGGGCGGTCGCATAAAAAACCTGCAACCCTTCAATTATTCATTCTTTCAAAGCAGCTTTTCGCCGTGCCGCTTGTTCCTGAGAGGAAAGTCCGGTTTCATTCCTAAGTACGGCCCTCTCCCATTCACCATACATCGGATTGGGCAACATGACAAAGCTATTGAGCAATTCCTGGCGGTACTGATCCACCAGGCCCTTCCCGTAATCAGCTCCCCGTGCATCAAATACCTGGTTGAAATCGGTAAGATTATCGCCCACATACAGCAATATTTCATGGGAGTCCTGTACCCGTTTCCGACGTTCAGTCTTATCGGAGCTGGCCGACCGGAGAAGTACGTGTTCATCCGTAACCTGCGGAAAACCCAGTTCTTTCAGGTTCTCCATTGTTGACTTCTGCTCAGTTGTTTTTCGGTTGGAAATATAAAAGACATCAATGCCCTTGCTCCTCACAAACGCAACAAACTCCAGGGCTCCGGGAAGGGCCTCTGCCCTGGCCTGATCTGTCCAGTCCTTCCAGGTGGAGGAGGAATACGTCCTGCCATTATGAATGAGCCAGGCCTGGTACGGACTGTTATCCAGCAGTGTTTCATCAATATCAAATACGATTGCCGGATTGTCATAATTCTGAAGGGCCAGTTTCTTTTCGAGGATCATCCGGCCATATTGATATGCCTGGTAATACGCGGCTCTCATCTCTGCAGATGTCTGAAACCATAATGTGGCTCCCATGCCCTGTTCGGCCAGTGCCTGCTCATAGGGATCAGATGATGTGGCGACCTTGCTGCTCCCGCACGAAAAGAACACAATACTCGCAAAAAGGATAATCGAAGGTAAATTTGTAACTTTCATGTATGATTCGGATTAGTCTTTTGATGCTGTTGGTGCTTCTGGGAATTCAAGGGTTTAGCCAGGTTGAACATAATTTCAAAATGGATCCTGAAAACACCGATTGTCACCTTATCAAAAACGAAGATAAGACTCCGGATGAACTTATTTCGGAAATTACGTCAAGAACATTCCGTTATGTACAGCGCATCAACATTTCGCGGTACCGGTCACCCAGATCACTTTACTACTACAGCTGTGATGGCCAGTCGGGTTACATTATTGCCGTCATCAATGAATCTGAATCGGTTCTCTTCACAGACATACAGCGTACCACCTGGGACGAGATGCTGGAGACCCGCGATATACTTGAATATTATAACGGGCAGTTTCTGAAGAACCATTCCCCTTTTACGGGTAAACCCGGGTAGCAATTACTGCAGAAAAAGATGGGCAAGCTGCTAAAGGGAATCGTTGGTATGACGTCTATCTGAATAACAAAAAAAGCCCCGGAAGAACCGGGGCTGGGAAATCAACAGTTTCAACTGTCAGAAATGACTATTGCAAAATCAGGGGAAAGGTCACATCCACATCCGTCTCACCATCAGCCGATGTGCTGGTGGCGGTTTTCAACCCGGGCTGGTGCTTCAACACAACCCGGAATGTTCCTGTCGATGCAACATCACTGGTCGTCCATGAGGTTAGAAGTCCCAGTGGAAGGCCATTGGTATCCTCATCATCATAATTAACGGCATCCGCTCTGCTGTCGATGTTACCATTGCCATCAGGGTTTGCGAACACGGTTTCTGAGAATCCAAAGAAGATCATGTGTTCATCCGCTTCTTCGCTTACCTCCTCTGTGATATCCTCAGCAGGTGTCTCGAGGGTATTGAAAAACTCGATTGAAAGCGAATATGACTTTGAAGCATCCAGGACAACATCATCCACCGTAGGTGCATTTCCACCTTCGCCATCTGCATCCAGCCATTCCGCCGTTACCACATCACCCGCATCCTGGGTATTAGTGAAGGTAAGCAATACCTGGGTGATCTCTTCCTCTACGTTTTCCACTGGCGGAACATCATCGTCGCCACAGCCGGTGAATGCAAACAACATAACTGAGAGTACGAAAAATGAAATGAGTCTTGTCATAGTTTTTAAATTTTTGACAAAACTATTCAATATGCAACATTGTTGCAAGTAGAATTAAAAATTATATGTCAATTTAATGTGCAGGTTTATTCCGGCCTGGTCGGCAAAGTATCGAAATGAATCTGTATTGAGCCTGTAGGACTGGTTCAGCAGATTCTGAACCTGAAGGGAGTAATCGAATCGGTTCCATTTTCCGAAGATACCCGCACTCACAAGCATTACCCCATCCGGCGTTTCTGTAAAATCAAAATTGCCTTCGGAAACTTCGGGAGGATTTCCCTCCAGAAAATCACTTACCGGGATAACATCCGGCGCCATGAACTGCCGGAACAAATAGGTAAATCCGGCTTTGAACTTCAGGTCATGCTCACTCCCGAATGAGGGTGAATAAACCAGGTTGTAATCAATACGTACCGGCGGCATCTCCACAAAATAATCCTGTTTCGAAACGTCCCTCGCATAAAGAAAACTACCTTTCGCCTCGCTCATCCATTCACTGCTATGAGTAAACCGAGTGGTAAAATCGATACCTGCCAGCATGGCGTCGGTTTGTTCATAAACAAAAAACGGGAAGGCGCCTCGAACCGTCAGGGTGATCCCGGCCGGTGTGGCATAAATAAAATTTCGGATATAATTCACGTAACCAGTAATCTCCATTTCGGTAGAACCTTTAGAACGCGTGAAGGTATTTACCCATTTGTAACCGATCTCAGAAAAAATATCCTTTTCATTTTCATCCAGGATCACGTCTGTATCGATGGTCCCGTCTTCCTGTCTCTCATATCGGAATAGGCCGTATTCAATACTTGCCTGATGCTTACCAAAAACATATAACTCAAAGACATTGGGGGGGCGCCAGGCAGTTCCAATATTACTCCTGAAATTCCAGTTACTACTGAGCTTTCGGTACCACCCCGCGGTGGCAGAAAAATTCTGGAAACTCAGCGTACTTGCATAAACCGAATTATCCTGTTCCCTTCCCCGAACCGAAACGTACTGGTAGTCATAGCGAATGCCAAAATCAAATTCATTTTGCCCCTTCGACAATGATTCAATCAGATAAATTCCGAATCTGTTCAGGTTGTAATTCGGTATAAAGTTCACGGTATTCGTGCCCGGAATGTTATTATTATCCTGGTATGTCCATTGCATACCCATCCGTCCCTCAAAGGCACCTACCGACGGGTGCAGCCAGTCGATATCCAGGCTATTGCTAAAAAGTTCCAGGTCGATGGACGGACGTTCATTCAATACTCCCCTTCTTACATCATATTCCTGGCGGAGGTTCCGCTGAAAAGCGTACGTAATTTCGAGGAGTTGGTCCTTCCCGTGGATCTGGCCATTGAGCTTCACCATATCATGGTCGACACGCTGCCTCGGGTTGTTAATCTCATAGGAGAAGGGATCTACAATCAGGGGGACATCACTCTCGATAGCATTGTTCAAATCTTCCAGGCTACCAGTAACGGAGCTCCGTAATACGCCCAGCTCCTGGCTGAAGTGACTGTAAAGCAGGCGTAAATCAAAATTCGGACGGTGATAGCGAATCCCTCCAGCTGCGGTCCATTCCCGCTTACCGGTATTGGTGAGCATGTAGTCCGGTGCTCTCCGGTCACCTTGCAGCGTATAACCTCCCTGCGCCATCCATGAAATACGTTCACCACCCTGTCTGATCTCCCCATTGGCTTCCACTCCCCTTCCATTGGACTGATACTGCATCCCAATCTTACCCTTTAATTTCTCATGGAGTTCCATGGTCGGTCCGTTTAGGAGAATTACTCCTCCCAATGCTTCCGGACCATAACGAACGGTTCCGGCACCTTTTACAACAGAAACGCTTGTCGCCAGTTCAGGGTCAATTTCCGGGGCATGTTCCTGCCCCCAATTCTGGAATTCGTGGCGGACGCCATTATTAATGATTACAACCCTGTTACTATGGAGTCCGTGTATCATGGGCTTTGAAATATTCTGACCCGTGGAAATGCTGCTAACCCCGCTGATGTTTGCCGTGAGATCCGCCAGGTTACCTGTATTCAATTCTTCATAATCCCGCCCATCGATGGACTGTGAGGAAATGGATTGCACATATTCCTCCAGTTTATCAGCTTCAACAACCACACTTTGGAGGGTATACGCATCAGGAGCCAGAAATATCTCAGGAAGCTCATGATGAACATCATGATGATGAATCACTTGTTTATACCCCACATAGGTAAAAATCAGATCGAATTCGGTTTTACAAATATTTTCAATCCTGAAATATCCTTTCTCGTTTGTTGAGGCTCCCTTATTTGTGCCATCAATATGTACGTTGGCAAATGGAAGCGGTTCACGCGAAGAAAGGTCATAAACGGTACCCTCCACCACATAATCACACTTATCCTGTGCAATGGCAGAGGCAACATTCAATAGCAAACACAACAG
Organism: Fulvivirga sedimenti; assembly: GCF_020328055.1. NCBI lineage: Bacteria > Pseudomonadati > Bacteroidota > Cytophagia > Cytophagales > Fulvivirgaceae > Fulvivirga > Fulvivirga sedimenti. The sequence goes on from NZ_JAIXNE010000002.1 coordinate 1,184,331, forward strand.
TATGATGAACCGCATGGTGCAAAAATAGCAATTGTGCAACTGTGTTGCATTACTATTTTTTTGATTTTCGATCGTCGGTTGATTCAGGTTTCGAGCGGGGCTTCTGAGCAGGTTTTACCGGGGCTGGTTTCTTTTGGTCAGGTCCGGCACCCGGTTCCCAGGATCGGATATGCAGATCCCGTTGCGGGAATGGGATTTCAATTTTTGCTTTGGCAAGTGCATCGTAGACTTCGGTTAAAATTTCGCTCCGCGTTGCAAGCCAGCTATCAATATCGGAAGTCCAGAATAAAACCCTGAAATCAAGCGAACTATCTCCAAATCCATCAAAGAGAACCATTGGTTTCGGAAGTTTTAAAATTTTATCATGATCTGCCACCACTGCGGCCAGTACTTCAATAGTTTTTGTGGCATCTGAACCATATGCCACACCTACACGTACTTCTGCACGTCGATGTTTATTGCTTAGTGTCCAGTTCACGACCGAATTGGAAATCAAATCCCCATTAGGGACAATGACCTCTGCTCCGTCATAAGTTTTGATCACACTGGAACGAATACCGATGTCCTTCACTATTCCCATCGTCTGCTGAACCTCCACAATATCTCCCGACTGAATGGGACGTTCGAAAATGAGAATCAGACCAGAAATGAGGTTATTAACTATATTTTGCAGACCGAATCCAATACCAACACTCAGTGCTCCCAGAATGATTGTAATTTTATCCAATGGAATGCCGGACACCGCAAGTGCCAGCAAAAAGCCAAGTGTTATGATGAAAAACCGAAGTATAACTGAAAGGTTGGCCGTTCTTTTCTGACTTCGGTAAAACGACTTATCTTCAGATAGGAATTTTATTGTGGAAGATAAATTTGTGGAAATCAGAAGGACAATAACGAACAGGGCAATACCACCTACGGTAAATGTCAGTTCACCAATTGTCCGATCTGTAGTGAGAAATAGCTCAATACTCGCCTTAATGTCCGCGTAAACATTAAAATTACGCAGGAAGGCAATTATAAATAATATGAATAGTAAGAAATAAATACGGTTATGCCATTTTTCCCAGAAGTCATTCAGCTTCGCCGTGTCACTTGAAAGACGCTGGAAATAGGGTCGTCTTCGAAGAAATTCAATAAGCTGATCCATCCAGCTGGCCAAATAAATCAATACCATTGCAATAGCCAGGGTCTCACCCACACCATTTATCAGGATCCTTCCTAATGTGGGCCTGTTGATGAAAACAAAAACCAATCCCGATACAGATATGCAGCTCAGGATCCAGTTAAATACTTTTATCCAGTTCCATCGGATTTGAAAGTACTTTCTTACCGAACTCGTGAGAAGAACATAGGTAAATACCCCCGAACAAAATATCAGAATAAAACTTGAATATCCGGAAACTGGCAACAGGAGGTTTTGAAACTTGAGAATTAGAAAAGCAAGAAAAAATACCAGGTAGCGCCTCAGCATATCCCGCTCCATTGTTTTTCTTAACAAAAACAGGAAAGGAAAATATGTTGACAGAATGACAAAGTCATACATAAGTGTCGTTGTCGGTGGCATAATCACGGGAAAAAGCGCTCCACCAAATACTGCTGCCGTGGCAAGCGGACTTAAATACAAACTTGTGAATTCATCCTCTGCATCTTCCTTTCTTTCTACGCTTCTGATTTTTCGTATTGAGTACCATATAATAACCAGGCAGATAATCAGAATTCCGGTCCTCGAACTATTATCCCGAAAGAATCCAACAATCCTCCAGACGGTGTTACGCACCGTGGAGGACATATTCTGAGATCCTTCACCCGATAATGAAAACTTCCATGTACCTGATTCTCTTTTCGTCACATTACTCCAATACTCACGCAGGTACAACCGAAGAGACTCAATCCGATTCAATGTTTTTGCATAATCCTGGGAAACCGTATATTCCAGGTTCAGAATTTCTTCCAGCTTTTGATCAACCCGTTCACTTAGGCTATCAGCCTTGTCAATAATAGGAACAAACCGGTTGTTGTAATAATCAAGTTCCCGCTGATTCAGCCCTGTAACATTCACCGCCATCTGCTTTTTCATCCTGGCAATATCGATCTTGTAATTACTCAACTGTTTTGTTAGGGCAGTGAGTTGATTCTGCCAGGTATTCAGTTCATTGTGCCGCCGTTCAAAAATGATGATCAGATCATTAACTCTACTAAGACTCAATTCGGTTACAGAGGCGCTGTCAATGGTAAAATATTTGTTAAGCTGTTCGTGTAGAATGTTGAAATCCTGCCGGATACGTTCTGTCTTGAAATCAGAGGCTAGGGCCCTGCTTATTTCACGCAGCTTCTGGGAGCCTTCTTCATATGCAATAATTAAATCCGAAGCTGTCTTCGGTCCGGGAACACTGGAAAGCGAATCCGCTTTTTGAGAAAACGAATTTTGAAATAGAAAGAACAGAGAAAGAACAATGAGTATTATTGCCCGCATAGGTAAATCGTGATGTCCGTTCAAATTACATGGTTTAGAAGTAAAAGCCAATACTTACAAAACTATTCCAGGAATTTGAACCATTAACATGGGCGATTCCTGCTGATACCGGACCCAGAATTGTGACGTAGGATGCCATCACACCGTAACTCCATATTTCATGCTTACCATCCGGAAAATCATAATTGCCGTCCTCCGTATCGCCGTAGAACCATTTCATGGGATAGAGCGCGTTGGCATACTGACTAACCACCTGCAGATATAAATTAGAGATGGGTTGATACTGTATGGAAATCTCGTTGTAATACATGTGATCACTTATATACATAAGCTGTTCGGAGCCCCAAAGCTGCCAGCTGTTTCGAAGCTGCGGACGGAATCCACCTACGAATTGCTGGTCGTTAATGAAAGGAATTATACCTATAAGGGGGTTCGACCTGTCGATAAAATTCATGACCATCGCATTCTTAAGTCCAATTGAAAATTTGGAGGAAAGAAGCCAGTGATTTTCCTGATGAATTTCGAATGTCAGGAAATTTTCTATATCAAGTGGAAGTTCCACTGTTCCCAGCGAATCACTTAATTCAATGTTGTATCGTTTTGGAAAAGAGTATTTTATATATCCACCATAGACAGCACCTTTTGTTGGAAAATACCGGGCATTCAACGAATTGTAGTCAGCAAAAGTCTGTACGCTATAACTGCGCCAGTCAAATCTGTTCAAAAAACGCAGTTCCTCTCCGGCTACTTCCGGCTTGAGGAGGGAGGATTCGTACTGAAAGAGACCGCCCCATTGATAATTTCGTCGTTTGGAATTTATTATTGTAAAATAGGGATTCAGGTAACGATTCCGGAAAATGCCCTCCTGACGGTCGTCTGAATCTACGATGGGCACGTCACTGCTGCGGTAATTTATTCCGGCCTTAGCAATCCAGTTTTGCCGTGCCCCCATATACTTCAGGAAGTTGGCATCACCGCGGGGATTTTCAGCCAAATCAAACTCGAGCACAAGCCGACTCGCAGGCAGAAGGTTCCGCTTTGTAAAATTCAGATTGATTCCCGCCCCATTTTCATTGTCATAATGGAGGGCCAGTTTGATCTGCGCCTGTGGTGCCTCTTCCACGGTAAGTATTAAATCATACTCATCTCCGTTGGGCATCATTTCATAGACCACTTTATCAAAATTCCTGGATCCGAACAGGACGTCTACACGATCATCAATATAACCAATTGATACAGTTGAGCCTTCGTCAATCCGCAGTCTTCCTTTTACATAGCTGTCGGGTGTATGGATATTATTTCGAATGATAATATTTGCTATCCTGAACGAATCTGGTCGGACAGGAATCAGTTCATTAACATCGAATGGAACGAGTCCGAGCGAATCCGCCAGGGCCCTGAGTGCCGGCCGGGCTGCTTCTGCCGCGGCTTCACCGCTCCGGATAATGGCCGGCGTATCTTCAAATCCCATAGTGCTGAATGATGAAATATCAGGTTCAATCAACAGGTCGCACTTTTTCATTTGCTCCTCAGAATCCAGTGCGCTCATAACAAAGGCGGATTGAGAAAGGACGTCCACCGCAGATTTAAGTTCTTCCTTCTTCAGAAGACCTCCACTTACAAAAACACCAATGATAATATCTGCTCCCATTTCCTGGCACTCCGGAACGGGAAAATTGCGAACCAGTCCCCCATCAACCAACAAGGTATCATTCCGTTCAACCGGGGTGAATATCGAAGGAATGGCCATACTAGCCCTAATAGCCATCGGAAGGGATCCGCTGCGCATCACAACAGGTTGTCCGGTAGCAATGTCGGTACCCACGCACGCAAAGGGAATAGGAAGTTCATTAAAATCGTTGATATGATGCACATGGCGTGTGAGTTTGGACAGCAGCTCAGACAAACGCTGACCGTCGATCAGTCCCTGCGGTAACTCGATCTTCCCCTTTTTTAATCCCAGTTCAATCAGGTAACGCTCGTAATAGGCCTTTTCCTGATAATTGATCTGATTCATCGAGGTATTATTGCTCAGCAACTCATCCCAGTTGATGGCAAGGGCAATTTCCTCAATTTCAGAGGCCGTATAACCAGCAGCATACAAACCACCAACCACACTTCCCATGCTCGTCCCCGTTATATAATCCGGCCTGATACCCAGGCTTTCAAGTTCTTTAAGTATGCCAATATGGGCCATTCCCTTGGCGCCACCCCCACTCAACACCAACCCGATTTTTGGTCTTTCTGCAGACTGAGCAAATAACCCGCCGACAGTGAGGGTAAGCAGGATCAGGAAAGACATAAATTTCATAACATCAAAATATTTTGGACTAGTAAGATACAATCACTAAACATAATAATTTCATTCAGGTTGAGTGATTCTTCCAAAAATTCAACCAATTCATGAAAGAGGCTTGTTTTTACCATTAATTCTTATGTTCTTCTGAAAATTTTCAAAACTCCCCAACCATCATATCTTGTCATGTACACTTCTAAACGACTGTTCACTTTACTTTTACTTACATTTTGCTTTTCCTGTGGTCAGCAGGATCAACAGTCCGACGTCGCGGAAGCACCCCCGGAAGGCGGGATTCCCCCGGAAATGGTGAAAATGGCGGCATTGGATCAGGAAAGGGGACTCCGCCTGAAAACAGAAAATGCAACGCCAGGCTATATATTATTTTCCTCCCTTACCAGTTCCGACGTATATCTTATCGATCTGGATGGCAAGGTAGTCCATGAATGGAAAACGAACTTTGGACTCGGTTCCCATTATCTGATGGAAGATGGCCGTTTATATGTGCACAGTCGGGATCCCGAAGCGGTTGTATTTTCCGGCGGGGGTATGGCAGGTCGTGTTCAGGAGTTTAGCTGGGATGGGGAGTTACTATGGGAATACAAACTGGCGAATCAGGACAATCTGATGCACCACGATTTTGCCGTAATGCCCAATGGAAATATCCTGCTCATTGTCTGGGAAAGCAAAACGCCGGAGGAAGCGATGGCGGCTGGCAGAATGCCACACCTGATCCCGAAAGCCGGTGTGTGGCCCGATAAAATAATCGAAGTCAAACCCACCAAACCAAGTGGAGGTGAAATCGTTTGGGAATGGTACGCATGGGACCATATGATTCAGGATGTAAACCCTGATCTCCCGAATTACGGAAAATTAAGCGATCACCCGGAGCGGATCAATATCAACAATGGTGATACTATCCGCCAGCCCGACCCGGAGGAATTTGAACGGGGCAAGGCGCAGGGTCAGTATGCTGCTAATGCGACCATTGATAACATGGGCTCGGATATGTTCCATACCAATGCGATCGACTACAATCCTGAACTCGATCAAATAGTACTTAGTATACCCGATTTTTCTGAAATCTGGATTATTGATCATTCTACAACTACGGAGGAAGCATCGGGCAGTACCGGCGGAAAATCTGGTAAAGGCGGCGACCTCTTGTACCGATGGGGAAATCCGCAGGAATATAACCGCGGGGATACCACGGATCAATACCTTGGATTCGAACATGATGTGCGTTGGATCCTTCCCGGCTATCCGGGTGAAGGTGACCTTACCATCTTTAATAATAACTTCAAGGATGCCGATGGTGAAACTCATTCACAGGTAACTCAAATTACGCCACCCATGGATGCCGATGGGAAATATATTATTCCTGAAAGCGGGCCAATCGGACCTGAAAAACCTACCTGGACCTATACAGCAAATAATGAGGGTGACTATCTTGCAATGTTTATTTCCAGTGCCCACCGTATGAAAAATGGTCATACGCTGATGAACTTCGGGCCGCAGGGCCGGCTGCAGGAAATTACGGAAGACGGTGAGGTTGTCTGGGACTACTGGTCACCCTATATCGGACAGTGGAAACTGCCCGACGGGACACCACCTCAGCCGGTAGGACCGTTCATGTATGCCATTTTCAGGGCTACACACATTCCGGTAGATCATCCGGCAGTCGCAGGTAAGGAACTTCAGCCTATTGATCCACAACCAGCCACGCAGAAGCCTCCGATGTAACGAATGCTGGAAATTCAAGCATAAAAATTCAAAGAACGCATACACCAAATCATTCATTAATCGGGTATATCAAGCCATTAGTTCTTATGCGACCCCCGCTAAAGCAGGGGTCGTTCTTTATTCTGCCAATGTGCTCACTTATTTGACCCCCGCCATCGCAGGGGTCATCCACAAACATCTCTCAAAAAGCAAAATAATAGAAACTCTGCAGACCATAGTTCCACCCCTGAGCGGGTGGTCGCATATGTGAGACAGATCGCATTTGTTAATCCGACCCCTGCGCAGCGGGTGGTCGCATAATATCACGGAGACAACGAAAATAACGACAACAACGACAATATTCTGCACCTGCATTCCCCTTATATTATGTAAACTCAGGGGGTCCAGTGAACCCCAAGTTGAATATTTCTTCCCATTACATTATAGCCATACACCTCGTAATAATCGGTATTCAATAAATTACGAATGTCAGCGAACATACGCATTTTCGCCTTTGGGAATGAATAGGAAACCATCAGGTCCAGTAATGAATACGCGTCAAGATTCACCTGCTCGACTGCGAAATCCCGGAGATTAAAATAAACATCCTTGCGCGACCCAAATAACTGCCAGGCGGCCCGCAATTCAAGACCCGCAACCGGTGAATAGGAAAGCGAAGTGCGCAAAGCATGTTCCGGCTGACGGAGAATTCCATTAAAAACACTATCCTCCTGACTCATTTGCATTTCACCATTGAGCCAGGTATATCCCGCCTTGAACTCCAGTTCAGGCGTGATTCGATATCCGGCCTCTACCTCTGCACCCGTTACATCCTGACGATCGCTGTTCTGATAATCCATGATATAGATGATGATGTTCTCAATACGCCTGTTGAAAACAGCAATACGTATATCAGACTTCTGATCAGCTCGCTGAAATCCTGCCTCCATGCTGCGGCTTTGTTCGGGCTTTAAATTGGGATTTGCTCCAAACTGCCCAAAAAGCTGATTTAATGTAGGTGCCTTAAAGCCTGTGGTATAATTGGCGAAAACCTTCCATACCGGAGTGATCAACCAGCTCGGATTGATACTGTAGGTAGTAAAATTTCCGAATTGAGAATGCCGGTTGAACCGAATACCCCCTTCCAGGGAAAAACCGTTTGCCTGATAGGTAGCCGTAGCGTAGGGAGCAAACAGGCTGGCATCTTCAAATTCTTCATTGGTAATTTCCTGGCGCTGAAATGAAACCCCCGGAAGAATCTGCCATCTGTCGGAAATTCTGTAATGATAGAATCCTTCGAGGTGATCAAAAATGGCAGCGTATTCAAACTTTCCGAAATCCGTATCAAAAACACGATCCGTTTCATTCCGGGCAACCTGAACCTGGAGATCACCCCGTTCACCCCGACTGGTGGCAGTAATACCGTAGCGCATGTTGCGCGCCTCATAAAGATTCACATCCGAGTCGGTAAAGGCGCCGGCATCATAATCACCCTTCATGTCGGTAAACTGAAAAAACCCTTCCAGGCGGGTCTTACTGGTCAACTCAACCCCTGCTTTCACATTTGCCGAATTCTGATTAAACGGATCCTTTTCAAATGCGTCTGTGCCCGTAGTATCCCGTGCTTCTGAAAATCCTTCACTCTGTCGCCGGCTGTATCCGGCTGAATACCTGAACTTGCCTTTGCTTCCCAACAGGCTTACATCCCCGAGGAATTGCCCATAGGTGCCATATGAAAGTAAAACTGAAGGTTCAATTGCCCTTTCCGGGGTTTTGGTAATGATATTGATCACTCCCGCCATAGCATCAGACCCGTACAAAGTCGATTGTGACCCCTTCAAAATTTCGATCCGTTCTATGTTGTTCAGCGACAGAAGCCGCAGATCAAATACGCCATTAACACCTGAGGGATCATAAACTGGTACACCATCAAGTAAAATGAGGGTGTATTGCGCAGAAGCACCCCTAAGATATATGCCCCGGTCTTTCCCGGGATTACTATTGGCACCGTTTACAAACAATCCGGTCTGCTCGTGTAGTAGCTGACCCAGATCCCGCGCACCGGCATTTTCTATCTGATCCTTTGTGATCACATTTATTACTTTACCGGTTTGCGAAGAGGCTTTAGGAAATTTACTTGCGGTAATAACCACTTCACGAAGCTCATCCGTGCGTAATGTGTCATGCTGACCGTAAATGATGTTTGGCGTCAGCCACCAAAAGGCAATACAGGTTATTGCCCAAACCTTTAACTCCTTTTTCATTGCAATAATGGTTAAATGAAACAAAAGGAGTAAAAGAGGGGAATGGGAACAGTCGATTCCATTCACACGCTTTTACCCGAAGCATTGAATAAACATCGTCAGGGCAGGTCTCCTGGCTCTCCCGACTGATACCGCCTTCTCATCCGAAACGGACAATGGCAATGTGGATATCAGCCATCCATGGGATTACAGTAGCGGGAACTGCTCCGGATTCTCACCGGTATTCCCTTTTAAGTCCACCATTGTGGACACCATGACGGTGCAAGTATACGTAAAATATTTCCTCCCGTGTATTTCAGAGTTTTTTAAATATTTTTTAGACTTATCTAATTTATTTTTTAGTTTTGTTATTATATTATTTTACGTCAAATCGAAATGCGGTTTATTTTCTTATTCTTTCTTCTCATAACCACGCTGTCCGGATTCTCCCAGCAAATCTTACGGGGCAGTGTAGAGGGAAAAGAAGGTCCCGTACCGGGAGCAACAATCCGACAGTTGCCGGATGGGGGAATGACCGTCACAGATAGCCTGGGAAAGTTCCGGTTGGAAATTGCCGATCAGAATATCATTCGTATAGAAATTCGCTCCCTTGGGTATAAGTCAGTCCTCAAGGAAATTCTCCCGGCATCAGATGAAAAAATAAAAATATTGCTTGAGGAAAGTTCTCTGGGGCTTGATGAGGTGGTCATTACCGGTACACTCCAGCCCGTATTCGTATCCCAGTCGGCGATTAAAACCGAAGTACTCACCACCAAACATTTTAATACGTTTATGCCTTCTGCTTCCAACAACCTGGTAGACGCCATGTCGATGGTGAATGGCGTCCAGGAGGTAGTTTCCTGCGGGGTATGTTTTACGAATAGTTTGAGTATTAACGGACTTCCGGGTCAGTATACCTCGATTCTCATCGACGGAACCCCCATGTACGGCAACCTGGCGTCTGTCTATGGCCTGAATGGTATCCCGGGTATCATGGTAGATCGGGTGGAAGTGGTTAAAGGCCCGGGTTCAACGCTGTATGGTTCAGAGGCCCTGGCGGGAGTGATCAATATCATTACAAGAGATCCTGCTAAGCAGCCAATACTCACGGCAGACGTTATGGGCACTACCCATGGGGAAATGTTCTTTAATACGGCCGTGTCTGGTAAACTGAAAAAAATTTCAACCTATTCCGGACTCAGCTACAGTGGGATGCACCAGTATATTGATGAAAACAGGGACGGGTTCGGGGATATTATTAACATGGACCGCATCGCGATTTTCAGCAAATGGGAGGCACAGTTGCCGAAAGATCAGAAATTAAGCGTGTCGGCAAAGTTCATGACAGAAGACCGAAGGAATGGCGTTCAATCCTTTCTGGAGAACCATAATTCATTACGAGGCAACGATACAATTTATGGCGAGAGTATCCAGACAGAACGGTTCGAATTATTCGGAAGCTTTACCGGCAACCATGGATATAAAATCGATTACTCCTTCAGTATTCATGACCAGAACAGTTTCTACGGCAGTGACCTGTATGAGGCAAAGCAACAGATTGGTTTCATCAATGCCTACAGAAGACTGGAATCCGGTCGGCATGCTATCCTGGCCGGTGTAACTTCTCGCTATCAGTATTATGACGACAATACGGTAGCGACACCCGGGGGTGCCGACAAACAATTCATTCCGGGAATATTTATCCAGGATGAACTTGCTCTTTCACCTTCCCTTACCTTCCTGGGTGGCCTGCGCACAGATTATTATGAAAAACACGGACTAATCTTTTCGCCAAGGTTTAATGCGAAATGGAAAGCAGGTGACTGGACTACTTTGCGGGTCAATTCAGGCACAGGATTCAGACTTGTAAACTTATTCACCGAAGACCATGCCTTTGTAACCGGGCAGCGGAGCATTGAAATCAGGGAAGAGCTGAAACCCGAACGTTCCGCCAATATTTCACTCAACCTGAATCATATCCTCACGATGGGCAGCAGTCAGGCCAGCGTGGATTTTGATGTGTTTTACACGCACTTTACCAATAAGATAATTCCTGATTATTCAGATCCCGGGAAAATTATTTATGACAATACCGCTGGTCATGCCCAAACCGGTGGGGTGAGTTTCAGCTGGACACAGGAATTCATATTTCCCCTTCAGGTGATGGCAGCAGGCACCTTGCTGCGGTCGACAGAGACCGGCGAAGAGGGCATCAAGGAAAATCTGCCATTCGCCCCTGAATGGTCGGCCCTGCTGAATATCAGTTATACCATTCCTCGTTCCAACTGGATCTTTGCCTGGTCGGCCACCTTTACCGGTTCTATGTTGCTTCCTGAGGTTTTTGATCTCGATGAACAGGGTCAGCCAATGGCTGATCCAAGACCCAGAACCTCCTCTCCTTTTCAGATTCATAATATTCAGATCACCAAATCCTGGAAGAACCTCAGACTATATGGGGGTGTGAGTAATATTTTTAATTTCACTCAACCGGTTTCACCCTTATCGGGACTGAATGATCCTTATTCCAATCCGGGTTTCAGCAATTTTTTTGATACCGCCTATTCGTATGCCCCTATTCACGGCAGGGAATTTTTTGTAGGAATTAACTGGAGTCTCTTCAAATAATTTTTCTACCTTATGTGGCTAAAAAATCGTTGCCCATGGCTACACTCAAGGAGACAATAAAAGAATTGATTCGCGATATCAAGCGGGATGAACTTTACTTTTACAATGATAATCGCTGTTTCAAATTTATTGAAGCCAATCCGGAAAATACAGATCTGTTAGTTATCAATGAGAAGATCAGTGCCATGAACAACGGCATTATCGACCTGCACTATGTGCCCTCGATGGCTAAGCACATCCAATCATTGCATATAGATCCATATCTTCAAAACAGTGAACTTGAAATCGTTCCGCGCATTTCGGCATTACTCCCGGATAAGCCTTACGAATTCAGAAAACTGGCTTCAACGTACTGCAATTTTCATTTTCCGGATGTTTATCCGGTACAATCGGATATTGCAGAAAAAATAATGGGGCTTTACACCCAGCATATTCAAAACAACGGGCATCCAACATCAGTACTGAGCTATTCGGATTTTAAGATCGTAACAGATCATTTTTCCTCAACCTATGACCTGCAAGCTTTCGACTATTATGAACTGGAGAAATTTCTGTGGCTGAAGTCAAGGATGATCATCGAATTTCTGGAAAATCCAGACCGTGATTCGCAATTCGATCCGCCGGCCAAATAATAATCCCTTAGTATCAATTCGTCATTTTGTAAATTCCCAAAAAACATCTTATGAAGGCATTTTCATTAATTGCATTATTAATTCTACCATTTCTCACGTTCGGCCAGGTGACAGACGCACCGGAGCGGACGGAGGGAGAAGGTCCGTGGCCACAGCTAATCATTCGGGGCGTAATGATGATTAAAGGAGACGGCGCTCCACCCACCGGGCCAGTGGATATTGTCGTTCGCAATAATCGCATTGAACAAATTCGAATTGTTGGGTATCCCGGGGTTGCGATCGACCCCGATCGCCGGCCCAAGCTGGAAAAGGGAGGCAAGGAACTGGATGCAACAGGTATGTATCTCATGCCGGGCTTCATCGATATGCACGGCCATATCGGAGGGTCAGCACAGGGAACACCTGCAGAATATGTTTTCAAACTTTGGATGGCGCACGGCATCACCACGATCCGGGATCCATCAGCGGGAAACGGACTCGACTGGGTTCTTGACCATAAACAAAAGAGTCAGAAAAATACAATTACTGCGCCGCGAATACTGGCTTATACATCGTTCGGACAGGGAAGTACCTCTCCAATCAGTACACCGGAAATGGCGCGCGAATGGGTGCAGAATAATGCAAAAAACGGTGCCGACGGGATTAAATTCTTTGGTGCTGCCCCGGATATCATGGAAGCGGCATTGATGGAAAACAAAAAACTGGGATTGCGTTCTGCATGTCACCACGCGCAGATGGATGTCGCGCGATGGAACGTACTGAATTCCGCCCGCGCGGGACTTACCTCCATGGAACATTGGTATGGCTTGCCGGAGGCATTGTTTACCGACCGGACGGTACAGAACTATCCGCTGGATTATAATTACAATAACGAGCAGCATCGTTTCGGCGAGGCAGGGCGTCTTTGGCAACAGGCCGCAGCGCCATATACCGAAAAATGGAATGCCGTAATGAATGAATTACTGGAACTGGATTTCACGCTGGATCCTACTTTTAACATTTATGAGGCGAGCCGGGATCTGATGCGTGCTCGCCGTGCAGAATGGCATGAAGACTACACCCTGCCCAGTTTATGGCGTTTCTATCAGCCAAGTAAAATATCACATGGGTCCTACTGGCATTTCTGGGGCACCGAGGAAGAAGTAGCCTGGAAAGAAAATTATCGACTCTGGATGACCTTCATCAATGAATATAAAAACCGGGGTGGCAGGGTAACGGCCGGATCTGACAGCGGTTTTATTTTTCAACTATATGGATTTGCCTATATCCGCGAACTGGAATTACTGCGCGAAGCTGGATTTCATCCTTTGGAAGTCATTCGCTCCGCTACGCTGAATGGCGCCGAAGCGCTTGGTCTTGACAAGGATCTGGGCACAGTGGAAGTTGGCAAACTGGCAGATTTTGTCATTGTCGAAGAAAATCCACTTCAAAACCTGAAGGTATTGTATGGAACTGGTGCCATAAAGCTAACAGATGAAAACGACGTAGTTCGTGTGGGTGGTGTAAAATACACGATCAAGGATGGTATTATCTATGACGCCAAAAAGCTGCTTCAGGATGTAAAAGAGCTTGTGGATGCATCGAAGGAAGAAGAAGGTTTTGAGATTAAACAGCCTGGCTTCTGAACTCAGTATAATACCGCACGGTTCAGGTAATCCCTGAACGGCATCATTACCTTATACAATTCCACAACTTTATCCTGAAAATCGGGATGGCAAACCTCTTGCCGGGTAACTGTATGCATCACCGCGAAACTTTTGTAACGCAAAAGTTTGATGTGCGGATGATCCTGCGTAAACCCTTTTGGAGAAGTCTTTAACAGATCCTGTTCAAGCACAAAATTTGCCTTAAAGCGTTTCTCATCCAGTATGGATTGGAGCACATCTCCGTCGTAATCAATGGCCTCCCGAATTTTTGACAGGATGGATGAAGGAGGATGGTAGTAGCCTCCGGCAACAAAGGACTCCTCCGGTCCGATATGGATATAAAAGTCACTTTTCTCCTTAACCCGATCCATGGTTGCCCCAATGTGTTCCTTATAAGTGGGCCGGTCGGGATGGAACATCAGGTTATTATTGATGCGATGGATGGCGCGTTTCCCCTCCGTATGATCATAGGACGGATCAATTTCCGCCAGCCGCGCATCCAGGTCATCCAGCCATAGAATATATGCATCGCGAACCTGATTGTATTCAGCACGATGCTCATCCATCCAGGTCTTATTATTATTCACCCGGAGTTTTTCCAGGAATATATACAGATCTTTCATCATGATCTGAACGCCCCCGATTGTAAAAAGTTTCTAGTCAAAAAAGAACGTTGCGAATTCCTCAACATCTGAATTACCGCCGATAAACACCCGGAATTCACCCTTTTCTGCCTTTTTCTCAAGGTTCGCATGAAAAAATGCCAGCATCTGAGGCGTTATATCAAACGTTACCTCCTTACTTTCACCAGGAGCCAGGGTAACTTTCTTAAACCCTTTTAATTCTTTGATTGGCCGTACAATGCTCGCCTTCAGATCGCGAATATATAACTGTGCGATCTCAGTACCGTCACGGTCACCCTTGTTGGTGAGCATCACACTTACAGTTATATGGTTTCCACTCCGTACTGTATCATCACTTACTGAAATTCCAGAGTACTCGAATTGTGTGTAGCTGAGTCCGTATCCAAACGGATACAGCGGGGAATTCTCCACATCCCTGTATTTTGACAGATAAATACGCTCTGTAGGTGGTTCAGAGTAATCGCCCAAATAAGGTCTTCCCGTATGGGGGTGATTGTAATAAATCGGCACTTGTCCGACATTTCTTGGAAAAGTGATCGGTAATTTGCCCGAAGGATTATAGTCACCAAACAGGACATCAGCTGCAGCATGTCCGGATTCTGATCCCAGCGTCCATACACAAAGGATTGAAGGTATATTCTCATCGAGCCATGAAAGATCGAGGGGTCTTCCTGTCATCACCATCACAACAATTGGTTTACCGGTCTTTGTAACCTCTTCAAGCAGGGCAAGCTGATTGTCCGGGATTTTTATATTCGTCCGTGATGCCGCTTCACCATTCATCACCGCACTCTCACCCAATACCATTACAACAACATCCGAACGACGGGCGGCACTCATTGCTGAAGAATATCCGGCTTTTGAATCGTCATACATTCCGCAGCCTTCGGCATAGATTACGTTATTTTCTCCTGCCACTTCCTTGATCCCGTCGAGGAAGGTCACTGAATGTTCTTGCTCTCCAAAGAACGACCAGGTACCATTCATATCGGCATGGCTATCGGCCAACGGGCCAATGACCGCAATCTTTTTACCGGTTTTTGGCAGCGGAAGCAGATTATTTTCATTTTTCAGGAGTACAATGGATTTTCTGCCTGCATCACGTGCAGCCGCCAGATGCTCAGGGGTACGAATCTCATTTTTCTCCCGTTCAATTTGCGAATACTTGTACGGATCTTCAAAGAGCCCGAGATCCCATTTCAGTTCCAGTACCCGGCGAACTGCCTGATCTACCAGCTTTCCATCCAAACGTCCCTCACGCACAAGTGCCGGAATGAACAACTTATAGTAATCACTCATCATATCCATGTCGACACCCGCTTCAATTGCCTGCACAGTGGCCTGTTCAGGATTTACCGCATAGCCGTGATCAACCAATTCCCCGATAGAGTTCCAGTCGGAAACAATCATTCCATCAAAACCCCACTCACTTCGAAGAATCTGGCGCAATAATTTCTTATTTCCCGTGGCAGGAATGCCGTTCACATCATTGAATGCAGTCATAATGGTTGCGGCTCCCGCTTCAATCCCGGCCTTGTAGGGAGGCAGGTATATCTCACGCATTTTTCGTTCCGACATATCAACGGTATTGTATTCCTTCCCCCCATCGGGCGCACCGTAAGCAGCAAAGTGCTTGATACACGCAGCCATCGTTCTGGCATCGTCGAGTGATGTCCCCTGCAAACCGCGCACACGGGCTTTGGTTACCTGGGCTCCCAGGTATGGATCTTCGCCGGCCCCTTCCGCAACCCTGCCCCAGCGGGCATCGCGTGTAATGTCAACCATCGGGGCAAAATTGAAATTAATGCCTACTGCGGTTGACTCAATGGCAGAAATACGTTCTGCGGTTTCAATTGCTTCCATGTCCCAGCTCGCTGCAGAGGCAAGAGGAATAGGGAACACCGTTTGGAAACCATGAATCACATCGGCACCGAAAACGAGCGGAATGCCCAGTCGTGATTCCTCAACAGCGATGCGCTGTAGTCTTGCGGTATACGCGGCACCGTGAATATTAAAAAGACCTGTAATGCTTCCATTTCGAACCAGGCTGTCAAATCTCTCGGATTCCACAGTACGGCGGGTCGGCCCCGTATTGAACATATCCCCTACATAGAGGTTTAACTGACCTGCTTTTTCCTCAAGGGTCATAACTGTGATCAGGGAATCTATCTTTTGGGTTCTGGCACTTTTTTCAGTGTCTGACTGAGCCGAATCTCCTGTACATCCAACAATGCCAATCAGCAATGTGAACACCAGGCTGCCTGTGAGTAATGTGCGTTTTACGGGTATCATGTTGTTTCTGATGATGAAGGCAGCAATATAGTGAAATCACCCCTTAATTGGGAATGATAATCATCAACATAAAAAAGCCGGCACATATGCGCCGGCTTCCTAACTAAACCAAATTGAAGAATAGCCTAATAAATCCAGTCGAAAGACCCGTTGAAGCCTATGACTGAATTTGACGAATTCGGATCATCCTCATTTCGCAATGCGAAAATGAATTCTCCCGCTATCCGGCGAGTATCAGTATTGAGCCGCGTGATCTTTAACTCAAAATAGGTATCACCGCCAGGCCGTGTTGAAAATACAGTATTGCCACTGCCTATCTGCGTGCCAAATACCATTTCGGCATAGTTTTGCGGACTGTCTTTGCTGCTGTAAGTCCTGCCTTCTTCCAAATCATCGACAAGGTACAGCCGAAATGCGCGTGCATTCTGCTCGGCTGGCTGCGGGTCCCGTGTGATATAAATATCTATGTTACCCGGGGGTGCTCCATAGACATTAATGTTGTTCGCATTGTTGAGGGTAATGGTTGGATCGGGGGATACATTATTAAATTCCAGTGCTCCGGAAGTAATGGTTGAAGATGGATTCCACAGCTGGCTTTGAAGGTCATTGAGATTTACTCCAGCCTGCTCTGTTTGCCATTCAAAGGCGAACAGCGTCAGGTTGAGTGTATCGTCTTCGTTACATGCTTCAATTGTGAATAGCGTGATCAATGCCATGGCTGGCAGGATAAGATAAATCTTTTTCATGGTGTTCGGGTTTAATTATGAACAATGGCTGGGTGATTTGGCGGATATTCGAGCAAAAATTCGCCCAATCGATATAGTGATCAGTCGTCCCTGTTATCCTTAATCACATATCCCACGGAAAGCTTAAGAACACCATTTTTCACCTTGTAATACTTGTCATTTCCATCTCCACCGTCGTAATCATATCCTTTGGCGATGTCGATAAGTCCTATATCATAGCCCAGTTGGAGATTTATGCCATTGGCCAGTTCATAGGCCACTCCAATCGGAAGTGCCAGATCGAACCCACGATAGAAATCCTTTACATCCTCATCTTCCTCCAGTCCGAGGGCATCAAGAACTTCCTGCGTGGCATCATTCTTAACCTTGGCGCTCAGCAGGAAAGAGAATTGCGGTCCGGCAAATACGGAGATCGATCCATTGATGTGAAAGTGGACTAACACGGGTATGTCGATATAGCCCAGCTTCTTTTTATAGGTAATATCTGCCATCATGATCTCATTCGTCTGAAAGTCATAGATTTCAGTTTGTCCCTCATACTTCGGTCCCTTGGCAGAATAGAATATACCGGGCTGAATGCTGAGATTATCAAGGAGATAATAATCCAGATAGAGACCCAGGTGAAATTTGATCTGGGCTGTAGGGTCTACATTGGCCTCACCCCACTCTTTTACTTCACTTCCTGTGAAGTTGGCAAGGCTGGGTCCCAGGCGCGCTCCGATACGGAATTGCGAAAATGCCAGTATTGGTGCCAACACGATTGTAAGTAGTATAATCCTTTTCATGGTTTTCTTGTTTTGGTTATCAAAAGAATTGTCGATAGATGGGACTCAAGTTAGAAATGCCATATCCGGCTTTCAACCACATATAAATGTGGGCAGGTAAAAAAAATTGGGGAAATTGTAATTTCAGAAACCCATTCGATACTAATCAGAAAAAACTACCCTTATGAAACGAAGAATAATATTCAGCATATTGCTGGCATTTGCCGGAAGCGTCCTTCACGCACAGGAAACATCACTTTTATGGAAAATCACAGGCAAGGACATCAAGGATTCCTACCTTTTCGGCACCATACACCTGCTTTGTCAGGATGATTTCTACCTTCCGGAAACGGTAAAGCAATCCCTGGCCACATCAGAACAGCTGGTCCTTGAGCTCGATTTCGACGACCCGAACATGTATGCAGATATCCAGAAGTATATTATGCTTGAAGACGATCAGTCATTAGCCGATATGCTTACAGAGGAGGAAATGATTGCCTTTAAATCTTTCTTTACCGAACGGATGGGTATGCCGGCAGACAACCTGGTAAAGATCAAACCATTCATGCTGATGAGCATGATCATGCCCGTGGTGCTCGAATGCCCCCCGGCTTCCTATGAGCAGACACTTGTTGGCCTCGCAAAAGAGAACGAACAGGAAGTAATCGGATTGGAAACGGTAGAAGAGCAAATGGACGCCATTGATTCATTTTCACAGGATGAGATGGCAGATATGCTGATGGAATACATCGTTGATATCGATGATATGAAAGCGGATTTCGGACAAATGGTAGCTGCTTACAAAAAACAGGACCCCGAATTATTGCTCGAATTCATGAATGAACAAGTCGCTGAATCGGGCATGGAGGACTTCAATGAGATCATGCTGGTCAATCGCAACAAGCGTTGGATCGATCGTATCCCGGCGATTGCTTCAGAGAAAAGCACATTCTTTGCCGTAGGTGCCGGCCACCTTGGAGGTGAGGAAGGCGTGATCAAATTATTGCGGAAAGCAGGTTATACTGTCACCCCAATCACCGAATAAACATTGGAAGAAGCACAGTTTCTTTTAATGATTCAGCAACACTCCGGGATTATCCGCAAGATCCTGTATCTGTACGCGGATAATCCTGAAGATCAGGCAGACCTGCACCAGGAAATCCTGTATCAGGCCTGGAAATCAATCGACAGGTTTAAGGGGAATTCGAAATTCTCGACCTGGCTGTACCGTCTGTCGCTGAATACTGTGCTGACTCACAAACGCAAGAACAGTCGTTTAAAAAAAGAACCCATGAATGAATCTCATGAACAATCTGTCCTTTATCCTGAACCAAGTGACAAATCAGATCTCCTTTGGAACGCCATAAAGAAGTTGGGAGATATCGATAAAACACTGATCAGTTTGCATCTCGAGGATTACTCCAACGATGAAATAACAGAAATCCTGGGTATCAGCAAGAATCACGTCGCTGTAAAACTGCACCGGATCAGGCAACAACTTGAAAAACAACTCTCAAATGTCTGATCTGAAATTACTTTGGGAAACGGCCAAGGAGCGACACGGAACTGAAGATATCATCAGCCGGGAAATCGTTCACGAAGCAATCAAACGGAAATCCGGAGGCGTTATGGATAAATTACGCAAATCGGTATTATACAAAATGTGGTTCTCTGTTTTCTCATTTGCGCTGCTGATTCCATTCATCATACTTTCAGACGATTTTGCCGTAATCATTTTGCTGACTGTGGTAGAACTGGCCATGCTTGCCGGTGTATTTTTCTTCTATAAGGAACATAAAGAACTGAAAAAAGATATCGATATCACTGCCAACCCCAGGGATGTTATGACACGATTCTCGGCAAGAATCCGCCGGGTTATACATTATGAAGAGATGATAGGCCTTACAATGTATCCGCTCTCGGCCTCGGCGGGTTTCATAATAGGTGTGAATGCAGATCCTGATATTGATCCCTTCTTTAATGAATGGCATGAGTGGGTGATCTTTTTTGTTGTTATTGCCATCTTAACCCCGCTTTGCCACTGGCTTACCAAATGGATGAACAGGATCACATTCAAGAAGTTGCTCAACCGGCTGGAAGAGAATATTCAACAATTAGATACCTCAACCTAACATGTTATGATTTGATGTGTTAATTTCGGTGAACAGTTCCATTTTTACTTAAAAGTATTATGACAAAGGGCATACTAACATTTTGCATATTCATCGCGTTCATTACCGGTTGCGGAAACCCGGATAAACAGGAAAACCAGGAAGAAATTAATAATTCAGAAGAAATAACATCGGAAATTGATGTTCCCCTCTCACCTTCCCTCACAATGGTTTGGGAAACGGATACTGTACTCACTACCGTTGAATCTGTTCTGTTCGATCCGGGCAGCGAAATCCTTTATGCCAGCAACATCTCCGGGAATCCTACTGAAAAAGACGGAATCGGGTTTATAACCAAATTGTCGAAATCAGGTGATATAATCGAATTGGAATGGGTAAAAGGCCTTAATGCACCCAAAGGAATGGCAATTACGGGCAATAGACTATACGTTACCGATATCGATGCGCTTGTAGAAATAGAACTTGCCAGCGGGAAAATTGTAAATACCTATGCTGTGGAAGGTGCTGAATTCCTGAATGATGTAACCACCCATAATGGTATCATATATTTCTCAGACATGAGTACCGGGAAAGTACACTCGCTTGAAAATGGGATGGTTGACACTGTTCTTGAAGGGCTCGAAAGCATCAACGGACTAGCGATCGATACAAATGGTGTTTTGATCGGCCTTGATGCCGAAGGATTGAGAAGATATGCTCAGGAAGCTCCCGTTATGATCAACGATGGTGTTACAGGTGGCGATGGCTTGATTGTACTGGATGCCAACACGTATATAGCGAGCCGATGGCAGGGTGAAATCTACCTCATTAAAGACGGTCACGAATATTTATTGCTGGATACCAAAGCCCAGCAGGCTAACACGGCTGATATCGGATTCATTCCGGATCAGAATGTTATTCTGGTCCCAACGTTTTTCAAAAACAAGGTTGTTGCTTATCGGCTCAATTATTAAGGGGTCTGCAGGATTATTTCCGTGGTTAATGGCAATCAGTGGGTAGTATTTTCTTTGCTGCCAAAATGGCGAATGGCAACCAATATGACCCCTGCCAGGACGGCTAAGAGCAGCAATTCATTCAATCCGATGAGATTCCACCAATGCATGTAACAATATAGAGAGATATTTACCCCTTTACATCACCCAAATTGGGTGATTTTCCATACAGGTAAATTAGTTGCAGCGCAAGGAATAGCCAGCATAGTAGCGCTCATCATTTGCATAGATTTTTTCCTCTTCGATGCGCAGGACAATCTCCAGAGGCAATAGTTTTTTGTCGTTGAATTCCAGCCTGAGAATCGTTTGCGGACCTTTTCCCCGGACAGACCAGGTACCTCCATTTTTGCCTTTGTAGTCACTGCCATTCTGCTTGAACCACCCCGATTGTTTTACCTGCGATCGGAAAGTTCCGTTTACACACAAGTCGATCGTATTCTGTTTCTTGGAAAACTCCATCAGTTCAAAGGCTACGAGCGTTTTGTTCGCCAGAAATCGCTGCCAGTCAAAATCCGAATATATATTGGCTTCTCCCGGCTCCGAGAACTGACCCGATCGCATCAGCGAAAGCATCTCATCCCGGATCCCTTCAAAAAACTGGGAAGGCGTAATCATGAAAAGGGAAACGCACGGACCGAATCCCCCGCATTTTCCAATGATAAATCCACGGTAGGATTTATTAATATTCTCACCTTCCGCTGTCACTTCCGAAAAGATCATATCACCCTCCTTTTGAACATCAGCAGCTTTGATCCTGATGCCATCGGTAAGATTACCACCCTGTTCCCATGCTGCCTCGAGGGTTTCAAGGTTACTGTTCTCCCGGGCCAGAAGCACAACTTCACCGCTCGTGCCGTCGTTCTTCGCCAACGCGAATACTTCAGTACCCTGCGGCAGGAAACCCGACCATTCCTGAGGTATGGTGGCCGTAAATCCATATTTGGGTGAATTGATGGTTTCACCCGATTTATAAAGTACACCGGGTTTAATGCGATCGGTATTTTGTGCCGACACGGTAGCAATGCACAAAGTAAAAATTATAAGGACAGGGGTAATCTTCATACTTCAATAATTAGATATGGAAATTACGAAATTCAGAGAACATACCATCACCAAATCCGAATTCGTGCATCCGGCACCAGGTACAGGGAGTCCTGTTCGGTCACGTCGAATGCCTCATAAAAAGCATCCAGATTTCTAACCGCCCCGTTTACACGAAGGTAATAAAGGGAATGCTCGAATTTTGAGATGAATTCCCTGGATTTTACATCATTTCGGTATTCACGTTGCGAATTCGCAAATGCCATGAAAAATCGCTGAGCCCCGGTATATCCGTCTCTTCTATCATTGAAAGATGGCAATTCAGAAAACGCTTTATAGGCAGCGCTAAGACCCATAATGTCGGAGAAATTTTCATTGATGGTTTGCCGGCCGTTCAACGTATCTCCGGCCGTCGTCAGATAGCTCCCATATTGTGAAATTAGTTTCTGCTCCAGTTCATTAAAGAACTTAACATCCTGTATTTTTTCGGAATTGAAATCCACCAGATGCGCCATCTCATGACCAATGTAAAATCCCAGTCCGCCGTAATTATAGGCTTCATCAAAGGACTGGCTGTAGAGCGGGTACTGATTGAAAGCAATTGGAAGATAGACTGTATTCATGCTCTTGATGCTCGTCGGACTATCATCTAGGGTATTAATCCGCCATTTTCCCGGTGGAATTTTCCCCGCGCCCAGATATCCGATATCCTTCGAAATCTGAAATTCCCGGGCCCTTCGGTAATTACCTACCGGATCGCTCTTTTTTATAACAAGTGACGAATAGTCTTCGTAAAATGAAGGATACGAAACCTCAATTCGTGTAGTATCGAATAAAACGGATAATCGATCTCTTGTTGGATCGTCGAGCCAATCTGCCTGCCTTAAATTACTTATCATCGCACGGCGTATATTTTCGGCCATAACTTTGATTCCCGCCTCCTTTTTGGAATCATAGTGATATTGCTTGTGGAGCCTGATCAATGCATCATTGCAGTATTTCATTAAAATCTCAAATGCATATTGATCCGAGACCCGAAACAGTCTATCGTTCTCCTTAATGATTGTATAGGTGTAAAAAATTTTCCATGACGATAGAGGATATTCGGCGATCAGGCTATCCATCTGAAAGGACAGCGGATTGGCAGGCAGCTCAATGTATTCATGGTCGGTCAAACCGAGTTCTCCGAGCAACGCACCGATATGAGGAATTTGGTGATAAAAGGCACTGTCTGCACGTTTATAAGGCTTACCGTATTGCTGTTCAATCTTATTAATCTTATGATAGATCGAAGCAACTTCTCCCGATTCCTTTTCTGTCCAACTGCTGCCCAATAATTTCTGAACCTCTTCGGTTATCTCATTTAGAAAGATATTGTAATTCGGACCGGAACGAGATACAGGATCAAACTGAACACTTCCAGGCTTGAGTTGTAAAACATATGACTGATCATACCTTGCGTAGAATTCTCCTGAAATGGGTCCGCCATAACCCCGCCTGAACATAGCTGCCATCATGGGGATTACATCCTTTTCCAATTGAAAGCTGTCCAATAAGGCCAGCTCTGCTGTCAATGATGCCCCTTCATCGTTATCATTAATCGGATCGGCCAGGCTGTGATAAAAATCGTAGATTTTAGAATACATCTCAGTTTCGTGATTCTCCTTCAACAGCTCCAGCAATTCCTTCTGAAGTCGGTGCCGCATTTCAAGGTTAACAGTTTCTACCTCCTTAGAGGAATCAACTTGCCAGTTGCCATTTACAAAGTGATAGAAATCATTACCCGGAAGTATGGTAGTATTTACATACAATGCGGGTTTATTTTCAGATGTGGAGCAGGCAGCAAGCAAAAGGGCGAGGAAGAAAGTTGTAAAAGCCCTCATAGACGTAATATTGAAAAATTAAGAATTCAATATATAATCATTTACACAAAAAATAATACTTTTCCCCCAAAACCTTAATCCATATCTATACCAAACTCCCGCTGAAGTTTATCGCCACAGCAGGGGCATACAGCGGTATCCCAAACAAACATTTCTTCTTCACAGGACCAGCACTTAAATACATCCTCAGCATAGAGTGAATAATCGTGCCATTCAATATTTTTATCAACCGCCCGGATCATACTCTCCATTTTGTGATGCTCTGTCTTTTGTAGTTGGGAAATTTCAGGATTCATGACAATCTCCTCCAGGTTATCGGAGATATACTTTGCCTCAGGGGGGATCTGCGTCCAGTTAAGCCTGCGGGCTTCGACTACCTGGCATGACGGACAAATCACTGAAATGACCTGGTCCCGTGATGCATGCTTATGACCAAGAGGGCCAGTATATGAAAACGAACATTGCCTGCAATTGAAATGATATGCCTTTGCCATACTTTAAGAACGTCAGGTGCAAGCCTGAAAGGTATACTATTTTAAAGATTCTCGATGAAGCAGGCATATTACTCGACAAACTGATAATTTACAATCCCCAAAAAGGGGTAAATCGTCACGCGGGCCATAAAAAAAGCCCGGCCATATGGCCGGGCTTATCTCCACGCTCAATCCAACGTCTCAGTCATTGCAATCAAATGATTTAACAAAATTATTGCGTATCTGGACAGCCAGGGCTGTATTTGAATTTTCATTGATGCGAATTACTCCATCTTCATCTTTGATCGCCTGGGAAAAATCCACCCCTTCGAACAATTGATCCAGATCAAATAATACCAGCACGCTGTTCAATGAATTTCCGTCCAGCTGAAGTCCGTCCTCATCTTCAAATTCAATTTCAAAAGACGCTCCTGTAGAAAATTCGACATCCCACTGCTCATCATTCGCGTCTTTATAGGTAAGTGCAATAAATACCGATCTGTTACCTTCCATAATCGGAGCAACCTCCATTTCGATTTCTTCATAACGGCCCGGAATTACATCCGCCACTCCAAAATCAGGAGTACTGGTTCCATTGATCAGATCCACAATAAACGCTCCCTCAAACTCTATTTCATCCTCATAATCATCGGAATCATCGTCGTTATCGTCAGAATCATCGTTGGAAGAGTTGTCATCATCTGAATCATCATCACTGTCATCATCATCATCACTGTCATCGTCATCATCCCAGTCACTGTCGACCAGTTCAAATTCAATTTCAGTTACGCCAATAAGAATCTCATTGAAGGTAATCTCATCCGCTGCCCTGCCAGAAGCGTTAACCTTTCCATTCGCTGCAACAGCCTTCATCTGAAGATCAAGTTGTGCGAAGGGCAGTGCAGGATCGTTATTTCCATCACATGCAGAAACCAGCATCGCGATTACCAACAGTGTCATTACAATATTTCTCATCTTCACTATCATTTTGATTTTAATTTTTAATCTGTTTGATAATGAAACCGTCTGACAGGTGATTTTCCTACCATACCGGACGCAAGAATTAAAAAAATAACGACGAAACGCCTTAAAGAGGGATGAACGCACTTCTGATCACGTTGTCATCCGGATCCGTCCAGGCGATAATGATCTCTTCAGCTCGGCGGGTAATGCGCGGGAAGCCACTGCTTCGTGATTCTGAAGAAGAAGCAATCAGATAGCGGGATTGCACATAGCCATCAGCGGTTACTATGGCTCCCCTGATGGCCGCGCCTTCCATCCAGGTTACGAAGGCACGGGTAGAATCGATCAGTTCAATATCAACCCGCCCTATCGGAGAATTTTCATTGATTCGAACGGGGGCATTAAAGGATTGACCTCCATCGTTCGAAAAAATAAGCTTCACTTCAGGCTTGTCATTGGCCGCGGTGAACCAGGCAATTGCCACTGTATTTTCAAGCGCACTGATCTGCGGACCATTTACGGGACACCCCTCAACCATCCACCCGTCACGATAAATCAAAACCGGATCTGTCCATTTGTTATTAACAAACCGAACGATAGCCATGTCACGAAATTCATTTTCTGAACGGTCACGATAGACCACTACCGGACCACGGGCAGTAATGGCAGCGGCCGTCTGGCAGCAATCACAAACACGATTATCCAATTCCCATTCGCCCTTTCTGGTACCATCACTTCCCAGGATGGCTGCACGGAGTGTCATTGCTCCTTCACCGTGGGAACCTGTAGTATTTCGTCCATCAAGCCAGGAGATGAACACATCAGTACCGGAGGGTACCATCGAAACAAATCCGTGTTCTGCAGGGACGCCATCTTCGTTCAGCGTGAACGGGGTGCTCCAGCTGATACCACCGTCAGCCGATCTGCGCAGGTATATATCGTAATTATATGTTCCCGGATCAGTCTTCTGAAGATAATGCGCGAAAATAATCTCACCCTGGCTCGTAACCAGGGAAGGAAAATCAGCCCAGTTCACAAACCAGTCAGCACCTTCGGCAATAGTCTGTATTTCCGACCATTGCTTGTTGCCCAGGTAACGTGTATACCGAAGTTGTGCAATTTCACCACGGGTGGTTGTCCAGGATAGAAACGTATTACCGCTGATATCAGTAAACAGGTTGGGAGCCTCACTGGGAGAGTCGGAAACTACAAAGTTTTCGACATCAGGAGAAAGTTCTGTTTGTGCCGTATCGCTTCCGGAACAGGCATTCAACACAATCGCGGTAGTAAGAAGAATTAAAATTTCACGCATAAGAAACACTAAGGACGTGAAATTTTCCTTTACATGAAACCCGCAGCACTTACAGTGCGTACCAAATTTCAAAGATTCCCTCAGCAATAGCCGAAGCTCCTAAAAACGCGCCGATTCCAATGGTAATATGCCTGGGAGCGATCCTGCCAAAGACATATGGAAGTCCGGAAACATTGGCTAGTCCGAATCCGGTTGCCAGCAAAAGACTGCCTGCAACAAAGAGAACTGAATTATTCCCTGCCATTAAAATGATGAGAATTCCAATGATCATCATACCTATGGTATATTGAAGTACACTTCTTATACCCGTCCGAATTACATAACGGCTGCTTACAAATGCAATCAATGCTGCAAGGCCGAGTGCCATGAACGAAAACTGATCTCCATTAAATATTTTAAGGGGTGAATTGACCGGTATATATTCTACCAGAAATGCTCTTCCAACGCCGAGCATTAAACCAATTTTAAGAATGGTTGAAACACTTGTTTTTACTGATCCGGGATTTGCACTTTGCTGAACACGTTCGTATACTTCATCAGTGGTAAGACGGTAAAAAAGATAACCGGTTCCCAGTACCAGTATGCCCCCGACAACGAATGTAAGTGTTTCCCCAAAAAACTGAATCAGTGAAATAACCAGGGGCTCCAGCGAATAGATCAGGTCGGTGATCAGAATAACCACACCCATCGCGATGGGCAGGTTTTTCTTGTTCGCGAAACTAACAAGCATCGAATAGGCAGGTGCTATAAATACTGCCATGCCGATCAGCCACAGAACTACCATCACTGGCAATATGGCCGCGATACCATGCTCAGGACCCAGGCTGATAATGCTTGCAACGATCATGAAAATCATTGCCGTTGCACTGATGCCGATCATATAGGTCATGAAATACTTACTTCTTCGGGCGAGATTTCGGTCAGCAATCCATCCTGCCACAACGGGCACCAGGATAAGTACAAGCGCCTTTACAAAAACAAGAAGGGTGGACAATCCGGTCAGCCCGAAACGCTGCAGTAAAACAGGCTGATATTCAAGATAGGCGATCCATGAGATAGCAATCGCGGCATTGAGGGCACCCAGACTGAGAACCTCGGGCCATTTAATTGAAGTATTATCCAGTGTGATAACGGGCTGTGAAGACTTTACGCCAGTTTGTTGGGAATAGGTATACATATTAATGCTAATCGATCCGCATATGTATACGATCGCTGAATACTTGGTAACTTCCGTTTACCCGTTCTTTTATCAGCTCCTCAACCGCAAAAAAACGACAGCAATCACCACAAAACCGATCCCGGTAATCCCGGGAGGATAGGCGCCAACTGAATAGGACAAATAGAACATGGCCAGTGCAAGGAGTATCAGAATAATGGCGGCTGACTTTAGCAGGGATTGGTTCATGATTTCAAGGGTTTGTATCATAAGATACAAAAATCAGGTTGAAGAGTAATCAATTCAGGCCTGCTGAATGGCCGCCAGGATTTTATCCCGCTTTTTCGTGAGGAAGTTCTTCTCTGAATTATTATTCACCTTTTCGATCGCGATATCAATTTGTGAGCGGGCCTTTTCATATATACCCTGACGGAAATAATATTCTGCCAGTAAGCCATGATACAGATACCGTCGCTGTTCCAGCTCTTCGGGCTCAATCTTTTGGAGAATATTCATGGCTTCGGTGAATTGTTCCAGCTGAATATGAATGATCGCCATATTGAGGTGATTCAAAGGTGATGAATAAACCGCATCCAGCCGTTCATACCACATCAGTAACCGGGACCAGTCGGTCTCCTCATATGTCGGTGCCTTCAAATGTTCCGATGCGATAGCCGCTTCATAGTGAAATCGGGAAAGTTCTTCGGTCTCGACTGCCTTATTCATCGCCGAGTGCCCAAGTTCAATCAATGGTCTGTACCATGCTGTACGGTCCTGTTCCCTCAGGCTTATCACTTCATGGTCTGCATTGGTTTTACTGCGAAGGCGGGCAGAATGAAAACACAAAAGTGCAAACAACGCGTGGGATGCCGCCGTCGATGTGTAGGAATTCGTTAGAAGCATTTTACTGAGCCTGAGCGCTTCCCCGCATAGTTCCTCCCGAATCAGGAGCTCCTTTTTGCCGCTATGAAATCCCTCGTTGAATATCAGATAGATCACATCATGTACCCGATCCAGCCGATGAGGCAATGAAGATCCCTCCGGGATCTCGAACGCAATCTGCTCAGCCTGGATCGTCTTGCGGGCACGTTGAAGCCGCTTTTTTACTGTTTCCTGCTTCAGCAGCAATGCAGAGGCAATCTCTTTCTCACTGAAACCCGAGATGGTTTTTAGCGAAAAGGCGAGCTGATCCCGTGTATCTAACCGGGGGTTGCAGGCGGTAAATATCATTCTGAGCTGGCTGTCGCTAACCTCGTTTTCCAGGATCAGATCGGTTTCCGACTGATTTTCAAAATCAGGAATCACTTTTGGAAACCGCTTCTGTTCTGAAGCGCGCTTACGCAGTATATCCAACATACGGTTTTTCGCCGCTTTATACAGCCATCCTTCGGGATTGTCGGGATATTGATTGGGCCAGGAACGGAATGCCGTAATGAACGTATCCTGTACTGCGTCCTCGATGGTATCCAAATGTTCGAGTCCGAATATTTTTGCAAGCAAAGAAACCATCTTTCCGTATTGATGACGGAAAAGATGGTCGAGCTGTTGGTTGTTGCTCATTGCTGGTCGAAGACCATCACCTCACGGATCTCTACGGTTCCGCCGATATCGTAATCCGGAAAATCTTCAGCCACCTTCGCCGCGGCTTCTGCGTTTTCCACATGGATTACGTAGTAACCTCCAACGAGTTCCTTCACTTCAGTAGCCGCCAGGTCTGTAACTGTGCGGTTCGGACCGGAGATTCGTTTTACTTCAGGGTGCAGCGCGTTGCCCTCCTTCACAATTCCGGCTTTTTCCATTTTTTCATGCCAGCCCCACCATTTACCCATCCGCTGCTGAATTTGTTCTGGGGAAAGTCCGAGTTCGCCGTAATCGGCACCGAGGAAAATCATCATATAGTCTTTCATGTTGATTGTTGTTTTAGATTATGAGTTGTCGTTATTTAATATAGTTACATTTCAGGTTTTCTGCTAGATTTCCAGCACTTCGTGGACCTCTACCGTAGCATTGGGATGCCAGTTCAGATGAGGATGATCACTGAAGAGTTGCAGAATTTCCTGCTGGTTCTGACCTTGAAGTACCGAAAATCCGCATACTTCCTTTTCAGAAAGCCGGGATTTCAGATCTTGTGTAACCGCGCTTCCGTTTCCCAGTGGTGCGCCAAAATCTACGATGGCTTCATCGTGTTTCGCTTTCCAGTCGAACCACATCTGCATGCTCGCTTCCCGCTGTTCAGGTGTCGACTGTGCTGATTGCTGCAGGGCTTGCGCCGGTGCATGATAGAGAACAATAAATTTTTTCATGATGATAAATTTTTGTGTTGTTATAAACTTTCAATGCAAAGACGTTGCTGTTATCATCAGGGGGGACAGACTTTCAATTTTTTTTTTGAAACATTCTCTTTTCAGCTCGTTGGCTGAGTACAATCACCTCAGGGAGAGATTCAGGTCATTGTTAATAAACTGTCTCCTTCCTAAAATCGTATAACATATCAGGAGCATGCTGATCGTCATTACGATATTGCTGCTTATCATCCTCGGAATCTTATTTGTTCCGATCGTGATTCAAATAGACACTGTTCACGAGACCTACCTTGTGAAGGTCAGCGGGATTGGTGCGTTTCAGATGGATCACGAAGAAAGTGAGCTTGTTTTCATTCTTATGCTGCCATTTTACAAAAAGGTGATTCATCCATTTCGTTTATCGGAGAAGAGGAAGAAATCTCCAAAGCCCGCAAAGGATACACCTGGAAAGAAGGAAAAGAAAAAATCACGCATGACGTTCCCACGGATGCTGTCCCTGATCAGGTCGTTCCGGATTAGGGAATTTTATTGCACGATCGATTCCGGCGATTATGTACGGAATGCCATGCTGGTTCCTGTTTTTCAGGCAATTACAAGTTACCGGAATAATCTGTCGGTGAATTTCACCGGCGAGTTTCAATTACAATTGTATGCATCCAATAACCTGTTCCGTCTGGGCAGGGCATATCTGAATGTGTAATCATAAATTAAATGTTCAACATAAAACTCAAAAGTCATGGAAATGCAATTCACGGAATTACTTGATAAGATCACAAAGTTCATCGAGTCGGAAGCCCGTTCTGAAACAGTGATCGGCAAACCCTTTAAGTTGGGTGAGTTTGATTGCGTACCTGTTATCCGGATCGGCATTGGATTTGGAAGCGGCGGAGGCGGCGGAAATGCCCCGAAAAACGGACAGGGTGAAGGCGGCGGCGCCGGTGCAGGCATGGGCATTGAACCCATCGGATTTCTGGTTACCAAGAATGACGAAATTTCCTTCCTGGGCGTAAACAAATCCAGCAAGGGAATATCAGCCGCGTTTGAAAAAATACCGGACCTGGTGGAGAAAATGATGACGAAGAAGAAGGAGGAAGCCTGAAACTAGTGGACAGTGGAGCAGTGGAGCAGTGGGTAAAGAGTCTGTAGTATTCAGTGCAAATATTTTAAAACGCAATATAATTGCCTTAAAATGTAGGATGAGATTCCGGCCTGTCCAGCTATATTATCACTCAGGCAAGTAAGCCGTCAAGGATGAAATTAAAGTTGTGTTTCATAACACACTCACTCTACACTTTCCAAACTAAAAAAGCCCATCGCTTCGCGACGGGCTTTTTTGATGTGATCCCGCTGGGGCTCGAACCCAGGACCCTCTCCTTAAAAGGGAGATGCTCTACCAACTGAGCTACGGAATCCTATTAAAAAAACGAACTTTAAATCGTTCGTTTTGTAAATGGAGTTGCAAAAGTAAGACCTCCCCCGTAAAATGCAAAGGTTACCTGAACAAATTTTTTCACAGGGCAGAATTCTTTAGCATCAGACAAATACTTAAGACCCAATTTCCAATTCGATCAAAATTTTTACTGAATTATCTTCAGATGATCCTTCACAATCAAACATACACAGATGTCTTCCGATAAATTCTTTATAATTGTGGTCGGATGAAACGGTTAATTCTTCTTGCATTCCTTTTTACCTGGTTGCTGTCTGCAGAAACAGTACTGGGTCAGCCGGCATTACTCAGCCGGGCAGACTCGCTGTTCACTGCGGGTAAGTACACCGAATCATTTGGAATATACGATGAAATCCTGACCGCCAACAAACAGTATTCACCGGCCATGCTGATGAAGATGGCCTATATCAAGGAAGGTCTCAATCAGTACAGCGAAGCCCTGTATTACCTGAACCTTTACTACCTGAAAACGGCAGACCAGGCTGTTCTCGCAAAGATGGATGAACTTGCCCAGGCCCGTAATCTTCGAGGCTACAGTGTTAACGATCAGGACATCATCTATACCTTTTTCTATCGTTATTATCCGTACATGATCGGTGCGCTCATGGCACTGGCCATTCTGATGCTTGCCCTGGTATACCGGGAACGCTTCCGGCTAAATCAAAGCGGGAAAGTGCCCGCTTTCTTTATGCTTGCCGTACTTGCCGTGCTGTTTTACCTGCTGAATTTCGGCCTGTCTTATGATAAAGGTATCGTAAATGACTCAACCGCCTACCTCATGGAAGGACCTTCCGCT
The DNA here is from genome assembly GCF_020328055.1 of Fulvivirga sedimenti. NCBI lineage: Bacteria > Pseudomonadati > Bacteroidota > Cytophagia > Cytophagales > Fulvivirgaceae > Fulvivirga > Fulvivirga sedimenti. Next base: position 1,216,915 of record NZ_JAIXNE010000002.1, read on the forward strand.
GGTGCCGACGTGGTTGAGGTGATCGGGAAAGGACACCGGCTGGAAATCAATGGAAAAAAAGACGTCTGGATCAAAACATCCTGGGATAACAGGCCTGTTTATATCAAGGCCTCCAAACTCAAACCGGTCACTTTCTAATAACGTACGGTTACAGCTCCCTTAAATTCCTTGTCGGTCAGGCGAACGACATAATAGTATATTCCGGCAGGAACGCCCTCGCCATACCATCTGAAATACCGGTCGGGTGACCGAAAGACCGATTCTCCCCATCGATTATAGATGATCACCTCTTCAAATTTTCGTTCGCAATTATCCAGGGGTAGTCCTGTTACAATTGGCCGATTATCGTCGGTGAAACCATCCAGGGCAAAATATTGATTATATTCATCGTCATTGGGAGTGAAGATATTTGGCGGAATAAATTCCGAATCCGGGGAAACAATATCAGCAATCGATAATTCCAGCGTCAGGATTTCTTCACCACGTTCATAACAGTTGTCATCCGTCAACCGGAAGGTAAAGGAATACAGATCTTCTTCCTCCCCTATCGTGAATACATCACATTCAGGCAGCCAGATGAGTTCCGATTGTATTCGCTCCCTGCCGCGAACACTTTCAAATGTAAATCTGCCGACCAGCCGCGGGTCTGACTGAATCAATTCGAGGTGCATTTCATCATTATCGAAATCAATTCCCTGGATTCGTATTCTGATCTCTTCACCAATTTCAGCCTCGAGGCGGGCATTTACAATTTGGGTTTGGGTAAGACTTCTCGCGGTAAGCACAAGAGGTGTGGCAGCTGGCGGTTCCAAGATGAGATCCACCCTTAGAGTATCCCGGTTCGTAACTTGGCATTTATCAAAATCCTCAATGAAAAAGGCCATGTTCAATGTATCACGCTGTTCCAGCGGGTAGTCACAAGGAATGGCCATTCGAAATGGAGCAGATGGATTATCCAGTCCGCGCCCCGTAGCCCCCGCAAAGGAAATATCGTAATCGCCGAAATTAAAATTCAGACCTCTTCCTGTAATGGTCACCTCATCATTATCTTCATCAATACCGAGAACATTAAAATTAATCTCCTCACCCAGTGACAACCTGAATACAGCCTCCGGTTCATCCCTTCCTGTTCGGTTGGTATAAATCTCAGGAGATGTATTTGGCGGAAGATTGACTTTCAACCGGAGAGTGAGCCTTGTCGGGTCGCTGATCATACATTGATCTTCATCATCCAGCTGCAGCTGTATGGTAAATTCCGACCGCTCCGCGAAACTTGTTTTCGCACAATCATAATCCCATAAAAAACGGACCTCTGTACGTCCTGCTTCATTCTTTTCCTGTATGAATGACATTCCATATTCTTCAAGCCGGAAATTGAATGGGACAACAGCCATTGTAAGGGCATCCAGATCAATATCCCCCCCGACAATTAGCTGATCAAGCGATCCGCCCGATTCCTCATTCACTTCAATGGAATATACAGCCGGAAGATTTTCAAAGAATGGCCGGTTATTTGGAGGCGGACGTACATTCAGGCGGACGATCACTGTATCCAGTTCGGGTTGCGGACAGGCATCGTCCATCGCAATGATACCGATTTCATATGGCTGGTTTGGCACATAGGGACAATCGGGAAAGCAAACCGTAAATCTGGCTACATCATTTGCCCCGCGCAGCGGAACATTCTCACTGAAATCAATAACTATGTCTTCCAGGTTCGCGTCGAAATTGATTGGAATTGCGCGAATGCTGACGTTCTCGACGAGCTCGCCGCTCACAGGAATATCACGCACTTCAAATTCCACACATTTGTCATCATCTGTGTAGTCGAAGTCGATGATATCACCTTCCCTGTACACCTCCTGGCTGCCCACTTCCCTGGCAAGTATGGATGGTGCATTATTCACACAGCCATCCACGACGAGCATCTGGAAATCACGCCGCATCTCGCCAATCTTTATGCCATCACGAAATTCTTCACACTGTACAGCAAAAACAAAAAGACCTGTTTTCTTTGGAGTGACCGTTAGAAGACCTTTTTTACTAATCTGAAGATCAGGGTCCCCTTGCATAATGTTGGTCAGATTGAAACCATTTTTCCACTGAACTTCGGGATACGGACCCGGATTCGGCGGATCAGGCAACGGATCAAAAGTATTGAAAGTTGAATAGGGAGTAACCATGGAATATACCAGGGAATCTCCGTCGTCATCTACCCCGGAGAAGTCGACATAATAGAATTTGTCGACGCACCCGTAGTCGCGCAAGGGCGGAAACAGACGTGGGGTGGAATTTACAAAGGGCTGTCCATTTTTTGCTACCGGGGGAAACTCAAGATAGAAAGTCTGGCCGGCCGAGATTCCCATACCAGGAATGTCGCTGTATATATTATCAATCAGGTAGTTCCTGCAGCACCGTTCAAAGGCCACATAGTATCCCCCCGGATCATCAAAATCCTCCGGAGGCAGGTTTAGGGCCGCGGTGTAGAGCAAGCGCGACGTGCGCAGAAAATCTTCACTGCAGGCGACATTGCTGTAAGGTACATTTGACTGATTCGAGAGGGGTAACAACACCTGCCGCATAAACCGGTTGTCCGACTTCCGGTAAATGTAAACAGTCACGAAATTATCAAGGGCCCCGGGGCTTCCATTTACAAGATCGAAATACAGGATCAGGTTCAATTGATAGTTATAACCATCCTTATGCAGCAATTCAAATTCTCCACCTACGATATGAGAGGCAAATGCACTACCTTTGAATGCAAAAAGCATTAGGAGTACAAGCACACACCGGCGAGCTGTCTGATTCATCGTACGTAGTGGTTTGTAGTAGTTGGGTTAACTATGAAGATAAAAAATAAAATATTAACCGCCATAGAAATTGAAAGAATGGCGGCAGAAGGTAAATGTGTTGCGCATCATGATGGTAAAGTTGTTTTTGTAAATCAGGTGGCCCCCGGCGATGTGGTTGATATACAGATCATTAAGAAACGCCGCAACTATCTCGAAGGTAATCCGGTGCACTTTCATACCTATTCCCCTCTTCGTACTCAACCTTTTTGCGATCATTTCGGAACCTGTGGCGGATGCAAGTGGCAGCACATCGGCTATGAAACACAGTTGGCCTTTAAGCAGCAACAGGTTATCGATGCGATGGAACGCATTGCCAAAGTTCCGGTTCATACCATTCATCCCATCCTGGGATCAAAGGAAACCAGATTTTACCGAAACAAACTGGAATATACGTTTTCCAATAAACGATGGCTTACGCGGGAAGAAATTGAATCAGGTTCTGATCTGGGCCGCGAGGCGCTGGGCTTTCATATTCCCGGCCGCTTCGATAAAATCCTGGATATCGAAAAGTGTTATCTTCAGCCAGATCCTTCAAACCAAATACGTCTCTGGCTTAAGGACTATGCAATTAAAAATAAACTCCCATTCTTTGATCTGATTGATCAGACCGGGTATTTGCGAAACCTGATCATTCGTACCGCATCAACAGGTGAAGTGATGGTGATTGTCCAGGTAGCGGAAAAAAATGATGACTTGTTAAACCCGTTAATGGAAGCAATGAAAGTTGCCTTTCCGGAAATCACTTCTCTTAATTACGTAATCAATCAGAAAAAAAATGAAACCTTCCATGACCTGGAAGTCGTCAATTATTCAGGCAGAGCCTATATTCTGGAATCCATGGATTTACCCGACGGATCAGGAAGAACAGTCAGCTTCAGGGTTGGACCAAAATCATTTTACCAGACTAACAGCCGGCAAGCGAAAACGCTCTACGATGTGGCTTACAGAATGGCCGCGCTCAAAGGAGATGAAACAGTCTATGACCTCTATACAGGCACCGGAACCATTGCTAACTTCATCGCACATGGAGCGAAAAGGGTTATAGGTATTGAATATGTGGAAGCGGCTATTGAGGATGCACGTGTGAACAGTGCTGAAAATGAAATATCAAATACCAGCTTTTTTGCCGGTGACATGAAAGACCTCCTCTCAGCTGATTTTATTGAGAAACATGGTAAGCCTGATACGGTAATCACCGATCCTCCACGAGCCGGAATGCACCAGGATGTAATCAACGTGCTGCTTACAACTGCACCGGAGAAGATCGTTTATGTAAGCTGCAACCCCGCTACACAGGCAAGGGATATTGCGTTGCTGGCCGGGATGTACGATCTTATGGAAATCCAGCCGGTCGATATGTTTCCGCAAACACATCATGTGGAGAACGTGGCATTATTGCTGCGCAGGTAATACCAACCACTGCCAAAATCGACCGTTCCGGCAAATGATAACGGAAGCTGTCCCCTTTTTTAGTATCTTCCTTTTATGAACCGCCTGGTCCGTCATAAAGCATTTCCTGAAGCATATATCTGGATCACTGCACTGGCAGTGCTTGCATTTATAAATCCTGGAAATAATCACTGGACGCTGTGTCCGCTGGCAAATATAGGTATTGATTTTTGCCCCGGATGTGGTCTGGGTCGCGGCATATCGCACCTGCTGCATGGTGAATGGTCACAATCGTGGAATACACATCCTTTAAGTTTTCTGGCAGCGATCATTTTGGTTCATCGTATAATTCGTTTATTTAGTTCAAACAAACCTTTAACAACAACCACCTATGGCAAAAGCAATAGAGTTATTTCCTGAATTACAGGGGCTGGAATTGGATTATATCCAGAGCGTAATTGGTCCTCTTTCCGATGAGGAGGCAATCAAATTTCTTAATATTTACCGCGCACGTCGCAAACGGCCGGAAGATATCCTGATCTTCTCAATCATTGGCCTGTTCCTGATTCCGGGCTTGCAACGATTCTTCCTGAACCAGATCGGAATGGGAATTCTTTTCTTTTTTACAATCGGACTGTGTTTTATCGGCTCCATCATTGACCTGGTGAATTACCAGAAAATGACCTTCGAATTTAACCAGCGTGTGGCTGATGAAGTGCGAATGGGCCTGGGAATGTGAATTGTGGTCAGTAGTCAGTGGTCAGTAGTCAGTAGTCAGTAGTCAGTAGTATTTCGTTTATGCCATTGAGGTAGAATCGTATTCCAAACTTAAAATTCAACAACAAATAGCGAAGGTTTTGATGCAAAAAACTATTAGTCAGAAAGCCAGAATCGATTGTTAATCCCTACCACTACTACTGACTACTGACTACTGACTACTGACTAATCATTGTATTCATAGGTTCCGGAACCGATACTACCGAAATATTCCTGAAACACCTTCAGGTACCGGTCAAGATCCTGATCGGAAACCTTCTTGCCATTGAACCGAAAACTGTCTTTACTAACCTTTAGTTTATTCAGTTTTTCACCATTTTTCAGATAGTTGTCATTGCGCAACATTCTTTCAATCATTGACTGGAACTGGTTGTGCCGATCCATTTCCACCTGTGCACGCTCCATCTCCTTTTCAGCCATCTCAAGTTCTCTTGCCATCATTTTCTCCCGGATCTCCATCTGCTGCGCCAACTGCTTCTGCACCATTTCCATCTCCTGCGCGATTTGTTTCTGGGTGATTTCCATTTCCTGGGCAAGCTGCTTCTGGGCAATTTCCATTTCCTGCCTGATACGCAAACGCTCCTCGTCGGACAGCTTACCGCCGTTTTTTTCGAACTCTTCACGGACCTGTTCCCTTACACGTTCCCACTCTTCACGCATCTGTTCGCGCTGTTCAAGAAGTTGCTCCCGCATTTCCATCATCTGTTCACGGCTTACTTCCCTCAATTCAAGCTGGGCCCGTCGGATTTCCTCCCTCGCACGGCGTAATTCTTCGCGTTGGCGGTCATTAAGTCGGGTCCATGTGGTATCTCTTCTCAGAATATTGGTATCCAGTGCAACCTGCACAGAGCCTGTCAACACATTCATGTCCAGGTCTTCAATCACCTCAAATGCCTTTTCTATATTGATCTCTGCAACGCCCGAAAGTGTAATATCCATGTTCGCCATGGCATCCATGGATGCGGTCATGATCGGATCAAAATCTATTTCTGCAAATCCGGATAAATCAATATCAAGATCCAGGGTATCCAACGAATTCACCGCAACCACATTTGGCATCGTTGTTTGCGCAGGAACCTTCACCCGATTGATTTTTGAGGCTGGTTTGGTAGTGTCGGATAAAATGGATCTTGAGACGGACTGCGAAAGAATACCCGCTGTAACCTTTTGAGCCTGTGCCTGATCATCACCCGGCTTAACGCTGATGAAATTGAAGCCAATCAGGCCGACTGTAAATATAATGGCCATTACCACCAATTTGTAATTTCCACCCTGACGATAATCGGGTTCAAGCAACCGGCGGATCCTGTGTAGTAAATCACTTTTATCAGACCCCAGACCCATAGCCAGTCCTGTGCCAGCCAAACGATATGTCTCAAGACTGGACAGTGCTTCAACGTATAACCGACGGTCGGAACAAAAATCCACGGCAAGATCATCGCAGCATCGTTCCCGCTCGTTATTGATGCTTTTCGAGATCCACCAGACAAACGGATTGAAGAAGAATATAGCCTCCAGGCTACGTTGAATAATATTCACCAGGTAATCATGCCGGCGAATATGCGCGAGCTCGTGGGCAAATATGGCTTCAAGCTGTGTTGCTGAAAGACCACTCAACAACGTGACGGGTAACAGCAAAACCGGACGTATATGTCCGTAGATCATGGGCATATCCACATGCGCAGAATTCAGAACCCTGATCCTCCGCGTAATACCAAGATCCGTTGCCATGCGGTGTATTTTATCCTCCCAAACAGAAGGAACATCGGTGTTGGACAGAGCGGTAAGTCTTCCCAGGTAATGAAAACCCGCGATCATGCGAAGAACAAATAATGATGTGCCAACCAGCCAGAAATTAATAAACCAGGGCATCAATGTCCGGAAATCGGTTAAGATCGATTCGGCAGGAACTGCTGAACCGGCCAGCAGCAGGATATCCATCGATTCATCGGCAGCCTGTAAGCTTACAGTGGGCCAAATAATAAATGTCGTTACCGCAACGGAAATAAAAAAACCACCAAAGGCAATCAATCCTCCCAGGTAACGCCTGTGGGCATCTTTGAATAACTGCCGAATCATCAGCAGGGCCATTGACCAGATGGCGCCCTGCCAGAGCGAATGAAGTAATGCCATACCGACAGCCTCCTTATACATTTCAGGGATCATGACATTCATTTCACACCCCCTTCCAGATCATCCAGATACTTGCGAATAGCATCCAGTTCCTTTTTCGATGACTTGCGGCTTCCAAGCGCGCCCATTACAAGCTTCATCGCCGAGCCCTTGAAAGCCCCGTCCAGTAATTCATTCACCAGGGACTGCTGGGCATCTGACTCAGAGATGGCTGCTTCGTAAATATGCGTTTTACCATCGCGCGTACGTCCGACAATACCCTTGTCGAACATGATCTGCAAAAATTTCAGCGTGGTGGTGTACCCGATCTCACGATCCCGGGACAACTCATCGTTGATCTCCCGAACGGTCGACGGACCCCTCCCCCACAATACCTGAAGGATCTCGAATTCCTTCTCGGTTGGCTTTGACTTCTTTCCCATTGTTGTAATTTATTTTGAGTTAAAATCTTATTACGAATTGTTTCGTACTTCAATGGTACGGAGAAAAATTCTCTCCGCCAACTTTAATTACGAAAATTTTCGTAGAAGGTTTACAGAATTTTCAACCGGAGTTTATTTTACGCTCACTGACTGGGAAAATCAGTCATTTACCTGTTTATCACTTGCAGCACCGATCGAAAAATGGTTGCCAACGGTATTTTCACCAGAACTTCTGATCTAAATCAGTTGTTAATTTGAGGAGAATTACTTTCATACTCTGGTGGTTCTCATTAGTTTTGTAACTGCTTTAAAAAAATGTCCGTACATTTTAACGTCATAGGATTATCATTCAAAGGAACTCCCATAGAGATCAGGGAGCAGCTTGCGCTGGATGAAAGCGAAGTTCAGCGATTACTGCAGTTTCTTTCCGACTTCACATCTGTGCAGGAAGCGCTTGTGTTGTCGACCTGTAACCGTACGGAAGTTTTCTTTTCATCTGAAGACGGCCAGGCTAATGACATTATAAAGGGCATTGCCACCATAAAAGGTCTTTCCTTTGAGGATATCGTAAAGTTCTTTCAGCACAAGGCCGACCACGAAGCAAGTATCGAATACTTATTTCGTGTGAGCATGGGCCTGGAAGCACAGGTGATAGGTGACATTCAAATCTCCAACCAGGTAAAACGAGCGTACCAGCAAAGTGCAGATGTAAATCTTGCCGGACCGTTTTTGCACAGGTTGATGCATACCATATTCTTCACCAACAAACGGGTAGTTCAGGAAACAGCCTTCAGAGATGGTGCCGCGTCTGTTTCCTATGCTGCTAAAGAACTGGCAGAAGACGTGACCAGGGAGATCATTGATCCCCGTGTGTTGATCCTTGGCTTGGGGGAGATCGGACTCGATGTTTGCCGGAACCTGGTAGACTCTAAATTAAAAGACATTACCATTGTGAACCGGACATTCGCAAAATCAGAGGAGATGGCGGCAGAGTGCGGTTTCAAGACGGGCAAATTCGAAGATCTGATGTATCACATCGATCATTCGGATATTATTATTTCTTCAGTATCCTCACATGAGCCCCTAATCACCCGAAAAATGGTGGCTAATCTCGAGATTCTGACCCCGAAGTTTTTTATCGACCTTTCTGTACCCAGAAGTATCGACCTTCATGCAGAAGAAGTTCCGGGAGTATTAGTATATAATATTGACCACATTCAGGAAAAGACCAGCGAGGCACTACAAAAACGAATCGATTCAATTGAATCGGTTGAGAGGATTATTGATGAGTCTATCGCTGAATTCAGGGATTGGTCGAAGGAGATGATCGTATCACCAACCATCAAAAAACTCAAGAACGCACTGGAAGAGATCCGGCAGTCGGAAATGGAGAAATACCTGCGCACCGCCACTCCGGAACAGGTTGAGATCATCGACAGGGCCACAAAATCCATGGTACAAAAAATCATGAAGTACCCGGTTCTTCAGCTCAAAGCCGCCTGCCAGCGAGGGGATGCTGAAAACCTGATTGACATTCTTAATGATCTTTTCGATCTGGAGAAGCAATCGGCCAACACCAACAACTAATCTTTCACATAAAGTTCATATAGAAAAATGTCTGATTAGCGGCATTTTCCGTTATTTGCAACAAAATTTCTGCGATGAAAAAACTTTTGATCCTGATTCTTTCTTTGTCTATCTCCCTGAGCGGCTTTGGCTGGGGACAAACCGGACACCGGGCTATTGGTAAAATTGCCAGTAAACACCTCTCAAAAAGAACCAAACGTGCCCTGGCCCAGATCATGGGGCACGAATCACTTGCCATTGCCAGCACATGGATGGATGAAGTACGATCAGATGATCAGTATGATTACATGACCGACTGGCACTGGGTAACCATTCCGGATGGTATGACATACGAGCAGGCTGAAAAGAATCCGAATGGTGATATCATTGCGACGATCGAACGGTTGATCGATGAGTTAAAAGCGGGACACGAAACGATGTCGATTGAAAAGCAAAAGGAATATATCCGGATTCTAACCCATCTGATAGGTGATATACATCAGCCCCTGCACGTCGGCACCGGTTTGGATCGCGGTGGTAACGATGCCAGGGTGACCTGGTTCTGGAACACTCCTACTAATCTACATTCAGTATGGGATTCACGGATCATCAACGAAAAGGAATTAAGCTACACAGAATTGGCGGAAGCCATTGATCACACCAGCAAGGAAGTACTGGCCACATGGCAAGCGGCCACCGTACGTGACTGGGCCTACGAATCAATGACCTACCGGAAACAGGTTTATGACATTCCGGAAGATGGCCAGTTGAATTATAAATATGTCTACGATAACTGGGGCACGGTTCAGTATCGCCTGCACCAGGCCGGAATCCGGCTAGCCGGTGTTCTCAACGCGATATACGGTTAGTTAAACGGTGATTCCTGGATAACGACAGTGGTCCTTAAATCGGAAGTCGCACTTCCATGATAGAAACCCTGAACCGGCATGGTTCGGGAAGGCTCAAAACTGGCTGCAACGGGAATATATTTTTCCGTGGTAAGTAAACCAAGACTGGGATCCAGGCCGAGCCATCCTGCCCCGGGAATATAAACCTCTACCCACGCATGCAGCTCATGCCCTTCCTCCTCCCCGGGCGCGTAGCAGTAGCCACTCACAAATCTGGCCGGATACCCAAGAGACCTGAGCATTGCCATCAGCATTCGGGCCAGATCCCGACAAGAACCGGCACGCTTCTGAAAACACTCCTCAGGGCTCATGATATTCATTTCAAAGCGTTCATGGTGGTTCCACGCATCAGAAATTGCGAGATTAAGGGATGCGAAGAACTCAATCAGATCATCCTTTATAAACTGACGGGCAAATGCTGTAATACTTTCAGTCGCCAAATCTTCCTTCCTGTAAATTTCCAGGAATGAAGCCGAATTCCTCTGATATTCACTGGTACTCTGCGGTCCGTGAGTATCCACTATAAAATTAAATGGGTTGAAGGGCATTATCTCCACCTTCAGATCCACACGGATCGACAGTTTCCTGGTTTCGCCTGAGAACCACAGCTGATGATAGAGATTATTCTCCGGATCAAGGCGCGAAGAAAGCGAGTCAGGGTTGGGGTCTATGAAAATATCAAAAGACTTTGTCTGAAGATACGAGCGGATTTGTGGATGGAAATTAAGGTAATGCACACCGGGAGATACCGGTTCAGAATAAATATAATCCGTTTCATGCCGGATGAAGAGATCCATCAGGATGATTTTCTTAAGACCGACTTGGTAAAGGCGCGATCCAGAACCTCCACAGGCAATTCCTGAATTGCCTGACGAAGGCGTTCATTCCAGAAGTCGGAAACGTGACCCAGCTCCCGCTCCTCAAAGCGGTGCTCCATGAGGTCATAGGCGTCGCGTGGTAATACAACTGTATCGATCGGGTAAGCGACATCGTTCGCCGAAAGCCGCGTGGCGTCGAACGAAAGGAAGGCACTCTTCAGGGCAAATTCCAGCCCTGAATTATAGGTTATGGAACGTTTTAGTATGGGCTGTCCGAAACCGGAATTCCCAATAATCACATAGGGCGTATTCTCCCCCACTTCAATCCAGTTACCCTGGGGATACAGCATATAGAGCATGGGCTCTTTATCTTTTTCCAGCTGTCCGCCCACAATGGCATACAGGTTGAACTGCATACCGCTATCTTCCAGGTTTTGCTTGTCTTCTGCGGCCACACGCTTCACCTGTTCTCCGAACTTGTTAACCGCCTGATAGAGCCGGTGAAAGGACTGATCCTGGGTTTCGATAACTTCCTTAAAGTATGTGATAGCCTTATCACGCACCGAACGTAATCCGGAGGTCATAATAAAGAAGGAATGCTGCTGTCGCTTAACTGTAAATATCTTTTTAGCAGTGGTTGTGTCGGTTCCTGAGGTAAGCCTCGTATCGGCCAGCCCTACAATTCCTTCCCGTGTTCGTATTCCAAGACAATAGGTCATTCCTGTTCGCTGATTTGAACATTAAAGTTATCCTTAATACCGATAAAACAATCATAAATCGCCGTGGAAATTTGATTGAGCCGGATTTGCAAATGATCAAGGTATTCATGCAATCCATGGTCGATCACATCGGCAATATCATCATATTCAAGCTGTGACCGCAGTTCCCCCATCAACTTCTCCGCTTTATTTCCAAAACCCTTGGCAGGATGACCTGATATTTCATGCAAACAAATTTCAGCTTCCGTAAGACAGAAGTAAATGGAGCGTGGAAATTTACGGTTGAGCACCAGAAATTCCACCACCCCTTCCGGACTGATATTCCCAAATACACGACGGTAGGTATTGAAGGCGCTCACCGATTTAAGCAGCGCCATCCAGTGCAGCTGGTCCAGCGGACTTCCCACATCTTCAGGGGATGGCAGTAAATAATGGTATTTTACATCGAGGATACGGGAAGTCTTGTCTGCACGTTCGAGGTATTGCCCCAGTGTTACCCAGTACCAGCCTTCGGCCCGCGCTACACTGTTATAAGCGATTCCATAGAGTAACTGAATCCTGTATTTTACATCGATGAAGAACGGACGGGGATCTTCCTGGTTCCAAATCTTCTTAAAATTACCTTCTTTCATACGAAGATAAAGCTCATTCAACACCTCCCATGTTTCTTTTGTCAGGTTCTCACGTACAATGCGCGCATTTTCACGTGCTTTAGATACGGAAGAAAACAGGGAATTGGGATTATCGAGATCAAATGCAAGGAAATATATCGCCGTGGTTCGGTCACAGGTTTTATACCGGGCCTTAAACGACTCGAGGTCACCTGTTGCGGCGATCAGCGGCTCCCACTGCTCATTTAACTGGGGCGGCAGATCAAGTGCCAGGTTCGAGTTCACATCGATAAACCTGGCATAGTTCTCCGCCCGTTCAATATATCTTCCTAACCAGTATAAAGAATCTGCTACGCGACTTAACATAAATTAAAGTTCATTTTCCTTGTATAAAACCCAGGTGTCTTTGCTGCCGCCACCCTGAGATGAATTGACGACAAGGGACCCTTTTACCAGCGCCACGCGCGTGAGGGCTCCGGGGATTACATGGATATCCGGTCCATATAATATGTAGGGACGAAGATCCACATGCCTTCCTTCGATTTGATCATTATCAAGGGTTGGCACCGTAGATAATGAAAGTGTAGGCTGGGCAATATAATTATTGGGATTATTCCTGATCTTTTCCCGAAAAAGTTCGTGTTGTTGTGGGGTCGATTTGGGTCCGATGAGCATGCCGTAACCACCAGCCGCATTGGTCTCCTTCACCACCAGGTCGGCAATATTTTCAAGCACATAATTCCGGTCTTCCTCCTCCCTGCAAAGGTAGGTGGGAACATTTTCAAGGATGGGCTCTTCATCCAGGTAATATTTGATCAGGCGGGGGACATAAGCATAAACCGCCTTGTCATCTGCCACGCCCGTTCCCGGTGCATTGGCGAGGGCGACATTTCCGGCCTTATATGCCTCAAAAAGACCGGGTATACCCAGCATGGAGTTGGGATTGAATGCTTCAGGATCCAGGAAGGTATCATCGATCCTTCGGTATATGACATCTACCGGACTAAGGCCATGTGTGGTGATCATGAATACTTTGTTATTTTTTACCACGAGATCCTGACCAGTCACCAATTCCACGCCCATTTGCTGGGCCAGGTAGGAATGTTCGAAGTAAGCCGAATTGAATACTCCGGGGGTCAGGACCACTACTACCGGATCCTTTTTCGGACTCAGGTACTGGAGCATTTTAAACAGGTGTGCCGGGTAGTCTACCACGGGCCTCACACCAATCTGTTGGAACACCTGAGGAAACACCTTTTTAACTATTTCCCGGTTTTCAAGCATGTATGATACCCCCGAAGGACACCTCAGGTTATCTTCCAGTACATAAAACCGGCCATCCTTATTCCGGACCAGATCCGTACCTGTTATATGACACCAGATCCCTTTGGGAGGATGAAGACCGATACAAGGCTCCAGGTAGTCTTTACTTCCGAGGATCAGTTCTTCGGGAACAATACCATCCCGGAGCACATTCCGGTCATTATAAATATCCTCCAGAAAGAGGTTGAGCGCCTTAATGCGTTGCCTTAAACCTTCTTCCACCCGCTCCCATTCTTCCCCGCTGATAATCCTGGGAATAATATCCAGGTGCAGGATGCGCTCTACGCCTTCAGATTCATGATATACATTGAAGGTCATACCCATGGAAAGTTGTGACTTTTCCGTGGAATGCTGCAGCTGCTGAAGCTTCTTTCGGGATAAAGAATTTAAATGTTGACGAAACACGTCGTATTGCGGACGACATTTGTCCTCCGCCTCGAACATTTCATCAAATTGATCGTCGATCTTGTACTTTTCTATTTTCAAACGGTCCTATTTTTAATTGCTTAAATATATACACAAAAAGCGATGGTTTTCCAAAAAGAGACGGCAGATCGAAAATGCCTCAGCGTGTCCGGATCTCGCCCCGGAGGTATAATACAGCATTCCCTTCGAGCAATATCCGGTCCTTTTGTATTTTTCCCCGCAACATGCCACCACGAGCTGAAAGCTGCTGAGCAGTCATTTCAGTTTTATCAAGTTTCGGCCCCCAGAAGGAGAAAAGCGTGGTATGGGCTGAACCCGTTACAGGATCCTCGTCAACACCATATGCGGGATAGAAACACCGGGAAACGATATCGGTCTGTTCACCCCGGGCGGTTACGATAAACCCACGCACCGGAAAGGCGGTCATGGCCCTGAAATCAGGCTGCACATTTTGGACAATCTGCTGATTTTCAACCTCAATAAGCATATCAGAAACGCCCTTGTATGCGCCCAGTATGGGGCAACCGATCATGGCTTCAAATTCACCAGCAGGTACTGTGTTTGGGTTGTCGGACGGAAAATCCATCTGAAATCCTGTTGCTGATTTTGCAACGGTTAAGCGCCCGCTGCGTGTATCGAACCGGATGACATCCTGTTGATAGTTGAGGTGTTCAAACAGAACGAAGGCCGTGGCGAGCGTTGCATGACCGCAAAGATCCACTTCATTTACTGGTGTGAACCAGCGCAGATGATAGGCACCATCTTCATTTCTAACAAAAAAAGCGGTTTCTGACAGGTTATTCTCCAGGGCAATGTTCTGAAGAACGGGATCCGGCAACCAGTCGCTCAGGGGTACAACCGCTGCCGGGTTACCCTGAAAAACCTCGCTGGCGAATGCATCTATCTGATAAATGGGTAAGTTCATAGAGCAAGATACTTATTTCAGTGAAGTATATTGATCGCGTTGTGAAGGATGTACCGGAAGTACCAGGGGTTTTGTAATGTGTTTACTGATGGATGTGTTGTGAATTACCATAAGGACCTTAAAATAATCAGCATTCCATGGCAATTCCAATTGTACGCTGGGTCCCTTTCCAACCGGCATAATGGCCTTTTCATTACCAAATACATCTACCTGGACAAGGTACCAATCAATTGTCCATGGGCCTGAATCTGTTAATGCTTCCGGTTCACCGTTTCGGTATTGAATTGCCTGAAGCGGAAAGCTGGATTGCGGCCAGGCAGGTATGGCCGGCAGAATGAAATTCCATGCAGGAATGTCAACATCTACCCGGTTTCCATTAAGGCATTGATCAACTTTCAGATAGTTCTGTTTTCTCCTTCCCCAGATATCTACAAGACCATCGAAAACAACCAGTTCCCGTTGATACCTGTCCTGCCAGGGCATGAATCCGTTATAATCACAAAATATCTCAGGAGCAGGCCCCTCCCAGTAATATGGAACTTTCCATTTGTTAAGAGAGTCTGAAACTACTGTTAGCACCAAGGAATCTGCCGGATACAATACCCACTGATCTATCTCAGGGATCATGCCTGCAATCTGCAGAAACTCATGAACACCGGAAACCCCGAGTTTATAATCGATTGTTACAGGTCTTTCCGGATCAAGACTATGCAATCTCCCCGCCATTTCATTGACTCTCCGGGCCCACCAGTCGGCCTGAATAACACGCTCCACCGGATCATACAGCAGATCGATTTGATTAAAAACGGCTCCTGTTAAATTCCAGGAGGCGATTGACCGGTCATTCTTCAATTCCCGCACCCTATCCATAATATCCAGTTCCTGCTCTTGTATATATATAGAATCCGGCTCCAGCCAAAAGGCATAATGGACTTTCATATTCATGTCCTGCGCAACCGAAAGAACATTTTGATCATACATTCCAGGGCCCTGGCGTTTAATTTCAGTAAAGCCCAGCGATCTTATTTGAGCAAAATCCTCTTCGAGAACCCGACGGTTGAGAGAATGCACATTTCGAAACCACTGGTGGGCTTTGTTATAGGTAATACCGCTAACATCCATCGGTTGCTTTTTGAATGCTCCATTCGGTTTCCTGGTATTAATCAGTTGATTGGACCACTGCTGAACATCAAACTTATCCGACAACAATGCACTTACCTGACTCGTATTGTTAATACTCCAGTTCAGGAATTCAACATCTGAGACTCCGGGAGGAATGTTCTGATCCTTATCACTCTGAAAAAATATAAGGGCTGAAATTTCGGGATAGCGTTCATAAATGGATGAAAAAGCATTGCTTAACCATTTTGAACGGTCTTCCGACAAAGTTCCCATTTCAGCTAAAATGACGTGTTTGCCGGGATAGGCAATTAATCTCTCGTGAAACGGAGCATACAGCTCATTGAAGGAATAAGAACGATTTTGAAGGTGCGGACCATAATCCAGCAATGTTACACCGATCCAGTCTACCACATCATCTCCGGGGTAATATTGGTCAAGTGCTGATGCCTTCCATGGATTATACACCCATGTTACATTTCTCGCCCCCTGGTTCCGAAATACAGACACAACTCTTCTAAAGGCATTTTTAAAATTTTGCGGGGAAACACTGCCTTCTTCTGACCATGGGTAGAACGGGTTATCCACTTCATGTGCAAACCGTATAAGAACGGGACGTTCCAGTGCAGCGAAATACTTTGCCGACTCGGTAAGGTATTCATCAAATTCACCCTGGTTAATGAGCGAAAAAACCGATATGGAATGTAAATCCTCTTTTGAATCTGAAATCCAGGGCTCCCATGTCACCATGGGTATCCGTCCGGTATTATAAATACTGGCAAAGTACTCTTTATTTGGAAGCGAATCAGTCCAGGATGAATAGAAGGAAACAATCCCCGATGCCAGGTCAGACGGACCTGTTGCCGATAATCCCCTGTCCCCGTAAGGCGAAAATTCACCTGTAATTAACCTACCGGTATGCTGCTGCGCTTTTGGAGGATCCTGAAAGGCTTGTTTATCGTTACGCTGCGCCACGAACATTCCAAGGGTGAGTAACAGAAGTATCATCAGTCCACCCAGACGCAGTCCCCGGTAGAGAAAATGCCTCAAATACCAAAACTGTCGTTTGGTCCAAAGAAATACACTCATCGGTGTGATTCGGCCGGCTGAATGCTGCATGCGCCGGCTGTTTATGCCGATGTATGTAACGATAGACATACTCGTGAAATTGGTGAGCGCAATTCCGGCCATGATGATTGAATACGGATTCCAGTCGTAGCGCAATCCGTAGATAATCGCTGCTACAGAAAATAATCCTACCAGAATATTCGGTAACAGCAGGGTCCAGTGACTCTGGTCGCGGTTATCCTTTGGGGTAGGTAAATAGGGGACTTTCTTACCGATAAAGGTATAGAGTATCCCCAGGGAGTGAACCCACCAGGTTCCGATTTGAAGGATTCCCCCCAATAAATGAAACCCCCGCTCTTTTTCTTCCATCACCCACCGCTGCACATAATGACGGATCAAAACGGTCGACGCGAATAATGGTAGAATCAGCAGAGCAAAAGTGAAAAAATCACCCTTCCATGGTAAGATGGCAAAGACAAGGCAAATGATAGGGATCAGAAAATTCAGAAAATAGATGATGCCCGAAAAATAATAGAAGGGTGCGGTGAGGTAATGAAGACGTTGCCGCCACGACAGATCAGTGAAAATCTTTGGTAAAACATGTACGAGAAGGTCCCAGGTTCCCCTTGACCACTTCAATTGCTGCATAAAATAGGCATGCAGGGTGGAAGGAACCTGGCCCCGGGCCAGAATTTTAGGAACATAAACAGACTTCCATCCTTTTGCATGCAGCAACATGGATGTATGCATGTCTTCGGCCAATCCTGGCGCATGACCGCCAATTGAGTCAAGCGCCTCCCTTCGAAACGTACAATTGGCACCAATGGCCAGGACTGTTCCATAATGGTTCATCGACATCATCATGGGACCGTAGAACTGAAAGGTCTGCTGTGCAGCTCCCTTGGCTACAAAACTTTCATCAAAATTGTAATATGCCTGGACGATCTGAACATACCCAATTTCAGTATTTGCAAAATGCGGAACGATTGGATCAAGAAAATCAGGATGCGGAACATGATCTGGATCAATGATCACACATATTTCACCGGAAGCATACTGCAGTGCATTATTGATATTTCCGGCTTTTGCATCCTTCCGTGAATTGCGCGTTACATGATGTATGCCCCGGCTGGCACAGAACTCCTTCAACCTTTGATCGTTTGCCTCATCACAAAGCCACGTTTCATGCGGGTACCGGATTGATAATATTGCCTCCAGCGTTTGTTCGGTCATTTCATACGGTTCACCCGGGAAATAGGTTGTGAAAACGTCTACAGTGGGACGATAACCCGGTGGCATCGGAACGTTTGCGGGCATTTTAATATTAAAATAATGATACCATTCGTGCAGAATTCTCAGGAATTGAAAAAGCAATACCAGCACGATGATCACATAGAGTGGCAAATAAGAAATGTGGTCAGGTTGAATGAACCAGATGAAGAAATACGCCATGTTGATCACCCCAATAATGATCATCGCCCGAAGGATCCGGATCTCATGCTTTTTTGGTGATTTAACTGTCGTATGGTCCATTCTATTTTACCACATAAAAAGGAACATTTGCCGTTCCAAGATGTCCTTTGTTATCGAAAACATTTACCGCAACCCTGAACGCTCCTTCATGATCAGGAGTCTGAAAAGTCGTTTTCCGGGCCTTTGGGTCAACAATGTGTCCTGAAAGCGGGATGATTTCCCGCTCCTGATCAAAGGTAGGTTTATACCAATTTTCAGCATAAAGATACCATTCAAACTGAAGGGAATCCCCATCAGGATCATGAACCAGTACCTCGAGAGGATATGTTGCCCCTGGCCTGAGTAATATATCAGAATTCGGCCCCTTTTCATTCAACAATGCATATTCAACGACGGGAGCACGGTTCTCCGGGTATTTACCCGTCCACAGATACTGAAGCTCCTCTACCGACTGGGTTTCCAAACCGTCATCAGTAATGAGAGGATACCAGGTATCAGTCTTTTCCTGCCGGGAACCCCAGAAAAAAACGAGTGAACCCAGACACCGACGCTGCTCGGTAATAATCTTTTCGCTGTAAGCAGTTTTGATAAATTCTGCCTTCTTGGAACTGGGTTCTTCTACAGGGACTCCCCAAATCGTACTATCACTCTCCCAATGTCCGTTAACTCCCCATTCTGTTATGATATATGGACCATTCCAGAACCACTTATAATAGGAAAGGTCCTCTTCCAGTTGTCGTAATTTCCCGAATGTATTGATTGAAATGATATCAATATCCGGAACATACCACTTTATATTGGCCACATACCCTTCTCCAAAGCTCTGAATGGTAGTGGTTACAGGATGATTGGGGTCTTCACTGTGAATCAGTTGGATGAGTTGATTTAAGGCCTCATAGAATTTACCATACTTCGGACCGAATGTAAAATTAAGTTCATTGCCGAGGCACCACATGAGTAGTGCCGGATGATCCCTGTATTTCCGAATGGTATTCTTAACGGCGTCGTATTGTCCCTGAACAAGCGAATCATTGTGATAATAGGTGTTATAATGATAACTGCGGATTATCGGGAGTCCGACAATTACGGCAAGCCCATTTGCATGGGCCTCATCAAGTATACTGGTTAATTGGAGTGTATCATAGGTGCGAATGGTATTACCACCAATTTCATGCAGACGTGAAAGCTGAACGGTTCCATTTGCCCCCCTGATATAGAATGGCTCGCTGTTACGGATAAGTCTGTAGCGGCCTTCATGCTGATCTATGTATACCTTAGCTTCCGTTCTCCCATTCTGTTGCTTTGATTTGCAGGAAAAACAAAAACCCAGTATAACCAATACTAAAATTAACAAGCCGGCTTTAGACATCAACGAATTTTTCGGTTACACCAAATTAGTGATTGCTTCAATATGGAAACATACCAAAAAATGGGGATATATGATTTTCCTTTCATGGTTCGACTTTAAGTGATTTTCCCTGCTCATCTATTATACAGAACCCTGCTTTGTAACCTGTTTTTTGCCATTTTTGGTTTCAGCAATTTGTCACCTCTGAAATTTATTTTTAGTAATTACTAATATTTTTAGTATTTAATAATTATTTTAGCATACATGAAATTAGTAAAAAAGGTATGCAAGGGAGGGCAATATTGCATTTGGATCTGGACACATTTTTTGTGTCATGTGAACGGTTGCTGGACAGCCGGCTGGAGGGCAAACCTATCTTACTGGGCGGGGTAACAGACCGCGGTGTGGTAGCGGCCTGCAGCTATGAAGCGCGAAAATTCGGGGTTCATTCGGCCATGCCGATGAAGCTGGCCCGGCAATTATGCCCGGAAGCGGTTATCATACGGGGAAATACAGGTACATATACCGCAAAATCGCGTGAGGTAACGGAGATCATCCGGGAATCTGTACCGGTATATGAAAAGACCTCCATTGATGAATTCTATGTGGATCTTACCGGGATGGAGCGGTTTTTCAACAGTTTCAGGATGGCAGCGGATTTGCGGAAACGGATCATCCGGGAAACCGGGCTGCCGATATCCTTCGGGCTTTCTGAAAACAAGACTGTTTCGAAGATTGCCACCGGTGAAGCCAAACCCAACAATCAGCTGAAGATCGACTACGGGCAGGAGCGGCCATTCCTCGCGCCATTATCAGTACGGAAAATCCCGATGATCGGCGAAAAGACGTATCAATCGCTGTGCGGACTGGGAATTAAGCGGATCGCCACGATACAGGAAATGCCGATGGA
This sequence comes from Fulvivirga sedimenti, assembly GCF_020328055.1. Classification (NCBI taxonomy): domain Bacteria; kingdom Pseudomonadati; phylum Bacteroidota; class Cytophagia; order Cytophagales; family Fulvivirgaceae; genus Fulvivirga; species Fulvivirga sedimenti. The sequence continues at coordinate 1,237,702 of NZ_JAIXNE010000002.1, forward strand.
GCTGATGGAAAAGGTATTCGGGCAGAACGGGATCAGTATCTGGAAAAAGGCGCAGGGGATTGATACTTCCCCGGTAATCCCCTACTCGGAACGAAAATCGATATCTACGGAACGGACCTTTGACAGGGACACGACGGATATGGAGAAGCTGCGGGGGATCATACTGGCTATGGCTGAAAATCTTGCGTTTCAGCTGCGGCGGGGCAAAAAAGTGACGGCATGTATAACGGTCAAAATCCGTTATTCCGATTTCAACACCTATACGCTGCAGTCACGCATTCCCTACACTTCAGCGGATCACATACTGATCCCCCGGGTAATGGAACTCTTCAACAGGGTTTACAACCGGCGTCTGCTGGTACGGCTGATCGGTATAAAATACAGTCACCTGGTATACGGGGGGCATCAGATCAGCCTGTTTGAGGATGCCGAGGAAATGATCAGCCTGTACCAGGCAATGGACCGCATCCGGGAGAAACACGGGGACCGGAAAATACTCCGCGCATCAGGCATGGAAGCGCGCACCATCGGCAGGTTCAACCCGTTCAGCGGAGAACCACCGCCACTGCTGGCGAACAGGCATAACTAGTCAGTAGTCAGTAGTCAGTAGTCAGTAGTCAGTAGTTATCGGCAGAGGCTTGCTGATTACTGAACTTAAACTATTGACTTAAAACCTGACTATCAACCCCACTACTGACTACTGACTACTGACTACTGACTACAAAGTGATGCTAAACAACCACACCTACTACTCCTTCCGCTACGGCACCATTCCCATACGGGAGTTGCTGAAGATGGCTGCTGAAAAAGGTATGGATACGCTGGCCATCACAGACATTAACACTACAGCCGCCTGCCTGGACTTTGTGCGGCTGTCGGAACAGTATGGGATCCGGCCGGTGCTGGGAATTGATTTCCGCCACGGAGCCCGGCAGCTGTATGTCGGACTTGCACGAAACAACGAGGGTTTTAAAGAGCTGAATGACTTCCTTTCGGAATACCTACACAGCAAAACGCCACTGCCGGAGGCACCTCCCCCACTGGGAAACTGTTTTATTGTCTACCCGCTCCATAACATACCGGAAAGACCGCTGGGGGATCACGAATATATCGGGGTATCTACCGGCGATCTCAGCCGTTTCCCGTTCCTCCCGTGGTCGGCACAACCCCGCAAGACAGTAATACTTCAACCCGTAACCTTCCGGAACAAGGCCGACTTCAATGCGCACCGGTTGTTGCGTGCCATCGACAACAATACCCTGTTGAGCAAACTTCCGAAAAGCGAAGAGGGGGATCCGGCACATGTAATGATGAACGTGGCGGACCTGGAAAAATCGTTCGCCGCCTATCCCGAAATGATCCGTAACACCCGGTCTGTCCTGGACCGCTGCACGATTGAGTTTGAATTCGGCGACAGCCATCCGCATAAGAACCTGCAGACCTATACGGGATCAGCGGCATCTGACGATGAACTGCTTCTTCGCCTTTGTGAAGAAGGACTCCGGTACCGGTACCCCAATCCCTCCCCGCGCATCCATGAGCGGCTGGAGAAGGAATTATCGATCATACGTGAAAAAGGATTCGTATCCTACTTTCTCATCAACTGGGATATCACTTCCTACGCACGCAGTAAGGGGTATTTCTATGTAGGCCGGGGAAGCGGCGCCAACAGCGTTGTGGCCTACCTGCTGCGCATCACCGATGTGGATCCCATTGAGCTGGACCTGTATTTTGAGCGTTTCATCAACCTGTACCGGAAAAATCCGCCGGATTTTGATATTGATTTTTCATGGAAAGACCGGGAAGATGTAACTCAATATATTTTCAGCCGGTTTCCCCATGTTGCCCTGCTTGCAACCTATACAACCTTTCAGTACCGTGCGGTGGTACGTGAATTGGGTAAGGTATTCGGATTGCCTTCCCATGAGATAGACGCACTGGCAGAGGGCCGGCTCCCCGGCAGCAGGGATGAACAGATGGACTACTATGCCCGCCTGATACTCCGCTACGGTAAGCTTATCGAAGGCTTTCCAAACCACCTGAGTGTGCATGCCGGCGGGATACTGATCTCAGAAAAACCCATCCATTACTATACTGCGACAGACCTTCCGCCAAAGGGATACCCGACCACACACTTCGATATGATCATCGCCGAAGATGTGGGCCTGTACAAATTTGATATTCTGAGTCAGCGCGGACTCAGTAAAATACGGGAAACGCTGGATATCATCGGGGAATCGAGAGGCCCGGACGAAGTACCCGACATTCATGACATCAACCGCTTCAAAAATGATGAGCCGGTAAAGGAACTGCTGCGTGAAGGAAAGGCGATCGGGTGCTTCTATGTGGAATCCCCTGCTATGCGAATGCTGCTCAAAAAACTTCGCGTTGATGACTACCTGGGCCTGGTGGCCGCCAGCTCAATTATCCGGCCGGGTGTCGCGCAGTCGGGCATGATGCGTGAGTATATTCTCCGTTTCCGCTACCCCGAAAAACGCAAGGAGGCGCACCCGGTGCTGATGAAGATTATGCCCGAAACATTCGGGGTGATGGTATACCAGGAAGATGTGATCAAGGTGGCGCATTATTTCGCCGGACTCACGCTGGCCGAAGCCGATGTACTGCGCCGGGGCATGTCGGGCAAATTTCGCTCAAGGGTGGAATTTAATAAGGTGAAGGATAAGTATTTTTCCAATTGCAGGGAAAAAGGCTATTCCGATGAGGAAACACGTGAGATCTGGCGACAGATCGAAAGTTTTGCAGGTTATGCATTCGCAAAGGGGCATTCTGCCTCTTATGCGGTGGAAAGCTATCAAAGCCTCTTTCTCAAGGCCTACTATCCACTCGAGTACATGGTGGCTACTATTAACAATTTCGGCGGATTTTACCGAACGGAATTTTATGCACATGAGGCAAGGCTGCACGGGGCAACCCTCCACCCGCCCTGCGTGAATCACAGCACGATGGACACCCGGCTATTCGGAAAGGAAATCTATCTGGGGTTTATCCTGGTGAAGGACCTGGAGCAAAAAGTAGTACATGCCCTCGTCGCCGAACGCGAGGCGAACGGCCTATACAGCGATATGGAAGATTTTGTGGATCGTGTTCCGGTGTCCCTTGAGCAGCTTACACTTCTCATACGTATCGGCGCCTTTTTGTTTACCGGCAAGAATAAAAAGGAACTCCGGTGGAAAGCACATTTCATGCTGGGGCACGCAAAAAAAAGTCAGCCCGAAAAAAGCCTTTTCAAAACCCCGAAACCAAATTTCACGCTTCCGGAGCTGGCGCTCGAAACCTATGAGGATGCCTTTGATGAATTTGAGTTGCTGGGCTTTCCGCTCACCAACCCGTTTGAATTGCTTCGGGAACCACCGTTATCCATGACGGCCGTACGTCAATTCCCAGAACTCGTCGGTCAGCAGATCACCATTTATGGATACCTCGTTACGGTAAAAAACACAAACACGACCAATAAAAAGCGCATGCATTTCGGGACGTTCCTGGACCATGAGGGTGCATTTATCGACACGGTACACTTTCCTCCTGTCGCGGCCCGCTATCCGTTCCGCGGACGCGGGATATACAGCCTCACCGGAAAAGTAGTGGAAGAGTTTGAATACTATACACTCGAGGTCGAAAGAATGGAGAAAGCCATTTTTATCGATGATCCCAGGTATGCGGGATAAGTCCTTAGTCAGTAGTCAGTAGTCAGTAGTCAGTAGTGGTAGAAATTAGTAGGGAGTATAGAGTGGGCCGGAATCTTCTGTTGGTATTAGTAGTCTTTGAATTGAGAAAGAAGCAGAGCTTCCCAAAAATATTTTACCGTAAATAACCCATATACTATTGCCATGAGCCAGGTACTACTGACTACTGACTACTGACTAAAAGTTAATCCAGCCCGAACAAATTCCTCACAAACTCAAAGGAGAAAATATCATTGAAGATCACGAAGACCATGAGTGCCAGCAGTAGGATCATCCCGATCTTCTGCGCATTCTCAAGGAATTTATCCGAAGGCTTATGCCCCGATATCATCTCATAGGTGAGGAACATCACATGACCTCCATCGAGAGCCGGAATCGGCAATAAGTTCATAAATGCCAGTACCATCGACAGCAAACCTGTCATAAACCAGAAACGTTCCCAGATCCATTCTCCACCGTATGCCTGTGCAATCCGGAAGGGGCCTGCCAATGATTTGGCGGGATTGATCACCCCGCTGAGCATCTTTCCAAATGCCTTCACCTGCAGAAAAACAATATTGAACGCTTTTTTTGTACCATGCGGAATGGCTTCACCAAAAGAGTAATTAATAGTCTCGCGAACAAGATTATCAGCCGGGAAGAACCCGATCACGGAGTCTGACCTGAAATCTGCCTTGAAACGATATATTTCACCATCACGCTTATAGGCTACGGTAATTGAATCTTCATGAAATCCTTTCACTACCGAGCTCACCTGATCCTGATATTGAACCGGAATGCCGGCAATCTCGACAACTTCATCACCCTCTCTGAGGCCTTCCCTTTCGGCGATGGTATTCGGACTAACCTCGCCAATTATCGATCTGTAACGGGGGTAGAGAAAACTAGAGATCGCGTCGGAACTGTTCATCTTCTCGATAAAATCGTCGGGAATCGAAACATCCACGAGTTGATTATTTCTCTTTACGGTATAAAATGCATCTTCTCCAAGGAACACCTGTGACTTCAACACATCCTGAAAGTCCTGAAAATCCTCCCCGTTGATCTTGAGAATCTGATCACCGGTCTCCAGCCCGAGCTCCTGAGCCAGTTCAAGTGCCACAATTCCTCCATTTTCATTTACGGCGTCCTTTGATATGTAGGTCTCCCCGTAGATATAAGTGAGGAAAATAAAGATGATCACACCTGTGATCACATTCACAATAATACCCCCCAGCATCACGATCAGTCGCTGCCAGGCCGGTTTTGAGCGGAACTCATAGGGCTGCGGAGGTTCCTTCATTTTTTCTGTATCGAGGGATTCATCGATCATCCCTGAAATTTTCACGAAACCCCCCAATGGAATAGCACTTAGCGCATATTCTGTTTCTCCGTACTTAAAACTGAATACTTTGGGTGGAAAACCGATGGAAAACTGCTCCACACGCATATCGAATAACTTGGCCGCCAACAAGTGACCCATCTCATGCAATCCCACCAATATTGAAAGGCTCAGTAAGATCTGAGCCGCCATGATAAATCCTTCCATTACTTAATTTTTTCTAACGCTATGCGTCGTGTTTCCCGGTCAGTTTCAACATAATCTTCGTATGCCGGTGTTTTTATAAAAGGAACTTTAGCCAGACAATGTTCTACAACGTCCGACATTTCCAAAAATTTGATGCGGTCTTCCAAAAAGGAGGCCACCGCTATTTCATTTGCTGCATTCAGCACACACGGCATATTTCCGCCATCGTCAAGCGCTTTATAAGCAAGTGCAAGATTACGAAAAGTTTTCGTATCGGGCGCCTCAAAAGTAAGAGAACTGTAATTACTGAAATCAAAACGTTTGAAATCCGACTTTAATCGCTCCGGAAATGCCAGGGCGTATTGTATCGGCAGTTTCATATCGGGCAACCCCATCTGTGCTTTCATCGATCCGTCCTCAAACTGAACAATCGAATGAATGATCGACTGCGGATGAACCACTACCTCAATTTGGTCGGTACGCAATCCGAATAGCCACTTCGCCTCAATAACCTCCAGCCCTTTATTCATAAGTGACGCGGAATCTATCGTGATCTTCGCCCCCATATCCCAGTTTGGATGTTTCAGTGCCTGTGCCTTTGTAACTTCAGCCAGTTCATCCCTCGTCCTCCCACGGAACGGTCCGCCGGAAGCAGTGAGAATAATCTTTTCTATCGGATTATGGAATTCACCCACCAGGCATTGAAAAATCGCTGAGTGTTCGGAATCCACGGGATAAATGTTCACGCCTTTTTCGCGGGCCATGGCAGTGATCAGCTCCCCTGCAACGACAAGAGTCTCTTTATTCGCCAACGCAATGCTCTTACCCGAACGGATCGCATGCATGGTTGGTTGCAATCCGGCATAACCTACCAGCGCAGTGAGCACGAGGTCAATCGAATCCATCTCAACCACACTTGCCAGGGCATTGGCTCCTGCATACACCTTGATACCCAACGGATCCAGCGCATTAAAAACTTCATCATACCGATCCTCATTCCCGATGATCACTACATTCGGTCTGAATTTCGAAGCCTGGCGGATCAATAATTCGCAGTTATTCTGCGCTGATAACACCTCCACCTCAAAATGATCAGGATTTGCTTCAATCACTTCAAGTGCCTGTGTGCCAATCGATCCCGTAGAACCGAGAATCGCAACCCTCTTGCCGGCAAATTCTGTATTATTCATCACTAATCGTTTTTCCTGTATTTGATTAACTCTCCGGCAATTTTCCGGTCGTTCGACAGTCTGGGCACTTTATTCTGACCGCCCAACTTACCCTGATCTTTCATATAATCAATAAATGCGCTTCGCCGGAGCGGAACTATTTCCAGGACCTTTAAAATATTTCCTGATAACAGATCATCATAGTACGAATTCAGCCTGCGCAGGGCATGATCCAGATCCTCAATAAATGCATCCAAATCCGACGGCATTTTTGAAAATTCGATAAGCCATTGATGGTGGGGCATTCTTCCATCCGTTGGGGTGACATTGGGCGCAACCGTAAATTCAACTATTTCCGCCTCCGGATGCCTGGTGAGGGATTCACGCATGGCTTTTTCAACCTCCTCCCCGATCACATGTTCACCAAATGCCGAAATAAAATGTTTGATCCTGCCGGAGACGATAACTCGGTAAGGGTCTGTCGATACAAATTTGATCGTATCTCCCAGGTTATACCCCCACAATCCGGCATTGCTGTTGATTATTACGGCATAATTCACATTTGTCTCCACCTCACCAATCGTGAGACGCGGCGGATTATCTTCAAAAAAGCGATCCGCCGGGATAAATTCGAAAAAGATCCCGCTGTTAAGTAATAAAAGCAGACCTTCCTCGTGCTGGCTGTCCTGGTAAGCGATGAACCCCTCAGATGCGGGATACGTTTCTATGGAGTCGACTGATTTACCGATACTTTCAAATAATTTTGCGCGGTAAGGCTCAAAGTTTACCCCTCCATAAACAAAGAGTGAAAAATCACGAAATACATCCTTTATCTTCTTTCCGGTGCGTTTTTCGATCCGGTCGAAATACATTTGAACCCATGGAGGAATTCCGGAGATCAATGTCATTCGCTCATCAATCGTCTCATCAATAATTCGGTCGAGCTTCGTTTCCCAGTCATCGATGCAATTGGTCTCAAAGCTGGGAAGCTGGTTGGTGCGCAAATAGCCTGGCACGTGATGATTTACAATTCCGGAGAGACGCCCTGTATGAATACCTGCCCGCATGTCCAGCTCCGGACTACCGGAGAGGAAGATAAGCTTGCCATCCAGGAAGGCTGAATTTCCGGTCTCGTGCACATAGCTCAACAGCGCATTTCGCGCACTATTAATGTGGTTTGGAAGTGATTCCTTTGTTATTGGAATATATTTTGTGCCCGAGGTGGTACCGGAGGTTTTGGCAAAGTAAGTTGGCTTGCCCGGCCATAAAACATCCTGATCCCCATCGAGGATCTGAGCGACATAGGGCTTCAACTCCTCATAATCACGAACCGGAACGGCCGATTTGAAGTGATCATGATTCCTGATTTCAGCAAATCCATGATCATTTCCAAATGTTGTATCGCGTGCCGTGGATATGAGTTGCTGTAAAATGCGTTCCTGGGAACCCACCGGATCTTTTGCCCACTTACGTGTTTGTGCTGCTATATACGCGGCAAAAGGTTTACTTAAAACTGATCTGAACCCCATAGATTATCTTCCGATAACGACAATTTTAACAAGATTTAACCAGATACAGGCACAACTTCCGGATTTTTGTCACGTTATAAAGTGTTGTAAATTTACCTGAAAAATGTACTGACCATGAGGAAAACCATTGCAACCATTTTGATCGGATTTATTGCCGGAATCGGGGGATCGTTTGTCTATGATCAACTTGCGTTGGATTCAAAGGCCAGCGAGACCAATATTCCGGTTCAAACCGTCGCAAATTATTCTGAAAACGAACCTGCAATATCTGAATCACGCACGGTTCTTCCCGCCGAAGATTTCGTGGAAGCGTCCCGTCTGACTACCCAAAGTGTGGTTTACATAAAAAATATCAGCGAGCAGGTTTATTCACGCAGCTACCTGGATTACCTATTTGACAGGGATCCCGGAACGGAAACACGGATCAGCAGCGGATCAGGTGTGATTTTCACAGCAGATGGCTATATCGTTACCAATAATCATGTTGTAAATCAGGCCGATAAGCTGGAAGTAGTCTACAATAAAAAAACATATGAAGCGAGCCTGATCGGTGTGGACCCTTCCACCGACCTTGCAGTACTTAAGATTGAGGATAAAAATCTTCCTGCCATCAGGCTGGGAAGTTCAAAAGTCCTGCAGGTTGGCGAATGGGTAATCGCGGTAGGTAATCCCTTCAACCTGACCTCCACGGTTACAGCCGGCATAGTGAGCGCCAAAGGCCGTGAGATCAATATACTTCAAAGCAACTTCCCCATTGAATCGTTCATTCAGACTGATGCGGCCATCAACCCGGGAAACAGCGGAGGAGCACTGGTTAACAGTGCGGGCGAACTCGTTGGGATTAATACAGCAATTCTGTCGCAAACAGGCTCCTATGCCGGTTATGGCTTCGCTGTTCCCATCGACATCGTAAAAAAGGTGGTAGATGATATTATTGAATACGGAGAAGTTCAGAAAGCATTTTTCGGAGGTGAAGTCGTAGACTTTAATTCTGTAATTGCCGACCGCCTTGATATTAAGGTGGATGCCGACAAAGAATTCAAGGGAGTGGTGCTGGGATATATTCAGGAAGACGGAGCAGCAGCACGTGCCGGTCTGAAAGAAGGTGATATCATTCTAAGCATCAACGATGATCCGGTTAACAGCCGGTCGGAATTTGAGGAAGATCTCAGCTACAATTCGCCGGGCGACGTGATCACCGTAGTGTACGAGCGCGACGGTACTGAAAAGGCGGCGAAAATAACCCTCACCAACCGGGAGGGAACGACATCGATTCTTCGCCGACAGATCTTCTCCTCAGAGGTGCTGGGAGCAAAATTTGAAACTGTATCAAAGGTGGAAAGGGATATCCTGGAAATTGAATATGGCGTGAAGGTATTCAATATTGAAAACGGCTTATTAAAACGCATCGGTGTCACCGAAGACTTCGTAGTTACGGAGATCAATAATTATAAGATCAAAACCCCCGAGGAACTGGTGGATATTTTAACCAAAATCCGCGGACGCGTAATCATGGAGGGTATCAATAAACAGGGGCGCCGCGGGTATTATTCCTTTGATTTGAGATAATTCAGTACCGATTCAGGCACATCATAGGAAGCCTTTGAATCCGGATCTGTTTCCGGAGTCAATACCTGCCGTTTGAACGGAACGGTCCCGGCCCAGATCGGCAGGTCATAGTCTTCCGTGTCATCCTTCGGTCCACCCGTACGAATTTTTGCGCTGGCCTGATCAATTTCAAGCCGAAGTACCATGGTTCCCTTCAATTCCTTGTCGGTAGGCTCCCGCACCTCATTCCAGCGACCCGGGATCAGGTGTTCGGAGATCGTTCGAAGAGCTTCATTCTTTTCGTCGCCCTCCACCTTTCGGGCGGTACCAAATAAAACAACAGACCGGTAATTCATTGAATGATGGAATGCAGATCTCGCAAGTACGAGGCCATCCACCAGGGTAACGCAAACTGAACAAGGAATCCCCACCTCAAGCGCTTTCAACATTCTGCTTGCCGCAGAACCATGGATATAAATTACTTCTCCGCTTCGCCCGTACAGGGTAGGAATAACAAATGGCTGTCCGTCGGCAACAAATGACACATGGGCAATCTCTCCTGCATCCAGGACTTCAAAAACCGTTTTCTGATCATAGTGACCCCGGTTCGGGACACGTTTCACCTTATTTCGTGAATTGATGGGATAGGAATTACTCATACCTTAAAGGTACGGGGTGTTGGTATGCGGCGTTACAAAAAGATAAAAATTAAATCAGATAGCTTTCATCTTGAGCTTTTTCTTAAGCTCTTCAATCTGGGATTTGAAACTGTTGCTGGTATCCATCATGTCATTCACAGACTGCACCGCATGTATCACTGTACTGTGATCACGGCCCCCGAAATGATATCCGATCGCCTTCAGTGAATGATCGGTGTATTCCTTGGAGAAATACATCGCAACCTGGCGCGCGATAACGATCTCCTTCTTGCGGGTTTTATCCTTGAGATCTTCAACATCAACTTTAAAATATTCAGAGATCGTCTTCTGGATGTAGTCGATGCTTACTTCAGTGTCAATATCATGGACAATATTTTTCAGAATTTGCTTTGCAAGTTCCAGGTCAAGTTCCGCCCTGCTTAAGGATGCATGCGCAATCAGCGAAATGAGTACTCCTTCCAGTTCCCGGACATTCGTGTCGACGCTGTAAGCAAGGTATTCAATCACATTATCCGGAATATTGATCCCGTCGGCCTGCATCTTGCGCTGAATAATGGCAACGCGCGTTTCATAATCAGGCTGCTGCAGATCTGCTGTAAGTCCCCATTTAAACCGCGAGAGCAGCCTTTCCTGTAAACCTTTCAGATCCCGCGGCGGGCAGTCACTGGTCATAATAATCTGCTTACCCGCCTGGTGCAGATGGTTGAAAATATGGAAGAATATTTCCTGGGTTCTTTCTTTTCCTGCCAGAAACTGCACATCGTCGATGATCAGGATATCTACCTGCATGTAGAAGTTCTGAAATTCCTGGATCTTATTATTTCGAAGTGCCTCTATGAACTGATTTGTGAATTTTTCCGATGAAACATAAAGCACAAACCGGTCACCGATATTCGACTTGATCTCATTTCCAATGGCCTGAACCAGGTGAGTCTTGCCCAATCCCACCCCGCCATAAAGCATCAACGGATTGAATGAAGTGATTCCTGGTTTCTGGGCAACTGCAAATCCGGCAGATCGGGCCAGCCGGTTGCAATCCCCTTCAATATAGGTATCGAAGGTATAATTCGGATTAAGTTGCGATTCCTGGTAAAGTGTATCCACATTTTTCAGGTGGAACGGAGAAAAATAATCAGTAGATGAATTTTGTCCGTTACTGTTCTTATTATTCGGTCTGTTGGGAAGGTTTACCGATAAGGGCGAGGTTCTACTGTTGCCCCTGTCTACAATTACCGAATATTCCAGGCGGGCCTGCGGGCCCATTACGGCGGTAATCGCCTTTTTTAAAACCTGTACATAATGCTCTTCAAGCCATTCATAAAAGAATTGACTGGGCACTTGTATTGTTAGCACGTCATCCGAGCAACTCAAAGGGATAATGGGCTTGAACCAGGTATTAAAACTCTGCTCCGGCACATGTTCCCTGATCACTCGAAGACAATCGCCCCAAACTGTTCCACAATCAATCTTCATGTAATAAGAATATAAACTTTTGTTCAGATGTAACTTCTGATTTAAAAAGGGAAACAAATTTGGCAAAAAAAACAGGAACATGAAAGATTAACGTGAGGGATATTCTGAGTTTTTTAGATATGCCCTCTAATCGCCTGTTTGTGTCTTTTTGCAGAGACCCTTTTTACAATCGGTGTTTCTTATCAAATTAGTAACTTTACTGCGTGATCCAACAATTATGACAGAATTTAAATCAGTAAATTTCGACGAGTGGCAAAAACACGCCATCAATGATTTAAAATCGGCGGAAGCTTTTGAAGCACTGTTCAAAAATTGGGGCGACCTTCAAATCAAGCCATACTACGATTCGGGTGATCTGAATGATAAAATCCTGACATTCAGCAATCAACTGACCCCCGGGGACGGCAAGGGTATGGCAGCGCGGGGATGGTATAATGTAGTTCGTATTGTCGTGGATGATGCCTCCACCGCAAATGCCGAAGCGCTCGAACTCCTGATGAATGGGGCCGAAGGAATACATTTTGACATCCGGAAGCCTGTTTCGATTTCAGTCCTTCTCCAGGATGTGCTGCCGGAATATATTTTCCTGTCCTTCACCGTGAAAGAAATGAAGCAGGCCGACGCCATCCGTGCGTGGCTCGATTCCCGGGATGTGGATCGGCAGGACGTTACCGGTTATATTCATCTGAAGGAATCAAAAGATAACACTGATCACCTGATCAGTCTGTTTGAGCCCTGGCCAAAATTCCGGAGCCAGTATTTTGAACAACCGGAAAGTGGTGAAGGCGTCATAGATTCATTGGCAAACCTGATGATTAACGTAAGTGATAACCTGGATAAGTTTATCAGTATGGGACATACAGCGGATCAGGTGGCAGGTGAACTTGTCTTTGGCATCAAACTGGGGCCGGCATATTTTCATGAAATTGTCCGATTGCGTGCCATTCGCATGTTAATGTATAAGCTTGTTCATGCCTGGGGAAGCAGGATTAATCCGGACGATATATTGATTCATGGAATATCCACACCGTGGATTGAGGAAAACTATCAACCCATGGGTAATCTTATTAAATCGGCTTCATCGGCAATGGCCGGGGTCCTGGGAGGTGTCCATGCACTAACGGTGATGCCGGAGGATGCCGAAAGCCTGTTGCAGAAAAGGATCGCCAGAAATACCGGAATCATTCTCAAGGAAGAATCATACCTGGATAAGACAAGGGATGCCCTCGCGGGAGCCTACTACATTGAATCACTCACAGAACAGCTCGGAAGAGCCGTTTGGGAGAAATTTCAAAAACTTTCAGCCGAATGAAACCAGATTTTAAAAATATTGATTTCGATACGTATCAACCTGCCCCGGCATCTTCACCTGCATCTGAATGGGAGGCGGCTGAGAAAATTACGGTAATGTCGGAATACAACATCACTAAAAAACTGCCGCACACCGGTTTTTCTTCCGGAATACCTCCATATCTGCGGGGACCCTACACAACCATGTATACGGTAAGGCCCTGGACGGTTCGCCAATATGCGGGCTTTTCTACTGCAGAGGAATCAAATGCTTTTTACCGCAGAAACCTGGCGGCAGGTCAGAAAGGCCTTTCAGTAGCCTTCGACCTGGCCACCCACCGTGGATATGATTCCGATCATCCGCGGGTTACCGGGGATGTGGGAAAAGCCGGGGTCGCTATTGATTCCGTACTGGATATGAAGATCCTGTTTGATCAGATCCCACTGGATAAGATGTCGGTATCTATGACCATGAACGGTGCTGTTATCCCGATTATGGCATTTTACATTGTCGCAGCGGAAGAACAAGGCGTGAAACCGGAACTGCTCAGCGGCACTATCCAGAACGATATTCTAAAGGAATTCATGGTGCGGAATACGTATATCTATCCGCCCAAGCCATCCATGCGCATTATATCAGATATTTTCAAGTACACATCTGAAAAGATGCCACGCTTCAATTCCATCAGTATCAGTGGGTACCACATGCAGGAAGCCGGGGCCACTGCGGATATTGAACTGGCATACACCCTGGCAGACGGACTGGAATATTTGCGTACCGGTATCGCAGCAGGGCTTGATATTGATGCATTTGCACCAAGACTGTCATTCTTCTGGGGAATTGGCATGAACCATTTTATGGAGGTAGCAAAAATGCGTGCAGGCCGGTTGATGTGGGCGCAGATCGTGAAGGAATTCAATCCAAAAAATGAAAAATCAATGGCATTGCGCACACACTGCCAGACCTCAGGATGGAGCCTCACCGAGCAGGATCCTTACAACAACGTAACACGTACATGCATTGAAGCCATGGCCGCGGTGCTGGGTGGAACACAGTCTCTCCACACGAATGCGCTTGACGAGGCCATTGCATTACCTACCGACTATTCCGCACGCATTGCCAGGAACACGCAGCTCTTTTTACAAAAAGTTGCAGGTATTACGGAAGTTGTTGACCCATATGGTGGATCGGCGTACCTCGAAAATCTTACCAACGAACTCGTCGGACGGGCGTGGGAACACATCCGGGAAATTGATTCTCTCGGGGGTATGGCGGCTGCTATTGAGAGCGGGATCCCCAAAATGCGCATTGAGGAAGCAGCTGCACGTAAGCAGGCAAGAATTGATTCAGGCAAGGATATCATTGTAGGCGTAAACAGATACGAAACGGATGAGAAGCCGGATTTTGAGATCCTGGAAGTCGATAATACGCGTGTACGTGATGAGCAGATCGCCCGTCTGAAAAAGCTGAAAGAAGAACGGAATGATGCAGCGGTACAACAAGCCCTGGACAATATCAGTGAAATAGCTGCCTCAGGAAAAGGCAACCTGCTCGAAGCAGCGGTTGAAGCTGCACGGGCACGTGCTACCCTTGGCGAAATATCCGATGCCATGGAAAAAGTATTCGGCCGGCATAAGGCCACCACCCGTGCCATCAGCGGGGTTTATTCATCTGAATTGCAAATGGACAAGAAATTTCACGAAGCACGCGAGCTATCTGATAAATTCGCGGAAAAAGAAGGACGCCGGCCAAGAATCCTTGTGGCCAAAATGGGTCAGGACGGCCATGACCGTGGCGCTAAGGTTATCGCCACGAGCTTTGCCGATCTCGGATTTGACGTTGATATTGGTCCGCTTTTTCAGACCCCCGAGGAAGTGGCGAAACAAGCAATTGAAAATGATGTGCACCTTATCGGAGCATCAAGCCTGGCGGGCGGACATAAAACCCTGATTCCCGCGTTGATCGAATCCTTAAAATCAATGGGGAGGAATGATATTACGGTCATTGCAGGGGGAGTAATTCCTCCGGCAGATTACGATTTCCTGTACGATGCCGGCGTTGGCGGGATATTCGGACCGGGCACGGTAATCTCTAAAGCGGCCATTGAAATCCTTCAGAAGCTGATGGACTAGAAATTACCGGCCGCACTCTTTGATTGACTGACAGGTTTTCTGCCATTTGTATTTAAGCTAGTAATCTTAGAAATTACACCCATGAAGCATGAATCTCGATATGAGCGCTTGCGGGAGAAAACCCATGAGGTAATATTTGAAGCTGATACATTCTGGGGTAAAACTTTCGATGTTGTTCTGCTGGTTGCGATTGTGCTGAGTGTGATCGCCGTAATGCTCGAAAGCGTTCTGGAAATCAGACTCAAGTACGGCAATATCCTCTTCATTGCCGAATGGATTTTCACTGCGCTTTTCACAGTTGAATATATTGCTCGTCTTTGGTCTGTTAACAAACCCTGGAAATATGCCACCAGTTTCTATGGTGTAATTGACCTCCTTTCCATCCTGCCGGCTTTCATCGCTTTATTCATATCAGGTGCACAGGCTTTCCTGATCCTCCGAAGCATTCGGCTTATCCGGGTTTTCCGTGTATTCAAGCTGGTCCGATTCCTGGGCGAAGCCTCGGTGCTTAAGGAAGCATTACGGGCCAGCCGCGCCAAGATCATCGTATTTGTGGGCAGTGTTTTTATCATGGTGGTAATCCTTGGAACAATGATGTATATCATTGAGGGCGGTGAAAATGGATTTACCTCTATCCCTAAAAGTATCTATTGGGCGGTTGTTACACTCACGACCGTAGGATATGGTGATATCGCACCGCAAACCCCACTTGGACAGGGTCTCGCAACACTGATCATGATCCTGGGTTACGGGATTATTGCAGTTCCCACGGGAATTGTAACATCAGAAATGGCAAAAAAAGGAAATATCATTCACAGTAATACCCGGTCATGCCAGCACTGCGGTGCCGAAGAGCACAGTGACAAAGCTTCCTATTGCTACAAATGTGGTTCTGAGATGTAATTATTCGTGACTCTCTTTATGCAGATTAACAAAGTGCACAAGTGCTTCATTTACTTTACCGGGATTTTGCCAGTATTCACGGCTGAAGAATGAAGTGAAATACCAGTTTTTATCAGACAGAATTCTTGGCAAATAGACGTGGCTGTCCTTTACCGATTCGGACTGGAAATATCGTTCATCGTCGGTTAAAACCAGACCCACATACTTTTTACCTTGTTTCGCTGTGAGATCAGAAAATGGCAGTTCATTTGTAAGAGTCACATCCTCAAGGGATTCTTCACCGAATTCCAGCAACTTCGACTTCAGATACCATTCCGCCGGATGTGCTTTTTGTTCTTTCACAAACGGCTCAAACCTGCCTTCAGAAACCTCCCAGGCATATTCCAGGTATTTTTTTAACAACTTCGGACCTTCATTTTTGGTTTTGTCCGTTTTGAGTTGCTGTGGCAAAATACTACTCACAAGAATGACTTTTTCACGTGCGCGGGTCACGGCCACATTAAGCCTGTTTTCGCCATTTGCGGCATTCAGACTTCCGAACTGAAGGCTCATTTTACCTTTTTTGTCGGGGGCATAGCCTACCGAAAAGATGATCACATCTTTTTCATCACCTTGAACATTTTCAATATTTTTTACAAACCAGTGTTCCGGCCAGATTAAACCGCTTTCCAGCAGCCGTTCATCCAGCATATCCTGGATATATTCCTGTTGTCGTGCATTAAAAGTAACTACCCCTACATCCTTTTTAGACTTCTTCCGGATCATTTCCAGCAGAATATCTGCTATTTCGACCGCTTCAGCATCATTTGTATTATTCTCCCATATACCTTCAACCTTCCTGTATTCAATCGCCGGAATTCCTGAATTGACAACCTGGTATTCGGGAAGGAGAATGAGATTGCCTTTATAGAAATGACGGTTGGAAAAGTCGATCAGGTCCAGTGATTTACTCCTGTAATGACCCTTGAGGTGAACCTGCATCAGGTGTTTAGACGCGAGCTCCAGCAATGAATCAATTTCAAGCTCAAGTACATCATTCGTCTCCCCTTCAAAGCGAACCTGGTAAAGGTCATTTGGCCGGAGCTGTTTATCATCACCGGCGACCACCAGCTGACGGCCACGGTACATCGCAGGTATACCCTTCTCCACAAAGCATTGGGATGCCTCATCGAAAATCACCAAATCAAAGAAAGGCCTCATGGGAAATAGAGAAGAAACCGCCTCCGGCGATGCCAGCCAGCAAGGCATCAAATCAAAAAGCTCATCCTGAAATTCATTGATTACCCTTCTCAGTGGCCATATTCTCCGCTTCTTGGTCACCTGGTGATAGAGATCCCGGTAGGTCACACGATTATTGAGCCTGTTGTATTCAACATGCTCGTACATGCGCTCACGTGCGCGGAGCAGAAGCATGTCATTGCTGATATCCAGCTTTTCATCAACACGCTGCTGCAGCTCTGCCACCTTTTTCTGAAATGTTCGCGATGAGACGGTTCGAAGGACCGGATATTTTGTTTCGATATGATCGATCCACGCCAGGCGCAGACTATTCATGAATACGTCTTCAACATCCTTCGCTGTCTCCACCTCATCAAGCTCAATGATGCGCTCGATTACCTGAATTTCAACATTCAGCATCGAATCTCTCAGGCGGTCATACTCGCAAAGTGCATCAAAGTCTTCATCGAGGGCACTGGAAAGATCATTCGCCAGTTGGGGCGCACTGATCAGTTTTCCTACCTGACTGGGTGTGAGATAGGTGAGCCAGGCAGCCTTTTTCTCAGGAATATCCTTCAGCACGACAAAAAGCTCCTCCAGCTTTTCTCTCAGTTCCTCATATGAAAGTACCTGTACGTTCAGAAATTCCTTGAAATTTCGAAGTGAATTAAACACCAGTTTGGCTTTAACACTCAATTTCTGGACATGAAACCAATTCTGGTAATCTACCTTATCATATGTGTCCGGAATTTCACTTAACCATTTCTGATCCCGCAGTTTGGTAAGGTTATGTTCCAGGTTAAGCCGGTTATCGATCCGTTGGGCCATTGCATTGAAGCCTTCGCGATTGATATCCAGTCCGTTTTTCTGGATAGTATTGATCAGGAAAGCCTTTTCCCGCGAGAAAAGACGCCATTGAATTCTCTTGAAAATATTCTCATGGGCTTCAAGGCCCTGCTGCAATGATTCCTGAAAATGACCTAATTCTTCCGTTTTAAGGATTTTTTCCGGGCCATCTCCTGTGTAGCATTCCATCATCACACGTTCGATATTGGAAAGCCATAAATGGTTGGTGTCCTGATCAGGATAATTCATCATATGCCTGAAATACCGGTAGGCCCTGGGCTTCTTTAAAATACCCAGCATCTCGACAATGAAATCCCTGCGTGAATAAATCAATTCACAATCCTGCAATGTTACCCGGTGACCCAATATTTTTTCTACCCGATCTTCAATCCGCTTATGGAACTTCGGAATGTCGTCCAAAATATCCCGGATATTTTTAAGCTCCCCTGCCTGAAGCCTGGCAAAGGAGATGCGGTCGTTCCAGATATGATCAGTCCCCCGGAAACGGAGCAGGTATTCACTATATGTATTGAGCTTTCGTGCAAATTCACTCAACTCATCAAACCTGAACTGGGTATATTCCTGTTTCAGTGGCACTGAAGGCGCATGAATGTGTGCAGTCAGGTAAAGTTCCTTAATCGATACTCCGCACTCCTGTTCATTAAACAGGGCAAATCTGAATTCTTCAAGTTCTTCCTTGAGCTGATCAATATTACGGCTGGTCTGAAGGAAATTTCTTTCCAGCTGGATAGCATCAAGTCCGTTGTTGCGCGACTGATATTCTTCCAACCGGTCAATCTGTCCGGCTATTTTACCATAAATTTCTTTTCGGTCGTTTCTGAAGTCATGTACAAGGCCTACAAAATTACCCAGCTGCCGCTCGGCTAGCCGCTGATACACGATATCCAGTGCAGCACGTTTCTGGGAAACCACGAGTACTTTTTTGCCGGCCGCCATATGATCGGCGATCAGGTTACAGATCAGCTGTGACTTTCCGGTTCCCGGAGGTCCCTCCACTACCAGGGAGAAACCCTGCTTCACTGCCTGCAGCGCTTTTTCCTGGTGGGCATCCATTGGAAAAATATTCAGAACCTTTTCCTCGTGAACCTGACCACCTCCGGCACGTTCGGTGAAAACCGCCCGCTTTTCAAAGAATTCATCCATCGATTCTACCTGCTCATTTTCAAGCAAATGCAGGTAATCGGGAACAAGGTAGGATCCGGCCTGTGGAAAGATTCCAACCACAGCTTCAGAATAAAGCTTCAGCTTACCGGTGGAATGATTCTTTTCATAATCGTCCTTGCGATAATCCTCGAAGCTGATCAGGGTATCCATAAAGGTATCCTGGTTGAAGTGCAACTCCACATTGCTTTCCTTGAGCAGCTGATACAGGGAGGTACGGAACACTGCACTGTCCATTTCGAAGTCATCGAAGGTGCGTTCGAGCAAGTCCTCATCCAGCTTGATCTGGTTATAGTGACTGTACGCCAGGAGAAATGACTTATTGAACATCGTTCCACTGTCATTGCGCGGCACAAGCACCCACTGATCTTTTTTGAGCTGGATTTCCACGGGGAAGAACAAGAGGGGTGCACGGACAATCGTATCGTTAGCAAGCTTTCCATGTACAAACGGCCAGCCTACATAGAGATCTTTTGAGCCACGCTCATCAAAAATGAACCGGTCTTCACGGTCAAGTTTACGAATCTTCCGGCTCATCGCATTGGCTTCATCGTCGCGCGAATCCATCAATGGACATAACGGCTGTTCTTTCCCGGAAATAAGTGATTCAATTATTTTGAAGGAACCATCCTTGACCAGGAACTCAAAATCACGGAGGTCGATGAACTGATTTGCCGGCAACCGCAGCAATAAGAGTGACCTGTTATTGCCCGAGAGATTCGTAAGCCTGTTTAAATATGAACGGAGAATTTCCTGCATGCTACCTTCAATACGAATTCGAAAATTAGGAAATTAATTGAATTATTGAACGGTGCCGAACGATTAATGGTATATCTAAATATTATTTTTAGCAGTACCCGGCAAGATTACCTGTCGATCATTGCAGTAATAGATTTGGAGTAAACTAACGGTAAGCGGGGACTGTGTCTGTAATAATGAGGTATGGCCGTAACCGTTCTGCCTCATCAGCTGAAAAAAGCGGGTTATCCAGGAGTGCTTCAAAAGATATGGAATCTCCGTGATGCTGACGGTATCGAAGCAACATAACCGCCTGCCTTGAGTTGAGATAGGGATGACTATATAATTCGCGATAAGTTCCTGTTTTCAATGGAATTGCTCTGGGTCTGAAATCCGTGTCTACGTAAATACGGCTACGGATATGTTCAAATGTCTCGTCTTTTAATCCGTATACCTCAAGTAATTGACGAATATCAACGTACCCGCCTAATAACGAACGATAGGAAATGATCCTGGAAGATAGAACCGGACCTATGCCGTGCAGCAGGCTCAGCATCAGCGAATCTGCCAGATTTACATCCATCGGATCGGGACATCCTGGACGGTTCGTTGGCTGACTATTACGGTCCTTTTTCAGGTTGATTCGTTGCCGTTCTTTGAAAACCAAATGATCACTAATCATTCCAAAAAGGCTGTCGGTCATCCCGTAAATGGACCTTATCTGCTCCTTATCACGAAATCCGCCTGATTTGGTTCTGTAGGCAATCAGGTTTGAAGCCACATTTTCAGGCATTCCCATTGATGTTAGTCCCTGAAAGGAGACGGTATCCGGCATGAACGGCTCAACCGGCCGGCTGACCGCGGGAGTTAACGGCGCGGATTCTACAATATAACGGGTAAAGAGGGATGCTTCCTGATCGGAAAGAGGCCATTGAAAATTCAGTAATTTCAATGCATCAATAATGACCACGATGATCACCAATCCCAGGATACCCCGAAATTCAGCCATAGAAAAATCCATCGCGAATTTCAGGTAATTCATAGCTCGACGATAAGATCTTCGTAACAGGTGCATGCAGGCAAGTAAATACCTGATGCGGACAAATAATGTCAGCCTTCCGAGGTAAATTCGATTATTGCTTCCCGGATCCGGGTAAAGGTCGTTGTGAAGGTCTCTTCATCCTGTTCGAGTAAGGTCATACGGAATCCCGAAAGGTCGGACTGGAAAGAAGAAAGCGGAACGACACATATTCCGGTAGCAGCAAGCAGGTAATAAACAAACCGGCGATCCGGAGGCATCTCCGGGTTCACCCAGGACTCCACCAATTCTCTGGCCGCGGCATTCTGTACATCCAGGCGCTGTTTTCCATTCAAAAAGGCCGGATTGAAAATGATGGTGTTGTAGAATGCTCCGCGCGTGGGTGAAAAATAAATTTGCGGCATGTTGCTAAAGAGATTGCTGAGAATCTCGCCCCTGCTGGCGATGGCCTGATTTTTCGTACACAGGTAATCCTCGTAGCGGGAATCGGTAAAGATAGCCGGGATGGCTTTTTGCGGCAAGGTTGTCGAACATACCTCAACCATCTTGGCATTTTCAAGTGCCGTGCAGAAACCATCGAACTGCGGGTCTTTCTTTCGGTTGTAGAATTCCATCCATCCGCACCGGGACCCTGGCCATGGCAACTCCTTGGAAATACCTTTCATGGAGATCGCAGGTCTGTCACCAACGATGCGGGAAAGAAGTTCTGTTTGATTTCCGCTTGCAGTGATGGCAGAATAGATCTCATCGGCAATGAGAAGCAAATCAAATTCCCGGGCAATCGACACGATTCGCTCCAGGTATTCATGGGGATAGATCATGCCTGTCGGATTATCCGGATTGATGATCAGGATACCCGAGATATTTGGATTGAATTTAACCTTGTTGTAAAGGTCCTCCAGATCCGGATACCAGGAATTTTCAGGGTCCAGCAGATAGGTGAGCGGTGCACTGTTGGCATGGGCTGCTTCCGCCGAGCTATGGGTTGAATAGGCCGGTGACGGACCGATAATCCGGGATGTCGGGGGAAGGTATTGATATAGCTTTGAAATGGCATCGCCAAGCCCATTGAAAAACAGAATATCTTCTGCAGTGATCTGTACGCCTCCCAAAGCATTATTGCGCTTTGCAAGGAATTCTCTTGTGGCAGGAACACCTTTCGAATGACAATACCCGTAACTGGAATCTTCCATAACAAGACCCGATACGATCTCCTTGATCCAGCCGGGAATCGTATTGTGTTTTTGTATGGGATCACCGATATTTTCCCAGGTAATAGGAATACCCAGTGCTGCGATCTGTTCCGCTTTCCGTACAATCTGCCGGATCTCATATTCGAGCTGACTGGCTCCTTCGTAGACTAATCTGTTCCGCAATGAATAAAAATGTTAGTTCTTTCCGAAAGTTAGGAAATAGTACGAAGCCTCTGACCTTGAAGGGCTCTTTTTCTTTGAATCCAATGATAAGAAAAACAAATTC
The DNA here is from genome assembly GCF_020328055.1 of Fulvivirga sedimenti. Classification (NCBI taxonomy): domain Bacteria; kingdom Pseudomonadati; phylum Bacteroidota; class Cytophagia; order Cytophagales; family Fulvivirgaceae; genus Fulvivirga; species Fulvivirga sedimenti. The sequence continues at coordinate 1,260,119 of NZ_JAIXNE010000002.1, forward strand.
CCTTAACTTGTTCGAAAAATCAATGCTATGAAATTCCACAATCTTTTTCTCGTGGTCATCCTTCTCACATTTTCATGTAGCGAAAAGCCCGCGGAAATCCAGGATCAGCCCGATGTAACCGCAATAGAAAACGGACTGATCCCAGGTATCGTCATCAAAGGATCCGAGCTGCCTGCCTGGACGATCTCGGAGCGGATGGCACATTACAGGGTGCCGGGAGTAAGCATTGCGTTTTTCGAAAATAACGAGATCCAATGGACCCGGACATATGGATTTCTGGATTCAGGACGAACCCAGGCAGTGGATGAAAATACCCGGTTTCAGGCGGCATCGATCTCAAAACCCGTTGCCGCATCCGGTATGATGAAACTGATTGAATCGGGAGACCTGGATCTGGATGCAGATGTCAATACATACCTTACCGGATGGAAGCTTCCGGAAAACCCGTATGATCCGAATGAACACGTCACATTGCGCAGGTTAGTTACCCACAATGCCGGCCTTACAGTTCATGGTTTTCGGGGCTATGCCTCGGACGAACCTGTTCCCGGTACCATGGAAATTCTTTTAGGGGAAACGCCGGCGAATTCTGATGCCATACTTCCGGATACGATTCCCGGGGCAATATGGCGTTATTCCGGCGGAGGCTATACGCTGATGCAATATGTGATCGAAACAAATTTCAATTCTTCGTTCTCCGCATTTATGAAGGAAAATGTACTGGATCCCGCAGGTATGGAAAGAAGTATCTATCAGCAGCCTTTACCAGAGGACATGCACCAAAATACTTCAGTCGGACACCGCCCTGACGGACAACCTGTAACCGGGAAATGGCATACATATCCTGAGATGGCTGCTGCCGGATTATGGACAACACCTTCGGATCTCGGCAGGTGGGCCATGGCTGTTCAAAGGGCTTATAACGGTAGTGAGACGGAATTCATTCAGCCGGAAACTGCCAAAATGATCCTTACCAAACACATCAATGACTGGGGGCTGGGTCCGGGCCTCGGAGGTGAGGGAGACTCGTTGTATTTCAGGCATGGAGGCGCGAATGAAGGATATCGCTGCATGCTGTTCTCATTCGCGGGTCCCGGCGGTCAGGGTATGGCGATCATGACGAATGGTGATCTTGGTGGTCCACTGATGAATGAAATTGCCCGTTCCGTGGATGCCGCTTACGGATGGAATGTTTATCTTCCGGATGTTCGGACTGTCATTGATATGAGCACAGCAGATTTAAATTCCTATGCCGGTACTTATGTGGCAGAAGAACGGGGTATTGAGGTCGAAATACTTATGGAAGGGGAACTGCTCAAGGGTAAAGTTGGCACTAATGTATTTACGCTTTATCCGGAAGATACGGATCGGTTTTTCGATGATCAGGACGGGCAAAGCATATTTTTTGAACGAAACGACGAAAATATTATTACAGGTTTTAGTGTAGACGGATTACAATTTGTAAGACTGTGAAATATTGTTGAGGAATCCCCAACAGAAGACTACCCTCACTCGTCATCCTGAATTGAGTTCGCCTGCCTGCCTGGAAAGAGGGGATAACGAATTGTTAAAATACGGGACACTGTGTAACACCGCCGGATGTCGCTAATACGAATTTGTAGATAAAAAAAGCCCCTGCAAATTGCAGGGGCTCGACTAACACAATCTACCGGGCACACGCCCGGTGAAAACACTATTCAATTTCAACCTTATCCAGGTTCAGAAACTCTATCGTTCCGTTGTCTCCCATGTCAACTCCAACAATCGAGTCCTTATCAATTTTACCGGCAAGGATTTCCTTCGACAGTTCATTGAGTATTTCACGCTGAAGAACCCGCTTGAGTGGTCTGGCACCAAATTGAGGATCATATCCCTTTTTGGCAATGTAGTTCACCACCTTGTCTGAAACCTCCAGATTTACACCGTTCTCTGCGAGTCGTTCCTGAACCAGTTTTATCTGGATTCCAACGATCTTGCGGATATCCTCTTTGGAAAGCGGACGGAACATGATGGTTTCATCAATTCGGTTGAGAAATTCCGGACGAACTGATTTTTTCAGAAGTTCAAATACATCCTGTTTTGTTTTCTCGATCACCTCTTCCTCGTTCTCCTCATTCATGTATTCAAAATTTTCCTGAATGATCTGCGAACCCATGTTCGTAGTCATAATGATGATCGTATTCTTGAAGTTTGCAACACGTCCCTTATTATCTGTAAGTCGACCATCATCCAGCACCTGCAGCAGAATATTGAATACATCAGGGTGCGCCTTTTCAATCTCATCGAGCAGAATAACCGAGTAAGGCTTTCTGCGAACGGCTTCAGTAAGCTGTCCGCCCTCATCATAACCCACATAACCGGGAGGCGCTCCTACGAGTCTGCTCACAGAGTGACGTTCCTGGTACTCCGACATATCAATTCGAACCATGGCATTCTCGTCGTTGAACAGGTATTCCGCCAGGGCTTTTGATAACTCTGTTTTACCGACACCGGTGGTTCCCAGAAAAATGAACGAACCAATCGGGCGCTTTGGATCCTGTAACCCTGCCCGGCTTCTGCGGACTGCATCTGACAGCGCGGCAATCGCTTCTTCCTGTCCGGCAACCCGCTTGCTCAGCTCTTGCTCCAGGTGGAGTAATTTCTCGCGGTCGCTCTGCAGCATCTTTGAAACGGGTATTCCGGTCCATTTGGCTACCACTTCAGCGATATCTTCGCTGTCAACCTCTTCCTTGAGGAGTGAACTTTCACCCTGCATGGCTTTCATATCCTCCTGCAGCTTCTCCAGTTCCTTTTGTGTATCCAGCATTTTGCCATAGCGGATTTCTGCGACCCGTCCGAAATCACCAGATTTTTCAGCCTGCTCAGCTTCAAATTTCAGCTTGTCGATTTCCTCCTTCTTCTGCTGGATACCATGCACCACCTGCTTTTCATTTTCCCACTTGGCCTTCAGGTCGTTACGGGTTTCAGACAGGTCGGCAATCTCCTTGGAAAGGATCGATTCCTTTTCCTTGTTTTTTTCGCGGCGGATAGCTTCGCGCTCAATCTCGAGCTGCATGATCTTCCGGTTCAATTCATCAAGTTCCTCAGGCATGCTGTCCATCTCCAGGCGAAGCTTCGCTGCCGCCTCATCCATCAGGTCAATAGCCTTGTCTGGTAAAAAGCGGTCGGAAATATACCTGTGTGAAAGCTCTACGGCCGAAATTACCGCATCATCCTTGATACGCACACCGTGGTGCAGTTCGTACTTGTCCTTTATCCCGCGAAGAATTGATATGGCATCCTGCGGAGACGGCTCATCAACCACAACAGTCTGGAATCGCCTTTCAAGGGCTTTATCCTTTTCGATGTGTTTCTGATATTCCTTCAGTGTGGTCGCACCGATTGCATGCAGTTCGCCACGGGCCAGTGCCGGTTTGAGCAGGTTGGCCGCGTCCATTGCGCCTTCACCCCCACCTGCACCAATCAATGTGTGAATTTCATCAATAAAGAGGACGATCTGACCGTCGGAATCCGTTACTTCCTTGATCACCGATTTCAGTCTTTCTTCAAATTCACCTTTATATTTGGCACCGGCAACCAGCAATCCCATATCGAGGGAAATCAGGATTTTATCCTTAAGATTTTCGGGTACATCTCCGTCAACGATCCGCTGAGCCATACCCTCGATGATGGCGGTCTTTCCCACACCGGGTTCACCGATCAAAATCGGGTTATTTTTCGTACGTCTCGACAGTATCTGAAGCACCCTGCGGATCTCATCATCCCGTCCGATTACAGGGTCGATCTTGCCCGCTTTAGCGAGTTGGTTCAGATTCTTTGAATACCTTTCCAGTGAGCGGTATTTTGATTCCGCATTCTGGTCGGTCACCGAACTGCCGCCCCGCAATTCTTTAATCGCTGCCAGGAGTCCTTTTTTCTCAAACCCTGTATCCTTCATGAGCTGGGCAACTTTCTCTTTGCCTTCATATAATCCCAGGATAAGATGCTCAACAGAGATGAATTCGTCTTTAAATTCCTTCAGGAAAGACTCCGCTTTTTGCAACGCGGTATGTGCATCATTTGATAAATATGGTTGCTGTCCGGTAACTTTCGGATAGCTGTTGATAATGTCCTCGAGCTTTGAATCAAGGACAGCACGGTTTACGTTCAGCTTTTTAATGATGAACGAAATCACATTTTCATCCGACAACAGGATGGCCTTGAGCAGATGCCCCGGCTCAATCGCCTGCTGCTGATTTGCGGAAACAATTTCAGCAGCTTTCTGAATCGCTTCCTGTGCTTTTATGGTATAATTATTAAAATTCATATCACTTGTTTTACTCTATTCCCATACGATCAAATTAGGTTCCACTTCCAATTTCAGGACATTCTGTCTGAATTTGACGATGGTAAACCACTTATTGTAGACATATTGTCCGAAAATGAACAACGCTTTTTTAGTCAGTAGTCAGTAGTCAGTAGTCAGTAGTGGGAGTAATTAGTAGGGAGTAGTGAGTAGGGAGTAGCAAGTAATGAATAGGTCGTGGCGAATAAGCTGGGATTCCCTGATGATTGTTTAGTCTTTCCGGATAATTTCTAATTGGTCGCCCAAATAAAAATGACGCAAGCCAGATACTACTGACTACTGACTACTGACTACTGACTACTGACTAGTATGTTTCCGTTCAGCATCAAAAAACCAACGTTCATATCAGAGTGTAATGAATTCAGCTTTAGAAATCTTAATATTAGGACCAGATCTGACAAAGCAACAATGAAAATCAACAAAACAACACTTCGCATTAGCCTGGGGGCACTTCTTATCATTTCCGTATTTGGTGCCCACGCCCAGGAGGCTAAAACCGCTGCCGACTATGAGCAGGCGACTAAATTCCTCTGGTTCAACACCAACAGCAAGGTACACTATGATGGTGTCCGCCCGGTATGGCGGGAAGATGGCACCTTCTGGTATAATGTCTCCACTCCAGGCGGAGATCAGTTCGTTCTGGTCAATCCGGCTAAAAAAAGTAAGAAAACAGCTTCGTCCCGTGCCGAACTGCTGGGAGAGGAAAATAATGGCGCACAGAATACAACCCCACCCATCAACAGGAATGAGATTCCCTCACCCGACGGAAAGAAGGTCGTATTTATTCGTGACTGGAATCTGTGGATGCGCAATCTTGAAACCAATAAGGAAACACAACTCACGACGGATGGCACCGAAAACTTCGGGTATGCCACGGATAATGCGGGATGGAGAAAAAGTGACCGTCCGGTAGTTCTCTGGTCACCGGATTCAAAAAAGCTGGTCACCTTCCAGCAGGACCAGCGCCATGTGAGTGATATGTACCTGGTTTCAACAAAGGTTGGAGAGCCGGAATTGCAGGCATGGAAGTATCCGATACCACAGGATGAGGATATAATTCGCATTCACCGCGTGATCATCAATGTGGATGAGCCAAAAGTAATCCGTCTGAAAATGGAGCCGGATGCACGCCGCGGAACGCTGTGCGACGACATCGCCTGCACCGGAGCTTTTGATGACAATGAATGGAGCGCCGACGGGAGCAAACTGGTATTTGTTTCTACCTCGCGCGATCATAAAGAAGCGAAAGTCCGCATGGCGGATGCCACAACAGGTGAAGTACGTGATATTTTTGAAGAGGTGGTAGACACCCAGTACGAATCCGGCCAGGGAACGGTGAACTGGCATTACCTCGATGCAACCAACGAGATCATATGGTACTCCGAGCGCAGCGACTGGGGACATTTATATCTGTACGATGCTACAACAGGAGCACTGAAAAATCAGATCACCAGCGGGGATTTTGTTGTGACGGAACTTATCAGGGTAGATGAGAAAAACCGAATGCTTTACTTCTATGCGCAGGGACGGGAAGAAGGACGTGATCCCTATTTTGCACATTTCTACAGCATTGATTTCAATGGGAAAAAACTTTCATTGCTAACCCCGGACAACGGTCACCATTCAGTAAGTATCTCCGGTGATGGAAAATTCTTCGTTGATACCTATTCACAGCCGGATGTTCCGCCCGTGTCGGTACTGCGTAACAGCAAAGGCAAGGAGATCATGGTTCTTGAAAAAGCTGATATTTCTGCACTTGCCGCTACAGGATGGAAAGCTCCTACACCCGTTAAGGTGAAATCGCGTGACGGCAGGTGGGATTTATACGGACTGATGTTCACTCCAACCACACTGGATGAATCGAAAAAATATCCCGTGGTAAACTATATCTATCCGGGTCCGCAAGGCGGTGGTGTTGGCCGCAGATCATTCTCTGCATCACGCAGTGACCACCAGGCTCTTGCAGAGCTGGGTTTCGTGGTGATCGTGATCGACGGAACCTGTAACCCGGGTCGTTCGAAGTCATTCCACGACGTATGTTACGGAAATATGGCCGACAATACCCTCGAAGATCAGATTTCAGGCATAAAACAGCTGGCCGAACGGCATCCGTACATCGATACAGACCGTGTTGGCATATGGGGGCATTCAGGAGGTGGTTTTGCAACCGCAGCGGCAATGTTCCGATATCCTGAGTTCTATAAAGTGGGAATTTCCGAATCAGGAAATCATGACAACAGAAACTATGAGGATGACTGGGGAGAGCGTTATATCGGACTTATCCAGGGTGATAACTATGAGGAACAGGCCAATCAGAATTACGCCAAAAACCTGCAGGGCAAACTTATGCTGGCACATGGCGGACTGGATGATAATGTACCTCCGTACAATACATATCTTGTTGTCGATGCACTCGTGAAGGCGAACAAAGATTTTGATCTGATCATTTTCCCGAATGCCCGCCATGGTTTCGGTGCCGACTCATACTACATGATGCGCCGCCGTTGGGATTACTTTGTCGAGCATCTGCAGGGTGTGGAGCCACCGAAGGAATTTAAAATTAGTCAGTAGTCAGTAGTCAGTAGTCAGTAGTCAGTAGTCAGTAGTTTTAGTGTAGAGTTATGAGTTAGGAGTAGGGGATGTAGATAGGCTGGAATATTCAGGTGATTTTGCAGTTTAGCCATCAAGAAATAATGTACTGCCTTCCAGGATTAATTCCTGAAAGTCTCTAAATAAAAATGACGCAAGCCAGGTACTACTGACTACTGACTACTGACTACTGACTACTGACTAAAGTCTGTAACCAACCCCCCACTCTATCACATCCGCTTTTCCCAAATGTGCCTTGAGAGCGAAGCCGGTGAAGAAATGATCTGTGAAATGATGTTTAATGCCAATTCGCCAGTAAAATGACTTATCAACCTCCTCAGGGCGATAAACATAATAACCCAGCTGGAATACGACAGAATTCGGACCGGTGGTAAGCTCAGGCCCAAGGGCAAGTCCGAGACGGAAACGGTTTGCACCAGGATCACCGGTGCGATCCGGGATTGATGAATTGTAAAATACGTCGGCACTCCCGTTTAATGCCACTTTGTGATTCAGGTACCGGATGGCATTGACCGATGCTGTAAAGGCAAAATACTTTTTAGGATCTTCTTCATTGTATGCTTTAACCGAAGGAGCGAATTGCACCGAAAATCGTGTGCGTCGTTGGAAGGCCCCTACAGGATCAGTATTTCGCTTGTACTGATCGGGGTTGGGCGTATATAGCATTCCGACCGTTAGCGACGGAATATTAAAACCTGAATTGGGTACCTGTACGGCCCCGTTCGAATAATGCGTAAAAACAATCCCGCCATTCACAGCCATATGGGGTGTGAGCTGATAATGTGCCAGAAAATTACCTTCCATAACGCCATTAATGGTTGTCGAAATGAAAGTGTTTTCAGGATTGGTTTCGGGATCATATTTCTCGTCGGAAAATGAGACGCCTGGAGCTATCTTAAAACTGAACCGAAGTCTGTTATCCGGGTTTCCGATATATTTCTGAATGAAGAAGGATGTAACTAATGCCTGCCCCAGCCGTGAATCCCCGTAATTCAGGTATGCAAGGCTGATACCGATATCGGGATAATTCCAGACCCGCTCCCATTCATCATCACCGGTGGTCTTCGACAGGTAGGTAAATTCAAACCCGACAGGGTGTGCGTCAACAAACGCGGTACGCAGTTCTTCATGATGTTTCAGCAGCCAGCCGTTGCGATAGGCCAATCCAAAGCTCTTCTGACGCTGTGCCAGGGAAGAGGTGGTGAGGACTACCATGAGTAACAGCAGTATGGAAACAATTTTTTTCATGAAGCAGCAAATTTAGTATGATTTTGTATAACGGCCAGATTTAAACACTTTTGTTACAAATTCATAACATTAAACTATGGCCCGTGTTACGCTGATCCTCCCGGAAAAAAGAGTTTTTTCAACGATCATCCCTATACAGATAAGCGACATAAATTATGGTGGCCACCTGGGTAATGACCGCGTTCTTACCATCATGCATGAGGCCCGGCTCAGGATGCTTAAGAAAATGGGGTATAAAAATGAGGTTGACATGGCACATGAAACAGGCATGATCGTCACCGATTCCGTAGTTGTTTATCGTGCAGAAGCCTTCCATGGTGATCAGATCAGGGTTTCCATTGCCGTGGATGATTTCAATGCCTACGGGATGGATTTCTTTTACAAGCTTGAAAATACAGAAAGTGATCAGGAGATTGCCCGGGGTAAAACCGGTATTGTCTTTTTCAATTATGTGAAGCGCAAGGTTAGCCGCATTCCTGAAGATTTTGAGGAGCGTTTAAAATCAATGCACGCTGAATAAGCTTTTTCCTATCTTTGCATTATGATTGAATCGGGTGCGAAAAAGGATGTGCGAAAAATGAGCCTGGAAGAGCTCGAGAGTTATTTCATCGAATCAGGTGAAAAGAAATTCCGTGCGAAACAGGTATATGAGTGGCTGTGGCGAAAAAGTGCTAAGGATTTCGACCAGATGACCAACCTGTCACTCGAAATCCGTGAACGGCTCAAACAGAATTTCACGATCAACCATATTGCTGTCGATAATATGCAGCGAAGCAGTGACGGCACGATCAAGAATGCTGTTAAACTATTTGATGAAAAGATCGTTGAATCGGTTCTGATCCCGACAAACAAGCGAATCACGGCCTGCATCTCGAGCCAGGTTGGCTGCAGTCTGGATTGTCATTTTTGTGCCACAGCCCGGCTCAAACGGATGCGCAACCTGAATCCGGATGAGATTTACGATCAGGTGGTTGCGATAAAGGAACAGGCGGAGTTATATTTTGACAGGCCGCTCACTAATATCGTTTTCATGGGCATGGGTGAGCCCTTGCTTAATTATCAGAACGTGATCGATGCGATCGACAAGATCACTTCTCCGGATGGTCTAGGCATGTCCCCCAAGCGGATCACACTCTCCACGGTAGGCGTAGCAAAAATGATTCAGAAGCTGGCTGATGATGAAGTTAAATTCAATCTGGCGGTCTCACTCCACAGTGCGATCAACGATGTTCGGAATGAGATCATGCCGATCAATTTATCAAACCCGGTGGAGGACCTTGCTGACGCGCTGAAGTACTGGTACAAGAAGACCGGACGGAAAGTGACCTATGAATATGTTGTCTGGAAGGATATCAATGACCGCCCGGAAGACGCGAAGGCGCTCGTAAAATTCTGCCAGCTAATTCCTTCAAAAGTTAACCTGATCGAATACAATCCGATCGATGATGGCGCTTTTCAGCAGGCTGATGAGTCGGCTGTTCAGATGTATGTAAATGCACTGGAAAAAGCGGGTATTGTCGTGAATATCCGCCGAAGCCGCGGAAAGGATATTGATGCTGCCTGTGGACAGCTGGCTAACAAATTCTAGTGTTTACTGGCGTTAAATAATTTCTGCTTTTCTTCCTTTGTGAGGCTTTCATACCCTTTTTCGGAGATTTTATCCAGGATGGCATCTATCTCTTCCTGGGAGGCACTGCTGCCGGAAGGCTTTTGAGCCGTACGGGTTGTTCCCCGCGAAGCGGTCCGGCCAGATGCAGCACTTGCACTTCGATGAGTGACCTTTATTTTCGACTTAGGCTTAAACAAACCACCGACTCCTGAGATAACCGTCTGTATCCATGCGCCCATGTCAGATCCGTTCTGCAGTTGTTTAATGTAAAGGAATCCCATCAGTGCGCCACCTATATGAGCCAGTTCGCCGCCGGAATTTGGACCTGACAGCGACAGGAAGAATGAAAGTACGTAGAATAATGCGATGTATTTGATCCTCACCGGTCCGAGAAATAGCAGAAATATCGTGTAATTCGGCATAAGCGTTGCGGTTCCGAAAACGACTGCGAAGACTCCGGCAGAAGCACCTACCAGGGAAGGGCTAACCATGGAAATATCCATATTAGGGTTGAGCAGCTGCAGGAGGACGGGATATATGGTCAGATAGATAACCGCTCCGAACAGTCCGCCAAGTACATACAGATTTACCACTTTAGGACCACCCAGGTATTCAGCAAGAATTCTTCCGAACCAGTACAGGAACAGCATATTAAAAAGGATATGAAAGAACCCGTCATGGACGAACATGTAGGTGATGGGTGTCCACAGGCGAAACAACAATTCATTCCAGTGCATGGGAAGCCCGAGATACTCTCTTGATATATCCACAGCACCTCGTCCTATGGAGATATCGGTAAAAACCTGTGCGAGGCCGAGCACCACGAAGACCACCACATTGATCACAATGAGGCGGATGTATTCATTATTGGGTCTGCTGAATACGTTTTTAAAATCCTGTAAAAATCCTTGTCCGTTCATGGTTCATTAATAGAATGAATCCCTTTTTGTTTGCCAGTACTTGATCATGATGAAAGCAAATACCATACCCCCTAAATGCGCAAAATGCGCCACAGGGTCACCGGGGTTTCTGGCAAAACCTGCCCAGACGGCGTATGCACCGAGAAAAAGGACGAGGTACTTTGCCTTCACCGGTATGGGTGGTATCAGCAACATCAGCTGTGTGTTAGGGAATAACAATCCAAACGCCATAAGTATTCCATAAATTGCGCCGGAGGCACCAAGCATGCTGCCACGCTGACTCACCTCGTTATACAAACCCTGCACGTACATTTTACTTTGCTCAATATACTGCTGATCATTGGCATTCTTGCTGAACTGATCCTGAAATTCATAAACGCCCGAATTGAAATATCTGTCATTTTCATCCACGAAAATGGCAAAATTATCGGGTGTGGGTGCTTCAAGGTAGGTTTCAACATCATTCCGCAGATTCCTGAGTTCAAAGACCTCCATACCTGTGTAAAGCAATGCCGCTCCAACACCTGTAACCAGGTAAAATGTTATAAACTTTTTTGGCCCCCAAAACTGCTCCAGAAGCGGACCAAGAAACACCAAGCCCAGCATATTGAATATAATATGGCCGAAATCTCCATGCGCAAACATGTAGGTAAAGAACTGGTAGGGTCTGAAATCCGGAGATGTAAGACGGTGCAATGCCAGAAATCCTGTTACATCCACACTTTTCACCATGATTTGCAGCAGGAACACGACCACATTGATGATCAGTAAATTTTTTACTACAGGGGTTAATCTCATCATTTGTTATCAGGCATTGAAATAATTTGCAATAGTAGACATCGAAAGCAGTACAAATGTTTTCCTTCCATCAGGTGCATAGTTGGGATTCTCACATGCGAAAAGCTGATCCACCAGGTTATGCATCTCTTCGCGCTGCAAAACCGCTCCCGGCCTGATCGCAGCCCTGCGGGCCAGTGAACGTGCCAGGTTTTCGCGTACAGGCAGCGCATCTACCCGGGCATTATGCTTGAACTGTTCGATCAATCCTTCAAAGATAGTTTTTTCATCACCATTCTGAATGTCGGCCGGAATTCCTTTGATCAGAAAATCATGCTGACCGAATTCCTCGATATCAAACCCCAATGCAGCAATCTCCTGCTGCATTTCCTTAACGAGCGAAACATCTCCGGGGTTTAAAGAAATGGCCTGCGGAAATAATGACTGCTGAGAGGCGCCCTTGCCGGATTTCATGTTGCGGATAAATTTTTCGTAGCAAATCCGCTCGTGTGCTGGCTGCTGATCAATAAGCATCATACCTGATTTCACCTGTGCGACGATAAACCTTCCGTGCAGCTGAAACAGGTGCGAGGGGGTCTCTTTGGCCTCATCCTCATGCATCTTACTTTCGAAACGCAGTGTAGTTTCCTGTGCCGCCTCTTTTTGATCGAACCAGGTTTCCGGCAACACCGATTTTCCGGGGTTTTCAGTATATAATTTTTGCCAGGTTTCCAGGTTTCCAGAATCACGCGGTGTGGTCTTGAACTGACTGTAATGCATGTCCTGTACAAACTGCCGTTGCGAATCCAGCTTGATGCCTGTATTAACATCATGCGTAAAATCCAGCGCAGGGGCAAGGTTATGCCGTGCCAGGGCTTGTTTAACAGCCGCATGAACCAACGCGTAGAGCGTGCGCTCATCATCAAATTTTACCTCGGTTTTGGTCGGATGCACGTTGACGTCGACCCGGGATGGCGGCAGCTCAATGAACAGTACATAGAATGGAAAATTACCGTCGGCGATCAGGCCCTCATAGGCCTGTACCACTGCATGGTTGAGGTAGTTGCTGCGAATATATCTTCCATTCACGAAGAAAAACTGTTCTCCCCGGGTCTTGCGGGAGGCCTCCGGTTTGCCTACATACCCGTGTACGGTAAAATCTCCCACCTCCTCCTGACACGAAGCCAGTTGTTCCCGATAGGAAGATCCAAACAGTCCGACAATCCTGTGGCTAAGCTTTCCTTCTGTGAGCTGATAGGTTTCCAGGTCATTCTGGTGAAGCGCGAATGCCACGTCCGGTCTTGCGAGTGCCACACGCTGGAATTCATCGACGATATGTTTCATTTCCACAGAATTGGATTTGAGGAAATTTCGCCGTGCAGGAACGTTGTAGAATAAATTCTTAACCAGGATCGAGGTTCCAGGCTGATGGGCCACGGGCTCCTGGCGCTTTACTTCAGAGCCTTCTACCACCAGTAGTGTGCCAATTTCATCATCCTGGAGCCGGGTACGCATTTCAACCTGGGCCACAGCGCCAATAGAAGCCATGGCTTCTCCACGGAACCCCATAGTCTTAATGGCAAATAAATCTTCGGATGTACGAATCTTTGAGGTGGCATGCCGCTCCATGGCCATGCGGGCATCGGTCTCGCTCATTCCGGAGCCATTATCCACGACCTGGATGAGGGTTTTTCCGGCTTCACGAATGATCACCTCAATATGTGTAGCCCCGGCATCAAGTGCATTTTCAAGGAGTTCCTTCACCACCGATGCCGGCCGCTGCACCACTTCTCCCGCAGCGATCTGATTGGCGAGGGAATCTGGAAGTAAGCGGATGATATCGGGCATGCAAAAGCGGGTCTAAATAATGCGTTTCAGTTTGAGATACAATAATACGGAAGATAGACCAAACATGACATAAAGCGCGACATTTCCGAAATACCAATATCCCGCGATCGTGCCCACCAGTAACGCAAGAATTGCCATCTGCATCAGGTTGATCGTACTGTTACGTGAAGACCGGCGGGTAAAAGATCCTGTAATGCGCGACTGAAAGTGTATCCCCATTTCACGTTCCTGCTCCGCCTCGCCTCCCTGTTTGAGTTCCGACTTGATCTGAGACACCCGCGCATCCATTTCCTCTTTCACCGGATCGTAATACCTCGGTGACATGGTAAACCGCTGATGCCGCGGTGTTCGGAAGAGTGATGGAAATTTCATTTGTGTAATCATTTATCCCTATAACCCTTAAAGTTCGGAAGGACACAGAAGGATTGCAAACATTATGAGCAGGGAGTAGATAATAGGTGGTAGGGAGTAGGGAATAGGGAATAGGTGATAGGTGATAGGTGATAGATTGCATAGTAACACTTAAGATGATTTGTTTTTTCCTGTTGCAGTTTGAACTATCGTATAAAGCATCTTGATAATTTCTTTTAGTAAATCCATCCTTTCCTGATAGTCGCTAAGTTCAATATAATTGCTGTCTAAAAGTAAATTCAGCCAGTATTCGGACTCACGTGCTTCTTTGTAAGCAAATGACATTTTAACTGCAAATTCTTTCCTGGAATAGGCACCGTAAGCCTCCTGGATATTGGCGCCTATCGAAGTACAACACCGAAGTAATTGCTTGGAGAGTACGTACTCCTTTTGCTCAGACACAAGATATTTGTACAGCTGGATTATGCTCAATGAAAAATTATACGCCTTCTCTGCTACTATACTTTTACCACTTTTCATACCCGTGAATTTTTAACAATACCTATTCCCTATTCCCTACTCCCTACTCCCTACTCCCTACTCCCTACTCCCTATTCCCTATTCCCTATTCCCTATTCCCTATTCCCTGCTAAAAGTTTGACAAGTCAGAACTAAGTATGTACATTTAACCTGCATAATTATTTTTTAACCTGACGGCGGCATGCTTCGATATTTTTTCTGCGCCATTTTAGTTGCAATACCCTTATTTTCAGCGAATTCGCAGAAGAAAACTCCCGCTGTACCCACCCAGGAGGAATGGGTGGAGAAACTCTATAATTCCCTCACTCCTGAAGAACGAATTGCCCAGCTTTTCATGATTGCAGCATACTCCAACGGGAATGAACAGCATGTGGCGGACATCGAAAAATTAATTCGGGAGAAAAAGATAGGCGGACTGATTTTTATGCAGGGCGGACCGGGCCGGCAGGCACATCTTACAAACCGTTATCAGCAGGCTTCAAGGGTTCCCCTCATGATCGGAATGGACCTGGAATGGGGGTTATCCATGCGGTTAGACAGTACCATGGGTTTTCCACGGCAAATGGCACTCGGAGCGGTTCAGGATGACAGTCTTATCACTGCCATGGGGGAAGAGATTGCACGGCAGATGAAACTCATCGGCGTACATATTAATTTCGCTCCGGTGGCTGATGTGAACAACAATCCCAATAATCCGGTCATCGGCACGCGCTCCTTCGGGGAAAATAAATTTATCGTCGCCTCACGAACCCTTGCTTACATGAAGGGCATGCAAAGCCGTGGTGTTATGGCGGTGGCGAAACATTTCCCGGGTCACGGCGATACCGACAAGGACAGCCATGAAACCCTGCCCGTGATCAGCCATAAGAAGGAGCGGATCGATGATATCGAATCCTACCCCTTCCGGAAACTGATCCAGGCCGATATCGGTGGTATAATGACTGCCCACCTGCAGGTAAATGATCTTGACCGGAATTATCCTTCATCACTCTCGGAAAAAATCACTACAGGATACCTGCGTGACGAGCTGGGATTCGACAGCCTGGTATTCACCGATGCATTGAATATGAAGGCTATTGCCGACCGTTACGCCGATGGCGAAGCCGAATTGCTTGCATTTAGGGCCGGATCGGATGTATTGCTTTTTTCACAGAATATCGATCGAGGTATTGAACGGATCCTGGAAGCAGTTGAAAAAGACGACAAACTAGCCCTGCAACTGGAACGTACCGTAAAAAGGATTCTTCGCACTAAATATCAGTTCGGATTACATAAATCCCCGAGAATAAATCCTGATAACCTCGACCTGCGGCTTAATACCCCACATGCTTTCGCTCTCGCCACGGAACTCGAGGAAAAATCGATTACCGTGCTCCGGAACAGGGATGATTTCTTACCTGTCAGACAACTCGATAACCAAACCTTTGCTTCCGTCAACTTTGGCGACGCAGGAAATTTTACTTCCTATCTGAACCGATACACATCCTTCACATCAATCGACGGAAGTTTGCCAACTGATGACCTGCTCAACAAGCTTTCCACTTATAATGTGGTGATAGCCGGCATATTTCCGGGGCAATCTGAGGAAGCGCTGAATGAGATTAATAAAATCCTGAACACCATCGGTAAAAAGAGCAGGGTGATCACCTGCTATTTCGGCAACCCCTATGAACTGGAACCGCTGGCAGATTTGCCGGGACTCCTGGTTGCCTACAGCAATTCCGACAATGCACGGCTTGGAGTGGCCCAGGGTATCTTTGGTGCCATTCCGCTGGATGCAAAACTTCCGGTTTCGGTCTCAGTGAAGTTGCCGGCGGGCACTGGGCTGAACACTTCTTCTTTAAACCGGCTCGGTTACGGAATTGCGGATGCACAGGGAATCAGCAGCCGCACGCTGGAAAAGATAGATGAACTTGCACGTGAAGCGGTAAGCATCGGGGCCACGCCCGGCTGCCAGGTATTGGTTGCAAAGGGAGGAAAGGTTGTTTACAGCAAGAATTTCGGATACTACACCTACGACAGCATCAAACCAGTAGATGAAAATACCATCTATGATCTGGCATCGGTAACCAAAGTACTGGCCAGTACACAGGCTCTCATGTTTTTGGAAGAACGCGGACTGATCGATCTGGATAAAAAAATATCGGTCTACCTGCCTGAACTGAAGGGTACCAATAAGGAAAATATGATCCTTCGGGATATCCTCACTCACCAGGCCGGATTGTGGGCCTATCTTCCCTTCTATGCGCAGACCATGAAGGACAAGGAATTCTTGCCCGATTATTATGCCCCCAGCGCGACCCCCGTGTATAGTATGAAAATTGCGGACGGTCTGTATGCCAAGCCGCTGGTAAAGGACAGCGTATGGCACTGGGTAGTGGAAAGCCGCCTTCGCCCCAGGAAGGATCACGAGCCGTTTGATTACAAATATTCGGATATGGGCTATTACATGATGCAGCGGATGATTGAGCGAATATTGAATCAGTCGATCGCCGATTTCATGCAACAAAATTTTTATGATCCGATGGGGATGAGTTCAACGGGCTATAAACCGCTTGATCGTTTTCCCCGGGATCGGATCGCACCGACCGAACAGGATAATTTCTTCAGAAAATCACTGATTACCGGAATGGTCCACGACCAGGGGGCAGCGCTTTTCGGTGGCGTCGCCGGACACGCGGGTTTATTCGGAACAGCCAATGACCTGGCAAAGAACCTCCAGATGCTCCTGAACGGAGGAAATTACGGCGGTGTTCGATACCTCCAGCGGGAGACGGTGATGAACTTTACAGATCAGCAATACGCAAATAACCGGCGCGGACTCGGATGGGATAAACCGCTGCCAGGTGAGTGGTACGGTCCGACTACCGAGTATGCTTCTAAACAAACCTTCGGTCATACGGGTTTTACAGGTACGGCCATTTGGGTTGACCCGGAATTTGATCTGATTTATGTATTTTTGGCTAATCGGATCTATCCGGATGCGGGAAATTCAAAACTTCTGTCGAAGAATATTCGTACTAGAATACAGGAGGTGATATACCAGGCGATCTGGGATTTCCGCAGTACCCAGGAAGCATACTGACTATGAAAAATCTAATGAACATTGGCATCGTCTGTTACCCCACATTCGGTGGTAGCGGGGTTGTCGCAACAGAGCTGGGCATTGCACTGGCCAAGGAGGGACACAAGGTTCACTTTATCACCTATTCTCAGCCTACGCGCCTGAGTTTCTTCAACGAAAACCTGTATTACCACGAAGTGGAAATCAGGGCATATCCCCTGTTTGCTTATCCCCCGTATGAACTGGCACTTGCGAGTAAAATGGTGGATGTAGTGAAATATGAGAAGCTCGATCTGCTGCACGTTCATTATGCCATACCCCACGCCTCTGCAGCCTATATGGCCAAACAGATCCTGGCGACACAGGGCATTCAAATACCGGTTGTTACCACATTGCACGGTACTGATATCACGCTGGTTGGTAAAGACGCCAGCTATGAACCGGTGGTAACCTTCAGTATCAACCAGTCAGACGGCGTAACCGCGGTTTCAGATGATCTTCGGAAAGACACCTATGAGCATTTTGCCGTTACAAAAGACATTGTCGTAATTCCGAACTTCATTGATCTGGATCGCTTCAAAAAGCATCCGAAGGAGCATTTCAAAACGGCTATTTGTCCGAATGGTGAAAAGCTCATCGTGCATACATCCAACTTCCGAAAAGTGAAACGGGTGGATGATGTGGTTCGTATTTTTGAAAAAATCCGCCAGGTAATTCCGGCCAAATTATTGCTTGTAGGTGACGGCCCGGAACGAAAGAGCATAGAAAGTCTTTGCCGTGAACTTAAGACCTGCGATGACATTCGTTTTCTCGGGAAACTGGAAGCCGTGGAAGAGGTGCTGAGTGTGGCGGATTTGTTTGTCATGCCATCGGAAAAAGAAAGTTTTGGTCTGGCCGCACTGGAAGCGATGGCTTGTGAGGTGCCCGTCATCTCCTCCAATGCCGGTGGTATTCCGGAATTGAATATCCAGGGTGTAACCGGGTTCATGAGCAACGTGGGAGATATTGAGGATATGACTAAAAATGCGCTCACGATACTTGATAAAGACAATCTGGCAACCTTTAAAAAGAACGCGCTTGCCCGTGCCCGGGAATTTGATATCAAGAACATTCTGCCCAAATACGAGGACTTTTACGACCAGATTTTAGAGCAGAAAAAAGCCGTTTCTAAGGCATAACAACCATTTTTACAAACATTTAACCGATAATAGTATCATTTGATTGATATGTAATATATTTTTGCGTGCAAACCAGTGAGTAAGTCAACATATGGAGAAATCAAAACCAAATAATTCAGGAACCAAGCAGCTCTTTAAAAACAAGCTGCTGGAGCGGCTCTCGCGTACACACATCGCTGTGCCGCTCGTGCTGTTCAGCCTTTATTCTGGCGGACTGATCTTTTGGAGTGTTAATAATACCACATTAACGATTTCGACAACTGTCGGAATGTTTTTTGTAGGTTTCCTGGTGTTCACATTTGTGGAATACCTGGTACACCGCTATGTTTTCCACATGGGAACGTATACCGAACTTCGTAAAAAACTGCAATATGCATTTCACGGGGTTCATCACGACTTCCCCAAGGACAAGGACCGGCTGGCAATGCCTCCGATTATGAGTGTTACCATTGCCACTGCGTTGCTTTTCCTGTTCAGGCTGTTCATGGGTGATTTTGTGTATTCATTTCTACCGGGATTCCTGATGGGCTATGCCACTTACCTGTTCGTACATTATATCGTGCATGCCTACCCTCCCCCGAAAAACGTATTTAAAATTTTATGGGTACACCATGGTATCCACCACTATAAATCTCCTGATCGAGCCTTCGGCGTATCATCACCGCTTTGGGATGTGATTTTCAGGACAATGCCATAACTTACTTTAGTCAGTAGTCAGTAGTCAGTAGTCAGTAGTCAGTAGTCAGTAGTTGAAGTATTGAGTAGGTAGTAGGTAGTAGGTAGTAGGTAGTGGTATAGTGGATAGTGCCTTATAATTTAAGGCAAATAAATAACAGCGTTTTCCCTAAAAAGCAACAATTCCTTATATTAATCCAAAAGTTAATTGGATGAACGATTAGCGAACCGTACACTAATCACTAATCACTATAAACTCCCACTACTGACTACTGACTACTGACTACTGACTACAAATGATTCTTCCTTACTATCCAACCGGTATTCATCCCCCCGAAAAAGCATCGCTGAATACCTTCTTTTTTCATGAAGACCGGTTTGTGATGCGTTATGGAAAAGACCCCCATATTTACACCCTTTCTACCCGCAAAAGCGGCGATCTGCGGGCCCGAATGTTTATTTCCATTTCAGGAAATGAAGCAGTAAGCATGTCTAAAAGCTCCTTTGGAGGTATTGATTTTGCTCCCTTTGCCGATGAGTCGGATGCCGCAGATATGGTGGAAGTCCTGTTCAATTTCCTGGTTGAAAACAAGATCACTAAATGCCGGATCCATGCATTTCCCCAGTGCTACGATTCCTACAGCCATGACCTGATGGAAAGCGCCCTGATTGAGCGGGGTTTTGAAGTGGCCTGGACCGATATTACTCATTACTATCAACCTGCTGGCCAACCCTTCGATACCGTCATTGATCCGGATGAGCGTACTCACCTTAACTTTGCAAGAAAGAGCAACTGGCAATTCCGGAAACTGGATAAGGATTATCTGCCGGCAGCATTTGATCTCATCACCCGAAGCCGTGAGGCAAAAGGGTATCCCGAAACACTGTCTCTCGAAGAACTTACCCGTAATTTCAATCACTTCCCGGACATATTTCACTTATTCGGTGTTTTTGATGGTCCGGACCTTCGTTCCACTTCTGTCTGTATACGGGTGAATGATAATATTCTCTATGACATTTCCCATGGCGATAACCCTGAAAAACGGAAGCATAACAGCATGCTGCCATTGATTCAGGGCCTGTATTATTATGCCAGACAGCATCGGTACAGCCTGCTGGACCTGGGTATTTCCACGGAGAAGGGTGTAAAAAACGAAGGCCTGTTTAATTTCAAGCGAAAACTTGGAAGTGCCGTAAGTGAGAAGAAAACGTTTGTTTGGGAATTTTAACTCTGCCAAAGATTTACTTTTGGCGGCCTCTTGATTTTAATATCTGCAATAGGTTCTTCAATATCCAGGATTTATCCGATTCCATAAAGAGGTTTAGAGCCTGGTCGGTGGTCCTGACAACCTCCGTCAGTTCACTGGTAACACGTTTAAATTCGGAGATGTTCGCATCATCTCCTGGTTCAACTTGCTGAACATCCCTGAGAACATTCAGAATAGGTTCAATTTCACGATTCCGACGTACTGCTACCACTTTCCGGGCCAATGCCCATGTGTCCCGGTCGGTATAGTAGAATTCCTTTCTGTCGCCTTTTTTAGAGGTCTTTTGGGCCAGGCCCCAATCCATTAAGGCACGAAGATTCATGCTGGCATTACCTCTTGATACTTTCAACTCCCCCATGATCTCGTCAACCGATATGGGTTCCGGTGAGATTAGGAGCAGCGCAAAAATTTGTGCCATGGTACGATTAATTCCCCAGGAAGTACCCAATGTACCCCATGCACGTATAAATTCATCCTTTGCCGCAGAGTAATCCATATATCAGTGAAAGTGGATAATGCATAATTAGGAAAATTTTTCATAAAGGTCATGCATTACAATCAAATGAGGGACTGTGAGCATCGATATCACAATAATAAAGATCATATAGGGGGATATGCCGGTCATTTGCTGAGGCATCAGGAAGAGGGCTGCAGCCAAAAATGCAGTCGCAAGAATCGTGAAAGGAAAAATTCTTTTGAGGAATGGGATAAATCGTGATTTGCGCTGCCTGTCAGCAACGTATTCATATTCGATCACCAGGGAACGGAACGAATGCCAGATACCAAAATAAATGGTAAATGAGAAGACCGCATTGGAATAAACAGCCAAAAAACAGAGCAGCACGAGTGTTCCGGCTTCAAACAGAAGATTATTGAATGAGATAAAACGCTGGAAAGCGGCGTATGCTGCCCCAGCGAATAACACGAAAAAACTAGCGGTCATAACGGCTGACCAGTACATCCCGCTGTTAAGTAATGAAAGGTTCAGCCATTCTAGCGATGAAAAAATCCGGATGCATTCATCGAGATTGGTATAGATAATTATTGAAAGCAGAAATGAACCCCAGCTCAGGAATAAAAGATTCTTCAACCATTTCGGACCGTTTATCTGGTACAGTTGGGACTGTCCGAAGTGATACGCCGAGATGATCAGAAATAAAATAAATGCTATAGTGGGGAAATTCCACCAGAATAATCCTGTGGCGGCAATCAATCCAATGTAGAACAGGTAGAATCTCCACGGTTTTTTACTTCCATTTTTCTTTAAATACAGAACATGATCGAGCGCTCCGTGCGGAATACCCAGCAAAATGATGGTAAAAAGAAAGAGAATCCAGCTGAACTCCAGTACCGGAGGATAGATGAATACCAGTATTCCCAGGGCTGCTGTTACTGAAAGTAAAAATATATTGATCGGATCGATTTTCATAGAGAATAAAAGAGGCCTGCCCGAAGGCAAGGCCTCTTTTCAGTGCTTATGCGTTTGCAGTGCTTGTTGTGTCTGATTTGGCAATTGAATAAATCACCAGACCAAAACCGATCTTGTTCACCGCATCAGCAATGTTATAAAAAAGATCAACATTTGATGAAGTCCAGCCAAGAGCTGTGTTCAGCCAGCCACCTGGCATACACATGTAACCGATCGGATAGATAGCCCATCCAACAAGAACAAACCAGGCCAACATACGAATTCCCCTGATCACTGTCGGGTTACCGGAAGCATCTGCCAGGTTTTTCACCTCACCAAACCAGGCGGTGTAAAGAATGTACAAATATCCCAAGGTAGAAAGCGCTCCGTACAGGAAGCTGTGGGTAGATGCTCCGTCCGCAGGTGTTCCATCTGCATTTAAGGGAACAAATGCTTCTCCAATGTAACCCATCACCAGCATAAAGGCTGAGGCAATAATGAGTTTCCAAAGCAGGCTTGATTTTGCGCCGGCTGGCTTGGTAAGCAGGTAAAATTCAACACACATCAACGGAACGGTAAGCGTCCAGTCAATGTACCGAAGTGCTGTGGGATTGGTACCTGTTGCTGCATAATAATCGCGCATGTAATAATAGTGCACTGCAGCGATCATCGTGATGAGACCTGAAACAAGCAATGAAGTTTTCCACTTCCCACTAACAGTATTTCTTTCGAAGAAAAAGAATACTGAAGCAGCAAACATGGCCATGTACCCTGTAAAGAAGGTAAATGCAACCGGATCGTCCTTTGGAATAGCAACGATGTCTACGAGATATAAAGATTCCATAATACAGTGTTTAGTTTAATGTTGAAAACACTGTAGTTTCAGAAATGTTTGAAAATTCAAAAACTTAAATTAGGTATACGAATTAAATAGTTCCAGGAACGTTTCAATTCCACGAAATCAGCAGGTTTGGAAAAAATATATGGAAAGGAAAGAATCCAGATATCATGTGAACGAAAAAAGGCCCTCTTTCGAAGGCCTTTTTTTCAAGCACTCTTTTTCAGTACCCTTAACCGGTATTAAAAAATCTCACCGAGCCAGATGGTTAGTCTGAATATCTTAAAAAAGCAAAATTATCTTCTAAGAATTAACTCACAGGTGATTCACGTCTTTTTCAGTTTTCTCCTTCTCCGGAGCTTTAGTGTACGTCGGACACGTATACGTAGCACACGAAGAAACAACTAAAGCCAGAGCAAACAAAACCAATACAGACTTTCTCATAGTTCAAAAAATTTAAAGTTTCCGGTTGTTAATGATTCAAAGATGAGGAATATAACCACGCAAGGTTTACAAAAACCCCCCCTTACCTTACACACAAATGAAAAAAACCTTTTATGTTTATTGAAAACACCGGAACAGAAGCCAGGCAATCACGGTTTATATCTTAACACCTGTCAGAAAAGGGCGCCAAACCATGCTAGGACACCGATTTACCACATTTATTCCAGATCCCGACGAGTCGAAATCAGATTTTGAAAAATTGCTCGATATTTTCCTGCAATTGCTGGTAATTACCTCCGGAGATGTGTCTGAAGCCCTGAATTGGCTCAATAATCTTGACAGAAAGTACAATATGACCGGTGAAAACTATGGCATCGGCGACTTCATTGAAGACCTGAAAGACAAGGGATATATCACAGATGAGAACCCCGAAGGCAAGTTTGAGCTTACCGCAAAAAGCGAACAACGCATACGAACCAGTGCCCTGGATGAGATATTCGGCAAGTTAAAAAAGTCGGGACGCGGCGAGCACCGGACAAATTACGGCGGATTGGGAGATGAACCCAGTACAGACCGGCGGGATTACCAGTTCGGAGATACCCTGGAGCAAATTTCCATGACCGATTCCCTGCGAAATGCGCAGATCAATCACGGACTGGATGATTTCAGAATGACAGAAGGCGACCTGGAAGTCATGGAGCAGGAATTTAAAACCCAGACCTCCACCGTCCTGATGATCGATATCTCCCACTCCATGATACTTTACGGAGAGGACCGGATTACCCCCGCCAAGAAAGTAGCCATGGCGCTGGCCGAACTCATCAAGCGGAAATATCCCAAGGACACCCTCGATGTGATCGTTTTCGGAAACGACGCCTGGCAGATCGAGGTGAAAGACCTCCCCTACCTGCAGGTGGGTCCGTACCATACCAATACTGTAGCCGGACTTGAGCTGGCCATGGACCTGCTGCGCCGGCGGAAAAATGCGAACAAACAGATATTCATGATCACCGATGGAAAGCCAACGTGCCTGAAGGTAGGTCTCAAGTATTATAAAAACAGTTTCGGCCTCGACAGCAAGATCCTGAACAAGACTTTAACACTGGCGCGTCAGTGCCGAAAAATACATATACCCATTACCACCTTTATGATTGCTTCAGATCCATACCTGAAGGAATTCGTGAAGGAATTTACACAGGTCAATAATGGCAATGCCTATTACAGCAGCCTCAAGGGACTCGGCCACCTGATCTTTGAAGACTACCGGCGCAACCGGAGAAAACACTTTTAATTTACATGACGAAACAAACTAAAATATCGACGCTCGGTGAACTTCGCGAGAGCGGATACGAATCACGCAGTGTAAAACAGGAATTACGGGACAACCTTCGGGAAAATATTCTGAAGGGACATAATGTCTTCGAGGGCATCCATGGGTACGAGGACTCTGTAATCCCCGACATGGAGCGTGCCATTCTTTCGATGCACGATATCAACCTGCTGGGTTTACGCGGACAGGCGAAAACACGCATGGCGCGCATGATGATCCAGCTGCTGGATGAATATATCCCGGTGATCAAGGGATCTGAACTCAATGATGATCCCTACGATCCGATTTCGCGCTATGGAATGGATATGGTGGAAGAACATGGCGATGATACACCCATCACCTGGATGCACAGGGATGACCGGTATACTGAAAAACTGGCAACCCCCGATGTTTCCATTGCTGATCTGATCGGTGATGTGGATCCCATCAAGGCCGCAACACTCAAACTCCCCTATTCGGATGAGCGGGTGATCCATTTCGGACTTATTCCACGTGCACATCGCGGAATATTCGTGATCAATGAACTTCCGGATCTGCAGGCAAGGATCCAGGTGGCCCTTTTTAATATCCTGCAGGAAGGTGATGTGCAGATCCGCGGATTTAAAGTACGTCTTCCGCTGGAAATCCAGTTTGTCTTTACCGCTAACCCCGAAGACTATACGAACCGCGGAAGTATCGTGACGCCGCTGAAAGACCGTATCGACAGTCAGATTATCACCCATTACCCCAAATCCATTGAGATTGGCCGTAAAATCACCGACCAGGAAGCCCACATCAAACCGGAGCAGAATGATATGGTCGTTATGACCGATTTAGCCCGGAACCTGGTGGAGCAGATTGCCTTCGAGGCGCGCGAGAGTGAATATGTTGATGCCAAGAGCGGGGTTTCCGCCCGACTGACCATATCCGGAATGGAAAACCTGTTCAGCGCCGCTGAACGTCGTGCTTTGCACCAGGGTAATAAAACGCATGTCCGCGTAGGCGACCTCTATGGTGTGATTCCATCCATTACCGGAAAGGTTGAGCTGGTGTATGAAGGCGAGCAGGAAGGTCCGGGTATAGTAGCCCATAACCTGGTGGGAAAAGCGATCCGGACTCAGTTCACGCATTTCTTTCCGGATCCCGAGAAAGTGCGAAAGCAAAAGATCGATAATCCGTATAAGGAAATCACGAACTGGTTCGGTGATGAGCATACCGTAGATCTGCTGAATGATTTTACTGACAAGGAATATGAGCAGACGTTGAAATCCGTTCCCGGACTGGAAGCGCTCGTTGATAAATTCCATAAAAAAGAGGATAAGGCAATGAAACTGTTCCTGATGGAGTTTGCCTTGCACGGACTGGCAGAATACAGCATGCTGAGCAAACATCCGTTAGCGCGCGGACTGCAATTCAAAGATCTCCTGAGCAGCATGTTCTCACTCGATGACGATGAGGACGATGATGATGAAGACGAATTCAATATATGACGATCAAAGAAGTTCGAAACCTCGTTAAGGGTGGGGAAACGCATACTGTTGAATTCAAGCGAAAGGCCACCCATCCGGAAAAGATCGTCCGGGAGATGGTGGCATTTGCCAACTCCGATGGCGGCTATGTATTCATCGGCGTGGATGATGACGGGTCGATCCCGGGTCTGAAGCACCCTGAGGATCATGTATATGTTTTGGAGGCCGCGATAGATCAACTCACACAGCCGAAGGTTGAATACAAATGGGAAATCGTTCCGCTTACCGACGACCTTTCGGTGGTATCGTTTTTTATACCCAGCAGCAGTAAAAGTCCGCACTTCGTCCTAGAGAAACAGGACAAATACCCGCGCTTCGTGAACGGGCGGAGGGCGAAAGTTCCGCCTCCGGGAAAGCGTGCCTATGTACGGGCCGATGACAAAAGTGTTCAGGCAAGCCGGGAAATGAAGGAGATCATCCGACGGAAAAAGCAGGGTAAGAATATCAAATTCAACTACGGCGACAAGGAAAAGATGCTGTTCGATTACCTGGAAAAGAACGGAACAATCACGCTCGATGGTTTTGCCGAACTCGCCAAGGTATCAAGATACAGTGCCTCACGCACATTAATACTGCTGGTACTGGCGAATGTGTTGAAGATCGTGCCGACGGAGAAGGGAGACCTTTATCAGTCAGTAGTCAGTAGTCAGTAGTCAGTAGTCAGCTCGCCTGCCGGAGCTTTAGCGTAGGTAGGTAGTCAGTAGTCAGCTCGC
Source organism: Fulvivirga sedimenti (assembly GCF_020328055.1). Classification (NCBI taxonomy): domain Bacteria; kingdom Pseudomonadati; phylum Bacteroidota; class Cytophagia; order Cytophagales; family Fulvivirgaceae; genus Fulvivirga; species Fulvivirga sedimenti. The sequence goes on from NZ_JAIXNE010000002.1 coordinate 1,286,793, forward strand.
CTGCCGGAGCTTTAGCGTAGGCAGGTAGTCAGCTCGCCTGCCGGAGCTTTAGCGTAGGTAGGTAGTCAGTATGTAGAGTCCTAAAAGTAGCCTCCTGTAATCGCCTTCATTTTCTATCGTCATCCCAGTGGAATCTCCCGGGTTTAGCCCGGGAGTCGGACTGGGATCTATAGTGGGCCCTCACAAAGGATAGAAACTCATCCATCATCTAGCCTTTCGGCACAAACAAATAAAGGATTAGCGACGGACAAAGGTCCCTGCCTACCGGCAGGCAGGCCTGCCCGACTCCCTGATTATCCCCGGCTATCGCCGCCGATCCCAGGGAGTTCCACAGGGATGACGGAAGTGGGTGGTTATGTCCCTGGCATAACAGCTCCATGCATAAAAGCATCCCCAAAATAAAATATTGAATTAAAACCGCATTCGTTGTTTGTCTTTTGCGACAGATTCCTAAATTTGAATCAATTAGCATTTAATTTTTTCCCTCCCCTATGGCCAGAGCGAAGAAGACTGAAAGCGGGCAGAAAGAGAAGAAAATATTCGTCCTCGACACATCCGTAATCATCTACGAACACAACTCGATCATGAATTTTGAGGAGCACGATGTGGGAATTCCCATCACCGTCCTCGAAGAACTCGATAACTTTAAGAAAGGTAACGATACCAAGAATTTTGAGGCGCGTGAATTCACCCGACTCATCGACAAGCTTGCCAATGGCAAGATGCTTCAGGACTGGAACCCTCTCAATGGCTCGGCCAACAAGGGTAAGTTCAAGGTGCTGATGTATTCCAAAAGCAAGATCGACGCCAGTGAGGTATTCGACGAGGACAAGGCCGACCACCGGATCCTGAATGCCGCACTGCAGTTGCAGCAGGAAATCCCGTCAAAAAAGGTCATCCTGGTTTCAAAGGATATCAACCTGCGTCTAAAAGCGAAATCCCTGGGCCTTCCGGCCGAAGATTATAACACCGGAAAAGTTCAAAACGTAAATTCGCTTTACCGGGGGATCAATATCAACGAAAAGGTAAGCCCTGACAAGATCAATCAACTTTACGAAAAAGGCGCGATTTCGCCACGCGGATGCCTTGGCACCAGCAAGCCCAACAAAAACGGCTACTACATCCTGAAAAACGGCAAGAAATCGGTTCTCGCATTTTACAATCCGATCATGGACCAGGTGGAACACGTTGAAAAACGCTCTGTCTATGGCATCAAGCCGCGTAATGCCGAGCAGACCTTCGCGATCCATGCGATCCTGAACCCGGATGTGAAGCTCGTAACGATCCAGGGTGTGGCCGGTACCGGAAAAACACTGCTGGCTCTTGCCGGCGCACTCGAACAAAAGCGTGAATTCAAACAAATCTACCTGGCCCGTCCGATCGTACCGTTAAGCAACAAAGACATTGGCTACCTGCCGGGTGACATCAAATCGAAACTGAACCCCTACATGGAGCCGCTTTGGGATAACCTGAAGTTTATTCAGAACCAATTCCATGAGTCTGACAAGGAATATTCGAAGATCACCGAAATGGTGAACCAGGAGAAGCTGGTGATCACACCGCTCGCCTACATTCGTGGCCGAAGTCTGTCGAACATCTGCTTTATTGTGGATGAAGCGCAAAACCTCACGCCGCACGAGGTGAAGACGATCATCACGCGGGCTGGAGAAAATACGAAGATCATCTTTACCGGGGATATTTATCAGATCGATACGCCGTACCTCGATTCGCAGAGCAATGGTCTGTCCTACCTGATCGACCGGGTGAAGGATCATGAGCTCTATGCACATATTACACTTGAGAAAGGGGAACGAAGTGAGCTGGCAAACCTGGCGAACGAATTATTATAATGATGTACAGAATACTTATCCTGCTGTTTGCTTCTGCAATGATCATCAGCAGCTGTGACGTCGAACGTCCACCAACAGAAACGCCTTCATCCGAATATTTCCCGCCTTTTACGGTTGAGACACAAAGTATCAACCGGGAGTACGGCAATTGCGAAACAGATACCTCACGTACCTGTACGACGGTGGCATTTCTGTACCAGACGGTAGCCGATACCGCACGGACACAGGCATCAGATAAGATCAATGCTGAAATAGAGGCATCGATAATGGAAATTCTCGGATATGATTCCATAGAGGATCAGTCGCTGAATGGCGTGGCAGATGTATTCATCGACGATTACCGTAATCTCGCCACCAGCTTTCCGGATGCCTTCGGATGGCAGATGAATGTGAGCGGTGAGGTTCTTCGGAATGACAGCGCTTTTTTGGTGATCCGGATACAGACGGAAGCATATACCGGCGGCGCGCACGGCAACTATAATTTACAATTCCTGAATTTTGATCCGATTACCGGTGACAAGATCACACTCGATGATCTTTTCAAACCCGGTTATGAAGAAATACTGAATAAGATCTCGCTGAATACCTTCCGCGACATCAGGAATCTCGGTGCCGACGAAGACCCTGCCTCCAGCGGCTTTTCATTTGAGGGCGACCGGTATTTCAACCCGGATAATTTCGCGTTGCTGAAGGATGAGATCCTGTTCTATTTCAACCATTACGAGATCGCCCCGTATTCTGCGGGTCCGACTACTATTGATATTCCCTGGGTGGAACTGAAGGATATAGTCAGTAGTCAGTAGTCAGCTCGCCTGCCGGAGCTTGAGCGTAGGTAGGTAGTCAGCCTACCGGGCTTGCCTTTGCTTCACTCTTGAGGAAACACCCCCTTTAACCCCCCTCAAGGGGGGACGCGGCTTGCGACTTTGTATGCCATTCAGTAAACTCTTCACTGGATTTTATTGTTAATTGGGCATAGGTTTTGGTTAAATAACAATCAGAAATGTGGTTCTCATCCAAAATCGCATTAACTTTATTCAACCCAACAAAGCAATGAAACGGTTACTGATTCTGGCGATCCTTTTAAGCAGCGCATTCGCATACGGACAGCGAAAGCAGGAAATCATTGTAACCATGAAGTGTGGGGATCAATATGAGATCACCGACCGTCTCAGCAAATTCAAAGGTTCACTGGTCCTTCCGGAGGACAACCGAAAGTATATCATAGGCCGGGCAGATGGGGAAAGGGTCAAACTGCCTAAATCAGATATCGTTTCCATCCGGATCGCAGAAGATGAGGAATACCTGTCACTTATCGATTTACGCAATAATCGCCACACCATCGGCACAATGCTGGCCTCAGGTAAAGTGAATGTTTTCAAATCTTACGAGGAAGAGGTTCAGCAAACCGGTCCGAATACTCCGGTAATTTCTATTCGTGAAATTTATTTTGAAGTCACCCCTGAAGGACTTGTACGCATCAATCCAAAAAAATACATCAAGACACTCGCTAATTCCTGTTCAACGCTCGATATGTATCTTCGGGAGACCGGCAAGATCAGAAGGAATGATGTGGATGTGTTGCTCGAAAGAGTTAATGCGATGTGCAGTGAAGGGTTAGCAAGTAGTCAGCCTGCCTACCGGCAGGTAGGTAGTCAGTAGTCAGTAGTCAGTAGTCAGTAGTGATTTATTGAGACCAGAACACACCTCAGGAAGTTTTACAAGATCTTAAAAAAAGTAAAGCGAATCCAGTTTTTTAACACGGCTAAAATCCATTTACCATGTTGTTGGTACGCTCATCATGTTTGCCTGTAACAATGGAACTACAGCGGTAGTCTAACGTACAAATACACAGGTCAAACAACAAAACAACAACACAATGAAACTCTTATTAGCAACAGCATTACTTCTTTCAATTGCCTGGGGATCAGGTGAAGAAAAAAAGAAGGAAATTGAAAAAAGCCGCAACGTCATTGCGCACGTTGCTTACGATACACCTGCTGCATTCGGATTCGGAAACAGCTTCTACCTGGACGCAGACAAGGATGGAACCAATGATTTTATGTTCACTACTGTAATGGTATCGAACGAGGCGGACATTCACACTAAATATCTTGTGAATGCGTTAAATAAAAACGAAGTGCTTTCGGTTGAAGGAAGCGCAGCGATCAACGAGGATGGAATGCCGGTAGCGGAACTGGGCAACGTGGCCTGGTCGGCCAGCGCCAGCGAAATCATCGAGCAGGTTTACTCTGATTCCAGGGAATCATGGAGCGGTACCTGGTCGGGCGACAGAGCACAGTACATCGGCATTAAGCTGGTAAAAGACGGCAAGTCGTACAACGGATGGGTGAAAGTATCCATCGATCAGGAGAACGAAACAGCTTTCGTTGAAGGCTACGCGATCAACCGCGCACCGAACGGTAACATCGCCGCCGGACAGATTTAAAGGTTAAAGTTAGGATTAAGTTCAAGGTTAGGGCGCCTCCATTACTGGAGGCGCCTTTTTTTCTACCCGCCGTAGCCTTGGCGTAGGTGGGTCATTCGCAATAGCCTTGGCGAAGGCGGGTTTCCGCCCCGCGAAGGGTATGAGCAAAGGTGGGTCACTATCCGAAGACTTCCCATTGAGGCCTATTTCACGGAGCGTACCTACGGCACGCATCAATAAGAGCCAAATTCCTGCTACATATGTAGCGTACCTTCAGCACGCATTTTTTACTGCGCCTTCACGTAGCCAGAGATTTCATTGTTATAGAGTGCCTGAGCCTATTTAGATAAAACATCACAGCGTTTTGCAGGCATGCGTCGTACCTACTCCGAAGGGATGCTGTTGGCACGGCACCGGATAATTAATCGTTATCATTGGTTATCCATACCCCGTCCCTACCCTGAAGGAAGGGATGAATTTTGGCACTGGACGGACAAACTCAAGGTTAATCGAGCACAGATGAGCTGGCAGTCTCCCTACACCCTATTACCTGCTCTACACGGCTACCCCCATCACTTCCTGCAGCGCGGCAGTGTTGGTGTATTGCTGGAAGGTTTTGATTTTACCATTTTCATAATTCCAGACATGGCAGAAGGGTGAATCCTGGCTCTTACCGGTTTCCTTATACGTTCCGGTATAGCGGCCTTCTACAACGACAGTATCCCCGAGGCCGTAAAATTTCTTTGGCGTCACGGTGAAATCATCCCATTCCTCGACGAGACGCATGAATAATTTATTCAGGACGTCATCGGGTCCGTTTAAGGTACCGGAGGCGGCATACGGATTTCCTTCGGCCTCATTCCATTGGATCTGGGGGTCCATTGCTCCCAGTACTGTGGGCACTTCGCCACGGCCAAATGCCGCGTACAAGCCCTTTAGGTGCTCTACATGATTCATGATTGTTGGGTTTAAAAGTGGTTAATTGTGAAGAGTAATAAAGTACTCATTTTCAGTGGATTTACCTATTACTTCAGCCTAAATAAAGTCTTGCAACCCACTCCTGAACAGGCAGTATATAGTAGATCAAATAAAAATTATATTAAGAATCCTATTCAATGGAGATCTTATATTTCAATTATATTTTTATTATTATAATACTATGACTTTTAAATTCAAATCATAATGAATAAGAAGCTCAAGAAATTCCAAATAGACTATACAGGACTGATTCTACGTATTTCTATCATGTCATTTTTCATTATGCTGAATGGCACTGTTCATTCACAATATATCAGCAAATCAATGATTGGGCTGAAAGGGCCGGTTAAAGAAATAACTGAAACCACTTTTCGGGTCAACTCATTCACCAATGAAAAAAATCATATGAATACCCGAATCATTCACTTTAATAAAAATGGAGAGACCTTGTCTGTGAGTGATTCAATTTTTAATACGGCCACCACCTATTTTCATAAAGATGGTAAAGTGGTAAGTGCAGAAATAAGAAATGATTCCGTCACCCGCGAGAAGTATAATTGGATTGACGATAGTACCTACCAAATCATCAATGAATCCAACGAAATAAGGGCGGTAGTAAAACTGGATTCGGTCGGAAGAATCATACAATGGGACGAGCCATGGGGATGGAAAGAAGAGTATATATATGACGGACTATGGATTGTAACGCGAAAATGGTACTCCGCGGACGCTGAAGAGCCCACTACCTTAAACAGTAGGTATAATAATTTCAAAGTCGACGAATACGGGAATATCGTATCCTATGAATCCAATATGTTGGTAATAAATATGCATATTTTCCATGCCATTAAATATTATGAGCAGTGAGCGACTAAAGCTGCCGGAGTCGGGCCAGGATTACTCGCGGAAATCCCGATCCAGGGATTCATCCGGGCGCCGGACTGTGATCTATTTAAATGTAAAAATGTGATCCCCCGGGCGACCCTGAACCAAGCCCTTAAGGTGCTCTACATGATTCATGATTGTCGGGTTGAAAAGTGGTTAATTGTGAAGAGTAATAAAGTACTCATTTTCAGTGGGCGGAAATAATCGTGCAGTCCATGTCAACGTATGCCTTTCCATCCAAACACTTTACGGGCATTCTAAGTCTTCTACTATGTCCGGCAACGAATTTATAAATCTCAGTTTTTTATGTTATTATAAGGAACACTCACCAACCCCTTAATCATCATGAAAAATCAGTTCTCAAAATGGATAATAATTCCTTTATGCTCTCTACTCATGGTTTTTGGAAGTCTGAATGCGCAAAATAAGATGTTGGAAAACATCACCTTACAGCATGTCACATTAGTCGTCAGTGATTTCACTGAAAGTTCAGAATTTTATATGGATATCCTCGGACTGAAACAAATCGATGCTCCATGGCTTCCGGAGAACCAGGCGTTCCTTCAACTGGGAAGTAACCTCGAACTGCATATGGGTGAAGTTCCGGGTGTGACGATCGCCCCGAGTACATTTAATCATTTTGCCATGAGTGTTACAGACCTTGATTCCTTCCTCGAACATTTAGAAAAGAATGATATCTGGTATGGCACTCTCGGCGGAGGCGAAAAACACAAGGTTCAGCAACGTCCGGATGGGGTGCGGCAGACCTTCTTCCAGGACCCGGATGGATATTGGCTCGAAGTGAATGATTACAAACAAAAATAGTTGGGCCCTCGTACGCCTTCATTAGATTTCGGCGTACGGAGCATGCCTTCATTAGATTTCGGCGTACGGAGCATGCCTTCATTATATTTCGGCGTACAGAGCATGCCTTCATTATATTTCGGCGTACAGAGCACGCCTTCATAATATTACGGCGTACGGAGCATGCCTTCATTATATTTCGGCGTACAGAGCCGGGCAGGCCTTTTTCTTTATCGTCATCCCCTACGTCCCCCTTGAGGGAAGACACCCCCCTTAATCCCCCCTCGAGGGGGGACGTATGGAGGTGTCGAAGAATATTTCACTTATATTGTCAACGCCATTTTCAACCTGAAACTAAAATGACAAGAGTCCTCTTCTCGCTGTTTTTCATCCTGATCGGCTTGAATGCTTCAGCGCAGCAACCCAACATCCTGTTGATCGTTTCGGATGACCTGAATACCAAAATCGGCCCTTACATGGACGTCAGCGATCATACGCCGAACCTTGACAGGCTTGCCAAACAGGGAGTGAAGTTTACCCGGGCGTATTCGCAATACCCTGTATGCGGACCGTCAAGGTCGTCCTTTATGAGTGGATTATATCCCGAAACCAATGGCGTTCTGGGAAATGGCTTCCAGCTGGGCAGCTATAAAGCCGCTACGCCGGAACTAAAAGACCACCCTTCACTGGCCGAATTCTTCCGAAAAATGGGTTATTACACAGCCCGTGTTTCCAAGATCTTTCATATGGGCGTCCCCGGCGGAATTGAACGGGGGGAAACAGGCGGTGATATCCCGGAGTCCTGGGATTATGCGCACAATGTGATGGGTCCCGAAACCATGAGTCCGGGAAAACTGGAATTGCTGTCACCCAAGAATAATCATTACGGCTCCAATTTCGCGCGGATGATTCTTCCGGACGAACTTGAGACTGGCCAAACAGATTATGTGGCCACTACCCAGGCTATCGCCATCCTGGAAAACCGGACCGGTAAGATCCCGGATGGTGCCACCAACCGGGTAAAGTTCAAGGCAGATAAACCTTTTTTCCTGGCAGTCGGACTGGTAAGGCCTCATGTCCCCCTGATCGCACCAGAGAATTGCTTCGCCCAATATCCTGCCGAATCGATGGAATTGCCTGAAGTGAGCGGACTGGAAAATGTGCCGGATCAGGCACTGCGGCTGCGAAATGAGCATGTCTGGGGTATGTCCGAGGAACAGCAACGAAAAACTATCAGTGCCTACCTGGCCAGCGTACGGTTCATGGACCAGCAGGTGGGCAGGCTGCTGGATGCACTGGACCGCTCAGGCGCCCGGGAAAATACTATTGTAATATTCATTTCGGATCATGGCTTTAATCTCGGTGAACATGACTGCTGGTCAAAGACAAGCCTTTGGGAAGAAAGTATCCGCGTTCCGATGATCATCTCGGCTCCGGCGTATAAACAAAGCAACGGATCGTTAGCAGACCAGGTGGTAGAGCTGATCGACCTCTATCCTACCCTCGCGGAATTGTGCGGACTACAGGACAGCCTGCCTCCTATTCTCCAGGGGAAAAGCCTCGTGCCGATGCTGGCGGGTCGTCAGGCAGAAGAACGTTATGCGTACACTGTGAGCTATGGAGGACGAGACGGCGCCCTGACCGGTGTTCGGTGGAAATATACGCGATGGGAAAATGAAGCAGGAGGCACCCATGAAGAATTGTATGATCATGAGAATGATCCGGAGGAGCTGTTGAACCTTGCGGGTGATCGCGCCTATGGTGAGGTTCTGAGAGAAATGCGGGAGAGGTTTGATGGAATGAGGCGGTTGGCGGGGAGGAAATAAGGCTTAACCAGCCGGGTTATTGCCCTCGCACACCTTCATTGCATTTCGGCGCACACAGCCGGGCAGGCGGGCATGTCCGCCGTAGCTTTAGCGAAGGCGGGGAGACGGTTGGGGGTGGGCCTTGCCTCCTCGGACATGGCCCGGGCCGGTCCTTCTTCATCGTCATCCTGAGCTTGTCTCAGGATCCCCCAGTTCATTGCATACAACAGGAGATCCCTGCCTGCCGGTTTACCTACCGTTAGGTAGGAGGACAGGCGGAACAGCCTTCCGCCAACACCAATCGTATTCCACACATTTTCAAGGCTTCAGTAAAAATCTTAACCATAAATTAATTATGTTATAATCTGGAATCAATCTCACCCCTAATGAAGCTCAAATCGATCCCCACAAAAAAGTCAGACCACTACTTCTTCCTCTTCTACGCCTTTTATTTCCTGATCACGCAGTTTATCGGGTTCTCATACACTGCTTCTGTGCGTATAGAAAATGAAGGCGGATTACCATTGATCGCCGTCATACATGGTGTCTTCGGGGGCTTGTGGTATGCATTGTTTGGCGTACAATGCCTTCTGATCACCGGCAAAAAGGTAAAATGGCACATGATCCTCGGACCATCCGGAATACCAATCGTTATTGGCGTCTTCCTGACTGGCATCTATGCTGTTTTCCGGGTGAATACACCGGAAGAAGAGATACCCTTTGAAATAATGAGTTCCGAGATCGTATTATTTATCATGGGGCTGATCTATGCAACGCTGGGATTTGTCAACCGGAAAAAGGCACATGCGCATAAGCGCTATTTTCTGATGAGTATGATCATGTTAAGTCCGGCTGGTATCGCACGCTTCTGGGAACTGACTGGCATTGCTCCCAGCGAGGTCATTTATTTTGTGCTGTTTCTATTTATCATCCCCATTCTCTCCATACTGGCATATGACCTGCTGGCCTATCGCCGGGTGTTTAAAGCCACGGTGGTTTCACTTATCGCATATGCACTCAGCCTTTACCCGGGAAGCCTCCTCGGGCAATGGGTGGTGGATTATATTCGGCCGTTGTTTTTGTAGGGTCTTCTTTACACACGGAGCGTACCTACGGCACGCTGGACGAAAAACTAAATTACTGCTACCCATATTGCGTACCTACGGCACGCCTAATCTCTGCCTTCAAGGACTCAACTACCAGGATGTGAGTTCCGCCGGCGCGTCCGCCAAAGCTTTCTTCGATAGCCGAAGCCTTGGCGAAGGGTATAAGCGAAGGCGGGGATGACGGTGAGTAGATGGGCATGCCTACGTCCCCCCTTGAGGGGGGCTAGGGGGGTGTCTATGCTAAATCTGGTCGTAGGTTCCTACCTACGACCTTATGCTTTATTTATTTGGTCGTAGATAGGAATCTACGACCAGAATCGAGTGGAAACTACTGGTTATCAGAGCGCCGGAGACAGTCCGGCCTGTCGGCCGTAGCATAGCGAAGGCGGGGATGACGTTACAGGTATATGGCGTGCCGAAGGTACGCTCTCTGTTTAGATAGCCATGTCGCTTTATGATCGCGTGCCGTAGGTACGCTCCTTGTTCAAATGAAACCATGATTTGGTCGTAGGTAGGAACCTACGACCGGACAGTGATGACGTTAAGGATGAATTGTTCACTCCGTCCTCAAACTATCCGCAGGATTCGCCCTGGAAGCACGCCACGTGCGCAAGCCAATGGTGCCAAAGCCTACCAGCAGGGCCAGTGTGATCGCAAGAATCGCCTGTGATGCGCCAATGTCGATCCGGTAGGTGAAACTGGTAAGCCAGTTTTCCATGACCCACCAGGCAGCCGGTACAGCCAGCAATGCGCTTACGACGAAAATCACAAAATACTCGCCCATGACCATCAGCATGATACGCCGGCCGGAAGCACCCAGCACCTTGCGGATGCCGATCTCCCGTACACGCCGCTCCAGCGTGAACGTGATCATTCCGAGCAAGCCCATAGCAGCGATCAGGATCGCGAGGAAAGTAAAGCCCGACAGCATGGTCGCCATCCGCTCTTCGGATTTATATAAATTGTTGAACGCCTCATCCAGGAAGTAATAATCGAAGGGCGCATCCGGCTGAAATTTATCAACCTCTGCCTGGATCCCCGCAAGGGCTTCCTTCACATCCGTACCCTCCTGAATCTTCACGTACAGCGATCCGCCGTACTCGATCATCGTCCGCGAGGTATCTGAATGCACCTCCATCACCATCGGCTGGATCTCATTCTTCAGGGAACTGTAATTGAAATCCTTTGTGATCCCGGCAATCCTGGCCACCGACGGTCCGATCGCCATTTCCTTGCTCAGGGAATCCGTCGAAATATGCAGCCTTCCCGCCGCCGTCTCATTGGCCAGCAGATTTCCGCGCAACGGAACTTCCTCGAACCGATGTTCAAATTCAATACCCATCAGTTCGGCAAACTGCTCATCCACATTCATCACGCTGAGGGAGATCTGTTCATCCGTATCCGGTACCGTGGTGAAATAAATGGAATATCCCCCTTTGAAAAGAGAGAGCGAGCTGAGGGCAACGCCCGAAATCCCCGGCATATCCTTGATCTGATTCTTCATATATTCAAAACCCACCGGCTGCTTATTCGGCGACAGGTTGATAGCCAAAACCTGGTCTTTATCCAGTCCGATCTCCTGACTTTTCATGAATTTCAGCTGATCGATGATCACCAGGGTCGCCAGTAACAGTCCGATCGATACCATGAACTGAAACGTCGTGAAAGACTTCTGAAGGAAACTGTTCTTCCCTCCTCCTGTGCGGTTACTCTTGATGATCGACACAGGATTGAAACGGGCCATGATCCATGCAGGGTAGCTGCCGGCCAGTATCACACTTCCGATGAAAATCGCGGCAACGATGCCGACGAATATTGGCGTCTGCAGGTATTCGATATCCAGCGGTTTATCCAGGAAAGAAATCATGTACGGACGAACATACATCAGCAGTATCAGCGAAAGCGTAAATGCAATACTGATGATCAGGAATGAATCCAGGAAAAACTGGAACACAAGGGAGCGCTTTGATGCCCCATTCACCTTACGTATTCCGACTTCCTTCGAACGTGCCGTTGAACGTGCAATGGCGAGATTGATATAATTAATTAGGGCCAGAACGACGATGAGAAGTCCTATGGCCAGCAGTGCGAACAGGTAAATCCGCATCGGACTGAATACGTCATTTCCACCGAGGTAAACATCCTCCATGGAGTCTAGGACATAGCTTTCGTCGGCTGATTCCATCGCAATTTTTTCTATCGACTCTTCGACCTGTGCCTTACTGGATGGCTCGTCAAGCTCAAGATAGGTTAGAAACGATCCCAGTGACACATTCTCATTATCGAGGGTGCCTTTCATTTCATCAATAGTCTCGAGGGTCTGAAAAGAAATCAGCATATCATACCGGATGGATGAATTGGAAAGAGCCTCCGCCACGATTCCCGCGACAGTAAGCGGATATTTCCGGTCGTAGTAAAGTGTTTTTCCGAGGGGATCATGCGTTCCGAAATACTGACTGGCCATGGTTGGGGTAAGGAATACCTTGCCAGGCTGACCAAGTTCTTTCGGATTTCCCCTGGTAAATTCGAAGTCGAAAACCTCGCTGAAAGACGGATCGACGAAATGGGCATTTTCCACAAACCACGCTTCATCCTGCTCATTTTTGATGATTGTTTTTCCGGGGTTGATCATGCGTACAGAATTCTGCACACGGGGATCTTCTTCCGTCACCCGCGGTCCGAACATACTACTCATGCCGGACATCTGCATTTCCATGCCTCCGTAGTTCATTTTGCCCTTCACCTGGAAGACGCGGTCGCTCTTGGAATGAAACGTATCGTAGGTAAGTTCGTGGGAGGTGTAGAGGAAAATCAGCAGGGCCGCGCCCATGCTTAGTGATAGTCCGAGAAGATTGATGAGTGTGAAAAAACGATTTTTTAGCAGGGATCGCACCGCAATCTTGAGGTAGTTTTGGAGCATAGGTTTTTTGAGTTTTAAAAATAGACGGAAATAAGGTAAAAAGGTTGCCTTTGCACACCTTCATTGCATTTCGGCGCACGCAGCCAGGCGGGCGAATGCCCTCGCCGGGCTGGCCCTACTTTTTCCATTGACCGTGCTTCGCCGAAGCGGCTACGCGAAGGCTGAGTGAAAAAGTAGGCAAAAAATCTAGGCCTGGCCCTCCCATGGGGATCCCTTCGGGAAAACTCGTCGGCGTTGCCTCCTCAGACATGGCCCAGGCCGTCTTTGTTATCAGTTGGTAGTGCTGCCAGTCTTTCTAAATCGTCATCCTGAAAGAGCGAATGTAGTGAGCGATGTTCAGGATCCCATAGATAATTCACCACACCCTATACCCGGCATCCCTGTCGGTGCGCCACTGAAGTTCTATATGTTGATTCTTATTATGTGTTAATGGTTCATCGCCAAATATTTCCAGGTTCCGGTCGGTAAGCTTTTCGATGAATTCAAATTTTGGCAACAGGGCCATTTTTCCGTTGACACCATTATTGCAGGTACTACAGGCTGGAACAAGGTTGTACTTATCATGTTCAAGGATGAAGCTCCAGGGAATGAAGTGATCAATGTGTGTTTCCTGCCGTAGTTCATTTTCACAATAGAAACATGCTTCTGAGCTCTGAAGGATGATCCGGCGTAATTCCGTTTTAATGGCTGACCGGGAATTATCCAATCCGAGTTTTTTATGGATTTTAGGTATGCTGTTATTTCGTTCCAGGAATTGGACAAAGTAGTAAACGGTAATGTCTTTGAACAGCCACAGGTTTTTCTTAATTAGTCGGAATGGTTCTTCATTGAATCGAATTTCCCGTTTATCCTCATCCCAATGATACAAGAATCCGGAACCGGTTTTATCACCGCTCGAATCATCGATGACTTTGTATTCGGATTGAAACCGTGAAATCGGATTGCGTAAAGTTCGCATCTTTCTGGACAGAAGATATTCACGAGTTTCGTTCAACTCGTTTTTGTATACTGATTTTGCATTTTTATAAAATATTTCAGGCGGATTGATATCTCTGATCAGTTGAATGAAAACCAGCATTTGCCTGGGATTTACCGCATGATTCAGCTTGAATACAACCGTTTGATCCCAATAGAATTTTACGAAGCTATCTGCGATGGTTTCATAAGAAAGGATCAGGTGTTTGGACGTCCGAATATGATCCAAAAGCACCAGGGCAAAGACAAACTTGTAGGAGTTGTTGTTTTTGTCCAGGCAATTTTTCCAGTATCGGACCAGGTCGTATTCTTGCATTATTTTATCCTATTGAAAAATAATTCTCCAAATCATCGAAAATAGTCAGATTTATTAGTTTTAGTTAATATTTATATTTCAAATGTGGATTATCCTTAGACGATAAAATCATTTTTAAAATTTTAACGCCATGTAGAGTACTCAAGAACTATTCAATTGATCTACTTCCTTCGAGTAATTATTTCCACATTTAATACAATCACAATAAAACTAATTAAATGGACTTCATATTTTAACCCAGATCTTCCCAAAAAGTCAGGATAATTCTAAAAGAAGGATCAGCAAATTGATATATTTGATTAGTTGATAATTGGTTATTTCTTCAATAATGAGTGACGTACATACCAAGGAAACCAGAAGTTTCAACATGAGTAGAATTCAGGCAAAAAATACAAAGCCGGAGTTAATTGTACGCCAATTTCTACATAAAAAAGGATATCGGTACCGACTCCATGTTAAGGATTTACCAGGCAAACCAGATTTGGTTTTTCCTAAATTACGAACGATCATTCAGGTCAATGGATGCTTCTGGCATGGTCACGAGGGATGTAAATATTTCAGTATTCCTGCGACAAGAAAAGACTGGTGGGAAAGTAAAATTCAACGAACAATTATGAAAGATGCCGAAAACCTGGAAATCCTAACCGATCTGGGATGGAGAGTAATAACCATATGGGAATGTCAGTTGAAAGGGGTAAGGAAAGCATCCACTCTATTTGATTTAGCGAAAACATTGGAGAATTAAATGGCAATACCAATCATCGATTTATTTGCTGGACCAGGCGGGCTGGGAGAAGGGTTCACCTCTGTTAGAGATGGGCACGGAAAGCCAGTATTTGAAATTAAGCTTTCTATTGAAAAAGACGAAAGTGCGCATAAGACTCTAACCTGGAGAAGTTTTTACAGACAATTCATTAATAAAGGGAAAACGTTACCAGACGAATACTATCAGGCTTACCAGGAAAAAGACTTAAAAAAAAGAGAAGAAATAATTGAACAGGCTTTATCTGAATACCCTGAAGGCAAGATTGCCAGAGAAGAGGCTTGTCTGGTTGAACTTGGAAGTAAGAAATGGCCTTCAAGTAAAGTTGACAATCTGATAATAAACCAAATTGGTCAAAAACCTGATAAATGGGTATTGATTGGTGGTCCGCCATGTCAGGCCTATTCTAACGCCGGTAGGTCAAGAGTGGGTGGTATACGCAAAGATGATCACAGGGTCTACCTGTATAAAGAATATCTGAGAATAATAAAGAAACACAGCCCGTCTGTGTTCGTAATGGAAAATGTTAAGGGTTTATTATCTGCCAAAGTTGGTGAGGAAAAAGTATTTGACTGGATCAAAAAGGACCTTCAGGTTGGAGGTAAATATGAGCTGCATTCTTTTGTAAAACCTGCCACAAAGGATTCGGATTATCTTATCAAGTCAGAACTATATGGGATTCCCCAAAAAAGGCATAGGGTAATACTTCTTGGAATAAGAAAAGACCTTGAACATAAAGGTGAATACCTGGAAAAAACTGATCAGGTTAATCTGGATTCAGTAATTGGAAAATTACCAATTATCAGAAGTGGACTCAATAGAGAATTTGTGTCCTATGATTATCTTCATTCTAATAATAATGGTAAGCCTAAAAGGGTTTATACCCAATTGAAAGACTCTGATTTACTCTGGGAAGATTATGTAAATCAATTTCTATCAAGAATAAAAAAATGGGACATCACGCCTCTAAATGGATTAAGTAAAGGTATTTCTGCAAGTAAGCTGAGTATTGGAGGAGAATTTATCAAATGTGATAGCTCACTTGAAGACAACCATCCATTACATGAATGGTATAAGAGCTTGAACCACCAGGGATTTGAAATTTGGAAACTAGCAGGGATTGCCAATCATGAATCCAGAGCCCATTTGACGCAAGATTTAATGCGATACCTGTTTGCAAGTCTTTATGTTGAAAAAAATGACACGTTCCCCAGATTAAAAGATTATGCAAAACATGCAAAAGAATTAGTCCCGGATCACGAAAACGTCAATTCAGGAAAATTCACTGATCGATTTAGAGTTCAGTTGAAAAATAAACCTGCCACTACAATAACCAGTCATATTTCAAAGGATGGTCATTATTTCATCCATTATGACCCTAAACAGTGCAGGTCATTGACGGTCAGGGAAGCAGCAAGAATTCAGACTTTTCCTGATAACTACTTATTCAGGGGCAGCAGGACTCAGCAGTTTCATCAGGTTGGAAATGCAGTACCTCCGCACTTGGCATATAAGATGGGAAAAATAGTTGCTAGTATGCTTGATCAATAGAAAATCAAGATACGACCAAATCTGACATTTTAGTATAAAATTAAAGTGTAAATTAGTCTCACCCTAAACAGTTTCTATCTCTGTTCAATATTAAATTGAATGGAACTCTAATACTTCGTCATTCGTATATTCAGTCATCAATTTTAAATTTGGAAATAATCGATAAGAGAATCTAGTTCAGCTAACTTTTCCAGCGACAACCCGGGCCAACTGTAATATTCTTCTATGATACTTTTTAATCGGGCCTCTTTATTCAAAACTTCATCGCCTTTATCCTCAACCAGCGCAAGGGTTCGTTCATCTATTTTATCCTTCGCTCTGCTCACATTTTCAAATAGCCTTTCATATATCAAATTTAGTCTGATTGACGGAATCTTCATTCCAGAAGAATTTTGAAATTCACTTATATCTACAGCATTTTTATTAAGCTGATCATAAAAAACCATTATTTCCATTACTTTGGCGAATGTCAAAGTACTACTTCCATTTTCAATTCTTCTTATGAAGTTTTTCAAAATGTTTTTTTCAAAAGAAAATTCAGCATGTGTCAATGATATTTGGTAGAGTGATTTTAGGAGTTTAGCATTATCAAATAATAACTCATTAAGATTAGTAAAATAAAAATGCTCGTCATCTTCATCTATTCTACTTCTTGCCTTAATATCTCCTTCTGACAATTTTAGATCCTGAATCAATTGTAATGTCCCTTGAGGTAATTGGATATTGTTCTTCACATATTCCCAACACTCTGCTCTTTTGGACTGTTCTTGTACCGAAGTTCCTCCATACTCTGCCAATTTTGACCAACAAGACTTTATAATCGAAATGAGAAGCGTATCAAACTCTGTATCCAGTCTTTCGCGCTGAATCAAAGAATTAATAAGGCCCTTACTTTCATAAGCGAGATGATAATTAAATTGTTCTTCTGAAATGAATTGAAGATAACTCATTGAATAAATGGTGGTCGCCATGGCCACACTTGAATCTCCAATAATTGAAGGGTACTCATTCCCATTTTTTGTTCCAATAAGCTTTCGCGTTCTCTTAAAAAGCAGACCAAAACCGAACAAGTCTTTGAACTGATTTACATTTAAATTCTTATATTCATTTTTCTTCATAAAATCAACAAATTGCTTTTCAGCGCTACTCGCAGCAACATTTGGCTTCAATTGCATACAATTAAATGATCGAGCGACATCTATTTTGTTGAATAATAATTGTTTTGGGTGGCTCCTTATCCACGCCCTTATATTTCGACTAGTACCTTGGCTGTTCTTTGAAACATTGTATTGTCCAGACATCCTTTCGAAGAAACAATAAACAAATCTTTGATTTTCATCCTCAATAGGATTTCGTAAGGCAAGTTGTTCGATTCTTATAAGTAAAGGATTATTAGCATAAAAATCACTGGATTTAATTGCGGTTTGAGTGTTCGCGGCACGAGCTATTTCTGAAACTATGTTTGAGTAATTTTCATCTTTTCTTAGTGACGTTATTTTAACAGGAACAAATACATATGTCAACGGACTTTTATCTTTTTTCTTTGCATAATGAATTGTTGCGGTAGTTTGGCCCCCATTAACAATTTGAAAATCTTCTATACTTTCAATGTAATTATCATTGCATTTAACAGCCGTTGCGGTTGCGGACAATCCGTTATTAAAAGAAAAAAACAATTCAGGTTGATTGGCAATGGTTTCCCTGATTGATTTGTTCGCTTTCCTATTGGCAGATAGAAATACTCTAACATTATTTTCCAACAATCTAGTGCTATGATAATCATAAAGATCCGCAATTAAATCGCCAGGAAAATACGCTAGGAAAGTTGAAATTTCACTCCGATTTTGTTTTACATATTTAACTTTATAAAGACTATATTCTTCATCATTGAAGTCAATATCTATTGAAATTCGCTGCTCCTTACTTCTCTTTAAATCATTCCATTTCTTTATATCCCAATAGTATATTCTACAGTTTAAATCCGTACCAAAAATTCTATGTGAAGTCGGAAGGTTCTCTTGATTTATTAACTTATCGGTCACAATACAAATATCTATTCTATCCAATTTATCATTATTTCTACAAGCCGATAAGTGTTCTTGTAAATCCCGCGCATCATGAAAGTCATTGATGTAATCCCCGGAAAATGTATTCTCAATAAATCGTATAGTTTCACGTAATGCCTTATCTATTTCTGCCTTTTGTGCATTCTCGATTTCAGGTTTATCTGAAAAAAAGCCATTAAAAATTGTGTATTGGTATAATATATCTTGATCGGTTATCTCATCTTCATCCTCAATATTTTCCTCCCCGGATTCGTTATCAGAAAAAATAAAACTATCATATGAATACCCAATTAGGCTCCAGTACGAGTTTGACAACAGGTTTCTCTTTCTACATACTTTGGGATTTTTGAATATACCTGAGTCATCCAGAAGCTCCGTGAATAGGATGAATTGACAGTCTTCAAGAACCAGATCATCAGTGGTATTATATAAATTATAGGAAGAAGTATAAAATTCCTGCTTAGTTACTTCAAGTGGTGTGGCCATTGCTGATTTTGAAGTTTTCCATTACTGACAAGTCAATGTTGTAATTAACATCATTTAAACCAGGTGAAAGGTCTTTCAATTTTATTCTCGGGAATTCGTCCTGATTAACCTCGTAAGTTGATTCATTGAGAAGGGTAAATTCATAATCCAGAGGTGTATATTTAGGTCCTAAATAATTTACTCTATCGTTGGCGCATTTACTGTAGAAAATCTCTATTAAATCAGGACTTTTTAGTAGCTCAAGAATTTGTAAAAAAATAATACCTAAAGAATCCTTTTTACCCTCAGGTATATTATCAAACCTGTAACACTTCAAATATAATTTTTTATTAGGTAGAGCTTCTAGTTGATATTCGGAATTAATTCGCAATGATGTGCTTTTGCGCGATATAGTCTTGATTTCACAACAGTAATCGCCAAAATCGAAATCATGCATTGATGGAGCTGGCCGTCTCCATGCTTGCAGTATTTCTTCGAACTGCTCTTTGCCACAATTCTCAAGTTTCCCAAGAATAAAAAGCATCTCTCCATAAAGTCCACGTGCCGTATTTATACTTATTTTCTTGTCCTTCGATGCAAGTTTAATTAGATCCTTAAAAGTGCGGTTGAATAGTTCAATAAATTCTTCCACACTTGTAG
Organism: Fulvivirga sedimenti; assembly: GCF_020328055.1. NCBI lineage: Bacteria > Pseudomonadati > Bacteroidota > Cytophagia > Cytophagales > Fulvivirgaceae > Fulvivirga > Fulvivirga sedimenti. The sequence continues at coordinate 1,306,362 of NZ_JAIXNE010000002.1, forward strand.
TTTCATCGATTCTTTCCTTAAGACTATATATAATATTGTTGAAAGATTTTGTCAAAGAGTCCAAAACAGTGTCAACTAACATAACTCCATCTATTTTTGAAAAGTGGATATACTTTAATTTTGGACTAAACAATCGTCGTAAGTTATCTTTATTGTTAAATCTTACTTCCAAAATCTTTCTATCAGGAGATAACCTATCTTGTATAATATTTAGTTGATAATCCTTCATTCCTTATTTTAATTGCTTTTCGCGTTTCTTTCTCACGATGTAAGTCACCTTTTCCTCATTATCAATTTTTGGAATTGTAAGGTGAATTGCAGGGATTATTGCTTCTGTATTTACGATCTTACCTTTGACCAAATAAATAATCAGCAGACCCTTTTTGCTTTTATCCCTTTCTAAGTTTCGGTAGTTGGTCCTATCAGATCCAGATAGTTGATTATAATATTCTATGTTTTCAGAATTTATCAAATCGAAGGTATTGTCTTTATCACTGTCAAGAATAGCCCCGATTTCATAATCATCAGATTCTTTGCCTTTGTTAATATCAGACCTTCCTACAGCATGAATTAAGTGATCCCCAATACACCAATCCTCATACATATCAATTTTATGAGTATTGCTCTCCAACTGTTTCAGAACAACAGAAAATGAATTAAACTTGGACTCATTTGATTCAATGAATTTTGCAACAGACTTGAATGTGCTCTCGTATTTGGAGTGAAATTGGAAAGCCCTTATAAACTCTATGATTTCTTCAGGAGAAACTTTTTCAAAATTCAAATTGGATTTACTCGGTCCGTAATTATAACCTTGAATCTCTTCATCAACTTTGCTAAGTTTCGATTTAATATATAGTGAATCTATGAAACTCTTGACATGGAGAAAGTTATCCTTCTGAATTTCGTTGTCCCTTTGAAACACCAATGTTCTTTCCACAGCCCCACCAAAAGACATTCTTGTTTTTTGAGTATGTCGTAGTTTAAGCGGGTCACAGGGATGAATCCTATTTTGAAGAGATGCCATCGACTTACTGTTCGCCAACTTGATTACCCAATCCCTTGGCAATATCCTGTTCCCAATACCAGGTTCATTCATTTGCATAAGATCCTTCCTCAATGATTGTTCAAGTCTTGCGATGTCCATATACCAGTCTATTTGATCACCCGGCATGAATATTCTCACACAATCTTCAAAACCATTTCGGTATCCAAACCACCTTCCCATTTGATAAAGAGAGTCTTGTCTAGATGAATTTCGGGCAAAATATGATGTACTTAATCCTTCAAGTGTCAACCCCCGCGAAAGTCTATTACCTCCTATAACGATATAATTTTTGACTTTAACTTTCCGATCCGAGTTTGATCTATAGCTAAGGTCATGATAATGATGCTTTAAATCGGGATTACGAGTAGACGAATGATAGCTTACAATCTCAAATGGATTTTCCGTAGAATCCAAAATTTTTAAAACATCACTGTAATTGATATCTTCAGGTGTTTTATAGCTACTCGTACCATAGTATTTATCTAAAATGGGGTTTTTCGAGTTCTCAACAATAGAATTTAAGGCGTTCTTGAAGCCACTTAGCATCTTTGGGTCATGTTGAATTATTAGGTTTCTAATCTGTGTTACGAACTCATCGATTTTCCAAGCCAAATAGTCTGTTTTAGTGGTTAAATGTGATGTATGCACTAACATTGAATTGAACCCATTTTGACCACGGTATTTCCTAACATAAATAGTTACAATGAAATGAAAAATTGCTTCTTGCAAACTTCTTGGGATTTCATCGAACTTATAGTCATACCCTCTTTTCCTTGGGAAAAAATATTCCATTCCGCCTAATTTTTCATCCCGAGCGTACTCTTCACTATCCGTTATGTTGGTAAGAACTGGTATTGGTTCATCTTGATTAAACATTCTTAAAAGTCCCATATACCCATTACCCGGTTCTAAAGGGATTATAAAATGTTCGGGGAATAAGTCTGAATCCTCTTCAATCATATATTTTTTCTTCCCTATGTTAACCTCATGTTCAACATCATCTCTTGTTTGATTTATAACCGAATAAGGGGTGGCAGTATAGGCAACAAATGTTTTTTGTCCAATTAATGAAAGAATGACCCTTATATATCGGTTGATGGCTTTAATTTCCCTTTCCTTAGCCTCATTTAGCTTCCTCTCATCTTCATCAGAAAGTTCTTTTTCATCTTGATCTCTAATATCAAGACCTTCTATAAGGATCTCAAAATCTTTTTTGCTTAGCGATTGAATTGATGCATTATCGGCCTCGTCATCGATTATAAGAAAAGGTGCTCCTTTAATTTTTTCAGTGCCTTGATGATTGCGCTGACTATCCAACCACTTAATCAGATGCTCAAGTACTGTTTTATTCTTCTTAACCACCCAGATAGACCTATCCTTATGAAGTAGGTTGTTTTGAAGGTGATCGATCGCACCCCTTGATAAGTCTAAATCAATATTTGTAGCGGAACGAATGTTAAATCCGTTTTTTCTGAATTTACCAACACCTATTGACAAATTGTTCATATTTCTGCCCGTTACACCTTCATCAATCCGTTCCTGGGTTTGCCTTCGAAGATCTTCAGTCATTCCGGTAAATACAATTATGTGTCTATAACCCGTGTCAAATGCCTTGTTGATCAAACCTAAATAGTTCGCAGTCTTTCCAGATTGTACGTGCCCATAAACTAGCCCTCTACGATCCCAATACTTATCTTCATCTTCTGAAGGATTCTTACAACTATTAAGAATCTCCGCTGTTTCAACATCAATTTTTGGAATTAAGTAAGACTTACCTTGGGAAACCAGATAGTCTTTGTAGCTAAGCCAGTGTATTCGCGGACTTTTCCTCCAAGCAGTCTGAATCCATGATGTGATAGTATCGTCTTTGACAGTGGGAGGGGTTTCTTGTTTTTTAAAATGATCCTTGATTCTTGATTTAAAACTATCAGAGTCAATAATAGATTTTTCTTCCTCCGATAATATAGAATATAGCTTTTCGCATTGACCATCAATCTCATCCTCTTTAATAAAACCATGATCAATATTGCTGTATAACAACGAATAGAAAAATCCAATTCGTATTTCAATGTTTTCAAGCATTTTCATCAATTAAACATTCTTTAATAATATCCTGATAATAACAAAATGGCTCGCATTTAATAAGTTTTCTGAAGGCCTCAGATTTAGACATTGACGTGGCGAAATACTCCAAAAGTTGTCTGGCTGCAATTAATAATTCTGAAGACATTTTCTCATTACGTATCATCCGATCGTGATAAGAAGGATTTACTTCATTATTTTCAATAATCTTTGCTATGGGGAGATTATCAGAAACCAAATTCAGAACAAGTTCTAAAGTAGTACTGTCTAGTTTATTATCATCTATAAGCTTTCGGAATATTGGGTGATCAACATCTACTTTATACTTATAGGAATTCAGGTTTTTATCAATTTCTTGATTCCATATCAATGAATGATCAAAGGATTCCCTCACTTTTCTAGAATCATTGTTCTGAGCCCTTCCTGATTTTTTTATTGATTCACTTTTTGCTTTATAGATTAATAGTTCTATTTCATTTTTAAACTCATATGGAATCGTCGCATTAGTTTTCGTTATATCAAGGCTCCAAAGATGATCTGCATTATTGGGATAATCGATTACAACCCTGGCAAGTTTAGCAGCATTGGCATTCCTAATTAATCCTAACCACCCACCTTTTGGCGTAAGGAGGCGGTCACATCTATAAATATATATTCCTTGCTGCGATTCAAATCCATCAAATAAAGTATATGAATTAAAAATTCGAGATTCAAGATAATTATCATCCCAATATCTAGGATGTTGAAGTATAAAAGCGCGCTGGATAGTTTGTTTATTGTGGGATAATCGAATTTCAGAATAAAGATTGGCGTTGATTGGAATTGGAGAAATAGGAACTACTTGTTCTTCATTTAATGTTATAATTAGCTTTCCTTTTTCAAGGAATCGGTGAAAACACACTGAAAGGTAATTCATTATCTTCTTGGGATTGGCAATGAAATCATTCTTTTCCTTTGGAGCTCGGTCCCAATTTTCCCATATTATAACCGTACCTGTACCCTTCGAATTCAGCTCTGAAAAAATGTCTAGATAATTGGCATCAAGTCCCTTTTGCAAAATCCATTTACCACCAACTTCTTCAATAAAATTGAGATCCAATGCCCTACAAATTGTATTTTGATCCAACTTCTTAGTTACGACGATGAGTTTTCTTGCTTGACTTAATGAAGCAGTTTTCATTCCAAATCCAAACCTACCGAGGTCCCGAGGATCCCGTTCCTCCAATGGATTTTTAGATCCAAGTTTGAAACCATTAATAAGTTCAGCTAAATCCATTCCATCACCATTATCGGCAATTGAGAATATGGGATTTCCATCATTCCACTTATACGTTATATTGATTTCCGAGGCTTTTGCAGAAATTGAATTATCAATAAGATCCGATATAGCCTCTTCGACGCTATATCCCAGACTTCGGTTAGATTCCAACATTGGCAAAGCATCAGGAGTAATATCTTCTCCTAACAATTTATTTGATATGTCATTGAGTACAGACATTCTGATTTCATGTAATTATTAGATTCTACGTGGTATACATAAATATATGCAGTTTATATAACTATATTAATGATTTATATTCTATTTAAATCTGATGAAAGACTACAGATCAATTAATCCAAAGTCGTACTTACTGTAAATATCTATAAAATAAGGCCAGATTTTCCGGAAAGAACCTTTGTAATTTTTCAAAAGAAACCAATGAATTCGGGCAACTCTATCGGAGGAAATCAGTATAAAATTAATACCATTCAAATTATATTGGAATATGTCGAGATGCGGATTTAATCAGAATTATGCTGTCCGAAGAAACAAAATTCGTGAGATGTCGAATGAAGAACTGATCGACCTTTTCAATGAACAATTGCCAAACTATGATGCTAATGATCGGTATTCATTTAATGATATCGCAATGATTGCGGAAGAAATTCAATGCCGTGATTTTGATTATTCGGTCATCGGCGATGAAAAAGAGCTGAGAATTGGCAGGAGAATCCGGTATTCGCGGTCGTTGAATATGATCTTTCTTGATGAGGAGTGAAAACCCTGGTAATTCCAAATCATGATAGAGATATGCTCACTCATAAATCGGCGGTGCTGCAAGCCTGATCTCTTTTAGTGTATCCGGCGAAAATCTGACAGCCCATAAAGGATGTTGACCATCAACAGGCAACGTCAGGAGCGGACCGCCATTCACCTGTAAACGGAGATGATCGATCTCACTGATATTACCCAGTTCAAAATAAGATGCAAGATCCAGTGATTCATCGGTTTCCACTTTCTTGAATAATGGAATTGTAGACGAGTTGATATAGAGTGCAACCTCATCCCAGTCAAAATCTTTTTCAAGAAAAACACAGATTCTTGAAGAATCAATTCGCTCCAGGTGCCGCATACGCGCCGGATAAATATTTACAGGTTCCTCAATTTCAACGATTGTCCGGTAGAATTGTCCGTCGGTGCTGATACCTTCTGTACATGCCACCAAACAAAATAACATGAAATAACTCAAACATTGTCTTCCCATGGTTTCTCCGTTGGTTTCTTCAGATCAGGATGAAGCCTCATCATTCGATTGACACACTTTTTAACTTCTGGCTCCATCTCCATGTACCCTTCGATTTTCTTTTTGATCTTATAGGTGTTGCATTTCAGGGTATAACTCATACCGTCATAGCCGTGACCCATGATTTCCTTATCGCTTTCCTTCAGCCTAACCAGCGAATCGAGGAAGGTCACAATTTTCTTCTGATCTACATCAAGTGTCACCATCCGTAGACCTTCATGTGATCCGGATGCCCTTTCCCGCAATCCGTATGAAAGCGTGTTATCCTTAATGACCACCTTGAAATCATGCCCGAAATAGGCGGTTGACTCGTATTGAAATTGAATTGGCATGTGTCTCTTTTTTTTAATTCAATTATGCTGATGTATCAAAACTAAGAATATGCGCTTAATTCCAAACTTGCCCGCCCTGTTCTTAATGGTCATTGTTTCCTGCAACCGAACCTACCCACCCGATTATGTCGACCTCGATACGGTACAGGTATTTTCAGATTTAAACCTTCGTGAGAATATCAGATTGAATACAGGTTTTGATTTCGATAATGGAGTATTTTCGAATCATTCGGATGAATATTTTACATTCCTTGATTTGTCTGAATTCTGTTTTCCCGAGCGACAGATCCTGCAATTATATATCGGATATAACGGGTCCATTATTCATGAAGGAAGGGGAGTGACAGATCTGAATCCCTTGCTGGAGAAATATGTACTGAACTTCGGTAAGGACCCTGAATTACCGGATGCCGCGGACGAATTCGTCACCTGGTTCTACCTCAGTTCCGACCAGCCCATCCGATCGCTTGAGAATGTTATTTATCAACATGCGCGCAGCTATAATGCCATCAGGGAAAAACACGGCAAACAATTCGAAATTCCGGATTCTCCGTGTATTTGGGTCATGAATAATACAGGCCTTGGTCCTACTTTACCTCCCTCACTCGATCCCCCAGGCGAGTATTATGAGATTGCAGGAGAGATAATTCTACAAACCTCAAGCAATATAAATAGGTAAACTTGTCAATCTGCCGTCGTGGAAGAAACAACCGGTTATTTAGCGTTCATAAATCTGAGGGCGTTATTGTAGAAGATATCCGCTTTTTGTTCGACCGTCAGGAAGTCCATGGAATTGATCGCATCTATGGAATCAGTGATAGTTTCTGCCCAGACCATCTGATCTGAACCGAACATGATACGCTTGCCAAAACCTGCATCGACCAATCCTTTGATGAATTTATGGAACTCAGCCCTCGGAAGAATCCAGGCGATAACACCTGTATCCACATAGACCTGTGGATGCGCATACATCAGCGCTTTCATGTCCTCGAGGTAGGGCCACCCGGCATGCATGATGTATATCCGCATATTGCGATGGCTCAGCAGGATATCCTCCATGACCAAAGGCTTTCCGTGCGCAGCCCGTGTCTCTGGGTACATCATGTAGGCACCGCCGGGAGGTCCGCCCGGAAACAGGTGATACGCCATCGGCACGTTCAGTTCTTCCGCCACATCATAGTATTGCGCGAGTACAGGAGCGGTCGGAGTCATCCCTGCGTAATTCGGTGCTACTTCCCCGATCACATCGAGTTCTCCGGCCGAATGCATCTGCCTCAATTCTGCAACCGGTGAACTGTGCCCCTGCCCCTTCCAGAATACCGCGGGGTCAGCATCCGGCCAGTTCCTGGCACCGGATAACATGGCCCGCACAATATTATGTTCCTTCATTTTCTTCAAAGTTTGGGCTTTGACCTCATCCAACGTCGCCGGGGCATTGTAGACTTTACCTGTTAGCGGGTTTGGCATGGGCTGACCAAGCATAGTCTCAAAACCGCTATTCTCCCCAAAGGCATGCAAATGCATATCGATGATCGGACCGTTGTATTCTTCATTTCCCTGTGAAAACGCAGAATGCATAAAGAGCATCAGAATGCCCACAAATAGTGCTTTAATTTGTTTCATTTTTGCTCGATTGAATTGAAAATTGTATTTCATAATACTCTATTAATACCTATTCCCTGTGTGCAATGAAGCTCGGTCTGTGATCTCATCATAGCTCGCAGGGGATCCCGAAACCCCGAAGGGATCCCATTGGGACAAGTTCGGCATGACGCTTGGAATAGAGCCCTTATTCCCTATTCCCTATTCCCTATTCCATTCTATCCATTCTCTACTCCCTATTCCCTATTCCCTACTCCCTATCCTTATTCCCTATTCGCTGCTATATGCTCAAATATCTCCGGCAAAATAGGGTCCTTGTATATAGAATTCCATATGATTAGTATATCCTTACTCTCCAGGTATCTGACGGCGAAATTTGATCCCATACCGGCGCCGCCATGGGCGACTGCCCTGGTCGTTTTTCCATTATTTGAAGGCAGCTCCATGATTGAAAATCCATATCCGTAAGGATTCTGATGAGGGGGCGGCCAAGCCCCTTCCGGCACCTCTGAAGGGAAAGAATGGGGTGTGAACATCAACTCCCAGGTTTCCTTACGGAGAAGCTTTTCTGAACCAAGCGCCAGCATAAATCGGTACAGATCCCGTTGGGTGCTGATTACCTCTTCCCCCCGGAAGTCTGATTCATATACCTTACCGGCACTTCCGTCCTGACTGTAATACACGGGCATATTGGCATAGTGTTCTTTTGCATTACCGCTGGTATGCGTCATTCTTAACGGTTCCAGAATCCATTCAGTCAGCGCATTTCCATAGGTTGTCGTCCGGTACTTTTCAATGATCAGCCGCAGCAGGAGATAGCCCGAGTTGGAATAATGAAACATTGTACCCGGTTCGAACTCGAGATCCATACCTGCAACGGCCTCCAGCAGCGCGGCCTCCTGCAAATCCCACGGAAGCTGGCCTCTGATCTGATACCAGACATAATCCGGTAAACCTGTTCTGTGCGATAGCATATGGTGAATGGTTATGTCATCGGCACGTGGGTGTTTGAATTCAGGATAGTGCTCCGACAGCGGATCATCAAGCGCAAGAATACCTTCTTCGACCATTTGCATGATCAGCACGGAGGTAAACATTTTATTAAGACTGTTGATATAAAACTGCTGATCTTCGGTAAGCACGAGGCCCTTTTCCCGGTCTGCAACACCCCATGCCTGGGATAGCAGTATCTGCTCCCCTTCCGCCATCAGGATACCTCCATGGAGTTTTCCCTCTGCATACAGCCGGTTGATCAATTGCTGCAGCGCGGGATCGGTGGATTGTGCCTGTGTGAATAGGGAAGAAACGCCGATCATAATCAGAATGATCATTATGTGTATCGACTTTATCATGATTTTTTGATTCTTTTCAGACCAATATAGCAGGATCCGCCGCGTTGAAATTGTAAAAATCGGCAGTCTTTGCTTGCAGTTTTCTGAATTTGCCAGGTGAGATCCCACCAAATTCACGGAAATCCCTGATAAAATGTGCCTGGTCATAGTAGCCAAGGTCCACCGCGATCGCGGTAAGGGAATCATCTTTACGGCTGATGACCTCGTTTATTGCACAATTGAAACGCCGCAACTTACTGAAATACTTGGGGGCAATTCCGATATGCTGAATGAACAGATCCCGCAGGCGCCGGTGGCCAAGGTTGGCGGAATCGGAAAGATCGTCCATAGAAAGATCCGGCTGATCAGTGATCATGTGGACCAATCGGATCATTCGGTCATCGCCATACCTGATCCGCCATTCTTCCAACAGGAATTTTTCGATGATCATCTGGCGGTCGTGATTCGACCTGGCTGTATAAAGCTGATCATAAACCTGCTCCAGCATGCTAGCGGAAAAAAACGTCCCGTGATCAGGGAAGGCATTTACAAGATTCTTCATCGGAACACCGGTAAAAAGATAAAAGGCAAAGGGTTTGAACTGAACAATCATCATCCGTATCCGCCTGCCGGTATTGAAGGATACCGGCCGGATACAGGAGGTCGACATATTATTGCCCATCGTCCCGTACTCCATTGAAAGCACTTCCTCGTGAAGGTTAATAGACAGATTCGTCGTGCAATTGGGAAAAAGCCGCATCCATACATCCGGATTTTCCCCGGCATCCGTATCCCAGAATGTGATATGATTGAGCATCGTCCGGAGAAAGGGATGGGATGGCAAATTAACTTGTACGGACATAACATGAATATACGGTTTTCATGAATTATTTCCGTCGATTACCCGGGAAAATGACGGCGAATTAGCTTTGCCTCCTCACCCATTCGTCCGCCTTTGTCGGACCCTTCCCCTCCCCATGGGATGGAGATACCATCCTACTAGCATTTACGAAGGCAGGTCCGCCCGATTCCCCGCTTTGCCTGCCGTAGCATTAGCGTGGGTTGTAATGTCTGAGGACCATACGGGAGTCGTGACCAATACTTCCCCCCTTGAGGGGGGTGTTCAGCCTGATCACAGGCAGGATGTAAATTCGCGTGCCAACGGTCCGCTACATTTGTAAATAATCGTATTATTTAAGTATTGCGTGCCGCCCCGAAGGGGTCCCTGCCTACCGGCAGGCAGGCCTTCGGGAAAGGTACGCTCCATGTTTCAGATGCATGCAAATCAAAAAGAGATCCCGGCCCGACTCCGTGATTCCACGGAGTTCCGCCGGGATGACGGTGAAGGAAGATCAACTGAAAACTACATCAACACACCTGCCTGTGCTATCGCTCCGGCAGGCAAGCCTGCCTGCCGGGAGGCAGGCTGAACAAAGTGATCCACTGAGTGAAACGATCCACCGAACGAAGTGATCTGCCTGCCGGCAGGCAGGCTGAACAAAGTGCTCCATAATCACTACTGACTATCCCGAAGGGAGGCGTTTGGCCCTGACTACTGACTACTGACTATTTCCGCTTCTGCTGAAAGCAACTCATTCCCATCACTCAACCCCTCCTGAATGAAGGCATCAATTTCAGCATTACGCGGCTGACCTTTCTTCAACAGCACCCCCAAACTGAGCATCACACCAATGCGTGTGCCCACCTTTTTGGCCGAAGTGTTGAACAGCGGCTCCAGGTCTTCGTAGGAGATCGATTCCGCGAGCTTGAGGATATTCGCCCGGGCGGAGTCCAGCTTTGCGCCCGACAAATTCGTGTACTTCTTGCTGATCGACTTGATCTCGTCGATCGGCTTGCGCTGACCCTGTCCGGCTTGTGCCTGTGGTTTGGCAGCCTGCTGCTGAGGCTGCTGTGTATTCTGCTTCGCCCATGAATCCCGCAAACCTACCGTCTTGTTGAAAATCAAATGATCGGAAGTTGAATCTTTATCGAGGGTAAAGTACCCTACCCGCTGAAACTGGAATTTGTCATCGGCCTTCGCATCCTTCAGGAAAGGCTCCAGATAGGCCTCTTTAATTATATTCAATGAATTCGGATTGATCAGATCCATAAAATTCTTATCACTGTGTGCGTCCGGCGCCTCGTCAAGGAACAGACGGTCATACTCCCGCACCTCGGCTTTCACCGCATGCTGAATGGATACCCAGTGCAACGTTCCCTTCACCTTCCGGGTGCTGGCTTCCGTACCGCTGCCCGAACGTGAATCCAGGTCACAGGTACAGTGAATCTCAACAATATTTCCGGCATCGTCCTTCACCACCGATTCGCCCTTGATGATGTATGCGCTCTTCAGACGCACTTCTTTCCCGAGCGTCAGTCGGAAAAACTTGTTGTCGGCCTCTTCCTGGAAATCTTCCCGCTCAATGTACAATTCACGTGAGAATGGAACATCATGCTCCCCTGAATCCGGGTCTTCCGGATTATTCTCCATGGGAAGCATTTCCACCTTATCGGCCGGATAATTGGTGATCACCACCTTCACAGGATCCAGCACACCCATCACGCGCGTGGCTGTTTTATTCAGATCCTCCCGGATACAGAATTCCAGCAGCGATACTTCCGTCACACTGTCCCGTTTAGAGATGCCCGACAGTTCACTGAACTTCCGGATGGATTCAGGCGTATATCCCCTTCGCCTCAACCCTGAGATCGTAGGCATGCGCGGATCATCCCAGCCTGCCACGGTTCCTGATTGCACCAGCTGGAGCAGCTTGCGCTTGCTCATAACCGTATAGCTCAGGTTTCTTCTGGCGAATTCCCGCTGTTTGGGTCTGAAGTCATTTTTATCTGTGATCTGATCCAGGAACCAGTCATACAGTTCGCGGTGTGACTTGAATTCGAGCGTACAAAGCGAGTGAGAAACCTGTTCGATGAAATCTGATTGTCCGTGCGCCCAGTCATACATCGGGTAGATACACCATTCATTCCCGGTGCGGTGGTGCGCCTTGTTGATGATCCGGTACAGCAGGGGATCACGCATATGCATATTGGGTGAAGCCATATCAATCTTCGCCCGAAGCACGTAGGTGCCCGCAGCAAATTCTCCATTCTTCATGCGCTCGAACAGGTCGAGGTTCTCCTCCACACTTTGATCACGGTGCGGACTGGCCGTACCTGGCGTTGTGGGTGTTCCTTTCTGTTCGGCAATGAGGTCTGTCGATTGTCCGTCTACATAGGCTTTGCCCTGCTTGATAAGTTCCACCGCCCAGTCGTACAGCTGCTGGAAGTAATCCGATGAGTAGCATTCACTGGCCCACTTGAAGCCGAGCCATTCGATGTCGCGTTTGATGGCATCCACATATTCCTGTTCTTCCTTGGTGGGGTTGGTATCATCGAACCGCAGGTTTACGGGAGCATTGTATTTCAGGCCCAGTCCGAAGTTAAGGCAGATCGACGCCGCATGCCCGATATGGAGATAGCCATTGGGCTCCGGCGGGAAGCGAAACCGCAGCTTATCAGGCGATAAACCGGCGGCCAGGTCATCTTCAATAATTTGTTCGATAAAATTTAGAGACTCGTCAGACATGGGCTAATTGATTAAGGCACCAAAATTACAGTAAATGTGGATTTATTAATAATTGATTGATCGCACTTTTTTCATTAACCTCCTTTACCCCGTTGATGCGGTGCAGGATAGTACGTCCCCCCTCGAGGGGGGTTAGGGGGGTGTTTCCTCTCGAGGGGGGATTAAGGTAGATGTCTAACTTAGACAGGAACGGGTGTGAGGCCCACGCCGGTCCTCTCTCTTTCGTCATCCTGAAAGAGTGAGCAAAGCGAACGATGTTCAGGATCCCCCCACTACTGACTACCTGCCTGCCGGCAGGCAGGCTGACTACTGACTACTGACTAAAATCTATCTACTCTATTTTTCTTGTAGTGGTTCTCTTCACCTCTTCGGGCAAATACGGATCCCAGTAATGTTTCGGAAAGGTCATGACAACCCTGTCATAACCCTCCACCTGGAACGAAATACTTTCCGGGGCATCATTGATCGGAAAAGTGAACTGTCCGTTGGGGTTGGTGATGACCTGCAGGTTATTTCCTTTGGAAACGAGCGTCACTTCGGTTCTGCTCACGGGTGTTTTCGACTGGATCTCCTCCAGTGTTGCCACCATGGTAATCCAGTCTTTGAATTTTACCGAAAGCTTGAATGGCGCGTTCAGATCTTTACGATTTTCGATTTGTCCGTTTCGCTGAAAACCCTCAATCCAGAATTGCGGGGGACGGACAGATGTGCAGGCAGAAATAAGGATCAGCACTACAAAGCCAAGGATGCGAATCATAGTTCTAAAGAAGAAAAAAATCCGGGTTTTTACAAGTTGGGCGATTGCACGCAGCCTTTTGCCCTCGCCGGGCAGGCCTTACTTTTTTTAGTCGCAAAAAAAGTAAGCAAACCTGCCTGCCGGTTTACCCACCGGAGGGACAGCGTAGGTGGGCAGGCAGGAACGCTTGGCCTGGCACTCCCAAAGGGATCCCTATGGGAAAACTCGTCGGCGTTGCCTCCTCAGACATGGCCCAGGCCGGCATTATTCCATCGTCATCCTGAGCTTGTCTCAGGATCCCCTACTTCTGACTACTGACCACTGACTACTGACTATATTTCCCTACTCCCTGCTCTCCAGCCATGCCAGCAACTCCCTATCAAACACCTCCGGCTCCTCATACATAGGCGAATGCCCGCTCTTTTCGAAAATGCGGATGGTGAGATCCGGAAATTTGTCGCGATAGGCATTCCAGGTGAACGCCGGACCGACAAGATAATCATACCGGCCCAGGGCAAGGAACACCGGCGCTTCCAGCTCCGAAAGTCCTTTTGTAATATCAATTTCTACGAAAACTGTTCCCCAGACATAGTTCAGCATATCCTCATTCACATAAACGCCTTCCCACAAGGGTGTTGAATCAAAATAGGGATCATACCATGCCATCGGTCCGCTGCGGACGTAATTCCGGATGAATGCCTCGCCGGATGGCAACGCTGCGATCTCCTCATCGGTGATGCGTTTGAAGTTTTCCTCCAATACTGTTTTCCGCTCGGGATCTACAGATTCCGACCACGTCCGGTCAATGAGGGCAGTGTTTTCCGGACCGAAATCAGGTGCCGTTCCGATCATCACAACATGCGACACGTTTTGTGGATACTTCTTGGCATATTCAAGGGCCATGAAGGAATGACCCGAATGCCCGATCACAATTACCTTCCCGAGGTCCAGTTTTTTCCGAACCGCCTCCATGTCATCAATGATCTTTTCAAGTTGATAATCTGAATGATCACGCTCACCATTTGGCGGAACAAAACCCCGGTGATCCGTCATCACCATCTTCAGATGCTTTTGCAGGTTTTCTGAATACATCCGCGCATAATATACCGAACTCCCCACGACCAGTGCTGGCGTCCCCTGCCCGATCACCCTATAATTCAGCCTGAAGCCGTCGGAAATGATATACCCTTCTTCCTGTCCGCAGGCAGTCATCGCCACGAACAAAAAAAGAATTGAATGGAATATTGCCTTCATTTTAAGAGTTCTGTTGAAAGCAATTTCAGAAACTCTGTCAATAATTCCTTGAATAAATCTGCTTTTCCTCGAGGTAGATACTCTCACTGCCATCTCCCACGAGGAATTTCGTTTTCACAGTTAAACGGTCATCAAAACGGGGAAGGAAAACCACGACATGCAAATGCGGACCGGAACTAAACCCCACATTTCCGCTGGAAGCAATGATTTGCCCCTGTTTTACACGGTCCCCTACCTTCACTTTTGACCCGTTTTTCTCAATGTGGGTATACTCGGCAAACGTACCATCAGAATGATACACGACGATGAAGTTATTGTACTGAATACAATCCCGGGTATTACAATTTTTGCTATTTGATTCCTCCACTTTCACCACGAGTCCGTCCCGCATCGCCGCAACCGGGGTTCCTACGTCCATGGTAAAATCGAGCGAATTCTTGCCCTGATGTGAAAATGATCCGTCATATCCCTGCCAGAGTTTATAGGATTCCGACTTTTTAAACGGCAGATAATATTCAAAATCCTCATCATACTCATCCAGCAACACATCCCCGATATTATTCCAGAATCGATAACCCAGGCGGTAAGTTTTTCCTTTGTCAATCACCCTGACATCAAAAAGGTATTGCCCTTTCTTATCACCTTCAAGCAGATAAACCTTACCATCTTCCGAATCCGCCTCTAAATTGGTGAGTTCAAATTCAAACTTTATACTTACAGGGCACATTTCATCATTATCAGCAAAGATCTGATACCCAAAATCGGTTCTTTCGTAATAAACCTTTACCTGGTTTTTGGCAAAAATTTCAGTTGTAATGCTTATTATAATGAGGAACAAAAGGATACGTAGCATAGGATCTGATCTGAAATAAATTTTTTCACTAATAAATTAACGTTTAAATAAAGGATTTTTCCACGATGATAAAAATTATTCGTCTGTTGTTGATTCTGATCACCCTCGGTTCCTGCGAAGGAATTAAGTCGGAATTGCTTGAAGGAAAGTGGGCCGGCACAGACCCCAACGGTAATTACATGGAACTTTGGTTCGGGGACAGCCTTGCGCTGAGCTACCTTGGAGGGATGGAAGAATTCATTGTTTACAACTATGACCTATCCGGAAACCGGATCACCTATTCCGTCCGGGAAAGTTTCATTCCGACTAGGGAAACATTCGATAATATTGTAGGCTTACTGAATAATGATTCCCTGGTACTGGAGTATTCAATGGGTGACGGCACTGTCATTTCCTATTCCTATTATCGACTCCCGGGAGATGTTCCGGAAATTTCAGGAACCGGTCTTCTGAAGAATGAAAAGGCGTATCGCTCGATGGTAAGTGCACCGCCGCGTGCTGTTCCGCCGCAATACGAGGTGATGGGTTTCGACTGTCAGGGTTTCACCACCCCGGCAGTATATGAATTCCGCGAAATGATCGAACAGGAAGATTACGATGAAATTGAATCTGAACTGATTTCCGGCAACCCGGCACATAAGTTTCTGGCGATCGTGGTCCTCGAACTTCTCGATGAACAGGGCATCCATACGCTGTCTTCCACCCGCCGCGAATACATCAGCCAGGAAAAAATTTCCTACCAAAAACTATTCGTTTGCAATGCAGACCAGGTTTCCACCTATCGGTTCATTGAGATCTTCCAGGATGAGGACATTATTCTGAGAGAAGCCAGGGAGGCACTCACGTTCCCAGCAGCGAGTGCGTCCCCCCTCGAGGGGGGATAAAGGGGGGTGTTTTCCCTCAAGGGAGGACGGAGGCAAAACCATTCCCCTTACCGTCATCCCCGCCTACGCTCTGGCTACGGCGGACAGGCCGGCGAGGCAGGGATCTCCTGATAGATAGCAGACAAATAAGAGATCCTGAAACGGCTCCGGCCTTCACCGGAGGCTCTTCAGGATGACGATGGACGAAAGACCGGCCTGGGCCGTGTCTGAGGAGGCAACGCCGACGAGTTTTCCCGTAGGGATCCCTTCGGGAGGGCCAGGCCTAGATTTCCTGCCTGCCCACCTACGCTGTCCCTCCGGTGGGTAAACCGGCAGGCAGGTTTGCCTACTTTTTCACTCAGCCTTCGCGTAGCCGCTTCGGCGAAGCACGGTCAATGGAAAAAGTAGGGCCTGCCCGGCGAGGGCTTATCCTTTTTCCTTACTATCTTCCACCTGCATGCTACATCTGTTCAGAAAAATTCGGCACTCCTTTATGATGAAGAATAACGTTTCACGCTATCTGGCTTACGCATTTGGCGAAATTATCCTGGTCGTTATCGGAATTCTTATCGCCCTGATGATCAATTCCTGGTGGCAATCCAAAAAAGATAAGGAATATGAGATCGACGTACTCCTCCAGATTCAAAGTGCGATCGAGGGCGACTTTTATTTGATCGAAGGCCTCACCGAACGTTCAGGAACCCGACAGGACGGAATCAACTTCCTGCTAAAGGCCATTAACACAAAAAATACAACCTTTCCCGATTCTGTCATCATGAATGCCTACAACAAGACATCCATGGGCTCAACCTATACCTATGACCGCAGCATCTATGAATCACTGAAAGTCAAGGGCCTGGAGAAAATCCGGAATGACTCTATCCGGTATATGATTACCAGGTTATACGAACTTTACCAACCCAGGGCAAGCCTGTTCATTGATGATTACGCCCGTGAAAGAGGTTGGAAAACAATCATATCCAATCTTGAACCACTCATTCTTGATTTTGTCTCAACAGAAGATGAAAATGGCAATTATGTCATTCAGAAACGACCCAAAGAAGGCTTTTTACAATCCCCTGAATTAATACGTATCCTGTCACTTAATCAGGAAGATGACAGTCATTTCAGATTTCGTATCCAAGGTATCAGGAATCGACTTAAAATATCAAATGATATTATTGACAGTGAGTTGGAAAGACTTGCAGAATAGTCAGTAGTCAGTAGTCAGTAGTCAGTAGTGGTAGTAATTAGTAGGGATAGAAAGTAGGCTGGAATCTTCCGTTGGTTTTGTAGTCTTTGAATTAAAAAAATAAGAAGAGCTGCCCGAATATATTTTACTATAAAAAGCTCTATTCTATTGCCATGAGCCAGTACCACTACTGACTACTGACTACTGACTACTGACTAATAAAAGTGTCGCTTCCCAAAGTCTCTTCCCGTTCTCCTCGTCCGCGGCCTTTTCATCTACCTCCTCGCGGCTCATCAGGAATAAATAATCATGCGGTTTGCCCTCCAGGTCCTTTGAGGCCGCCATGTACACTACCGGCTCTGCGGCCTTTTCAGGGGAACGGAAGAACATCTTAAAGATCAGCTTCATCAGGGGCTGAACAACTGCCGGCGCCTCCCGCGCAATGTTTGAGTTTATGGGCCCCGGACATAAAGCAAAAACGGAATACTTCACTTTCTCAGCATTCAGCTTACGCTCCAGTTCACGCGCGAACGTAGTCAGCAATAATTTATAATACCCGTACCGCTCCACCGTCTTCGCCATCTTATGCTCCTGAAACTTTCCGAATGTTTCCCATTCGAATTCTGATGGGTTCCGGTGACTTTCCGAAGAGACATAGATGATCCGCGGAAGGGAATCGCCGTCCGTGTTAAACGCACCAACCTTCAGAAGCTCATTCACCACGTAGAATTTCGACAAATAATTCACCATGAACATTTCATCAAGCCCCCTGTCGGTCTTTCTTGCCTCCTTCACCACAATCGCCGCATTGCTGATCAGAATATCGATTTTGCCGATCTTTTCCTTCAGCTCACGCACAAATGCATCGATCGATTCAAAGCTGGCAAGATCCACATACAGCATATGTACGTCATCATTCCCCGAAAATGCCTTCACCTCTTCTCCCCGCTTGGGAATCCCGCTCCGTACCCCCATCACCACCTTCGCTCCCAGGGCTGCAATCTGCTTTGCTGTCGCCAGTCCAAGCCCGGAACTGGCCCCCATGATCAGTACGGTCTTACCTTCAAGACGGTCCGACGGATTGAGTGTTCCCACCCGCTCCTGCTTCCTGAACAAATCGGTAATCCCCTTGATCGTCGCTTGCAACGGACTGTTATATTGCTTCTGTTTATCTCCCATTTAATGTCTTTTGAAATTCCTGGTATGCTGATGTGTACCGGTCCAGATCGGAATTCTCCATCCCAAAATCACTAAGCCGATACGCATGTTTTCCATATTTTCCCGGTGGGTTCTTCAATGCCGTATTCTCAAAAATTTGGGCCAGTTCATCGGAAACTGCCAGTCCCCTGTCATAATATATCTGCTTCAGAACCCCCGTTGAATCCTTTACCAGATCCTCGTATTGAATATCCGTAAACATGGCTTCATTTCCATCCTTTCGGAATGCCAGGGCCTGATCCAGCATGTAACCAACCTTCCTCACCCAATGTTCCGCCACCTCTTCCGGCCGCACCATATTGCTGAACAAACTGCGTGAATAGGCCACCATACTTAAAAAGGATGGTATCGACTGGTGCACATCCCGGTGCGGCCATATCAAATGCACATCATTGAAATGCTTTTTAATCTGCGGAAGAAATTCGAGGTGATGCGGCGTCTTGAGAACCCAGCGTTTACCCGGCCGCTGCCATTGCAGCAGCTTCAGTAGCTTCATCATGTAGGCATAGGCAGGTGACTGGTCTGTCTTCTCCAGCCAGGAAGCATAGGATGGCACATGCATCGTTGCCTCCGCCGTGGTGCTCAGAAAAGAAACATCCAGCAGTAACACATCTTCTTCCGGCGCTTCGTATTCCACCGGGTGGATCGCAAAAAATCCGGGGGACATCAGCTGCAATGCTTTCACACTGGTTTTGGCAATTTTTATGCGCTCCTCCCCCGACTTCACATCATTCTTTATGGGTGCGGGATTGATGGCTTCCCAGCTGAGTACCGACCTGTTTTCCGGATCCGCAGCCAGCAGCCGCTGAAGCTTCGTCGTACCTGTGCGCTGTAAACCAACGATGATCATGGCCGGATAAACATCCTGCTCCAGGATCTCCGGGTATTTTTTGAAATATTCCTCAGCACGCAGCCGCACCGACAATAAATTAATAATTCGCTGACGGGTTATAAACTGTCCGATCGGATGAAGCCTCGCTTCCTGCTGAATGGAATCGATCATCCGCTCCAGCGGCTCATCCCAAAAATCACTCCCAAGATCCTCCAGTCCGGTTGATTTACGGGCTGCTTTAATAAGGCTGTCTTTTTTCAACACCGACTTTGTACCCAACGGATAGGTAGCTCCCCACAGTGCATTGATCCCCTTAAACCACAGCGGTTGCTTTTTGTAATCTTCCGACCGTATAGCGTTGTCCGGGTTCATTCAGACCAGAAGCGTATCAAATTTCACAACCTCACAATGGGGCTCCACGGCATCATTCTGATCCTTTAGCCGGTACCAGCGCCAGCACATTGTCCCTTCAGAATGCTCACAGGTATTGATCCAGTTGGGAAGGCCCGGATCCTGATGAGCGACGATAACCCTCAGGCTGCCGTCCGGCTCATAGGTCGCATTGCCCTTGCTCACGCAAATCGTGAAATAACGGTAATCCAGGGATTCCATCCAGTAATTATTGAGCTGGAAGTTCCAGCTGTCACATTCCGGCGGCATTACCGTAATCACTAATGCCTCATCTTCCTTGAGGCTCCAGTAGCTGTGATAGTAAGTGATGTTGGCATCACCTCCCGCAGCATTCGATACTTCCGGATCAAACAACGGCAGCTTATTCGGGTGTTTCTGAAATCCTTTCGCCCATCGGGCAAATAAAACCGGGGCTCCGGCGATAAACATGGAGGCCATTTTCAAGCCTTCATCGATCATCTTTGGTGTCAGTGCTGATGGAGCCGTTCTCCCGTCGGTATTTTCAATATGTACTTCGGCCGGTGTTTCCTCAAACCGGTTGAGGAACGTTTGGCGCACCATGACCATGCTGGTTTCCGGCTCGATCTTCAGCCAGTTGCTGCCCTTACGCTCCCGGCACACAGATATCTCGAACGAGCCGTCTTCTTCCACGATCAGATCACTTCCTTCGAGCACACCGCACGGTGCCAGTCCGCCCGTCGTTCCATAATTCCCGTTCTGCGTAAAAAACCCGATGTAATGGACGGAATTGCGCTTCCCCCGAATGACATATTCAAAATCACCGCTGATTTGGGCATTGAAATAATAGTTATCGGGATTATCGGCCCCCATCTTCACGGTTTCATGAACCATCCGTTTGAAAACAGGAAACGCCGGGTCTGCATATTCCACAAAAGCTTCCAGTCCGGCGCGGGTCAGACGGGTGAGATAGCGAAGGCCCTCGGCCTGGTTGAACGGATTCTGGGGCGTGCCCGGTAAATGGAGGGTACTTCCGGCAAGTTTCAGCTGATCACAGAATTCATCCCATGATTTTCCGGATACAACACGCTCATCATGGATATCATCCTCCGTTTTTCCGCTGATGGAAAGTCTTACTTTCCGGAAGAATTCAGATATTTTCAGAAAGGCGAAAAGCAGGCCGCGCATGGATAAGGATAAGTTTAGTTCTCCTAAAAATAGGAATAATGATTCATAAGTGATGTACGACATTTACTGCCACACTTTAGAGGTGATTGCACCTCAATCGTCACTCATTAGGAATCCCTGACCTAAAATCAGCTTTTGATATGATATTCCCGGGTAAGATAGGGTTCCATCGACGGGTAGTCGATAAATGTCTTTGTATCCTTGTAGACCGCCATCATACGCTGGATGATGACGGCAGGATTACCAAAAAATGAAAAGGGATTCAGCAGTTTGCTTCTTGATGTTACATGTTCCTCCACGATACCATCCCAGGTTTCTGTGCTGACGGGTTTGGAATCACGAACCACATTCCGGTTGTAGTGCCAGAGGGGATGGATCTTCAGGGACAGTGGTGTATGGCTGTTATGCCACCGGTCGATGAACTGGTTATAATCAATTCCCTTCTTCTGGTTGAAAAGGGTGAGAAGACATATGCCTGGAGTAATTTCACCATCGGGCCAGGTCTTCTCATAGGCAACCGGCAGGGCCTCCTCCACATGATACATACCGCAAAATCCCGTTTCACCTGTGATAATTGAATACTCCGTTTCTGATTCACTTTTAACGGATATGACGCCAATTTTTTTTCGTTTGAAGGGGATAACAGATACCATCGGGGGTGCCACTTCGGTGAGGACCACATGCAATTTCGCCGGATTATATTCTGATGCGGTCTTTTTCGTAAGGTTCAGGATGCGGCCTTTAAAATCCGGATAGTTCTCTCCTTTTATTCCCCGAATGATATATATTGTTTTCTTCAATTCCGACTGGAGTTTATCTGGGTAATATAAATGTAATGACCGATTCTGGGCAAGGTACTAAAATCAATCAAAAAAAGGCAGCAAGGGTTCTGGTTACCGGGGCCCTTGGATTTTTAGGGAATCGGATCGTGGATGAATTACTCATGGATGACTCGCCCTTGCCTGTTGAAAAAGTTATTGCCATGGACATTAAACCCTTCTCAGGTGTGCCGGATGAAAGGGTTGAATTTATTCAGGGCGATATATGCGATCAGGGTCTGATGGAACGGCTGACCACAGACACAGACATCGTCATTCACAGTGCGGCGATCATTGACTGGGGAACAAAGTCACGCGCTGAAGTGCTGGATTCCAATGTCGGCGGAACCCGGAATGTCATTGAGGCCTGCAGAAAAAATAGTGTTCGGAACCTGATCTATACGAGCTCTCTCGATGCAGTATATTCCGGCAAGCCGCTGATCGATATTGATGAAACGCAGCCCTACCCGGAAAAGCATGTGAATGTATATTGTGAATCGAAACACCTGACTGAAATCGAGGTTCAGCAGGCTAACGGCAATGAACTGCGGACCTGTATTTTGCGGCCCGGAGATGTATTCGGGGAGCGTGATCCCTATCATATTGAGCCCTTGATCAAGATGGCTAAATCGGGTTTTTACGTGCGGCTGGGGAATGGAAAATCAAAATGCCAGCATGTATATGTGGGAAATATGGCGTTTGCGCATGTGCTGGCGGCAGCGGAATTATGGAGGGGCAACACGAAAATTGCCGGGGAGATTTATTTCATAACCGATGGTGAGGGCGAGAATTTTTTCAGGTTTTTCGACCAGATCGTGGAAGGGTCGGGGCACAGGATCTTCCCGAAGAACGCATGGATTCCCAGGAATATCGCCTATTCAATGGGCGCAGTTTCGGAATGGATCGCGATGCTCCTCCGTCCGGTCAAACATTACAATCCGAAATTCAGCCGCTTCGCGGTCGCCTATACCTGTACCGATTTCACCTTCTCCTCGAAAAAAGCGATGAATGATTTTAATTATCGACCGAAGTATGATCGTGATGTGGCGTTAAAAAGAACGATTGAGTTTTATTCAGCCGTCCCCCCTTGAGGGGGGATAAAGGGGGGTGTTTCTCCTTGAGGGGGGACGAACCAGCGCTCCTCCTGTAAGGCCTGCCCACCGTAGCCTGCGCAAAGTTAGGGATGACGATCAATAGAAGACCGGCCTGGGCCATGTCTGAGGAGGCAACGCCGACGAGTTTGGGCCAGGCCAAGCGTTTTTGCTCACTTTTTTCGCGACTGAAAAAAGTGAGGCCCGCCCGGCAAGGGCAATCCCCTTTACTTAAAATAATTCAAAAAGAACCGCATCGTTTTATCATGACAATCGGCGCAGACAACGGGCTCACCGTGACTGTTTCCTGCGAGCAGCGAGAACTGATTATCGAGGCCGATCGACTCGGCATGCGCGATGATTCTGCAGGAACCATATGCAATGGCACTGCCTTCCAGGCCTTCTTCACAATTAACGTCCGTATCGCCTACATTGTGAATGCAGGAGATTGGTGGTTCACCCGCATCAATGAAATTTAAATCGTATATCGCGCCTGCAAGGCTTGCCACACCATTAACACTGCTGGAATATCCCGGATTTCCGCGTTCACCTTCATCACCGCCATAGGAGTTCACCAGCTCCAGTTGTGCCGGAGTAAAGTCATCTGCCCGGGCATATGCAGCCTGAAGTGCGATGAAGGCACCTGTACCATGACCGCCTACGAAAATATTATCAGGATCTATATTGTAAAGATTATCGGTGTCCTGGTCTTTCCGAAAAAAACGTATCGCGGCTTTCACATCATGGACGGCGGTCACAAATCGTTCAAAGGGATCCATTTGCCTGTTGGGATCTGAAATATACCGCATCAGAGCTACCACATAGCCTGTGCCGGCAAACCGCCTCGCCAGGTTATCCAAAACATCCAGGTTGGAAGGAAGGAATGCTCCGCCTCCCGCAAAAACCAGAACGGGCCTTGGTGCCTGGTCAGCCCCCACAGGTTCGTAGATGTACATGACCTGGTCGTCGCCATTCGGACCGTAGGAAATAAGCTCACTCTTCGAAATATTCTCGAAGAACTGATCCGAATAAAGCTCATCCTTTTCATTCAGCAGGTTTATTATGGCGGTTACAACGCCATCTGTACACCCCTCCGCCGTAACCGCAATTTCAAGTTCAAACTGCTGACGCTGCTCATAGTCCAGCAGGTTGTTGTTCAGAACAGAAATTTCACCGGCAGTGTTGATGCCAAATGTATTTCCGTCATTTCCGGATGTAATCGAATAGCTTACTTCCTTTCCAGAGGGAGGAACAATGGATGCATCACCTACTACAGTGCCGGCATCTGCATTTTCAGCTATTGCAAACGCAATTTCATTGAAAGGAAGCTCACAGGATTCAGGTGAATCATCGTCGTCGTTACAGCCGGCAGTGAAAAAAAATAATAACAGGATTAGAAGAAGAAGATTGGGTCTTTTCAAGGGAGCGATCAAAGCGGTAAATTTTTGTGAACAGGTAAGATATTAAAAACATCGGTAATTATGAATATTTCTTTAGAGGACGACACCTCACCGTCCCCCCTCGAGGGGGGATTAAGGGGGGTGTTTTCCCTCGAGGGGGTTAAAGGGAGTGTTACACGACCTGAACGCAACAATCCTTCATATCCTTGGCCTGGATCATGAACGGCTCACCTATAAATTTCAGGGCAGACGATTCCGCCTCACCGATGTTCACGGAAATGTTGTAAAAAACATCCTAACATAAGTTATCAACAACCTTCCTGCCTTCAGAATGACTACCTGCCTGCCCACCTACGCTGTCCCTCCGGTGGGTAAACCGGCAGGCGGGCTGACTACTGACTACTGACTACTGACTACTGACTACTGACTATTCCTTAACGGCATCCCAGGCTGCCTTTGCCGCTTCAATACAGTCTTTATCAACCTCTATCTTGTCATCCTCCACGAGACGCAGCGCAGTATTTCTGGTGATTTCCACCGGGGTCAGGTCATTCACAAATACACCCGTCTGAATTGTCATCTGGATGTAGTAGGTCTTGCCTGCCTCAATATCAATTTTTATGACTTCGGCCTTCTTTTTCGTTTTGCCGCCATCAAACTGAACCCTGAATTCATGCTCGCCCGGCTGAACGGCATGCGCTGAAAATCGTCGGTTACTGAGATTGCAGACACGGTCCTCATCTATGAAAGCACTAAATGCCGTGGCCGAACCTACATGGCCTTTCCCGCGAAGGAAATATACCAATCCGAAGTCTGCTCCCTCTTTATTCTCAAGCAATTCCTGCGAGAATACAACACTGAACACCCCGGTGAACAGTAGTATTATTGTAGTTAAGAAAATCTTTTTCATTATGAATTTAATATGATATAAACATAGAGAAAAGTCTGATATACAGATGTTCAGCAACAAATTATTTTTGGGGAATTTTTGTCCCCCCTTGAGGGGGGTCAGGGGGGTGTTTCCCCTTGAGGGGGGTGAGGGACGTATGGAGAATCGCTCCCTGCCTGCCTGCAATCTACAGGGTTACTTCAGCGTCCACCCGCCATCAATGAGCATGATCTCACCAGTAATGAGGGAAGCGGCTTCCGATGCCAGAAAGACTACTGCGCCTGCCACTTCCATCGGCTTTCCAACCCGCCCGAGTGGAATCCGGTCGACAACGCTCTTACGGAATTCAGGATCATCAAGCCACGGCTTTGTGCCGGGTGTCTCAATAAAAGTAGGCGCCACCGCATTCACCCGGATATTATATTTCGCCCATTCAGACGCCAGGTTCCGCGTGAGATGGTTAATGGCAGCCTTGGTCATGCAATAGATGGATTCGTCATCCAGGGCAATATATCCTGCCTGCGAACTCATATTGATGATGTTGCCGCCGCCCTGTTCTTTCATGATCCTTCCGACCGCCTGTGCGGTAAAGAAATTTCCCTTGATATTCAGGTTGATAGTCTCGTCAAAATCAGATTCGGTAACATCCATGGCTGGATTGGCCGGGGCGATGCCTACATTATTCACCAGGATATCAATCCTTCCAAATTCATGATGCGCGCGGGTAACCGCTGCGTTGATCTGGTCGAGTTGCCCTACATCCATCTGCAGTCGCAGCACATTACGCCCCATTGCGCGAATCTCCTCCTCCACATCTTCACCGCTGTTTATATCACGTAAACCGAGCGCAATATCGGCACCGGCATGCGCTAAGGCTAATGCACACGCCTTCCCCAATCCGCGTGCAGCACCCGTTACCAGGGCTGCCTTTCCGTTCAGATCAAATAGAGGGTATGCCATTGCTTTCAGATCAATGCTTGCTTTCTTATGTTAATCTAACCCTGATTTTGCACTGATGAAGGTTCATCAATATGTTCAGTGTTGCTTTTGCCATTGGAGTTATGCTTGCGGTTAACAAAATACATCTTCATCATTCCCTTGTTCTTCACATGGATTTCTCCTCTGAAAATGCAATCAAAATGATCCTTAACCAACTGATGGGTATTCTCTGAAATATTGATATGACCCGGAAGGGAATTTGATTCCATCCTGGAGGCAATATTCACCGTATCTCCCCAGATATCGTAGGCAAACTTCTTGGTTCCAACAACCCCGGCCACCACAGGTCCGGTATTTATACCAATTCTGACCTCAAAATGCGCTATCTCTTCTTCTTTGGTTTGTTTCATCTCCTCCATGAACTCGGCAATCTCAAACGCAGCCTGGGTGACTTTCAGCGCATGATCTTCCGATGGGAAGGGCAAGCCGCCGGCACACATATAGGCATCCCCAATGGTCTTGATCTTTTCCAGTCCGTATTTTTCAATGATCTCATCAAACTTTGAAAAGTAGAAGTCAACACTTTTTACCAGCTGCTCAGGGGTAAGGTCTTCAGAGTAATAGGTAAAGCCTTTAAAATCGGTGAACAGGACCGTGACCGATTCAAAACGTTTTGCTTTTACGCGCCCGCTTTCCTTAAGCTCCTGGGCTGTTTCTTCAGGAAGGATATTCAATAGAAGGTTGTCTGACCTGTCCTTCTCCTTTTCAATCAGCCTTTTTGTGCGCTGAATAAATTTATTCCGGCGGAAAAGCCCCAGGGCCAGCAAGCTGATCAGAAACAAAGCGCTGGCCACTGCAATTACAATGATCTGTTGAACACGCCTTTTTTGATTGAGCAGATCCACCTCAACTTGTTTTTGAGCAATTTCAAAATTGGCACGTATTTCCGCCATTTCCTTATTTTGAGCAATCTCAAAATTGGCCCGGATATTGGCCATTTCCTGAACAGACGCAATATTATTCACGCTGTCGCGGTAGGCAATATGCTGCTTGTAAAAATCCAGCGACTTACTGTATTCACCTTTCTGTTCGTATAATTCAGAGATTTTTAGCGTAGCCCCGCTGAGCTGATCCTTCAAGCCGTGCTTTTGGGCAATCTCAAGACTTCGCTGGGCATAATTCATTGCGACCGTCCAGTTTCCCTGGTTCAGGTAGATATCCGACATGTAGGTGAGATATACCGATATCGGGTAATAGTTCTGCATGATCTCCATCATGGTTACAGCCCGGTTGATGGTATCCTTGGCCATCTGATCCCTGCCAAGCTGCGCATACGCAATGCCACGGTTACCCAAATTATAGGCCAGACCCTCAGTGTAATTCATCGCCCGAAATACCCGTCCGGATTCGTCAAAAAACATCAGTGCTGAATCCGGCATATCAACAGTGAGGTACTCATCCCCCAAATTTTCAAGTGCGGATGAAAACCCGATTGAATCCTGTATATCCCGCAGCAATCCGATTGCACTTTGGTAGTAGCGCACCGCATTCTGGTGATTTCCCATCATGGAATAAACGTCGGCAATACTTATTTCCGACCGGGCAATACGTTTAACTTTATTCAGTTGTCGTCCGATTCGTGTGGCCTCAAAATAATTCTTAAGTGCTTCCGGTAAATCACTCTTCAGCCTGAGCGCATGCCCTTTATAAATATACCCGTCGCCAAGTCCATCGAGGGAATCCAAACGCTCTGCCGTTTCAATGAGCTCATTGCTGTACTTAAGCATCTTATCCACATCCCCGGCATAGGCCAGTTCCCGAAGCAGAGCAATACGCTCTTCTTCCGGAAAATCCCCCTTTAAATAACGGTCTTCAAGACTATCAGCTTGCTGAAGGATCTGACTGAAAACTGTTATCGGCAAGAAAAGAATACCGAAGAGAAAACTGTACAATATCGGATGTCGGAGGATCAAATCGATTCGCGCCTTAGTTAGGTGCTACAAATATTTTGGGATCAAGATGATACGTACCATTACGCTGAATACCGTTATTTAATACTTTGAAATTCACCACGTATTTCATCGTAAATCCAACGGTACCGGGCTGAACCACGCCAACGACCACTCCCGGGTTTTCGGGTGTATCGTTGAGAACGTTACTGTTAAAGACATTGTCGCCACCCTGATAATTAATTTGTGAGATCAGGACCTGATCATTGGGCGATGAAGATGAAATTCCATGCCAGATCACGATGTCTCCAACATTTACCTGAACGGTGAACTCTCGTACATCCACATCTGCAGGCTGATTTTCAAATGTGCAAAATCTGTATTCATCAGGCTTCGTGATCTCGGCGGTATTCACATATAAATTTATGTGATGTGTTACCTGGCCGAACAGATTTCCCAGGCCAAGAACCATAAATAAGGCAGTCAACAAGTAATTACGCGTCATATTAGTAACAGTGGGTTTGGTTATGGTTGCAGTCAATAGACAAAGTGGTTTGTCCACCTTTGCCACAGGATAAGCTGTTTTTACAGATTACTGGCCAACCTGGGGTGAAGTGGATATACAATATAGCTATTCTTATGTCAGTTTTCAATTTAACTCATAACATTTAAAGTGTACACAAGTTATTTACAGTTTGATCATTAGGGGGTTGAATAATGATAATCCTGTCATATTTCCACCCACTAGCCTAAAAAAACCTGAGGGGCAGTCTTCTGTGCTGAACGAATTTCAGATCTTGAGTAAATTCAGGTATATTAAGATCTTCTCACTAAAGTCTAAAATGCGATTTTTTCTCACTTCTCGCCACTGGGTTCTTTTTATAACCATGGTTGGTATTCCAGCCATCATTTATCTGGCAGGAATGACCTTCTCAATTCTGACTGATAATATGACGGGGATTCTGTATACTTTTCCCTTTGTCATGATATTTTCTGGGCTCATGTTTCTGGGTTGGCTTTGGTCAATTGGCATTGGATTATATCCAAAAATTCCGGAGGCAATCTTTGTGAACAAGCGGCGTTTTCGGCACCTCTTTATTTTTGTCAGCCTCTATATGCTCGCTCTGATTATTTCCTATAATCTGCTATTTGTATTCAATGCAAATCCGCCATTAGACTTCTTCTACAGTACCGGTTTATTGGTTTTTATTCCCATTCACCTGTTTTATGTATTCTGCCTTTTCTATTTACTTTACTATAATGCCAAAACCATTCGCTCCATCGAGCTGAACAAGGAAGCAAAATGGAGTGATTTCACAGGTGAATTCATACTGCTTTGGTTTTGGCCTGTAGGAATTTGGATTTTACAACCCAGAATCAACCGTATCGCAACGACGTTATGAAGTTCACCTGTCGAAACTGGTTTATTCTGCTTCTGGCTTTATGGGGATGCGTACCCGGCGAGAACAACCATTTTATCATGACAGTGAACGGACCGGTCTCAACCGCTGAGATGGGAACAACGCTTATCCATGAACACGTATTGGTCGATTTTATAGGCGCCGATAGTACAGGGTATCGTCGCTGGGATCGGCAGGAAGCGGCGAGAATTATTTTACCCTATCTTCGGGAAGCACAGAAAAAGGGGCTTCAAACTTTTTTCGATTGTACACCGGCGTTCATTGGCAGGGATCCTCGTTTGCTGAAAATGCTGGCAGATTCCACCGGTCTCAATATCGTGACAAACACAGGATTATACGGTGCCGTGGATAATAAATTTTTACCCCTGTATGCCTTTGATGCAACAGCAGAAGACCTCGCCGCACGCTGGATCCGAGAGTTTGAAAAGGGGATTGAAGGAACGGGGATTAAGCCGGGTTTTATTAAGATCGGCGTAAACCCTGGAAGGCTCTCACCCCAGCACCGTAAACTCATTACTGCTGCAGCGATAACACATAAAGCCACCGGACTTACCATCGCGTCCCATACCGGTCCGGCGGAGCCAGCATTTCAACAACTTGAAATTCTAGAAAAAGAGGGAGTCCCCGCCAGTGCTTTCATCTGGGTGCATGCCCAGAATGAACCGGATCCGGCCAGGCATGTCGAAGCAGCACAAAGAGGTGCATGGATAAGTCTTGACGGGTTAACAGAAGATAACCAGCAGGACTATCTGGCGTTGATTCAAAATTTAAAGGAGAACAATCTGCTGGATCATCTGCTTCTCTCCCATGATGCGGGATGGTACAGTCCGGGCGAGTTGAATGGTGGAGAATTTCGAGGCTACACAACACTACTCACCTCATTTCGGGAACGGTTGCTGGCAAACGGATTTTCAGATGATGAATTCGTAAAAATTGTTCAGGAGAACCCTGCAAGGGCGTTTTCATTGATGAAGTCAGCCGAATGATGTCTTTTAACCATTAACGACATCCTCCAGTTCCGGATGAAGATTCGCCATTTTCACCAGGCACAGCTGCACAGGGATCTGAAAATCATCAACACCATGAATTGTTTTTTTAATCTTATCTGTATGACAAAAAAGGGTGTATTTTCTTTTGCTGAACCGATTTTTCATACGGTAATTTTCCATACAGCTCTCCAGGTTCTGAAGCGTTTCTAAAAAGTCATTCAACTTATCTTCATCCACTTCCAGGGATATCCACTTGCTTCTGCCTGGAAAATTTACCGTAAACTGCCGATAACGAAGCGTACCGTCTTCGATGACTACCTTCAGGTGATCACCGAAATAGGTTGAATGCTCATAATCAAACTGGATCATTATTGAAGTTACAGAATTTTAACAGGTGGATACGACCAATAATCCAAAATATTTAGGGAATAAAGTTCGTTGTCTGATATATTTGTAAGCCAATAAATTGACAAGAAACAAATCCATTATATATCTTGTTAAATTCAGACATGAAAATTGAAGAAAGCATCGGTTTCTTTAATCTGGAAAGGGATCATAAAATTGATGAGTTCCAATCAGCCCTTGAAAGTCTGAATAATATTCCGAATTCTTTTTTCGCAATAAACTGGTATTCTTCCAGTGATTATTTATGGATCAGCAAGACTGTTGAAAAAGTGAGTGGATATGATATCCGGAATTTTCAGAAAATGGGTATCATGTTCATCCTGTCTATTACGCCGAAAGAACTGATTGATCCTATTTCCGCACAGCTCACCCGGGAAATTGCCGACCTCGAAAAAGATTTACGGCTGCTCACAAAACCGGTGATAATGGATGTGGATGGTGGTATAACGAGGCCCGATGGTGAACTGGTGAGGCTTAAGTGCCTGACAGCCATCCTGGATCAGGTTTCAGGACCCAAACGCACATATTTTGTTCTGAGTACCTACATTTCCATGAATCATGATAAGGCGCAACTAGAAGTTGCAACGAACGAAGCGAAATCACTGCTGAAAAAAATCCATTCACTGTACATTGAAATGAAACCAAAACGGTTCAAATCCATTGAAGCCATCTGCAGCCTTACTTCCAGGGAGAGGGAAGTAGCAGATTTAATCAGGAATGGAGAAAATTCGAAAGAAATCGCCGGACATCTCAATATTGCCACAAATACGGTTATAAGCCATCGCAAAAATCTGCTCAAAAAACTGGATGTCCGTAATACCGCGGAAATGGTTCATCTGATCAATTCCATCCTGTAGATTCTGATAGCTGATAAAATTCATCTTTTTTAATTTCCGTTGTCATTGTACCCGAATTGGTTCATGTTGATATTTAATAAACTCAAAAGAATTCGACATGAAAAAAATTTCCCTTTTCCTTCTTATCATCATGCTGGGATATGCATCCTGCAATGATGACGACGTTGATCTTTGCCTTCGCGGTGATGGAACTGTAAACGAATATATTCAATCGGTCAGCGCCTTTGATGAGGTCGAACTTTCCGGACCGATAAACCTCAACATTACGCAGGGTGGGGTACAATCAGTGGTGATCCGTGCAGAAAAACAACTTTATGATCCGCTTATCGTGGAAGTTGACAATGGAACTCTCGAGGTTCGGTACCCGCGAAATGTGACCTGCTTTGAAACCAACGTAGGAGTTTGGATTGATATTACGGTTCCCGATCTTGAAAAAGTGGCCATCTCCGGACAAAGCGATATCATTAGTTCGGGAGATATAAACCTTGATAACCTCACACTGGATATTTCCGGAGAGGCATATATCTCTCTCACCGGAGAAGTGAATGAGCTGGCCTTCAATGCATCTGGAAAGCTGGAAGTCGACAATTTCGACCTGGATAATAACATTCAATATATCGTCGTATCAGGCGAAGCAGATATGGATATCCGGTGTGAAATCGAACTGACCCTTGTGATCAGCGGCGCGGCCACCATACGCTATAAAGGCAATCCGCAGATCAGTCAGAATACTTCCGGATCCCTGAACCTCATTGATGCGAATTAATTTTCCTTAGCCGTATCATTTTCGGATTCTATTGAGAGCAGGAAGGCATAAACACGGGCGTCATCCCGGAGGCTGTTCAGTCTCCCGCTGGCGCCGCCGTGCCCTGCTTCCATATCGGTGTACAGGAATATTTTTCCGTCACCCTTGTTATGGTCACGTAGTTTAGCAACCCATTTGGCCGGTTCCCAGTATTGGACCTGGGAATCATGAAGGCCGGTTGTTACCAGCATATTGGGATATTCAGCATCACTGACGTTGTCGTAGGGCGAATAACCCTTGATATATTCATATTGCTCCAGGAGATTGGGATTCCCCCATTCATCGTATTCAAAGGTTGTAAGCGGGATCGATTCATCCAGCATCGTTGTAATGACATCCACAAAGGGGACCTGTGCCACAACACCGTTCCAGAGATCCGGTCGCATATTGGTGATGGCACCCATCAACAAACCACCCGCACTTCCGCCCATGGCATACAAGTGTTCCTGACTGGTATATTTCTCGGCTACCAGGTACTCCCCGCAATCAATGAAATCGGTAAACGTGTTTTTCTTCTTGTACATTTTGCCGTCCTCATACCATTGCCGGCCCAATTCAGACCCTCCCCTGATATGCGCGGTTGCCCAAATCCAGCCGCGATCCAGGAGACTGAGTTTCTGGGAATCAAACCAGGGTTCCATACTGGCGCCATAGGAGCCATACCCATACAGGAGGAGCGGGTTTTTCCCGTCCCGTACCATACCTTTTCTGTACACAATCGATATCGGCACCTTAACACCATCCCTCGCAGTGGCCCAGATTCGATGGGTTTCATAGTTTTCCGGATCAAAATCACCAAGCACCTTCTCCTGTTTCATGATTTTACGTTCCCGGGTTTTCATATTGTAATCATATGTCGTCCACGGCGTGGTCATGGAAGTATACAGGAATCGCAAGGTTTGCGAATTGAATTCCGGGTTAATATCAACGTAAGCGACATATGCCTCCTCATCAAATTCGATATAGTGTTCCGTCCCTTCCTGCAGGTTCATTACTCGAAGTTGGACAAGCCCCTCTTTCCGCTCGCTTACGACGAGATAATTTTTGAAAAGCTCTATATTCTGAAGGAAAACATCCGGCCGGTGCCCGATAACAGTAGTCCAGTTCCTGGGCGCTGTTTGATCCACAGGGGTTTTGAAAAGCTGAAAATTAACGGCATCCTCGTTGGTTAATACGTAAAAATCGCTCCCATAATGATCCAGCGAATACTCAACTCCCCGGGTACGCGGATAAAATTCAAAAAATTCTCCCTGTGGCGTAGCAGTCGATAAATATTTCACATCGGCCGAGGCTGTATTGCCGGCTGCCAGGAAGAAATATTTCCCCGACTTTGATTTATTCAGGTAGATTGAATACGTCTCATCGGTTTCTGTATATTTTTTCAGGTCCTGTCCGGCATCAGTACCTACCTTATGCATATAAACCTCGAAACTCCGAAGTGTCTCGTTGTCAATCCTTGTATATATGAAAGATTTGCTGTCTTCAGCCCAGTCACCACTTGAGAATAATGGAAGCTTTTCTTTCAATATTTCACCTGTCCGAAGGTCCTTAAACATACCCGCATATTTACGACGGCCCACTGTATCCACCGAAAATGCCAGCCAGTTGTTATCCGGACTTACGGCCATATTGCCAACACTGAAAAACTCATGGCTCTTCCCCATTTCGTTGGCATTGAACATAATTTCTTCATCGGCGTCCAGACTACCCTTTTTGCGGCAATAGATGGCATAGTCATCCCCCTCGCCAAAGCGGGTGTAATACCAGTATCCGTTCTCAAAGTAGGGTACCGAACTGTCGTCTTGCTGAATCCTGCCGACCATCTCGTTGAATAGTACATCTTCCATTGAGAGGTCCTCGCCCATGACCTTCTCACGATACTCATTCTCGGCGTTCAGATAACTGATCACTTTCATGGTCTGTGCATCCGGATCTGAAGCATTCCGCTGGTCCTCGGTGAGCTTCATCCAGTAATATTCGTCTACACGCGTGTCCCCCAGGTTCTCCAGCTCCGTCGCTTGCTTCTCTGCATCCGGCGGAGTAATATCTGCCACCTTTTCTTTCGGTTCAGAACAGTTGGTTAAAAAGAAACAAAGGGCAATCAGTACAGGGAGATTGGATTTATACATGGTTCCGGATTTTTGCAATTGAAATTAAGGAATTCTGATCATTAAAAGAACAATGACTTCAAAATATACCTGTTCTAATATAATATTTATAAACTGAAATAATCATTCGAATTTATCAAAATATTAAAATAAAATGCTGTAATAATTAAAATTAATTGGAAAAAACAAGTAACTTATATGTCCAACCTAATTAATCAAACTATATGAAAAGCTTTATGTTAACAGTCGCGGGATTATTCCTGTGC
The DNA here is from genome assembly GCF_020328055.1 of Fulvivirga sedimenti. Lineage (NCBI taxonomy): Bacteria > Pseudomonadati > Bacteroidota > Cytophagia > Cytophagales > Fulvivirgaceae > Fulvivirga > Fulvivirga sedimenti. Next base: position 1,341,349 of record NZ_JAIXNE010000002.1, read on the forward strand.
ATGATTACCTATTCACAATCAAATATTGTTGAATCCCTCTATCTTTTCCCGAAAATCGGTCAGAGCCAGGCGCTCGAGTCAGCCATTGCAGCACATAACAAGAAGTATCATCCGGCCGGTGACGGCGAGGCGATGCTGCGTTACATCGACTACGGCGAAAAAGCCGGCTGGTATGTATGGGTTTTGAAAGGCACCTATGCCACACTCGATAATCGTCCTACCGATAGCGGCCACGTTTCGGATTGGGCAAAGAATGTCGAGCCAAATATTGCAGAATATGGTTCCACTACGATCTGGCGTCTGAATACGAACTTATCAACCGGTGTGGATATGATGAATTCCGCAACGAAATACCGGGCCTGGTCCATAGAATTTGAAGACGGACAAGGATATCGTTTTGCTCCGCTGATGGAAAAAATGGTGAAGGTGCAAAAAAATATGGGACGAGCATTTGTCATTTATAACAGTGCAGTTCACTTTAAGAACGGACCGGATGTTGCCATCGTATGGCCTTTTGACAAGTATGCTGAATGGGATGAAAATTCAGGAGTAGTCGAAGCTTATGAAAAAGAATACGGCACAGGCAGCTGGGTTGGATTCATGGATGAATGGCGTGCGATTGTAAAGGATTATGATGAAGAGATCAGGAGCAAAATCTGATCAATTGACAGTTTAAAATCTTTTTAAAATAAAAAATCCCGGGTAAATCCGGGATTTTTTTGTTTATCACCAACAGTGTGATTAGTTCTTTGTCACCTGAACATTCAGTGCCAGTTTCACATCGTCACCTACCACTACACCGCCAGCTTCGGTAACCATATTCCACATCAATCCAAATTCTTTACGGTTGATCTTACCGGTTATTTCAAATCCTGCCTTGGTCTGACCGTAGCCATCTACCATAGTTCCGCCAAAGTCAACATCCAGGGTTACTTCTTTCGTGAAATCACGGATGGTCATAGGACCAGTAAGTTTATAGGATCCTCCCACTTTATTCAGTGTTCCGTTGAAAGTGATAGAAGGGTATTTCTCAGCATTGAAGAAGTCATCGCTCTTCAAGTGCGCGTCGCGGTCTGCAACATTGGTATCAATGCTGTTAACGTCAAGAGAGAATGATGCTGAAGCACCATCAAAATCGTCATTTTCAGTTTCAATAGATCCTTCAAATGATTTGAAGGTTCCTGTTACTGTTGAAATTACAAGGTGTTTTACCTTGAATTGCACTTCACTGTGCATGTTGTCAATAGTCCAGGTTGTTTTAGTTAAAGTTTCCATAGTTTCTTATTTAGATGTTCAAACATATATGTTTAAACTCATAAACGCAAGTATATGGGAGATAGTTTCGAAATTTTTAATTTTTTTGTTTGATTTTTCTATCCTGTTCGCAAACCGGGCGGAGGTACCGTCTACGACCCCGGATAGGATTCTCGTCCAAATCCATGTGATTTGGCATGGATCTGGTAACAAGGAGCGTACCTGCGGCTCGCCAAATTTAAAATATATACTTCTCTACAAATGTAGCGTACCGTTGGCACGCGAGTCCACTAGTCATCTCCTGCATGGTTGCAGATTCAGCATCGAGGCGGGCAAAACTCCCTCAGATCGTCATCCCTGCCTCCCCGGTTTACCCACCGGAGGGACAGCGTAGGTGGGCAGGCAGGCGAACTACTGACTACCTGCCTGCCGGCAGGCAGGCTGACTACTGACTACTGACCACTGACTACTGACTACTAACTACACCTGATCACCATCCAAAACTGCCTTCAACCCCTTTGAACGGGCCGACAACATCCTTCGTGATCCATCCGCCATAGAAATTGCCGGGCTGCGGGGTGACTACCTCCCCATCTACGAGACATTTGTCCATTTTATGCGCGTAAAAGGCAAGGTAATTTTTGATCGGACCAAACCTCCCGATCGGATCAGAATAGTACCATGCGGCATCCTGCTCCATCCTGTCGCCAACCTGAACCGAAAAATACCGGCCCCTGCCCTTCCATTCGCAATAAGTTGTGCGATCAGACGGCACCAGGTATTCCATCGCAACATCATCCTGTGGAATATAGTAAACAGGGGGATGACTCGTCTCCAGCACACGGTACGTTCGCGCCGACCGTACCAGAAGCACCCCGTTAAAATAAACTTCGATGGTCTTCGTTACTTCTTCCAGTTTGGGCGGCCTGGGATAATCCCAAACAGATTCCTGTCCGCCCTTGGGTTTTACAGGTTTTGGTCTCATATTTCCAGAACAAACAACTCTAACTGAAGTTTATTATGCCTGCTCATGACAACAGATTCTGGATGCGGATGGCTATCGACCTGGCCAAAGAAGGCAAAACTGCTTTCGGTGCAGTTTTAGTTGATGAGGAAGGTAATTACGTTGGAGCATTCAATACGACCAAACTGCACGGACCAGTCGCACATGCGGAAATCAATGTAATCGGAAAGATGGAGCAACTGGATTATGATATACCCGAAGACCTTACGCTCTATTCTACCGTTGAACCCTGCCCGATGTGTATGGGCGCCATTCTCTGGGCGGGTATCGGTACATTGGTATACGGGGCTTCGATAGCAGATGCCGCCCAGCACGGAAGACAAATACTGATTAAATCCAGCACGGTTGCCGACGCCTCCTGGTATGACATCGAAATTTGTTCGGGAATTGAACGTGAAGCCTGTCTGGATCTTTTTAATCGTTGAAATAAAGGGCTATGCATTTTCCATTACTTCAGGACCTTCTTCTTCTATTTGTTAGTTCGGTTATTGTCGTACTCATTTTTCAGCGGCTTAAACTTCCGGCCGTAATCGGCTTCCTGGCGACCGGCATTATCATTGGTCCCCATGCGCTTTCATTGGTCAAGGCATCCGAAGAAGTGGAAGTGATGTCGGAGATCGGCGTGATCCTCCTCCTGTTTGTAATTGGAATGGAAATGTCGCTGAAACAGTTGGCTGCCATACGCAAAACCGTCATAATCGGTGGCGCAGTTCAGGTAGGCATGACAATAATCGTAACAGGCTTATGCCTGCTGATTCTGGGCATGTCCTGGAACAGCAGTGTCTTTATGGGATTCCTTTTTTCGTTGTCCAGCACGGCCATCGTACTCAAAATTTTTCAGGATCGCAACGAGATTTCCTCCCCGCAAGGCAGAATTGCACTGGGCATCCTGATCTTCCAGGACCTCATTGTGGTTCCGATGATGCTGTTTACTCCTATCCTTGCAGGCAATTCAGAAAATATCGGGATGTCCATCCTGCTGCTCCTGGCTAAATCAGCCGGAGTTATCCTGATCACCCTGTTTCTTGCCAGGTTTCTGGTTCCAAGGCTATTCAACCTGGTCGTTAAAACACGGAACCAGGAATTATTTCTGCTCACCACCATCACATTGTGTTTCGCGGTAGCGTTCCTCACAGCTGAAGCAGGCCTCTCACTGGCACTCGGAGCATTTCTTGCCGGCCTGATCATATCAGAGTCACCCTACAGCCACCAGGCCACTGGCATGATACTGCCTTTCCGTGAATTGTTTACCAGCATTTTCTTCATCTCCATTGGAATGCTGCTGGATGTCGGTTTTTTTATTCAGAACTTAATCATCATCATTCCCGTGGCATTGCTTGTTTTCATTGCCAAGGGCACCATCGCCGGCTTAGCGGCATATGTACTTAAATACCCGTTGCGTACCTGTATTCTGGCCGGCATATCGTTATTTCAGATCGGGGAATTCGCATTTATACTTTCGAGGGAAGGCCTTGCTAATAATCTGATGAGTGAGGTCTCCTACCAGTATTTCCTGGCCATTTCAATACTGACGATGGCCATGACACCATTCGCCATCAACTATTCGGATCGAATCAGTCTTTGGCTTACACGGAGCAAAATTTCCCGCCGGATGAATACCCCCAGGGTCACTTCAGAGACTCCTGAAATACTGAAAAAAGATCACCTGATTATAATTGGGTATGGCATTAACGGCAGGAATGTCGCCCGGGCTGCCAGGCATGCAAATATCCCGTACATGATCCTGGAACTGAATGCGGATACTGTTCGAAAAGAAAAAGCCAACGGAGAGAACATCATGTTTGGAGATGCCGTTCATCCGCACATTCTCCATGAGTTGCACGCAGAAAACGCGCGCGTCATTGTAATCGCAATATCCGACCCCCAGGCAACCAAATCGATAGTATCAAATATTCGTCTTATATGCCACACCACCTATGTGATTGTCAGAACAAGATTCGTTAATGAAATTGATGACCTGCTGCAACTGGGCGCCGATGAAGTAATTCCCGAAGAATTTGAGACCTCTATTGAAATATTCTCACGCGTTATGCACAAATACCTTGTGCCAATCGATGAAGTCCATCTACTCACGGAAACAATCAGAAATGATAACTACCAGTTCCTGTCTCCCCATCACAAGAAACCGGGCAAGATAACTTCTGTCGCCGAATCATTACTGAATATCAAATGCGTGCGTGTAATCGCAGATCACGGACCGATAGTTGGAAAATCCATTGCGGCAGCGGAAATACGCAATAAATATAAAGTCAACATCCTGGGCATATCACGCGATGATGTGATGATTTCCAATATCATCTCAGATGAGGTCATCCGACAGCACGACCTTATCTATTTAAGCGGGGAACCGAAGGACATTGAACTTTTTTACAGGGCGGTGAGTGAATAATCCCGCTATTCGTCCTTCAGGCTGGCCCAGTTTTTATCGGCTTTTTCAATGTTTGTCTTTCGGTCTTCATTCCATTCCTTCTGAACTCCGAGGTCATAATTCAGGTAGAGCGTCCCATTTACAATAGCCCAGGCCTCCGGCTCTGTCTTTACCTTATACCCGCCGGCTACACCGAAAGCACAATACCCGCCATATGCCGGGGCATATTTCTCAGGGTTTTCCAGGAATTGTTCCTTATGTTCCTGCGACGCGAAATACCAGGTCGCATTATTCCACACCAGCTTAAACTGCTCTTTGCCCTTCACCGGCTTCGATTCTGTAAAATAGGCGACCGGATCATATCCTTTGATCGCCCCCGCCTTGGTCTGAAATATCTCCTGTCCGAATACCAGGTTCACACACAGTAGCAATAAAATGCCAATACCAAATTTCCTCATTTTGCTTTTTCTTTTCTGAATTGTACGGATACAGGAGTTCCGGGATTGTCAAATTCATCATTAACAACCCTGATGTCTTCCTCAGGACAATTTTTTCTATTTGCCCAGAGTAAAACTGACGGTCAGGGACGGAACCGAACCCATCACACCCACATTTTCCAGGGAGGGTATTTGACGAAATTCCAATGACAGTCCGTACTTCTGATTGATTTTCTTTGCCGATATAACCCCGTCGACTATTGCCGTCACCCAAATTCCAAACATAATTACTCCTCCAACTACTGCCGTTGTACTGCTTCCGGATTCATTGTAAATCGAATCATAATTATAATCTGAAAGCACCATAATGGCACTCCCCACAAATACGCCCATGAAAATTACTCCTTTAACCGTTTGCTGATTATAAAGCTGTCCAGCGCCGGGAATTAGTGCGGACAAAATACCTGCAAGTACAGGTTCCCGATAGCGCATTTCCCGCGTTTTAACTGTCTGATCCATTCCGGGAATATGATCTGTTTCCTGAGCTTCCAGCCCAAAAAACACACTGATTAAAACCAGTGTCATAAAACAAGTTTTCATTTTTTTTTAAAAGTTATGGACTCCGCAAAAAATCGACTAACACAAAACTGGCTTGTTTTAATAATTTTCTGACAGCAATAAAGAGGTTTGCCCATTCAACAGTCTCCAGCCCGCCGGACGCCGAACAATTGTTCCGGATTCAATCATCCGAACATCAAACACATTGCCCGAAGTATCCCTGGAAACGCTGTGAACAATACCATGAAAGTTTGCTGCCTCTTCCGAGAGTGGAAAGATCATCAGAGACTCCCATTCGAGCTCCATCGATTCCATGGCAGGTGCATTCTGCACAAGAATTGCTTTAACTGAATCATAATCAAGAGCACTATTATAACCAGGTGGAATCCAGAAGAACTGTTTCGATGAATCGAGATAATCAAACTCTGCCATGAGTCCGCCCGTTGCCATGGCATCATGATATTCATGCAGCATTTGCATAACCTCTCCCGAAACAAGTGCCGGATCAAATGATTGCCTCGGACTCCCGCAAAAGGAGAACAGCATTGCGGCCGGAATGATCAGGAATCTTATCATGACCCTCAAGATACGAATATTCACACTATGCGGCAGGTGAACCCTTGGCTCCCGTTTCCTGCTTCGGCATCGCATCAGCCGGATAGACTGTGATGAGCGCTGCAATGATCACAAGGTTTTTAATGATATACTGGCCGGTCAGCGTTAATGCCGGTGTGGCCGACTGGAATGATACTTCCGGGAAAAAGATCAGTGGTGTAAACGTACAAACCATATGTGCCAGTGCCAGGTAAATCACCCATTTCCGCCGATACGTAAGGAGGAATAAAATGCCCAATCCGGTTTCCCAGACAGCCAGCATCAAATAAGAGACCTGGTCCGGAATAAAACCCATCGTGAGCATATGAATAGTGTTCTTGGCAAGGCCTTCTGCCGGACTGGTACCGGGGAAAAATTTCAGAAAACCAAACCATAAGTAAACAATACCAATACAGACCGACAAGATCTGTACATTCTTCATCTGAGCCTTCCTGATCATATATCTCCCTTCTCTGAATTCTTGAAATGACCGACAATATAGGATTACTAAAAAATACAATACCTGATCTTTGTCATAGTCAGTCACTCGAATTGATCATTTCACATCCATCACCATTTAATAAAGAAAAATTTCCCTCAACGTAAGATTTGACTGAATTATGTGTTGAAACAACTATTCCTGGTTGGTTAAATTGCCCGCTCTAAACAATCATGGGATATGAAAGAATATTATCAGGACGACTCGGCTCGTATTTATTATGACAGGGAATTGAATGCCCTTTTTCTTGAATATACCGGTCGGGTTAAAAATGAAGAGCATTTTATTCAGATCAATACCGCAGTTCTGAATGCATTTCGGGAACTGGATACGCATAAATTTGTAGCCGATATCCGTAAAATGGGTGTTATAAGTCTGAATTCACAGCGCTGGGTAGTGGATGTTCTTCTGCCCGGAATGATGGATCACCTGAAAGGTAAAAAGTTGTATCATGCCCAGTTGCTGGATCCATCCGAGGTCTTTTCCAAAGTTTCAGCCGGGAACATCAGGAATAAATCCACCACCGTGGATACTGGTTTCGAGGTACACCAGTTTTCAGATGAATCTGTCCTGCGGGAACAACTGGCGGCGAATGCATAGGTTCAGCACAAAATCTGACTGATTTACAGGAGCAAAAATTAGCCGGTTCCGGAAAGATCATAAAAACATGCCGATCCGGTGCAACCTTTTGAGTTGAATGCAGTCTTATACTTATAAGGCACTCGTGCTGTAGTACAGGTCAAACAACTCAACAACAACTGCATGTTACGCAATTTCATCCTGGTTGCTCTTCGGAACCTCCGTAAGAACCGTCTTTATTCCTTTATAAATATTACAGGCCTCACGATTGGCATCGCCTGCAGCGTACTGATCCTTCTATGGGTTGATCATGAAAGTTCCTACGATGATTTCATTCCCAAGGCCGACAGGCTCAACCAGGTATGGATCAACGCAGAATACAGCGGTACCATCAATAGCTGGACCTCCGTCCCGCTTCCATTGTATGAGGCCATCAAGGATGCCGACGTACGTATTGTAAATTCAGTCGTTACCGATTGGGGATATGATCACCTGGTCACAGTCGGGGAAAAGAAAATCACCAACCGCGGATTCTATGTGAGCGAAGAATTCCTGGAGATGTTTGAATTTCCGTTGCTCAAAGGAGACCCGTCCAGCGCGCTGGACGAACCTACCTCCATCGTTCTTTCAGAATCATTGGCCAAATCGCTTTTTGGCGACGAAGATCCTATCAATAAAATTGTCCGTCTGGATGATGAGGCTGATCTTCAGGTAACAGCTGTTCTGAAGGACGTTCCATCCAATTCAAGTTTCGAATTTGACATGCTGATCCCCTGGTCCTATCGTGAACAGTCCAATGAATGGGTACGGGATAATATGGACAACTGGGGAAATAATTCCTTCCAGGTTTTTGTTGAGCTGGACGATGCTGCAAACCATGCTGTTGCCGAAGCGAATATTGCCAACATCATCAACGAACACATGGAAGAAGGCGATTTCGAGCGTTTCCTGTTTCTGTACCCCATGCCACGCTGGAGGTTATATTCAAGTTTTGAAGAAGGTGTTGAATCCGGGGGAATCATCGAATATGTTCGCCTGTTTACTATTATCGCCATTTTCATACTGGTAATTGCCTGTATAAATTTCATGAACCTTTCAACAGCCAGGTCGCAGAACCGCGCGAAAGAGGTCGGGATCAGAAAAAGTATTGGCTCGGGGAAAACTGAACTGATCATACAGTTTCTCGGGGAATCCATCATCATTGCAACCATTGCTTTTATCCTGGCAATGGGCATTGTAATACTGGCTCTTCCCTACTTCAATACGCTCGTTGAAAAAGAACTGGTTCTGAATTATACCTCTGGAAAATTCTGGTTATGGTCGCTGGCACTTGTGCTCATCACCGGAATCGTTGCAGGAAGTTACCCTGCCTTCTACCTGTCGGCATTTAATCCGGTACGAACCCTTAAGGGGTCCATCAAAGTCGGAAAAAATGCAAGCTTGCCAAGGAAAGTATTGGTGGTAATACAATTCGGTGTAGCAATCATCCTGATGGTGGGCACCGTAGTCATTTTTCAGCAGATCGATACGGTACGAAGCCGGCAGCTCGGCTATGATCAGGAAAAACTGATCACCATGGAATATACTGAGGAATTGAGGGAAAAGTACGACGTATTTAAAAACGAACTGCTGCGTTCGGGGGCCGTGGAATCCATGACACGCTCCAACAGTGCCGTTACCCAGGTAACATCCAATAACTTCCTGGGATGGCCCGGTAAACCGGAAGAAGAGCGTATCATCTTCAGTACGCTTACCACAGAATACGATTACACCAAAACCATGGGGATCAAACTACTGCACGGACGGGATTTTTCAAAGGATTTTAAAAGCGACACCACGGCGATGATTGTAAATAAAGCAGCGCTGGATATCATGGAACTCGAGGACCCCATTGGCACCGAACTGGATTTGTGGGGGGATAAATATACATTGATCGGAGTGGTGGAAGATGTGCTCATGGAATCATTGTACCGGGATGTTAAACCTATGTTCATGGTGCTGCAGGACTGGGGCGGTGTGATCACCCTTCGGCTAAACCGCAACCAGGATGTCCAAACATCCCTTAACCAGGTTGAAGAGGTTTATTCCAGCCTCAATCCGGCCTACCCGTTTGATTATACCTTCGTAGACGTAGAATACGAAAAGAAATTCACCTACATTAAATTGACGCATACACTGGCGATTATTTTCGCTTCACTGGCTGCAATCATCACAGGGTTGGGAATTTTCGGACTTGCCTCCTTTATGGCAGAACAGCGAACAAAAGAAATTGGAATCCGGAAGGTACTCGGGGCATCGGTGACGAGCCTGGTTGGATTAATGTCGAAGGATTTTACCTGGTTGGTACTTATTTCCTTTGCCATCGCGACACCCATGGCCTGGTATCTTCTGGACCAATATCTTGAGCAATATGAGATCAGGACAGCATTGCATTGGTGGGTTTTCCCAATGGCAGGCATTACCGCGCTGGGTTTTGCCTTACTGATAGTATCAAATCAGGCACGACGAGCCGCACAGACAAATCCCGTGAATGCGCTGAGAAGCGAATAGGATCTCGCAAAACTTGTTAAGTTGTGTTCTTTCTCTATATTGAGAAAACAATCTTATCATTTGATCAATCAGCCGAAAGAAGACCTCAAACGGGAAATTACACTCTGGGGGTTAAGTGCAAATCTTGTAAATATCATGATAGGTGCCGGCATCTTTGTTTTGCCGGCCCTGGTTGCAGCGAAATTAGGAACTGCCAGCATCCTGGCATACTTTGTTTGCGGGTTACTCGTGAGCCTTGTCATGCTCTGCTTCGCCGAAGCCGGAAGCCGGGTAACTGAAACCGGGGGACCGTATTCCTATATTGAAGAAGCCTTCGGAAAATATGCCGGCTTCCTGGCCGCCAATTTCTTCCTGCTTTCCGCTTTGTTTTCTGATGGCGCTGTATCCAATGCAGTTGTTGATATTTTAAAAACCTTCTTCCCGATACTCGATCAATGGATTTACAGAACGCTGGTTATGTTCATGATTTTTGGCGGACTCACACTGATAAATGTCCTGGGAATAAAGCAGGGCATCGGCCTGGTAAAATTTATTACGCTGGTGAAATTAATTCCGATCCTTGTTCTCATTGTAATGGGCTGGACGGAAGTAGATCCTGCTAACCTCGCATGGGAAGAAACACCGGAATTTTCAAATCTCCTCCAGACTTCCCTCCTGTTATTCTTTGCTTTTCAGGGTGCAGAATCCGGACTTACTGTAAGCGGAGAGGTTAAAAATCCATCCAGGATCATTCCAAGAGCAATATTTGTTGCCATTTTTGGCGTGTTGTTTATCTATGTGATGATCCAGGTGGTATCGCAGGGGGTATTAGGCGATACCCTTGGCGACTACACAGAAAGTCCGCTGGCCGAAGTCGCCGGCAGGATATTCGGGCCCTGGGGGTTCACTTTCCTGACTATCGCCGCAGCTATATCCATGTTCGGTACCATGTCCAGCGAAATTCTAAGCCTGCCCCGAATGCTTTACGGCGCAGCACGCGATAACATCATTCCTCCAAAAAGTTTATCTAAAATTCACCCGAAATATAAAACCCCCTACATCGCCATCATCGTCTATGCCGGCACAGGATTTATCCTGTCCATCGTAGGTAACTTTAAGTATCTCGCGGTCATGTCAAGTTCGTTTATTCTTCTTCTCTACCTGGGCGTAGTATTATCAATTTTCAATTTGCGAAAAACAACCTCCGCAGGAAAAGGTGTATTTGTAATTCCTGGCGGATATACTGTACCCGTCGCCGCCGCCGTAGTGGTTATCATACTTTTATTCGGATTGAACCAGAATGAACTACTGGGGGGTCTGGTTTCTATAGCCATTCTTTCCGTTGTATTTCTGCTCACTAAAAAATTGAGATCATCCGATTAATCCATTCCCTGAATTCTGATGCTCATTTTTACGAAAGTGTACACCTGTTTTGTTCATTTTCGTACAGTTTCCGATGGCCGAAAAATGCTAATCGCCTGATTTAGTGCGTGTTAACTTATTGGCACCACCCTTGCCATTTAACAGACAGGTCAACAAAGGTCAAAAACTCAAAATAATTACAACAACAACAAAGAAGGTCAAAAACTCAAAATACAACAATCATGAAACTCTTATTTTCAACCCTGATAACATTTGCTTTGATCGTCAACACTGAACGCCCCGCGTCTGTGGAACCCGAAGCCTCTACCATCGCTCATTTCGTTCCTGCTACTGAAGCCAGCTTCGGTTACGCAAGTCCTTACTACCTCGATATCGATCGTGACGGTAAAAACGATTTCGTTTTCCAAACCGTATCGGTAGGTCTTGAAGGAAGTGTACACACCAAATACATCATCCAGGCATTGCAGGATCACCAGGTAATGGATATTGCCGGAAGTGCCGCCATCACTGAAAAAGGTGAAAACATCTCCATGGATATGCCACGCGGTAATGTTCGCTGGAGCGAGGCACACGGTGAGATCATCGAATCGGTTTATAACGGTGAGTCCCTCAACTGGAATGGAACCTGGTCTGGTGACCGTGCCCAGTACCTCGGCGTGAAACTTGTGAAAGATGGAAAATCATACCTCGGATGGGTACGTGTGGAACTCAACCCCGAAACTGAAAAAGCATTCGTAAAAGAATACGCCATCAACAGAACACCCAACGCGAATATCGCATCAGGTGACATGTAACAGAACTTTTGAGGTTAGTAAACAGATACAGAAATTATTCCCTCAACAATAAAAAAAGCCCC